>JAYRSJ010000020.1:0-86694 GCA_041920215.1 Burkholderiaceae bacterium | reverse complement strand
CACGGCGCCCCAAGCGCGAGCGGCGCACGGCCAAGGCGCTGTACGCCCAGATCAAGGCGGCGGGCTACGCGGGCGGCTACACGCGCGTGACCGACTTTGTGCGGGCGTGGCGGCAGGCACAAGGGGCCCCGCGCACCATCGACAACGACAACCGGAGAACCAAGAACAGCAAACACCGTAGACTTATCCACAGCACGCCTCGCTCGAGATGTGCTTCCACCCCTGGTCAATGTTCAGTCGGCACGGGTGGTCAGAATTCGGTCGGCGCGCACAACGGCTCACAGGCGGCGCTGGCTTTCAATCACATACGAAAGACAGCACTACCGAGCCGACGCCATGAGCCACCTCAACCAGCACGCTTGCACTACATTGCGGGGCGCCGAGCGCATCGCGCGGTTCACCTGCTTGTTGGCCCCGTGGGCACTCTTAATAGGTTGCAGCACGCAACCCCCTGCTGCGCCGTCGGCTACGTCTCCCGGGCGCCCGACGCTGCTCGAAGCCACCGCGCAGATTGATCAGGCGGCCAAAGCTGCCGCCCTGATGTACCCCGCCCCTGCGGGCATGACCGTTACGGGTGTCCCGCCCATCGAACGGGCGCTGGCTGACCAGTTCCGGCGATACGAGGGCTTCCGCGGACATGAGTTCATGGAGTGGCACCCGATCAAGCCTGAGATGCTGGTGCTGCACCGCCGCGACCTGAACGGACCGGCGCAGCTACACCTGATCTCCAGTCCGCTTGACGAGCCGCGCATGCTTGCCCAGGTGAAGTACGCCGTGAAGCATGCGAGCTGGGAGCCGGTTGAAGGCGGCTATATCGTTGTGCAGTGCGCACTCACGGCCAAGGGAGATCGCAGTGAGTTTGTTCGCTTGGACCCAAGCACCAGCGAGTTGGCCCTGATTGAACGCATCGACCCGGCTGCGCAGTTTGGAGGTTGGCTCAAGGGTGAGGGCATGATTCTGTTGGTGCCGTCGGGCCCCTTGGTCGACGAGTCGGGGGCAGTGGGTCGGACCACGGAGGTTTGGGTTGTCGATCCCGTGCGACCGCTCAAGCGCCGACAGATCGGAACACTGGCGGGTTCGGGCTGGAGTATCGACAGCGTTGCCGCAGACCGATCCAGCCTGATCGCCACTCGCACGACTGCCGGTGAACCCAACCAATCGGCGCGCGTGATGCGACTTGACATCGCAAAGGGCAAGCTGCGTCCACTTGTATTGGGAAGCCGCAAGCCATCGGCCGAAGCCCACGAAAGCACAGACACTTCAGAGGTGCGGCTCGACCGATCCTCAAACAGCCTATGGTTCGTTGCGCGAGACTCGGACGAGCGACGCACTGTGCAGCAGTACGATTTGGCTTCAAACCGTACGCGCCTGATCGGCAAGTTGCCTGCGTTCGATGCACTTTCACTCTCGCTCGGCGCCGACGGACGCTATCTGGCGGCACGCTTCAACGTGGAAGGACGCGACGAAGTCCGGTTGATCGACACCGCCAGCCGCAAGCCTCTGAACTTGCCCATGCCGGTTCCAGGCGCGATTCGTTCGGCCAGCATGCACCCCAAGCTCGGTCTCGTTGCGCTGACGGTCGATGGCAGGCTGGGCGCTCCGTCGCTCTGGGCCGCCGACGTCGACAAGGGAACACTGGACGCCTGGACCCGCCCTGCCGCGGGGCCCGGCCTGCCCGATCCCATGGCCTTGCCCGAGCAGACCATCATCCGCTGGCGTTCATTCGATCAGCGCGAAATCACTGGCGTGCTCACCATGCCCACCAGCCGTTGGAGCGGCCCGCGCCCTGTGCTCGTTGCGATGCTCGGAGGAGTGCAGAGCCAGGCAAGAGTTGGCGCGCTCGGTCGACTGAACAGCGTTGTCGAAGACTTGGGTTTTGCCTTGATCCAACCCAACCTTCGTGGGGCATCGGGCTACGGCCGAGTGTTCATGGATCTGGACAACGGACCGAAGCGCACAGACGTCATCCGCGATCTGCGCTCGTTGCTCGACTGGATCGCCAGCGAGCCGGCGCTCGACGCGCGGCGGGTATTCGTCGCCGGTGGCGGATACGGCGGGTACCTCAGCCTGAGCGCTGCGGTCGAGCTCTCGGAGCACATTGCCGGCGTAGTGAGCCTCAGCGGCTACACCAGCCTGATGGCCCCGGCCGAAGCCGCCGACCCGTCGCGCCGGGACGCTTGGCGCCGCGAACTCGGCGACGAGCGCGATGCCCAGCTGAAGGCGCTCCTCGACCGAATGTCACCATTGACGGGCGCTGAGAAGATCCGGCGGCCTCTGCTCATCACGCAAGGTGGTGCCGAAGTGCACCGCCGGAATACCGACAAGACAGTGAGCTTGACCGCAAAGAACTCAGTTTGTTCGATCTCGCGCTTTTGACCTGGAGTACCACTATGTCCTCTTCGACCCCTACCACCCGTCGCGCCGCCGTGGTGCATGCCGTAGCGGCAACGACTGCGATCCTCGCGGCAATAGCCGCACCTGGCACGGCATCTGCAGAAGACGGTGTCACTTCGTCGGAGGTCAAACTTGGCATGGCCAATGCCCAGAGTGGGCCCGCTGCGGGTCTGGGCGTAGGCATGAAGTCAGGCGCCGAGGCGTACCTTGCGCGAGTGAACGCCGCGGGCGGTGTCAACGGCCGCAAGCTGACACTGGTGGTCAAGGACGACGGCTATGAGCCCGCGAAGACCGCCGGAGCCACCGAAGCCCTGATCGGCATGGACAAGGTCTTTGCCCTGTTCGGGTATGTCGGCACACCCACATCGAGCGCCGCTGTGCCTGTGGCTTCGAAGTCTCAGGTGCCCTATCTCTTTCCGTTCACCGGCGCCGAGTTCCTTCGCAACCCGGTCAACAAGTGGGTCTTCAACGTCCGGGCCTCGTACTTCGACGAGACCGAGGCCATGGTCGAGCGCCTGACCAAGGACGTCGGAGCCAAGAAGATCGCCATGCTCATGCAAGACGACGCGTTTGGCGAGGCTGTCAAAGGCGGCATTGCCCGAGCGCTGTTCAAGCGGGACATGAAGATCGCCGCAGAGGCGCGCATCAAGCGCAACTCGATGGAAGTAGAAGGTGGCGTCGAAGCCATGAAAGCCGCCGCGCCCGACGCAATCGTCTTCGTGGGAACGTACAAGCAGATGGCAGCCGCCGTGAAGAAGGCGCGAGACTCAGGCGTGACCGCGCGCTTTCTCACCGTTTCGTTCATCGGTACCGAGAACTTCATCGCCGAGGCTGGCCCGAGTGGAGACGGCGTGTACATCACGCAGGTGATGCCGTCCCCGCAAGATGCCTCGCTGCCCATCGTCAAGAGCTACCAGGGTGATGTGAAGCCTGCTGACCAGGGATACACCTCGCTCGAGGGGTACATCAACGCAGCCGTGTTGGTTGAAGCGCTGAAAAAGGTAGGTGGGGATCCCACACGGGCTTCGCTGGTCGCTGCGCTCGAGGGACTGTCCGCAGATATCGGGGGGTTCAAGGTGGGCTTCTCGGCCAGCAGCCACCAAGGTTCAAAGGCGGTCTACCTGACACGCGTTCAGGGCGGCAAGGCCGTCACCCAGACCAAGATTCAGTAGCAAGAACCCGACGATAGTCCATCCGCCGTATGAGGTAAGCATCATGCTGAAGCACCTTCGTCTGGACACGTTGTACAAGTCACTGCTCATACCGACAGTCGCCATGCTGGTGGCCGCAGCGATTGTGGCAGCGTGGCTGACCACCATCACCATTTCGCAACGCATGCAGGCGCACCAGCGACAAGCTGCGGAGAACACCGGCAAGCTGCTCGCCGGCGTCGCCGGTCCCTACGTGACGAACTTCGATCTCACGTCCATAGGCAATCTAGTCAAGCAGCTGGCCCATGACCCCGAACTGGCGTTTGCCGAAGTCGTGGATGTGTCGAACAAGTCTCTGTCGGCAGATGTGATGGCACGTCCGGCGTCTTTGGATGGCACCATCGCTGTCGAGCAGGCCATCGTCGACGGTACCGGGTCGCGTGTGGGCACCGTACGCGTCGCTTACAGAACCGAGGCCGCGGTTGTGCTGCGCAATGCAGTCGTCGCGGCGGTGGCCATTTCGCTGGCTGTGGTTACGGTGTTGGTGGGCGTAGCGTTGACGATGGCTGCGCGCCGCGTGGTGCGGCAAATCGGCGGCGAGCCAGCGGCCGTAGCCCGCATTGCATCCGCGGTGGCCACCGGTGACTTGTCCACCGAGATCCGATTGCGTTCGGGCGACACCGGCAGCGTATTACATGCCATGGGCGCAATGGTGGGCCAGCTGCGAGAGACCACGCGTCGGATACGCGAAATTTCCGAAACGATTGCCACGGCATCCTCTGAGATCGCCATGGGCAATCAGGATCTGAGCCACCGCACTGAGCAGACCGCAGGCAGCTTGCAGTCGACCGCCAGTTCCATGGAGCAGCTGACGGCCACTGTCAGCCAAACCGCGCACAGCGCCCATACCGCCAACGACCTGGCATCGTCTGCCAGCGGCACCGCCGACAAAGGGCGCAGCGTTGTAGCCGAAGTGGTGGCAACCATGCACGAAATCAACGGCAGCTCCAAGCGCATTGCCGACATCATTGGCGTGATCGATGGCATCGCCTTCCAGACCAACATACTCGCGCTCAACGCGGCGGTCGAGGCAGCGCGGGCCGGGGAGCAAGGCCGTGGCTTTGCGGTGGTGGCCGGCGAGGTCCGCAACCTGGCCCAACGCAGCGCCGAGGCCGCCAAAGAGATCAAGGGCCTGATCGGTACTAGCGTGGAGCGTGTCGAGACAGGTGCTCGCTTGGTACAAGCAGCGGGCAGCACGATGCAGGAGATTGTGGAAAGCGTACAACGCGTTTCCCACATCATCGGAGAGATCAGCGTGGCTGCGGCAGAGCAGAGCAACGGTATCGGCCAAGTCAACAACTCCATCGGTCAACTGGACCAGATGACGCAGCAGAACTCGGCCCTCGTCGAGCAGTCAGCGGCTGCAGCAGAGAGCTTGAGAGATCAGGCGCGCCATCTGGCCGAGGCCGTGCGGGTGTTCAGGCTTGAGCCCCATGAGGGGTGAGCACTTCAAACGCCATCCGTCAATAGCCCTGCCGTCGTGACGCCTTTCCGGACAGTCAACGCGGCGGCACACGCTCGCAGTTGACGATAGACCCTGCGTTGAATTCTGTCACGACGTGTGCACTCGGGTGAGCCATGGCGTGACGGTGCAGGGATGAGCCTCGTTGACCGTTGTCTAGTTTGGGCCACAGGGCTGGAACAGCATCACCGCCAGGCGTGGCCTGAGAACTTTGGCGCTTGGGCGTTTAGGTATCACTTCATCGATGGTGCCCAGACCGCTGAGCTGGTGGAAGGGCCCCTGCCCGACGTGCTGCTGCTGGGCCCAATTGGCGCGAAGGTTGTGCGCAGCCCGGGCTGGTTGTTGACGCCGGCCGAAAATTGACCAGCAGAGCCGGGTGATGCCGACCGAAAACTGACCAGGGTGTTCAACCTACCCTGCTGCTTTTTTGTGCAGCAAGGAACGAGGAGTGATCACCATGGGCATGATGGGCAAGATTCGCTCGATGCACTTCCGGCAAGGGAAGTCGATCAGCGAGATCGCGCGGCTGACGAGCCTGTCGCGCAACACGATCAAGAAGTGGCTGAAGGCGCCGCAAGGTGCCGAGCCGAAGTATCGGCGTCGGGAGATGCCGACGAAGCTGGCGCCGTTCGTCGAGGCGCTGCATCAGGCGCTGAAGGCCGACGGGCACCGTCCGCGGCGCGAGCGGCGCACGGCGCGGGCGCTGCATGTGGAGTTGCAGGCCCTGGGCTACGAGGGCGGCTACACGCGGCTGACCGACTACATCCGAGCTTGGCGCGATGAGCAAGGCAAGGTCGGCGCCACGAGCGCCTTCGTGCCGCTGAGCTTCGAACTTGGAGACGCGTTCCAGTTCGACTGGAGCGAAGAAGGCCTGGTCATCGGCGGCATCTACCGGCGCTTGCAGCTTGCGCACCTGAAGCTGTGCGCGTCGCGCGCGTTCTGGCTGGTGGCCTACCCGACGCAGGGCCACGAGATGCTGTTCGATGCCCACACGCGCAGCTTCTCGGCTATCGGCGGCATTCCCCGGCGGGGCATCTACGACAACATGAAGACGGCTGTGGACAAGGTCAAGAAGGGCAAGGGGCGCGTGGCAGATATCGCGCACTCGAACAAGGCGCTGCTCTACGGCCTGCTGTTTGACATCGCCGCCGAGACGCTCTTGACCATCGCGGCGGACCCCAAGCGCCTGGGCGCCAAGATCGGGGCCACGCTGGTGCTGCACACCTGGGGCTCGGCGCTGACGCATCACCCGCATGTGCACGGCATCGTGCCGGGCGGCGGGCTCTCGGCCGACGGTAAGCACTGGGTGGCCTGCCGACCTGGGTTCTTCTTGCCAGTGCGCGTGCTGTCGCGCTTGTTCAGGCGGCGCTTCCTGGAGGAACTGGTACAGCTCCACGCGCTGGGTCAGCTGAGGTTCTTCGGGGAGCATGCCGGCCTGGCCGATGCAGCAGCCTTCAAGACCTGGCTGGCGCCCCTGCGCAAGACCGAGTGGGTGGTCTATGCCAAGCGACCGTTCGCCGGGCCCGAGGCCGTGCTGGCCTACCTGTCGCGCTACACGCACCGGGTGGCCATCTCCAACCGCCGGCTCGTCAGCCTGGACGAGAACGGCGTGAGCTTCCGCTGGAAGGACTACCGGGCCAAGGACCAGACGCGACACAAGACGATGACGCTCTCGCCCCAGGAGTTCATGCGCCGCTTCCTGCTGCATGTGCTGCCCGCGAGGTTCCATCGCATCCGGCACTACGGCTTGCTGGCCAATGGCAATCGGCGCACCAACCTCGCGCTGGCGCGCGAGCTGCTGCAGGTCGCGCCGCCGGCGTCGGACGCGGCAGCCACCGCAGAGCAGGAGGAGCCAACACCGACCTTCGTGTGTCGGCACTGCGGTCAGGGCCTGATCGTGCTGCAGGTCTTCCAGCGCGACTGCTCGATTCGAGCACCGCCGACACCATGACCGCGCTGCATCAACGATCAGTTGTTCGGCGTCATTCGTGGCGTCCGGTGGAGCTTTGCGTGCGCGACATGGAAACGGTGCTCGGTGGCCGAACGACGGGGCGCCGGCGGAGAACGATCGCGCGAGCCAGCCCGAGCGTGATCGTCGGCGCGGGCTGGGCGGGGCTTAAAACGCAGCACGAACGCCGCACCGGCGCCACGCAATCGCCATAGCTGCTGCGCCCAACAACCACTGCGGCGTTCGCCGCGGTTTCCTCCCTCGGGGCTTATGCAACACCTGCCCGCCGGCATCGGTGGCCTGCGACTGCCTGCGCGCTTGGGCAGGTGTCGCACAAGCCTTAGCTGATGCGGTCTTTGCTTGAGCGGCACCCGAGTCAGTTCAGAGATGCATGAGCACCAAAGGTCGCTTTGAAATCGAGGCGCGCAGACTGCCTCTCAACAGAGCCCCGGTTCGTCGGGGCTCTTCTTTGTCCTAATAGCCTGTTGATTACTGTTGTAAGCTGCAGGTGAAATCGGTGCGTAATTTTCGCCGAGCGGGGTCATAGGGTTATTAAGTGCTTGACGTGCAAGCACTTTTTACGGCCGAAGGGAAGGACGGATGGCCGAGAGCAAGACGCTGGCGGGTTCCGGGCTGGATCTCGCCTGGCTGGCGCCGCTGCGCCGGCCCAAGGCCAAGGCCGGCCTGGTCGCGCCGCAGCGCCTGGGTCTCCACCAAGTGGCCTATCTGCGCAGCCTGGCCGAAGGCCTGGACGCGAAGGACACCGCCAAGCGGTATCTCGGCATCAACCACGGCGCCCAGCTCAAGCGCGCCCACCACCAGACTCTGGACCTGGTGCGCGCCGTGGCGCGTCGCAGCGGCGATTCGCGCTGGCGCCTGCTGGGGCTCGACATCCCGGTGCTGGACCAGGCGACGCCAGCGGGAGCTGGTGCGGGGCAGGGCGGCCAAGCGGGGGTTGGCCAACTGCCGACCGTTGAGGACTGGGCGCTGGCGGAAGGTTTGGACGGCATGACGTTCGCAGACCAACTGGAGGCCTACCAGGAGCACTTTGCGGAGCAGCTGGCTGCGGCCAAGCAGGCTTCGGATCCGGTCGGTGACGCGGGGCACAGCACCTCCCAGGCCTCTGGGGCGGCGCGCCGGGCCGCCCGCAATGCGCGCTTGCGCAAAGCCCGCGTGGCGCTGCTGCATCACCTGGAGCGCACCGCGGTGGAGATCGCCTCGCGGCAGGACCGGCTGGACGGGTGGTTTGCGCCGGAGCTGGTCGACAAGCTGCGCGCGGTGGGCGCGCTGACCCTGGGCGACCTGCAGGCGCGCATCGCGCGCGGCGGCCGTTGGTGGCGTGGCCTGAAGGGCATCGGAGAAGAGCGGGCCAAGCCGATCGCGGCGCATCTGCAGCAACTGCTCGCGCACGCGCCGGTGCCGCTGGCCAGCGCGGGGGCCGCTGGCGTGGCCAGCGGCTCGGCCTTGGCCTGCCAGGTGCTCCGAGAGATCCAGCCCGAGGGGAGCGCTCAAGCCCTGGGCGTGCATGGCCGCAACCGGGTGCATTACGCGGACTACCGGGTCGTGCGTGCGGACAACGACGCCGAAGCGATCGAGGCCTGGATCAAGGCGCGCTGCAAGTCGGAGCACAGCCGGGTCTCGTACCGGCGCGAGCTGACGCGTTTGCGGCTCTGGCTCTGGCACACCCATCGGCGGGCCATGTCGGATGCCACCGTCGAGGACTGCGAGGGCTACATGGCATTCCTGGCGGCGGTGCCCGAGGCCTGGATGTCGCTGAGCAATGTGACTCGGGGCGAGGCGGGCTGGACGCCCTTTAGAAAGCAGCCGACGGTGGCCAGCCAGCAGCTGGCGCTCAACATCATCCACGGGGCCTTCGCCTGGCTGGCGCAGCACGGCTACCTGCAGCTCAATCCCTGGGGGGCGCTGAATCGCAAGCTTGGCGACGCCGACCCCGACGCAGAAGAGGATGCCGGCCTGGCCGAAGAGGACGATGACCCGACTAGCCGGGCTTTTACGCCCGAGGCCTGGCAAGCCCTGGTTGACCAGGCGGAGGCGGAGGCCAGTGCTGAGAGGCCCCGCAAGGGGGCCGAGCGCCTGCGCTGGCTGCTGCAGTTCGCCGAGGCCACTGGCCTGCGCGCCGATGAGCTGCTGCGCGCGAGGCGGCGCAGCCTGTTCTGCAAGGACGGGATCTGGCGGCTGCGTGTCTTCGGCAAGGGCCGCCGCCGGCGGCGCGTGCCGGTGCCCAAGCGGGTGATCGAGCTGACGCGTGCCTACTTCCGCAGCCGAGGCCTGGACTTCGACCACTGCGGGCCCAAGGTGCACCTGCTGGGCGCAATCGAGGGCAGTCGGGTAACAAAGGACGAGCCCAAAGCACCGGAGGAGGGCGTGGGCTACGGGGCGCTGGCGCAGGCCTTCAAGGGCCTGCTGCAGCGTGCCTCGGTGCGGCTGCCCCTGGACCAGGCGCGGCGCATGCAGCAGGGCTCGCTGCACTGGCTGCGCCATACCCATGGCACACGGTCAGCCGAGCGCGGGCTGAACGAGGTGGATATTCAGACGAACCTGGGGCATGCTGACACGCGCACGACGGCGCTCTATACGAGCGCCCTGATGCGGCGGCGTGCCGCCCTGATCGAGAAGGCGTTTGGGTGATGCGCAAGCGCTGAGCCAGGGAAGGCTGACTCGGCGCCATTGCGGCTACAAGCTACTGCGGCTTCCCGAGCTCCACCAGAAATGTGACGTCTGCAGCCAGAACAGCTGACCGCTCAGTCGGCAGGTTGATAACCATTGTTTTCCGCATACCTGATTCGATTGCATCCGCTTGGTTTTTCGTGGTCAAGCGCAGGCCGGGCATCGGAGTTGCGACTTCGTGCCCCTCCGCCGTCATAGTGACGTTTCTCAAAAACCGCAAATGGACCCAGACACGCGGAGTCAGCACGAAGCCTGTCTCAAGCACTGCCGGATCGGCCAGCTCAGGACGCATGAGAACGCCCGCACGAACACGCTCAACCAAGAATCTGCCAAGGCCTTCGGGCGTCGGTTCAAACGCAGGATCCAGCGGCGCTCCATCAGCTTCCAGCCCGTGCCGGGCGCACGCGAGCAGGTTTCCAGTCTTCCAGCGAAGTTCAAGCGAAATCGACATGTGTGTACGCTCAGATCAATTGGACTGGAATAGGCAGCAGGCTCAGAACTCGTCAGGCTCATCTGCCTCGAAGTCACCCGGGTCTGACACCGCCTCGACACAGGGCAGTTGTCCCAGTTCTGGAAACAGGAACTCGATCAGCGGTCGATAGGCCTCCGGGGTGGCCAAGCCTCCGGCATGCTCTGCAAGCTCATAGTGCAGGCGAGTTCGCCTCACCTTGGCGTCGAAGCTGCTGACCCATGCGTCGCCTTCAAACTTCGGCCTGCCCTCCTGCCGAAGGCTTGAAAAGCGGCCGTGACAGCGCAAGGCATGAGCGAACCACTTGGTGACGTGGGGGACATCGAAATACTGATGCACGACTTGGATCAAGTGCTCCCTGTTCTGCCCCCAGGGTCGGTTGTGTCGCGAGGAATACAGCGCCGTCAACAAGATTCGTTCGAGATCGCTCAGGTGGCTCCGAACAGAGACACCGCACTCCTGAAAGCGCTGTGACCACGTGGCCCAGGTGGCCTCACACCGACTCGGGTTCGTCTGCCATTCGGCCTCGATCTCACGGCGAAGCGCATCGGCTTTCAGCTCGCGCGCAGCGGCGCGTTCGGCCTGGACATCAACGTGGTATGCGCGCTGGCGGCCGACGTCCAGCGTGACCTCTTCGAAGGGAACCATCTTCCTGCTGACTTCAGGAGCCGCTCCGAGGCTATGTGAGGACCAGCAGCACTCCATGACGTAACGGCCCTGGGCCTGAGATGCGGTTACGGTTGCTTGGTTCACCACGAACGCGTTCTCGTTATTGGCAAAGAAGATGTCGTCCTCCATCAGCCGGCGCTGACCCGCTTCGAACTTCGCAAAGACCCAGATCAACAGCCAGCCCTGCGACTCGTAGAAGAGGCGCCTGCGCACCACAACGTCGTGAAACGTGGTCGATAGCTGGATCTCAAAAGCGATGGGTTGGCCGCGATAGCGGCACTGAACATCGGGCTTGCGCCAGACGCCGGGGGCGGCCGACACCACGCGCTCACGGTGGATCTCGCCAAACAGTGGGTCGGCCTGCAGAGAGGCCACAAGCCATGCCTCCATCTGGTGATGAAGCACGCTGGTCTTGGCGCCGTTGTACTTGCGGGCGTTGATCTCGTCCTGGGTCAGGTGTTGCCCGGTCTGGTACGGGCAGGTCGGGTGATCGCGGTAATGCGCGAAATGGAATCGATCAGGTATTACGCCGCCTCGGATCAGCACCGGCTCAAAGCACATGGCGCAGCGGAATGCTGGCGCACAGCGAATCGCACCTTCCCTGGCTCGATCCCGGCGCTCATGCAAGGACGCCAAGTTGGTTCCGATGACTGCCCTGAAGTCGAGAGCCTCTCCAGTCTGACCGCAGATGACGGTTGTGATCAGTGGCGCGTCTACCCAGAGCGGCTGGCCGTCACGATGAGCAGCACGGGCGGCTCGCATCGAGTCGTGGCCATCACCATCCCATGCGTTCCGCACCTGGCGAGAAGAACTCATCTGCGCAGCGGCCCAGGGTTGGGCTCTATCGGACCGGCCATGAAGGACTCCACGGGAGCCAGGCGCACCAGATCTGCCGCTTGATCGGGCGTGCCGGTGAGCCACAGAGTCTCGTTCTTGGCTTCGATGGGCACCACGCTACGCTTGTCCTGCTGATCGGCGGCCAGCTTCGGATCCGGCTTGTGCATGCGGGCCATCAGCGGATGTTCGTCCGCATTCAAGGTCAGCATCGTGAAGGACTCGACGATCTCGCCAGTGTCGCGATCGGTCCAGGCGTTCCACAGCCCGGCCAGGGCCCATGGGCAGCCATTCGCCCGCCGGAAGCGCCACCAGACGTTGCGGCCGGTCTCCCAGCAGGGTTCATCGAAGGACTCGGCGAGCACCAGGGCGCGCTGGCCGCGGGCCCAGGGCAGCTTGTAGCTCGCCTTGTCGGTCAGCTCTTCAAAGCGGGCGTTCTGAGTGGCGTACTTGACCTCGGGGGTCTTCGAAAACCAAGGGACCAGGCCGAAGGAGCCAACCACCAGCTCGATGCTGGTGCCATCGCGTGCTGCCCTCAGGAACGGCCCTTGCGCACGTGGAAACAACAGGCTGTGTTGCCAGGGCTGGCGTGCGCCGATGTGCCAGTAGCGCTCGACGTCAGCCATGGCCGGAGGGATGTAGCGGGTGCACATGGCCTCATTCTGTCCAGCAGATGAGGCCCACTTTGCGCATCGCCGTCCTCAGGTCTGCACTGGGTCAGCCAGAACACTCAGCGCCCACTCGGCATGCCGGGCCATTTCACTGGCAGCCGTGATCTTCGGTAGCCCAGCGCTCCAACCCGCGTAGGCGTCTGCGTCAAACCCAACCAGCTTCAATATTCCTTCCCCCGCCAGATGCGCGGCGACGCTGTTGTGGATCTTCCATTCCAGGCCGATGCGACGGTGGGTCCATTTCCAGTCGTCGGCTTTTGCGTACCAAAGACCGAACTGCTTTTGACCTGGTGCCTGCTGGATGGCATGCAGTGCACGCATGATGGCCATTTCGCGGCTGTTGCAGGCGAGGCGCAGTTGCATAGCCACGTCGGCTGGGACGGGTCGCTTGCCAGCTTCCCAGTACTGCCACGAGCGTTCGCTCACAGGCGTGGAGGACAGCCACTGTGCGGCTTCCGCCTGGGTCAGCAACAACAGCTGGCGCATGGCCTGACACTCGGCCGCGCTGATGTTGCTGGCGGCTTCCGCATGCACTTTGGGCACGGGGGCCACGCCCCAGTTCTGCAAAGCGAGCCAGGCCTTGGCGATCCAATTGGGCTTCTTCATGAGGTCATCTCCTAGAGTGCGGCCCGCACGATTGCCAACCGCCGAGGCATTCTTGTTCGTGTTTTACGAACGGTCAAGTGGCTCGAAGGGATGAGTTCGCGGTCGCTGCGTATTGCGGTGGTCAACCAACCCTTCGGACCAATTTTCCTAGTCGGCATATCGATTGCCGCCATTGGCCTGCTTGCGTCCTTTCTCACCGGCGCCTTGCAGGCTATCGTTCGGCAAGCCTTCGGCTTGGCGCCTTGACATCGGAAACAGCGCAGATGACAAATGACGAGTTGACGCGTGCGGTTCACTCGCTTAGCGAGATGAATTTGGCATTGGCTGGCCGCGTAGCGGCAGCGGAGGCGGTGAACGGTGCGTTGCTCGCAGCACTTGGAACCTCATTGCCGCCACTCTTGCCGCAGATCGAACAGCATCTCTTCGGTTTGGCGCCGCACCTCTGCGCCACGCTTGAGCCGGACAGCGTCGATGCTTTTGAGGCTGCGGTTGCAGGTTTCGCCGCAAACCTTCGAGCGCTGCAAGGTTGAATCGGATACCAAAGGGAGACGTCATGCGGCGCGAGATGCAGCCAATCAGTGTCGAAGTCGAAGAAGACGGCAAGGTCGTCTTGACGCAAGCTCAGTTCGACTTGAACGAACCCGACCCTCGCATTGAATTGACATGCGAGCAATCGCCTCTGGTTGCGGCTTGGCTGCTGGAGGCGGCTGGCGAGGCCGCGCAGGCGGTGCATGGGGACGATGACCGACCAATTCCGGTCCGCTACTTCGCACGTGGTCCAGAAGCGGAGGCAGAGCAACTCCAGGTCTTCTGCAATGACCAGGGCATGGTCATCTTGAAAATCGATGACGACGCCTTCCTAGAGCTGGCGCCAGCTATGGCGAAGCGCCTTCGCGAACAGCTCTCCGTGGTTATCAGGGAGTCGCTGACCGACATGCTGCGCCCTGACTCAGAAGCATAGGAAAGAGCCAACAGTCCATGGCGAAGGAGAGGGGCGTGAGCATGAGCTTCGAACTACTTGCCGAACTCGCTAAGCCCGCAGGGCTCAAGCTCCTGGGCATGCTGAACCCGTAGCCATCGAATGAAGTTCCGCATGACGCCAGCCCTTCCGACCTCTCCTCAGCCCAAGACCCCTTCCTTGGTCCAAACCGTGTTGGACCTCGCGCGCAGTGCGCTTGGCCAGGCCGTTGCCACGGAACGGTGGGTTCAGGAATTCCCACCCACAAGGCTCGACCTGACGCCGGCACCCAGGTGCATTGCCCTGGCCGATGTCGTGCGCTGGGAAGAGTTTGGAACCCCTCACCCATTACAAGGGCCGCGACGAGAAAAGGGGTACCTGATCGGTCGGGAGCACGGCCGAGCTGGTCGCTGCCAAGGCGTGTCGGTTCAGTGCCAAGCCATTCGCGACCTGGTTGACCACGTGGTCATCCAGAACTGGTCGTGCGACATCTCAGACGTGCAAGGCCTGGCGGCCAGCAAGTTCCCGCTTGAAGAGGCCCCCAGCCTGGAGGCCATGGCGCGGGCGACGCGCCCAAGCCTGATCGAGGATGTATCGGCCGCAGGCCTGGCCAAGAATCTGGCCCATGACGAGATTCGCATCCTGCATCGTCCGGAGGGCGGCGGAGACAGCTTCGTGCGGCGAGGGTGGGACGCGCGCCTGTTCCTGGTCAATTCCGGTGGCAGCCATCACTTTGCTGCCGCCCATGCGCTTGCGAAGCTGATTGGCCAACCGGTGCCGCTGGCAGGAAAGCTGCATCGCTACACCCTGAATCCGCGAGCCGTGCGCGAGCTGACCCAGACCTATGCAATGTTCGCCATGGAAAACTCGGCCGAGGCCTGGAGCGATCTGCACGATGCGTTCCGCAGCGACCAAGTCACCTGGCTGTGGTGCGGCATGCCCCACCCGTTCTGGGAGACGCGGGCGGTCTTCTTGCCACAGTCACAGCCCAGGGCCCAGCGCGCGGCTGCGGTACTCCGCGATGCGGGAGTTGCGGACCTTGGGCAGGCCCTTCTAGGCCTAGCTGGCCTGGAAGCCCCCCTGTAACGGTAGTGCACCCTCGCTTGAGCCAGACATGAACCTGTTTGCTGCTGCGCGCTCCGTCGGTGCGCTGGATGTCACCCTTCGCACCACACTCGCCGCAGCCGCTGGACTGATGCTCTGGTGGGGTGGCGGGCGCGCTCCGCTCGAAGCGGTCAGCATCGCTGCTGGCGGGCTCGCCGTTGCCCTCGTCATGCTGATCTGTGGCCGGGCCATGACCGGCGCGTCGAAGGCCCGTTCCTCTTCATGACCACCTACACACTCGCCACGGCCATCCACACGCTCGCGCAGCTCGACGTCGAGTTCGCGTGCAAGCACCCTGGCCCCAGCGGCATGGTCACCATCCCGCTGTCAGCTTGCGTGTTTCAGCCCGATTAGGACAGCGAGTTCACTCCGCGATGAACAGCCACACCGATCCGGCCTGAACATCAGGACCAGCACGGCGTACAGCGTCGCCGCTACGCCAATTGGCGCTTGGCCTGGAAGCAGTCGGTCGCGGCAGGGCGGATTCGACCCTGAACGGACGGTGACGAACCAAAGAGGTTCGCCGGTAAGCGTCCGGCAAACCCGTCTTGACGACGGGCGTTGTGCTCAGGTCGAGGCGTCCAGTGGTCGCCAGCGATGCGGCAGCAACTCTTCGATCCGGCTCGCTGACTGCGTCGGCAGCCTGGCCAACACATCTTTCAAGTAGGCATGCGGCTCGTGCCCGTTGAGCTTGGCCGAGTGCACCAGGCTCATTACCGCGGCGGCCCGCTTGCCCGCGCGCAAGCTCCCGGCGAACAGCCAGTTCTGCCGACCCAGCGCAATGGGCCGGATGCGGTTCTCCACCCAGTTGTTGTCGATCGGCAGTTCACCGTCGTCAATGAAGCGCACCAGCGCCGCCCAGCGCTTGAGGCTGTAGTCGATGGCGCGGGCGGTGGCCGAGCCATCCGGCACCTTCTGTCGCTGCTGGCGCAGCCACTGGTGCAGCGCATCGGCGACTGGACGTGAGCGCCGTCGGCGGCCCTCCAGCCGACCCGCGCTGTCGATGTCTGCGATCTCGCGCTCCACCTCGTACAGCTCACCGAAGAACTTCAGCGCCTGCTCGCCGACGACGCTTTGGTGGTTGGCCCACAGCTCGTGGAACTTGCGCCGCGCATGGGCCATGCAGCCTGCCTCGGTCACACCCAGGTCGAACAGCGCCTTGTAGCCGCTGAAGTCGTCGGTCACCAGGCTGCCCTGCCAGCCGGGTTTGTCGGCGGTTCCTGGTAGGCGCAGGAAGTCGCGTACATGTTGCCCGCCGCGCGACTCGGCGAAGTCGAACACCACCGCCTGCACGCTGCTCGTCTGCGTGGTGCAGTAGCTCCACAGGTAGGCGCGGTGCGTCTTGCCATGGCCCGGCTTTAGCATCGCCACCGGCGTCTCATCGGCATGCAGCACGCGTTGGCGCAAGAGTTCCTTGGCCAGCGCATCGACGAGCGGCTGCAGTTGCACACCGCACTCGCCAACCCACTGCGCCAGCGTGGAGCGGGCAATGGCGTGCCCGGCGCGCGCAAAGATCGCCTCCTGGCGGTACAGCGGCAGGTGGTCCAGGAACTTGGCCACCAGCACCTGGGCAAGCAAGCCGGGGGTGGGCAGGCCCTTGTCGATGACATGCGCCTCGACGGGGGCCTGGGTCAGCGTCTCGCAGCAGCGGCACACCCACTTGCCGCGGATGTGGCGCTCGACGGTGAACACGCCGGGTTGGTAGTCGAGCTTCTCGCTGATGTCTTCGCCGATGCGCTGCATGGGGCTGCCGCAGCGGCAGTCGGTGGCCTCGGGCTCGTGGTGCACATCG
The DNA here is from genome assembly GCA_041920215.1 of Burkholderiaceae bacterium. Lineage (GTDB taxonomy): Bacteria > Pseudomonadota > Gammaproteobacteria > Burkholderiales > Burkholderiaceae_C > JAYRSJ01. The sequence continues at coordinate 69,888 of JAYRSJ010000020.1, read as the reverse complement.
CGGCGCGGCAGGTGTGGCGGCAGCGCCTGGCGCTTGGGTTGCTGCTTGTCGCCGCCCGTCTTGGGCTGTGGCTGCAACTGCTCGATCTCGGCGGCCACGGCCGCGAGGTCCGTGTCCAGGGTCTCGTCCAGCAGGCTCTTCTGTTCTGCGTTGAACGCCTCGGACTTGGCGGCGAACTTCAAGCGCTTGAGGATCGCGTTCTCGTGCGTGATCTTGTCGATGACGGCCTGCTTGAACGCGATGGTCTGCTGAGCACCGGTGAGCGCCTGCTGCGCGCTGCGCAGCGCCTGGCGCAGCTGCTGTTCATCGAGGGCGTCGAGGTCTTCGGTGATCACGAGGCGTGATGCTGCCGGCGCCAGCCCACTCGCGCCATTGGCGCATGCCTCGATGGACGAGGTGGGTTACAGCAGGGTGATCACGCCGGCTTCGCCGATGCGCTGCCAGGGCAGACCGAGCACCAGGGCGTCGAGCTGAGCGCGAGACAGGCTCAGGGTGCCCCCTTGGTGCTGAGGCCAGGCGAACTTGCCCTGGTGCAACCGGCGTGCTGCCAGCCAGATGCCGATGCCGTCATGCACCAGCACCTTGAGGCGGTTCGCGCGGGCGTTTGCGAACAGGTAGGCGTGGTGTGGCCGCGCCTGGCCGAAGACCTTGACGACGCGGGCCAGCGCGGTCTCGGTGCCGGCGCGCATGTCCAGCGGCTCGACGGCGAGCCAGAAGGCATCGACCCGAATCAACGCAGCAGCTCGCGGGTCCAGGCGCCCAACTCGGCTGCTGCGCTGGTCGGCCAAGTGATGCGCAGCGCAAGCGGGCCGCGCTGCAACTCGATGCGGATGTCGGCTGCTGGGGCCGGCGTGGGCGAGCACGGAGCTGCCAGCGCGGGAAGCGGCACCGCGATGAACTCAGCCTGCTGGATCGCGGCGCCAGGTGCGCCCTCTCGGGCAAGCTGGCGCCAGCGGTGCACGACGTTGGCATTGATGCCGTGGGCCAGCGCCACCTTGGCCACAGAAGCACCCGGCTGGGCGCACTCGGCGAGCACCTGCGTCTTCTTCGTCTGGCTGTACCGCCGCCTCGTCAGCGTCTTGTCGCTTGCCATCGTGTCCACCTAAGTTACGTGGATACGATCCTTGCCGGCGAGCGCCGTTGATTCAAGGTGAGTTGGCCGGACGCTTACGTTCGCCGCTAACCGACCGCCCGCCATTGAGCTCAGGCAACTTGCCGTCCGTCAGGGCCGTCGCGCCCACAGCGACAGCCGCAGGCACGACGGTGCGCCTGAGCAGTTACGCAACGAGCCTTCTCGTTGATGGTTTTTTTGATAAGAGCGCCGCCACAGCGCACGAGAGAATAAAAACAAGAATGGGGTGTGCTGCAGCCCAAATGATATTGTTTGAAAATTTGCGCTCAAGCGGCGCAAGCATGTCTATAAAAATAAACTGTGCCGCGTATATTCCAAGCGCCAGATGGCCAACAGATTTGGCGCGACTGGACGCCAAGAATCTGTGATTTGATAGCGCCATCAGCGCCGCCCCAGTCCCAAAGAAGTACGTGCCTATCACGTAATCCTGAGCCATTATCGTCCCCCAATTCCTCTGTGCCAGAAAGAGCTCAATGAAATGCAAGATCATTCCGCCTACAGTGGCTAGCGCCGCAACCGGGAACCAAAAGCCGCTTGGCCCACTTCGCTGAATTAGATAGCCTGTCACAAAGAATATTAGAGAGAAAAATGGACCGTCGCGAAAATTGAATTTCACATGAAAGCCAATGGGGCTATCGGCATAAGCTTTTCCGGCGAGCCCAATTAGATAAAGTGACAATGCAAGCGCAACTAACAGCCAAGTGAGCCCAAAGCGAATAAGCAGGGCTGAAATTGAGAGACTGCAAGCCAGCCCAACCAAAAACCAGAGGTGCCCTTTAGTTCCTTGCGTGGCTGTCGTGAGCGGGTTTTCGATTGCAATAGAAAGATTGTTATAGAAGATCTTGGCCGGCCCGCCCCAACCCTGCGCCAAAGCGTCGTAAATATTCCAGGGCAGCAAATAAATAAATGACCAGGCGAAAAATACCCACAGGATCCTCTTCAGCATCTCCACCGTCGGCGAGCACACCAATTCCTGTCTATCGAACTTTGTTGCCCAGAAATATCCAGATATCACAAAGAAGAAGGGAACAGCAAAGCGCGCTAGTTGATTTAGAAACAGTGCGAGGTCTAGGGAATATCCGTTTGACGCGAACTGCGTCCTAAACGGAGTTGTGTGAATCACAATTACTGCGAATGCAGCTATCGCACGCAAGGCGTCAATGCTCTGAATTCTTTTAATGGACGGTTCTTGAATGGTCATCAAATTAACACGGCACGCTGTACCGCCTTAGTACCAATAGGGCGCAGATTTCGCGATAAGTTTCAAAGAATATTTTGCTCCAGCAGTTCCGGATCAAAAGACGTCAAGCGCAGTCAGGTGGCACCGGGGGGGCAAGATGAAGCGTTCGCCGCCCACTGCGGTCCTCCACGTGTGACTGCTCCTGGCCGGACGCGGCCCGATAGCTCCCCAAGTTGCTCGCCTTAAACCTGCCGGTCAGAGCGAACCCGTTGTGCAGCCGCTCGCGCTATGAAGTAACCCCCATCAGGTCAGTGCTCATGAGCGGCGGACTGGGTGTTCACGTTGCTGGACAGGCCGTTCACAAGCAACGGAATACGCATCAGCTCGTGAGCTGCGCAGCTATGTGCTCGATCCTGTCGCCTATTTGGCTCGCCATTACGGCGTTTCGGTGGACGACTACCTTGAATGGCACAGGTCGCAGTTCACCGTTCGGTGCTCTGGGACCACTCTGGAAGGCGCGCGCTGCAAAGGCTTGGTCGCCGGTGGCCACGGCGTGCAGCCCGCGACTTGGGCCAGCATGAAGGGCCTCATGTGCCCGAAGCATTGAGCCCGCTGCACCAGGCGACTTGAACTCACTGCACAAATGGACGCGTCAAGCAATCCCACAGCCGACACGGCGGCCATCCTGATCGTCAAGCTCATCATGGACCTCGATGAGCTGATCCTCGGGCTCCGCTCAGGGATCCCACGGACCAAGCCCTGGCAGCGGCAACTTCATGCACTGCTTGGCCAGGCAGACCAGCAGATGCAAGTGCTGCGGATGACCGAGGTGATGGAGAAGCCCGACGTGGAGATCGTGGAAGCCACGATTCAACTGGCTTCGACTTGCCGCCGCATCAGCCTGGCCATCCAAGGAAGCCGCGCTGATTCCCTCGCGCGCACAGGCGCCCAAGCAGTGGGGCAAATTGGGAATGCCCTCAGTCGGGCGATGCAGACGGAGTCCAAGGCCAACCTTGCGGTCGATGCGGCTTCCTGAGCGATAGCCATGTTGCGTCTCGTGGGTCCACTGACATTGCAGACCGCATCGGCCAGATGCTGGCGCTGCGGTGGTCGCACGGCCGTTCACGCGATCGTCGCAGCTGCCGTGATCGACATTGACGAGGCGCACCCGGTGCCCCAGGCGCCCAGCACCGATGGCCGAGCGTTCGTCTACGACCTGGCCGAGCACCAGCTTCCCAACACTCTGGCGCGGTGCATTGCCGGCGTCGCAGAGAACTTCAGGCCGACCTACTCGAACACCCGGAGCGAAGTCACCTGGGCCAACACCTGCATGCTTTGCGGCTCGCTGCAGGGCGCGCACTACTTGCACAGCAGTCCTGATGGTCCCTTCTTCGGTGGCCCAGATCACACCGAGGCTGCCACAGAGCGCCACCTTGCTGAAGCGGGCTGCGACATTGCAGACGCCAGCTACAGCTACTGAATTCGGCAGGCACCAGGGGGCAGGACGATGACCGTGTTGTACTTTCTTCGCCTGTGGAACACGCCACCCCAGGCCCAGGCGCACTACCTCCAGGAGAAGGAGGGGGCCTATCTCTCACGGCATGGCCGGCTGGCTGGCATGCCGAAGGCCGCCTCCTTCGCTTCGCGCGAGGTGGCCAGCCTCTGCATCGAACTCTGGACACCCTGCCTGCAGCTGCGCTGGGGCAAGCAGTTCGTCATGGAGGTCGAGTCCGTGCTGTTTCACGGCACGGTGGCCTATACACCCGATGCTGACGCCGCCACCCTGTTGGCCCGTGGCCGCTCCGGCCGGTTCGCATCCAATCAGCCCATTCCTGCTCCCGCCCTTCTGGCGGCTCACGAAGAACTGCGCGTGCTGGGCGGACAGCTGCTACGCGCCCAGTGAGCATGACGATGCCGCAGACCTGGCGACCTTGGCCTACATCAAGGTCCAGTCGCGGGTCCAAAGCCTAGGATCGGCGCTGCTCTTAGATCGCGAGCCGCTTCAGCACATGCCGGTTTTCCTGGTCCAGTTCCGCGCCCGGCGCATCCCTCAAGGACGGCCCGGCTGGTTCGACGTGCGCTACGAAGTAGTCGCCGAGCATGAATTGCTGGCGGAAGCGGCAGCGCGAGAACTGTGGGCTCGCGATGCCCCTAACCAGCAGCTGTGCGAGCACCGCGTGACCGTGCGCCTGGCCGACGCCACAGTCCACTGATCACTGGCGGCGGCACCTAGCTGCCTCGTCCCACAGCCGCCAAAGAAAAACCCCGCCAGCGCGAGCTGGGCGGGGTTGAAAGCCTTGAAGCTGTCCTCCATAGGCTCCTGCTCAGGGAGGGGGAGCAGGTCCGCACAAGGCGGCGGCCGGACTCTACCCGTTGTGCCGGCCTGGCAAATGCGTCACCAAGTCACTCATCTGACTGCTTGGCAACCCACACCCAGGCCAGCACATAGGCGCCATCATCGCTTTCGCTGACGACGGTGTGTGAATCCAGTTCAAGCTCCCCGTCAACGTGGTGGACATCGAAGGCGCGGCGCGCCAACGGGTGAGAGTCAGTCGGCACCCCGAAGTGCTCAATGCACTCGCTGATGTCCAACCCAGCCAGCTCCAGCGCGCGCAGCCGGCCTTGCCGCCAATAGCGACGGGCAGCCTCATCGACCGACTGGGCGGCTCCTGGATTCAGCTGCCGACACGCACTCTCCAGACCGCGCACAGCCTCGGCCAGGTCGCCCTCGGACCACCGATCGACCGTCAGGCGCGCCGCAGCCACGAGATCCGCCATCCGGTCGCTCAGATCGAGCACGGCTGCAGCCCTCGCCTCCACATCGCTGTCCAGGCCTGCCGCCAGGTTTCTGGATTCAGGCACCAGGCCGAAGGCATATCCCCAGCCCAGTTCATCGTCACCGGTGAGGTGGAGTCCGAACTGCTCAAGGCACCGGTCCAGTGTCGTGTGCAGGTCATTCGCAATGGCTATCGAAGAACACATGATTCACTCCGCAAAAAGGAAGGGACCAGGTCGCCTGCATGGCCACGCCGAGTCCCTGGTTGTTGATTGATGTGGCGAAGGCGCCGGATTGCCGGCGCGTGCCTGCCTCACAGGTCGCGGCAAGTCCGGTCGACAACCTGTGCCCTGAAGGCAATGCCCGATAGGGTTCGGTAGCTGCCGCACTGGGTCTTCACGCAAATGCTGTCTGCACCCTGGATGTAGGCCACGGTGCAAACGCCCAAACGGGCGGTCTGGACCTGGTCACCCGATTGGAGGCGCCCCTCTTCCTGCAGGCGAACAATGCGAATGCAGCCGGGAGGGACCAGCGTGGATGGATCGGCGGGTTCAAGGTTCATAGTCGGCTCCTGTCTGGTGGAGAAGGGAAGCCGTTCCGCGCCACCCCTGGCGGGCGCGGACCCGGCAGGGAGTTGGGCAATCGAAAGGGGCTACGCCCGGATCAGCAGCGAGCCACTGCTCGCCGCTGGCGCCGGGGTCGGTCTAGATGAGCCCTCGCTGAGCGAACGAAACGATCTCGCCATTGCCGGACACCACGAAGTGGTCGGACACGCGCACGCCAACAAGGTCGAGCGCCTGACTCAGCCTGCCAGTCAGTGACTGGTCGGCCTGGCTCGGTTCGGGGCTCATCGAGGGGTGGTTGTGATACAGGATCACGGCGCTGGCGTTGAGTCTCAGAGCATGTTTGACGACTTCCCGCGGATACACCGCGGTCTGCGAGATGGAGCCGCGGAACAGGACTTCGTCAGCGAGCAGGCAGAACTGAGCGTCCAACCAAAGCGCGCCAAAGACCTCGAACTCCAACCCAGCCAGCTTGCACTGCAGGTAGCTTTGAACTTCCTGCGGTGACTTGAGCTTTTGCCGATCCAGGCAGCGCCCGAGCAGTTGGCTGGCCCGGCGAAGGATGGACAGCTCAACGGGTGAGAAGGGGATCGCGCCTATCGAGTAGGACTGCACGATTTCATTCAGGTGGACAGTGGCCATGAGGGCTCCTTTGGGAATGAGAAAGAAGCCGAAAGCCAGCCCAACCGGGATGGACTCCCGGCGGGACGAACAAGACAACCTCCGAGCACCTGGTCAGGTGCCGCCGCACTTCACAGAAGGCCTGTGCGGTCAGGGCAACGGTTACGCCGTCAGCGGCTCGAAGCCTTCGAGCAGAGGTGTTGCATCCCTACGCCTTTCGATGCTGGGCTTTCTTCGAAGGACCGAGATCGATCCACCCAAGAAAGCCCCCAGGCAAGTACCTGGGGGAAAGGCGACCGACTGGCGTCGGCCGCGAACTTCATGACAGCAGCTGCTTGGCCAAGGCCACCTCGATCGAATCACCCGACTGGTTGAGCACGTCCAGACCGGAGTCCGGCATGTCGCCCGAGGTCGACTGGCTGACCGCGATCTTCTGGGCCATCAGGCTCAGACACTGCATCTGGGCACACCCCTCGTAGCCGAGAAAGTGCACTTCGACCGGGAGCTTCTGACCGATGCGCCAGCTGCGCCGGCTGGCCTGCTGCAGCGTGTAGACGTTGTAGCCCGACTGCATGAACACGATGGTGGGGAACTCCAACATGTCCAAGCCGGTCTTGACCAGCTCAGGGTTGGTCACGATCACATCGACACCGCGATCTACCTGCTCCAGCAGCCAGTCCTCGCGCTTGACGGCCTCGACAGAGGCACGCAGCACGCCGACCTTGAAGCCCTCGACCTCCAGAAGCGCCTTGAGCCGTGCGCTGGTATCGCGGGTGCCGGTGTAGACCGTGTAGACCAGGGTGCGACGCCCAGCCTTCTTGGCCTCCCGACACAACTCCAGCATGCGCTGCTCCTTGGGCATGGGCTCCAGATCGCCGAAGAGTGCCGGCGCGCTGGCCAGAACGGTGCGGCGATGCGGGTGCATCACCGTCTCGCCCCGGAAACAGCAGTCCGGCCACGCCAGCAGCGCATTGAGCACCACGCCCAGCAGGCTCTGATCACCGCAACGCAATGCGGTGGCCAGGGCCTCGCGCAAGGCAAGGGCCATGCGGCGGTAGTGCTCGCCCTGTGAGACCTCCATCGGCACGCCGGTGAAGAACTCGTCGTAGGGCGGCAGCACGTTGCCACCGATGTCCCTGAGCTTCAGGAACGCGGTCATCGGCAGCACGTAGCGCATCACACCCACCGGACCGAAGCCCGGCGCCTTGGCCTCACGATGATTGGTCGCTTTGCCTTTGGCCGTGCGGTGCGCGCGCTCTTCGCCGCCGCTCCGATCGGAGAGCTTGTAGATGTCCTTCACCACCCCGTGAGCCCGCATGAAGGACCAGCTCGCCGGCCCGAGCGAGCCGCGCTGATACCCGAAGCCGTCGGTCACCATGGCAGCCGGGCTCATGCGAAACAGCAGGTAGAACAGGTCATCGGCATAGCCTCCCATCAGGGTGCCCGTCAGCAGCAAGGTCTTGCGGCACTGGCTGGCCAGTACCCCGAAGGCCTGCCCCTGTGCGGAGCCCTCGTTCTTGAACTCGTGGCCCTCATCGGCCACCAGAAGCCCGAAGAAGCCAGTTGGTAGCTGGCGCTTGATGAACTCGGTGGGCTGGTAGCCCCCCTGGCCAAAGGAGAACTCCATGTGCGCCATGGCGCGCTCCATGCGCCGGGCCTGACGGTCGCTGAAGTACAGCTCGCCGTCTGGTCCCATCAGGTTGATGAACTCGTGGACGTTGTCCTCCAGCATGTCGCCGAGCATGTTCTCGCCGAAGGTGTCGAGCAGGCGGCCGGCCGTCTTGTCGCCGATGGTCGGAATCTGGGTGATCGCCGAGTGCAGGATCTCGCGCCGGGACTTCGGCGCGGCCTGCGGCCGCACCAAGGACCACAGCGCGCCCCCGCAAGCGCTGCACCGCATTTGCCGCACATTGAGCTTGAGCCGGGCCTGCTCAGGACCTAGTGGAAGCGCCTCACCATCTGCATCGGGCACCGTGATGGGCTCGAAGCAGTCCGGACAGCACGCCACGGCCGCGCCGGTGAATCCGTCGTGGTCGCTGGCCTCGTTGCCAGCGCCCAGCCAGCGGCGGACGGCGAAGGCCGGAGCCCAGTTGAAGCCCATGCGCATGCGCACACGGCCCATGACAAAGAACTCGGGCCCAGCCGGCTTGCGCTGGCCTTCGGTCAGCGACTGGCGGAGCTGCAGCAGCTTTTTGAGGGTGTCGGGCCCATTGAGGATCCAGACGGTGGCGCCCGGCACGGTTTGCCGGATCTCGCGCCGCCACTTGTAGACCAGGTGGGGCGGGCAGACCACCAGCGTGCGCTCGTAGCCCAGCTGGTGCATCAGCCAGGCCGTCGCGATCGCCATCATGGTCTTGCCGGTGCCCATCTCCGCATTGATCACGGCCGATGGCTGGCCTCGGTCCACGAGCAGCCTGCAGACTGCCTGGACCACCTCGCGCTGCGCCGGGAAGGCCTGGCGCAGCAACTGGGTGAGCCAGGCGTCACGCTGTGGGTCGGCCATGCCGTCGTAGACCGGCGGGTTCTGGGTCCGCACTGAGCTGAGCAGGCTGGCCCGAAAGTCCCGCACGAACTCGCCAATCGGCAGGGTGGCCGCGCCGGTGCCAGAGCCAGTGGGGAGAGGAACGGCGCCGGCCTCGCCGGCGCTCGAAGTGCATTCAGATTCCGCATTCATTGAGGTACTCCTTTGAGTGGAAGCGTGAGGAAGAGGGCGCGGGCGCGAAGGCGCCCGCAGGGTTGGAGACTTCAGTCCGTCGGCACCAAATCCCCGTTGGCGTCGAACTCGTGGGTCACGGTGGCGCCAAGCCACCAGGTATCGAGGTCCTCGTCGCTGGCAACAGCGAAGTCCGGGCCATCACGCACGACGAAACGGGGGGCGTGGTGGCGCAGGGCTTGCTGCTTGGCAATGGCCAGAGCGCGCTCCTGGGTCAGGGGATCAAGCACGGCGCACCTCCAAATGGCTGGTGGCCATGTCCAAACAGCTGGGTGGCTGCTCCAGGAAGTCACCGACGCGGACTCGCTCCGACACCCACTCGTCGAACCCCTCAGGGATCTCAACGCGCAGCGTGCGCACCAGCCCCAAACAAGGAGGCTGCTGCAGACACTGCCTGCTACGCAGGTAGGCCATCACGGGAACGCCCCAGTGGGGCAACAAGGGGATCCTGGCCACGTCCTGCACCAGGCGCCATGCCGCTTCCAGATCCACGGCCGCAGCTGTGACCGGGCCCGGCCGAAACAGCCAAGCCGAGCCCGACGAGTAGTCCAGCTCCAGCAGCACGGGGTCAAAGATCCACAGGTGCACCAGATTGCCCAGAAGGCCGGTGCGCGGCATGCGGCCGGTCAGCTTGCCAAGGCGTTTCGGATCTCCGACCAGAAGGCGCAGCTTGGCGGCCGCCTGCTGGTCGGCCGGACGGGTGTCGATGAGATCGAGCTCGTCGATACCGCCCTCACGGCCGGACACATGCAGGCGCGCCATGAACTGCTGCACCGAGGTATCTCGGCCATAGATCGAGAGGAAGAGAAGCTGCCCACGGTGGTCTGCGGCGCAGGCGTCCGCAAACACATCGGACTGCTGAAGGATTCGGTACATGGAACCTCCTTGAAGGCGTGTGGGATGAGGAGATCGGGTGGCGGTGCCACCCGATCCCAGCTGTGCGAGGGAGATCAGGGCTCGCTCAGCGCGGACAGGTCCGGCTGCTCGTCGAGCCAAAGCGGTGCATCGAAGCCTTCGAACTGCAGGCTGAAGGCGACCTCGCCGCTGGCGTAAACCGTGGCGCCGACGGCGATCACGGGCGGCAGGGGCTGGCCAGGCGTGCACTGGATGTGCACTTGGGCACCCAGCGCCCAGTCACCGATCTCGTCGGCTTCCAAGGCAGTCAGGCCATTCCAGAGCGCGAACAGGCGCTGCACCAGCTCGGCACCAAGCTGCAGCTCCACCTGGGCGGACTGCGCGAGCTGCTCCATGGCCAACGTATCGCCAGGCAGCCGATGGGCCGGCTCGGCGAGGTTGACCAGGCGCAGGCCTGCGCGAACGCTTAGGGGGGACTCAAAGGCTTGGGGACGTCGCATGTCGGACACCTGTTCGGTTGGAGGCGGGGGCGCCATGGCCGATGCCGAACCGGGGGTTCCATGCGAATCAGGGTCGAGGCCAGGCCTCTTGGGGGGATGAATGGGAAACATCGCAGCTCCTTGGGATGAGGAAGCCGGCGCCATCCCCCAGCCGGGGATGGACTCCCGGCGGGACGAACGAGAAAACCTCCGAGCACCTGGTCAGGTGCTGCCGCACTTCTCAGAAGGCCTGTGCGGTCATGGGTGACGGTTACGGCGTCAGCGGCTCTGCCCGAGCAGGGTGGGAAATCGGTTGAAGACCAAGTGCGCTTGTCCGGGCGTCCTGGCAGGCCAGGGCGCTCGGAGAAGCCCATGGGGCCTCGGGGAGGGAAGGACCGCGATCGACGCGCCAGCGGGCTGCCAGGGCCCTTGCCGGCCCTGCCGCTGGCTTGACGATCTACTGAATGGTCACGATGCGACCCCGCAAGGGGCCAGGTGTCAGGTCGAGCGCCTGGATCAGGGTGACGAAGCGATCGGTCAGCACCCGGGTTTCGGTGGTGTTGGATTCAGGTGAGGGGGTTGTCATCGAACTGCTCCTTTTTCGCGTGGTAGGGCCGAGGACACCCTCTCGGGGCGTGCCCCGACGGGTTGCAAGAACAAACTCCCGATCGCTTTGTGCGCGACCCGCGTGCCCCTTCAGGAGCCAGCACGCGTTCAGCACCGTGACGTGGTGCAGGCGGGCCGGAACTTCGGCCGGAGGGAACGCTGAAACACGGGGATCTCCAAGGGCTCGCTTGTCCAAGCCCTTGGAGATCCCGGCTCTCTGAGCCGGAATCAGGATCGATAGCGTCTGCTGACCCATCAGGCCCATCCCTAGACCTTGCTTGGCCGTGTCCGCACGCAGACTTCGGACACCATTGACGCTCTTGATCGCTTGCCGCAATACGGCACCACGCATCGGGTCGTGGCCACCCAGTGATCAGTTCCCCGCTGTACTGCACGGGCTTGCATCAGCCTCCATGGGGGCAGCTGCTGATGCAAGCCCGCACAGGGCGGGCTGCAGGTAGTTCAAGCTGCGCTGGATCCGGCTTTATGACGAGGCCAAGCTGCAGGGTCTTGAGGAGCGTGTCAGCGCGCGCTCCAGATCTGGGTTTTGGGATCAAAGCCGTAGCCCAGTTCCTTCAGACGATCGCGTTGTGCACGGAAGAGCACGCGGTCCACGGTCGGATCGAGCTTGAGGGCCTGGTGCTCTCGCACCAACTCGAACAAGTCAAGCCCGAACAGCGCCGCATCGTCAGAGGCTCCGCCTGATGGCTGGCTCTCCTGGTCTGACTTGGCAACTGCCGCGCGAGGTGCTGGTGCGAGAGGAACACCTGCCTCCGGCTCGGGGCGATCGGGAGGGGCCGCATCGGACTTGGCGTCCAACTTGCCATCGATCGGGTCGGCGACAGGAGGCTGCGCAGGCTCTGGTGCTGCGCCTGCTTCGCCCTCGTCGATCAGAACTTCGGCCAGCTGCGCGCGGGTCTTGACGAAGACTTTGCCCTTCCAGGCAAAGCTTTCGCACTCGATCCAGTTGATGACGAAGGTTCCGGTGTAGCGGCCTTCGTCGAACTCTTCGATGCACGCGTCCTTGACTTCGAAGTTGCCAATCTCGGTGCTGAGTTCACCGACATTGAAGGCGCCTCGTTTGCCGCTCTTGCGCGAGATGACGACGGTTCCACGGACAGAAATAGACATGGCATTGCTCCTGGGGCTGGGGGAAAGAAGCCGAACAGGACGCACGCCAACGCCGGCGGGAAGTCCCGCGCAGCGGTTGAAGAAAAAGGGAAGGAAGAAGCTGGGCCGGTGGACGGCAGCGAGGGAAAGGCGAGGCCGAAGCCTCGCATTCCCGGGGTCAACGATGCGCACGCGGGTCAGGCGTGACGCAACTCGGTGGGTCAGCGGCAGAGTTGTGGAGTCTGGGACGCGGCCACCTTGAGCAGCCCGAGGGCAGCTATGAGGAAACTCCATACGCCAGCGAGCTGGCGTGCGCTGCTATTTCGGGAGCCTGGCAGCGTTTAGAAGGCGCACGTTGGGCACGCGCGGGCCTTGGTGGCTTGGGTTGCAGTGCAGCCACCATCACTGGACGGAACTCGTTTGCCTCAACCGCCGGGCAGCGGCTCAGGCAAACGCCGCACCTTGCAATGCGACGCTCCGATTATCTGGCGTTCAGCGTGTCGGCTTGCTGACGCTGCGGCGCCCACGCGACTCCAGCCAATCGATGGTGAAGACCACCGCCGCAATGAAGACCGCGACGACATAGCCGCTGGCCACCAGAAACTGCTGTTGCGAATCCATGGGGTTCTCCTTCTCGATCCAGAGGTGCATTTCAGCGCAAGACGGCTTTCTTGAACAGCCGGAAGGGCCATTCAAGAAAGCCCCGTGCGTGACGGGGCAGAGAGGACCAGCGCAGTCAAGCTGCGTCGTGCGACGAGTCCGAGCTGTGACGCCGGGTGGCGGCGCGTCTCTTGCTGTCGCGTTGATCAACCCAGTGGAGTGCGAGCACCACCAGGCCGACGAGGGCAGCCAGGCCGTAGCCCGCTGCCACCACAAAGAGCTGCTGCTCAGTCATTGGCTGTCCTTGTCCCGGAGGACGAAGATGGCCAGCGCCTCGATCAGCGCGAACACCACGACCGCATGGGCAAACATCACCCAGTTGTTCGAGGTGTAGGCGGTGTAGCCGACGACCGCGAAATACGCGATCGCAACCTTGTCGATCACGCCGGTCAGGTGCTTGCGTTGCTCAGAGTTGAGTCTGCGCATCTCAAGCGGCCTCGGACTCGGCGGGCTCGCGCGATTCCGATTGAGCCGGCTTATCAGCACCTTCTCCTCGCGGAGTAGGCGCCTCAGGCCGTTCAACCAAAGGGATCGTGACGAGTTGGCCATCGACCTTGGCAAAGGTCAGCTGCAGCAGGCGGGCTTTGAGGCCCTCGGCTTTTCGCATTTCGCCCTTGTGCTCGTACTCGTAGCAGTCAGGCCGGGGATCACTGGCGCGGAAACCCACGATCACCTTCTGCTTGGCATCGACGGAGGGCTTGAGGAGGTTGATGGCCTCGATCGCCTTCTCGCCAACGACACGGCAGTCAATGGTCGTGTACTCGACATCGCCATCCGATCCGGTCATCGCGTTGATGGTGCAAGCCAGGTAGGGCTCGGCCTTCTTCACGGGGACCAGACGAACGCGGTTCAGATAGCCGACACCCTCCATGATGAGGTTGAAGGCCTTGGCATTGCTTTGAGCTTGGGACATGGTGCATCTCCAAAGAAAAAGGGGATGCACAGCGCCCCAACGGGGATGTGGATCCCCAGGGGGTGGATGAGAAAACTTCAGACCTCTTGCGAGGCCCAGCACTTTTCGGAAGCCTGGTGCTGTTTGGCGCTGCCTATCGCGCAGCGATCGGACCGAAGCTGTCGGTCAAGCAGAAAGCGAATCCATTGTGCGCCGCAGCTGCGGCGCTTGGCAAGCCGACTGAGGCAGCGATCAAACGATCGGCAAGTAGCCTCGGCGTGCACGCTTGCGCGCCTCACGCTGCAGCGCTTGCAGTGCCTGTTCCTGTCCGCGCATCGGGTAGGACCGATGGCCACCGCGCCGGCTCCCAAGGCCACCCCAGATGCACAGCAGCTCCCAGTCCCCAAAGAGATCCTGCTGGGCTGAGGCCTTGTAGTAGCGCGTGGCTGAAGCCCAACGCATGGTGACCTCGCCTGCAGCGGCCGGCACAGGGTCAGGGCAAATCACGACCGTCATAGGCGCAATTATCGGGCCTTAGTGGCTCACCATATGAGCCACCTGCGAATGGCTCATCGGACCATCAAGCAACCTTCCTGCGATTGACCTCCACCACGGAGACTTCGATCTCGCGCTTCGCCTCCAGCAGGCTGTGGATCTGCGCATCGATCGTTCCCTCAACCAAGGGAATGATCACGAACACATCGCGGGTCTGCCCGGAACGGTAGGCCCTGTCTTCGGCCTGGCGCTTGAGCGCCGGTGTCCACGGCAGCGAGGCAAAGAACACGTAATTCGCGGCCGTCAGCGTGATGCCGACGCCGGCCGCCATGGTCGTACCGATGAACACCCGGACCGCTGGATCCTGCTGGAACGCGTCGATCGCGGCCATGCGCTTCTTGGGAGCATCCGAGCCGACCAGACTGACGCAGCCAATCCCTCGCTCTTTGCAGGCCTGTCGCAGCGCTTCAACGGTCTCCATGTACTCGCAAAACACGATGGCCTTGGCATCCTGAGGCAGGGACTCCACGGACTCGACCAGAAAGTCCAGCTTGAGCTGCTCCAGATGCTGACGCAGCTTGGTGATCTTGGGCATGGCCATCAGCGTGTCGTCGGCCAGGATGGCGCGATACACCGCCAACCCATCGGCCGCCTGCAAGTGCCGCACCTGGTGCGTCTTGTCGCCCAGGTCCTTCAGGACATCCTTGCCCCTGCGCAGCATCCACTCGTCCAGGCGCTCGGCCAGCTGCGCGCGACGGTCTTCACCCCCGGCAAACGCCTTCCGGAAATCGCCCAGCGGCATGGCGCCAATGGGATGGCCAGAGAGGCGCAGCAGCGTATGCACCTCGATCTCTCGGCTCAGGATCGGCGTGCCGGTCAGCAAGAAGCGGCGCGGCACACGCTGCGCGAGCGCAAAGGCATTGCGCGTGCGGCCGGCCTGGAATTCCTTCAAATAGTGGCATTCGTCCACCAACATGCATTCGATGGACAATTCGACCTCTCGCACCAAGCCGCCCAAGCGCTCATAGTTGGCCACGATCCAGTCCGCCTGGCGCTGCTCAGCAAGGTCATGTTGGCCAACAAGCGCCACGCGAGCGGCCGGATAGACCGCCTTGATCTCACGCTCCCAGTTGATTGCCAGGCTGGCGGGGCAAACCACCAGCACGATGCCAGCGCCGGCGGCAAGACGGCCGGCCACCACGGCCTGCCGCGTCTTGCCAAGGCCCATGTCGTCGGCCAACAGGCCGCTGCTGAGCCCAAGGAGGTGCCGCACGCCGGCAACCTGGTAGTCGCGCAAACCACACTCGCGCGCCGCGCGCGCCAACATGGCTTCGTCCACCTGCAGGCGTGCCATCGGGGTCCCAAAGGCCGACAGAAACCCAGCGCCAATCGACTGGCCATCGCCCTGCGACGAAGCCGCCGGGGTGGGCACGGCGCCAGGAACCTGGATCGGTACCTCCGACCCCGTCTTGCCGACCAGGTCCTCCAACACGAAGCTGCGTTCGTGCTCGAACACCAGCACCGGATCAACCCCTGCAACAGTCCTCAATGCCTCCAGGATCACTTCACGCGGCCGCTGGACCTCCCAGGCCCTCGCGTGCTTGTGAAAGCGCCCCCCGATGCCCCTGGCGGCCCGGCCAACCAAGGTGTCGAAGCCGCTGCTCAGGGCATAGCCGCGCTGCAGCGGCATCAGCTGCAGGTCGAGCACCTCAGCGAAGTACGCTGGCGCTGGCGCCCTCCAGGCGGCCAGCGCCTCCTCCCTCACGTCTCCCAGCTCGTAATCTGGAAGCCGCCCAGCAGCGCGCTCCAATTCGGCGAGAAACGTGCGCATTTGCTCGACAAGGCACACCCACATCCGACGCGGCGCTGACCAGGTGCAGCCCAGGTCGCGCATCAGCTCACTGACGTCATTGCCGAACGCTGTGGCCAGTCCAATGCGCAATCCATCGCTGGTCACGCGCGTCACCAGGCGCTTTCGCGCCGGCGTGACAGGGGCGAACCCGAGACCGGACAAGCTCACGCAAGGCGGCCCAGATGCGCCGGCTTCTCTGGCGCGCCAGCGGCGGCTGGCACCGCAGGAGCCGCGCGATGGGCGGGCAGGGTATCGCGAACGACCTTGCCGTCGATCAGCACCGTGCCGTCCGCGCAGATCTCGATCGTTGACTCCCCAAAGGCATGTCGCCAAACCTGCTGGCTGATGACCGGCGAATCGTGATTGGAGCTGTCCTGCATGCCGTGGCCCTCCAGCAACTGCGGGCAGCTGGAATCGACTGCCCAAAAGGAGCCGTGCCACGGAGCCGCAGCACGGTCATCGACCCGCACCTCAGGCTGGTACTGCAGCCCCTTGAGCCTCGCGTTGCGCGCGGCTGGGTGAAAAAGCAATGGACTCGATGCGCGACAGCACCAGGGTCACGTCATCGGCCGTCATCTTCAGCGCGGAACGCGGCTCTTGTGTCTCCCGATCGGGGAAGCGTTCCAGCACGAGGCTGCCCTCGACCTGCACGCGAGCGCCCTTGCGCAAGTGCTGGTGAAGGCGCTCAATCAGCCGCTCCTGCCAGACAGTCACATCGACGCCGACACAGTGGTCATCGTCCTGGACCAGCTCGTCACCGACCTGCTTGTATTCGTCCGAGAACACGCGGAATTCCAGCAGTGTGCGCGGTTCGTTGCCGACGCGGACGGTTTTGCGGACCGGGTCAGCAGTCAGATTGCCTTTCAGCTTTGCATGGATGGACATGAATCAACTCCTAGGGTGATTCGCTCCTTCAGGATCCAAGCGCCGACGAAATGCCGAGCCGTCGTTGCGGCCCGGTCGATCTGAAACCATTGCATCACCACCCGCAGCGCGCTCTGCGCGGCTTCGAAGCAGATTGAACTCGGCGGGCGTCATCCAGCCGCGCAAAAGGATCGCTCGGCGCTCATCTGCTGGCAGGATCGCCAACAGCGGCCGCAGCGCATCCAGGCCGCCAAAACTGGCCAGTGGACGGCGCACACGGCGACGATGCCAGAAGAGGGCCACCCACCCTACAGCCAGGCCGGCCAGCAGCACCACCAGCACGGCGGCCGCGGGCTGCAGGACCTGCATCAGGTTCAACAGCATGGGTGGCTGGTCCATCACGCTTGAAAGGCCTCGCTCAGGCCCTGCCCTGGGGCAACTGCTCCGCAGGGTCAGCGACGCTGGCACCATGTCGGTCACGGGCAGCCTCAGGTGCGAGAAGGACCTCGCAGGACACCACATGGCTGGGATGCACCCGATGACGCTGTTGCGCCTTGTCCATCAGATTGACAAGACCGGGACGCAGCTCGCCGTACACCAGCGCATCAATCGCTTGATCGCGGCTGGTCGCGCGGCGCACGTGCTCGCTGCCATCTCGCAGCACGATGCAATAGGAAGCCCAGGCACTGCGCTCGATCGTGGTCCCGCACCAGTTGCAGCGGCCCTGGCCAACGTGCAGGCCCAGCCGACAGTAGGTGTGCCGACAAGCTGCAGCCGTGGCAGCCAATCCCAGCGCCTTCACTGGTGCAGGCACCCAACCCGGAGCTTGCACCCACCAGGCATGCCGACGGCCCCAACTCGAACCAGGGCCTGCACTCTCGGCGGGTTTGGAACCAACGATGGCCTTCATGATCGATCCTTTCTGAGCCCTGGTGTTGCGGTTCTAGGCAAACCACCAAATCACAGCGCTGAACGAATTACCGCCTTCAGGGACCAAGCAGACTCGACATATCTGCAACATACGCTGAATACTCGCGCCATCCAAGCAAATTAATCACCTGACGGGCCCGGCTTTGATGCAAGTGAGCAGCCAAGGAAAATTCACTACCCTGCTCAGCTTCTAGGATAGAGAAAAGAGCTCTCACAGCCGGATTTCTAGGAATGCCTTCCTCGAAGTGCATTGCCTGGTCACGCGCATTCCAAATGATCGATTTTAATGAAGCAGTACCGATAAAGCGGCCTTCAGGGGCAGGCTTAAGACCACCATGCACAAGAGATATTCCTTGCTTGGCCACTTGCAGAATTGAACCGGATATTGCCTGAATGGCTTGCTGGCGGGTTCCAATACTGGCCTGCAACGAAGCGATTTGCCCTTGCAAATTGTTCGCCTCAGTACGCGCCTGTGCCATGCGGCTGAATGCACCGATCACGTAGACATCCGAAAAATCGTCATTCAGATCGCTGGACTCGAAATCCCACTCCAGAACCTTGATCTGCGGCTTCATGGCCTCCAATTTGGCCAAAAGAGCACGAAGCTGATCTTCCTCGGCGTGCGCAAGTTGAATCAAATTCCTGACCGCATATTCCGTATCTTGAAGGTACTGGTGCATGATTTCCCCCTTCCTGCCTGTCAGATTCTTGAACTGGATGGCCGGTTACCGAACACACCGTGCCCCACTTCGCCTTCAAACGCCCGGACGCGGATCTTCGTTACTGCGCCAGTGGTGAGCCGCTGCACAGTCTTGCATTCATATCGCAATACTTGCTCTTGGGCATTCAATACCTGCGCCAGTTCGTTGAGGCTTTCATACCAATTGGCGAGCACCTGGTTGAACTCCGGCAGCAGCTGGGCAATCCGCTCCCAGGTTGCATGCCGGCTGGCCACACCCTCTGCAGCGGAACCAAAGCGCCAGCGCAACTGCTTGGCGTTGCGCAGCTTGTGCACCTGCAGGGAGAAGCGCCGGCCTTCCACCACGCGCGTGCGCTGCGCCAGCTCCTCCATCTGGGCATAGATCTCCGCCAGGCGATCCTCGGCATCTCGCCGCCACTGCGCCAGGTAGACCCCCTTACCCTTTAAAGGCCCTTTAAGGTCAAGCATCTGTATGACCACGTTGTTGTCAGCCATTGGCCAGCTCCTCGCTACGCATCGGACCCGGCCAAATACCGAAGCCACCGCTGGCACAGCAATCCAAAGCACGCTGCTGGCTCAGCTCGAACACCGCCGGCAAGCCGGCGGCAGCCCTTTCCGCATCCATCCCCGCCGCAGGCGCAGCCCTTTCAGCCACCAAACCGTGGGCTGGCGCAGCACCCAACATGGTGCCCAGGTTCGTTGACAGGCTGGCGACCACCGCATCCGCTCCTGGCGCAGCTCTCAAACCAAAGCCTCGGCTGCCTCGCCGCTGAGTGCAGCCTCCTCGCCGGCCAGCGGTACTTCGTTCAGCAGGCGCAGCTCCTCCGGACTCACATCCAATTGCCGGCGCGAGTGCGCCGGAGCCGCCGAGCCATTGAACACTTCCCGTGGAAGCTGGCCAAACAGCTTGACTGCAGCAGCCACACGTTTCTTGGCCAACTCATCAGCGGTCGGCAGCCAGTCCAAGCGGGACAGTTTCACCAACTCTTCCTTCATCAGGTAGCGCTGAAACCAAACCGCACGCTCGAAGACCCGGCGCACCTTGTGGGATGCATTCCAAATTTCAGCGTAGCCTTCCTTGTCGGTCATCAAATCCTTTCGAACCAGGCTCTTAACGACGCGGACAAAGTAATCCATGGTCGAAATCAGGAGTACTACGGAATATCCGTAGGGGCTCTTGAAACCAAGCTCGACTTTCGCCGGTGGCATTGCTGCCACGATGGAAAATGAAAGCCCACGCTGCTTCAGTTTCTCAAGCCTGGCCTCCATCGAGGCGATCTGGGATTCGAGATCGCGCACCAGCGCTTGAATTCCTGAATGGCATTCGAGCAGGGCGTAATCTGCGTAGGGATTGTCATTGCCTGACAGGTACCAGATTGCCCGCAGAGCTGCACCGACCTTTTTGCCACCCGACTGACCATATCCTTGCTCACCAGGCGCCAGTGCACGTCCTACAAATAGGCGCGAGGCTTCCCGGGTATGCAGAAGCATCGAATCTTCGCCCTCGTCGGCCAGGCGACCCAGCGTCTTGACTCGGGAAGCCTCAAGAAACGGTACATCCCGTTCCGCACCGTCGCGTGCCTCGTATTCGGCCTGGTTTCTCCGCAGAAGTTCCTCCCGGCGCTCCAGCTCAACGTAGCGTTGATACCGAGGATCCGTGGTGTTGAGGTCGTCGGCCTCAATCATGTCCTTCAGCGCCAGGCGTTCCCCATCAATGTCATATCCATCGCTGAACGGTGACCCCTTGCGAACAGGAAACACCGGGGTCACAGAGGAATTGGCGAAGGGCTTTGAACTGGTAGCCATGGTGGGCTCCTTACAAAACGAGGTATGGAACAGCAATAGCACTTACGGCAGATTTAATGCCGAAGCAAGTGATCGCAGGAGGATGACGGGCTTCATGCGACTGTGCAATGCAGTCGTCATGGCAATTCGCCCCCAGAGGGGTGGAATTCGCGGTTTTGCAGGGCCTGCAGAAATCCTTGAGTCGGACATCCAGATGCTGGCAAGGGCAGATCCCAGAGCCGCTTTCATCGGAAACGGCCTCCTGATGACCGCGGCCCCGAGCTGCCTGTGATCTTGTCAATCCGATTGACAAAATGCGGGCAAACCCTAGGTTACTCGGGCACGCACAGGTCTCGAACGAGGTGGCACAGCCCCCGCTGATTGCAAAGGCTGGAATCCTCATCCCACCGCCCTCCGGCGCTGGGTAGCCAGGCCCTGCTGCAGCAGGCTCTGCTGAATTTCCTTGAACTTCTGGCGCTGCTGCTCGCTCATGCCACCCGGTGCCGAACTCGCTTCCGTGCCAGATGGTGCCGCCTGAGTCGGCTTCTGAGCCAGCACGTTGGCTTCGCGTGCCATGCGCTCAGATCGCATCTTGGCGACCTTATGGGCGCCTTCCGGATTGAACTCCCCGTTCCGCGCCTTGGTGGCCAACGTGCGAAGCAAGCCCAGATGGTTGCGCACAGCACGATGCTGGTGGTGTTCGATGAACACAATCTCGTCCAACACCTGCTGTTGTTGCTCAGCAGACAAACCAGCCAGGAGCTTCATAGCCAATCCCAGCTCTTCAGGATGCTCCTGCAGAGCCCTGGGCCAATGCAGCAGTGCTGCCTCATTGAGAGCGAGGGTCCCGGCCGGCGCTGTTGCCGCAGGCCTTGATTCGCCCATTCCCGCCCTGTCATGTGCCTTCGAATGCATCACCGGGTTGATCCAGTCAGACACCTGCAGGTGAAACGCCCCCTTCAAGAGCCCTTTTGATCCCACCCCTGCACCAAACGCTGGGAAGAACTGCGAATCCGCGGGTGCTTGCGGGAGGGGTTGTTGGGGGGTAGTAGGCAGTACTTGGGGTATTGGGTAAGGGCGGGACTGGGCGATCTTTGTTGGCAGGATGGGGCGATTCTTAGCGGCAGGATCGGGCGAAACAAGCGATCCTGATTCAAAGAGGCTCGGTTGATCCGGACGTCGCCCAAAACCACCTGCCTGTTTCTCCCATTCCTGCCCAGCCTCAGGCCGGCCAACTTGCATGGGGAGCAGGGGGGCCTGATGGGCGCCCACAGCCAATCCTTTGCAATGCGCCAGAAGCGCGCGCATTGCGACGGGATTCAGAGCCAGATCGATGCGCCGCGGGAAGTTGTGACCACGCTCGATGAGCACCCCAATCTTGGACAGGGTCTTGCGCGCGGTCTGCCACTGATCCCGACTCAAACCGGTTTCCGCCTTCCAGGCGTCGCGATGCATCCGCCACCAGTAGGTCTCCGAGGCGGCATCCGAGTGCTGAGGGCGGGACTCCAGGCGTGAGGCCAGCACCGCAGCCGAAAGCGGAAGTACCTGCGTCAGCACGCCGTGGAAAAGGAAGCAGCGGCCCATCAAGCGATCAAAGCTCGGATCGCGGCGGTCGCAGAGCTTTTCCCAGCTCAACGTAGCGTCGTCGACCTGGATGTCTCTGCCCTGGTGCAGGGCGCGCACCAGGGCAGAGAGATTCAGGCGGAATTCCAGGCGCGCGGGCATCGACAGCAAGCGCTCCTCCAGCCAGCCGCCGCCGATGAGCAACTGCCTAGCCCGGCGCTGGACCTTCCACGACATTCCTGTTTCTTGCTGCAGTTCCTCGCTGCGCTTGGCGATCCAGCCATCGCGCTGGGCAAGATCAGGGGTGCGCCGTGACCAGTAAATCAGCTGGGCCAAGAACACGCCTGCTGCAGGGTCACCCACCAAGCCCATCACCCGCGTGGAGACAGCGACACCCAACAGGTTGACGCCGGCCGGTGCCGCTGTGGTTTGACCCTGGTTCCAGACGGGCTCACGGGTGCGACGGCCCACGACAAGGCCCGCGGCCCCAACCGGGGCCGCATGTTTGACTGCGGCGGCGCTCGCAGCAGCATGAGCGACAGGCGCGGGCCTCGACTCCGGCACGGCCTGTGCCGCGAAGAGCGGCTGGGCCGGGCGTGGTCGCCGCGCGCGTGAGGGACTGAACATCCGGGCTGGACCTGGTGAACGTCAGTCCGCGAAGTGGGACTGGAGCAAGCCAGCCTGGCTCTCAAGCTCGTTGCGGAAATGGTCCTGAGCTTCTTGTCGCAGCTCAGCCAACCGCCGAGCCCACTGCTCGGCATCAAATGCAAGCTCCGTGATGATTTCGCCTGCATCCAGGTCGAAGCGGCGTCGTTCTTTCACGAATCCCTGCTCACGCAGCGCGTGGCGGCCGTCCAGCCATTCCTCTGCAATCAGCCCGGTGGCATCCAGCCATTCCTGCTCGGTGCGAAAGACCCATGCCTCACCGCGTTCGAAATAGGCCCGTTCACAGGCCTGCCAGATCGCTTGCAACGCCGCAGCGGCGGTCAGACCGCCTGCGCCCGCCACCAACAAATAGCTGACGCTGAAGAACTTGCCTTCCGCTGCGCGCATCCAATCGTCAGCGCTGTTGCGCGCCAGCCGCCGAATTTTTGAGCGCTCTTTGCGGCGCTCAGCCAAGCTGTCCGGAGTCCACTTGCTGCGGCGCCTTGGCCCGTCCTGGGCCGAGCCGTTAGCAGAGGCTGCGCCTGGCTCCGTTGCCACCTGCCCGGCCAGTTCGCCCTGCAGCGGCAACTGCACCTGCACTTGGGTTGAGTTGAGCTGCAGCGAGTAGCTCAAGCCGGCGAAGCCGCCGCCAGCAGAGCCGAGATCCTGTTCCTGGGTCGGCGGGCAAGGGATATGGACATGGAATTGCATGGCGAATCACTCCGGGCGACGGGCTTTGACAACCAGGGCAATCGGACAGGGTTGCACCGCACCCGCAGCGCGCCGAACTTGATTGCTCAGGCGTGCAGCAGGGTGAGCGAAGGGGTGGTCGGAGGCATGATCACCAGTTCGAGGGTGGCGATCCACATGTGTTGGAAGGACTGGTGCAGGTGCCAGATTCGCTCCCGATCGTCGGCATGCGCGGCCTTGATTTCCTGCCAGACCACCTCGATGGCGGCACTTTCCTCGGGTGATGGAACCCGTGGCCGACCGCCGGCCGTGATGGCTGGCGCCAAGAGCTTGCGCATGCGCCGCACCTCCGTTGGCGCGATGCTGAAGAGCTGGGTCAGAAGCCTCGGACTGGCACCGTTGGACACGAAATACTCCAGACGGCTGCGGGCCAGCTTTGCACTTTCGATACGAACCAGCTGTCCCCGCACCTCTCTGGTGTTCACCGAGAGCGACAACCCACAAGGATTGCTGGCGAAGCGCAAGGCATCGGCCATCGACATGCCGCGCAGTCGATCGATGGACTCCTGATCCAGACCAGCGTGAACCAGACTGGAGACTGCTTCGCCGGAATCGATCTCGGCGACCAGGCGAGTGAGCAGAAACAGCCGGGTCTGCAGATCGTCCAGGGGTAGCGCAAGGGCAAAAGCGGCCGCCAGTTGCTCGGCTGAGAACTCTTGTGGGGTGGTTCGTTGGACAGCAGTCATCAGCGCTCTTCCTCCAGGCTCGTTTCGGTGACAGCAGACAGTGCACGCAGGTGCCCCGACGTTCTGGGCGTCGGTAGCTTGCGATTGGGTAGGCACATGGCATGGTGGTCACCGGGAGCATGGAGAGCGGCGCTCAATAGGGGCTGTTGGACGCCTGCAGGCGCTCCATCAAGCGCCAGCGCTCTGGGTGATCCTCATAAACCTGTGCCGCCAGGGACTCCACGACACGCACCAGGTGCATGACCGGCCGCATCAGGCCGGGGCGAACTCGGTTCAACAGAACTTCGCTGCCGTCTGGTTCCTGGGACTCGATGTCCAGACCCTGGAATGGGTCTGCGTGGTCCGGTTTTGAATAGTGCAAAAAGAAGGCACTGCCGTGGTCCAGGCAGGCCTCTGCGCCGTTGCACCACTGACCACTCAGCAAGCTCAGGGTCCACCAGACAGCAGATTTGATTTCGCGCTGCTGGTGCTCGGGGCTTCCCTCGGCCACGGTGGCGCGCTGGTGCAGCACGGGATCTGGCAAGTCCAGGTAGAAACCCAGGGGCATGGGTGCGTGCAGCTGCAGGGTGTCCTGGATACCAGCGGCGCGGGCCAAGTCGAACAAGGCGGCCTGAAGCGCTTGCAGCGAGTCACCACTGGCCTCCGCTCCGAGGCCCAGGGCCTGCTGAAGCGGATTGGTGGCTGGGGCGGAAGAAACTGGGCTCGCGACGGTCTGGCCGCCGGTTTCCGCAGGCGATTCACCAGATTGAGCCGCTTGCGGGAGGGGCGAATGACCTGGTGCACCAGAAACGCGCGGTGTACGCGCGGTGCCCGAACCCTCGTTGTTCCGAATGACCGTTGGGCCCAGAGCCAGCGCGGACTGGGTGACATGGCCCGCCGGAGCAGGATCCTCGTGGCCAACCGGATCGGTGCTGGATGGCTGGGTACCCACGGCCAAGTTGGGCGAGGGGGCCCGCAACTCTGCCAGAGTGGCCGTGGGATTCACTTCGAGTCCCGCCATCATCGAACGCAGCGCCGGCACAGACTCGCCAGCGTGCTCAGCCAGTGCAGCTGCTACTGAATCGACGATCTGAACCGCATCCAGTTCAGGGCTTTCCTGCTGCTCAACGACACTGGCAATGCGCCGCAGCACACGGGCGGTAATCTCGTTCCAGAACTCATCGGCCGGCACCTTTAGCAGCTCGGCCAACAGCGCCAGGAGATTGAGCCTGGGCTGCAAGGTGGTCAGAACCTGCCGTTGCTTCAGGAAGCGCGTGCAATCGCCGAGCGGATGCAGCCTGGCCAGGGCGAACTGCCAGATCGAGACGTTCGTCCGGTTGGTCCGGAGGCCATGCTCTTTGTCCAAGACCTCGACAATTTCCCGCACCGTCATTGCCTTCGTGCGCTTGCCGGCAGCAAATTGCTCCTTCTCGATCTGCTGCACCAGGTCGAGCATGCCCTTGGCCTGCTCCCAAAACTTCATGTCGCCGCGGTTGAGGTTCTCGGCAAGATGCTGGGCCAGCAGGCGGGTGTCGCTCTGGTAGGGCTGAAAAACGCAGGGCACCCAGCGAAACCGCTCATCGCCCGTTTCTGCCCAGAGCTGCTGCACCAGGGTCAGGGTGGTGTTGGCGCCGGCGGCCAGCATGTAGGGCTGGCCGGGCCCGCGCCGCGTTACCTCGAAGGCACCCTGGATGCCGTGGGCGAGCAGCGAAGCGCGGATTTCCTGGGCGCTTTCGTTGGCGAAGATCCGGGGGTTGTGGTCGAACGCCTGGATCTCGGTGCATTCCAGCCGCATGAAGCCCGGGAGATCTTTGGAGAGATCCAGCTTGGAGGGCGTTGTGTCCTCGACCCGGTAGCTGGCCTGGCGGATCTGCGCTTCTCTCTGGGCGGCTGGGCTCAGCGGCTTGTCTCCAGGCATTTCATCGGCCTTGTTGAGAGCTGCGAAATTGATGCCTCCGCGCCGCTGCTGGCCCATTTTTTCCGCGAGCGCCTGATTGGCCAGGGCGCGGCCTGTCGAAATGGTCTGGGGCAGACCGCCAAAGGGCTTGGTCTTGGCCGGCGTCTTGGGGCCGCTCATTTGGCAACCCCCTCGGACTCTTGGGCACGTCCGAACACCACGTCGGGATCACCGCGCATCCTGCCGGCGAAATGCCCGTAAAGCTGAGGCTGCAGCTCCCACAGCAGGCGGTGCATCACCTCGTAGCCGCTCTGATTCCGGGCTCCGCCCGCCTGGCTGATGTGGTGGACTGGAACGCGCATGGAGAACGCGTCCTTGTAGGCGACGGCGCCCGGGATCATGGTCTGCAGGAGCGTGACCCGATCGTCTTCGCTGAATTCGGCTGCCAGCTCGCGCAAGAGCGTCTTGGCGTCACGGCTGTGGTCGTAGCGGCAGATGACAGCCCGAATGGGCGCCAGGTCGGCCCGGGGCTCGCGCTCGTCAAGCGCCAGGCGCTGCAGCGCGCGCAAGGTTCCGCTTCGGAACTCGCGGACGCTGGGCGTGTCGGGAGGTAGCGGGCTCACCAGGGTGTTTGCCGCGAAAGCGGCAGCCGTCTGCAGCGGCCCGATGGCGCCCTGGGTGTCGATCAGGATGTAGTCGTAATGATCCTGAACGTAGGGAATCTTGAGTGCCGACGCCAGGCGCGTTCGGCGATCCGCTCGGCTGTAAAGCCAATGCTGGAGTTGGGCATCCCCGTCATTGGACCGCACCAGGTCCAAGTTCGCGACAGACGTCCGGGAAATGCACTGGGGAGTGACTGTCCCCTGAGTGATGACCTCGACCAGGCCTTGCGGGGCCTCATACGAGAGATCGAAGTACTTCGTGAGGGATGGCTGTGGGTCGGCATCCACCAGGAGGACCCGGTAGCCGACGTCGGCGATCAATCCGCCGAGGTTCGCCAGGAATGTGGTCTTCCCAACCCCACCCTTGGAATTGAGAGCGGCAAAAATGTGGATCACGAGGCGGCCTCCAAAGTCACGACATGGCGTGGTGTTTGGTAGGCGCGCGGCTCTGCCTGAGGGCAGTAACCCTGTTCCAGGCGGTTGCGCAATTCGGCCTGAGGTTGACCCAGGACTTTGCGGACCAACGGTTTACCCGTTAACCCGACCGAATAGCACAAACTCAAGAAACGCTGGAATCGAAACGACCAGCTGAGATGGCCCAGCAAGCCCCGCGAATCCCAAACTCCACGCGGGTGATTATGGGGCCACAAAATGCAGTGGTCAAACAATCCGGCCGCAATATTTGTTCTGGTCGCAATGCACTGCCGGTCGTACCCCAGACGCCACAACAGCCCGGTGCGAGCAAACCCCAGCTTCTGGGGCGTGTCCCGGGCAGTGAGCATGCGATCCCTCCTGATGTGTCACGACGACAAGCTGTCAGATTCTTGATTCTGCGCCAATCGTTAAAAAGTTGACACCCTGGGCGGGGGGGCGTGCTTACCCTCAATCAGCGATTTTCAGTCTGTAACAAGGCAGAATTGATTCCGTAGTCAGCTCGACGCTGTTAGAAATCTGTTGGCTGATGTATCAATGTGTTAACGAATTGACGGTACCCGTTGATGAGCCAGGCAAACTTCAGGACCGAGGGGCGGGGGGCGCGGCAGGTACTGGTTCCTGCAGTGCTGTCGAATGGGCGAGACCTTTCCCCCGAGGCAAAAAAGGAAATCCTTGGGCTCAGCGGTGCACGGCCTGGCCGTTGGCTGCTTGAGTTAGTTGTTACCTGGGTAGTGGTTTTCCTTGCGGTAGGCCTGGCCCTTGCCGCCGATCACTGGGCCGTCACGGTTATCGCCGTGGTAGTTGTAGCTACGCGACAAATAGTTCTCGGGCTCTTGATGCATGAGCAGGTTCACCGCCTCGGGCTGCGTGGTCGCTGGGGCGACACGCTGGCCAACCTGGTGGCCGTCTATCCCTTGATGGCCACCACCGTGGAGGACTACGCCGAGGTCCACCTACGGCACCACCGGCACTTCATGACGGAGCGAGATCCCGATTTCACGCGCAAGCGCGGGGCCGAATGGACCTTCCCCATGTCGATCGGTCGCCTCTTGCGTGTCTTGGCCGGAGATCTCAGCGGCCTCAATACGGTGCGCATGGTTCGCGGCAAGACAGCACCTCCTGGCCAGGCGCAGTTCAAGCGGCCCAATCCAACGCCGCGGTGGATGCGACTGCTTTTCTTCGTCGTTGCGGCGGTTGTGATCACCTTGCTTGACGCCTGGGGCGTGGTGCTCATCTTTTGGGTGCTGCCGCTGCTGACGGTGACGCAGGTTCTGCTGCGATGGATCGCCGTGCTAGAGCATGAGTACAACCACGCAGACGCCTCGGTGGAAGAGGTCACCCCCTTGGTTCGCCTCACGTGGTGGCAAAGAGTCGTGTTGCCGGATCTGAACTTCGCGCTGCACGTCTATCACCACAACCACCCAGGCATCAGCTTCAGCCAGCTGCCACGGGTGCATGAGATCTATCGACGCGAGGGCAAGATTCGGGAGGAGGCGGTGTTCCGGGGGGCCGGGGCTTACCTGCGCTTCTTGTTGGGCGGTCGGCAGGGTCAGCTGGACGCGGCCTGATGCGACTGCCCTTCGCTACAGCCTGGCGGCGCCTAGGAACGCTCCTGCCAGAGCACCCCGAGCTGGAAGACGAGTTCCGCCGTCTGTACTGGGGCCGGGGGCCCTGGCTGTTTGCCGGCGGGGTGTTGCTCACCAGCCTGGCCTATGTAGGCTTCTGGCTGCTCGATGCTGCGATGGGCAGCTTCACTCTGTTTGGCGGCGTTCAAACGGTGAGAGTGCTGGTCGTCCTTGGCATGGTGGCCCTGGCTGCTTTGGCACTGCGGCACCAGGGATTTGTGGTCAGGCACTACGTGGTGCTGCTCAACGTGGTCTACGGCGGAATGGTTCAAGGAACCGCCTATGTGGCCTTTGCCAGCCGGAGTGCGGGGCATCCAGCCGAGATGTTCTGGGCACTGAACGCCTCCATGATGACCGCCACTGTGGTTGCCTTCGGAACAAGCCGTTTGCCCAGCTGGAACACGCTGCTGCTGACCAGTGCTGGGGTTGTTTCAGCGCTCGTGTATGCCGCAACGTCGGTCCATCAGTACACCTATTTGGGCCGCTTGGCTGTGCATCTGGTGGTCGGGCAGGTCGTGTGCCTGCTGCTGGCCCAGTCCCTGGAGCGGACGGAGCGAAACCGTTTCCTCGCCACCAAGGAACTGGAGCGCAGCACGCGCGAACTGCGTGAGATGGAGCTGGCCAAGCAGGCGGCCGAGCGCGCGGATGCGGCCAAGGCGGTCTTCTTGGCGAGCATGAGTCATGAGATCCGCACGCCGTTGCATGGGGTCTTGGAGATCCTGCGCATGGTTGCTCGTCGGGTCCATCAGGACGATCAGCGCCTGTTGCAGGTCGCGGAGCAGTCGGGTCGCGAGCTGCTTGGCATCCTGAACGGCATCTTGGACTACAGCTCAGCCTCCAGAGGAAAGCTGGCGATGGAGTCAGAGCCGGTGGACTTGGTCGACATGCTGCAGCGCGTCGCTGCCCTGCATACCGCGTCAGCGCACATCAAGGGCGTGGAGTTGCGCGTGCGGTCGCTGATTCCGGCTGAAGCCCGGTGGGTCCTTGCGAGCAGAGTTCGGTTGCTGGAGATCGCCAACAACCTGGTCAGCAATGCCATCAAGTTCACGGACCAAGGGCACGTCGACATCGAGCTCCGTGCCGAACCGGCAGACGGACAGACCCGGGTCTCGCTTCGCGTTGCAGACACTGGGGTTGGCATTGCTGAGGAGGACAAGAGCAAGCTGTTCATTCCCTTCTGGCAGGCAGACCAAGGACTCAATCGCCGACGCGGGGGCACGGGCCTGGGTTTGGCGTTGACGCGCGAAATCGTGAGCATGCTGGGGGGTGAGATCCGCATCGAAAGCCTGCAGGGTGTCGGCACCACGGTATCCGTCACGATGGCCCTTGAAGCGCTTGCGCAGGAGCGCGACGGCTTCCAAAGCGTTGGCTTCGCGCCGGCGCAACCCGTTGGACACGCAGCAGTGGGCATCGCGTCCGAAGGCGAGAGCGAGACGCCTAGGGCTAGGTTGACCAGCGAGCGCGTTGCTGGGGTCAGCATCCTGCTTGCTGAGGACAATGCGCTCAATGCGAGCATCGCCAGGGCGCTGCTGGAAGAGCTGGGCATGGCCGTCGATGTGGCCTGCGATGGCGCAGAGGCCGTGGCGATGGTGCGAGCGAGCACCTACGACCTGGTGCTGATGGACTGCCAAATGCCCGTTGTGGATGGTCTGGCGGCTACGCGAATGATTCGGCAGGCAGAGGCTGCTCACGGCAGCGCGCGCCAGTTGCCCATCATTGCTTGGTCTGCGCACCCGCTCGGTGCTGACCGCGCACGCTGCATTGAGGCCGGAATGAACGACTGCTTGTCGAAGCCGCTTGAACCGAGTTCTTTGGAAGAGAAACTGGCGCGATGGCTGCCTCGCTGGCGGCCCGAGGTCGTGACCTCCAGTGCACCGTCATTCGAAATTTGAACTGCACAGCATGAACGCTGAAACCATTGCCCAGAGCCGCGACACCAGTGGGTCTGGTATGTCGTCCGAGGCCTACAGGCAGCACGTCATTGACGTCATCTGGAGATACGCCTCGCGCAACGGGACGTTGGACTCCCGCCAGGTTTTTCATGAGCTGAAGGATGTCACCGGCCGCAGCTACAGCACCGTGAAGAACTGGATGCACTTCGGCATTGGGCTACCCGATGTCGAGGCGCTGTCCTTCGTGGTTTCGCACTGGGGAATTCCTGCAGAGGAACTCTTTCCGCAGCGAGTGCCGGTTGCGGTCGAGCCGCCCCCAGAGTTGGCAGCTGAAGAGGCCCCGGCCGCGGCATCAAGCCTTTCGAACGAGCCCCATGTGCTGCCTGCTTTCGGTCGGCCGAACGTGCGCGCCATCAATCGGGTTTTCTCGAAGTACACAGCCAACCCTACCTGGTGCGTATGGGTCCAGCAGCCCAATGCAGACGCGGCAGGCGTGGTTGACCAAGGCGAGGTGATGCTGGTTGATCCGCAGATTGAGCGCATCACGGGCGCGGGGCTCTACATCCTTCGGATTCCGCTCGCCTCAGGCGGGGAGGACATGGTCACTCGGTGGGTGCAACCCTTGACGGGGCAAGCACTGGCCCGCGTGTCATTGCCGAACACCAAGATCCAGATCGGCATGAGCGAGGAGTTCCCGCTGTTTGCCGATGGGAAGTTCGGCAACGGTATCGCGGTGGTGGGCAAGGTGCTTTCCGTGAACAGGGCGGTCGGCTAAGGTCAAAGGTACTTCTTGTAAGTCGCCGCTTGCAGCCGCACGAGTCCACCGATCACGAGGGCCAGAAGGACAAAGCTGCCGGGGGTTTGGGGCAGGGCAGGCAGGCCCAGGCAGATCAGGTAGCCCGTGATCAGCGCGAAGCTCAGCCCGAGCTTGGCTCGGTGGTAAAGGCCTGCTGATTCCTGGCCGGCTGCCGCCTTGCGCTTGGCCCTAGCCACCAGCCCGTCCACAAAGCCAACCGCCAATGCCAGGGCGATCAGTGGCAGTGCCGCTGCGAAGTACGCGGTGCGGGTAGCGAACACGTAGGTGCCAACCACCACGTGATCCCAATCGGCGCCCGCCTCCCGAGTGGCGCGGTGGACGTACTCACCCCCCGGGTCCCGTTGCGTCCGGACCGCCGATGTTTCGCTGAAGTGGCTACGGCTCTTGGCCGTTGGCGGGTTCATCAGCGCACGCGCGGCCCCGACGAAGCCCTTCACCAGGCCTTCATACAGCGTGTCACCGATCCAGCGCGCCAGGGTGCTGGGCGAGAACAGCTGAGGGGTCACCCGGGCCAAGGTGTCGAGGTCGCCCTCCAGCACCTGCAGCTGGTGTTGAACCGGTGCCTCCGGCGCTGCATCCCGCGCCCACCAGCTGCTGGCCAAGATTGTGTAGACCCACAGGCCCAGGCCGATGGCCAACACCCAGAAGGCGATGCGCAAGGGCCATAGCCACTGCTTGACGAGGGGGCGGTCATCGATCGTCGCGTTCTTAGAAGCCACCGCCGGTGCCCTCCACGGTCAAA
The DNA here is from genome assembly GCA_041920215.1 of Burkholderiaceae bacterium. Lineage (GTDB taxonomy): Bacteria > Pseudomonadota > Gammaproteobacteria > Burkholderiales > Burkholderiaceae_C > JAYRSJ01. Next base: position 37,982 of record JAYRSJ010000020.1, on the reverse strand, counting down.
GCGTCGTCGGGTACCCGAGACACGTAGTCTGCATAGCTGGCCCGCATGTGACCCAGCATGGCCGACCAGGTGGACGGAATCGCTGCGTCCTCATGGGGCAAGGGCAAGGGAATGCGGACCTTGCGCAACTGCCCGCCTTCCAGCAAGCAGTAGGCCTGGCCCTTCGGCAGCTTCATGAGCCAGCTGGGGTCCAGCATCGGCACCTTCTCAGGCGAGATGCGGTCCTCGTTCTTGGAGGCGAACTCGGCGAAGTCTCCAGGGTCATTGGTGTCCGACGCTGCACTGGCCATCAAACGGGTCAGCACCCGCACCTCCTCCAGCCGATCGGTCAGCTTGCGTGCTGTGTCGATGTTGACCACCCGCAGCATCACCAAGCTGTTCAGGTTGCCGCTGAGCTGCTCGGCCTTCGCCGGCGAGCCGACCTTGGTTTCGATGTCCTGCGCTGTCTGGCTGTAGCCGGTGATGTTCAGGCCGGCGCCGCCGCCCTTGTTGGCGCCCTGCAGGAACTCCGGGCCGATCAGCTCGTTCAGCTCATCGCCGTGGAATCGCACCCGGCGCTGACGCTCCTGGCTCGACATGCCATAGGTGGCCCCGTGCTTGTAGATGCGACCGAAGGTGCTCACCAGGTCAGCCAGCATGCTGGCGCTGACGGCCTCGGCCGCATCGCGGATCGTGAGCGAGTCGAAGCCGCAATAGACGATGCCACCCCGGTTGATGACGCTCAGCCAGTCCAGCACTGGGCGAGGGTCCTCCGTATTGAAATAGTCCGGGGAAATCAGCTCCCCAAGCGGCCCGGTAGTGAGCTTCTCCAGCAGGGGGTAGAGGCTGTTGACCAGCTTCTCGAAGTAGGTTCGATCGTTGGCCAGCACGCTGGCCAAGGCGTCGGCGACTGGGTCCTGGTAGCCCTTGGCCTTGAAGTGCTGCATCAGCAGCAAAACCTCGATGTCGCGACCGTTCTTCTCGGCCTTGGTCACCAACTCCTTGTGCTCCCGGCCTGGAGTTGGATCGAAGTCCTTCTCCCAGTTCGGCACCTTGCGGTCCAGCCACAAGCGCAAGTAGCGGCCAGCCAGCTTGTCAATCGAGACGCCGTACTCGTAGATCTTCTTGAAGTCAGGCCGCTCACCGATGGCCGCCATGGCGCGGGCGATCACGTTCACATAGCGCCAGGCGAAGGCCTTGAAGGCCGCACTTTGCCCCTCCTCTGGCAGCGGCCCGGTGGCGCGGCCGGCAACCTCCGTGATCTGCTCAAAGTTGCCGATCGGGTTGTAGCGCGAGCTGATTTCCGGGAAGCCCAAATGGAAGATTTGGAACTCATCCACGCGGCCGGCTCGCACGGCGGCCGAGTACATCCCCAGCAGCAGCTCGACGTCGCCCTTCGGATCAAACACGATCACGACGTCGCCACGCGCCACATCCTGCTCGATCAGGATCTGGGCAAGGCGCGTCTTGCCGACCCGAGTCGTGCCGTAGACCATCATGTGGTTGTTCAGCTCGGCCAATGAGGTCCAGATCTCCTCCTCGTCGATCTCGACCCCATGCAGCTCTGGACGGCCGCCCACTGGCGGCAGCGGGCTGACTGGGTTCCACCAGGTGTCGCGCGCCACCAGCCTTCGAAGCCACTCTGGAGCGGAGCGGTCCCGCTCGATGCGTCGGGCCCAGCGATAGGCGCGACCGGGCTTGCGCAGATGTTCGTTCTCAGGCTGGGACAACAGGACCATGCGCTGGGTATGGCGCGCGGTCCACTCGAAGCCACGCCCCAAGAACACGGCGGTGGGGGACCAGGGCAGTTCGGTCGGCCGCAGTGCATAGGGCTCCAGCCGGCGCACGGCACGGCGGTAGCGGCGGATGCGCTGCGCCTGGTGCAAGCGCCAGGCCGCGAAGCCCATCAATCCTGCGGTGGATGCCAGGGCCTGCAATGGCGTGAGCAGAAACCACTCCGAATGGGCCAGTACCGTCCCGGCCGCCACGATGGCGGCAGCGACGGTGGCCAGCTCGAATGGAGGGCGGTAGACGTTCTCGATAGGGCCGCTCATGCAGGCTCCGATTCGGTAGAGCGCCCGCGGGTAGTCGCGGCGCCCGCAGTGGCAGGCAGAGTGAGCTTCTTCGGGCCGGCCGCCGGTCGTGCGGTGCGCTTGAGGCGCTCATTGGGCCGAGGGACCGGATTCCACAGCAGCTCCGGCTGTCGCAGCAGGTAGAAGCTGGCAGGTCGGCTCAGGCTGCCGTCGGCCTTGACAGCCGCGAAGTAGTGCAGGTTCTCGTCGCCGTTCCGCAGGGTGAACCCGCTGCGCGCCAGCTCGTTCTGCAGCCGCTTGTAGGCGCTGTCACCGTGGGAAGTGCGCAGCTCTGCGATCGGGCCATCCGCCACACTGCGGTGCACCTCGAAGAACCGACGAAAGATCTCTGGACTCAGCAGCAGCGCGCCTTCGGCAACGAAGTGCACCATGGCCTGGTCTTCGTTGTAGCGCAGCTCGCCAGTGCCGACAGCTTGGGCCACCCAGCCCAGGAAGGCCTGGGCAGCCGGGCTGGGCATCTTGGGAGGCTTGGGGTGGCCCGCTGTGCGCTCGCGAGGGCGTAGGGGGGCCGTCAGGGTCAGAACCGGTGTCTGCTGAGCTGATGCGCGATGCTCGCCCAGGTCGGCCGCTTCGTGTGCAGCAAGGATGCCATCTTGCTGCGGATCACCCGGCTGGCCTGCGTCGGGTGGCGCCATGAACTTGCCTCGCTCACCCGAGGAGAAGTCGATCACCGCAGGCATGTCGTCCGGATCCTGCTCAATCAGCGTGCTGAAGGGCGACGGGCGACCGCTCAGGTACTGCGGCGCAGGGCCCACCACTGGCGCAGGCGATTCAGCGACGGCAGGCGCTGCTGGCCCAGGGCTCGCAGCAGCAGACGCAGTCGGTTCAGGCTTCGGCACTGCCGGTGCAGATCTGCCCGTCAGTACTTGCGGCGCTGCAGCGCCGGCATGCTGGGCCGCAGCCGTCGGCGGTGGGCCTGCTTTCGGGGCACTGGCTGCCGCCGTAGCCGAACCCGCAGCGGCGCCTTGTGTCGGCGGTGGCTCGATAGGCGGCAGCACCAACTGGGGCTCGATGCGCTGGGAGGGCTGCACCACGGGCTTGGCCACTGGGCCAGGCGCGGACGCCGCTGGTGTCGATGCTGCGCCAACAGGAACGACTTCGCCGGCGACGTTCGGCGGGTACTGCGCAGGGTCCGGATAGAGCTTGTCCAGCGGGAAGCACAGCACGGTCAGCGCGTCGGGAGGGGCCCAAGCATCGCACCGCACCCGCACGCGCCAGACAGCGCCGCCGTCGGGCCCGCTGCGGACGGCGCCGTGCTCCTGCCAGGTGTCGAACAGGCGATCGTTCTTGTCCTTGCCGGGGATGCCTTGCCCGCTCTCGTTGGCCTCCAAGTAGGAGCGCACCTCGTCGGCCAGGCGCGCGCAGACAAACCAAGCACAGCCGTCATGCACCCAGCCCGCCGCGCCGGGGCGATTGAGTGGGAGCTGCGCGCCCTCCTGCAGCATGCGGCGGAGGGCGGCCATCAGGCGCTCAATCAACGGCACCGCGCGCGCGCTTGCGAAGCGCGTGCGCGGCCCGTGAAGGAGGTTGCGGCGCACGGAGTCGCTGTCTGCCCGCTTCACGATGTCAGCAATCACGCCGTCGGGCGACTCGCCAGAGAGATAGGCCAGCAGCTCGTTGAGGACCTCGGGAGACTCGCTGAGCCAGCGCAGGGTTCGCTGGGGGACCAGCGACTGGAGCAGCATCGCGCCGACCTTGGCATGGGCCTCGTAGTCCCGCTCCGATGGATCGGCAAAGCCAACGCTATACCAGTGGGCGCTGAAGGCTTTCATGGAGCCGGCCAGCGGCTGCCACAGCTTTCCTGCCCTGGGATCCTCCTGGAACAGCGTGACCCGCACATCGGTCGCCGGCTTGCCGGCGTCATGCAGCAGGGCCCCCAGCAGGATGGCCACAGTCCAGCGATGCTCGTCGCGTTTGCGCTCTTCGGTGCCGGCGCCGACGGGGATCTCCATGCCGCCGCGGAAGGTCAATGCTGCATCCACGACTTCCAGGGTGTGGATCAGGAGCCCACCAGGCTGGGCGTGGTGATGGCACTCTGAAGCTGGCAGCATCTGCACGAACTCGGCGTAGGCCTCCAGCGCCGGCTGGCAATCACGCTGCCAGTTGCCGGGCGTGAGGCGGGTGCGCCTTTCGACGGACCGAACCAGGCTCTGCGTTCCAGTTGCCTCGACCAGTTCTGCAAAGCCTTGGACCGGCATTTGGGTCGGCGGTCGCTTGAGTGGGCCGCCGTAGGTACTGCCGGCGCTGGAAGAGCGGCTGCGGCCGCGCGGCACGCGCTTGGCGCGCCATTCTTCGAAGCGCTTGACCATGACCATGCCGCACAGAAAGACGGCGAGGTACATGGCCCAGTCCCAGAGAGGGGAGGGCGGGGGCATGGCCATGGTGGGCTTCTCTAGGGATGATTGCCACAGGGACAGTGGTTCACGTCGCCGCCCTTCGGGCCGCGAGATGCCGAACCGTTATGAGGCGCTGTCGGCTTGCGCCAGCGGCTTGTCACTCGCGAGCTGGCGCTTGCCCGCGGCCAGCTTCGCTTCAGCCCTCAGCAGGGGCTCGCGCCTGCTCCAAACTCGCATTGCCTCGAGCTCGAACTCGGTCAACTCGCGGCCCGTTGCGATGACCCTGCGGCGGTAGTCGTCGCAAACACTGGCTTGAGAGCAAAGGCGAAGCGCCTCGTCCACCATGCTGCTCGGCACCGGGCCGCTGGTGATCGGCGGACCAAGATCGTTGAGAGAAAACCCTAAGAAAACCAGGAAGCCAAAGCACCCGAGGGCTGCCGCGGCATAAATGGGATGGTTTGGTTGCAATGGGTCAAGCATCGATCCGACGGCCCATCCCAAGACCCCAAGGAAGAGCGCGAAGCCGGCGGCACCTGCAATCGCGGCCAAGATGCCACGGTGCCGCAGCGCCTTGGCCGCAACATGCAGATCTGCGCCTGAAGGGGGCTCACTCTGAAGATCGATGTCCGCTGGCTTTTTGATCAACATGTCCTGATTCCTGTTTGTGTCGTTGGGAGAAGCCGGTGTCAGAAAGTCTGAGCACCAGGGCTGCTTGAGGGCGCGAACCCCTGAGCCCACTGCATCAGGCGCAGCTCGACCTGATCCGGGGTTGATGACCAATAAGGGTGCGGGCTGGGCCAGCGGCCGGCGAACGTGCGGTAGGGCTCGTGCAGCGGATCCCAATGGATCTCGCCCAGGTAGCGATCGAGCGCGGCGCGCGCCATGAAGTCAGCGCGACCGATGGCCCTGGCCAGGCCCTGATCGTCACCAGCTGGTGAGCAGGGCAGGGCGCCCACCGCCATCAGGACCTCGCCGAGCGGTCGGTAGTCGGGTTCCATCTCGGCGTCCTGCTCGTAATCGGCAAGCCATCCCTGGTGGCGCTGGCACAGCTCGACCAGCGGGGCATGCCAATGCCCCAGCCCGCGCTCGGCGAGCAGCTGCACCAGGTCAGGTGGCTCTGCAGGGTCGGCTGACGGGGGCGTGGCGGCGCCTGGGGCAGGGATCATGAGCAGCGGCAGGGGCAGGGGGTGGAACACCCTCGCGCTGCGCCAGCAGGACGGAGACCAGAAGCCCGATGCATGGCTGAGGCGGCGGAGGAACACGCCCGCGCAGGCTAGGTAGCGCCCTTTCCCGGGTCACCTGAAAACCCTGCAGCACGAACTTCACAGTTCTTTTTGCCAAGTGCGGGAGGATGTGCTAGCCCTATGCAGTGCGCCGCAAACTTGATTGCGGTGCACTGATAAACCCTTGTCGCCCCTTACCTTTATGGCTGCTGCGCCATTGCCCATTAAGGCCTTTCGGGGCCCGACAAGCGACTTAGCGCAGGAGGGCCCCGGCCCTTTGGGTCGGGCCTTTACCCTTGTGCTGCAGTTGGTTTTGGGCCTTTTGCCACATCAGGACATACCCGCAAACACTCATGTTCGGCGGCGGTATTGCTCGGCATGCGGCACACGCTGCGCCGACAGGCGACGCTAAGTCTTTGATTTGACTGGTCGTCAGCGCGTCATGCCTGGCGCCTGGTTGCTGGCAAACATTCCAGTTTGCCAATTCCAAATCGTGCCGTCTACAGAAAACCGTGATCTACGAGCTTCACGGTTTTGGGTTTTTTTTCCGAGGTGCGCCGAACAGACTGATTCACAGGCCAGCAAACGCTCCGTTGGCCTGCCAAGCGACTTCGCCCCGGGGTTATCCCGGGGCCCTTTTTGGAAGCCGGAATCAGGTAACGGACTGTGTTCGCAAACTCCTTCAAGCTGCAACAGCAAAACGCCGCCGGGGCCGCCAAGTTGGCCATGAGCGTGATCTGCTTCACGCTGCTCGGGGTGGCAGGCGCCTCGCCACGTCCAGCGTTCGATGCTTGTTTCGACCTGCATGGCCGGACCTATGGGGTCGATCCGGAGCTGTTGCGCGCGCTAGCCAGGACCGAAAGCTCACTGAACCCCAGGGCGCTCAACAGCAGCCACGAGGCGACCACCGGCAGCGTCGACATCGGGCTGATGCAGATCAACAGCCGTTGGTTGCCCAAGCTGGCCCAGCACGGGATATCGCGGCGCGACCTGGACGACCCCTGCACAAACATCGAGGTCGGCGCCTGGCTGGTTCAGGACCTGCTGCGGCGCCATGGCAATGCCTGGGAGGCGGTCGGTGCTTGGAACGCCGCATGCACCGCATTGCGCGGTGCGGCCTGCCAGCAAGCACGTACTGGCTTCGCCTGGAAGGTCTACCGCAATCGGCGAGCACCAGCTCCAGCGGCCACTCGGCTGGCCGCGCAGGCCCCACAGGCCGCCGGTCCGCAATCTGGCCTGGTGCGCACCTCAGACCAGTTCGCCTCCCTGGCCCTCCCAGCCACTGAGAAGGTTCAACCATGATGAAGCCCCTACGCACCATTGGTTCGGCCGGCGCGCTGACCGCCGCGCTGGCTGTTGCGGCCTGCGCAGTTCGAGAAGCGCCGCCGCCCGCGCAGCCGGTGCTGGTCCCCGTCCAGATTCAACCTCAGCACACCGGCACGGGGCAGCGCTTCGTGGCTTGCACCAGCGAGTGCGAGCGCCCTACACCCAAGACCATCGGCAGAGCGACGGTCTCCGCTTCCGTTCCGGTGCAGAAGCCGATCAGCGCGCGCATCTCCAGCGCCGCTACGCCAGCGGTGGTGCCAGCGGTGGTGACCGCGGCGGCCCCAGCCCGAAGCGCGCCAGCGGAGCCGGCAGCTGAGAAGCCGCATACCGAACGCTTCTCCGTCACCTTTCCTCTGGGAAGCACCAAGCTCACGCCGGCCGCAAGCGACCTGCTCCGCCAGCTGGCACCTCACCTGTCCACGGCAACCACGGTGCGCATCACGGGTTTCACGGACAACCTGGGCCCGGCGACCCCGAACGCCCGTATCGCGGAGGCGCGCGCGCTGGCGGTCCTGGTGCGCCTTCGCGAGCTGCTGCCCGATGCCCCCTTCAAGGGATCCGCGCTCGGCCAAGCCCTGTGCTGCTATGTGGCCCCGAATGAGTCCGACGAGGGCCGCGAATCGAACCGCCGCGCTGAGGTTGAAGTCCTCCTGGAGCAGCCAGCCGGCCTGAGGAAGGCCTTGGCGCGGGTGCCCAAGGCTGTTCGCGTCGCGGATGCACGTCCTGTTGCAGCCACAACCCCAACGACCAAGGAGGCCCAGTAATGGCCGATCCACGCCGAATCCAAGGCCCATCGGCCGTCAGCCGTCATTTCCCTCAGCGCAGCGATGAGCTGGCCATCGCCATGGGCGATGCGGCGCGCCGCCAACGCACCCTGGTGATCGGGATGGCGACGTTCCAGCGCCTCAAGCTGGTGCAGAACAGCATCTTCCCGAGCCCGCGGCTCGATATGACCTACATCGTTGAGGGTGCGATCAGCCTGCTGGCCACGCATCCCGACACCACCATCAGGCGTGCCTGGCTCGCGGAGTCGCTCCAGGCACTTCTGAATCACACGCGGGAGCAGCAGCCGCTGCCTTCCGCGCGTGCCGGCGCCAGCGCCGATACCAGGGAACAGGAAGGCTCCCACTCCACCGAGCAGCGCGTTGGCGGCAGAAGCCTGCCGATCAGCGACAGCTGCTTTCAGGTGCTGCGGGATACCCAGGACACCACCCACAGCCCGCGACTCAGCATCAGCTACCTCGCTGAAGGAGCCATCGAGCTTCTCATTCAGCGGCGCAGCGACCTGCTGCAGCCGTGGGTGTTCCGGGCGCGCCAGGCGCTGCAAGCGCACCTTGGCAGCCTGACTTCGCAGCTTCCTCAATCCTTGGAGATTCAACCGTGAGCACCCTGACCCTCAGCAACGCCCAACCCTTCTCGCTGCGCAGCAGCCTGCGCCGCCTGGTGGCGACCCGCAAGACCGCCCTGCTGCTGCTGGCCCTGGCCGTCAGCCTGCTGGCCATGTTCGATGTGACGGCCGCCACCAACACCGGTACTGCCCTGCAGGCGGCCTACACGTCGCTGGACGAACTGGCCAACGGCTACGGCAAGCAGATCCTGACCCTGATGGGCTTCGTGATTGCTGCTGTTGGCTACTTCGCCGCCAACAGCAGCAGCGCCGTCTTCAAGTTCATCGGCTACGCCATCTTTTTGGGTGCAGCCCTGGGCGCCGCGACCACGCTGGTCGGCGCCGTGGTCTAAGTCTGTAGGCCTTGGAGGAAGCCCATGGAAGACGACCACGACACCCTGATCTGTAGCCGCCTCAAGGACCCCTGGAAGTTCTTGATGGTGGATATGGACGTGGCAATGGTCTGCATGCCCATGGGCTTCCTGCTGATGAACATGGGCGCGCACATCTTCATCGTGATCGGCATCCCGTTCGCAGTCGGCTACCTCTGGCACAAGTGGCGCGACGGCAAGCCCAAGGGGGCTGGCGCTCACTGGCGCTATTGGTACCTGCCCAAGTTCGGCCCGATCAACCGACTGAAGGCCACACCGGACAGCCACTGCCATCGAACGATCGGCTGAGCCAGTCCGGCGCCGACACCTGAATCAGGACCCAGGAAGGACCCACCGTGAACCCGAACAACCATCTTGCCGATGTGCAGGAGATCAAGCGCATCAATGCCCAGCAGCGTTGGCTTCTGATCGGCCTGACGCTCCTGCTCCTGCTCTTGGCGATGAAGAACCTCGCCAAGGAACACACCGTGGTGCTGGAACCGCCCGTGCGCGATCGTGAGATCTCGGTCACCGGTGGCCGGGTCGACGGCGCCTGGCTGGAGGAGATGGGCATTCACATCGCCCACATGATGCTGGACGCCACCCCTCACAGCATCGAGTGGCAGCAGGCCCAGGTGCTGCGGTGGACCCACCCCGCAATGCATGGCGAGCTGGAGCAGCGCATGACCACGCAGGCCAAGCGCCTGAAGGACTCCAACGCCGCCACCGTGTTCTGGCCGCAGCAGGTCGCCCCAGATCCTGATCGCCAGCGCGTGCTGATGCTTGGCCGCTTGGAAACCATGGTGAACGGCGTGCGCACCAGCTCCGACACCGTGGCCTACCAGGCGGAGTTCGAGTCCAAGGGCGGTCGCATGTTGCTCAAGGACTGGAAAGAAGTCCCCACCGATGACCCGTGGCTGGAAAAGGCTGCACAGGCCGCCGCCCGCGCTGAAAGGTCCAAGAAATGAAGTCCCTCTACTACCGCACCGCGCTCCGCGGCCTGGCACTGCTGGCCAGCTGTGCGCTGGCATTGCCCGCATGGGCCCTCAAAGACATCCAGGTTCGCGAGAGCGACACGGTGATCGTCCCGGTGTCGCTGCGCGACCAGACGCGCATCAAAGTTGTCGGTGGTCGCGTCAACGACGTGATGGGCGACATCTTCGATGCGAAGGCCAACCCGATCGGTCGCGTCGCGGTGATCCATGACACCGACGACGGTGAGGTCTACGTCAAGGTCGTGATGCCACCTCCTGGCGCCCTTGGCGCGGGTGGCCTTCCGATCAATCCGACGGCGCCGGTCAAGCTCGACTTCAAGAGCACCCTGGGCGCCTTCGCGCTGCTGCTGCAGCCCTTGGATACACCCGGCGAAACCGTCGCTGTGCGCATTGACGGCGCAGCCCCGCCGCCCATCCCGAGTGCCGAGCGCTTCGGCAAAGGCCCGGCCCATGTCCGCGCGCTGAAGGCGCTCACCCTGGCCATGGCCAACCCGGCGCTGGCCGATGGCGGCACGGGCAAGGCGGCCATCGTGGTGCGCCAGGTCAATCGTGAGATCGCTCTTTGGCGCGAGGCCCGCTTCGTCCTGCGCTCGCAGCACTTCGCCAATCACCTGCTGGGCGAGTCCTTCGAGCTGACCAATGTGAGCAACACCCGCATGGTCATCGACGAGCGCGAGCTGTACACGGATGGCGTACAGGCGGTGTCGGTGCGACACCTGATCTTGGAGCCAGGCGACTCGACGCATGTGTGGATCGTTCGCCTCGCACAGTCCGCGCCAGGCGCTGGTGCCACGCCGGCCCCTGCCGCCCTGGGCTCCCCCAGCGCTGCGGCCGCAGTCATCCACTGAGCGGAGCGCCCGATGGCCAAGTTCAAGATCCCCGTCTACTCGAACCTGCAGCCCAAGCAAAAGCAGTGGGTCAACATGATCCTGGGTGGCTGTGCGACCGTTGGCGTCGTCCTCTTCGCCAGCGGGTTCCTTGGCGGTCCGCCGACCGTCAAGGGCATCGATAACGCCGGCAACCTCCCCAAGCCGCGGTCGCTCGGTTCTGTTCCGGGCCAGGCTCTGGACAGCAAGGACGCGTGGATCGGTGGCGCCGCCAAGGACGTGACGCGCATGCGCGAGGACGTCCGCGCCATCAACGACAAGCTGCTGAGGCAACAAGAAGCCCAGCAGCGCACCAACGACGACCTCAAGCGCCGCCTGGACCTGCTGGTCGGCAGTGAGGGGCGTTCCAACGCTGACATCGACGCCAAGATCGCTGCGGCCCAGAACGCCGCGGCCCTGCAGGCTGCGCGCAATGGCGCGGCCGAATCTGGCCGCCCAGCGCCAGCGGCTGCAGCTCGCGCGGCTACGGCACATCCCACCCAAGCGCCGATGCCGGCCGCGACATCGCCCGTACCCGCGAACGAGCCCCAATCCCTCGGGGCTCAGCCCAGGACGGGGCGTCTCCCTGGTGCCCAGGCCTCGCCAGGGCAGCCAGGAGCCTATCCCCCTGGCGTTCCGAATGGCCAGGGCCCCTTGATGGTTGCAGAGCAGGCTCCCAGCCCCATGGCCGGCCTGGTGCGTGTGTCGGCGCGTAGCCAATCGCCTGATGTCCCCAAGCCTGATGCGCCCAAGGGCGCCGGAGTGGCTGCTGCAGCCGGCGGTGCCGCCGCACCGGCGGCCGGCAATGCGCCAGGTTCGGCGCAAGGCGTGGCCATGCGCAAGGTGGACACCTACCTGCCTGTGTCCCACACCCGCGCCGTTCTGCTCGGCGGCCTGGCGGCGCCGACGGGCGGCCAGGCCCAGAGCAACCCGGTCCCGGTGTTGCTGCGCCTGGTGGACGCAGCGGTCCTGCCCAACCACTTCCGAGGCCTGGTGCAGGACTGCCTGGTCGTTGCCGAGGGCTTCGGCGACCAATCTGCCGAACGGGCCTACATCCGCACCACCCTGCTGTCCTGCGTCATGCGCGACGGCACTGTGATCGAGGTTCCGGTCAAGGGCTCGGTGTTCGGCGAGGACGGCATGAACGGCCTGCGCGGCGCGCTGGTGACCAAGCAGGGCCAGATCCTGACGAATGCCTTGTTGGCCGGCATCGCATCGGGCCTTGGGAACGGCATTGCCCAGTCCACCCAGCAGATCACCAACACCGCTCTTGGGGCCACGACCACCAACCCCACGGATGGATCTGGGATCCTGAAGCAGGGCATCGGCACCGGCGTGGGCAAGGCCTTGGATCGGCTGTCTCAGTACTACATCGCGCTGGCGGAGAAGACCTTTCCCGTCATCGAGATCCAGCCTGGCCGCACGGTCGACGTCGTCATCACACAGGGCGTGCAGCTGGATCTGACCTATGTGAACGGCAAGGCGACCAGCTCCGCCGCGCCCACCAAGGGCAGCGAGGCCGCCCGCAAGGCCCTCTTGAAGACGGTCACCACTGGCGGCGATGACGAGGAGAGCGAGTGATGTTGACCTGGTGCAGGCGACTGATCGTTCCCCATCTGGGTTCCGCAGCACGCGCTGCACTGCCCTTCGCCATCCTCTTGGGCGCCAAGCTACTGGCCGACCAACTGATGGGCGGCTCTGCGACGCAGGAGTCTGTCCTGGAGCAGGCCGCCAGGCTTCTGTTGGCGTTGGCCATTCCACTCGCGGCCCTGGGCATCGGCTTTGTTTCGATCCCCGGCGCACTGGCAGTGGCTGCCTTGGCGGGTGCCATCACCGTCTTCGGCGAGTGGTCCCTGGCGATGGACGTCGGTATGGCAGCCATAGCCGGCATCGCGCTGCGCGCCGCGTTCGCGCCTCCAACGCCCGACCCCAGCCAGCCTGCGGACGCAGCTGGATCAGACCCCAAGGAGACTCAATGATGTTCGCTCCCAGCTTGAGGACGCTTGCTGTCCTGTCGCTCGCGCTCCCGCTGTCAGCCATGGCTGTCGATCCGGCGTCAGGGCGCGCGGAGTCGGCCAAGGCTGTTGAAGCCCGCCTGCGCTCGCTGTACCCCACTCAGAAGTTCGACGAAGTTCGCCTAGCCCCGCTGCCTGGGTACTTTGAGGTGACCATGGGCCGCTCCGTGGCCTATGTCGAGGCGTCTGGCCGCTACTTCCTGTTCGGGGCGCTCTGGGACATGAGGGAGCGCCGCGACCTTTCGGCAGAGCGCCGTGCCCAGCTCGACCGCATCGATCCGGCCATGCTGCCGCAGGACCTGGCCCTGGCCTACGGCAGCGGCGAGCGGGTGGTGCATGTCTTCGCCGACCCCAAGTGCGGCTATTGCAAGCAGCTGGAGCAGAACCTGGCCAAGGTCGAGCAGCTGCGCGTGTTGGTGTACCCCACGCCCATCCTCGGTGAGGGGTCGGTTGAGCTGACCCAGCGGATCTGGTGTTCGAGCGATCGGGCCGCCGCCTGGAAGGCCTGGATGCTTCGAGGGGTCGAGCCCGCGGCCGCACCGGCTGGCTGCTCCGCACCGATCGAGCGCCTGCAGACGGCTGCCGCCCAACTGGGGGTAAAGGGCACGCCGACCCTCATCAGCGCCGATGGCCGGCGCGCGACGGGCGCATTGCCGCCCGAGGAGCTGATGGCCTGGCTGTCCCAGGGGGAGCCAGTGGCAGCAGCCCGTGCCCCGGCCAAGGTCCAAGGCGCCGCGCAACCTCAATCGCCCTCGGGCTCGCTGGCTCAGCTGACGAGCCGCAAGACGCAACCCTGAATCAGGAGGCCTCCATGCCCATGAACTGCCTGTACCCCGTGCGCATTGCACTGCTGCTGGGGCTCGTCTCCGGCCTGACTGCCTGCGGGAGCATGTCCGGACTGGGTGGGTCCAGCGAGTTTCAGTGCTCCGCACCCACCGGCATCCCCTGCCGCTCGGTCGGGGCCGTGGACCATGCCGTTCAGACTGGCAAGCTGCGCCCCAACACGGAGCCGGTGGGCGAGCGAGAGATCCGCCAGGCGCCGCAGCCCTCCAAGGGCACTCAGGCGCCTCTGGAGGGGATGCGCATGCGGCCAGCCCTGCTGAGCGCCGAGGACGCCGAGGCGGGCCTGGGCGCAATCCGCACGGAGCCCACCGTGATCCGGATCTGGATCGCGCCCTACGAGGATGCCGACGGCGACCTGCACGAGGCCAGCCGGGTCTATCTGCAGATCGACTCGGGGCGCTGGCTAATCGAGACGAACCGGGACCGCATCCGCCGCGAGTTCGGCCCGCAGCCGGCCCGCGCCAACGCGAGCGCCGGTACCGCGCCCGCGCGTGCTGGGGCTGCTGATCCCTTCGCACAGTTCGCCCGGAACCAACTGCCTCGCCAAGCCGGCCAGCAAGACGGTGCCGCCTCTGTTGCGTCTGGCGTGGTCGCAGGCGCTGCCTCTGGGGCCGCTGGCGCGGTGGCCAAGCCGATTGCAGGAGCCCAATGATGCTGGCCGACCTGGTGGAGCGCCTGAAGAGTTCGGTCAAGACCCTGTTCCTGCCGCCCGAGTCACAGCAGGGCAGCTTTGAGGATGCCGTTGACCTGCGTGAGCCAGGTGCTCGCATGTCCAACTGGCTCCCCTATGTGAGCTACCGCCCGGCCGACCAGGTGTTCGTGAACCGCGACAGCCTCGGCTTCGTGCTCGAAGTGATGCCGCAAACGGGCGCTGACGCGGCCATGGTGGAGCGTCTCAAGGGGTTGTTCACCCGCCTGACCAAGGACTGCACCCTGCAGGTCACCATGTACGCCTCGCCCAACGTGCTGCACACGCTGCGCGAGTACGCGAACCTGCGGATGTGCGACACCGACGCGGCAAGCCGCTCGGAGGAGCGCGGTGGCCGCGCTGCGCGCAATGCCAACGTCTTCCGGCAGATGGCCCGCCGTCGCTACGCGCACTATGCGCGCGGCGCCAAGGCGCCGCTCATCGAAGGCACGGGCTTCGTGGTGCGCGACTTCCGGCTCTTTGTGAGCGTGACGGTTCCCGGCTCGATCCAAGACCTCAATGCCCTGGACCAGCTCATCGAGATCCGCGAGGGTGTTCGGTCAACCTTGACGGCCGCGCTGCTTCCCAACCGGGTGATGGGGGCCTCGGAGCTTATCGCACTGGTTTCCGAGGTGCTCAACCCGGGAAAGCTCCGGTCCGGTTGCCGGGTTGAGGCCGACTACGACGACATGCTGTCCATTGCCGACCAGTGCGTGGACCGCGAGACCACCGGTGACTGGCATGACCCGTCTCGTGTCCTGCTGGAGAAAATCGGCGGCAGCGAAGAGGAGCGCGTGGAACTGCGGTTCCTCTCGGTGCAACGAGTCCCCAAGCAGTTCGGTCTGTGGGGCATGGGCAGTCTCGTGGGCGACCTGTTCCAGGACACCCTCCAGATTCCCTGTCCCTTCATGGTGACCATGGGCGTGGTCATGCCGGACCAGAAGGCCATGAACAGCTCGGCGACGGTCGAGAAGGCCGCTGCCGACCGGGACGCGCGCGGCGACATGGCCAAGTTCTCCCCCGCCATGGCCGAGAAGACTGCCGAGTGGACCAACGCCCTGAAGGCCTTGGCCAACGGTGGCAAGTTGGTCTGGAACTACCACCAGATCGTGCTGTTCTGCAAGCCTGAGGAGGCGCGCCGGGCAGAAGGGGCGACCCGAGACGTGTGGCGGGCGCGAGGATTCGAGCTGGTAACCGACGCCTTCATCCATCGCACGGCGCTGCTGCAGGCCCTGCCGATGACGCTCAGCAAGCCCTTCGCTGCCGACCTGGAGACCTTCAAGCGCTTGAACCTGCGCACCAGCGGCAACGTCATTCACCTGGCGCCGCTGGTGGCCGAAGGAAAGGGCAGCGGCACCCCAACCATCCTCGGCCTCGGCCGGCGCGGGCAGATCACCACCCTCGACTTCTACGACAACACCGAGGGGGGCAAGAACGTGTCGATTGTCGGCAGCGTGGGCGCCGGCAAGTCCACGATGCTTCAGGAGATCGCTGCTTCCTATGCCTCGAAGGGCGCCCTGGTGCGGGTCTTCGAGTCTGGCCGCTCCTTTCAGCGGCTCACGGATCGGGTCAAGGGCCAGTTCGTCATCTTCTCCAGCGACAACATCCTGCGGCTCAACCCGTTCTCGATGGTGCTGGACCAGACCGAGGTGGAAGGTCCCGACGGCGAGGTGTCGCTCTGTGGTGGCATCGACGACGACGTTGCGATGCTGCAGCCCATGCTGGCCAAGATGGCGAGCCCCTGGGAGCCCTTGGACCCGGCGATCTACGCAACGCTTGCCACGGTCATCAAGCAGGAGTTTTTGAAACACGGGCGCGCAACCACGGTCACGCACATCTACAAGCGCTACGCCGCTGGCGCCCTGGAAGAGGGCCGCCCGACCGATCAACGCCTGTTCGATATGGCCGGGATGCTGGAGCCGTTCACCGAAACCGGTGTCTATCGCAACTACTTCGAGGGCGCAGCGACGCTCGACTTCTCGAATCCCTTCCTGGTGTTTGAGCTGCAGGAGCTGTCGGCCAATCCGCACCTGAAGGGCGTGATTCAGATGATCCTGCTCTATCGCATCACCCAAGAGATGCTGCAGGAGCGTAAGCGCCAGAAGGTTTTCATCATGGATGAGGCCAAGGAAGCCCTGATGGGGAATGGCCCCAACGACCAGGTGCAGGCTGAGTTCCTGGAGAAGCTCTACCTGCGGGTGCGCAAGTACAACGGCTCAGCCATCACGGCCACCCAGGACGTCGCCCACTACATGGGCTCCAGCTACGGGATGTCGATCTGGAACCAGAGCGACTTCATCCTCATGGGGCGCCAGAGCGAGAACAGCATCGAGGCTGTCAAGCGCGGCGAGGCCATTCGTCTCGACGAAAACCTCCGTCGCCTGCTTGCCTCCCTGGGCGGTGGCAGTGGCCACTTCAAAGAGTGGTACGTCCACTCGGCCGTGTTCAAGGGCGTGATTCGCAGCGTGCTGAACCCCAGCACCCTGCTGCTGTTCAGCAATCGGGCAGAGGACAACGTTCCGCTGGACGAGTACCAGGCGCAAGGCCTGGACGTTCCCAGCGCCATCGACCGTGTGCTGCGCGATCGCGGCATCCAGGAGGCAGCATGACCGCTCAGAACATCTCTGGCCTTGGGCTGGCCCGCGCTCGTCTGCAGGAGTTGGTCAGCGTGCCCAAGTATGTGGTGGCCCTATGGATCGGGCATCGCAGGCTTGCTGCGCAGGTCCTGCTTCTGTGGAGCGCACCCCCGGTCTGCCTGGCACTCATGTATGGCCGCTGGCCACTGCTCCTGCTAGCCCTCTTGGTCGGGGTGCTTCCCACTGCCTTGCTGGCACGCAGTCTGGCTGCTGTTGAACGCGACACGACCCAGGCCTCGGCCGATCCGGCGTGGCACGTCTTGATCAACGGGACTGCCTTCGGCACCCTGACACAGGCTGAGGAAGCGCAGCTGCGCCGCATCGTGCTTCTGAATCAGGACTTGCACACGGATATTTGGCTGGGCTTCATTGGAGGGCTTCTGAAAGGAGCCTTCCGCTTCCTGATGCAGCTGGGAAGTCTGTTCGGTCTGTTGCTCTTGCTTTGGGTGCTGATGGACCCAGGAAGTCTCCGGGATTTCCTACAGGCCTATCTGAAGGCTCCGCCAGCCGAGATGCGCACCGTGCAGGCCTTTGCCTACACCGTGGTGTTCCTCTGGACCACGGGCTTTATGTTTGCCTTGACGGCATCTCCCACGTTCAGTCAGCTGACGCGCTTAGAGGCCTCATTCCTTCGTCAAGTTGGCCTCACTTTCCAGGTGGGCACAGGGGCCCACATTGAGCTGCTGGAGGCTCACCGCCGCGGTGCGGGGGTGCATCCATGAGCACGCTGGCTCGCGAAGTCTTTGTGGCGGTGGTCGTGACCGCTGTTGCCCTGGTGGCCTACGAGGCCCTGGTGCGTCGACCGGCCACGCCGCGCATCGCCATGGTGGACGTCACCACCTTGCACCAGGCTGCCCAGCAGGCCGCAACCCGGCGTGCGTTGGATCTGGCGGGCTCGGAACGGGGCGGCACGGATGCCGAGCTGGTCCAGATCGAGAAGGCGGCGACGGACTTTGGTCCACGGCTCACCAGGGTGCTCAACGGCCTTGCCGGCGAGTGCAATTGCACCGTGGTGGCCATGGCCGCAGTCCATGGTGCCGACAGCGCCATCCCTGACTTCACGGCCGTTGCCGCAGAGCGGCTTCACTTGGAGCTGCAACCATGAGTCGCGCCATCGCTCTGGCGCGCCCAGGCTCCGAGAACTTCGTGGGACCCGTCCCGCCTGGTCGCCTGCGCTTGGCCTGGCGTGCGGTGGCGCGGCGCGCGCGCGAGCGTGCACCGGCTATCCGCCGCACCTTGCCCCGCGACCTGGCGCTGCTGCTGCTTTGCTACCTGATCACACGACTGGTGGGCGCTGCCTGGATCACCACCGACAGCGTGCATGCCAGCGCGGCGCTGATCCTCAAGGGGTCTCCTCCGGCGGTCGGCGAGTTGGTGGCCTTCGCCTACGCCGGCGATCCCATCCCGAACTACTACGCCAACACCTGGACGGCCAAGGCGCTGCAGTCAGTGGGCCTGCCGGCCACTCTCGACGGTCCGCGCAAGGGCGACGGCTTCATCAAGTACATGGTGGGGGTGGCCGGCGACCGGATCGAAGTCGTCGGCCGCGATGTCTTCCTGCAGACGCGGCAAGGCCGGGTGTACGTCGGTCGGGCCAAGGAAGCGAGCCGGCACGGCGTGCCCTTGCAGCCCATTCGGCCACAGACCATTCCTCAGGGCTTTGTCTATGTCTGGGCGCCTCATGTGGACGCGCTCGACAGCCGCTACGCGGCCATGGGCCTGGTGCCCGTGAGCAGCTTTGTCGGCAGGGGAGTGCGCCTGTGGTGAACGTGCGCACCTGGGCGCTGGCCTTCGGCGTAGCCCTGGGCTCGGCAGCTCATGCCGCCGATCTCGGCGTGCGTGGGCCGCTGTACCCCATCGCCGAGCCGCATTTGCTTCAGGAAATCATGGCCGCATTGAAGGCCAAGGAAGCGAGTGGCGAGCTGGCCAAGGTGCAGGCCGAGGCCTTGCGCCGGGCCCAGGAGCGCATTCGGACCCCCTTGCCCGTCGAGGGCTTGGCCAGGGCCACCTTCGGCCGGCGGGTGACCTTTGACCCGTCGGTCAAGCTGGACCAGCCGATCGTGGACCACGCGGGTCGCGTCATTGTGGCGGCCGGCACGGTGGTCAATCCCTTGCATGCCGTGGCCTACCGCAAGGCGATGGTGTTCTTCGACGCGCGCGACCCGGCGCAGCTGCGCAAGGCGCGGCAGCTCGTCGAGGCCGCTGAGGCAGAAGCGCTGGAAGTGAAGCCGATCCTCGTTGGCGGCAGCCCTGTGCAAGTGATGGAGCAATGGCAGCGCCGGGTGTTCTTTGACCAGGGCGGGGTCCTCGTGAGGAAGTTCGGCATCAAGGCGGTACCGGCGACCGTGCGCAGGGCCGGGGATGTGCTGCAAGTCGAAGAGGTGCCACCAACATGAGACGCGTCATCGATGTGCTCGGATGGCTGGCCGCGCTGATCGCCGGCCTCCTGGGCTCGCTTCAGCAGCTGGTCCTCACGGCGGCCCTTGTGCTGGCCGTGCCGGCGCTGGCATGGCTGCCCGTTGAAGCTCTGGCCCAGGGGACAGGCGGGAGCGACCCACCCGGCGGCGGCGGCGGAGGGGGCGGCGGCGGAGGGGGTGGCGGCGGAGGGGGTGGCGGAGTTGGCGGCGGCGGCAACGCCCCTGGCCAGGCCACCTGCTTCGGAAAGATGTTCAACCCCATTACCGAGGTGTGCTGGGACTGCGTGTTCCCGATCTCCATCGGGCAGATCGAATTCAACTACCGGGACCAGGAGGACAACGACTCCAACCCGTCCAACCCGATCTGCTACTGCCCCATCGGTGTTCCACCCTACTACAGGGTGGGTCTGGCAGTGGGCTTCTGGGAGCCCAGTCGCCAGATCGAGGTCACGCGCACGCCGTATTGCTTTCCCTCACTGGGGGGGTACTACATGAGTGGGGGCAAGTACGCCCCATGGGGCGGCCGGGACAGCCGCGCGCAGCAGCACAACAACACACGCGGCAGCTTTTACCAGGTGCACTACTACATCAACCCCATCCTGTACTACCTGCAGGTGCTGCTCGACAACCAATGCATGGAGTCCGGCAGCTTCGACTTGGCCTACATGACCGAGTACGACTCGTCCTGGCACGACGACGAAGAGTCCCTGATGCTGACCCCTGAGGCCGTTCTGTTCGCCAACATCGGCGCGATCGGCGCCTGCACTGCGGACTGCATTGCGGCCAGCAACGGCTTCGGCATCAAGGAGCTGTTCTGGTGTTCGGGCTGCAATGGGATCACCTACCCCATGAACGGCAACAGCCAGGTACAGCTCGGCGGCATCCAGAACTCGGCCATGCTGGTTCACCGGATGCTGTTCAAACAGCACCGGCAGTTCACGGCCTGGCAGTGGTGGGGCTCCGGCGCGCTGTGCGGCGCCTACCCGAACCCCCTCCTGGACAAGACGGGCTACAAGACCCAGCCAATCTACCCCGTGGTGATGAGCAGCGGCACGGACGGCACAAGCAGCTCGCGGCGCTGCTGCCAGCCCCTTGGACGCACTACCCAGGTCTACGGGGCAGGCAAGGAGTACCCGATCAAGGGCGAGGACTTCAGCTACCTGGTCTTCCGCAAGCGCAACTGCTGCATGTCCTACTGAGCCAAGGATGCCCATGCTCGTCAAGACTCCTACGTTCAGCCGGCTCGCAATCACTTCGCGCGCGCTCTGCCTCGCCGCCCCGGCCATGGCCTGCATGCTCACCTGCCTTGCTGGAGCAAGCGCAGCATCGGAGCCCGCGAAGCGCATGCCCACACCGGCCGAGATGGCAGCGGCTCGAAGCCAGATCCGCATGCCATCGCCCCAAGAGCTGGCGCGCGCCGCTGCACAGCTACCGCGGCTGCCGGCGGGCAGTGCGCAGCCCGTCGACCTACAGGGCCTGGCTGAGCAGCATTCGGCCGGCGTCGGCATGCCTGGCACCTTTGGTCCAGAGCAGGTAAGAGGCCAGGATGAGGCTCAGCGCGAGCCCACATCCGGCCCGGTGGTCTTCGTCTCCCTGGGGATGCCGGAGGCCTCGCTGCGCCGCGTGGTTGCAGACGCAGAGACCGCCGGGGCGCTATTGGTGCTGCGAGGTCTCAAGGAGCGGTCCCTGCAGACCACCGTAGCCACCATCAAAGGTCTCATGGGCGAGCGGCGCGTGGAGTGGCGCGTAGATCCCAAGCTGTTCGATACCTTCGCAGTTCAGGCGGTCCCGACCCTGGTGCTGATCGACCCGAGCGATCCGCTGGCGGGCGGTTGCCGCAGCGACCAGTGCGCTCCCGTTCGCCACGCTCGTCTGGCGGGCGACGTGCCCTTGCCCTATGCCCTGCAGGAGATCGCGGCCGCCGACAGCAATCTGCGCCCTGTCGCCGAGCGACTGCTGGCGCGCTTCGATGCGGCCTCGTTCCACAAGCAGGGGGGCAGGCCATGATGACGCTCCGCATCGTGCATCAGCTGGCCACCGGAGCCCTGCTGGCCTGCGCCATGGCCACCTCAGCCTGGTCGCAGGCCTTCGAGGAAGGCAAAACCATGGGTCGGGGCAAGGCGCAAGAGGGCGTCAACGAGGTGCGCGGGGGCAGCAAGGCCGGGCTTACGCCGGGCTACAACCCCGCCTTGCCGCAGAAGGCGCTGTACGGCAATGGCAGCGACATTGAGAAGCTCAAGGGCATGGGCAACGCCCAGCGGCAGGCCTGCGACAACCCTGGCGACGATCCGCAGTGCTCCGGCATCAAGCTGGGCACCACTCAGCAGCCCAAGATGAATGTGAGCCGGTCGGATCCGGCCCTGACTGGCAGCACGGTGGTGGCCAACCCCACGCTGGTGTTCGGCGACATCGCCGACACCTACTCCGCCTGCACCACCTCCAACCTCAAGCAGCTGTCGCCGGCGACCTTTGCCGATCAGAGCTGCACGATGCAGACCAACGAGTGGACCACCCACATGTGCAAGAAGACCCTCACGGTCGTCCCGCACACCCGCACGACCTGCGAACAGGGAACCTGGTTTGGCCTGAGTTCGGGCTCTGCCGGCTTCATCAGCCAGGTCACTCTGGAGGCGCGCTGCAACATCGGTGCGCGTGACCTGATGCAGCGGTATCGGATGCTCATCAAGGCCTTCGGTGACCACGAACTGGACTTCAAGCTGCCCATGTTCGACCGTGTTCCTCCGATGGGCGCCCATCCTCCACTGGTGACGCAGCTCGTGCTGGTTGCTGGCGACAGCCCTGAGGTCTGGATCGATGTCTATGCCGCTGGAACGAGCTGCAATAAGGACACCTGCCAGATGGACTTCTACCTTTTCGGGGGGCAGAAGGGGAAGCCGGCCGGCCGTGTGCGCTCCAAGCCATCCTGCGCGAACGGGTGGACCCTCGGCGAGAAGATGATGTTTCCGCCGGCTGTGTGCGACTCGTGGCCTTGCCCCTGGGTCCAAGGCAGCGAAGGGGCCTGCTACAGCCCTGCAGAGCCCATGGACAAGCCGGAGGACAAGGTTCTGGCCTACCTGGTGGGTCAGAGCCCTGGATCGGCATCGCAATGGGTCCTGCGTGGCCCCAGCGTCCTAGGCCCCGACTTCGAGGTGATCGCGGGCCACCCCGAGAACCCGACGCTGCACCTGAAGAACGTGTTCGCCCGGCCTGGCGCGCCGTTTATCACCGGGGAGTCCTGGACCCAGGACTGCAAACCCTTCGAGGACAAGACGCCAGGCCTCCTGCCCGATGGACACGCGAAGCCAACGAATCCGGTGCTGCTGCCGGTCATCCCGATTGGCGACCAGGCCTGCGTCAAGACCTACAGCAAGTGCAACGTCGGCCCTGCCACTCGGCTGATCGACGGCGTCGAGGTCACGCGGGATTGCTGGGAGTACCAGAACATATTCCAGTGCGCGACCGCTGCGACCAACAGCAATTGCAGTCTGCTGGCCAACGCGACCTGCTCCAACAAGGAACAGCCGGTCTGCGAGACGCAGGACTTTGCCGGGCGTTGCATGAAGCAGACCGAGACCTACAGCTGCAAGGCCTCTGATGCGGTGCTGTCGCCTGGCGTCAACTGCGGCTCCTCCTTCTGCACAGGCGGCAGCTGCTGGGAGGAGACCCCGGCAGACCCGAACGACAGCTTCGCCATGGCCGTCGCCCAGCTGCAGGCCCGCACCGAGGCCGGGATCGACTTCGACACCGACAAGATGCGCATCTTCTCGGGCACGCCGGGCTACTGCGGCAAGCACAGCTTCGGCCTCAAGAGCTGCTGCAACTCGACTGACGACCTGACCGCCTGCGCCGATGAGGAGAAGGCCCTGGTCCAGAAGCGCAACGCCGGCCTGTGCGCCGCGGTGGCCGACAAATGCGTATCCAACACGCTCTTCGGCTGCAAGACCCGCCACTACAAGTTCTGCTGCTTCTCCTCAATGCTGGCCCGCATCGTCCATGAGCAGGCCCGCAACCAGGTGAGCAAGGGATGGGGCGACTTTGACGAGCCGGATTGCAGCGGCTTCTCGGTGAATGAGTTCGTCGGGCTGGATTGGAGCCTGATCGATTTGAGCGAGTGGTTTTCCAAGATCAATGCGGTGCCGCCTGATCTCGCGCAGATCAAGCAGCAGAACGAAGACCAGGCGCCACAGTGCTACTACGGGAGGGGCCGATGCGGCTCATAACCATGATCTCCTGCCTGGCCGGCTTGCTGGCCGCGCTTGCGCCGCTCCCCAGCCCTGCGCAGGCCCTCAGCGCAGCTTCGTCCGCCGCGCCAGCGGCGCCCGTCGCCGAGGCGCCAGCACCAACACCGTACTGGAGATCAGCACGAGAGGGCTGGTTCTGGTACCAGGACCCCGCTCGGGAGCTGCCACCACAGGCACCGGAACGGCCGATCTCAAAGGCCAAGACGCCGACCGAGAGCGACTTGGAGGCCTTCACACGATTCAAGAAGCAGGTCGAGGAGTCCCTGCATGCGGCTGTGCAGAACCCCTCGGTTGCCAACATCGCGCGTTACCTGGAACTGCAGGCCGAATCACGTAGGAAGGCCAGCGCGTTCACGGATCTGACGCGCGCCGTGGCCATGAAGATGCCCTGGCTCAGCGCCACGGCGGATGGCGCCCGGCCAACAAATCTGGTCGCAGCCAGCGCGTTTGACAGGCAGCAGCGGGTTCAGCAAGACAGCCTGATGCAGGAGCTGGCCAGCACGCATGGCCTGTACTTCTTCTACCGCTCGGATTGCCCGTACTGCCACAGCTTTGCGCCCATGCTCAAGCAGTTCGAGCTCAAGACCGGCATCACCGTCTTCGCAGTCAGCGTGGATGGCGGACCGATACCGCATTTCCCCAACGCAGTACGTGACAACGGGATCTTCCTGCGCATCCTGACCGAGGCGGGCATCCCGCCCGAGCGGGTCCAGGTTCCCTTCACGGCACTGGCGGCGCCGGCGTCACGCCAGGTGCTGCCGCTGGGCTTCGGAGTGATGACAGCCGACGAGCTGGTGGAGCGAATCTCGCTCCTGGTCCGGGTTCAACAAGGCCAGGCGGCTCCCACCCGTTCCGGTCAGGCCGGCCTGCATGGATTGCAGGCGCCCAGCACCTCTTACTGAGGATCCCCTATGAGCTTCACGCATGCACGCCGCACCTCGGCACTCAACATTCGCATGGCTGTTGCGGCCGTCGCGGTCGCGATCTCGTCGGGCGCGGCTCACGGCGGCAACCTGAATGCGGAGATGGCCAACATGTTCCAGGAGATGGGCGCGCTGGCCAACGGCTCAGGGCCTGGGGCCTACCGAGCCCAGGGCATGAACATCTACACCGGTGGTGAGCTTCAGATGCGCACACCGGTTCGCAGCTATCAGATCTACAGCTACAGCCTCCCCAGCATCAAGGCTGGGTGCGGCGGCATTGACTCCTACCTTGGCAGCTTCAGCCACATCAACAAGGAGCAGTTCAAGGACATGCTGCAGCAGATCGGCAATGCCACGGTGGGTCTGCTTTTCAAGAGCGCCCTGGCAGCCATCAATCCCTTGATCGAGTCCAAGCTGTCTGAGCTGGGCATGGACATCAAGATGGAAGGCATCTTTGCCCGCAACAGCTGCGAGATGGCGCAGTCCTTGGTGAACGGCATGGCTGGAGCGACTGGTATGTCCAGCAACAGCACCTGCTATTCCCTGGCACGCTCACTCTATGGTGACGACGATGCCGCCGCGCGGCGGCGCTGCAAGGATGACGCCGTCGTCGTGAACAACGACGCCAAGAACTCCAGCGACCTGGAAATCAAGGCCAGGGCAGGGCGGGACATCAACATCCTCTGGGATGCCCTGGACAAGTCGTCGCTTTCCGCCGATGAGAAGGAGATCTTGATGAACGTGGCGGGCACGATCATCACCAAGAGCCCACTGAGCGACGGCAGCGGTGGAACCCCGATGCACCTGGATCCCAGCATCGACACCCTGCAGGTTCTTCTACGTGGTCACGCGCCCAGTAGCGCGGCCGGCAACGTCGTCATCAAAGGCTGGTGGCAGTGCAACGACTCGGCTTGTCTGGCTCCTACGCGTGTGGACAAGGACGTGAAGCCGTTCACCGCCATGGTTCGAGAGCGGCTGGAGGAGATTGCGACGGCAATGCAGAACCACACGAGCCTGAGTTCGGCGCATATCTCCTTCATCTCGAACACGGCGGTCCCAGTTCACCGAATGCTCCGCGTCGGCTACTCCGCCGGCGGCGCAGGCGGCGCGGACCTTCAGGCGCTCCTGATCTCGCGCTACTCCAATGTCGTGGCGTTCGACTATGCGCACACGTTCATGAGTCAGGCCCTCAAGAATGCGCGCGTCTACCTTGGAACAGCGCGCCTGATGGGCCAGGCTGAGGAGGAGTTCGCCATGGGCATGCGGACTCGCATCGAGGCGATGCTGACCGCAATCGACACCGAGCGTCGTGATGCCCTGCAGCGTGTCGGGGACGTGGACAAGATGGTCATCAGCATCGAGCGCATCGAGCGGCAGATGCGCATGGGCCTTGGGGGGCCGACGCGCAACATGCTTGACTTTGGTGCGCTGATGGCTGGCAAGGGCAACCGAGGCTGAGGCAGGAGAGGACCATGGCCAGCTCACTCACCATCTACAGCTACGGCAACACCGATGCGCTGCACGGCATCTTCAATGCGCTTGCCATGTTGGTCAGTGCCGGTGACTTCGCCGACATGATCCGCATCGCTGTCCTGATCGGCTTCCTGACGGTCGGCACGATGGCGCTGTCACCCACCGGAATCAGTCGCAGCTGGAACTGGTTCATGGCCGTGGCAGTGCTGCACTCGATCATGATCTTGCCCAAAGCAGACGTAACGATCATCGACAGGCTGGGGCAGAGCCCTACGGTGGTCGTGGGCAACGTGCCGTGGTCCCTTGCACTTGTGGGCTCGGTCAAGAGCAGCGTTGGATCCACGCTCACGGAGCTGTTCGAGACCGGGTTCCAGACCATCCCCAGCGCCAAGGCGCTGCCTTCCGAGCTGGCCTACCTAGAGACCGGCGTGCTGTTCGGGAACCGCCTCATTCGTGGCTCGCGTGAAGCAGGCATTCCCGACCCGAATGGAAATGCTGACGTACTGAACTACTTCCGCAGCTGCGTGTTCCCAGAAGCCGAGGCGCAAGCGGGGATCATGCAAACCAGCACCAATCTTCGTGCTGCGCTGGCCAACCCCAATCCAGCTCTGATCGTGACGGTGCACGCGCCAGGCGGTGGGTTGGACACCGTCGGGTGTGATGTGGCCGCCAACTGGATCGACGCGCGTCTTGATGGCTTTGCCGACCAGGCCATTCGTTCCCTGGCTGCAAAGAGCTTCCCAGAGCGCCCGATGCCGCAGGCGATCACGGCCACCGAGTCGGCGTTGGTGACGATCTACGGCAAGGCTCAGCTGATGACAGCGGCTTCCACGGCCAAGGATGTGATGGTTCAGAACATCCTCATCAACGCTACGGCGGAGGCGGCCGCACTGCACACGGCCTCACTCGATGACCCTGCACTGCTGACGCTGGCGGCTGCGCGGACCCAGGCGGTGGCTCAGACCAATGCTGGCTACCTGACGCAGGGCCGCATTGGTGAGGAAGCGCTGCCCCTGGTGCGCAACGTAGTCGAGGGCATCATCTATGCGGTGTTCCCAGTCATCTGCCTGATTGCCCTGGCTTCCGAGGGCGCGGCGCTGCGCTCGATCATCAAGGGGTACCTCCTGGCCGTGCTTTGGGTGGAGCTGTGGCCGCCCATGTTCGCTGTCGTCAACTACCTGCAGACGATCGCCAGTACGGCCAATATCGGTGCCGCCGGCGTGATGACGGGCGCCCAGGGACTGGCTCTGCAGACGGCTGCTGCTGTCTACGGCACAGCGGTTTCAGACCTCAGCGTGGCCAGCTGGATGGTGACCTTCGTGCCTGCGATCGCCGCCGCCTGCCTGTTCGGCATGAACATGCTCGTGACGCAGATGACTGGGGTGAAGCCAGGCGCTCAGCAGGCAGATGCGTCGGCTGGCCAGACCACCAAGGGCAACCATGCCTTCGGCAACATGAGCATGGGCCAGATGCAGGTTGCCGAGTTCGCCACCGACCCTGCAATGAGGACGACCACCGGCATCGGTGGATCTCGAACTGTTGATCAGGTCAGCGGGCAGGTACTGGATGAGTATCGGGAAGGACGCAACCTCGCGGGCGTGTCCAATCGAACGGCGATCCAGCAGGAGCTGTCGACACAAGCTGGCGAGTCGCTGCGCGTCGCTCAGCAGCAGTCGCAGGGGTACACCACCTCCATCGATGCTGTGTTCGGCAAGCTGCAGGCGCTCAGCCGCGGCGGCAGCATCCGCACCAGTGAGGGGCTGACGCGCGAGCTGGCAAAGGTTGGCTCCGAGGAGCAGATGCGATCAGATATCGCCGCTCACGCGGCCAGGATTGATCAGCAGTTCAAGATTGGGGATAGCAGCGCCGTTGCCAAGGCGATAGGCCTGGGAGCCAGCGGCAGCGCCCGTGGCGGCAAGGGTGGCCTGTTGGGTGCGATCTCAGGTCTGGTCAGCGGCAAACTCAGCTCGGAGGAAAAGGAAGGGCTAGAGCGAGCGCTCACGCATGCCGTGGATGACACGAAGACGCGCCAGGCCGCGCGCAAAGAAGCGCTGGTGGACAGCTTCCGGCGGAGCGAGACCTTCGATGAGCTACGCAGCCGTGACCGCACGGCAGCTGATTCGATTGATTCAGGACTGCGCGAGGCCCAGGGCTTCAGGACGCAAATGAGCGCATCGCTGGATCGAGCCGAGTCTCTCGATTCGTCGCAGCGTCGTATGCAGAGCATGGGTGTGGAAACCTATGCCATGTTCGCGAACGAGCTTGGAGCCTTCATGCGGTCGCAGGGCGAGAGTCCGCTCCATGGGGTTGGCTTCACTCCCAGGCAGATGCAGCTCGCTGCGCAGTTTGCGGAGCGCTTTGAGCAGGTCGATCTGAACGGGCGCTACTTCCCCGACATGGGGCAAGGACCGAACCTGGTCCAGGCGTTTTCTCCAGCGGTCCTGCAACGGCACTTCAGTGCCTACGAGGGCGCCAACGTCGGTGGTCCTGGGTCAGTGCGAGCTGCTGGCGCTGCTTTCGACGGGCGAGTGCAGGCCCAGCGCGACCATGCGGGCGTGTCGCCAACCCAACCGATTCGATCCACAGTTCCTGATGCGGTTGAAAGTCGCCAGGCCGCAGTTGAGGGTCGCGTTCAGGGTGAGGATGCGGCGCTGAGGGAAAGCCGGGGCGATCAAGCCTTGAAGCTCAAGGAGCGGCAGGGCCAGATTCAGGAGCAGCACGGCGTCGGAATGGGCGTTTTGGGCAATCAGAACCCAATCACGGGTAGTCGGAACAAGGCTCTGGATGCGAATCGCCACGCTGACCCGCTCCCCGCCGAACGACGGGAGGCTGAGGACCGTGCAGCCACCGTAAGGGCCAGCCTGGCCCGTGCTGTGGATCAGATTCCCGGAGCCACCGCAGCAGACGCAGCCGGCGCAGCGAAGGCCAACTCCAAGGAGGACAAGAAGCAGTGACTACTGATAGCAGCCAAAGCCGCCGTCGTCGCCATCAACTTGGAACAGGTGGCCATTGGCGGCTGCTTCAACATCGTCCATGAAGAGACCTCCCGGGTCGCCAGCAGCAGGCAGGGCGGTTGTGCCGGGAGTTGCACCTGTCAACAACGAGATCGCCCAGTAGCACTGAGCGCTAAGCCAGGCGGTGAGCGATTCAAAGCGGTGCATGGTCATCTGATAGCGCAGTTTGGTTTGATCGTACAGCTCGGCATAGACCCGAGGTAGGAGCAATTGATGGAAATGCAGCATTCCCCGGCAGCTCGTGTAGCACGCCAGCGCCACCCGGCCCTTCTCTTCCTGAGTGCGGCCGCGGTGGCATTGGGACTCGGCACATCTACGCCAGCTTTCGCCCAAAGCGATCCCCTGGGCACGGAAGAACGGGTGTGCAAGGCCCGCGGGGAGGGTCAGGCATCGAAGCCGTCGACGGCTGAAGCGTTTGGGCACTGCAAGAAGGGCGACGTCATCTATGTGGGGTGGCTGCTGCCGCGTGGGGTGGCCTACGTCTGCGACTTCTCGAAAGAGATGCTGCGAGACAAGCTGAACGAGGTCCAGTACTGCGTCTACATCGGTCGCGATCGAAGCGAAGCGAAGTGAGGGGCGGGCCTCAGCTGGCAACAGCGGCCAGGCCATCAACTCAGCTTCCAGTTACCCACCAACCTGGAGCCCACACATGGGGTCTCGAATCACCGACTGGATTGGCGGAATTTGGCGCCGCCTGCGCGCCTGGCGCTCTCGGCCGACCTTCGCAGTCGACGCTGTAGATGGGTCCGAACTCAACCAGGTCACACTGCTCCGGGCGACCGTCAAAGATCTGCTTCTAGACCGCCGAGCAGAGCGGCGCACGGGCTTGGCCAAGGCCCTGCTGTACGCCTTGGCGGTGTTGCTGCCCATGCTGTTCTTCGCTGGGCCCGCGCTGCGCTCGACCATCTCGGGGTGGTTCTGGTCCTCCGATGAGGTGGTTGCAGTGATCAAGCTCCAAGGCGAGATGGCCGACGGCGCGCGCGCCTCGGCCGCGCGCCTGGTGCCGGCGCTCCGCAAAGCCTACGCATCGCCCCAGGTTCAAGCCGTGGTGATCGAAATCGACAGCCCCGGCGGGTCGCCCCTGGAGGCCGAGAGGATCTACTCGGTGCTCAATGCCGAGCGCAAGGCGAACCCCAAACCAACGATCGCCGTGATCAACAACATCGGCGCTTCGGCCGCGTACATGGTCGCGCTGCACTGCGACCAGATCTACGCCGGCAAATACAGCCTGGTGGGCTCGGTGGGGGCCATCATCTCCGCCTGGGATTTTCACAAGGCCTTGGATAGGCTGGACGTTGGCCAGCGCGTCTACACCTCGGGCAGCCTCAAGGCCATGCTCAATCCCTACCTGCCAATGACCGGCGAGGCCGACCGCAAGGCACGCGACCTTGTGCAGCAGGTGGCCAAGCAGTTCGTCGGCGAGTTGGAGCAGCAGCGCGGGCGGAAGCTGGCCAAGGGAGTGGACTTCTCAACCGGCGAGGTTTGGGGCGGAGCCGAAGCCCAGCGCATTGGGCTGGTCGATGAGGTCGGAACCCTGGAGGAAGTTGTTCGAGCGCGCTGGCCAGGGGCCAGGCTCCGGACCTTCGGCACGCCCGAGCCAGGTGCGTTGCCCTTCGCTGAGACAGCGGCTCAGTGGATGCGCGGGGTGGTCAGCGAGGCGCTGGAACCACGGGTGCGCCTCCAGTAGTTTGTTTCCACATCATCTGTGGATAACCCTGTGGGTAGCTTCCAAAAACCGGCTGCAGGTCGTTGATGCTCGGACCCAAGGACTGTGGTGCACATTTATGGAGCACCTCAAATTCGGCCGCATTCTTCTTGCGGTCGGAGCCCTTGCGGGGCGATTGGGAAGCCGTCCTAGCCGTTGCCCACAAAGCGACCAGGTACGCGCAGACAAACACATGCACCTTTGTGGGTTTCATGAACGCCATTGCCCATTGAGAACTCACCTTGCACCTGGCGCGCCCTGAACAGCAGTCCGCTCAACCCCATGCCATCGCGCTGCCCCGCCAGCACCGCCTCTGGGAATCCTGGGCCGCTGTCGGCCACCACGACCAGCAGGTCGCCATCCAGATTCTTCGCCTCTATCAGCACAGGGGCCCCGCCCGAATACTTGTCGGCGTTGTTCAGAGCCTCCTGGATGAAGCGATAGACGCAAAGCTGGGAATCGCTGTCTCGAATCAACTCCAACCGCTGCTCTGTCTCGGGTGTGCATGTAATTTGCCCCCAGTTGTTTTGCTCGCTCAGCAATCCCCGTAGGGCAATCGAGAATCCAATTTTCAATGCCTCTGGATAAATGCTAGTTTGTATGTTCCTCAGCTTGCCATAGAGGTCGGAAATACCAGCCCGAGCCAGTTTCATTCGTTCTGCAGCCGACCTGAGCTCCTTAATATCGACTTGACCTTCAATGGCCCGCAACAGTTCTTCAAGGGCGCCGTCCAAGTTGATTCGAATAGCTATCGCCTCGGCCCCCAGCTGGTCGTGGACGTCGCAAGACAGCTGACGCAGTTGCCTCTCCAGGGCGCTGACCCGATTTGCCAAGGTGCGCTCAAGATCTGATTCTTTCATTGGCTTTTTCTGTCGCCGTTCATGAACGCTCCGACGATACAAGCAGCAGCTAGCACGCAGTTTGCGCATTGGTGAGCCGCAGTTCGTGGATTCCACTCGGACCAACCCCGCCCTGTTCGCCCAATCAGACGCCGGCGCCTGCGGGCAATTCGTCCCAGGTCTTGCCAGGCGCAGCGGGGTGCCGTTTGGGCCTTGGCGCGGCGCTTGCCATCGGCACCCGAAGGAAGAGCGCGACGCTCAACACACCGTCGTCCTGTGAGCAGGACTGGCGGGCCCTCCTACTGCGCTGCTGGCACGCCCTTGCGTGGCGCCGGCGCGCCGGTAGCGGTCGGGGAGCGACCTGGCGTGACCTCGAACTTGAGCCCGGCACCGCCAGGCTGCACGCCCGGCGGCAGCAGCAACCAGGTCTGCCCCACGTCCCGGGCGGTCAACAGGTCCCTCTCGACACCGCTGAGCACCAGGCGCTCGCGATCGAGAAGCAAGAGCTTGACCTCTCGGAGGGGTTGAAGCAGCTCCCGGGTGCGCCCCTCAGAATGAAAACGCCCGACCAGGACGTGGCGGTGCAAGGCCGTGTCCAGCTCCTCTTCGACGCCCAGCTCACCGAAATGCCAGTTCGCTTGTGATTGCACCCACCGCGGCAAGGGCGCGCCGTCCCGGCGCAGCGGAAGGCACCAGTAGGTGTTGAGGCGCGCTAAAGCTGTATGCATCCAAGGGATATCCAGTTAGCTCCACCGGGCGCCGAAAACTGGATATGCATCCAGTAATTTACCCCTTCTTGGCCACCGTGTGCGGGCTGTTCGTGATGTCCCGATAGGTGTGGGGGTCGGTCAGAACCGCCTGCTGAAGAAGTCTGTAGAACAGCAGTCCACGCGAGTTCGATGTGCGCCGGTTGAAGCGGAACACGAACTCATTCAGGTAGGCATCCAGGTAGCCAGGTTGCACTGCTCCGTGATGCGTGCCCAGGATCCAGCGCTTGAGCAGGGCGGCGATGCGATGAACGCCGGCCATCGACACGTGGGCGGGCTGTTCGGCGCCAAGCATGACCGTCCGCTGGTGCGCGTAACCCAGACCTTGAAGGCTGCGATAGGCCGCTGAACCATCGGTGCGCACCGTGGTGCCTGGCTCGATAGAAGCTTCGACAAACGGAATGACGCTTTGAGCAGAGTCGTCAGGCACATGCGCCAGACGAATTCGGCCAAAGCCCTTGGGCTCGACCATTTCGACCGCAATGGCCACTAAGGTCTTGTCAGTGTTGTTCTTTCTGCCCTTGGCAGTGATCGGCGCCGCGCGATCGGTGATGGCCAAATAGGTCTCATCGACTTCGACCAAGCCCTTGAGTCGGTCGCGCCCCGGGCGGACCATGGCTTGGCGAAAGCGATGCAACATGGCCCAGGCGGTCTGGTAACTGCCCAGTCCGAGCACCCGCTGCAAACCCAGTGCGTTGGCCCCGTGCTTCTGGTTGGTGACATACCAAGCACCGGCCAGCCAGACCCTCAGCGATGTGCGCGTCTTATCGAAGATCGTCCCGGCGGTAACCGTGGACTGAAACCGGCAAGCTCGGCAGACCAGGCGCCCGCGACTGGAGC
Source organism: Burkholderiaceae bacterium (assembly GCA_041920215.1). Taxonomy (GTDB): domain Bacteria; phylum Pseudomonadota; class Gammaproteobacteria; order Burkholderiales; family Burkholderiaceae_C; genus JAYRSJ01. The sequence continues at coordinate 5,005 of JAYRSJ010000020.1, read as the reverse complement.
GGTAGGGCTCTTCGATCGCTCCGCAGGCCGGACAAGCGAATCCGCTGGGCCAGCGCAGCCGCTCTAGGTAGCTGAGACAGGCCTCCTCCGTTGCAAACCAGTCCAAGAACTGGCTCCAGTTGACGGGGTAGTCGTGACCCGCCTGCGGCGCTACGATCTGGACATCCATCCAGTGATGCTAGCGCCTGTGGAGCTAACTGGATACCCCTTATGCATCCACAGTCATTTTAGGACGCCTGCCTTTGCTACTTCACCCTGCGATACACGATGGGACCCATGCGCGCCTCGCCCGCCTGCGGAAACACAATGAAGTCGGCGGAGGTGCCCTTGGCGATGCCGGTCGTGTAAGTCACGCGCACAGAAGCTGTGGCCCCATCAGGCGACGGCTTGACCGTGTACTCGACCTGGTCGACCAGGCCCATCGATGCGGCTTCGCCAGCACGGAATTCGAGCGCTGGAAGGCCCGGTGGCGTTTTGGAAGCCCATTTGCCCTGGAGTGGGCCGGGGTCCGAGGCGCGCGAGCAAGCACCGAGTGCGGCCGCGACCAACAAGCATGGGATGAGAGGGCGCATAGGCTGGCGCAAAAGGGCCAAGCCTATCGTCGAATGCGCGCCCGGTACGCCCAGGGCGGCTCGGGTGGGACCACCTGGCTCCATAGACCGCGACCAGCGTCACGCGCCCCCTGCTCCAGGCGCTTGATCTCCGGATCCCGCAGGTAGCGCGTAAAGGCCCAGGCGAGCCCCTGCGCAGCCTGGGCGCTGCTGGCATCGTGGCCGCCGCAGCTGACCCTTGCGACCGTGCGGCCGTAGCGGTCCGCGGACTGGGGGAGCACCACGGCCTCCTTCTGAAAGCACAGCGCGCGCAGGTTCATGCGGCTCTCACGGCCGAATGGCTGCTTGGCCTCGGGCGCATCGATCTCAGCCAGGCGGATGGTCAGCTGTTGATCGCCGCAGCGGGTGGTCAGGGTATCGCCGTCGGTGACGCCGATGACGAAGCAGAGCAGGGTGGCCAGGCCGGGCATGGGGAAGTGGAGTGAGGGTCTGGGCGGGCGCTTGTCGCAGAAGTCGGGACGCCGACGGAATTGGAGCAGCCCCGCCCACCACAGATACTCATCGGTCCGCAGGATCGCGCAGGCCTCCAAGAGGGCCGTCAGGGAGCTATGGCCGAACAGAAGCAGTTTGCAGTTCTCATCGACGCCGACAACGCGTCGCCGGCCGTGGTGCCTGACCTGCTGGCTGAGATTGCCAAATACGGTTCGCCAGCGGTGAAGCGCGCCTATGGCGACTGGACCACGCAGAACCTGGTCGGATGGAAGGACCAGCTGCACCGGCATGCCATTCAGCCCATGCAGCAGTTCGCGTACACCAAGGGCAAGGGTGCTACCGACTCGGCCTGCATCATCGATGCCATGGATCTGCTGTACGCCGGCAATGTGGATGGCTTCTGCCTGGTGTCGAGCGACTCGGACTTCACTCGGCTCGCCACCAGGTTGCGCGAGTCTGGCAAGTACGTGATCGGCATGGGCGAGAAGAAGACGCCTGAGGCCTTTCGGGCGGCGTGTGATCGCTTTGTGTTCGTCGAGCTGCTGGGGCCCAAGAAGGCGGCGGACGACGTGGCAGCTCAGGACGGTGGCCAGGCTGGGCTGCGGGAGATCCTCACCACGGCCGTTCAGGCCACCGAGCGCGACGATGGCTGGGCCGGGCTCAGTGCAGTGGGTTCACACATTGGCAAGACGCACAACAGCTTTGATGCACGGGCCTACGGGTTCGCAAAGCTCGGAGACCTGGTCCGCAAGCAGCCGTTTCTGGAGGTTCGGACGGTGCCGGATGCAACCGGGCAGGTTCAGCACCTGTACGTGCGCCTGAAGGGCTAGGCATTGCATCGCTGCGCGTCAGGCAGCGCCGCGACATAGGCCTCGCGGGCTCGCAAGGGCATGAACTCGTCGAGCGGCGAAAGCTTGTAGCTGTGCGAGCTTCCCGCCATCGTGAAATGGCTGGGCCGGAGTCCAGCCCAGACCAGGGCGAGCGGCTTGTCGCCAGTGCACAGCATGCTGCGCTCGTTGGGAAACGCAGCGGCGCTGAGCGCGAATACCTCCAGGCTGCGAAGGTCAGAGGCTGCGTTGTAGGCATCCTCCCGGCTGTACTGGCCAACCGCCATCTTTAGCAGCTGCAGGGCAGGGTTGGGTTTCCCAGTCGTTGCAGCGGCACTCAAAGCGCAAAGCAGGGCCAAGCTCTGCGCTGGCAGGCCGGCATTGCGCGCAGATGAAACGATCTTGGCCAGCACCCCGTCCATGCGAGCCCTGCTGATAGGGTGGGCGAGCAACGGCGCAATGGTCAGCAGGAAGCCCATGGTGCTTTCAGTCCGATCACGCTGCGACTCGGCCATGCCAATGACTGCAGCGACCACCTCGGGCTCCCGCCCAATCACCTGGGCATTCGGCAAGAGCTGCGTGAAGTAGTCCGCTGCCTCCACCAGCTGCGCTTCAACTTGCTCGGCGCTTGGGAAGGCGCGGGTGTTGCCCTCCAAAGCCAGCAGAATCGGATTGACCCGGCAACGCAGGGTGTTGAAGGTGTCGATGAAATCCTGGGCCATGCGTGCGGGGCGGCCTGGCCGGAAGCGGCCGCGCAGCTCAGACAGAGTGCAGCGGTCGGGGAAGACCAGCATGTCGGCATGCAGGGCCAAGCCGGCGGGGAGCCAGCCGCCGGGCATCAGCGCCAGGTGCAGGCAGGTGTGCTCGGTAGTGAAACTGGTGTCAAGGGCCTGGCAGATGCCAGGCGTGGCCAGCTCGTCGAGGGTGCTTTCCAGAACGTGGACGTCTTCGAGCTGCAAGCGCACCTCGCTGGGCTGGCGGAGATTGCGATGCAGCAAGTCGGCGTAGGCCATGGGCTTGAGGCGCTTGCCCCAGGCCCGCACACGGCGTCCTGTGGGGTTGCTGTCAGCATCCTTTTCGATGAACAGGATCTCAGGCATCAGGGCAGCGTAGCAGCGTGAAGCGCGAGCCGATCAGGTGCACTGGCGGCGGCTCGACCTCAAGCAGCTGGCCGTTCTTGCCTCACCAGAACAGATGGAAAGCCCATCTGGTCAGATCCCAATCCACCACACCGCCTCCGTCAGCCTGCAGGACCGTGAGCTGGCCCAGTTGGCACTACCGCCGCAGACGGCTCTGGCTTGGGATCCCCAGGGGTCCCGCATTTGGCCTTACCGCCAGCCCGTGGACATGTCGAGCGCAGGCCGTCAATGTGTTCGTGGAGGCTTTGCGGTATTGCTTGCCACATGGGGTCAAGCACGAAGTCGACGCCCTCTCTGCGCGCGAGCTTGGCCGCCGGCACGAAGTCCGCATCCCCTGCGACCAGGACGATCTGATCGACTTGCCTTTTCAAAGACAAGGAAGCGATGTCGATGCCGATGCGCATGTCCACTCCCTTTTGCCGGGCATGTGGCATCACATCGTCCTCCGTGAGGTCCTCGAACTTCAAGCGGCCCTTCAGCAACTCTTCAATGATCGGTGGCTTGATCGTCCAAGGTGTGTCTTTTGAAAGATGCCCGAGTCGCAACGCCACCTTTCGCTTGGCCCGCAGCTGCTCATGCAGCGCAAGCCGAAAGAGCGCTTCGGGCGACTTCGAGAAGTCCACGCCCTTCTTGGTGATGGGGTTTTGCATCTTCTTGTCGAGTGGCGGGCAGTCGTAGAAGAAGATCCGGTATAGCTCGTGCCGCCTGCCGTTGTCCTTCGTGCCAGGCTCGCGCAAATGGGCGACGGCCCATCGGAATGCGCAGTCGGCGGCCCTCACCGCATCGCGTGCGTTGTGAGGCTCAAGGCTTCGGAAGCGCTTGACGAAGTAGGCGCCATCGATCAGGACTGCGGTTGGCATCCACGCCCCTCTGAGATTCGGAAACAAAAACGCCCTAGGGTTCGGCGCGTCCGGGATGAGTTGGACGGCGTACTGCCAAGGGCGGGATGACTGAACTTTATCACCTTAAAAGTTCGTCTTCAAAAAGTGGGTTACGGCGCCGGCGTGATTTCTGCGGCCCCTTCAAGCAGCAGCCGAATTTGCAGGTCTTCGAAACAGGCCATCCAGCCCGCCTCCTTGCTGGCGTGGTGCCAATAGGCGACTCGCTGGAGAGCCTCCGCTGGCGTGGCGGCGTCGAAGACCAGGTGAGCGACAACCTCAGGAATGAAGCTCACCAGGTGCAGGTATCCCCTTTCGCCCATGAGCGCGTCCATGCGCTGCTCAATGGCGTGCGACACCTCGGCCACGCGCGCCAGGCGGGGCAGGGCCTCCCGGATGGCTGCGGCCATGTCCGGCTCCAGATCAAGCAAGAAGCCCTCGCGGAACATCGGCCAGCGAGCATCGCGGCGCATGCACTGCAGTTGCTGCCCCACGACCTGGATGTCGCCGGCTTCGAAATCTGTCCGCGCCTCGGAGTCGTGAAGCCAGACCGGGTCCTTGAAGCCCGTCATGGCGGGTTGCCCAGCCACGCGCACGCCAATCAGCCCATGGCCGTGCGGCACCAGCGAAACATCGAAGTTCGCGCTCTCCAGCCGCACCCCGCTGAAGTGCCGAAGTGCCTGGGCCTTGCTGCTCTTGTCTTCCATGCTGTTCTCCCAGTTGGGGTCGCCTCAGAAAACGGAAAATAAAGCACGCTAAGCCGGTTGCAGCGGTCGTAGCGGCCTGAACTTGCCCGCGCCGATCTTGGCGCTGCTGCGCCAGAGGTAATCGCCGGTGAGGTTGATGTGCTCCCAACCGAGCGGCGACAGGTACTGCAACAGCGCGTCATCAACGGCATGGCCGTTGCCACGCAGCGCGTGCGCAGCCCGTTCCAGATAGACCGTGTTCCACAACACGACGGCAGCCGTTACCAGATTGAGGCCGCTAGCCCGGTGTCATTTTCAGAAGACGACTGCACCAGTTGATTGGGCGTAATGGCTGTTGTGCAGCCAGCTCCTGACAGTTCAATATCAGAAGTGATCTGCACCAATCTCGACTATGCTCAATACTCGTGTGCA
>JAYRSJ010000019.1:0-87081 GCA_041920215.1 Burkholderiaceae bacterium | reverse complement strand
GCTACAGTTGTCCACAGCCGGCATCAGCCGATGCTGGCCCCAAGCCCTGGGTCAAAGTTCAATCGGCAGGGTGGGTCAAATTTAGATCGGCGCCAACACGTCTTGAAGGTCTCCGACTTTGATAATGCCCGTGCCAAGGTGGCTTTGCTGAACAAGCTGGGCCAGATGATCGACGACAGTGGCGGTGTCCGCGACGGGGTCTTACTCTTGGCATGGTTGGATGGTTGGCTGGTTCAGCCCCAATCGGAACTCGGCGGCGCGACGCCAGCGCAAGCACTAACCAGCGAGGATGGCAGGCGCCGCGTGGAAGCGCTCCTGGAGCGGATGCGCAGTGATCTTCCAGGTCACTTGGGCTAGATGAAGGCCGACATGTTTGAGATCTACAGCCAGGTCGTGTTGTCAGAGGCGCTGCCGCTGCCTCAATTGAAGGCGGGAACGCAGGGCGTGGTGGTCCATGTGCACGGTGCGGGTGAGGCCTACGAAGTGGAGTTCATGACGGAAGATGGCCAGACGATTGCTGTCGCCACCGTCGCCTCCAATCAACTCAGGCAATCACCTGCCGACTTTCATGCTTGCCTTGACGGCCCTGAACAAGAGTCTCGCCCCTTGTCCGACCCAGCGGTCGCTGAGCGGCTGCGGCAAGACTGGGCCAAGCGCCAGTTGATCTACGGAGAGGACCGACTGCCTTCGCCCGAGCCAAACACGCAAGGAGAGCAGAGATGACGATTCTGCTTGGCAACGAGCGCGATGCACCATCGATAGACGCACAACCGCAAATGGAGGTGTACTCGTGGCGGATGCTGAAGTCGACCGCCGGCGAACTGCATCTGGCCACACTCAGAGACCGAGACATGGGCCACGGTGTCGTTCGGCTGACGTCGGCGATCGCCTCCATCGACAACAGCGCGCGCATGGTCACGACGTCCTCAGGCAGGCAGTACTCGCTGATGGGGCCGCCTGAGAGCGGAACACTGGAGCAGCAAGTCCTGTGGGCAGGCGCCGCGCGATTGGGTCTTCCTGAAGCCACTGACGTCAGCGCATGGGTATGGAACCAAATGCCCGACCATTGAGCAAGCACTTCCAAACTGCTGTGACCTTAGCCCTGAGGGCGCATGAGCTGCCCGAGATCCGCCCGAGATCCGCCTATGAGCCGCACATGCCGCCCGCCGGATCGCCTGCCCGTGCCGGTTCAGTGCCCGCGCTCGACCGCTAGCCATGGGCAAATCCGCCAGGCCCAAGTATCCTTATCCTCAATCACGAACCCCACCCTCGAGGGCTGAGATGAACCAATCCCTGAGCCGCTCTTCCGCCAAAGTCGCGATCGCCACCGGCCTGGTGCTGCTGCTGCCCGTGGTGGCGATGCAGTTCACAAGCGAGGTGCTCTGGGGTGCCGAGGATTTCGTGGCAGCGGGCGCATTGCTGTTCGGTGCCGGCATGCTCTATGTTCTGGGACTGCAGCGGGTACGCCTGACATGGCAGCGCCGTCTCTTCGGGGCGCTGATAGCCGCCGTTGTGGCCCTGGTCTGGGCTGAGCTGGCCGTCGGTGTGTTCAGCTAGCGCTGATCGGCGGCTGGACGCGCTCGTCGAGCCGCTTCGACCGCATTAGCCGTCGCTGCACTTCGGCCTCCCACGCCGCGAAGGTTGAGTCACTGATTTCTAGACCCGGCATGGCACTCTCCACACCCAGCGCCGGCAACGCTTCAATGCGCCGATGAAACAAGCGCTGGGTCGCCCGGCGGAATTGCGCCAGTACGGTGCGGCTGTCAAAGGTAGGGACGAACGGGGTCTGCGTGTACATGGCGGCTCCTGCTGGTGATGGCGGAAGCATCGGCGAGCCGGCTTCGGTTTGCCATCCATCTGAGGAGTGCCCCACTTTGGGGGAAGCCTCGCTACAGTCAGCCTTGATGTGCAATCTCTACCACATGAGCCCCAAGGAAGAGGTCATCCGCTACTTCCGGGCGTTGCCGCCTCCCGACTATGCAGAGGCGCCGGTCGGTCCCTTTGGCCGTGGCGGTTTCCTGCGCCCTGACGGTGCCGGTGGACTGAGTTGCGTGATCGGCCAATGGGGCATGATCGCGCCGGGCAGCAAGACACGCCGACCGGCCTCCCGGGCCGTACTGACCAACAACGCCCGCATCGAGGGTGTGGCCGAGCGCATCACCTACAAGGGGGCATGGCGCAACGGGCAGCGTTGCCTGATCCCAGCGGCCTGGTACCAGGAGCCCAACTGGGAGACCGGCCGGAACATATGGTGGCAGCTCCGGCGTGCCGACGGGCTGCCCTGGGCCCTGGCTGGGCTCTGGTCCGAGTGGGTGGATCCTGGCACCGGCGAGGTGGTCTCGAACTACACGCTGCTGACCTGCAACTGCGACGGACACCCGCTGTTGTCCCGTCTGCACAAGCCCGACCCCAATCTGCCGCCCGATGCACAGGACAAGCGGTCCGTCGTGCATGTGGATCCGACGAACTGGGAGACCTGGCTGCATGGCAGCGAGAGCGATGCCCGCGCTCTCATCAAGCCACCGTCCACCGACCTCTTTGATCTCTCGGATGCGCATCGGACAGATCTGGTGATGGCTCAAATGCGGCCGGCTCAGCAGTCCCTGCTGTAACGACCTTGCACCACCAGGACTGGCGATACGGTTGCGACCGCTTTGCACTCAGGCTCTCATCCTCGTAGCCTGCCACGATCATCTGACCATTGCGGATGAGCTTCACGACCGCCCAGTCCAGCGGCGGCAGCACTGACGCACCGTCGCGCAGCAGAGCCGCCATCAGGGGTGTCGTCGTACTGTCCACGGCGGGGCGGAAGTCAGTGATCCACAGCATGCCGCGCAGAGGGCGCAGCGCCCGCAGCTCCGCGTCGGGACGGCGGACGCCTTTGACCCTCAGTCTGATGACATCGACTAGCATACTGTTTATTTATACAGTAGCATCTGGCGCATTGTCAAAGCGAAGGTCCGCCATGCGACTGAACCTCAACGCTTCTAGAGTCATGCCCAAGATGAATCGCTGGAGCATGTCACTTCGACATGCCGATCATCTCAAGCAGTCAGGAGTCAACCATGAACCGTTCCTTCACCCACATCGCCCTCGCTTTCGGCTTGGCCATGTCGGCTACTGCGGCGAGTGCTGCGATGGGCACCACTACCCTGGCCAACGGCAAGTCCATCTATGGCGCGACGGCCGCTGCATCGCAGGCCACCAAGGTCGTCGATGCCGGCTCAGCCAACACGCTCAACGTCGACTGTGGCGAGACGGTGACCTTCCGCAATGGCGACAAGAGCTTCAGCTGGAAGTTCGACGTGGTCGGTCACCGCGTGGTGGATCTGCAGACCATTGCCCCGGCAGGATTCAGCAGCAAGCCGCTGAAGGTATACGTCGCTCGCAACGAAACTGAGCGCAACTGAGCCCGATGCGAGGCCGGAGCCAGGCTACTCACTGGCCGCCGGCCTTGCGCCGATGAACGGCCCCCACATGGGTATGGATGTCCGAGGTCGGCCGTGGCGTCAGTGCGCCTACCTGGGGATGATTCAGTTCTCGCAGGATAGCGCAGGCCTGCCCCGGGCTGGTGGACTGGCAGCGTGAGCGCAGGTCTTGCAGCTCGGTCTCCAGTTCGCGCAGTTCCCGGATGCGCTTCGCCACGTGGCCGATATGATCATCCAGCACTTGGTTGACCTCGCCGCAGTCAGCGCCAGGCTGATCAATGAAGTGCAACAGCGTCCGGATCTCGTCCAGCGCCATGTCCAGACCCCGGCAGCGCCGGATGAAAATCAACCGCCTTACATGGCTGTCGTCGTACAGACGGTAGTTGCCCGCGCTGCGTCCGGGCGAAGGAATCAGTCCTTCGCGCTCGTAGAAACGGATCGTCTCAATCTGCGTGGCCGTCGCCACGGCCAGTTCCCCGATTTTCATGATCGGACTCGAATTTGTGCCATTGCTCTTGACTCTACACCGACTACAGAGTTTCAAATTCGGCCATGGACAAGACTCTGAACATCTCTCCAGCCCCCGCCGACGCTCCCGCAGCGTCTTGCTGCAACTCAACCTGCGGCGCGGTTCCCCTCACCTCCGCACCAACTCCCATTGAGCCAGCCGGCTTGCATCGCTACCGCATTGCCAATATGGACTGCGCGTCGGAAGAGTCGGAGATCCGTCGCGCCCTGGAACCCATCGCGGGTGTGAAGCAGTTGCGCTTCGATCTGGGTCAGCGAACAGTGTCTTTGGCGGCCGAGCCGGCCGAGTTGGCGGTCGCGATAGCAGCCATCGAGCGCATCGGCTACAAGCCCCAGCCCCTGGGCGAATCCACGATGGCCACGCCGGGAGAGCATGGGGAACGCGACGGACATGAGCATGCGCACGTCGAATCAGGCATACCTCGCCTCATCGGTGCCTTGATCGTCGCCGTGGCGGCCGAGGCCGTGGCCTTCTTCGCACCGGAAACGGCGGTGCTCAAGGGCGTGCAGATGCTGCTGGCCGCCCTGGCCATCTTCCTGGCCGGATTCGGCACCTATCAAAAGGGGCTGTCGGCGCTCAAGGCCGGCCGCCTGAACATCAATGCGTTGATGACCGTGGCGGTGACCGGCGCATTCGTGATTGGGCAATGGCCTGAGGCGGCCATGGTGATGGCCCTGTATGCGATCGCTGAGGCGATCGAGGCCCGGGCCGTGGACCGCGCCCGCAATGCCATCAAGAGCCTGCTGGATCTGGCCCCGCAAGATGCCGAAGTACAACAGGCGGGCGGCCAGTGGCAGCGCATGCCTACCGCGGCAGTCGCCATCGGCGCCATCGTGCGCCTGCGCCCCGGCGAGCGGGTGCCGCTGGACGGCGTGGTGACGGCCGGCGCCAGCGCCATCGACCAGGCGCCGGTCACCGGCGAAAGCGCTCCCGTCGACAAGACCGTGGGCGACGAGGTTTTCGCCGGCACGATCAACCAGAACGCGGCCCTGGAGTTCCGTGTGAGCGCGCTGGCCGCGGACAGCACCCTCGCACGCATCATCCATGCGGTCGAGGAGGCACAGGCCACCCGCGCACCCACCCAGCGCTTCGTCGACCGCTTCGCCGCGATCTACACGCCGGGCGTGTTCGTTCTGGCCTTGGCCGTGGCCCTGCTGACGCCCTGGCTGATGGGCTGGACCTGGATGGAGTCGGTCTACAAGGCCCTGGTGCTGCTGGTCATTGCCTGCCCCTGCGCCCTGGTGATCTCGACCCCGGTGACCGTGGTCAGCGGCCTGGCCGCCGCGGCCCGGCGTGGCATCCTGGTCAAGGGGGGCGTCTATCTGGAGCAGGCCCGATCGCTCAAGGCGGTAGCTCTCGACAAGACCGGCACCATCACCGAGGGCAAGCCCAAGCTCGTCGATACCCAGATCCTGCGGGAGGGTGCTGGTCGGGCCATGGTGGCGCGAGTGGCGCTGAGCATTGCCGGTCGTTCCGATCATCCAGTATCAAAAGCCATTGCTGCCGGCCTGGCTGCGGAAGCCGGGGCCAGCGATGTGGCTGATTTCGAGGCCGTGGTCGGCCGTGGCGTGCAGGCCCGACTGGATTCGATGCCCTATGTCTTGGGCAATCACCGCTGGATCGAGGAGCGGGGCCAGTGCTCGCCGGCCATCGAGGCGCTGCTGAAGCAGCACGAGCAGTCCGGCCGCACGGTGACCCTGCTTGCCGACGATGCCGGCGTGCTGGCCCTGTTTGCCGTGGCCGACACGATCAAGCCCTCGTCGCGTGCGGCTGTGGCCGAACTGCGAGCATTGGGCGTCACGCCTGTGATGCTGACTGGCGACAATCAGGCCACGGCTGAGGCCATCGGCCACGAAGCCGGCATCGAGCAGGTGCGCGGCAATTTGCTGCCGCAGGACAAGCTCAATGCCATCACCGAGATGCAGACCCGCTACGGGCCTAGTGCGATGACCGGCGATGGCATCAACGACGCGCCGGCGCTGGCCAAGGCCGACATCGGCTTTGCCATGGGTGGTGCCGGCACCCACACCGCCATGGAGGCGGCGGACGTGGTGGTGATGAACGACGACCTGCAGCGCCTGCCCGAGACCATCCGCCTGTCGCGCCGCACCCATGCCGTTCTCTGGCAGAACATCAGCCTGGCCCTGGGTATCAAGGCAGTCTTCCTCGTGGCGGCCGTGTTCGGCAATGCCAGCATGTGGATGGCGGTGTTTGCGGACATGGGCGCCAGCCTGCTGGTGGTGTTCAACGGGCTTCGCCTGCTGCGCAGCAAGGAACGCTCATGATCGACATCGCAGAGCTTCCGGCGATGGCGCCTTTTGGGGCCGAGCGGACAAACGCGCTGATCGCTACCACCTTGCTCGACTTTGGCCACCCGAGCATTGCCGCTCTGGTGCAGGCACGAGGATGGCAGCAACTTTCTGAGCATGAACGCATTGCCGCTGCCTACGCCTATGTCCGTGACGAGGTCGCGTTCGGCTACAACAAGAACGACGATCTGAAGGCCTCCGAGGTGCTTGCCGATGGCTACGGTCAATGCAATACCAAGAGCACGCTGTTCATGGCCTTGCTGCGAGCACTGGACATTCCCTGCCGATTTCATGGCTTCACCATCGACAAGCAACTGCAGCGCGGCGCGATCACGGGGCTGGCTTACTGGCTGGCGCCGCGCAACATCATCCACAGCTGGGTCGAGGTCTGGACCGGTGCACGCTGGGCGAGGCTGGAAGGTTTCATTCTGGACAAGACTTACCTGGCGGCGCTGCAGCAGCGTTTCGCGTCGCATCGGGGCGCCTTCTGCGGCTATGGGGCGGCGACGCCGGATCTGCAGTGCCCGCAGGTCGATTGGAACGGCGGTGATACCTTCATCCAGAAAGACGGCATCAATCAAGACTTCGGCCTGTTCGACAACCCAGACGAGTTCTACGCTCGCCATGGCGTCAATCTGAACGGCCTCAAGCGCTGGCTGTTTCAGAACGTCATCCGCCAGCAGATGAACGGCAATGTTGCCCGCATCCGCGGCAGAGTTGGTGCTCCACCGACCTCAGGCCACGATGCTGCTGCCGCCTCCGCCGGGTAGGGCCAGTCCGATTCGAGTGAGACCATCCGCTGATGCCGCGAAGACCTGGCCGCCATGCATGCGGGCGATGGCAGCGACGATCGCCAGGCCCAGACCGTGGTTGCGATCTGCATGGGTGCGCGCGGTGTCAGCCCGGTAGAACCGGTCAAAGAGCCGGGGCAGATGCGCCGGGTCGATGGTCTGCCCCTCGTTGTGTACGGCGATGTGCACCTCTCCATTGACCTGGCGGTCGATGTGCACCAGCACGGCCGAGCCTGTCGCCGCGTAGCGGGTGGCATTTCCGAGCAGGTTGGACAGTGCCTGCCGTAGCAGCCGGGCATCTATTTCGGCAGCGGCATCGCCCAGCACTTCGGCCTTGAGGCCTGCGTCGAGCAAAGCAGCTTCATGGAACTCAACCACCTCCGCGGCCAGCGCGCCCAAGCTGGGGGTCCAGGCGCGTCGGGCGGGAACGCCGCGATCAGCATTGGACAGGAAGAGCATGTCGCCGACGATGCTGGCAAGGCGGTGCAGGTCTTCTAGGTTGGATTCCAGGGCCTCACGCAGTTCCTCGGCGCTGCGTGGCTTGCGCAAGGCCAGTTCGCAACTGCTGATCAGAGTAGCCAGCGGCGTGTTCAGCTCATGAGCCACATCGGCATTGAACGCCTCCATCTGCTTGTAGGCGACGCTGAGACGGTCCAGCAGTTCATTGAACTGGTGGATCAGGGGTTGTAGCTCTTCGGCTTGGCCGGTTCCGTCGAGTCGTCGCAGCAGGTCTGTCGCCGTCACCTGCCGGGTCTGCTCCACCAGTTTGTGCAGGGGCGCCAGGCCGAGGCGGACCAGCAAGAAGCCCCCGAAGGAGACGGCCAGCGATCCCGTCAGCGCGGCCAGCGCCAAGGTCCAGGCCAGACGTTCCAGCAAGGCTTCGTCGGTCCGTTTGTCCAACACCAGCACCGCATGGGCCGAGCCGCCTGCGCTCGGCGGCAGACGGATGTCAAAGAACCAGCGCTTACTCTCAGCGACAGGCGGCTGACGCTTGGATGTCTCGAAGATGACCTGCCCGTCACCATTGACCAGACGCAGCGAGAGCTCGTCGTGGCCAGCGAGGAAGTCCTTCAGCAGGTGACGCACACCGGCCATGTCATGCGCGCCTCGGCCTTCGGTGAGCAAATGTTCCACCGCAACCTGCTTCTGCGTCAGGGTCTCATCCTGCCGCTCCGAGAGGGTGGCAGCAATCACTACATAAACCGCTGCACATACGAGCCCTAGGCCCAGCATGGTCTGCAGTGCCAACCAGCGCGAGAGGCGACCGCGCAGGCTGGCCGCAACTGCGGGCCTACTCATGGCTCCCTTGCCTCCAGGACATAGCCCATACCACGTACCGTGTGCAGCAGCGGCCGCTCGAAGGGCTGGTCCAGCTTGCCGCGCAAGCGCCGCACCGCGACCTCGACGACATTGGTCTCGCTGTCGAAGTTCATGTCCCAGACCTGCTCGGCCAGTTCGGTGCGCGACAGCACCTCGCCCTGGCGCCGCAGCAGCAGGCTCAGAAGGTTGAACTCCTTGGCTGTCAGCTCCAACCGCTGTCCGGCGCGTGAGGCTTTGCGGCGGAGCAGATCGACCTCCAGATCGCCCATCCGCAGCAAGGTCGGCTCGCCATTGCCGCGGGCTCCGCCCGCACGACGCAGCAAGACCTGGATGCGCGCCACGAGCTCCGAGAATGCAAAGGGCTTGACCAGATAGTCGTCGGCGCCTCCCTGCAGGCCCCGCACCCGGTCCTCGACCTGACCGCGGGCGGTCAGCATCAGGACCGGCGTCTGCTTGCTCTGGCGCAAGGCCGCCAACACGGCCAAACCATCGATGCCGGGCAACATGCCGTCGAGGATCAGCAGGTCGTAATCGATCTCGGTCGCCATATGCAGACCGTCAATGCCGGTATGGGCCACGTCGACCACATAGCCTTCCTCGCTCAAGCCCTTGCGCAAATACTCGGCGAGCTTGAGTTCGTCTTCGATCACCAGCAGTTTCATAGCTTGGATTCTGCGGCCAGGCCGGAGCGGCGAACATTACGTGTTTGTCATCTTGGTGTTGGGCCTTCGTCCACTCCGCTCGGCTAGAGTCCGTGACGCACTTGGCCCAACGGGCCAGGTCATTTCAAGAATTTGCCGCCTCCAGCGGCGCTTCGCTACACTCCCGCTCCATGCAACGTGTCGTGCTGGTCTTTTTGCTGCTGCTTCTGCCCGTCCAGTGGACGTGGGCGGCTGCCGCCAGCATCTGCCGACACGAGTCGAGCATCCACGCCAATCACTTTGGCCACCACGAGCACCGGCACGATCATCAGTCCGGCTCAATCGCCTCTGTCGATGCTCTTGACGACACTCAGCAGCCAGGTGACAGCGGCGTCCATGCCGACTGCGCGACCTGCCACGCTGCGGTGCCCGGCCTGATGATGCGGGCCGCCACGGTGGTGGGCGAGCCCTTGCCGCCCCTGGCGTTGACGCCCTACCAGCGCTCCGTCACCACCGGCGTCCCCGAGCGCCTGATTCGTCCGCCTCACGTCCACCTCGCCTGACAAGCGGCGAGGCTCGGTTCCGGCTGTCCAGATGACAGCGGCCGCGCACCAAGGGAACGCCTGACGCGCCCCTTCCTCGCCAGCACCCCGGCTGATACCGCAGCGGCTCACAGGCTGTTGTCGACGAGGACACCATGTATTTCTCTTTTAGGACCCTTTCTCGGGCCTTTTCCGTGGACGCGCGCTCACGCGCACCCATTGCCCCGCTGTGCGCGCTCCTGCTTGCGCTAAGCATGGCAAGCACCGGCGTCACGGCCCAGGCACCGGCCGTCACAACGCTCAGGCAGGCCTTCGAGGCGGCATGGCTGCGCCAACCCGAGGCGGCCAGCGCCGATCTGCACCGGCAGGCTGCGCAAGGGCGCAAGGTTGCAGCACAAAGCTGGACGGTCGAACCACCGTCGTTGGAGGTGTCGGCCAAGACGGATCGACTGAACCGCAACGAAGGAAGTCGTGAACTGGAGTTCGGCGTGGCCGTGCCGCTGTGGCTACCCGGCGAGCGCAGCCGCAGTCTCGCGCTGGCAGAGGCAGAGGCTGGTGCGGTAGACAGCCGGACCACGGCTGCGCAATGGCGGCTGGCGGGCACCCTTAGGGATGCATGGTGGAGTCTGCACCGGGCCCGTGTCGAAGTTGGCCTGGCTCGTGCGCGCCAGGACAGCGCTGCTCAGCTGGCGCGCGATGTTGCTAGGCGTGTGACAGCTGGCGAACTGGCCAAGGCCGATCAGCACCAGGCCGATGGCGCCCTGGCAGCGGCCCAGGCTGAACTGGCGGCCAGCCAGGCGTCACAGACCCAGGCCGAGCAGGCGCTGCGCGCTTTGACTGCCGAGGTACCGGCTCCCGCATTGCTTGATGCACCGGAAGCCGTCCCCGCAATGCCGACCGACGAAACCGAACCCGTTTCGACCCATCCCGCACTGCGCGAACTGAGCGATCGGGTGCTGATGGCCGAGCGGGCCCGTGATCTGGCCGGGGTTCAGCAGCGCGCGAACCCCGAACTGACGCTGGCCACGACCCGGGACCGCGGCGCCTTCGGTGATCGTTATGGCCAGACGGTCACGTTGGGACTGCGCTTTCCGTTTGGTTCCAGTGGCGCGAACCAGGCCAAGCGGGCCACGGCCGGCGCTGAACTCATTGAAGCCCAGGCCCAACTGACCCTGGAGCGTCAGCGCCTGTCCGGTGAACTGGCCGGGGCGCGGGCGCGCCTACTGGCATCTCAAGCTGCAGCCGAAGCCGCCACCCGGCGTTCCGTGCTGGCCCGCGACACGCGGGGCTTTGTCGAGAAGTCCTTCCGTGCCGGCGAAACCGATCTTCCCAGCCGCCTGCGGGTCGAGCTGGAGGCCTTCGAGGCCGAGCGCCAGGCCACGCTGGCCCGACTGAACGTGAATCAGGCCATCTCTGCCTTCAACCAGGCCTTGGGCCTGTTGCCGCAATGAACCGCCCCCAATCCTCCAGGAAGCAAGACATGACCCTCGCTCCCCGTTACGCGATGCCCTCCATTACCCGCCCACTAGCCGCCGGCCTGCTGCTAGGCGCCCTCTGGATGGCCATCATGCCCGCACAGGCCGGTGAAGGCCACGACCACGGAGAGGCTCCGGCGGCCGCTGCAGGGCCCGCGCTGCCCCGTTTCTCCGCCGACTCCGAGCTGTTCGAGCTGGTCGGCGTGCTCAATGGCAAGCAGTTGACGCTGTACCTCGACCATGCGGCCAGCAATGCGCCAGTCAAGGACGCCAAGCTGGAGCTGGAACTGGGCGGACGCAAGCTCAGCCCCAAGGCCCATGGCGAGGGCGAGTTCGAAGTCGTGCTCGACGAAGCCCCCAAGCCGGGCGTCATACCCGTTACGGCCACCGTGTCCACCGCCAGCGAGACCGACCTGCTGGCCGGAGAGTTGGACATCCACGAAGAGGCTCACGCCGACGAAGCCCATGTGCACGGCTGGAAGGAGTGGGCGCTTTGGGGCGCCGGCGGTGTGGCCGCGCTGGTCGCATTGGGCCTGATCGCGCGCCGCCTCTCGGGCGGCCGTGCACTGCGTAGCGGAGCTGCAGCATGAAATACCTGAATCTGAACCACAGCCTCACGGCCTGCGCTTTGGCCGCAGCCCTGTCCCTCGGCACGACGGCGGCATTTGCCGGCGACGGCCATGATCATGGCGATGCTCCTGCTGCCACGAACTCGAATGGTCCCCAGCGCCTGCCCGATGGCAGCGTGTTCCTGCCCAAGCCGGCGCAGCGCCAGATGAGCGTGCGTACCCTCGTCGGGGCCGAGCAATCGCTACCTCGTGGCATTGAACTGAATGGCCAAGTCCTGATGGACCCGAACGCAGGCGGCAAGGTGCAGGCGATGGCCGCAGGCCGGCTGGAACCCGGTCCCCGCGGCCTGCCGACAGTGGGGCAAGCGGTGCGCAAGGGTGAAGTCCTCGCCTATGTTCAGCCCTCGGCGGGCAGCCTGGAGCGCGCCAACCAAGTGGCCCAACTGGCCGAGTTGCGCGCCGCGCGCACGCTCGCCGAGAAGCGCCTGGCGCGCCTGCGCGATCTGGCCGACACGGTGCCGCGCAAGGACATCGAGGCGCTTGAGAGCGAGGTTGCCAGCCTGGGCGAGCGTGTGCAGGCGGTCGGTGGAGGGTTGTCGGGCCGCGAAGCGCTGGTGGCGCCGGCCACCGGCGTGATTGCCTCCGCCCATGCGGTGGCAGGTCAGGTGATCGATGCCCGGGAACTGGTTTTCGAAGTCGTGGATCCCACCAAGCTACGCGTCGAGGCGCTGGCCTATGACGCCGCCGTGGCCGGCGATGTGGCGGGTGCCTATGTCCCGGTCGGCAGCGGCAAAGTCGCGCTGACCTTTGTCGGTGCCGCGCGCAGCCTGCGGGATCAAGTGCTGCCGATCAGCTTCAAGGCCCAGGGCGAAGGCCTGAGCCAATTGGCGGTAGGCCAGCCGGTCCGGGTGATCGTGCAGACCCGCAGCCAGGTCAAGGGCGTGGCCGTGCCTGCTGCCGCGCTAATGAAGAACCCCGCAAACCAACAGATCGTCTGGGTCAAGACCGCTGCAGAGCGCTTCGAGCCGCGGGGGGTGATGGTGGCTCCGCTGGACGGTGCGGCGGTCGCTGTCACCGCCGGGCTCAAGACCGGCGATCGGGTGGTGAGCGAAGGTGCTGGTTTGCTCAACCAGATCCGCTAAGGAGCCGCGGCAATGTTTAAGTGGCTTCTCGACAGCAGCCTGGCCAACCGGCTGCTCATCATCATCGCCAGCCTCGTGCTGGTGGCCTACGGCGCGTTCACCCTGTCACGCACGCCGGTGGACGTGTTCCCCGACCTCAACAAGCCGACCGTCACCATCATGACGGAGGCCGGCGGCATGGCCGCCGAAGAGGTCGAGCAATTGATCACCTTCCCTCTGGAGACCACGATGAATGGTCTGCCGGGGGTGGAGTCGGTGCGCTCGACTTCCAGTGCCGGTCTGTCGTTCCTCTACGTCACCTTCGACTGGAGCACCGAGATCTTCCGAGCCCGGCAAATGGTGTCCGAGCGGCTTGCCTCGATGGAAGAAGGCATGCCCGAGGGCGTGGTACCGCGCATGGGACCGATCAGCTCCATCATGGGCGAGATCATGCAGATCGCGATCCCCATCGACACGGCAAAGATCTCGTCAATGGCGGTTCGCGAGTATGCCGACTGGGTGCTACGGCCGCGTCTGATGGCGGTTCCCGGCGTGGCCCAGGTGATCCCGATCGGTGGTGAAGTGCGGCAGTTCCAGGTGCAGCCCAATACCGCACGCATGGCGGAGCTGGGTATCACGCATGAGCAGCTGGAAGCCGCGCTGAAGGGCTTTTCATCCAACACCTCCGGTGGTTTCCTGGAACTCAATGGCCGCGAGTACCTGATCCGCAATCTCGGCCGCACCTCCAACCTCGACGATCTGAAGAACCTGGCTCTGAGTGCTCGCAACGGGCAGCCCATCCTGCTGCGCCAACTCGCCGAGGTGACCTTTGCTCCGGCCATCAAGCGCGGCGATGCCGGCTTCGAAGGAAAGCCAGCGGTGATCCTGGGTATCCAGAAGCAGCCCACCGCAGACACCATCGCGTTGACGCGCGCCATCGAGAGCGCGCTTGACGAGATGAAGCGCTCGCTGCCGGCTGGCATGGATGCCCCCCAAGTGACCTTCCGTCAGGCGAGCTTCATCGAGTCCTCGATCACGACCCTGCAGGGCAAGCTGATCGGTGCCTCGGCCTTCGTGGCCGTGATCCTGCTGCTGTTCCTGGGCAACCTGCGCACGACGATCATCGCCCTGGTGGCGATTCCCGTTTCCATCTTCATCACTGCCCTGGTGTTCAAGTATTTCGGACTGTCGATCAACACCATGACCTTGGGCGGTCTGGCGATCGCCATCGGTGGTCTCGTGGACGATGCCGTTGTGGGCATCGAAAACGTGATGCGCCGGCTCAAGGAGGACCGGAACAAGCACCATGAGCACCGCCTGAACCCGTTGGAAGTGGTGGCGATGGCGACCATGGAGGTGCGGTCTGCGATCCTCTATGCCACAGTGATCATCGTGCTGGTGTTCGTGCCGCTGTTCGCGCTGCCGGGCATGGAGGGGCGTCTGTTTGTGCCGCTGGGCATCGCCTTCATCGTCTCCACCCTGGCCAGCCTGATCGTATCGGTGACCGTGACGCCGGTGCTGAGCCTTTACCTGCTGCCACGCATGAAGTCGCTGGATCATGGCGACACCAAGGTGCTGGCCTGGCTGAAGGCACGGTATCGCGGCGGGCTGCAAGCCACGCTGAACCGCCCCAAGGCGGCCATCGTGGCCGGCAGCGTGGCGGTGCTGGCCGCGGCCGCGGCCGTGCCGTTCTTCCCGACCACCTTCCTGCCGCCGTTCAACGAGGGCACCCTGTTGGTGGGCCTGCGCCTGAACCCCGGCGTGACGCTGGCCGAGAGTTCGGCCTTGGCCCGCCAGGCCGAGGTGCTGATCAAGCAGGTACCCGAAGTCACCCACGTGGGCCGGCGCAGCGGCCGAGCCGAGTTGGACGAGCATGCCGAAGGGGTGCACGTCAGCGAACTGGACGTTGGTCTGAAGCCCAGCAGCGAGATCACGCGCTCGATGGACGAGATCAATGCCGACATCCGATCGCGGCTTGTCAACCTGCCGGCCGCCATTGGCATCGGCCAGCCGATCTCGCACCGCATCGACCACATGCTCTCCGGCGTGCGCTCGCAAATCGCGATCAAGATCTTCGGCGAAGACTTGGACACCCTGCGTGGCCAGGCCGACGTGCTGCGTGCCCGGCTCGCTGCCATCCCTGGCGTGGCCGATCTGGAGATCGAGAAGCAGGTGCTGGCGCCGCAGATCAAGGTGCGGGTCGACTACGCCGCGGCCGCGCGCTACGGCGTGCCGGCCCCGCAGATCCTGTCGACCCTGCAGGCCCTGGTCGAGGGCGAGAAGGTGACGCAGATCGTCGAGGGCAGTCGGCGCTTTGCCCTGGTCGTGCGACTGCCGGAAGGTTCGCGCTCGGTCGATGGACTGGCTCAGATCCTGATCGAGACGCCCAGTGGCAGGGTGCCGCTGTCCAAGCTGGCCACGATCGAGGAAGGCGATGGCCCCAACCAGGTCAGCCGCGACGACGGCAAGCGCCGTATCGTGCTGTCAGCCAATGCGCAAGGGCGGCCGTTGTCGGACATCGTGACCGACATCCGCGCTGTCGTGGCCGAAACCAAGCTGCCGGAGGGCTACTTCGTCACCCTGGGCGGCCAGTTCCAGGCACAGGAGGAGGCCTCGCGCTTGGTGGGCCTGCTGTCCATCGTCTCGGCGGTGCTGATGTTCGTGGTGCTGTTCAGCCGCTACAAGAGCACGCGTCTGGCGCTGCTGATCATGGCCAACATTCCGCTGGCCCTGGTCGGTGCGGTGCTGGGCTTGGGCCTGTCGGGCCAGCCGCTGTCGGTGGCCGCACTGGTGGGCTTCATCACCCTGGCCGGCATCTCGGTGCGCAACGGCATCCTGAAGGTCAGCCACTACATCAACCTGATGCGCTTCGAGGGCGAGAGCTTCGACCACAAGATGATTGTGCGCGGTTCCATCGAGCGGCTGAGCCCTGTGCTGATGACAGCCCTGGTAACGGCGTTCGCACTGGCGCCGCTGCTGTTCGAGGCCGAACGACCCGGCACCGAGATCCTGCATCCGGTGGCGGTGGTGATCTTCTCCGGCTTGATCAGCTCCACCCTGCTGGACACCTTCCTGACCCCGGCCATGTTCTGGCTGTTCGGCCGTCGCGACGCCGAGCGTCTGATGGACGACCGCAATGCGGAAGCCTTCTAACCACATTTGCATCAACCCACCCCTGAGAGGACAGACGATGAAGAAGACCCAACTGCTGCTCGCCAGCGCCATCCTTGCAATTGGTACGAGCGCCTTTGCCGCGGACAAACATGACCACGGCCATGAGCACAAGCCGCTGCACGGCGGTGTGGTGGTCGAGGCGAGTGACATGGATTTCGAGCTGGTAGCCAAGGCCGATCAGATCAGCCTGTATGTCCGTGACCATGGCAAGACTGCAACTGTTCAGGGCGGGACCGCCAAGCTGACCCTGCTCAACGGCAGCGAGAAAAGCGAAGTCCAGCTGGCACCGGCAGGCGACAAACTGGAGGCCAAGGGTAGCTTCAAGGTAGGCGCCGGCACCAAGGCCGTGGCCACGATCACGCTGGCCGGCAAGAAGCCGGTCAACGTGCGCTTTGCGTTGAAGTAAAGCCGTCCGGTCCTGAAGTCGGTTACAGCGGATACGCGGCAATGGCAGCCAACTTCGAGCACATGCAAGCCAGCCACGGCGAGTTCGTCTCGTTTTGGCTGGCCGCCGTAGCGGTAATTGGTGTTGTCGCCTTGGCCGGATTCATCTATCTGACCTACCGGGACTGGCAGAGCAAGCGCTTACGCAGGGAAGAACGGCGGCAAAGACGCCACGAAAGCAAGCGCAAGAGGAAGCACAAGGATTGAAGTCGAGGCCTTTCGAGTTCAAGTACACGGCGGCATTCCAACCCGCCAGCGCAGAGCAGCCCGTTGCTGTCGTCGGCCACCGCACGCTTTTGGTGGAGGGTATCGACATACGGACCAACTCGATCACCGGCTATCAGCCTGTCGACGAGAAGATCCTGTTGATCCGCAATCTGCTGCGACGGGAAGGCAGGGCGAATGCCCAGGAGCTCTCGGACGTCCTTGAGCTACTGACCAGTCTGGGCAATCTTGCTGGGAGAGCAGTTCAAGACGCTGTGTTCGATGGCGCGTGGGGCGAGAAGGAATTCCAAGCCTACGTTCGAAGAGACCTTCGCCGGTCACCCCGTATCGGGTCGGATCTGGAAGAGCATGCCGCGGCCGCAGGGGGCTTCACAGACTTGAGCCTTCGCGGAATCACGATCGAGCTCAAGGAGACGGACACGCGGATCAAACAGATGGAAGACTGCCGCAAGTTTGTCGAGCAAGCTGCCAGCTACGCGGTGGCCAAAGGCAAGCGCGTAACTCTATTGTGCATTCTGGATACCAGCGCCAAAAATTCTGCGCCCTGGTCGGCGGCCGACGGCATAGAAGTTCTGATGTCAGCACCGCCAGCCAACGTGGCGGTCATAACGCTCGTCATCCAGGGGAACATCACTCGTCCGAGCAAGTTGTCCCGTTGAGGCCTTGTGGAGGTTCTAGCCGACAGGCTGCAGGAACAGATCTACTCCCGGTAGAAACCTAACCCCGACCATTAGCTTCGCTGCCGCCCCCCCTCCATACTTGGCCGCTCGCCAACAGGTCTGAGCAAGGCATGAGCAACCCCGGACTGGCCGACCTAGTAGTCTGCGTACCCTACGGCGTCCAGCAGCGCCGACAAGCCAGCATCGACCCGGCTCCTATGCAGATCGGCAAGGAGATCCTCCTTGAAGAAGCGGTTAGCGAGATGGACGTAGTACTCGTAGCTGGTACGTACGTCGTTGTGACCCAGCAGTTGACGAAGGTCCTCGTCCACGGCCGCGTCGTAGACGAACGACCTCCCCAACATGTTGTTCTGCTTCAGCGCCTCGTAGACGAAGTACGTCGCGCAGGTGTGCCGCAGCATCCTGGGATTGAAGGCCCGCTTCTTGTACACAGGCCCGCGTCCTGAGGCCTCATTATCTTTTGACACTTGAATCACCTTAGAAAAGTGATAGTGCAAGATACTGTAGTCCACCTCATATCCATCTCTCGTCAAGAACAGTATGGAATTCCTGGGGGAGACTCCATTTCGCCTCCTAAACAACTGAGCCCTCTCTCGGCGCAACGGGATATATTGCTGGCAAATCACCCGCCATAGCTGACCTGGAAATCTGATCATCCTATTCTTGCCCTTTGAACGGCAATAGAAGCCAATCTCCTGGGAGTCCAAGCCTTCGGGAATTTCGTCCAAGTCGTAGGGAACAAACCCGCCGTTCTCCGCAGCTCCACGATACGGAAGCTGAAGCAACTCCTTAGGCCGCATCGCCGTGATCCGAATCACAGCTGCCATTACCTTAAACACCTCATCATCCAACAGGCGAAGTGCAATCTCGTACTCGGACTGGACGACAAACTTTTCAACTTCGCTTTGAAGGAAGGTTGCTCGGCCGCTGGGCAGGTTGAACGCCAGTTTCTCTCGTCCAATGCCGTCATGCGCATTAGCAAGGAGGGACTGATCCTTGAGGCGAATGAGCACCTCCTCGCGATCAACTTCCAGAAAGTGACGATAGCCGACACGTTCGGCCCAGTCGTAAAAGGATACTATTCTTGCCGCGTAGTCGGCGGCAGTATCTTCCAGAGGCCCGAACGACGATCTCGCTGAAGGTCGCATGAGGTCAAACAGGTATCCCTCAAATATATCAATATCTATTGCCGCCCAATGCTGCGCACCGTATCCAGAATCATCCAGCCACTGCAAGTAGCGAGACACGATCCAAGCATATTTTCGCCGGGTCTCAACGCTGCGAGATTTTAGTTTGGCAACATGCATGAGCCAACGCGTCGGCCCCTCGATGATCTTAAAATCATCGTCGAAAACCATGGGTACGGCATCAGCTGGCCAACCATCGATTTGCTTTAGCCCATATCCGGACACAAGTTTCAAAGCCCTACCCCTGCGAGACCCTAGTCAATTCGTCAGCAACAGCGCTCACCATATCCCGCAGGCAAGCCACCTTAACAAATAGACCGCTTACCCGCTCAGACAAGAGCGTGACCGTGTCTGGCGAATCCGATGGATCGCCAGAGAATGGCACTCCCGCTTGAAGAACGTTTTGCTTCCTCAATATGTCTTCCTGTTCCTGAAGCAACCGCTTCACCGACTGATTCTGATACAGCGTGCTTCTCGGAAATTCGCAGTGCGCCAATAGCGCCTTTCGACATATGGACTGCCGGTCCCGCGATAGCAGGTCGCTCCAGTCCTGAGCCGCTTCGCGATTGCGAAAGAGCGCCCATAAGCGATCAGCATTTGCGTTCCTTCTCATCGCACGCCAACAAGAGAATCGAATTCCTCCGCCACCGACACCCGTTCCGTAGCCGCATCGATTGCACGTATCAGTTCTTCAGTCGAACCTGCCGCTACCCCAGTAGGCATGGCACGCCTCAGGCAATCATCCGCATCGGTCAGCAGCCACGCACACCGCACTTCGGCCTGGCACAAGCGCTTCACTTGCGCGAGCAGCACCCTGCGGACCTCCTCGGTATGGAAGGTGCCCTCGATGAAGAGGCTGGTGCCCGGCCCCGGTGCGGTCTGCCGATCAATCCACCTCGTCTTTCCCGACCGAGGAAGTCCACACACAAACGTGATGGAGGTGAAGGCCTTCCCGACGGCTCTGTCGGGGATGTGCCGATGAAGCTCCGTAAGAAAGTGATCCATTGCCTTGGCAACGCTCATCTCCGGAGGAATCGATATGTGCCGTTTGTGCCCCTTGGCACCAATAACATTCGCCCGCCCCCCCCCGTCAGTCAGACGCCGCACCTCTTCTTTTAACCTACCTATTTCTTCATAGGTCGCTGTCAACTCAATGCGTTGCTTTCGGACTTCGTCCCGCCGACTCGGCGTCTCGTGCGAGATTGCGAAATAGTATTGCAATTGGTCAACGAGTCGTTGATATGTATCGTCGGCAAAGCGAATAGTTTCTTCAAGCTCCTTCTCCAGAGCTTCCACACGGTCCGCGAGCGATTTGATTCTGGATGGCTCTCTGCGACGAAAGACCGCGGGCATATCGATCAAGACAGCGGGAGGAATATCGCCGCCATCGATCACCGCCATTACGGCGTGCCAGTCGTCATTGTCCTGATAAATGGTCGACCGGCCAACCCCTGCAGCCCTCGCGACGCTTGCGACTGATAACTGCTCTCCTTCCTGCTTCAATTGCGCGATGGCGGAGTAGACCGCCTTCAACGATTTATCCCTAGCCATATCTCGTAGTATTTTCGACTGCGCTGGGGGCTCCGCTTATCTCAGCGAGACGTCGGCCAACCTCGGCTATGCGACGCGTGGAGTAGTCAGATTGGTCTTTTCCGCAGTACGGATGAGTCAGCATCCGTTCGTGAAAATTAAGTTCGTTGGTCAGATTGTCAACTTGGCCTTCGGTGAAGACTGCAAAGTTGCAATTGAAGGGCTCGCAGGCAAACAAGTTTGGGTGAAGACGATCCGCTGCGGACTCCTCCTTGCCGACGCAAGGGACCGTGTCGTTAACGCTTGGGGAGCGGATGCAAATGGCCAGATTCGTACGGTGCAGAAGCTTGATGCCAGAATCAAGCAAGGAATCCACATACTGCTCGAGAGTTTCCTTTCCCCGGTCCTGCAATCGTGCTTGGAATGTCTTAGAGTCAGCGAGACTATCCTTCACCCGATTGCCTCCCCGGCCTCCAATTCGTCCCGATGCAGCAGCAATCATCACCTCAGCGAGAATTTCTGTGTTCTTTTCTATGAGGTAGCGTTTCAATTCATCATTCACGCCAGGCAACGAGAGTATGTAGCGGAGCGTCATCCTGAGGCTCTTGTGAGAGAACAAGTGACGTATAAGCTCGATGTTTCTCGAGTCCTGATAAATAATATACATCGCGAGCGATTTTCGAAAGCGATGAGAATGAATATTTCCCGAGACACCACACGCCTCAGCTACCCTTGATAGCGCTCGCTCTGCGAAAACTTCGTTCGGATTTCTGCCAAAAAAGGCCCTATTTATGCACGACAGAAGATAGTCATGCTGCCCGAATTCTCGCGATTGCGCACACAGTTTGCGAAGCACTTCGACCGCATTAAACGTCACTTGCGGTATGGGAATCTTCTTGATGTCCCCTTGAGAAGCCACGGAAGTCTTGAAAACCTTGAAAACGAGCCAGTGCCCCGACTGATCTGTTTCCGTACAGCCCACCTTGAGCACACCCACCTCTGATCGACGCATTCCCGTTGTCGCGAAGATGATAGTAATGCAAGAATCCAGCAGACTCTGAACATACGCCGAAACCTGCGCATAGTTGATGTACTCGCCACGGTCCTTTGGATGGCTTCTCTCCAGTACGCGTAGATTCCACCAAGGCTCACCGTTGATCAGTTTGGGCTGGTATGCCTTGAAAGCAGCAACACCGGCTGGTTCGGCAAGCGACAGGCCGTCAGCGATTGACGGAGCACGATCGGGCTCCCTACCGATCAGCGTGGGGTAATAGGTTCGAGCTAGCCATAATAGGTCGTCAGCGTAGTCATTCACCATGGACGCCGAGTACGCAACAAGTTGTGCGTAATCATCGAGCGGTATAGGCTCAAACGGAACGGCCAGGTCATCCATTTCCTTTCGATATTTATAGACCTCGTCGGCCGTAACAAATTCACCGGAGAGGCAATAGATTGGCGGCAACATCCCTGATCGAGATAGATTTTGCCAATATTGCAAAGAAGCGGCGAAGTCCCAACGCTGCGCCAAAGAAGGTCTCTGGATGAGATATTTATGAACGGTTTCCTTGGATAAGTCATCGAGGATCCGCGTCGGCATTCCGTCATGAGTACCGCTGCGATAGAGCCCAAACTCTTGAAAGAACTTCATCAACGGTAAGAACTTGTTCCTGCTCGATGTGAGTCCATCGCCGTAGGCACGATTTCTGCCCGAGAAGGAGAACTTGGGGATTCTGTACAATACCAAGAACTTCATGATCCTCAGCCAATGCACCGACTCCTTGACAAGATTGAACCCGAAATGATTGACGTAGTTGAAGTGGATTCGCACCACCTTGACAGCCGACGGGTAACAGGAAAAGTCCCAGGTATCCTCAACAAACAATGACAACGGGCTAACTCGAATTGCGCCCCATTCGTCGATTGGGATAGTCGCCAATACCAGTCCATGGATCGCCATGTCAGTACCGGAAAAGGTCTCAGCACTCCCGGACATTTCGTCAGCCAGCGAAACTTCACTCTCAGACGCTGGCCCATCGTCGGCCTCTTCCTGGGCGTGTTTTAGCTCCTCGAGTCGAGCCTTGATTTCCTTAACGGTGAATGTCATTGGGCGCCCCTCATAGTGAGAGGCAGCGAAAACTCCGATTTCAGGCACTGCCGTTGTGCATGTTGGACCGTCTCGCTATCGTTCCAGTCATCGAGGATCGCCTGCCAAGCCTGCGCCTCTTGGCCGTAATTCCTCGTCCAATCCCCTATGGTGAGCTGCAACTTCAGTCGCTCAAGGTCCATGACACGACGCGCGATGAACGGCAGCGCTTCCTCGAAGATGACAGCCTTATCACATAGACAACAACGGTTGAAGAAACTGCAAGATGCTCCTGGCGGCACAAACTGCTCCGCGCTTGGCCAGGACGGACTATTCCGATCCACACAGGCGGCGATGTAAGTTTGACCTTTTGGCGATAGGAGATGCACTACCTCGCGTTCAGTGAGGCCGGCCTCAACTGCCCCCCCCGCTGTGGGGTTCGCTCGCCGCGCGTCCACTGCCAATTGGATGGCCGAGCGCAGCTCTTGAAGGGTCGCGGAGGTCATCAGCCGCGCCCTGTAGTCCCGAAAGTCGTTGACGAACTCCTCCTGCAAACCACGAATGCGCTTGTTCTTCAGTTCGATCGCCGCGCCGTCTGAGTCGTAGGAGGCGTCGGTTGTGTCGATCTGAGCGTGGCCCATCAACGTGCAAACCTCGTCGATGCTCAGACCAGATTCACGACGCCGCGTTTCGCAAGTCGTTCTCAGCCTCCGTGCGTCAACACGTTGCTGCTTCACAAAGGTAGTGCCGAGATCGATGGAATGGCGCTTGATGAACGCCGCGCTTAGTGGCGCCGACATGCCGCTCCCGATCTGGCTTAGGCAGCGGCCAAACTTCATCCATAGATTTTTTGACAGCACGTACTGCCAGAGGTCATCCGACAGCTTTTGGTGAGGGTCGTGCTGCCGCTCAAGCACCATCGATACAAACTTGAGAATGTTATAGACACTGAATGGTGCTGTACGACTACTGCGGTGTGAGGCCGGTGCGCCCACCTTCCCTTTCCACCCCCAAATCAACACGTATTCCGGGTCAATAATGTCCGTCTCAATATGTTCATCAAGGTTCCGCGAAAGCGATCCCACCACCTCTTCGTTCCAGCCCGTATTTAACTGAACATAGAGATAAAATGGATAGAGCGTTGCTCCGGTGAAAAACGTCCGCGCAAAGAATGCATTTACACCAACGTCAAATGGGCGATCGATCTGACCATATCTCATGGACTGAAGTACTTTGTAATTCTGAATCTCAGCGCGACTGTTTCCCTCTCTCGTCCGATTGAATCGCTCTAGCGACACCCTGAAATCGGCGTCAGCCACGTCCATTCCGAAAGGCCACTCAGGATAGAACTCGGCCGTCGTGCGGGTGGAAATGTCCCAGGACTCTTGCTGACCAATCCCGGAGAAACATCTGTCCAGGTTGACTCTATAGGTTGGAAAGAGAACACCGCTACGAGAGAGCTCCTCACCCGAGGCCAGGTAAAGGTCAACGAACTGCTGAATGGTCAAATTTAATCGCTCAGCAACCCGCTGCACCATAGCATTATTGGCAATCCGAGTTCTTCGAATTGAAAGGAACTCTAGGGAGTTCCCACGTTCGACGCGGCCCTCCTCAAGATGTCGCAGCACCAGGCAAACATCGGGAATCGATTGCTCTGGGATTGCCACTACCGGAATACTGTCCCAGCTGTTTTCCAGCCTCTTCCATTCCGTCATCACATAGCGAATATCCGCCAATGAGGCACTGACGAGACTGTTAAAAAGCTCGGCCCGATAGCTCTCAACCGGTCGGTCATTGTGCTTCGGCCCTGTTGGCCATTTAAAATCCGCGCCCACGTCTGGCAACTCCCCAAATGCCTTCTTGAGCTTTGAAATAAGAGATCGAAGCTTGCCGTATCTCTTTCTATTTACAGTCCGCCCAGGGTAGACACAGAGATACCAGGCTTCCAGATCCCTCGCAGTCTGAACGCCGATGTCTGCGAAAGAGCGAATCGCGGCACCTGCATATCGACGCGAAAATGCGAATTCGATGAACTCGTCGATGCCGTAATAAATATCTTGAACAACAGTAAACGAGGTGGCGCGCCCTCTCAGGGCCAGTTCAGCGCCGGCAAGAAGTTGCCGAATCAGGAGATTGCGTTCTGGAGGATGGTGGCTGTAGTCGCGACTCAAACTCTTTCCGCCAGCATTCACCTCGAACGACATAGAAACACTATCCAGATCAAGCGTAGCCCTTGCCAGCTTTCGATCAGCCAGACTTGCCTCGTCTATCGGAAGCGGCGGGCTGACCCCAAGCCCTGCTTTACGTCTTGGTTTGCGTGCTTTGCGTAGTGGGCCTTGAGCCATTTCAATCTTGACGGTGGTCCTTTGATGCCTGACATCTTGCCAAGACTGGGGCACAGACAATCAAGACACACACGCTCCATCACTAGATAACATGCTCACAGCCCCGGTAGGGGTTGATGGAAAGCTCGAAGCTGATGTCAGGCGACTGGTTGCTGGACAGAATGCGCCCGGACTGCTCTTCGATGATCTGGGTCTGCGGCGCCAGTCGCTGCTCGCTGGCCTGCTGGTCCAGCGTGCCCCAGCCGTCGTCGAAGTCCTCACGCGCATCGCGCTCGAAGCGATGCGCAATCTGCCACACGCTGCCCCGGCCCTTCTGAGTGGGCGGCGGCATCCGAGGCGGTACGGGCATCGGTTTGGTTTGCATGCTGTAAATTTATACAGCGCATCGCCATTTGTCTAGCCCTTGCTTCGCCGCCAGGGGCCGCCTACCGCCGCGGCGCGCCGTCAATACTCGTCGCCACCCACGCCCACATAGTCGGGCGCCAGATTCTCGAACTTGGTGTGCATGCGCTGGAAGGCCAGCTTCACCGTACCCACCGGGCCGTTACGCTGCTTGGCAATGATGATCTCGGCCACGCCCGGCTCCTTGCACTCGTCCTTGGTGTAGTACTCGTCGCGGTAGATGAACATGATGATGTCGGCATCCTGCTCGATGGCGCCGGACTCGCGCAGATCGGACATCATGGGCCGCTTGTCGGGCCGGGTCTCCACCGAGCGGTTCAGCTGCGAGAGCGCGATCACCGGGCACTTGAGCTCCTTGGCCAGGGCCTTGAGGCCCCGCGAGATCTCGCCGATCACGGTGGCGCGGTTCTCCTCGTTACCGCCGTTGCCGCTCATCAGCTGCAGATAGTCGATGATGATCAGGCCCAGCTGGCCGCTGATGCGGGCCTGACGTCGCGCACGGGCGCGCACCTCGGAGGGGCTGAGACCGGGGCTCTCGTCGATATAGATCGCCGCCTTGCCCAGCTTGTCGACCGCCTCGGACAGGCGGCCCCATTCATCGTCGGCCAGGCGGCCGGTACGCAGATGGCTCTGGTCGATGCGGCCGATGGAGCCCACCATACGCAAGGCCAGCTGGGCGGCACCCATTTCCATCGAGTAGATGACGACCGGCAGGCCTTCATTGATCGCGACGTTCTCGCCAATATTGATCGCGAAGGCGGTCTTGCCCATCGAGGGCCGGGCCGCCAGCACGATCAGGTCGCCGGGCTGCAGACCGGCTGTCATGCGATCCAGATCGAAGAAGCCGGTGCGCACGCCGGTGACATCCTCGGCGCCCATCTCGGCCAGCTCATTGACCCGATCGATCAGCTGCACCACCAGGTTGTCCATGCTCTGGAAGCCCTGGCGGCTGCGCGAGCCCTCCTCGCCGATGCGAAAGATCTTGCCCTCGGCCTCATCCAGGATCTGGGTCACCGCCCGGCCCTGGGGATTCAGTGCCGCAGTGGCGATCTCGTCGCTGGTGGCCACCAGCTTGCGCAGGATGGCGCGCTCACGAACGATCTCGGCATAGCGGCGCAGATTGGCCGCGCTGGGCACGCTTTGCGCCAGCGCATTCAAATAGGCCAGACCACCGCAATCCTCGGCCTTGCCCACCGAGGTCAGCTCCTCGAACACCGTCACCACGTCGGCCGGCTTGCCGGCATTGACCAGCTTGCCGATGGCAGCAAACACATGCTTGTGCTCATAGCGATAGAAATCGCTGTCGGTCAGCAGATCGCCGGCCCGGTCCCAGGCGCTGTTGTCGATCAACAGGCCGCCCAGCACGCTTTGCTCGGCCTCGACCGAATGCGGCGGCACCCGCAGACGGGCCACTTCGTCATCGGAGCCGGCGGAGGATGAGGAGGAGAAGATCGCTGACATCGCTGTGGACAAGGCTGGGGACAAGAAGGGGAAAGCGGCTGAACAACTTCGGGGCCCAGAAACGACAAAGCCGACGACTGCGGCAGTCATCGGCTTTGCTGATCACAACAGCCCGGGGGGCCGCTGACCATTAGGGCTTACATCAGGACTTACTCAGCCTCGGCAACCACTTGCACGGTCACTTCGACGACCACATCGGTGTGGGCGGCGACATTGACCGGGAACTCGCCCACGGCCTTCAGCGGACCATGGGGCAGGCGCACCTGAGCCTTGACGATGTCGAAGCCGATCTTGCCCAGGGCTTCGGCGATATCGGCATTGGTGACCGAGCCGAACAGACGGCCGTCCACGCCAGCCTTCTGGCTGATGCGCACGGTCTTGCCGGCCAGGCTTTCGCCCAGGGCTTGGGCGGCGGCCAGCTTCTCGGCGGCAGCCTTCTCGAGCTCGGCGCGACGGGCCTCGAATTCCTTGATCGCGACAGCGGTGGCACGGCGTGCCTGCTTGGTCGGGATCAGGAAGTTGCGGGCATAGCCGTCCTTGACCTTGACGACGTCGCCCAGGTTGCCGAGGTTGGCCACTTTTTCAAGCAGGATGATTTGCATGTTCAGTGACTCCTCAGACCTTGTGCTGGTCGCTGTACGGCAGCATGGCCAGGAAGCGAGCACGCTTGATGGCAACAGTCAGCTGGCGCTGGAAGAAGGCGCGCGTGCCGGTCAGGCGAGCGGGCGTGATCTTGCCGTTTTCGCCGATGAAGTCGCGCAGCGTGTCGATGTCCTTGTAGTCGATCTGCTCAACACCGGTGACGGTGAAACGGCAGAAACGCTTGCGGCGGAACAGCAGCGATTGTTGGTTACGCTTGGGCTTCTTGTCTTTGGAGAAGCGACCTTTACCACGTGGCGGGGGCATAGCAGACCTCTTTCAATTCAATCCGGATTCGAACTCTCGGGTGTGGGACTGGGCACCAGGCCGGTGATGTGAAAAATCACACCGCGGCCGTTGCGCATGGCGCTGAGGAAGCCTGTAAACAGGGCCGACCCTCCGACGCCAAGCGCCTGGATGCGCTTGCAGATCTCACCGATGGCCACCGCTCGCATCTCCATAGAGACTCTGCGGGGCCTGCCGGCTTCTTGCACCTGGGACTCATGCTTCAAGCTGCAGTCCAAGGCCGTCTGACCGGCGGGTGTGTATCTGATCAATCCCAGCTCTTGCAGCTGTGCTTGCAGCACCAGTTGATTCAACGGTGCGGTTCCAGCCGGCTGCGTGAGCGTCACCTGCTCTTGGGCACCTGATTAGGCGCTGGCTTCCTGAGGCGCCTTGCGGGCCTCTTCGCGTTCCACGCTCTTCATCATCACCGAAGGCGTGGTCTCGGCCTTGGGCTTCACCACGGTCATGTGGCGCAGCACGGCGTCGTTGAAGCGGAAACCGGTTTCGAGCTCAGCCAGCACTTCCTTGCTGCACTCGATGTTCAGGCACAGGTAGTGCGCCTTGGCCAACTTCTGGATCAGATAGGCCAGTTGACGGCGGCCCCAATCCTCAACGCGATGGACCACGCCACCGCCAGCGGTGATCAGGCCCTTGTAGCGTTCCAGCATGGCCGGAACTTGTTCGCTTTGATCCGGATGGATCAGCAGAACGATCTCATAGTGACGCATAGATACTCCTTGTGGATTCCAGCCACAGTGAGCCGGCGGATTTGCCGGCACGCTGCTTTTGATGGCCGCGAAGCCGCCCTACAGCGTCTGGTCGTAGGTACGGCAAGGGAAAGCCCGCGATTGTAGCTGCTTTTGTGCAGGAGACCAAATGGGCAGTGACCGCGGCCTTCAACGCGCAGGCGGCGTGTGCAGCGAGCGCACCAGCTCCCGCTGTGTGGCTGACGGCGGCGGCGTCAGCAGGCTGACCAGCACGATGGCCGCAAAACTGGCGGGCACGCCAAACAGCCCGGCGGAGATTGGCTGCACCCCCCACCAGAGTTCGGGCGGGTCGCTGAGCCTGAAGGCACTGCGCAACCAAGGCTGGGCGATCAGCATGTAGTACAGCGTCACCGCCAGCCCCGTGCCTATGCCTGCCAGCGCACCCCAGTGATTCGCGCGTGACCAGAACACGCCCAGCACCAGGGCCGGGAACAGGGCCGCGCCGGCGAACGAGAAGGCCGCCGCCACCAGAAACAGGATGTCGGCCGGCTTCTGCGCCGCCACCGCGGCGGCGGCCAGCGCCGTGGCCAGCAGCAAGGCCTTGGACAGTGTCACCCTCTTGGCGATAGACGCCCGTGGATTGATGGTGCGGTAGTAGACGTCGTGCGACAGCGCGGCCGAGATCGTCAGCAACAGCCCATCGGCTGTCGACAGCGCCGCCGCCAATCCGCCGGCAGCCACCATGCCCGAGATCACATAGGGCAGGCCCGCCAGCTCCGGCGTTGCCAGCATCACGATGTCGGAGCCAATCTGCAGCTCGCCGAGCTGGAAGATGCCGTCGCGGTTGATATCGCTGACCGACAGCAGCGCCGGATCCACCCGCGACCATTGCGCGATCCAGGCCGGCAGCTGGTCGAAGGGTGTGCCCACCAAGGTGTTGAAGACCTCGAACTTGACCATTACCGCCAAGGCTGGCGCCGTCAGGTAGAGCAGGCTGATGAAGAGCAGCGACCAGCCGGCCGATTCGCGCGCTTCGCGCACCGTCGGGGTGGTGTAGAAGCGCATCAGGATGTGCGGAAGGCCCGCCGTGCCCACCATCAGGCAGAACACCAGGGCGAGAAAGTTGCGGCGCGAGTCTTCGTAGCTCTGGCGCTGCTGCGCGTCGCCCGCCGGGTCGCCGGCAAACTGCTGCGCATGGGGCGGCATCCCCCCCAGCGGCTTGGCGCGTGCCTCGTAGCCCGCCAGCTGGCGCTGCCAGAACTCGCGGGCCTCGGCATCGGTGCGCGGCAACGCCGCCAGCCGCTTCTCGGCCGCCTGGATCTGGGCCAGCGGCGCCTCATGACGCTTCAGCTCGGCCAGCTCACGCTGGGCCGCCTGCCTGTCCTCGATCAGCGCCTGAGGCACATCGGCCAGTTTGCGCTGCAACGCCTCGGCACGCGACTGCAGCACCGCGATCACCTCCAGCTCGCGCGCGTCCTGCATCAGCACCTGCTCGCGCTCGACGATCTTCTGCAGCTGCATGCCGTACACCAGCTGCGGCAGCGGCGATCCGGTCTGCTTGACCGAGAGCCAGACCACCGGCACCAGATAGGCAGCGATCAGGATGATGTACTGCGCCACCTGCGTCCAGGTGACGGCCCGCATGCCGCCCAGGAAGGAGCAGACCAGCACGCCGCCCAGGCCGACAAAGACGCCGATCTCGAAGGTCATGCCCGACAGCCGCGTCGTGATCAGGCCTATGCCGTAGATCTGCGCGACCACATAGATGAAGGAGCACAGCACGGTTGCCATCGCGCCCATCAATCGCACCGAATGGCTGTCGTAACGCGCCCCCAGAAAGTCCGGCACGGTGAACTGGCCGAAACGGCGCAGATAGGGCGCCAGCAGCAGGGCGACCAGGCAAAAGCCGCCGGTCCAGCCCAGCACAAAGGCCAGACCGCCGTAGCCGCTCATATACAGCGTGCCGGCCATGCCAATAAAGGAGGCGGCGCTCATCCAGTCGGCGCCGCAAGCCATGCCGTTGTAGAGCGCCGGCACCCGTCGCCCAGCCACGTAGTACTCGCTGGCATCGGTGGTGCGGCTGGCCACGCCTATGCCGGCATAGACCGCCACCGTGGCGAACAGGAAGGTCACGCCTATCCAGCTCTTGGGCAGGCCCAGGCGCTCAAGCACGGCCAGCAGCAGCACGAACAGCAACAAGCCCAGGCTGTACCAGAGATAGATCCGGTCCATCCGGGCTTTGAGACCGCGCACAGGTCGCGCGGCTGCAGCGGCGGCGTTTTCTTTGCTTCTGCTCACTCGAATGCTGAGATGCCTGCGCCGCAGGCGAAGCCGGCGCAGGCCTCCGGCCTGTTTGACTCGATCATGCTTGCAGCTTCACCGGCTCACCATAGCGGCGAACCCGGTGCTGCTGCCGGCGGCCTGCGTCAGCGCTTAGCCAGACGCTGCCAGGTCTCGATCACCGTGTCAGGGTTCAGGGAGATCGAGACGATGCCCTCGCTGGCCAGCCAGTCGGCGAAGTCGGGATGGTCGCTGGGGCCTTGGCCGCAGATGCCGATGTACTTGCCGGTGGCGCGGCAGGCGGTGATGGCGCGCGAGATCAGGGCCTTGACAGCAGGATCGCGCTCGTCGAAATCGCCGGCCAGCTGCTCCAGTCCCGAGTCCCGATCCAGCCCCAGGGTCAGCTGGGTCAGATCGTTCGAGCCAATCGACATGCCGTCGAAATGCTCCAGGAAGGCCTCGGCCAGGATGGCGTTGGAAGGCACCTCGCACATCATGATGATGCGCAGACCGTCCTGCCCGCCAGCAGCCGCGCGCTTCAGGCCGCGCTCAGCCAGCATGCCGACGACGCGCTCCGCCTGCTTCACCGTGCGCACAAAGGGCACCATGATCTCGACGTTCGTCAGGCCCATGTCGTTGCGCACCCGCTTGAGCGCCTCGCACTCCATCGCGAAAGCGTCGGAGAACTCGCCGCTGATATAGCGCGAGGCACCGCGGAAGCCCAGCATCGGGTTCTCTTCGTCCGGCTCGTAGCGCGAGCCACCGATCAGCTTGCGGTACTCATTGCTCTTGAAGTCCGACAGACGCACGATCACCGGGCGCGGGAAGAAGGCGGCGGCAATGGTCGCGATACCCTCGGCCAGCTTGTCCACGTAGAAGGCGCGCGGCGAAGCATGGCCGCGGGCCACCGATTCGACCGCCTTCTTCAGATCGGTGTCGATATTCGGATAGTCCAGGATAGCCTTGGGATGGACGCCGATATTGTTGTTGATGATGAATTCGAGGCGTGCCAGGCCGACACCGGCGCTGGGCATCTGCGCGAAGTTGAAGGCCAGCTGCGGATTGCCGACATTCATCATGATCTTGATCGGGCAGTACGGCAGCTCGCCGCGGTGCACCTCGCTGATCTCGGTCTCCAGCAGACCGTCATAGATATGGCCGGTATCACCCTCGGAGCAGGCCACCGTCACCAGCTGCCCATCCTTGAGCTTCTCGGTGGCATCGCCACAGCCGACGACGGCCGGTATGCCCAGCTCGCGCGCGATGATGGCCGCGTGGCAGGTGCGGCCGCCGCGGTTGGTGACGATGGCGCTGGCGCGCTTCATCACCGGCTCCCAGTTCGGATCGGTCATATCGGTCACCAGCACGTCGCCGGGCTGCACGCGTTCCATCTCGGCAATGCTGTGCACCAGGCGCACCGGGCCGGTACCGATCTTCTGGCCGATCGCGCGGCCCTCGGCCAGCACCGCGCTGTGGCCCTTGAGCTTGTAGTGGTGCTCGACCTGCCCCTCGGCCTGGCTCTTCACCGTCTCGGGCCGCGCCTGCAGGATGTAGAGCTTGCCGTCCTCGCCATCGCGGCCCCACTCGATGTCCATCGCCCGGCCGTAATGCTGCTCAATGATCAGCGCATAGCCGGCCAGCTCCACCACCTCGGCATCGTTGAGCGAGTAGCGGTTGCGCTGCTCCGGCGCGGTATCGACAGTCTTGACCAGCCTGCCTGACGCCGCCTTCTCCTCGGGCGTCGCGAACTCCATGCGGATCAGCTTGGAGCCCAGATTGCGGCGAATGATGGGCAGCTTGCCGGCCCGAAGTGCCGGCTTGTGCACATAGAACTCATCGGGGTTGACCGCACCCTGCACCACCGTCTCGCCCAGCCCGTAGCTGGAGGTGATGAAGACCACATCCTTGAAGCCGCTCTCGGTGTCGATGGTGAACATCACGCCCGCCGAGCCCAGATCGGAGCGCACCATGCGCTGCACGCCGGCCGACAGGGCCACATCAGCATGGGCAAAGCCCTTGTGGACGCGGTAGCTGATCGCGCGGTCGTTGTAGAGGGAGGCAAACACCTCCTTCATCTTGTGCAGAACCTCGTCGATGCCGTGCACATTCAGGAAGGTCTCCTGCTGGCCGGCAAACGAGGCGTCAGGCAGATCCTCGGCGGTGGCCGAGGATCGCACCGCAAAGGAGGCGCCCGGATGATCGGCGGTCAGCTGTACAAAGGCGCTGCGGATCTGCGCCTCCAGATCGGCCGGAAAGGGCTGCGCCTCCACCCAGCCACGGATCTCGGCGCCGGCCTCGGCCAGCGCACGCACATCGTCGGTGTTGAGAGTCTCCAGCCGCGCAGCGATGCGCTTGTCCAGGCCCTCATGCTTGAGGAACTCGCGGAAGGCATGGGCGGTGGTGGCAAAGCCGCCAGGCACCCGCACGCCAGAGGCGGCCAGCTGCGAGATCATTTCGCCGAGGCTGGCGTTCTTGCCGCCAACCACCTCGACATCGTTCATTCTCAGATTCTCAAAGGGAACGACCAAGGCGGTCGCATCGAAGCGAGAGGACATGGGAGGACTCCGTGATGTTGAAAAACAGGGGCTCCCGCCGCGCTCATGCCGGGCGCGGGGTCGACACAGGGGCCAGCACCGCCATTTCTGGATTCTTGTAGGAGGCGGTCGGGCAGCATGCTGTGTCTCGGCTTTGGGCGCGATTCTAGAGCCTGGGCCACTTATGATGCTTACAGACTGCTGAGCGCCCTCCCTATGCCCGATCGCACCGTGTACTTTGTCTCCGATGGCACCGGCATCACCGCCGAGACCTTCGGCAACTCCATCCTGGCCCAGTTCCCGGGCAAACCCCGCCATGTGCGCCGCCCCTTTGTGGACACCGCCGACAAGGCCCACGCCCTGGTGCGCGAGATCAACGAGACCGGCGAGCGCGAGGGCCAGCGTGCCATCGTCTTTGCCACCCTGGTCGACCGCGAGGTGCTGCAGATCGTGCGCGAGCACTGTCAGGGCAAGGTGCTGGACATGTTCGGCACCTTCATCGAGCCGCTGGAGGAGGAGTTCCAGGTCAAGAGCAACCACCGCGTCGGCCGCTTCTCCGATGTGGCGCGCAGCCAGGAGTATCACGACCGTATCGAGGCGATCAACTTCTCGCTGGCCCACGACGACGGCCAGTCGGCCCGCAACCTCGCCTCGGCCGATGTGATCCTGGTGGGGGTCAGTCGTTGCGGCAAGACCCCGACCTCGCTCTACCT
The DNA here is from genome assembly GCA_041920215.1 of Burkholderiaceae bacterium. Classification (GTDB taxonomy): domain Bacteria; phylum Pseudomonadota; class Gammaproteobacteria; order Burkholderiales; family Burkholderiaceae_C; genus JAYRSJ01. Next base: position 53,667 of record JAYRSJ010000019.1, on the reverse strand, counting down.
GGCGATGCAGCATGGCATCAAGGCGGCCAACTACCCGCTGATCCCCGAGGACTTCGAGCGCGGCAAGATCCCCGCCTCGCTGGCGCCGCACAAGCGCAAATGCTTCGGCCTGACGATCGACCCCGAGCGGCTCTCGCAGATACGCAACGAGCGCCGCCCCGGCAGCAAGTACGCCGACATCATGAACTGCCGCTACGAGGTCAACGAGGCCGAGACCATGATGAAGCGCGAGGGCATCGCCTGGCTGTCCTCGACCCACAAGTCCATCGAGGAAATCGCGACGACGATTCTTCGCGACATCCGGCCCGACCGGCTCATCTACTGAGCCGCTGCCGCGCCGATTCGTAAAGGCAGATCGCAGCGGCGCTGCCCACGTTCAGCGACTCCTCGCCACCGGGCTGCGGAATGGCCACGGTCAGCGCACAGCGTTGCATCAGGGCGGGCTGCACGCCCTGCCCTTCGTGGCCCATCACCCAGGCGCAGGGCTGGGGCAGCTGCAGCTGGTGCAGCGGGTGCTCGGCATGCGAACTGGTCGCCACCAGCGGCACGGCCAGGCCGTCCAGATCCTCGGGCGCCAGACCTTCGATCAGACGCAGGCCGAAATGTGCACCCATGCCGGCGCGCAGCACCTTGGGCGACCACAGCGCCGCCGTGCCCTTGAGGGCAAGGACCTGCCGGAACCCCATGGCCGCCGCGCTGCGCAGGATGGTGCCCACATTGCCGGCATCCTGCAGCCGGTCCAGCACCACCGAATCCAGGCCCGGGCTCAGCGCCTGGCCGGCGGCATGCGGCACCTCGAAGCCGATCTGTGCCGGCGACTCCAGGCCGCTGATCGTCTTGAACAGCGGGGGCGGCACGACCAGCACGCGCGGCGCCGCCTCGGCAATGGCGCGCAAGTGCGCTTCGCTCCAGGCCGCCTCGGTGATCACCGCCAGCGTCACCGGGTGGCTGCGCTGCAGCGCAGCGCGGGCCAGGTGGTCGCCCTCCAGCCAGACGCTGCCAATCTTCCGGTAGGCCGCAGGATCGCTCGCGAGCTTGCGAAGACGCTGCAGCACCGGGTTATCGCGGGAACTGATGTGCAGAACGCTGGGATGACTCATGCTTGCTCCAGGGCCTCGCGCACCGGGCCGAAGCTGCGCCGGTGCCAGACGGTCACGCCATGCTTGCGCAGCGCGGCGATGTGATCGGCAGTCGGATAGCCCTTGTGCGCGGCAAAACCGTAATCGGGATAGGCCGCATGCATGGCCAGGCATTGGCGGTCACGGCTGACCTTGGCCAGTATCGAGGCCGCCGAGATGGCCTGCACCTTGGCGTCGCCCTTGACAATGGCCTCGGCCGGCACCTTCAGCACCGGCAGGCGGTTGCCGTCCACCAGCACCTTGGCCGGCTTCAGGCGCAGACCCTCTACCGCCCGGCGCATCGCCAGCAGCGTGGCCTGCAGGATGTTGAGCCGGTCGATCTCCTCGACCGAGGCCTCGGCGATGCAGCAGCACAGGGCCTTGGCGCGGATCTCGTCGTAGAGCCGCTCGCGCTTCTTCTCGGTCAGCACCTTAGAGTCGGCCAGGCCGACGATCGGATGCAGATCATCCAGGATCACCGCCGCAGCCACCAACGGGCCGGCCAGCGGGCCACGGCCGGCCTCGTCCACGCCGGCGATCAGGCCCGGCGCGTCCCAGCTGAGCCCCAGCTGCTCGGGCGTTTCAGCGGCCGAGGACTTGCGCGATCGCATCGGTGGCGACCTGGGCCGTGTTGCGGCGCAGGACCTCATGTTGTTCGGCAAAACGCGCGCGTACGCGCGCGCAGCGCGCCGGATCGTCCAGCCAGGCCAGGCCCTCTCGCGCCAGCGCCGCGGGCGTGCAGTCGTCCTGCAGCAGCTCGGGCACCAGGAACTCGTTCGCCAGCACATTGGGCAGGCCCACCCAGGGCTGGTAGCGCCGACCCTTGATGCGGCGCCAATTGAGCCAGTGCATCCGGTAGGCGATCACCATCGGGCGCTTGAACAGTGCGGCTTCCAGCGTGGCGGTACCGCTGGCGACCAGGGTGATGTCGCAGGCGGCCAGGGCCTCGTGCGAGCGGCCGTCCAGCAGGTCGATCTCCAGCCCGGCCGGCAGCAGCGGATCGATCAGCGCCCGCAACCCCGGCACCACCGGCATCACGAAGCGCAGCCCGGGCCGCGCCAGCTGCATCAGCAGCGCGGCTTGCAGCAACGGCCCGGCGATGTAGCGGATCTCACTCCTGCGGCTGCCGGGCAGCAGCGCGACGACCTGCTCGCCCTCCCCCAAGCCCAGCGCCGCGCGAGCGGCGGCCCGCGGCGGCTCGAGGGGAATCGCATCAGCCAGCGGGTGGCCGACATAAGTGGCCGGAATGCCCGCCTTGGCCAGCAGCGCCGGCTCGAAGGGGAAAAGACACAGCACATGGTCCACCGCCGCGCGAATCTTCGCGGTGCGCTCGCCGCGCCAGGCCCAGATCGAGGGACAGACGAAGTGGATGCTCTTGATGCCCTGGGCCTTGAGGCGCGCCTCCAGCGCAAAGTTGAAATCCGGCGCGTCGATGCCGATGAAGGCCTCCGGCCGCTCGGCCAGCAGCCGGTCGCCGAGCTGCTGGCGTATCGCCAGGATCTCGCGCAGATGCAGCAAGGCATCGACATAGCCGAAGACCGAAAGCTTGTGATGTGGCCACCAGGCATCGAAGCCCTGCTGGGCCATGCGCGGCCCACCAATGCCCAGCGCCTGCAGGTCCGGCCAGCGCTGCCGCAGGCCCGCCAGCAGCAGACCGCCGAGCAGATCACCGGAGGCCTCGCCGGCCACCAGACCCAAGCGGGGCGCGGTGTCCTGCATGGCTCAGCGAATGATGCCGCGGGTGGCCGAGGCCAGGAAGTCCAGCATCAGCTGCACGGTCGCGTGCGCGTCCGGATGGCTGGCCTGCAGCGCGATCATCTCCATGCGCGCCTGGTCGACGGTGAGACCGCGGCGGTAGAGGATGCGATACATCTGCTTGACCGCATTGAGCTGCTCGGGCGCAAAGCCGCGGCGCTTCAGGCCTTCCAGATTGAAGCTGCGGGCCTCGGCGGTATTGCCGGCCGCCATGATGAAGGGCGGCAGGTCCTGGAACAGGATGGAGCCCATGCCGGTCATGCTGTGAGCGCCGATATGGACGAACTGGTGGACCACGGTGAAGCCGCCCAGGATGGCCCAGTCGCCCACATGCACATGGCCGGCCAGCTGGGCATTGTTGGCGAAGATGGTCTTGTTGCCCACCCGGCAGTCATGCGCCAGATGCACATAGGCCATGATCCAGTTGTCGTCGCCCAGCTGCGTCAGCCCCTCGTCCTGGCTGGTGCCGCGGTTGAAGGTGCAGAACTCGCGCACCGTGTTGCGGTCGCCGATCTCCAGCCGGGTCGGCTCGCCGGCATACTTCTTGTCCTGCGGTGCCGCGCCGATCGAGCAGAACTGGAAGATCTTGTTGTCCTGGCCGATGGTGGTCGGGCCTTCCAGCACGCAGTGCGCGCCTATGCTCGTGCCTGCGCCGACGCGCACATCCGGGCCGATGACCGTGTAGGGGCCGACCGCAACCGTGCTGTCGAGCTCGGCCTTGGGGTCGATCAGGGCGGTGGGGTGGATCAGGGCCATGGTCTGCTCTCGAAGGCGGCGCTCAGTCGATACGGCGCATGGTGCACATCAGCTCGGCCTCGCAGGCCAGCTCCTCGCCCACCCAGACCTTGCCGGTGTACTTGAAGATCGAGGCCTTGGCGCGGTCCAGCGTCACGTCCAGGATCAGCTGATCGCCGGGCTCCACCGGGCGCTTGAAGCGCGCGCCGTCGATGCCGGCGAAATAGCAGACGGTCTTGTCATCCAGCTCGGCGTCCAGGCTGACCAGGGTCAGCACGGTTGCAGCCTGGGCCATGGCCTCCAGCATCAGCACGCCGGGCATCACCGGGCGGTGCGGGAAATGGCCGAGGAAATGCGGCTCGTTGATGCTGACGTTCTTCAACGCGCGGATGCGCTTGCCCTTCTCCAGCTCGATCACCCGGTCGACCAGCAGCAGGGGATAGCGGTGGGGGAGCTTCTTGAGGATCTGGTGGATATCCATGGTCATGACTTCTTTTCAAGCTGGCGCACACGGTCGCGCAGCGCATGCAACTGTCTCAGGGTGGCGGCGTTCTTTTCCCAGCTGGCATTGTCGTCGAAGGGGAAGACGCCGCTGTACTGGCCCGGCTTGGCGATCGTGCGGGTGACGACCGTGGCCGCCGACACATGGACATGGTCGGCCAGGCTCAGGTGGCCCAGGATGATGGCACCGCCGCCGATGGTGCAGTGAGCCCCGATGCTGGCGCTGCCGGCCACACCGACGCAGCCGGCCATCGCGGTGTGCGCGCCGATGCGCACGTTGTGGCCGATCTGGATCAGGTTGTCGAGCTTGACGCCCTGCTCGATCACCGTGTCGCCCAGCGCCCCGCGGTCTATGCAGCTGTTGGCGCCTATCTCGACATCGTCAGCTATGTGCACCGCACCCAGCTGCTCGATCTTCTCCCAGCGGCTGCCCTCGGCGGTCTTGCTGGGCGCGAAGCCGAAACCGTCGGCACCGATGACGACACCGCTGTGGATCAGGCAGCGCGCGCCGACATGGCAGTCGAAGCCCAGGGTCACGCGTGGCGCCAGCCGGCTGCCCTCCCCAACACGGGCATTGCGCTCGATGATGCTAAGCGCGCCGATGCGCGCCCCGGCAGCGATGCGGGCACCGGCCTCGACCACCACCAGCGGGCCTATGTCCACATCCGCACCGATCTGCGCAGCAGGATCGATCAGCGCCGAGGGGTGGATGCGGGCCGCCGCTTGCGGCCTCAGGCGGGACGCCCACCACTGGCTCAGGCGGGCGAAATAGAGGTAGGGGTCGGGCGTGACGATGGCGGCACCGCGCGCGGCTGCAGCCTCGGCCAGGGCCGGCGCGACGATCACGCAGGCCGCCCGGGTACTGGCCAGCTGCGACTGGTAACGCGGGTTGGCCAGAAAGCTGATGCTCTGCGCATCGGCATTTTCCAGCGGTGCGATGCGCTGGATGAGGGTTTCGGGCGCACCAACAAGATCGCCGCCCAAGGCGGCGATCAGGTCGGCGACGGTGCAGCGGATCACTTCTGGGCGTTCAGCGCGTCGATCACCTTCTTGGTGATGTCGATGCGGTTGCTGGCGTGGATCGCGTCCTGCACGATCAGGTCGTACTTCTCGGCATCGAAGATCTGCTTGATCACGCGGTTGGCACGCTCCACAAGAGCGCCCAGCTCCTCGTTCTTGCGCTGGGTCAGGTCTTCCTGCCACTCGCGCTTCTTGCGCTGCAGATCGCGCTCCTGCTCGACCAAATCGCGGGTACGGCGGTTCAGCTCGGCCTCGGCCAGCATGGGGCGATCCTTGTCGAGCTTCTCGGCCGACGCACGCAGCTTGCCTTCCTGCTCCTTCAGCTCGCGTTCACGCTTGCCGAACTCGGTCTCCAGCTTGAGCTGAGCCGCCTTGGCGAGATTGGACTCGCGCATCACGCGCTCGCTGTTGACATAGCCAATCTTCACATCCTGAGCCTGCACGGCCAGGGCCGAGGTGCACATCACGGCGGCCAAGGCCGCCTGCTTCAACAGCTTGCTCATCATCAAAATGCAGTCCCGATCTGGAATTGGAATTTCTCGATTCTATCCTTGGGGCTTTTTCTCACCGGCGTGCCATAGCTGAGCTTCAGCGGGCCCATCGGAGAGATCCAGCTCAAGCCTATGCCCGCCGAGACGCGCATATTGTCGAGGCTGACCTTTTCGGCCGAACTCTTGGTGTTCCACACATTGCCGGCGTCGACAAAGCCGAACAGCCGGAAAGTCTTGTCATTGCCAGCCCCCGGCACCGGAACGTAGAGCTCGGAGTTCAGGTTGACACGCAGATTGCCGCCGGTATAGGAGCCGGTCGCATCGACCGGGCCCAGGGAATTCGATTCGAACACCCGCACCGAACCCAGGCCGCCGGCGTAGAAGTTCTTGAAGATCGGGAAGTTGCGCCCCTGCAGACCCGCACCCCAGCCGATTTCGCCGTTAACCATCAGCGAGAAGCGATTGTTGGCCGACAGCGGGAAGAAGCGCTGGTACTGCACATTGGCACGCGCGTAACGCGCATCGCCGGCCGGGCTCAGCTCTAGATTGACGCGCTGGTAGAAGCCGGAGGTCGGCGACAGCAGATTGTCGCGACTGTCGCGTGCCCAGCCAATGGTCAGCGGGAACGAGTTGTTCTTGTCGCCGAACTCCTCGAAGTAGCGGCGATAGCTCAGCGGCACACCGCGCTTGTTGCTGATCGAGGTGTACTCGTAGCCGATCCCGAAGAACACCGTGTCCACTTCGGAAAAGGGCACGCCAAAACGGACCGAGGCGCCATTCGATGCCAGCTCGTACTCCTCGCCCAGACTGTTGAGCGGCTTGGTCGTGCGATAGAACACATCCAGCGCGCGCGACACGCCATCGACGGTGAAGTAGGGATCGACCGTGCTCAGCGCAACCTGGCGCCCGGTCTTGGCGGTATTCAGGTCGATGCCCAGGTAGTTGCCCGAGCCAAAGACGTTGTCCTGCTTGATCGAGCCTTGCAGCGACAGCTTCTGCGCGCTGGAGTAGCCCGCACCGATCATGATGTTTCCGGTGGGCCGCTCCTTGACCGTGATCGTCACATCGACCTGATCCTGGGCGCCCGGCACCTCGGTCGTGTCGATCGCGACATCCTCGAAATAGCCCAGGCGGTCCACCCGGTCGCGCGAAGCCTTGATGCGCTGGCCGTCGTACCAGGCCGCCTCGAACTGGCGGAACTCGCGGCGTATCACCTCATCGCGGGTCCGGGTGTTGCCCGAGACCAGCACCCGGCGCACATAGACGCGACGCTGCGGCTCGGCGGCGAAGGTCACCGCCACCTGGCCGGTGGCCCGGTCGATCTCGGGGCGGCTGTCGACACGGGCGAAGGCATAGCCGTAGGTGCCGAACAGATCGCCGAACGCCCGGGTGGTCTGCGCCACCGCCTCGCCCTGGTAGGGCTGGCCTGGTTTGAGCATGATCAGGCGCTTGAAGTCGTCCTCGCGGCCCAGGAACTCGCCCTCGAGCTTGACGCCGGTGACGGTGTAGCGCTGCCCCTCGTTGACGGTGATCGCAATGCTGATGCCCTGCTTGTCCGGCGAGATCGTCACCTGGGTCGAGGTGACGGCGAACTCCAGATAGCCGCGATTGAGATAGTAGGAGCGCAGCGTCTCCAGATCCGCATTGAGCTTGGCGCGCGAGTAGCGGTCGGTCTTGGTGTACCAGGTCAGCCAGCCACTGGTGGTCTGCTCCATCAGGCCCAGCAGCGTGCCCTCGGAAAAGGCCTGGCTGCCGATCACACGGATCTCGCTGATCTTGGCCGGTTCACCCTCGGTGACGGTGAAACTGACGTTGACCCGGTTGCGTTCCAGCGGTGTGATCGTGGTCGTGACCTCGGCGCCGTAGAGGCTGCGGGTCAGGTACTGCCGCTTCAGCTCCTGCTCGGCTCGGTCGGCCAGCGCCCGGTCGAAGGGCTTGCCTTCGCCGATGCCCACTTCCTTCAGCGACTTGGTCAGGGCCTCGGTGTCGAACTCCTTCAGACCGATGAAGCTGACGTTGGCGATGATGGGCCGCTCGTCGATCATCACGATGATGGTGTCACCGTCGATGCTGATGCGAACGTCCTTGAACAGACCGGTGGCGAACAGCGCGCGCAGTGCCGCAGCGCCCTTCTCGTCGTTGTAGGTATCGCCGATGCGGAAGGGCAGCGAAGCGAACACCGTGCCGGGATCGGTGCGCTGCAGACCTTCGACACGAATGTCCTTCAGCACAAAGGGATCGACCGCCCAGGCGGAACCGCCGTGCAAGGCGGCGGCCAGCGCCAAAGTCAGCAGCGACGGACGCAGGAATGCGGACTTGCGAGGAGTTGAGGACATTCGGAGAAGATGAGTCAATGCAGGCCCAGCAAGCGGGCCATGTCGTTGGAAAGGGCCAGTGTCATCATCAGCAGCAGGATCAGCACGCCAGCGCGCTGCAGCTGCTTGAGCCACCATTCCGAGACGGGGCGGCCGCTCAGACCCTCGAAAAGATAATACATCAGGTGCCCGCCATCGAGCATCGGCAGCGGCAGCAGGTTCAGCACGCCCAGGCTGACGCTCACCGCCGCCAGAAAGCCCAGATAGACGGTCAGGCCCATCTCGGCGGATCGCCCCGCGTAGTCGGCTATCGTGATGGGCCCGCTCAGATGCTTCAGCGAGGCGTCGCCGACCAGCATCCGGCCCAGCGTCTTGAGCATCATCAGCGACAGATCCCAGGTGCGCTCGGCCCCCAGCCACAAGGCCTGCAGCGGTCCGTGGCTGATGCTCACCATCTGCGGCGGCGCACCCACCATGGCCTCGATGCGGCCGAGCTGCTGGCCGCCATCCCGCACCAGGCGGGGCTGCACCGTCAGACTCAAGACCTGACCCGCTCTTTCGACCTGCCACAGCTGCTGCGCAATCGGCTCGCCGCTGGCGCCGCTGGCACGGATGCGCTCGCGCAGGCTGGCGGCATCGGCGATCGCGCTGCCGTCGACGCTGAGCACCCGGTCGCCGGCTCGCAGGCCGGCTGCGGCCGCCGCGCCATCGGGCCGCAGCTCGCCCAGCACCGGCTCGCTATAGGCCGATCCCAGGCCCAGCTTGCGCATCAGCTCGGCGTCCAGCTCGCGCGAGGCCAGCGCCGCGGTGTCCAGCAGCAGCTCGCGCCGCCCATGGCCCTGGCTGTCGCTGACACTCAGATGCAGAGGCTCGCCGGCCTCCACCGCCTGCGCCAGGCGCCAACGCAGCTGCGGCAGCGACTGCAGCTCCTGCCAGTCCTGACCATCGCGCGAGCTGGCCTGCACCCAATCGCCCGCGCGCATGCCCGCGCGCTCGGCCACGCTGCCTGGCAGCGGGGCGCCCAGCAGGGCACGTGGCTCCTCGACGCCCATCCAGTTGACCAGGCCGAACAGTGCGATCGCCAGCACGAGATTGGCCAGCGGACCGGCGGCCACGATGGCAGCGCGCTGGTGCAGCGGCTTGCGATTGAAAGCCTGCTCGCGCTGATGCGGTGCCACCGGACCCTCGCGCTCGTCCAGCATACGCACATAGCCCCCCAGCGGCAGGGCCGACAAGGTGAACTCGGTCGCCTCGGGACCGCGCTGACGGCGCAGGATCACCCGGCCGAAACCCACCGAGAAGCGCAGCACCTTGACGCCGCAAACCCGCGCCATCCGATAGTGGCCCCACTCGTGGACCACGATCAGCACGGCCAGCGTCAGCAGGAAGGCCAGCGCGGTGATCATCACGCCGCCAGGCTCCGGATCAGCGCCTGGGCGGCCGCACGGGCACGCGCGTCCAGGCCCAGCAAGCCTTCCAGCGAATGGCAGTCGCTGGCAGCGGGCAGCACCCGGGCCAGCGTTTCGCTGTTGATACGGTGGATCTGGTCGAAGCGCAGGCCGCGCTCCAGAAACGCCGCCACCGCCTCTTCGTTGGCGGCATTCAGCACCGCGGTCGAGCCCTCGGCGGCGCGCAAAGCCTGCCAGGACAGATAGAGGCCGGGGAAGCGCCTTTCGTCGGCCTCTTCGAAGCTCAGCGAGGGGCCTGTCAGCAGATCCAGGGCCTGGGCACCGCAGGCGATGCGCTCGGGCCAGGCCAGGCCGTAGGCGATGGGCACACGCATATCCGGCGTGCCCAACTGGGCCAGCACCGACTGGTCGCGGCACACCACCATCGAGTGGATGATGCTCTGCGGATGGATCAGCACCTTGATCTGCTCGGGCGCCAAGCCGAACAGCCAGCGCGCCTCGATCACCTCCAGCGCCTTGTTCATCATCGTGGCCGAGTCGACCGAGATCTTGCGTCCCATCACCCAGTTCGGATGGGCCACCGCCTGCTCGGGCGTCACCTCGGCCAGCGTGGCCGGATCGCGCTGACGGAAGGGGCCGCCAGAGGCCGTCAGCACGATGTGATCGATGCGCTGGGGCCAGGTCTTGCGGTCCTCGGGCAGGCACTGGAAGATGGCTGAATGCTCGGAGTCGATGGGCAGCAGCGTGGCGCCGCCCGCCTCGACCGCCTGCATGAAGAGAGCGCCACCGACGACGATGGCCTCCTTGTTGGCCAAAAGCAGCTTTTTGCCGGCACGCGCCGCCGCCAGGCAGGGTGCCAGGCCAGCCGCACCGACGATGGCCGCCATCACCGCATCCACCTCCGGATGGGCAGCGATGTCGGCCAGGGCCGGCACGCCGTCCAGCACCTCGGTGCGGCTGCCCTTGGCGCGCAGCCCGGCGCGCAGCTGCGCCGCCAAGGCCGGCTCCGGCAGCACCGCATAGCGCGGCCGGTAGCGCAGGCACTGTGCCAGCAGCGCGTCTACCCGCGACATCGCGCTCAGGGCAAAGACCTCGAAACGCTCGGGGTGGCGATCCAGCACATCCAGGGTGTTGCCGCCGATGGAGCCGGTCGACCCCAGCACGCAGACGCGTTCGCGCTTGGCGCCCATGCTTGCACTCATCTCAGACCAGTCAGGGAACTCAGCGCCAGGGCCAGCGGGAACACCGGCAGCAAGGCGTCGATACGATCCAGCACACCGCCGTGGCCGGGCAGCAGCGCACTGCTGTCCTTGGCGCCGACGGCACGCTTGATCAGGGATTCGAACAGATCGCCGACCACGCTCATGCCGGCCAGGAAAAGCAGCGCAATCAGCCCGACGCACAAACTCAGCCAGGAGCCCCCGCCCAGCAGGCGCTGGTACAGGCTGGCCGAATCGACCGCCACTCTTGTGTCGATCACGAGGGCCCACAGCAGGCCCAGCAGCAGCACCGCGACCATGCCGGTCCACACCCCTTCCCAGCTCTTGCCCGGACTGATCGCCGGAGCCAGCTTGCGACGGCCAAAGGTGCGACCGCCGAAATAGGCAGCCACATCGGCCATCCAGACCAGGCAGAAGACCGAGAGCAGGAAGTTCAGACCCAGGGCCTTGGCCTGCGCAAGCGCGGCCCAGGCCGCCCACAGCGCCACCATGCCCATCAGCAGGCGTAGCGCCTGCGACAGTTGCGGCCAGGCCGCCGGTCCGCCGGCCAGCGCCCGCGCACCGCCGAGCACCCAGATCAGGCCCGCCAGCCACCAGCACCAGGCTGGCAGAGCCTGCATGCCCAGCGTCAGCAGAGTGGCCGCGCACAGGCTGGCCAGCGCAGCGCCGTAAAGCAGGGCCAAGCCGCCAGCCAGGCCGTTGAGCCGCGCCCATTCCCAGCCGGCTGCGCCAATCATCAGCAGCGTCAGCAGCGCGAAAGGCCAGGGCGAGGCGGCGAACATCGCCGGCAGCAAAATCGCCAGCAGCACGATGGCGGTGATCAGGCGCTGTTTGAGCATGGAGAACTCAGGCCCCGGCCAGGGCCGGGGCCTCCTTGACACCGCCGAAGCGGCGATCACGCTCGCGGAAGGCTTGGATGGCCGCATCCAGCTGGGCCTCGCCGAACTCGGGCCACAGGCAGTCGGAGAAGACGAACTCGGTGTAGGCCGCCTGCCAGAGCAGGAAATTGCTGATACGCACCTCGCCACCGGTGCGTATGAACAGATCCGGATCGGGTGCATAGCTGATCGCCATGAACTCGCTGAGCTTGGCTTCGGTCAGTTCGGCCGGCGGCACACCCGCCTCCATCGCCGCACGGCAGGCCTGAACGATGTCCCAGCGACCGCCATAGTTGAAGGCCACGTTGAGGGTCAGCTTGCTGTTGTGGCGGGTGCTGGACTCGGCCTCGTTCCAGGCAGTGCGCAGCTTGTCGGAGACCGCCTCGCGATCGCCAACGATGCGGATGCGCACACCCATCGCGCCCATGCGTGCCAGATAGCGCGATACCGCGGCCAGCACCAGGCCCATCAGGCCGGAGACCTCGTCGCTGGGACGCTTCCAGTTTTCGCTGGAGAAAGCGAAGACGGTCAGGTACTCGATCTCTCGATCGATACAGGCCTGAACGATCTTGACCAGGGCATCCACGCCTTGCTTGTGGCCAAAGAAGCGCGGCAGAAAGCGCTTCTTGGCCCAGCGGCCATTGCCATCCATCACGATGGCCACGTGGCGGGGGACCGCCTTGCTCTCGCTAGTCACTGCGCTGGCGCTCAGACTGCGAGGATCTCGGCTTCCTTGCCCGAGGTCAGCTTGTCGATCTCGGCGATCACCCGATCGGTCAGCTTCTGCACCTCGTCCAGGCTGCGGCGCTCATCGTCCTCGCCGATCTCCTTGTCCTTCAGCAGCTTCTTGGCCTGCTCGTTGGCGTCGCGGCGCAGATTGCGCACCGCCACCTTGGCGTCCTCGCCTGCGTTCTTGACGACCTTGGTCAGCTCCTTGCGGCGCTCCTCGGTCAACGGCGGCATCGGCACACGGATCAGATCACCCTGGGACGAGGGGTTCAGCCCCAGATCAGACTCACGGATGGCCTTCTCGATCTTGGCGCCCATACCCTTCTCCCAGGGCTGGACGCTGATCGTGCGGGCATCCAGCAGCGTGACGTTGGCCACCTGCGAGATCGGCACCATGGAGCCGTAGTAGTCGACGCTGACCTGGTCGAGGATGCCCGGGTGGGCGCGACCGGTACGGATCTTGTGCAACTCGTTCTTGAACGCTTCCACCGACTTGGCCATCTTGGCCTCGGCGTTCTTCTTGATGTCTGCGATGCTCATGATTCTCAAACCTTGCTGACTAGACTGCTTGGCCCTGCCCTAACGCAGCGGCCGGCTCAGACGTGTACCAGCGTGCCCTCGTCCTCACCCATGACGACACGCTTGAGTGCGCCCGGCTTGAAGATGGAGAACACCTTGATCGGCAGCTTCTGATCGCGGCACAGCGCGAAGGCGGTGGCGTCCAGAACCTGCAGATTCTTGCTGATGGCCTCGTCGAAGGTGATGCGCGCATAGCGCGTCGCCTGCGGATCCTTCTTGGGATCGGCGCTATAGACGCCGTCGACCTTGGTGGCCTTGAGCATGATCTCGGCACCGATCTCGGCACCGCGCAGGGCGGCCGCGGTGTCGGTCGTGAAGAAGGGGTTGCCGGTGCCGGCGGCAAAGACGACGACCTTGCCCTCTTCCAGATACTGCAGAGCCTTGGGCCGCACATAGGGCTCGACCACCTGCTCGATGCTGATGGCCGACATCACCCGGGCCGTCATGCCTTCCTGGCGCATGGTGTCGGCCAGGGCCAGCGAATTCATCACCGTGGCCAGCATGCCCATGTAATCGGCCGTCGCGCGATCCATGCCCACCGAGCCGCCAGCGACGCCGCGGAAGATATTGCCGCCGCCGATCACGACCGCCACTTCCACACCCAGCTGCGTGACCTCCTGGATCTCGCGCACCATGCGCACGATGGTGGCGCGATTGATGCCATAGGCGTCATCGCCCATCAGGGCCTCGCCGGAGAGTTTGAGCAGGATGCGTTTGTACGCGGGCATGAATACCTCGGCTGTGCTGGATCTTGGATGGCGGCCCGCAGTCTATCCATCCCGGGATGACAGGACTGCGGGCACAAGTGTAAAGGGCGCCTGAGGCGCCCTTGTCAGTTCAGGGCTTAGGCCCCTTTTGCGGCGGCCACCTGGGCGGCCACCTCGGCGGCAAAATCATCCACCTTCTTCTCGATGCCCTCACCCACCACGTACAGCGTGAAGCTCTTCACCGTGGTGGCCTTCTCCTTCAGCATCGCGCCGACGGTCTGCTTGCCGTCAGCGGCCTTGACGAAGACCTGATCCAGCAGCGAGACCTCCTTGAGGAACTTCTGCACCGAGCCTTCGACCATCTTGGCGACGATATCGGCCGGCTTGCCGGACTCGGCAGCCTTCTCGGCAGCAATCTTGCGCTCCTTCTCGACCAGTTCGGCCGGCACTTCGGCCGAGGACAGGGCGGCCGGTTTCATCGCGGCGACATGCATCGCGACGTCCTTGGCGGACACATCGTCCCCCTCGAACTCGACCATCACGCCGATGCGGGTACCGTGCAGATAGGAGGCCAGCTTGGCGCCCGAGGCGTAGCGCTGGAAGCGGCGGATCGTCATGTTCTCACCGATCTTGCCGATCAGGCCCTTGCGCACGTCTTCCACCGTCGGGCCGAAACCTTCCTGCGACAGCGACAGCGCCGACAGCGCCGCGATATCGGCCGGGTTGTGCTCGGCCACCAGACCGGCCAGCGCGTTGACGAAGGCCAGGAAGGCGTCGTTCTTGGACACGAAGTCGGTTTCGCAGTTGACTTCGATCAGCGCGCCGACGCTGCCGACCACGGCCGAGGCGACCACACCTTCAGCGGTGATGCGCGAGGCCGCCTTGCCAGCCTTGTTGCCCAGCTTGACGCGCAGGATTTCCTCGGCGCGCGACAGGTCGCCGTCCGCCTCGGTCAGCGCCTTCTTGCATTCCATCATCGGGGCATCGGTGCGGGCGCGCAGCTCAGCGACCATGCTTGCGGTAATTGCAGCCATATCAATCTCCGTTGTGCAAAGGGGCCGATCAGCAAGACCTGACCCCAGTGAAACTTGTTCAGCTTTGAAAAAAGGGGCTGAATCAGCCCCTTTGACCTGGCGAGGAGCCGGATCAGGCGCCTTCGTTGACTTCCACGAACTCGTCGCCGTCAGCCGCCACCGCCTGCACCAGCTCGTTGCCAGCGTTGGCACGGCCTTCCAGCACGGCATCGGCCACAGCCTTGGCGTACAGGGCCACGGCCTTGGCGGAGTCATCGTTGCCCGGGATGATGTAGTCAATGCCTTCGGGCGAGTGGTTGGTGTCAACCACGCCGATCACCGGAATGCCCAGCTTCTTGGCCTCAGCCACGGCGATCTTGTGGTAGCCGACGTCGATCACGAAAATGGCGTCCGGCAGAGCGGCCATGTCCTGGATGCCGCCGATGTTCTTCTCCAGCTTGGCCAGATCGCGCTGGAACAGCAGGGCTTCCTTCTTGATCGCGGGCTGGGTGCCGGCTTCGATCTGGGCCTGCATGTCCTTCAGATTCTTCAGCGAACCCTTGACCGTCTTGAAGTTGGTCATCATGCCGCCGAGCCAACGCTGGTCGACATAGGGCATGCCGGCGCGCTGGGCTTCCATCGCGACCACGTCGCGGGCCTGGCGCTTGGTACCGATCATCAGGATGGAGCCGCGCTTGGCTGCCAGCTGACGCACAAACTTCATCGCCTCCTCGAACTTGGGCAAGGTCTTTTCGAGGTTGATGATGTGGATCTTGTTGCGATGGCCGTAGATATAGGGGGCCATCTTGGGGTTCCAGAAGCGGGTCTGGTGACCAAAATGGACACCGGCTTCCAGCATTTCACGCATCGTCACGGACATGGATAACTCCGAAGGTTGGGTCTTAAATCCGGCCAGAATCGCTGCCTATGCCCCAGCGCGGGACAGTCGAGCAAGCAACACCTTTGAGTGGCCGGTTTGCGATTTGTTTTGCCCTGCATTCAGCACCGACAATCGCACCCGAACGAGCCGATTCCGGTCACTGGCTGACGGCAAGAACGCCGCCACAGTCAGCAAAACCCAAAGAGTATACACCAGCGATGCACCCCGACCTCAGCAGCACCCTGCAGGGCCTGCAGCAGGGCCGTCTCCAGGCCCTGGATCTGATGCAGCAAAACCTGAGCCTGGCCCAGGCGCCGGCGTGCCGCCATGCCTTCGTGCGCCTGTTTGAGGCGGGCGCCCTGGCCGCCGCTCGCGCCACCGATCTACAGGCCCAAGCGGGCCTGCCCCGCGCCCGCCTGGGCGGCATCGCCATCAGCATCAAGGACTTGTTCGATGTAGCCGGCTGGCCCAGCACCGGCGGTTCCCGAGCCATGGACGATGCGCAGCCGGCCCGCAGCGACAGCGCGGCCGTCGCCCGCCTGCGCGCCGCTGGTGCGGCACCGATAGGACACACTAACCTGAGCGAGTTCGCCTTCTCGGGCGTGGGCATCAACCCGCATCACGGCACACCGCCGAACCCGGTGACGCTGGCGCTCGACGGCCTGCAGCGCATACCCGGCGGCTCCACATCGGGTGGCGCCGTCAGCGTGGCCAGTGGTGCCGCCTGGGCCGCCCTGGGCTCGGACACCGGAGGCTCGATCCGCATCCCGGCCGCGCTGCAGGGCCTAGTGGGCTTCAAGAACACCGCCCGCCTGACGCCCGCCGAGGGCTGCATTCCCTTGTCCACCAGCCTGGACACGGTCTGCGCCCTCACCCGTTCCGTGCGCGACGCGGTGCTGATGCACGAGGTGCTGGCACAGCGCACGGTGCGCCTCGCGCGGCGCCCGCTGAACGCCTGCCGCTTCGGCGTGCCGAACCAGTTGCTGGAAGGCATGGACGCGACCGTGAGCCGCGCTTTCGAGCGCTGCCTTGCCGCGCTGAGTCGGGCCGGCGCGCGCGTCGAGTCGCTGTGCCTGCCTGAGCTGGACGATCTGGCGCCGCTGCAAGCCGGCGGCGGCCTGCCGGCCGCCGAGAGCTGGGCATGGCATCGCGAGCGCATCGCCAGCCATGGCCCGCACTACGACCCGCGCGTGGCGCTGCGCATACGACGCGGCGCGGCCATCAGCGCCGCCGACTATCTGCAGCTGCTCAGTGTCCGGCGCGCCTGGATAAGCCGCATGGAGACGGCTCTGCAGGGTTTCGATGCCATGCTAAGCCCCACGGTACCGGTCGTGGCCCCATTGCTGCAGCCGCTGCTGGACAGTGACGAGACCTTCTTCGCCTGCAACACCCTGCTGCTGCGCAACACCTCGGTGGTCAACCTGCTGGATGGCTGCGCCCTCTCCCTACCCTGCCAACAGGCGGACGAACTTCCCGTCGGCTTGATGGCATGGGCGCCCGCGCTGCATGACGACCACCTGCTGGATCTGTCACTGTCGATTGAAGCGGCCCTGCAAGCCCCTCTGGAGGCCTGAATGCGTGTGGCTGTGATCGGAGCCGGCATCGCCGGCGTTAGCACTGCGTACGCACTGGCCGCTGAGGGGCACGAGGTGACCGTGTTCGAGCGCGGCGGCGCCGTGGCCGCGCAAGGCAGCTTTGCCAACGCGGGCCTGGTGGCACCGGCGCTGCTGGCCACCCTGGGACCACTGCCGGTGGCCGCCCGCACGATGCAGGCCCTGTCCCCCCGCCACCTGCGCTGGCTCTGGAACCAGCGTCGCCTGGCCCAGGCGCAGTCGACGCAGCAAGCACGCGCCCAACTCGCCGCGCTGGCGCGCCATAGCCAGACACTGCTGCAGGACTGGCGACAGCAGCTGAAGCTGGACTATGAGCGCAGCGAGGGTCTGCTGATCCTGCTGCGCAGCGCCAGAGACGAGGCAGCGCTGCAGGCCGGACTGACCCAACCGCAAGCCACGGGCCTGGCGCTGCGCAGCCTCAGCGCCAGCCAGGCCCGCCTGCCGGAGCCCGGACTGAACCCCGAGTTGCGCCTGCATGGCGCCATGCACCTGCTGCAGGATGAGGCCGGCAACGCACGCCAGTTCGCCCAGGCGCTGCGCCTGCAGGCCCAGCGCCTGGGGGCCCGCTTCCGTTTCCACACGACGGTGCGGTCCATCCGGGCCGGCGCACCGGCCAGCCTGGTTCATGCCTACACGCCACCAGAACATGGCCTGGCACAGAAGCCTGCTGCCGAAGCGCCTGACAGCGAGGGCCAGGACACCCGACCACAGGCGCATACGCCCGAGGAGCAGCAGTTCGACGCCATCCTGCTGTGCTGCGCCCTGAGTGCTGCCTCCCTGTTGGAGGCGGCCGGTGGCCCCGCACTGCCGCTGGCCGAGGTGAGCGCATGCTCGCTGACCGCACCCCTGCGGCAGCTGGAGGCCCACCCGGATCTGGGGCCGCGCTCGGCCTTGCTGGATCTGCAGCAGCAGGTGCTGATCACCCGCCTGGGCCAGCGCCTGCGGGTGAGCGGGCCGGCCAGACTGGCAGCGGCGAGCGCAGCCGACGAGGCGCAGCACTTCGTCCTGCTGCACAAGGTGCTGCACGATTGTTTTCCCGGCGCCGCCCATCTGGCCCAGGCCCAGCGCTGGAGCGCCCGTGCCGCAAGCCTGCCGGACGGCCTTCCCCTGCTGGGTCCGGCCGGGCCAGCGGGGCTTTGGATCAACGTCGCTCATGGCCTGGAAGGCTGGACGCTGGCCTGCGCCGCCGCCCAGATCCTGGCCGATGGCCTGGCCGGCCGCAGCGGCGCGCTGGTCGCGGATGCGCTGTCGCCAGCGCGCTTGCGCTAATCTCGCACCATGCCTTCCCCACCGCGCCGCATCCTGCCCAGCCGCTGGCCGCTGGCCCTTTACGGCCGCGCCAGCAGCCGTGCCATCGAAGCCGCGGCACTGGCCGACGCGCCGCCGCAATCCCTGATGGCGAAGGCCGGCACAGCGGTCGCCCGCCTGGCGCTGGCCTGCCAGCCGCATGCGCGCCGCATCTGGGTTGCCTGCGGACCCGGCAATAACGGCGGCGACGGACTGGTTGCGGCTCGCTGGCTGCAGGCGCAGGGCAAGCAGGTCTGGGTCAGCCGGCTGGCGGGCCGATCACCCGCCTCCGCCGATACAGCCTGGGCGCTGACCCAAGCAAGATCCAGCGGCCTGACGATCCACGACACCGGCCCCGCCGAGGCGGTTGATCTGGTCATTGACGGCCTGCTGGGCCTGGGTGCCGAACAGGCGCCCAGCCTCGAGATCGCGGCACAGATCGCCGCCATCAATCGCCAGTTCGCACCGGTGCTGGCCATAGATCTGCCCAGCGGCCTGTGTGCCGAGACCGGCCGACTGCTGGGCGAAGAAGCGGTGCGCGCCGATCGGACACTGGCGCTGCTGACGCTGAAGACGGGACTCGTCACCGGTGAGGGCCGCGCCCATGCAGGCGAGCTCTGGCTAGATCCGCTGGATGTGCAGGACACGGCCGTCCGCAGGCAGGCCGATGCCTGGCTCAGTAGCGACCATCTGCTCGCGCAATGGCGTTCGACCAGCGCCGGCGCTGCAGGACGCATCGCCCACAGCATGCACAAGGGATTGCGTGGTGATGTGCTGCTGATAGGCGGCGCCAGCGGCATGGCGGGCGCTAACCGCCTAGCGGCGCGCGCCGCATTGGCGGCCGGCGCCGGCAGGGTCTACCTGTGCGCCCTTGCTGCGGACGCCAATCCCGACCCGACCCGGCCTGAGCTGATGGACTGGCCAGCGGACCGACTCGCTGACAGTGCCAGCTGGCACGACAAGACCGTGGTCGCTGGCTGCGGCGGTGGTCACGCGATCGCCGAGCGCCTGCCCAGCCTGCTGGCGCAGGCGCGCCGCCTGGTGCTGGATGCCGATGGCTTGAACCAGCTGGCCGCCTCGCCGGCGCTGGCACAAGGCCTGGCCCGGCGGCGTGCGCAAGGCCTGCTCACTGTGATCACGCCGCATCCGCTGGAAGCAGCACGGCTGCTGGGCTGCAGCAGCCGCACGGTACAGGCCGATAGACTGGCCGCAGCCGCCACACTGAGTGCACGCCTCGATTGCGTGGTGGTCTTGAAAGGCTCGGGCACCGTGGTCGCGGCTCCCGGGCACACGCCCATGGTCAATAGCAGCGGCGGGCCGGCCCTGGCCACCGCGGGCAGCGGCGACGTGCTGGCGGGATGGCTGGGCGGCCTATGGACTCAGCTTGCGCCGCCACAGCCGGCCCAAGACCGTGACGTGGCGGCCCTGGCAGCAGCTTGGCGTGCGGCCTGTACCGTGGTGTACTGGCACGGTCGTGCCGCCGAGGCGCAAATCGCCGGCCCGCTACGGGCCGCCGAGCTGGTCGAGGCCATGCATCGCCTGCATCCGATCTGAGCCAAAGTGCCGCGGCGCGCACTCAGCGGCGCTTGCGCGCGCCACCGCCGCGTGCCGGCGACTCCGACTGCGTCGCACGGGCGGCCTGGCGTGCCGCCTTGACCGGATGCGGTGCAGCGGCACCGGATGCGGTGGTCGGCGCGGAGGTTCTTGCTGCCCGCCCACCCTTTGCCGCCTTCGCCGGCTTGGCAGCGCCGCGCATGCTGGCCTTGCCCTCGCGATCCTGGCGGCGCACCTGCTCGAGTTCGGCCACCGCCGTTGCCGGCACTGAGCGCCCGGCCTTGCGCTCAGCGCCAGCGTCAGCATGCTTGTCTCGCTGCGCACGGGCCAGCAGGCGGGCCTCGTCATTGTCATGCACCAGACGGAAGTCGATCTTGCGGCCGTCCAGATCAACCCGGCTGACTTGCACCTGCACGCGCGCACCGGTCGCATAGCGTATGCCTGTACGCTCGCCGCGCAGTTCCTGGCGCACCTCGTCGAAACGGAAATATTCGCCACCCAGCTCGGTGATGTGGATCAGGCCCTCGACATAGAGCGCATCAAGCAGCACGAAGAGACCGAAGCTGGTCACCGCGCTAACCGTTCCCGTGAACTCCTCGCCGAGATGGTCACGCATATAGCGGCATTTGAGCCAGGCCTCGACATCGCGTGAGGCCTCGTCGGCACGGCGTTCATTGGCGCTGCAATGCGCGCCGACAACCT
The DNA here is from genome assembly GCA_041920215.1 of Burkholderiaceae bacterium. Taxonomy (GTDB): domain Bacteria; phylum Pseudomonadota; class Gammaproteobacteria; order Burkholderiales; family Burkholderiaceae_C; genus JAYRSJ01. Next base: position 33,161 of record JAYRSJ010000019.1, on the reverse strand, counting down.
CCCAGCGCTCCAGCTCGGTGACCGCGTCGGCCGGGTTGATGGGCTTGGCGCGGCCGGGTCGCTTGGCCGGCGTGGGCACATCCATCTTGGCGGCGTCCAGCAGATAGCGCTTGCCGCCCAGCATCGACTTGATAACCCGGTGCACCAGCAGATCGGGATAGCGTCGGATGGGACTGGTGAAGTGGGTGTAGGCCGGATAGGCCAGGCCGAAATGACCGGCATTGGCAGAGGTGTAGATCGCCTGCTGCATCGAGCGCAGCAGCATGGCGTGGATCTGGGTCGCGTCCGGTCTGTCCTTGGTGGCGGCAGCAATCGCCTGGTAATCACCCGGCGTGGGGTCGTCGCTGAGACCCAGCCCTATGCCCAGCGCGCGCAGATAGGCCTGCAGAGCGGTGCGCTTCTCGGGTGTCGGGCCTTCATGAACGCGGAACAGTCCGTGGTGCTTGCCGCCGGCAATGAAATCTGCAGCGCAGACGTTGGCGGCCAGCATCGCCTCCTCGATCAGCCTGTGGGCCTCGTTGCGGGTGCGCGGCACGATCTTCTCGATGCGGCCGTTGTCGTCACAGATGATCTGAGTCTCGGTGGTATCGAAATCGACCGCACCGCGCTGCTGGCGCTGCGCCAGCAGCGCCCGGTAGACCTCGTGCAGATGCAGCAGATGCGGCACCAACTCGCGCCGCTTGGCGGCCTCGGGTCCGTGCGTGTTGCCCAGAATGGCCGCCACCTCGTTGTAGGTGAAGCGGGCGTGCGAGCAGATCACTGCCGGGTAGAACTGATAGGCCTGGGTCTCGCCGCTCTCGCTGATCAGCATGTCGCAGACCATGGACAGCCTGTCCTCGTAGGGATTCAGGGAGCAAAGCCCGTTGGACAGCTTCTCGGGCAGCATGGGTATCACGCGGCGCGGGAAGTAGACCGAGGTGGCGCGGTTGTAGGCATCCTTATCCAGGGGCTCGCCCGGCTTCACATAATGACTGACATCGGCAATCGCAACGATCAGCCGCCAGCCGCTGAAGGCATTCTTGCCGCGCCCCTGCTTGTGCGGCTCGCAATAGACGGCGTCGTCAAAGTCGCGTGCGTCCTCGCCATCGATCGTGACCAGGGGCACGTCGCGCAGATCGATGCGCTGCTTCAGATCAACCGCGCGCAAGCGGTCCGGCAGTTTGGCGGCCTGGGCCAGAGTTTCCGCGCCGAAAGCATGCGGCACATCGTATTTGCGCACCGCGATCTCGATCTCCATGCCCGGATCGTCGATCTCTCCCAACACCTCGACGACGCGCCCCACCGGCTGCGAGTACAGCGAGGGCGGCTCGGTCAGTTCCACGGCCACCACCTGACCGGCCGCGGCATTGGCGATGCCGTTCTTGGGAATCAGGATGTCCTGCCCCATGCGCTTGTCTTCCGGCGCCACCAGCCAGATGCCCGACTCCAGCAGGAGGCGCCCTATGATGGGCCGCTTCTTGCGCTCCAGGATCTCGAGCACCTTGCCTTCGGGACGACCGCGCTTGTCATAGCGGGTGATGCGCACCCGCAGACGATCGCCGTGCATCACCGCATGCATCTCTTGCGAGCTCAGGTAGACATCGGACTGGCCATCGTCCGGGATCAGAAAACCATGACCATCGCGATGCCCTTGCACCTGGCCTTCGACTTCACTCAACAGCGCGCCGCCGGTGGCGGGTGAGCTTGCAGACTTAAAATTTTTGATGATAGAATCCTTGCTTTCCTGAAACGCCAAGAGCATCTTTTTGCTATTGGTCACTTGCCCAGGTGGCGGAATTGGTAGACGCACTAGTTTCAGGTACTAGCGGGTAACTCCGTGGAGGTTCGAGTCCTCTCCTGGGCACCAAGATTGATAAGGCCAGCACATTGTGCTGGCCTTTTTCATTTCTCCAAGCGCCGGCAACGGCCGGGCGCTTGTTTGCTGCGACAGATACAACAAAGCCGACCACTGCACAGGACAGGGTCGGCTTCGCTGCTATGGCCATCGCGCTCAGACGACGAACTTCTTGGCCAGCGCGTCCGGCCGCATATCGTCATACTCCTCGAAGGGCTGGTGAATCCAAGGGCTGGTCTCCAGCATTTCGACGTAATAGTCCGGTGTGTAGCTGGACACACCCTTGGTCCAGATCACCGCCGAGCGCAGTTCGGCGATCGCCGGCATGCCACGCAGACGCTCCACCACGGCCTTCAGCGTGACGCCCGAATCAGCCAGATCATCGACCAGCAGCACGCGGCCCGCCAACTCACCCTTGGGCATGGTGATGTACTTGGCAATGTCCAGTCGGCCCTGGATGGTGCCCGCCTCGGCGCGGTAGGAACTGGTGGACATGATGCCCAGCGGCTTGTCGAAGACACGCGACAGTACGTCGCCAGGGCGCATGCCCCCACGGGCCAGGCACAGGATCTGGTCAAACTCCCAGCCAGAGGCATGCACCTTCAGCGCCAGGCGTTCGATCAGCAGATGGTATTCGTCCCAGGACACGTACAGATGCTTGCCGTCGTCGGTCAACATGGATGAGGCTCCTCTTTGGATAGCTTGGGGTGTCAGGCCTTGAAGGGATGCTGCAAGACGATGGTGTGATCGCGGTCAGGCCCGGTGGAAACCATCGCGATCGGCGTGCCGGCCACCTGCTGCACACGCTCCAGATAGCGGCGCGCATTCAAGGGTAGCTTGTCCCATTCGGTCACGCCGGCGGTGCTCTCAGCCCAGCCCGGGAAGGTCTCGAAGACCGGCTTGCAGGCGCTGATCTCGTCGGCGTCCAGCGGGAGTATGTCGACGGTCTTGCCGTCCAACTCGTAACCGACGCACATCTGCACCTCGGTCAGGCCATCCAACACATCGAGCTTGGTCATGCACAGACCGCTGATGCCGTTGATGATGATGGAACGCTTCAGGGCAGCCGCATCCAGCCAGCCGCAGCGGCGCGCGCGCCCGGTCACGGTGCCCTTCTCCTGGCCGACGGTGGAGAGGTGATGACCCACAGTGCCCTCGGTCTCCCAGTCGAGTTCGGTCGGGAATGGGCCTGAGCCGACACGGGTGGCGTAGGCCTTGGTGATGCCCAGCATGTAGTGCAGCATCTGCGGCCCCACGCCAGCACCGGCGGCGGCATTGCCGGCCACGCAGTTGCTGGAGGTCACATAGGGGTAGGTGCCATGGTCGATGTCCAGCAAGGTGCCTTGCGCACCTTCGAACAGCAGGTTCTGCCCGGCCTGGTGGGCCTTGTGCAGCATATAGCCCACATCGGCCATCATGGGCTTGATCGCCTCGGCCATCTTCATGGCCTGATCGAAGATGGGCTGGAACTCCAGGGCGCCACTCTTCAAATAGCCGGTCAGCGCGAAATTGTGCAGTTCCAGCAGTTCCTTGAGCTTCTTGGCGAAACGCTCGGGGTGCTTCAAATCCTGCACGCGCAGCGCCCGGCGGGCGACCTTGTCTTCGTAGGCCGGGCCGATGCCCTTGCCGGTGGTGCCGATCTTGCCGCTGCCGCTGCTCTCGCGCAGCGCTTCACGAGCCTTGTCCACCTCAACATGGAAGGGCAAGATCAAGGGGCAGGATTCGCTGATGTACAGACGCGAGCGCACCTCGACACCGGCCTTTTCCAGGCGCTCGATCTCGCCGAGCAGATGGGTGGGGTCCAACACCACGCCATTGCCGATATAGCAGGCCACGCCGTCGCGCATGATGCCTGAGGGAATCAGCTGCAGAGCGGTCTTGACGCCCTTGATCACCAGGGTATGACCGGCGTTGTGACCACCCTGGAAGCGCACCACGCCCTGGGCATGGGGCGTCATCCAGTCCACCACCTTGCCCTTGCCCTCGTCACCCCACTGGGTGCCGACGACGACCACATTGCGTCCACGCGCGATCTCGCTGTGCATGATTGATACCCGCTAAAACTATTGAAAAGCCGCGACCGCTCAGCCGAGCGCACGCAAAACCCATTGACCGTCGATGCCTACCAGTTCCCGGTCGCATTCGAACTCGTCGCCTTCGTGCTCATGACCTGGCAGCACGCAGACCACCGTCTCGCCCTGTTCGCGCAGCCGGCGTATCGCCGCGCGCAGCCCGCCATCCTCGCCCCAGGGCGCACGCACGGCCGCACGCAGCGGCGTCGCCGGCACCAGGCCGACCAGGTTCTTCAGATCCAGGCTGAAGCCCACTGCCGGGCGGCGGCGACCGAAGACCGCGCCGACCTCGTCATAGCGCCCACCGCGCGAGACCGCATCGCTGGAGCCGGCGGCATAGAGCGCGAAGCGCACGCCGCTGTAGTAGGCATAGCCGCTCAGATCGGCCAGATCGAAGCCGACCGAGACCTCCGGATGGGTGGCGCGCAGATGGTTGGCCAGCCATTCCAGATCCTGCAGCGCTGCTTGCACCAGCGGATGCGAGCCCAGGCGTGCCCGTGCCAGAGCCAGCACCTCGACACCACCGTACAGCGACAGCAAGGCCTGCAGGCCCTCGCCCACCGCCGAGGGCAGGCCGCGGCACAGGCCCTGCAGCGCAGCGCCGTCCTTGCTGGCCAGGGCCGCGACGATCTCGTCCAGCTGCGCAGGGTCGATGCGCGCATCCCCGAGCACACCACGCACCAGGCGCGCATCGCCGAGGTCGATCAGCAGACCGCCCATGCCGATGCGCTGCAAGGCGTCCAGGGCCAGCTCCTGCACTTCCAGGTCGGCCTCCAGGCCGGCATGGCCATAGATCTCGACGCCGAACTGCAGCGGCTCGCGGGTGGCATGCAGACCTGCCGGGCGGGTGTGCAGCACCGGACCGCAGTAGCACAGACGGGTCACGCCGGCGCGGTTCAGCAGATGGGCATCTATGCGGGCGACCTGGGGCGTGGTGTCGGCGCGCACGCCAAGGCTGCGTCCCGAGAGCTGGTCCACCAGCTTGAAGGTCTTGAGATCGAGCTCGCGTCCGGTACCGGACAGCAAGGATTCCAGATGCTCTAGCAGCGGCGGCATGACCAGCTCGCATCCGTAGGAGCGCGCCATGTCCAGCAGATCACGGCGAAGCTCCTCGATGCGGCGCGCCTGAGACGGCAGGACATCGGCAATATGCTCGGGCAGCAGCCAAGCAGAGGACATGAACGTTTCAGGGGCGGTTAAAACCGGCATTGTACCGGCGCAAGGCGCAGACGCGAGCCCTGCGCAGCGTCAAGCCGGGTTTTCAGCCGCCACTCAGCAACAGCAGCAAGCCACCGGCCAGCAGACTGGCCAGACCGACGAAGCGCAGCTGGCCGTCGCTCATCGCCAGCATGCGGCTGAAGACCTGGCGCCATAGCGCCGGATTCAGCAGCGGCAGCAGGCCCTCGATGAGCAGCATCAGGCCCAATGCCAGCAACAGGCTGTCGCCCATGGCTCCCAGCCCGCTCAGCGCGGCTTGGCCGGCGTCGCGACGCTGTTGCCGCGCATGGCCTTGAAGAACTCGCTGCTGGGATCAACCACCATCACATCGCTCTTGTTGCGGAAGCTCGACCGATAGGCCTCCAGCGAGCGATAGAACTGGGCAAAAGCCGGATCGCGACCGAAGGCATCGGCATAGAGCGCGGAGGCGCGGGCATCGCCTTCACCCTTGATCTTCTGCGCATCGCGATAAGCCTCGGCGACGATGACCTCGCGCTGGCGGTCCGCATCAGCGCGGATCTTCTCGCCCTCGGCCGCGCCGGTCGAGCGCAGCTCGTTGGCCACCCGCTGGCGTTCCGACTTCATGCGGTTGTAGACCGCCTCCGTGATATTGGCCGAGAAGTCCACACGCTTGATCCGCACATCGACCACCTCGATGCCGAACTGCTTGGCCTCGTCAGACAGGCGGCTCAGCACGTCACGCATGACCTTCTCGCGCTCGGTGGCCAACACCGCACGCACGGTGCGCTTGGTCACTTCCTCGTTGAGCGCCGCCTGCACGATGGGGCTGAGGCGGTTCTCGACATTGCGCATATCGGTGCCGCTGTTGCGGATGAACTGACGCGGATCGGTGACGCGCCACTTGACCAGCCAGTCGATCACCAAACTTTTCTTTTCGGCGGTGAAGATAGGGCGCGACTCCGGGCTGTCCAGGGTCTGCATGCGGCGATCCAGGAACACGACATTCTGGAAAGGCGGCGGCAGCTTGAACTTCAGGCCGGGCTCGGTGACCACTTCCTTAATCTCGCCCAGGGCGTAGACCACAGCCACCTGGCGCTGGTCGACCACGAACAGGGTCGAGCTGGCGATCATCAAGGCGATCAGGGCGCCGATGAGAACGGGAGCGATGCGATTCATCTGTAAGTCCTCTGATCAGCGGCTTTCGCGGTCACGGCTGCGAAGGCCGTCACGCGAACGAACATCGATATTGCCGCTGGGCACCGTGCTGTCAGGCACGGCGGCCGGTACCGGCGGACTGGCAGTGACGCCGGAACCGCCCGATTGCTGCATCAGCTTGTCCAGCGGCAGGTAGAGCAGGTTGGAGCCGCTGCGGCTCTCCACCATCACCTTGCTAACATTGGAGTAAACCTGCTGCATCGTGTCAATATAGAGGCGGTCGCGGGTCACCGCAGGCGCCTTCTGGTACTCGGTCAGCACGCTGCGGAAGCGCTGCGCATCACCCTCGGCCTGCGCGACGACACGCGCCTTGTAGCCCTCGGCCTCCTCGCGCAGACGCGCTGCCGTGCCCTGGGCCTTGGGAATCACATCGTTGGCATAGGCCTGGCCCTCGTTCTTCAAGCGCTCGCGGTCGGCACCGGCCTTGACCGCGTCGTCGAACGAAGCCTGCACCTGCTCGGGTGCCTGCACGCTCTGCACATTGATATTGACCACCAGGATGCCGGCCTTGAGCCGATCGAGCTGATTCTGCACCGACTGCATCAGTTCGGTAGCGATCGCGTCGCGCTGCTCGTAGAGCACCGAATCCATCAGGCTCTTGCCGACGATTTCGCGCACCGCCGATTCGGCGGCCTGCACGACCGCCTCGTCGGGACGGGTGTTCTCAAACAGATAGTCACGCGCATCCTTCAGTCGGTACTGCACGGTGAAGCGGATATCGACGATGTTCTCGTCCTGGGTCAGCATCGAGGAATCACGCAGGCCGGTAGCCTGGACCACGCCGGTACGTCCGACCTCGACCGAGCGTAGCTGGGTCACCGGCACCGTCTCATTAGCCTGGAAGGGATAAGGCAGGCGCCACTGGAAGCCCGCATCCACCGTCTTGGCGTACTTGCCGAAGGAGGTCACCACGGCCTGCTGACCTTCCTGCACGATGAAGAAGCCACTGGCCAGCCAGCCCACCAGCACCACGCCGGCAATCAGGCCGATGCCGATGCCGGCACTCTTCATATCAGGCTGGAAGTTGCCGCCCCCCCCGCTATTGCTCGGCGGAACACCGCCCCCCCCCTTGCCACCGAACATGCCAGAGAGCTTGCGATTGAAGTCGCGCCACAGCTCGTCGAGATCGGGCGGGCCGTCGTTGCGCCCGTTGTTCAGATGGCGACCGGCCCGCCAGCCCTGCGGCAGTGCGCGGGACGCCAGCCCCTGGGCCAGGGCGGCAGCGGCGGCCGCAGCCGCACCAAGCCGGGAACCGGTTGGGCTCGCGCTGGACTCGTATGTATTCATGCTCTTGCCTGTCATTCGGATGCTTGCGGCGCTTGCTGCGCCTCAGATGGTGTCAGGTCTTGCGTATTCAAGCTGTCGGCGCCCTGAAAGCCCTGCGCACGCATGGCTGCCACGATCTGGCTGCGCAACACATCCAGGCCCTCACCCTTCAGGGCGCTGACAAAAACGCGCGGCACGCGCTGGCCGTTGGGGCGCTCTATCCAGTCCTGCGCCTGACGCGGCCGCTGATCGTCCGCCAGCATGTCCTGCTTGTTGTAGACCAGCAGCTGCGGCACATCGGCTGCGCCGATCTCGTCCAGCACGCGCTCCACCTCCACCATCTGCTCCATCAGCAGCGGCGAGGCAGCGTCGACCACATGCAGCAGCAGATCGGCCTCGGCCGCCTCCTGCAAGGTGGCCTTGAAGGCCTCGACCAGCTTGTGCGGCAGATCGCGGATGAAACCCACCGTGTCCGACAGCGAGACGCTGCAGCCCGCCTCGCCCAGATAGAGCGAGCGGGTGGTGGTGTCCAGCGTGGCGAAGAGCTGATCGGCCGCATAGGCACGCGCCTTGACCAGGGCATTGAACAGCGTGGACTTGCCGGCATTGGTGTAGCCCACCAGCGAGACGCGGAACACCTCGTTGCGCTCGCGCGAACGGCGCTGGGTACTGCGCTGGCGCTGCACCTTCTTGAGCCGCTCCTTGGTGACCTTGATGCGGTCATCGATCATGCGCCGGTCCAGCTCGATCTGAGCCTCGCCAGGACCGCCGCGCATGCCGATGCCGCCGCTCTGGCGCTCCAGATGGCTCCAGCGCCGCACCAGCCGGGTGGCCAGGTACTGCAAGCGGGCCAGCTCGACCTGCAGCTTGCCCTCATGGCTCTTGGCACGGGCAGCGAAGATCTCGAGGATCAGCGCGGTGCGATCGGCCACCGGCACGCCCAGCACGCGTTCCAGATTGCGCTGCTGGGCCGGTGAGATGGCCTGATCGAACAGCACGGTATGGGCCTGATGGGCCTGCACCAGCAGCTTGATCTCGTCGGCCTTGCCCGAACCGACGAACAGCGCCGGGTCGGGGGCCTGGCGGCGCGCGGTGATGCGCGCCACCGGGGCGTCACCGGCCGATTCGGCCAGCAGGGCCAGTTCATCCAGCGTGGGATCGAAGTTGCCGCTGCCATGGGCGCTGCGACCGAAATCAACACCGACGAGAATGGCACGCGCCGCCTCGGAGGGCGGCGGCGTCAGCGTGGAAACAGAGGAGGAACTCAAGGCTTTGCGTCGGGGCCGTAGGCCACGGAGAAACTCAAGCGTTCTCGCCGGCGCCGCCGTCGGCTGCGTGGAAATTCACCGCACGACCGGGCACCACGGTAGAGATCGCATGCTTGTAGACCATCTGGGTGACGGTATTGCGAAGCAGCACAACGTATTGATCAAAGGACTCAATATGGCCTTGCAGCTTGATGCCGTTGACCAGGTAGATGGACACCGGCACATGTTCCTTGCGCAGCAGGTTCAGAAACGGGTCTTGCAAGAGTTGTCCTTTGTTGCTCACGATATTTGCTCCGTGTTGTGAGGGAAAGTCCGAAGTGTCGCCACCTTAACACAGGGGCAGCAGCCCTGCCCCGCTGCTTCAGGCGTCCTGATCGGCGAAGGGATTCTTGGACGAGCGCAGCTCGATCTTCAGCGGCGTACCCACCAGCTTGAAGTGGGCGCGTATACGTCCCTCCAGATAGCGCTTGTAGACCTCGGTGATGCCCTCCAGCGAATTGCCGTGGATTACGACGATGGGCGGATTCATGCCGCCCTGGTGGGCATAGCGCAGCTTGGGCCGGAAATGGCCGTGCTTCTTGGGCGTCTGGTGCTGCACCGCTTCCTGGATCAGGCGCGTCAGCACCGGCGTGCTCATCTTCTTGTAGGCCGAGGCGTAGGCATCGGCCATCGCATTCCACAGCGGCCCCAGTCCCTGGCGCTTGAGCGCCGAGATGTAGTGCAGCGGCGCGAACTTGAGGAAGGCCAGCCGGTGCTCGATCGAACGCTGCAGCTGCTCGCGCTGGTAGCTGTCGATCGCATCCCATTTATTGATCGCCAGCACCACCGCACGGCCGCTGTCCAGGATGTAACCGGCAATGTGCGCGTCCTGGTCGGTCACACCCTGGGTCGCATCCAGCAGCAACAGCACCACATGCGCGTCGGCAATCGCCTGCAGGGTCTTGACCACCGAGAACTTCTCGATTGCCTCGAAGACCTTGCCCTTGCGGCGCAGACCGGCGGTGTCGATCAGCTCGAACTTCTGGCCATTGCGCTCGAAGGGAACGCTGATCGCGTCGCGGGTGGTGCCCGGCATGTCGAAGGCCACCAGACGTTCCTCGCCCAGCCAGGTGTTGATCAGGGTACTCTTGCCCACATTGGGCCGACCGGCCACGGCCAGGCGGATCACGCCTTCAGCCTCGGGCTCCTGCTCCTCGTCCGGGTCGCGCTGGAAGGGCTCCAGCACCGCCTCCAGAAGGCTGCGGATGCCCTGGCCATGGGCGGCCGAGACCGGATGCGGCTCGCCCATGCCCAGCTCATGGAACTCGGCCAGCAGCGGCGAGTCGCTCATGCCCTCGGCCTTGTTGACTGCCAGATGCACCCGCTTGTTGGCCTGGCGCAGAAAGCGCGCAATGTCCTGGTCCTGGCCCGACAGGCCGGTGCGCACATCAACCACAAAGACCACCGCATCCGCCTCGGCCACCGCCTGGCGGGTCTGCTTGGCCATCTCCTTGACGATGCCGGTGGAGCTGTCGGGCTCGAAGCCGCCGGTATCGATGACGATGAAGTCGCGGTCGCCAAGACGACCATCGCCATAGTGGCGGTCACGCGTCAGACCGGCAAAGTCCGCGACGATGGCGTCGCGGCTCTTGGTCATGCGATTGAACAGCGTGGACTTGCCCACATTGGGGCGACCGACCAGGGCGATGACGGGTTTCATGTTCTTGTTCTTCTCGGTTGATGCTTGTGCAGCTTACTCGGGCCGCATCGCGTAGACGCCGCCACGGCGGGTCACCACCAGCAGCGTGTTGCCCAGGGCCACCGGTGCGGTCGTGATCGGCGAACCATCGGTCGGCAGGCGCAGCTGGGTTTTGCCGCTGTCGCGGGCCAGGAAATGCACATAGCCCTCGCCATCGCCCACCACCACCGTCTGTCCCAGCAGCAGCGGCGCGCTGAGGCGGCGGTTCAGGAACTGCTCGGCGGTCCACAACAGATCACCGTTGGCAGTCTTCCAGGCGCTCAGCCGATCGGACGAATCGCCGCCCACCAGCAGCTGGGCATCGCCAGCCAGCCCCTGGGCACCCGCATTGTTGCGGCTCCAAAGCGCCGAACCGCGCTCTGCATTGACGCAGCCCACCGCGGCCTGGAAGGCACGGGCACACAGCAGATTGTCGACCCGCACATGCGGCGCCACCAGATCAGCCAGACGCTCGACCTCGTTGGTGCCGCGCGGATTCGCCACATTGGCCTCCCAGCGCAGCGTGCCGCGCAGCGGGTCGACACCCGCCATGCGCGGGCCCTGGCCGACAATCAGCGTGTCCTTGTAGCTGCCCAGCACACCAGCCTGTGACAGGGTGAGCGGCTCGCCAGGACGGCGCAGATCCCACAGCCGCTTGCCATCCAGCGCATCGAAGGCGTGGACCGCGCGGTCCACGGTCAGCACGAAGACCCGTTCGCCAGCCACCAGGGGCGCGGTGATAACTGGCGAGTTCAGCGGCTTGCGCCACACCGTCTTGCCCGCATCCAGCAGCACCAAGTCGTTGCTGCGGGTCACCACCGCGGCAAAGCGGCCGTCGCTGCCGACGCCAGCCGACAAGGCGCCCAGCGCTTCGCTGCGCCACAGCGCTGCCCCGGTGTCGGCCTGCAGGGCCTGTACCACGCCGTCACCACCAGCCAGCACGAACTGCTGGTCGCGCGCCAGCACCGCCAGCGGAAACTGCGCGCCCTGCAGCTGGGCGCTCCAGACCACCTTGCCGGCCATCGCCGTGCCGAGGGTTTCCAGCGGCGCCGGCTTGGCCTTCTCCGCGCCCCCGAACAAGGAACAGCCGGACAGCAGCATGGCCAGCACCAGGCCGGCGCCGACCTTGGGAAGTGGGTTAGCCATCATGGCTGAACCCCCGAAGCAGCGGGCTCGGCCGCAGGCGCGACGCCCAGGCTCATCAGCTTGGCCTCGACCAGGCGACGGTACTCGATCGTCTTGTCCATCGCCGCATAGGCCTTCTCGAACTCGGCCTTGGCGACATCGGGCTTGCCGTTCAACAGTGCCAGATCGCCGCGGCGGTCGGCCACCAGGGCGGCGAACTCGGCGGACTTGATGCCGTCCAGCGTCTTGGCGGCCTCGTCGAACTGCTTGGCGTCCAGCTGCAGCCCGGCCAGACGCAGGCGCGCCACATCCCGGTACTCGGGTTCGCTGGCCTGCTCCGCGGCCCAGCTGAGGCTGGCGCGGGCGGCATCGCTCTGGCCTTTCTCATGCTGAATCATGGCGGCCATCAGTGCAGCCTGGGCCGCGAAGGTGGTGCCACCGAAGCGCTCCTTCAGATCGGCGAAGACCCGGCCCGCCTTGTCGGCGTCCTTGGCCTGCACCGCACGGTCCAGCTCGTCATACATGGCTGCGGCCTTGTAGGCCTGCTCGCGCTGCCACCAGTTCCAGCCGTTCCAGCCGGCAAAGCCCAGCAGCACCAGGGTCACCACCCAGGTGATCGCGTTGCCATAACGCTTCCAAAAGGCCTTCAGCTGTTCCAGCTGTTCTTGTTCTTCGAGATCGAGATGCGACGCCATGGATTGCCCAGAGAGCTAAAGGGGTAAAAGGTAAAGAGCCGCGATTATGCGTTGAGCAGTTCGCTCGCCCAGTCAGTCACGCTGGCCAGCGGCCGGCTGTACTGCGCCGCGCCGTCCTGGCGCAGCGGCTTGACGGCCACCTGGCCCTGGGCCAGCTCGTCAGGGCCGAAAACCAGGGCATAGGCCGCCCCGCTGGCATCGGCCTTCTTGAACTGCGACTTCATGCTGGACTGCCCAGGATGCAGGACCACCGACACGCCGGCGGCACGCAGCTGCTCCATCGCCAGCATCACCTGCGGCAAGCCCTCGGCCGAAGGCACGATGGCATAGGCCTGGGGCTGCGGCAGCTCGACCGGCGCCCCGACCTCCTCCAGCAACAGCAGCATGCGCTCCAGGCCCATGCCGAAACCCACCGCGGGCGCCGGCTTGCCGCCCAGCTGCTCGATCAGGCCGTCGTAGCGTCCGCCGCCACAGACCGTGCCCTGCGAGCCGAGCTTGTCGGTCACCCACTCGAACACGGTCAGGTTGTAATAGTCCAGGCCGCGCACCAGACGCGGGTTGATCGCGTACGTGACGCCGGCCGCATCGAGGATGGCGCGCACGCCGTTGAAATGCGCCAGCGAGGCTTCGCCGAGGAAGTCCAGCAGCCGCGGCGCCGCATTGGCCATGTCCTGCAGAGCCGGGTTCTTGGTATCCAGCACGCGCAAGGGGTTGGTGTAGAGCCGGCGCTGGCTGTCTTCGTCCAGCAAGGCCTTGTGCGCTTCCAGGTGCGCGATCAGGGCTTCGCGGTGGGCGCGGCGCTCATCCGGCGAGCCCAGGCAGTTCAGTTCCAGGCGCACATGCGCGTTCTCGACCAGACCCAGCTCGCGCAGCAGGCGGCTGCCCATCAGGATCACCTCGGCATCGACGTCCGGGCCGTTGAAGCCCAGTGCCTCGACGCCCATCTGGTGGAACTGCCGGTAGCGCCCCTTCTGCGGCTTCTCGCGGCGGAACATCGGGCCGAAGTAGTAGAGCCGCCGGCCGGAGTCGCGCAGGAAGTTGTGCTCGATCATCGCGCGCACCACGCCGGCCGTCATCTCGGGGCGCAGCGCCAGATGCTCGGCCTGGCCATGCTTGTCGGCGCGATCCTCGAAGGCGTACATCTCCTTCTCGACGATGTCGGTCACCTCGCCGATGCCGCGCACGAACAGCGCCGTCGGCTCGACGATGGGCGTGCGGACATTCTGGTAGCCATAGCGCTGCAGGACGCTGCGCATCTTCGCTTCCAGCCACTCCCAGCGCGCCGATTCCGGCGGCAGGATGTCGTTCATGCCCTTCACCGCCTGCAGCGGCTGCATCTTCTTCTGCTCAGTCATGGATTCAAGCCGTGGCGCCGAAGCGCTTCTCGATGTAGTTCTCGACCAGCGCGTGGAACTCGGTGGCGATGTTCTCGCCGCGCAGGGTCAGGGCCTTCTCGCCGTCGATGAAGACGGGCGCGGCCGGGGCTTCGCCGGTGCCGGGCAGGCTGATGCCGATATCGGCATGCTTGCTCTCGCCGGGGCCGTTGACGATGCAGCCCATCACGGCCACCTTCAGGTTCTCGACGCCCGGGTACTTGGCGCGCCAGACCGGCATCTGCGCACGCAGGAAGTCGTCGATCTGTTTGGCCAGTTCCTGGAAGGTGGTGCTGGTGGTGCGGCCGCAGCCGGGGCAGGCGGTGACGCTGGGGTTGAAGGCCCGCAGACCCAGCGACTGCAGGATCTCCAGCGCCACCACCACCTCCTGGGTGCGCGACTCGCCTGGCTGCGGCGTCAGCGAGACGCGTATCGTGTCGCCTATGCCCTCCTGCAGCAGCACCGACAGGGCTGCGGCCGAGGCCACCGTGCCCTTGGTGCCCATGCCGGCCTCGGTCAGGCCCAGATGCAGCGCGTAGTCGCAGCGTGCGGCCAGGGCCCGGTAGACCGAGATCAGATCCTGCACGCCGCTGACCTTGCAGCTGATGATGATGTTGTCCGGATTCATGCCCAGCTCGCGGGCATAGCTGGCCGAGGTGAGCGCCGACTGGATCAGTGCCTGGTACATCACCTGCTGGCCGTCCCAGGGCTGTGCGCGACGGGCGTTCTCGTCCATCATCGCCGCGAGCAACTCCTGGTCCAGGCTGCCCCAGTTGACACCGATGCGCACGACCTTGTCGTACTGCATCGCAGCCTCGATCATCTGCGCGAACTGACGGTCCTTCTTGTCGCCCTTGCCCACATTGCCGGGGTTGATGCGGTACTTGGACAGCGCCTGGGCCATCGCCGGATGCTCGGTCAGCAGACGGTGGCCGTTGTAGTGGAAATCGCCCACCAGGGGCACATCGATGCCCATGCGGTCGAGCTGCTCGCGGATATGCGGCACGGCGTCGGCGGCCTCCGGCGTGTTGACGGTGATGCGCACCAGCTCCGAGCCGGCAATGGCCAACTCCTTGACCTGGATGGCGGTGCCTATGACGTCCACCGTGTCGGTGTTGGTCATCGATTGCACGCGCACCGGCGCGTCGCCACCTATCGTGACCAGGCGCGTGCCCCAGCGCACCTGGGCTTGGCGGCTGCGACGGGCCGCAGGCCGGGCAGCGGCGATGGCCTCGGCCAAGGGGGTCTGGGTATCCAGCAGCGTGTCCACAACAGTCATCTCAGTTCAGCTCCAGCCGGGCGACGTTGTCGCGGGCGCGGGATTGCAGATCGACGGCGCTGCCCCGCAGCTGCACCGTGGTGCCGGCCACATTGCCGATACGCAAGCGGGCCGGCATCAGCACATTCAGATCAACCTGTTCGCCGGCCCGCATCAGGCGCGAGAAGCGCACCTGTGCCTGGGCATCGGTGACCTCCACCCAGCTTTCGTCGCTGGTGCGCAAGGCCAGGCGTGCCTCGCCGGCCGCGGGCGCACCCAGCGCGGCCGTCGTCGCTACGGCCGCTGCCGGCTGCGCCAGCGGCGACTGGACCACGACCGGCTCAGCAGCGATGCTCGCAAGGGCTGCCGGCGGCGTGGCCGGCGTGCTGGCGGCAACGCTGGCCGCCGCTGCCACGGCGGGCACTCCCAGCGGAGCGGCTTGCTGAGCAGCAGCCGGCGCCGGTAGCGGCGCCGCAGCAGGCAGCTCGATGGCGGTCTCGACCGGCGCCTTGACCGTCTCGGGCCACAAACGCAGATCCTGCGGCCATAGATAGACCGCCAACGCAGCCAGCAGGATCAGCAACGGGGCCCAGATCACCGGTCGGCGCAGCCAGTCCAGCGGCGCGGTCTCGGCATTCAGCTCGCGGTCGCGGAAAGGCTGGTTGATGCCGCGCGAGACCTTGTCCAGCGCCGGTCCCTGCCCCTGGGGCAGCAGGGCCAGCACCGGCGCAGCATCGACCTTGAGCATCTGGCACATGGCCTTGGCCAGCGCTCGGGCGAAGGTGGCATCGGGCAGCTCCGCATAGCGCTCAGCCTCCAGGGCCTCCAGCTTGGCCTGCGGAACCTTCAGCTGGGCAGCCAGCACGGCGATGTGCAGGCCGCGCGCCATGCGCGCCTCGCGCAGATAAGCACCGGCACTGCTGGCCCGCACGGCGGCCTGGGGCACAGACGCGGCGGCCTGACGCTCCTCGTTCTCGGTCACGACGGTCATGCGCTTGGTCCCCTCTTCTTCACTCATCGAAGCGGCCCTTGTCCAGCGCCAGCACCTGGGGCGACTGCGGGAACAGCTGCCGCAGCTGGCGGCTCAGCTGCTCCACCTGGGCGCTGTTGCCCATGCGCCGCTCAATGCGCAGCGCCAGCCAGAGACTGTCGGCGCTCAGCTGCTCGGCCTTATCGTTGACGCGACGCACATAGAAACGTGCCCGCTCCAGCGCACCGGTACGCAGCAGCACCTCGGCCAGGTTCACCGAAATGGCGGGGTTGCCCGCATCCAGCTCGAAGGCCCGACTCAGCGTGCGCTCGGCATCCGGCAGACGGCCGGCGCGCGCCTCGCACACGCCGCGCGCCAGCAGGGAGCGCGACGGTGCCCGGTACTGCGCTTGCGCCAGGGCCAGGTCGAACTGGACCAGGGACTCATCCCAGCGCCCCTGTTGGCACAGATACCAGCCGAAGTTGTGCAAGGTGTCGGGATCCTTGGGGTAAAGGGTCAGGGTGCGGCGGAAGTTCTCTTCGGCCAGCGCTGTCTCGCCCAGCGCGGCATAAACCAGGCCGCGCAGATTGAGCGCCTCGCGGAAGTCGGGCTTGACCGCCAACGCCAGCTTCAGCTCGTCCAGCGCGGTGCTGTGTTGGCCGCGGGCAAAGTAGCCGGCCGCCAACTCCAGCCGCACCGCCGCGCGGCGGTCGGCATCGGTCTGGTCGGAGGCGGTCTTGGGTTCGCTGCCCGGTTGCGGGCCGCCGGCACAGGCGCCCAGCAGGCCGATCAGCAAGGTCAGCCCCAACCGGCGCAGCACGGACGGGATGCAAACCAGCGTTTGCAGGATGGGGGTCAAGCCTGTCGATCGCATGCGGGTCTCATTTCTTGAGGGCGGCGCCAGCGCCGCGATGCACCACGACCGGCGCCCGCACCATGCGCTGATGCGCGCGGGTACGGTCCTGCACTTCGCCGGCCAGCTGCCCGCAGGCGGCGTCGATATCGTCGCCCCGGGTCTTGCGAATCGTCGTCACCAGCCCAGCCTGCAGCAGCACATCGGCGAAGGCGCTGACGCGCTCGCGCGGGCTGCGCTTCAGGCCCGATGCCGGGAAAGGGTTGAAGGGGATCAGATTGATCTTGCACGACACCCGGTTCTTCAACAGCGCCACCAGCTCGCGCGCTTGCTCGGGTGTGTCATTGACACCGTCCAGCATGCAGTACTCGAAGGTGATGAAGTCGCGCGGTGCCTTGTCCAGATAGCGATTGCAGGCGTCCAGCAGCTCGGCGATCGGATACTTCTTGTTCAGCGGCACCAGCTGGTCGCGCAGTGGATCACTGGGCGCGTGCAACGAAACGGCCAAGGCCACCGGACAATCGTCGCGCAAGCGATCGATCATCGGCACCACACCCGAGGTCGAGACCGTCACTCGGCGGCGCGACAGCCCGTAGCCATGGTCGTCCAGCATCACCTTGAGGGCCGGCACCAGGGCGGCGTAATTCTGCAGCGGCTCGCCCATGCCCATCATCACCACATTGGAGATCACCCGCTCGGGGCTGCCCAGGCGGCGGCGCAGGCTGTGCTCGGCATACCAGAGCTGGGCCAGGATCTCCCAGGTCTCCAGATTGCGGCTGAAGCCCTGGTGGCCGGTCGAACAGAAGCGGCAGCCCACCGCACAGCCGGCCTGGCTGGACACGCACAGCGTTCCGCGATCGTCCTCGGGAATGAACACCGCCTCGACCGCATTGCCGGCACCGACGTCGAACAGCCACTTGATGGTGCCGTCGGCGGAAACATGCTCGGAAACCACGGGCAGGGCCGCGATATGCGCCTTGTCACGCAGCTTGTCGCGCAGGGACTTGGCGAGGTCGCTCATCTGATCGAAATCAGCGGCGCCCTTTTGATGAATCCAGCGGAAGAGCTGGGTGGCGCGAAAGCGCTTCTCACCCAGCTGCTCACAGTACGCGGCCAGACCTTCCAGATCGAAACCCAGCAGGTTCGTCAATCCAAGCAGCTTGACCGCGTCCATGTCCATGCCTCTCGCTAAAAGGCCTCGAGGCCAAAGCACAAGAGGCGTTGGGCCGTCTTAGCGGCTGTAAACATTCATGCCAGGGAAGAAGAAGGCCACTTCCTGGGCCGCGGTCTCGGGAGCGTCCGAACCGTGCACCGCGTTGGCATCGATGCTGTCGGCGAAGTCGGCACGGATGGTGCCCTTCTCGGCCTTCTTGGGATCGGTCGCGCCCATCAGATCACGGTTCTTCAGGATCGCGCCTTCGCCTTCCAGCACCTGGATCATCACCGGGCCGGAGATCATGAAGTTCACCAGGTCGTTGAAGAAGGGGCGTGCCTTGTGCACGGCATAGAAAGCCTCGGCTTCGCCGCGCGACAGATGGGCCATCTTGGCCGCGATGACCTTCAGGCCGGCGCCCTCGAAGCGGGCATAGATCTGGCCGATCACGTTCTTGGCAACGGCATCGGGCTTGATGATGGACAGAGTGCGTTCGATCGCCATTTTTTTCTCCTGGAAACTTGAACTTGGCAAAGCTTTGAATTGTAGCGCTTGAAGGTGACGCGACCGTGGCCGCCCACCCTCAGGCACCGACACGCCTGTCAGCGACGGCGACCACCGCCACGGCCGGAGTTGCGGCCACCGCCACCGCCACCGCCGCGGCGCACAAAGGCATCAGCACCGATATAGCCGACCGAGGTCTGCATCGGATCGGGTTCGCGCGGCGCACCGCCGCCGCCACCCTTGCGTGCACGATCCTTGTTGCCGCCGCGACCGCCGCCGGGTCCGCTGCCGCCGGCACCAAAACCTTGCGGAATGCCGCGCTTGCCGCTGGTGGCGAAGCGGCGGTCGAAGGTCTGCTCCAGCGGGTTGATGTTGTGCGGGATCACCTCGTCGAAATCATCATCGTCGTCGCGCTCCGGGCCACGCGGCTGGGCTCGCATCTCGGCCTGGCGCTCCGGCGCACGCGAGGGTTCGGGCCGGCTGGGTCGCGGACCCACGCCGGCCTGGCGGCCGTCGGCGCGACGCTTGTCGCCGCGCTTGTTGCCCCGCTCGCCACCGCGATCCTCCGCACGACCTTCGCCACGCCCCTCATTGCGTCCCTCGCCACGCTCGGGCCGCGGACCACGCACATCCGGCCCGCCGGCCAGACGCCGTATCACCCGCACATCGGCCTCGTCCAACTCAACCCAGACGCCGCGCTTGAGACCGCGCGGCAGCACCACCGTGCCATAGCGGATGCGGATCAGGCGGCTGACGGTCAGACCCACCGCGTCGAAGAGCTTGCGCACCTCGCGGTTGCGGCCTTCGGTAATGATCACCCGGTACCAGCGGTTCAAGCCTTCGCCGCCGCCGTCTTCGATGCTCTTGAAGGCGGCCTTCTGACCCTCGATCTGCACGCCCTCGATCAGGCGGCTGCGCTGCTCGTCGCTGAGCGTACCCAGCACGCGCACCGCGTACTCGCGCTCGACGCCGAAGCGCGGATGCATAAGCTGATTCGCCAGCTCGCCCGAGTTGGTGAACAGCAGCAGACCTTCGGTATTCAGATCCAGCCGACCGACCGACTGCCACTTACCCTGATACAGCTTGGGCAGGCGGCGGAACACCGTGGGACGCCCCTCGGGATCATTGAAGGTGACAACCTCACCGGTGGGCTTGTGATAGGCCAGGATGCGCGGCGCCGGCGGCGAGATGCGCACCCGGATCTGCTTGCCATTGACATGGACCCGATCGCCGAAGGAGATGCGCTGGCCGATATGGGCCACCTCGCCGTTCACCTCGATCTTGCCCTCGGCAATCATGTCCTCGATATCGCGGCGCGAACCGACGCCAGCCTGGGCCAGCACCTTCTGCAGCTTGGGCGCGTCGGGCTCGGGCAACAGTACGCGCTTGTTGTCAGCCTCCTGAGCGGCCTCGCCCTCCTGCGCCACCTCGACCTCTGGCAACTCGTCCACACCGTCGAAGGCACCGGCCAGCACCTCGGCAAAACGTTCGCCCACAGCCGCCAGCAGCTGCTCGGGCGCCGGCTCGGCAGCACCCGACTCGGCCGCCGCACCCGGGCCACCGGCCTGTGCTTCGCGCTCGCCGCGCTCCTTGCGGCCGCGTCGGCGATTGCGCCCGCCACGGCCATCAGGAGCCTCGAGACCTTCAGCGGGCTCCTGGCCCGCGTTGGGACGCTCGACAGCATCGTCACCGCTGGGCTCGACCGCCACCGGTGCTGCGGGCCGGGTTGGTGACGCCGCCTCCACCGATGCCGCGACCTCCGCGGCCAGCACGGCCGGAGCTGCCGGGGTCTTGCGCGGCGCACGCTTCTTCGCAGGCGGCGCCACCGACGGCTCATCGGCAGGAGCGGTAGCCGCAGCATCGACGGCAAGGGCGTCGGCAGCAGCTACAGCGGGCTTGGCCGCCGTCTTGCGCGGCGCACGCGGTTTGGGCGCCGGCTTGGACTCGAGGTCGGCATCGGCCATCGGCGCTGAGGCTACCGTCTCGCCGGGTTCGGCGACGACCTTGCTGCGCGCCGGCGCACGGCGGCGCTTGGGCACGGCTTCAACAGTCTCGGCAGGATCGGCCGGCAGTGCGGGCTTGGGGTCGGTGTCGTTGGAATTCATGCGTCAGCTTGCGCCTTCTGGCTCTTATCGGACTCGGACGCCGGCGGCGCCGGCTCGCTTGCGTCCGGCAGCACAGCCTCGGACGCGTTAGGGTTGGATTCCTGGGCCAAGGCCGGGTCTTGCCCCAGCTCTTGACCCGCTTCTGTCTCATCGCCAGTCGGGGCAAGCTGCTGCCCCGCACCGTCGGCCGCAGCGCTGTCCAGCAGCGAAGCCTGGGCCTGCATCAGCTGCTCGAAATCAGCTCCGGCTTGCGTGCCAGCGCCCAGCTCGGGCAGTTGCTCCAGGCTGCTGAGGCCCAGATCATCGAGAAACTGACGGGTCGTCGCATACAGCGCCGGCCGGCCCGGCGCCTCACGATGACCGATCACATCGATCCAGCCACGCTCCTCCAGCTGTTTGACAATCTGGGTCGACACGACGACACCTCGGATGTCCTCGATATCGCCACGCGTCACCGGCTGGCGGTAGGCAATGATGGCCAGCGTTTCCATCACGGCCCGCGAATAGCGCTGCGGCTTCTCCGGATGCAGCCGGTCCAGGTACTCGCGCAACTCGGGGCGGCTCTGGAAGCGCCAGCCCGAGGCCAGTGCCACCAGCTCCACACCGCGATGTTCCCAGTCGCGGCCGAGCTCGTCCAGCAGACTGCGCAGAGAGTCTGCGCCCACCTCGTCGTCAAACAAGGTCCGCATCTCGCGCAGCGTCAAAGGCTGCTGGGCACAGATCAGCGCGGTCTCGAGGACACGCTTTGCATCCTGTGTATTCATCAACTGCTGTCAGTTGCCGCGCCTGCTCGGCGGACTCGGTCCATCAATGCTCAACACCATGTTTCGCCGTCTTCATGACAGCGCGGGGTCTAGGCGGGTCGGCGACAGGTCCGGGCGCGTAGCCCGCAGGGCGACAGCACACTGGGCTGGCGCCACTAACGACCTTGTGTCTCCCGGCTTGTCTTGCTAGCTTGTCATGCCGGCTTGTCAGTCTGTGCGCGGCACTCGCGACCCTCACGGGAGAACAAGCAAGCAGCGCATCCCCGGGCGGCCATTCATGCCTCAAGACTACCGCGACCTCTACAGCCGCCGCGGCAATGCACACCCGTATCGTCCGATTGTAGCGCGCTCAGCCCGCCCGCCCGATCTGCGGAACCGGCAGACCTGCAGATTGCCAGGCCTGGGCCAGATCTTGTGGCAGCGGCGCATCGAACACCCAGGGTTCACCCTGAATCGGATGCACAAAGCTCAGCCGTGCCGCATGCAGGGCCTGACGCTGCAGGCCGAATGCCGCCGCGCCACCGTAGAGCGCGTCGGCCACCAGCGGGTGTGAGCGCGAGGCCAGATGCACGCGTATCTGATGCGTGCGTCCGCTGTGCAGCACGCAATGCAGGGCGCTGTAGCTGCGCTGGTCCTGCTCCACCTGGGCCAGGCAGTAGACATCGGTGCGCGAGGGCTTGCCGGTCGCCAGCACAGCCATCCTGACCCGTGAGACCGGATCGCGGCGCAGCGGCGCGTCGATCACCAGCGGCCCGCCATCGGACGGCGCGGCCACCCTACCATGGGCCAGCGCCAGGTACTCCCGGTGCACCTCGCGGGCAGCGATCATGCGACTCAGCGCGGTCACCGCCTCCAGTGTCTTGCCCACCACCATCAAGCCCGATGTGTCCTTGTCCAGCCTGTGAACGATGCCGGCGCGCGGCAGCGAGGCGGCCGCCGCGTGATGGGCCAGCAGGCCGTTCATCACCGTGCCCGACCAGTTGCCTGCGGCCGGATGCACGACCATGCCCGGCCGCTTGTTGATCACCAGCAGCTGCTCGTCCTCGTAGACGATGTCCAGGTCCATGGCCTCGGCCCGGAAAGCCTGGCTCTGGGCGGTGGGCTGCAACTCCACCCGCACCTGCTGCCCCGCCAGCAGCCTGCGCGATGCGGTACGGGCCAGCTGGCCATCAATATGAACAAAGCCGCGTTCGATCAGGCTTTGCAGGTGGTTGCGCGAGAATTCAGGCGCCAGCTGCACCAGCCATTTATCCAGGCGCAGGCCATGCGCCGGACCTTCGACCTGCGCCTCGCGCAGCTCGGCCTGCTCCAGCGTATCGTCCTGTTCCGAGTCGACTTCGGCCAGGGCCGAGCCTTCCGGGTCCGGCAGGGCCTGAACCATATAATCGTCGCTTCCGTTTTCAGCTGAGAGATGGTGCAACGCACCAGCCAGGGACCATGACAGAACAAAGCGTGCAGTGCCAGCCGGCGTCCACCACTCCCTGCCCTCACGCCCTGCGTTCGCGCCTGGCCGGGCTGGTTTCGGCGGCTGCCTTGGGCCTGCTTGCCGCCTGCTCGTCGACACCGCCGGAAGATCCGAATTCCCAAGCGGCGCTAGAGAAATTGTACGCAGACGCCAAGACCGACATCGTCAGCGGCAGCTACGACCGCGCCATCAAGTCGCTGGAACGCATCGAGGGCCGCGCCGCCGGCACCCTGCTGGGTCAGCAGGCGCTGCTAGAGATGGCTTGGGCGCAGTATCGCAGCGGCGAACGCGCACAGGCCATCGTCTCGCTCGACCGCTTCATCAAGCTTCACCCCTCCAGCCCAGCGCTGGACTACGCCTACTACCTGAAGGGCCTGGTCAACTTCAACGAGGACCTGGGGCTGTTTGGCCGCATCGCGCGTCAGGACATTTCGGAGCGCGACCAGCAGGCCTCGCGTGATGCCCTGCTGGCCTTCAGCCAGCTGATCGAGCAGTTCCCACAATCGCGCTACGCCGCCGACTCACGCCTGCGCATCGACTTCATCACCAATATGCTGGCGGCCTCCGAGGTCCATGTGGCCCGCTACTACTATCAGCGCGGCGCCTATGTGGCGGCCGCCAACCGCGCCCAGCAGGCGATCAAGGAATTCGAGCGCGCGCCCGCCGCCGAAGAGGCGCTGTACATCATGGTGATGAGCTACGAGCGCTTGGGGCTACCGGCGCTGCGCGACGATGCCGAGCGGGTGCTGAAGAAGAACTTCCCGCAGAGCGCCTATCTGAGCGCGGGCTTCGCCGCCCGGGGCGAGCGCCCCTGGTGGCAGCTCTGGCGCTGAGGTTCAGGCGGCCAACCGCGCTCGCCCTGCCGCAAGCCGCGCAGCAGCCCCAGAGCGCGCGCCGCGGGCTCGCGTTTGACATATGGCCGCTACGCCCGGTCGTCAGGCACCGTGGGCTGCGGCCAGCTCGTCCAGCCAGGCCAGAGCCTCGGCCTCTTCGGCCAGCGGCAGCATGGGCGGCAACGCTGCCCGCAGGCGCCGGCCGTAGTTCATCTGCGCCATGCGCGGGTCGCAGACCACCAGCAGGCCGCGGTCACGCTCGCTGCGTATCAGGCGGCCGGCGCCCTGCTTGAGCGCGATCGCCGCCTCGGCGATGAAGTAGTGGGCGAAGGCATTGCGTCCCTCGGCCTCCAGCCGCGCCACCCTGGCCTCGACCAGCGGATCGCCAGGTGGCGGAAAGGGCAGCTTGTCGATCAGCACGCACTGCAGGGCCTCCCCCGGCACATCGATGCCCTCCCAGAAACTGGCCGAACCGACGAGTACCGCGCGCGGGTCATCCAGGAACTGCTGCAGCAACACCCGCTTGGGTACCGTGCCCTGCACCAGCACGCGCAAATCGTCACCGTCTTGGTGAAACGCCTCGCGCAAGGCCTCGCCTATGGTCTGCAATGCCCGCAAGGTGGTGGTCAGCACAAAGGTGCGACCGCCCAGACGACGCGCGCAGCGCGCCGCCAGCTCGGCCACCGCCAGCGGATGCTGGGACTCGGACGGTTTCGGGAAACGCCTGGGCACGTAGAGCCGAGCGTTGCGGGCATAGTCGAAGGGGCTGCCCACCCGCAGCACCCGCGCCTGCGCCAGTCCCGCTGGCTCGGTGAACCAGCTGAGCTGCTCATCGTCTCCCAGCGTGGCCGAGGTGAAGATCCATGCCTTGGGCGATGCCTGCAACTGCACCTGCATGGCCTCGCGTATGTCCAGCGGCGATTCGACCAGGCGCGCCTGCTGCGGGCTCAGGTCTATCCAGCGCACCTCGCCGGGCGCCGGCTCGGCGGCAAAGCGCCGCGCCAGCTCCAGCAGCTCCTGGGCCCGCTCCAGCAGGCGCTGGAAATCCGGACCGATCTCGGCCACGCTGGCCAGCATTTCCACGGCTCGGCCCAGCACCCGCTGCAGGACCTGCAGCGCGGCGGCAAAACCAGGCACGCTGGCACGATCCTGCCAGCGCAGCTTGAGCAGGCCGCGCTGCTCGGCACGGCTGCCGGCAGCGGCCAGACGCAGTTCACGCGCCCCCTGCTCCAGCAGGGCCTGCATGGCCTGCCAGTCCTGCAAGCCGCGGGCCTGGCTCAAGCCATGAGCCAACAGGTCGCGGGCGAAGTCCAGCAACTGAGCCGTGCCCAGCAGGTGACCAAGAAAGTTGACGCCCGCCTCGGCCAGCTGATGCGCCTCGTCGAAGATGGCCACCTGCACCGTGGGCAGCAGCTCGGCCACACCGGTGTCGCGCAAGCTCATATCGGCGAAGAACAGATGGTGGTTGACGACCACCAGCTCGGCCTCCATCGCCTCGCGCCGCGCCTTCACCACATGGCAGGCACGGTAGTCCGGGCATTCGGTCCCCAGGCAGTTGTCCCGGTTCGAGCTGACGATGGGGATGATGGGCGAGCGCTCGTCCAGGCCCTCGATCTCGGCCAGATCGCCGCTGACGGTCTGCTGGGCCCATTGCTCGATGCGCGCCAGCTGCATCACCGCGCGCCGGTCCGGCAGCTCGGCACTGAAGCGCGCCTGCTTCATCCGGTGCAGGCAGAGATAGCTGCCCCGCCCCTTCAGCAGCGCCAGGCGCAAGGGCATCTGCAGGGCCTCGCACAGGCGCGGCAGATCGCGCAGGAAAAGCTGGTCCTGCAGGCTCTTGGTCGCGGTACTGACCAGCACCCGGCCGCCCGACAGCAAGGCTGGCACCAGATAGGCAAAGGTCTTGCCGACGCCGGTGCCCGCCTCGACCACCAGGGTCTGCTTGTGCGCGATGGCCGCGGCCACCGCCAGGCTCATGTCCAACTGGGCCTGACGTGGGCGATAGAAGGCGTCGGCCCGCGCCAACGGCCCTGCCTCGTCGAAGGCTGCGCGCACCCATTGCTCCAGGTCCGAGGGCTGGGCCGGCTGCGGCTGGGCAGCGAGCAGATCCAGTGTCTCCTCTTCGTCCCAGGCAGATTCCAGCGGTCCGGCTTGGTGCATCTATCGCATTCTTGGTTCAGGCGGACTCGTCAGGACCGCTGTCCTGCTCCAGCCGGGCGATCAGATCGCGCAGCGCCAGCCGGCGCTTCTTGAGCCGGCGCAGCGCCAGCTCGTCCACCGGCTGCTGCTGGGCCAGGCGGTCGATCATTACGTCCAGATCGGCATGCTCGATGCGCAGTTCGATCAGACGGCGTGCGGGAGAGTGAAGTTCTTCATCCATGGCAGATATTGCTAGCAGCTCTGGCTTGTCCTGTGCCCGGCCATGGCGCGGCGCGATTATAGTTTTGGTGAAACTTCCAGTTTTCGCATGACACGCCCCACACTTGGTTTTCGGCTCAACGCCGCCACAGGCACCCATCGCGGTGACCGCAGCTATCAGCAAGACCAGGTGGAGGTCATCAGCCACCCGCGCGTGCCCGGCTGCCTGCTGGCCGTGGTTGCCGATGGCATGGGGGGCAAGAGCGGTGGGCGCAAGGCGGCCGATCAGGTGATCCTGACCGCCAGACAGTTGTTCGAGCGCTTCGACCCCAGCGAGGAAAGCCCGACCGAGCTGCTGGCCCAGATCGCCACCGAGGCGCATCTGATGATCAAGCTGACCGCCCTCTCGACCGAGGAGGAGCCGCACAGCACGCTGGCCGCCTTCATCATCGATGCCAACCGGCGCTGCCACTGGGGCCACACCGGCGATTCCCGGCTCTACCACTTCCGCGGGCCGAATATGCTCAAGCGCAGCCTGGACCATTCCTATGTCCAGCGCCTGATCGACGAGGGACAGATCACCGAGGCCGAGGCAATCGTCCATCCGCAGTCCAATCTACTGACCGGCTGCCTCGGCACGGTGCAGGAGCCCGAACCCACGGTCGAGACGCTGGCCGAGACCCTGGAAATCGGCGACTCGCTGCTGGCCTGCAGCGACGGGCTCTGGCATTACTTCAGCCCGCGCGAGCTCGGCACCGTGCTGCACAGCCTGCCGCCGCGCGAGGCCGCCGAGCTGCTGATCGAGAAGGCGCGCCAGCGGGCCCGCAACAGCGGCGATAACCTCTCGCTGGCTATCGTCCGGTTGGAGGCCTTGGCTGCGGCGCAGACGCCGAACCCGCTGCCGCTGCAGAGGCTCTGAGCGCCGCCAGCTCGGCCGCGCTGGGGACCGGCAAGGGCCGGGCCCGGCGCTTGCGGCTGTTTTCGGCAGCCGATGCGGCTGCCGACGCGGCGGCCGCATGTTCAATGGCACGCTGCCTTGCCTCGGCGCGCCGCTGCGCCGCCCGCTGCTGCTGCCGCGCCTCGTCGCGCGAGCGCCCGGTCTGGGCGGCGGACGGAGCCACGGCCGCGGGACTGGCGGACTGAGGCAAGGCCGGCCCGGCCGGGCTGGAGGCCGGCTGCGACGGACGCAGCAGGGCCTCGGTCTGCAGCTGGGCGTCGCGTCGCGCCGCCTCCAGCTGACGCTGCTCGACACGCTGCTGCTGCAAAGCGCTGCGCTGCTGCCGCTGGGCCTGATCGCGCGCCAGCCGTGCTTCCTGCAGCGGCTGCAGGGCCAGCTGACGCTCACGCTGCGCGGCCTGCTCGCAGCTCACCACATCAAAGCGTCGGGCGCACTCGGCACGCGCTTGCTGGTAGCGCTGCTCGATACGCTGGCGCTGCAGGGTTTCAGCGACCTCGTCGACCGAGGCCTGCACGACGGCCCGCGCCGGCGCGGCGGCCAGCAGCAGCAGCAGCGCACAAAGCATCCAGAGCAGGCCAGGCAGGGTCGGGCTTTTCATACCGGATCAGGTCAGCGACGTGTCAACCTCGCGTCGCTCCAGCGACAGGTATTCGCGCGACTGCATCTCCTGAAGACGGGAGACGGTGCGCGGGAACTCGTGGGCCAGCGGGCCTTCGGTATAGAGCTGTTCGGGCGGCACGGCGGCCGAGATGATCAGCTTGACGCGGCGGTCATAGAGCACATCGAACAGCCAGGTAAAGCGGCGCGCCTCGCTAGCCAGGCGCACCGGCATCTCCGGCACATTGGACAGGATCAGCGTGTGGAACTGGGCCGCCAGCTCCA
This sequence comes from Burkholderiaceae bacterium, assembly GCA_041920215.1. GTDB lineage: Bacteria > Pseudomonadota > Gammaproteobacteria > Burkholderiales > Burkholderiaceae_C > JAYRSJ01. The sequence goes on along the minus strand of JAYRSJ010000019.1, from coordinate 5,314 downwards.
GGTAGTCGTTCTGCGAGCGCGGACCGCCGCACAGGGTCTGGAAGTCGAACCAGACCACACCGCCGGCCCGTCGGCGCGCGCGCAGCTCGCGGTGCTCGATGTACAGCAGCGGGCTTTCATCGCGCGCCTCACTGAGCGCTTCGAAGGCCTGGGTCAGCGCCGCATCGGCCTGCTCGTCCAGCGGGCAGTGGTAGAGCTCCACGTGCTCCAGCGAGCGCTGGCGGTAGTCGGTGCCGTTGTCCACATTGATCACCTCCAGCTTCTCCTTCAGCAGCGCGATCGCCGGCAGGATGCGATCGCGGTGCAGGCCGTTGGGGTAGAGCTCGTCGGGCCGGAAGTTGGAGGTGGTGACGATGGAGACGCGGTGCTTGAACACCGCGTCCAGCAGCCGGTGCAGGATCATCGCATCGGTCACATCCGCCACATGGAACTCGTCGAAGCAGATCAGGCGAAAGCGCTTGGCAATGCGCTTGCCCAGCTCCTCCAGCGGATCGGCAATGCCCTTGAGCTCCTGCAGCTCGCGGTGCACCTCGCGCATGAACTCGTGGAAATGCAGCCGCGTCTTGCGGGTCAGTGGCACGGCCTGGAAGAAGCAGTCCATCAGAAAGCTCTTGCCGCGCCCCACCCCGCCGTACATATAGACGCCACGCGGCAGCGTCGGGCGCAGCAGCAGCTTGGTGACCGCGTTGCTGCGCCGCGCCTTGTAGTCGGCCCACTCGTCCTGGCAGCGCTGCAGGGCCGCCACCGCGCGCAGCTGCGCCGGATCGGCGGTGTAGCCGCGCTCGGCCAGGGTCTGCTGGTAAAGCTCTGTGACTGAGGTCATCAAAAAGGTCCACGCCGAAAGAACAAAGGGGCGACCCTGGCCGCCCCTTTCACTTGGAGGAACGCGCTGGCGCGTTCAGAAGTTCAGGGTGCGCTTGTCGACGGCCAGGGCCGCTTCCTTGGTGGCTTCGCTCAAGGACGGGTGCGCATGGCAGATGCGCGCGATGTCCTCGGCCGAGGCCTTGAACTCCATCGCCACCACCGCCTCGGAGATCAGCTCGGAGGCAAAGGGACCGATGATGTGCACGCCCAGGATTTCGTCGGTCTTGGCGTCGGCCAGAAACTTGACGAAGCCATTGGTGTCGCCCAGCGCACGCGCGCGGCCGTTGGCCAGGAAGGGGAACTGGCCGGCCTTGTAGGCCACACCCTCGGCCTTGAGCTGCTGCTCGGTCTTGCCGACCCAGGCGATTTCGGGGCTGGTGTAGATGACCCAGGGGATGGTGTTGAAGTTGACATGACCGTGCTGGCCGGCGATGCGCTCGGCCACGGCCACGCCCTCTTCCTCGGCCTTGTGCGCCAGCATCGGGCCGCGCACCACATCACCCACCGCCCAGACATTGGGCAGGTTGGTCTTGCAGTCCTCGTCCACCACGATGGCGCCGCGCTCGTCCAGCTTCAGGCCCACGGCTTCGACGTTCAGGCCATTCGTGTTGGGCACGCGGCCGATCGAGACGATCAGCTTGTCACACTCCAGCTTCTGCTCGGCGCCCTTGGCATCGGCATAGGCGACCGTGACGCCCTTCTTGCCCTTGGTGACCGAAGCGATCTTGACGCCGAGCTGGATGTCCAGGCCCTGCTTCTTGAACAGCTTGGCGGCCTCCTTGGCCACGCCTTCGTCGACGGCGGCCAGGAAGGTCGGCATGCCTTCGAGCACGGTGACCTCGGCACCCAGGCGGCGCCAGACCGAGCCCATCTCCAGTCCGATCACGCCGGAGCCGATCACACCCAGCTTCTTGGGCGTGGCGGGAATGCGCAGCGCACCGTCATTGGAGAGGATCAGCTCCTCATCAAACTCGGCGCCGGGCAGCTGACGCGCATTCGAGCCGGTAGCGATCACCACATGCTTGGCGCTGAGGGTCTCGTCACCGGCCTTCAGCTCGTAGCCGCCGTCCTTGGCGGCGACGAAGCTGCCGCGACCATGGAAGAAGCTGACCTTGTTCTTCTTGAACAGGTAGAGGATGCCGTCGTTGTTCTGCTTCACCACCGCATCCTTGCGGCCCAGCATCTTGGCCACGTCGATCTTGACGTTGTCGGCCGTGATGCCGTGGTCGGCGAAGTGGAGGTTGGCATGCTCGAAGTGTTCGCTGGACTGCAGCAAGGCCTTGGACGGAATGCAGCCGACATTGGTGCAGGTGCCGCCGGGTGCCGGACCGCCCTTGTCGTTCTTCCACTCGTCCACGCAGGCCACGTTGAAGCCCAGCTGGGCAGCACGGATGGCGGCGATATAGCCGCCGGGACCGCCGCCGATCACGACGACATCGAATTGCTTGGCGCTCATTGATCTGGTCTCCGGCTTAGATGTCGAACAGCAGGCGGGCCGGATCTTCCAGCGCTTCCTTCATCGTCACCAGGCCCAGCACGGCCTCGCGGCCGTCGATGATGCGGTGGTCGTAGGACATGGCCAGATAGTTGATCGGGCGCACCACCACCTGACCGTTCTCGACGACGGCGCGGTCCTTGGTGGCGTGCACGCCCAGGATGGCCGACTGCGGCGGGTTGATGATGGGGGTCGACAGCATGGAGCCGAAGGTGCCGCCGTTGGAGATCGAGAAGGTGCCGCCCGACAGCTCCTCGATCGACAGCTTGCCGTCCTTGGCCTTCTGGCCGAAGGAGGCGATGGTCTTCTCGATGTCGGCGAAGCTCAGCTGGTCGGCATTGCGGATGATGGGCACGACCAGGCCGCGCGGCGAGCCGACGGCGATGCCGATGTCGAAGTAGCCGTGGTAGACGATGTCATTGCCGTCCACCGAGGCGTTCAGCACAGGATACTTCTTCAGCGCGGCCACGGCGGCCTTGACGAAGAAGCTCATGAAGCCCAGCTTGACGCCGTGCTCCTTCTCGAACTTCTCCTGGAACTTCTTGCGCATCTCCATCACCGGCGCCATGTTCACCTCGTTGAAGGTGGTCAGGATGGCGTTGGTGGACTGCGACTGCAGCAGGCGCTCGGCGACGCGTGCGCGCAGACGGGTCATCGGCACGCGCTGCTCGGGTCGGTCGCCCAGATTCGGCTGGGCCGGGGCGGCCACGGCCGGCAGCGGCTTGGCGACGGCCGGAGCGGCTGGCACCGCGACGGCAGCGGTGGCCGCGGGCTTGGCGGCAGCGGCCAGCGCGTCGCCCTTGGTGACGCGACCGTCCTTGCCGGTGCCGGGCACGTCGCCGGCGGCCAGGCCCTTCTCGGCCAGGATCTTGGCGGCGGCCGGCATGGCCACGTCACCCTTGCTGCCACCGGCCGCCGGTGCAGCAGCGGCGGCAGGCGCCACGGGCGCGTCAGCGACCACCGGCTTGACCTGCAGCGGGCTCACCTGGGCCGAGGCGTCGGTATCGATGCGCGCGATGACCTCCTCGCTGACGACGCTCTCGCCGTCGTTCTTGACGATCTGGGCCATCACACCGGCGCTGGGAGCCGGCACTTCCAGCACCACCTTGTCGGTCTCGATCTCGATCAGGATCTCGTCGATTGCCACGGCCTCGCCGGGCTTCTTCTTCCAGGAGATCAGCGTGCCTTCGGACACGGACTCGGACAGCTGGGGAACTTTGACTTCTACGATTGCCATGATGTTTCTTTCGTCGTGTGGCCGTGCTCGCAGCCCTCGGATGCCTTCAGCGCCACGTGGCGGGAGGCTTGACGGGGCTGCGGCACAGCATGCGTCACAAGATTATTTGGTGAGGATGAAGCCCTTGAGCTTGGCGAAGGCCTGATCCAGCAGCGCCTTCTGCTGATCCTGGTGCAGGTGCGCGTAGCCCACGGCCGGCGAGGCCGAGGCCGGACGACCGGCATAGCCCAGCTTCTGGCCTTCCAGCATGTTCTCGTGGATGTAGTGCTGCACGAAGAACCAAGCACCCTGGTTCTGCGGCTCGTCCTGGCACCAGACGATGTCGCTCGCGTTCGGATACTTCTTGATCTCGTTCGAGAAGGCCTTGTGCGGGAAGGGGTAGAGCTGCTCGACGCGGATGATGGCCACGTCCTTCTTGTCGCCGCGGGCCTTGACCAAGTCGTAGTACACCTTGCCCGAGCAGGCGATCACCCGCTTGACCTTGGCGGCCTCGATCTCGCTGCTTTGCTCGGCGATCACCGTGCGGAACTCACCCTTGGTGAACTCGGTGATGGGCGAGGTGGCGTCCTTGTTACGCAGCAGCGACTTCGGGGTCATGATGACCAGCGGCTTGCGGAACATGCGCAGCTGCTGACGACGCAGCAGGTGGAAGATCTGCGAGGCCGTCGTCGGCTGCACCACCTGCATATTGTTGTCGGCGGCCAGCTGCATGAAGCGCTCCAGACGGGCCGAGCTGTGCTCGGGGCCCTGGCCTTCGTAGCCGTGCGGCAGCATCAGGGTCAGGCCGTTGGAGCGGCCCCACTTCACTTCGCCGGAGGCGATGAACTGGTCGATCACCACCTGGGCGCCATTGACGAAGTCGCCGAACTGGGCTTCCCAGATCGTCAGCGTCACCGGGTCGGCGCTGGCATAGCCGTACTCGAAGCCCAGCACCGCCTCCTCGGACAGGATGGAGTCGATGACGACGAAGGGCGCCTGGCCTTCCGCCACATTCTGCAGCGGGATATAGGTGCCTTCGTCGAACTTCTCGCGGTTCTGGTCGTGCAGCACCGCATGGCGGTGCACGAAGGTGCCGCGGCCGCAATCCTCGCCCGACAGGCGCACCGGATAGCCGGAGGCCACCAGCGAGGCGAAGGCCATGTGCTCACCCATGCCCCAGTCGATATTGATCTCGCCACGGCCCATCGCCGCACGATCGGCGATCACCTTCTCGACCAGCGGATGCGGCTTGAAGTTGCTGGGGATGGTGGTGATCTTCTCGGCCAGGCGCTTGAACTCGGCCATCGGCAGCGCGGTATCGCAGCTGTCGGTCCACTTCTTGCCCAGGTAGGGCGACCAGTCGGTGGCGTACTTGCTCTTGAAGTTGGTCAGCACCGGATCGACGGTGTGGCGGCCCTCGTCCATCGCGGCGCGGAAGGCCTTGACCATCGCATCTGGGCCATCGGCCGGCAGCACGCCCTGGGTCACCAGCTTGTCGCCGTAGAGTTTGCGGGTACCGGGATGCTGGGCGATCTTCTTGTACATCAGAGGCTGGGTCAGCGCCGGCGTGTCCTGCTCGTTGTGGCCCAGCTTGCGGAAGCAGACGATGTCGACGACCACGTCCTTCTTGAACTGCTGGCGGTATTCCAGTGCCAGCTGGGTGCACAGCACCACGGCTTCGGGATCGTCGCCGTTCACATGCAACACCGGTGCCTCGATCATCTTGACGACGTCGGAGC
>JAYRSJ010000018.1:0-87517 GCA_041920215.1 Burkholderiaceae bacterium | reverse complement strand
TTTGCGCCCAGCCCATCGAGCTGCCCGGCCCGCTGACGGTGACACCGCAGCTGCGTTCGGGCTATATCGACGCGCTGGACATCCGTCTGCCGATACGGGTGACCGTCTCGGGCTTCTACCAGATCTCCTACAAGGTGTTCGGCGGCAACGGCGAGGATCTGGGCCTGTTCAATGCCTCGCGCCAGCTCAGCGCCGGCCTCAACCAGGTCAACCTGACGCTGAGCGCCCAGCAGATCGGGCAGAGCGACGGCCCCTACCGCGTCGCCTCGCTGCTGGTGCTGGGCGGTGGCGCAGCCGAGCGGCAGGCCAATGCCGGCAGCTCGGCGAGCTACTCGCGCTGGCAGTTCTACCCGCGCATTGCCGGTGACCTCAACGGCGACGGCTCGGTCGATGCGCAGGACAACGCCCTGATCACGCAGTTCCGCAACCAGCGCGCGCTGGTGCCGGGCGACCGCCGCGATCTGAACCGCGACGGCGTGATCAATCTGATCGACGCCCGGCTGCTGCAGCAGCGCGCCTGTCAGGCGCCAAACTGCCCGGTGCAGCCCTGATGCAGCAGGGGCTGCTGCTGCCCGGCCTGGTCGGCGGCGGCCTGGCCGTCTACTTCGCCGCGGTGCCGCTGCTGTTTGCAGCGGTCAACCGCGGTGTTCCCGGCTGGCTGGAGCCGCTGCTGATGGCGCTGGCCCTGCCGGCGGTGCTGAGCATGCAGCCCTGGCTGAAGCTGCTGCGCCGCCTGGGCTGGACGCAGGGCGAGTGGTGGCTGGCCCCGCATCCGCTGGCCTATGCGCTGCTGGCCCTGCTCTACAGCCTGCTGGCCGCGCTGCTGACGCTGGCGCTGCTGCGCTGGCTAGCTCGCTAGCCGGCCGGTCTGGAAGTCGCGCACCGCCTGCATCAGCTCGGCCTGGCTGTTCATCACAAAGGGGCCGTACTGGGCAATCGGTTCACCCAGCGGCTTGCCGGCGATCAGGATCGCGCGGGTCGGCTCGGCGTCTGGCCCCTCAGCGGCCTGCAGCCGCACCCCGTCGCTGCCCGGCGTATTGGCCAGTATCGCCATGCGCTGGGCCGGCACCTTGCAGCCCGAGTCGAAGCTCAGCGCGCCGCGGTAGACATAGACAAAGGCATTGTGCGTCGCGGGCAGCGCCTGCTCGAAGCGGGCGCCAGGCGCCAGCTGCAGGTCCAGGTAGAGCGGCTCGGTGTGCTCGCGCTGCACCGCGCCCTGGATGCCGTGGCTCGCGCCGGCGATCACCCGCACCCGCACGCCGTCGCGCTCGAACTCGGGGATCGCGGCGCTGGGGATGTCGCGATACCAGGGCGCACCCATCTTGTCGCGCGCCGGCAGATTGAGCCAGAGCTGGAAGCCCTCCATCAGGCCCTCCTGCTGTTCGGGCAGCTCGCTGTGGATCACGCCGCGGCCGGCGCTCATCCATTGCACGCCGCCGGGGCCCAGCAGGCCTTCGTTGCCGGCCGAGTCGCGGTGCCGCATGCGGCCGGCCAGCATATAGGTGATGGTCTCGAAGCCGCGGTGCGGATGGTCGGGAAAACCGGCGATGTAGTCGTCGGCCTGGTCCGAGCCGAAGGCGTCCAGCATCAGGAAAGGATCGAGCCGGCGCTGCAGCGGCTGGGTCAGCACCCGGGTCAGCTTGACGCCGGCGCCGTCGCTGGTGGGCTGGCCGGCGACCAGGCGCTCGACCGCGCGCGGCTGGCTCAGCAGGGGGCCGGGGTGCAGGGATGCAGTCATGGCTCGATTCCTTTCCTTTGCCGCAGAGGCTGTTGCGAGGCCTTGCCTCAGACTGTAGCGACCGTGCCGACCAGGTCCGCGATCTGGGCCCGGGCGGCGGCCAGGCCGGCGGCCTCGGCCTCCGGTCCCATCGCCAGGCCCTCGGCGTAGATGAACTCGATATCGCTCAGGCCCAGGAAGCCCAGCACGGTGCGCAGATAGGGGGTGATGCCGTCGCTGGGCTGGTCGCGATGGATGCCGCCGCGGCTGCTCACCACATAGACCTTCTTGCCCTTGAGCAGGCCCTCGGGGCCTTGGGCGGTGTAGCGGAAGGTGGTGCCGGCGCGGGCCACCGCGTCGATCCAGTTCTTCAGCTGGGCCGGCACGCCGAAGTTGATCATCGGGGCGCCGATCACCAGCACGTCTGCGGCCTGCAGCTGGGCGATCAGCGCGTCGGCGGCAGCCACCCGCTCGATCTGCGCGGCACTGCGCTGCTCGGCCGGGGTGAACAGCGCGGCCAGGCCGGCCTCGTCCAGCGCCGGCACCGGCTCGGCTACCAGATCGCGGCGCTGCAGCCGGGCGTCCGGATGGCGCTGGCGCAGCGCGGCGATCAGTTCGTCGGACAGGCGGGTGGAGAAGGAACCCTGGCCGTTGACGACGGGGCGGGCGCTGGCGCTGAGTTGCAGGATGTTCATGGCGGGTCCTTTCGGTGGGCGGCCGGGGCCGCGGGTCTGTTGAGGCGATGTCTGCACTTTATTGACATCAATCCCGCCGCAGAAGCCGTTGATCTGCATTTGTTTGTTCCATTGATGGAACAATAACCGCATGAGTCTCGACGCCGACGATCTGCTGCTCTTTGCCCGCGTGGTCGAATCCGGCAGCTTCAGCCGCGCCGCCCAGCGGGTGCAGCTGCCCAAGTCCACGCTGTCGCGGCGCCTGGCCGCGCTGGAGACCCGGCTGGGCGAGAAGCTGCTGCAGCGCAGCACCCGCCGCCTGACCCTGACCGAGTTCGGCCAGGGCGTGCTGGAGCATGCGCGGGCGGTGGCGGCCGAGGTCGACGGCGCGCTGGCCCTGGCCCTGCACCGGCAGCAGCGCCCCACCGGCCGACTGCGGGTGTCCATGCCCGGCGATCTGGCCCAGCAGGCACTGTCGGGCATGCTGGCCGAGTTCTGCCTGGCCTATCCCGAGGTGCAGCTGGAGCTGGACCTCTCACCGCGCCGGGTGGACCTGATCGCCGAGGGCTTCGACCTGGCGGTACGCATGGGCGATCTGGCCGCCGACAGCCAGCTGGCCGCGCGGCGCCTGGCCCTGCTCAGCAACGGCCTCTATGCGGCCCCCGGCTATCTGGCCCGGCATGGCGAGCCGCAGCTGCCCGAGGGTCTGCTGAGCATGCACGGGCTGATGATCCTGAGCCGCTCGGGCGAGCCCATGCCCTGGCAGCTGCGCCGCGGCGAGGGCGATCAGCGCCAGCAATGGGAGGGGGTGCCGCTGCAGCGCAGCCTGGTCAATGCGCCCGATATGCTCTTGCGCCTGGCCTGCGCCGGCGTGGGCATCACCGCGGTGGGCGACCATTTCGCACGGCCGCACCTGGCCAGCGGCGCCTTGCGGCGGGTGCTGCCGGACTGGTGCCTGGCGCCCGCGCCCTGCTGGGCGGTGTTCCCCGAGCGCCGCTTGATGCCCTTGCGCACCCGCTTGTTCCTGGAGGCAATGGCGGCCGTGCTGGCGGGCTGCCAGGCGCAGGACCCGAGCGGGCCTTGTGAATTGACCTCGGTCAGCGCAGATTGAAGCCCAGCTCGACCGCGGCCTCGCGGCCCCGGGCAATCGGCTCGAAACGCCACTGACGCACCGCGTCGACCGCGGCGCGCACCAGGCGCGGATGGCTGCTCTTGATCGAGTCGGCCATGCCCACGCTGCCGTCCGGCTTGACCATGAAGCGCACCTGCACCGTGCCCACCTGCAGCTGCTGCATCAGCTGGCGCGGGAAATCGGGCTCGACCTGCTTGAGCAGCTTGAGCGGCTGCTCGTCGTCATCGTCCTCCTCCGGCGCGGCGGCGGGCGCGGCAACCGGTGCCGGCACCACGGGCGCAGCCATGGCGGTGGCCGCCTCGGGCACTGCCGAGCTCGCCACCGGCGGCGCTTCGGCCGGCATGGGCGCCGGGCGGGCCAGCGCCGGGCTGGCGGAACCCGCCACCTGACGTGGTGCCGGCGGCTGGGCGCGGCCGTCCGGCAGGGCCGGGCCGGCCAGCTCGCTGCCGGACGGTGCCGCCACCAGCTCCTCGCTGGCCGGCGCCGCATTGGCGGCCGGGGCGGGCCGGGCAGCGGCGATGCTGCGCGCGGCCGGCGCGGGCGCGGGCGCCGGAGCAGCTGCGGCGGCCTTCTTGGCCTTGCTCTCGCGGTCGGCGTGGAAGCGTATCCACTGGAACACCTTCTCGGCGTCGCGTTTGGCGCGCTCGGCCCGCTCGGCCTCGCTCAGATCGCTCTTGGGCTCGGCGCCCTGGGCCCAGACGGCCCCCGAGGCGGTGAAGACCAGGCAGGCGCCAAGGACGCTCAGCGATCGGGTCAGGGCATGGCAGCGACCAGCGCTCATTCGATAGGCTCCCAACACTCTTTGAAGTCCTTGAACTCGGTGAAAAGAAACCGGCGCCGTCAGGACGCCACGCTTTACAGGCCGCGCAGTTTAGAAACGATCGCTCACAGTCCTGCCTCGGGTTTGCCCCAGGGCCGGCGTGACGGCCGCGAAATAGTGCCTATACTGCGCCCCTGCTCCGGGGAGCCCTGCCGTGCCGCAACAGCGGCGCCGGGCTGAGACATGGTGGAAGCCATGGACCCGCTGAACTTGATCCGGTTCGTACCGGCGTAAGAAGAGCCTGCTCCCCAGCACTGCAATCGCGCGCCGGGAGCAAACCTCGCTTCGTGCGTCGAGCGCCGCCTCATGGCCAGCCTCCGGTGTCCCAACCGGAGACCCACGCCATGAACCGCCGCACCGAAGCCACCGCACCCGGCCCGAGCATCCAGCTCAGCCGCGCCCCCCTGCCCGCCTCGCGCAAGCGCTATCTGCCCGGCCAGCAGCATGCCGATCTGCGCGTGCCGCTGCGCGAGATCGCGCTGAGCAATGGCGAGACCATCGCCGTCTACGACAGCTCGGGACCCTATACCGACAGCGACGCGTCCATCGACGTCAGGCACGGCCTGCCGGCACCGCGCGCAGTCTGGGTGGCGGCGCGCGGTGATACCGAGACCTATGAGGGCCGCCCACTGCAGCTGATCGACGACGGCCTGCGCGACCAGGCCCAGCAGCTGCGCCTGCGCGAGCTCGGCGCCGGCCTGCAGCGCCAGCCGCGCCGCGCCAAGGCCGGCGCGAACGTGACACAGATGCACTATGCGCGGCGCGGCATCGTCACGCCCGAGATGGAGTTCGTCGCGCTGCGCGAGAACCAGCGCCTGGACTGGATGCGCGAGTACGAGCACGATGCCGAGCGCCAGCAGAGGCTGGCCGGCCAGCCGCTGGGCGCCAGCATCCCCGCGCTCATCACGCCGGAGTTAGTGCGCAGCGAAATCGCCCGCGGCCGCGCCATCATCCCCGCCAACATCAACCACCCGGAGCTGGAGCCGATGATCATCGGCCGCAACTTTCTGGTGAAGGTCAATGCCAATATCGGCAACTCGGCACTGAGCTCCTCGATCGAGGCCGAGGTCGAGAAGCTGGTCTGGGCCACCCGCTGGGGCGCCGACACGGTGATGGACCTCAGCACCGGCCGCAACATCCACAGCACCCGCGACTGGATCATCCGCAACAGCCCGGTGCCGATCGGCACGGTGCCGATCTACCAGGCGCTGGAGAAGGTGGGCGGCGTGGCCGAGGAACTGAGCTGGGCGCTGTTCCGCGACACCCTGATTGAGCAGGCCGAGCAGGGAGTGGACTACTTCACCATCCATGCCGGCCTGCGTCTGGCCTTCGTGCCGTTGACGGTCAAGCGCCGCACCGGCATCGTCTCGCGCGGCGGCTCCATCCTGGCCAAATGGTGCATCGCGCACCACCGCGAGAACTTCCTCTACACGCATTTCGATGAGATCTGCGAAATCATGAAGGCCTATGACGTCAGCTTCTCGCTGGGTGACGGCCTGCGCCCGGGCAGCCTGGCCGACGCCAATGACGAGGCCCAGTTCGCCGAGCTGCGCACCCTGGGCGAGCTGACCAAGATCGCCTGGAAGCACGAGGTGCAGACCATGATCGAAGGCCCCGGCCATGTGCCCATGCACCTGATCCAGGCCAATATGACGGAGCAGCTGAAGCACTGCGACGAGGCGCCCTTCTACACGCTGGGCCCGCTGACCACCGACATCGCGCCGGGCTACGACCACATCACCAGCGGCATAGGCGCGGCCATGATCGGCTGGTTCGGCTGCGCGATGCTGTGCTACGTGACGCCCAAGGAGCATCTGGGCCTGCCGGACCGCGACGATGTCAAGCAGGGCCTGATGGCCTACAAGATCGCCGCCCATGCGGCCGACATCGCCAAGGGCCATCCGGGCGCCCGCGCGCGCGACGACGCGCTCTCCAAAGCCCGCTTCGAGTTCCGCTGGGAGGACCAGTTCAACCTCGGCCTGGACCCCGAGACCGCGCGCGCCTTCCATGACGAGACCCTGCCCAAGGACAGCGCCAAGCTCGCGCATTTCTGCTCGATGTGCGGCCCCAAGTTCTGCTCGATGAAGATCAGCCAGGATGTGCGCGACTACGCGGCGCAGCAGGCCAGCGAGCAGGGCATGGCGGCCAAGAGCGCCGAGTTCAGGGCTCAGGGCAGCGAGCTCTACATTCCGCTGAAGCCGGCATGAACGCGCCGCTGCGCATCGCGGTCGCGGGGGCAGGTCTTGCCGGCCGTCTGTTCGCCTGGGCGCTGGCCCGCGCCGGCCACAAGGTCAGCGTCTACGACCCGGCACCGGGGCCGGCGCCGCTGTGGGAGGGCCAGGGGGCCGCCGCCTTCAGCGCCGCCGGCATGCTCAGCCCGCTGGCCGAGCAGGACGGCGGCGGCCCGGCCATCGCCCGGCTGGGCTGGCAGTCGCTGGCGCTGTGGCCGGCCATCGCCGCCGCACTGCCGCAGCCGCCGCGGCTCTGCCTGGCGGGCAGCCTGCTGCTGGCGCACCGCAGCGATCTGGGCGCGGCCCAGCGCAGTCTGGCCCGCATGCCCGGCGCCGAACCGCTGGGCCGCGCCGCGCTGCAGGCACTGGAACCGGCGCTGGCGCCCGGTCTGGCGGCCGCCTGGCTGCTGCCTGGCGAGGGCCTGATCCATCCGCTGCAGGCCATGGCGGCGCTGCATGCCGGCAGCCCGGACGCGCAGTGGCACTGGCAGCAGCCGGTGGACCAGGTTCTGCCCGGCGAGCTGCGGCTGGCCGACGGCGCTCGCTGGCAGGGCGACTGGGCCATCGACTGCCGCGGCCTGGGCGCGCGCCCGCCGCTGCCGCTGCGCGGCGTGCGCGGCGAGGTGATCACGCTGAGCCTGCCGGCCCATGGGCTGCGCCGGCCCTGCCGGCTGCTGCATGCGCGCCACCGCGGCATCTATCTGGTGCCGCGCAGCGAGAGCGAGCTGATCGTGGGCGCCAGCGAGATCGAGAGCGAAGACCGCAGCCCGGTCAGCCTGCAGAGTGCGGTGGAGCTGATGGCCGCGGCCCACAGCCTGCTGCCGGCCCTGGGCGAGGCACGCATCCTGCGCCTGGACCGCCAGCTGCGCCCGGCCCTGCCCGACAACCTGCCGCTGGCCCATGCGCAAGCCGGGCTGCTGCGGCTCAACGGCCTGTACCGCCATGGCTGGCTGCTGGCGCCGGCCCTGGTGCAGCAGTTGCTGGCCGGCAGCGGCCTGGCCACGCTGGAGACCCCATGAACCCCACGAGCATCACCGTGCTGCTCGACGAGCAGCCGCTGCGCTTAAGCGCCGGAAGCAGCCTGGCCCAGCTGCTGGAGCAGTTGCGGCGCCCGCCCGAGAGCGTGGCCACCGCGCTGAATGGCCGCTTCGTGCCACGCCAGGCAAGACCTGGCACCCGGCTCGCCGACGGCGACCAGGTGCTGTTCTTCCATCCCATCACCGGAGGTTGATCCATGAACGACGACAGTCTGCAGATCGACGGCATCCGTCTCGCCAGCCGCTTCTTTCTGGGCAGCGCCGGCTATCCCAGCCCGGCGCTGCTGCAGGACGCGATACGCGCCTCCGGCACCCAGCTGCTGACCGTCGGGCTGAAGCGCAGCCTGCAGGCCGGCGACAACGGCGCCATCGCCCAGGCCCTGGCCACCGCCCAGGCCCAGGGGGCGCGCCTGCTGCCCAACACCGCCGGCTGCCGCACGGCCCGCGAGGCGGTGCAGCTGGCCCAGATGGCGCGCGAGCTCTACGGCACGCGCTGGATCAAGCTGGAGGTGATCGGCGACGAGCACACCCTGCAGCCCGAACCCATCGAGCTGCTGGCCGCCGCCACCGAGCTGGTGCGCGAAGGCTTCACCGTCTTCCCCTACTGCACCGAAGACCTGGTGTTGGGCCGGCGCCTGCTGGAGGAAGCCGGCTGCGCGCTGCTGATGCCCTGGGGCGCGCCGATAGGCTCGGGCCAGGGCCTGCAGAACCTGGCGGGGCTGCGCACGCTGCGCGAGCGCCTGCCCGAGGCCGTGCTGGTGATCGACGCCGGCCTGGGCGCACCCTCGCAGGCCGCCCAGGCCCTGGAGCTGGGCTATGACGCGGTGCTGCTCAACAGCGCGGTGGCCCAGGCCCGCGACCCGGTGGCGATGGCCGCCGCCTTCCGCGACGCGGTGCGCGCCGGCCGCCAGGCCTGGCTGGCCGGGCTGATGGCGCCGCAGGACTTCGCCGTGCCCAGCACGCCGGTCAGCGGCCATGCCTTCCTGCTGGGCAGCCCGGCATGAGCGCAGCGCAGCCGCCCTGGCCCCCCCATCCCGCCCTGCCCTCGCCCTGGTTCGACGCCAGCGCGGCGCCGCGTGCCTGGAGCGCCGACCCGCAGCCGCCCATCGTCTGGAGCGTGGCCGGCCAGGACAGCGGCGGCGCCGCCGGGCTCTCGGCCGATACCCGGGCCGCCGCCGCCCTGGGCGTGCATCTGTGCCCGGTGACCGCCGCGCTGACCGCGCAGAACTCGCTGGGCGTACGGGCGGTGTTCGCCGTGCCGCCGGACCAGCTGCAGGCCCAGCTGGAGGCGCTGGACGCCGATCTGCGCCCGCGGGTGATCAAGACCGGCCTGCTGGCCAGCGTGGCCACGGTCGAGACGCTGGCCGAGCGCGTCGACGCGCTGCGCCGCAGCGCGCCCTGTGCGCTGGTGGTGGACCCGGTGCTGGGCGCGAGCGCCGGCGGCGCCGCCTTTGCCGATGCCGCCCTGCTGGACGCCTACCGTCGCCTGCTGCTGCCGCGCGCCAGCCTGCTGACGCCCAACCGCCGCGAGGCCGCGCTGCTGGCCGGGCAGCCGGCCGACGCCAGCGATGTGCCGGCGCTAGCGTCGGCGCTGCGCGCACTCGGCGCGCAGGCGGTCTGCATAACCGGTGGCGATAGCGGCGGCGATAGCGGCGGCGATGATGGGCAGGCCTGCGCCGCGGCGCTGGCGCTGGACTGGTGGGACGGCGCGCTGAGCCTGTGGCAGCCCGAGCTGGGCAGCACCCGCGGCTGGCTGGCGCTGCCGCGCCTGCACGGCAAGCCGCTGCACCATCACGGTAGCGGCTGCAGCTTTGCCACCGCGGCCGCGGCGGCGCTGGCGCGCGGCTTCCCGCTGCCGGACGCGGCCCTGCTGGCCAAGATGATGGTCTGGTGCGCGCTGCGCGACGGCCATGCGGCCGGGGCCGGTGCCGGGCCCTTGCGGCCCCTGCCCGGCTTCATCGATGCGCCGGCGGCGCTGCCGCTGATGGGCTTCGCGCACGACGCCCGCCCCGACGCCGCCACGCTGGCGCGCTGGGGCCAGGTCTTGCGCGGCCAGATGCCGGCCGAGCCCTTCGCGCCCGGGCTCTACGCCATCACCGAGCAGGCCGGGCAGATCGAGGCCCTGGCCTGGTCGGGACGCTTCAGCCAGATCCAGCTGCGCATCAAGGCGCAGCCGGGCGGCAGCGAGGCCGAGATCGGCGCCGCGATTGCCACGGCGCTGCGCGGCATGCAGGGCCAACCGGGCTGCCAGCTCTGGATCAACGACCATTGGCAGCTGGCGCTGGCGCAGGGTGCCAGTGCGCTGCATCTGGGTCAGGAGGACTGGGCCGCGCTGGGCGAGGCGGACCGCGGGCGGCTGCTGCGCCTGCGCGCGCAGGGCGAGCTGCACCTGGGCCTGTCCAGCCACAGCCTCTGGGAGCTGTGCCGCGCCCGCAGCCTCGCACCCAGCTATGTCGCCTGCGGCCCCGTCTGGCCCACGACGACCAAGACCATGCCCTGGCTGCCCCAGGGGCTGGACAATCTGGCCTGGTGGGCGGCACTGGCCGGCCGGCCTGTGGTGGCCTTTGGCGGGCTGCTGCAGCCGGCGCAGTGGCAGGCCTGCCGCGCAGCCGGCGCGGCGGCGGCCTGTCTGGTCAGGGGTTTGGATCGATCCGGCTGAGCCGCCGGGCGGGACGCCGGCCTCAGAAGATGGAGCGGCCGGTCAGCGTGGTGAACAGCTCCAGCGCGGCAGTGCCGGCCAGCGAGTTGCCGGTCTCGTCCAGGCCCGGCGACCAGACGCAGATGCCGCAGCGGTCGGGGATCAGCGCGACGATGCCGCCGCCCACCCCGCTCTTGGCCGGCAGGCCGACACGGAAGGCGAAGTCGCCCGCCGCGTCGTAGGTGCCGCAGGTCAGCATCAGCGCGCTGATGCGCTTGGCCAGGCTGGGCGTCAGCAGGCGCTGGTCCTCGCTACCCGGCAGGCGGCCATGGCGGGCCAGCAGCAGCGCGGCGCGCGCCAGTTCCACACAGCTCATCTCGATCGCGCATTGGCTGCAATAGGCGTCCAGCACCCGCGCCACCGGATTCTCCAGCCGGCCGAAGCTGCTGATGAAATGGGCCATCGCGGCATTGCGGTCGCTGTGGCGGCGCTCGGACCGGGCCACCCGCAGATCGTAGTCCAGCGCCGGATTGCCGGCCAGGCGGCGCATCAGGCCCACCAGCGCGTTCTCCGGCGTCGCGAAGCGGCTGCACAGCACATCGGTCACCACCAGGGCACCGGCATTGATGAAGGGGTTGCGCGGCTTGCCGCCCTCGGCCTCCAGCTGCACCAGCGAGTTGAAGGGCGTGCCCGAGGGCTCGCGCCCGACCCGCTGCCACAGCGCCTCGCCCTCGCTCTGCAGGGCCAGCACCAGGGCGAACAGCTTGGAGATGCTCTGGATCGAGAAGCGCTGCTCGGCCGCGCCGACCTGCAGCAGCTGGCCGTCCGGATAGACGATGGCCATGCCGAACTGCTCGCGCCGCACATGGGCCAGCTCGGGGATGTAGTCGGCCACGCGGCCCTGGCTCAGCAGCGGCTGCACATGCTGCAGTATGGCGTCCAGCGCCTCGCGATCACTCATCGCCATCGTCGGCACCAAGAGAGGCTCAGGCGGCGCGGTAGAAGGCCTCGACCGTGCCCTTGAGCTTGATCGTCAGCGGCCGGCCCTTGCGGTCGACCTTGCGGCCCACCGGCACCTTGATCCAGCCCTCGCTGATGCAGTACTCCTCCACATCGTTGCGCTCCTGGCCGTTGAAGCGTATGCCGATGTCGTGCTCGAAGACGGCCGCCACATGGTGAGGGCTGGCAGGGTCGACCGAGAGACGGTCCGGCAGGGTGGGAAGGTTGGCGCTGGGGATGTTGCTGCTGCTATCGCTCATGGATCACTCGTTGTGGGAAGTCTGGCCTGGATGGCGCAGCCGCGATTGTCCAGGATGCGGCAGCGCTTACAGTCGCCGCATGCCTACAAAGCTAACCTCGATCGCCGAATTCCAGCCCGCGCTGGAGCCTGTACAACCGGCCTCGGCCCTGGCCTGGCAGCTGGCCTTCGTCGATGGCCAGCTGCTGCTGCCGGAGACCGATGCGCCGGCCACGTACCCGCTGCAGCCCCGGCCACCGGACTGGCTTGCCGATGCCAGCTCGCGCCACTACCTGGGCCGGCTGGCCGGGCACGACTGCTGGGCGCTGCGCCTGGCGGCGGTGCCGGCCGGCTGGCAGGCCCTGCCGCTGCGCGCCGCGATGCTGCAGCTCGGCGAACCGCTGCTGCAGCTGGCCAGCCGCGCCGCCCAGCTGCTGGAATGGGAGCGCACGCACGCTTTCTGCGGCGCCTGCGGCACCGCCACCGAGGCCCAGCCCGGCGAGCGCGCGCTGCGCTGCCCGGCCTGCGGCCACAGCAGCTATGCGCGCATCAGCCCGGCGATGATGGCCCTGGTGTGGCGCCGCCATCCGCAGGACGGCCGGCCCCAGCTGCTGCTGGCCCGCTCGCCGCATTTCAAGCCCGGCTTCTACAGTGCGCTGGCCGGCTTCGTGGAGCCCGGCGAGTCGCTGGAGGACTGCCTGCACCGCGAGGTGGCCGAGGAGGTGGGCCTGCAGGTGCGCGAGCTGCACTACTACGGCAGCCAGAGCTGGCCCTTCCCGCACAGCCTGATGCTGGCCTTCCGCTGCGCATGGGCCGGCGGCGAGATCCGGCCCCAGCCGGGCGAGATCGAGCATGCCGACTGGTTCGATCTGGACGCGCTGCCGGGCCTGCCGCCGCGCTTCAGCATCGCCGGCCATCTGATCGCCGATACGCTGGACTGGCTGGGCCGGGCCGGCGCCGCCACGGCCTGAACCGCTCAGGCCTCGCCAGCCTCGTCCAGCCGCAGAAACTGCGACAGCCGCTCCAGCTCGGCCTCCAGCGCGGCCGCATAGCCGGCCTCGCGCGGCGGCCGGCCCGCCACATAGCCCAGCTGCGCCTGCAGCCGCCCCGCGACGACGCCGAGATTGCCCCAGCCCAGCACCTGGCCGCGCCACAGCAGCGGTAGCGCGTAATAGCCCAGCTTGCGCCGGGGCGCCGGCGTGTAGGCCTCGAAGCGGTAGGCCCAGCCCCAGAGCTGCTCGAAGCGCAGGCGGTCCCAGACGATGGGGTCGAAGGGCGCCAGCAGGCGCAGCTGCTCGTCGCAGCGCCAGCGCCGGGCCGCCGGATTCTCGCCGGGCGGCCAGAACCAGCGCAGGCCTTGGACCTCGGCATGAGGCAGGCGTTCGCGCGCGCGCTGCTGCGCCCGCCTGATCTCGTCGCGCAGATGGGGCGCGCCATAGCCCAGGTAGCTGCAGAGCTGGCCCAGGCTGCGCGCCGGCAGCGGCGCGTACTTGGCCAGGATCAGATCGATCAGCGCGTCGGCCTTCTCAGCGTCGCTGCGGGCATCGGGCTCGTAGGCCGCCGGCGCATAGACGCGCAGACCCTTGTGGCGCCGCGCCACCCGCAGCAGGCCGCGGTAATGCATGCCGTCCAGCAGATGGGTCACCGCATTGGAGCTGCCGCCCCAGGCATTGCGGGTGCGGCCGTGGTCGAAGCGGGCCTGCACCTCGCGCGGGCCGGCCTCGCCACATTCGCGCACATAGTCGAGCACCGCCGCGGCGCGCTGGCGGGTGGCGGCATCCCAGCTGCGGCGCGCCTCGCGCGGGTGCATCAGGCTCAGATGCTCGCGCGGCAGAAAGCCGTAGTTGACCAGGTAGTCCTCGTCGATGCGCAGGCGCGGGTAGCGCTGTTCAAGGTCGCCGGCGCGGTAGCCCTTGACGCGCAGGCGCAGGGTCAGGTCTTGCGCCCGCGCCGGCGCGCGTATCGGATCGGCCTGCACAAAGCCCAGGCGCCGTATCGCCTGCGGCAGGCTGGTGGGCGCAAACAGGCTGCGCGCCACCGCATGGCGGCGCAGATCGTCCAGGCTGGGCGTTTTCTTCACGATCACTCCGGTGTTGGCGCGCCGCAGCATCGCAAACAACTGTTTATTTGTCCAGTTTCTCAAGCGGCTAGCATGCGCCCCATGGAACTTGAACTCACCGAACTGCAGACCGAGGCCGAGCCGCGCGCCAGCCTGATCATTCTTCACGGCCTGGGCGCCGATGGCAGCGACTTCGTGCCGGTCTGCCAGGCCCTGGACCTGTCGGTGATCGGCGGGCTGCGCTGCGTGCTGCCCAACGCGCCGGTGATGCCGGTCACGATCAACGGCGGCTATGCGATGCGCGCCTGGTACGACATACGCGGCAGCGAGCTGCAGCGCGAGGAGGACGAGGCCGGCCTGCGCGCCTCGCAGCAGGCGGTGGCGGCCCTGCTCGAACGCGAGATCGCGCGCGGCATTGCACCCGCGCGCATCGTGCTGATGGGCTTCTCGCAGGGCTGCGCGATGAGCCTGCTGACCGGCCTGCGCTTCCCGCAGCGGCTGGGTGGCATCGTCGGCCTGTCGGGCTATCTGCCGCTGCTGGCGCAGACCGCCGCCGAGCGCCATGCGGCCAATGCCGATGTGCCGATCTTCCTGGCCCATGGCACGCAGGACGATGTGGTGCCGCTGGCACGCGCCGAGGCGGCCCGCGCCGAGCTGCAGCGCCTGGGCTATCTGCCCGAATGGCACCGGTACGCGATGGCGCACTCGATCTGCGATGCCGAGATCGAGGATCTGAACCGCTGGCTGCAGCAGGTGCTGGGCGCGCCGGCCGCTTGAGCGCCGCTCAGCGGCTCAGGCGCCGGCTGCCGGCACGTCGAACTGCGGCTCGCAGCGCACCTCGCAGCGCACCGAGTTCGCGATGAAGCAGGCCTCATGCGCGCGCTCGTGCAGCCGCTCGACGTCTGCCCGGTCGGGCCGCTGCGCACCGCCGAACGCCACCCGGGGCCGCAGCACAACCTCCAGCATCGCGACGCGGCCCTGCGCGTTCTTGCCCATGCGGCCGCTGGCCGGGTCCAGATAGCGGTCGACCCGCCAGCCCTCGGCGGCCGCCAGCGACAGAAACCACAGCATATGGCAGCTGGCCAGCGAGGCGACAAAGGCCTCCTCGGGATCCACCGCCGCGGCATCCGAGAAGGGCAGCGGCACGACCTGGGGCGAGGATGAGGCGGCAACCTCGGCGCCACCGTCGAAGCGCCAGCGGTGGGCGCGGCTGTAGCGATTGTCGACAAAGGGCTGCTCGCCCCGCTGCCATTCGATCTCGGCGCCATAGCGAGCCATCGCTCAGCCCTCCTTGCTGTTCCTGCCGCGCGCCTCGACCAGCAGGGCCTGACAGCGCTCCTCATGCTGGGCGATCTCGGCCAGCGTGACCTCGATATCGTCCAGCTGCTGCTCCAGCTGGCGGCGGTGCTGCTGCAGCACCTCCAGAAAGGCCTTCAGCTGGGGCACTGCGTCCGACTCGGAATCGTACATATCGACCAGCTGCTTGACCTCCTGCAGCGACAGGCCCAGGCGCTTGCCGCGCAGCGTGAGCTTGAGCCGGGTGCGGTCGCGGTGGGTGTAGACCCGGTTGCGGCCGGCGCGCGAGGGCTCCAGCAGGCCCATGTCCTCGTAGAAGCGGATCGCGCGCGGCGTGATGTCGAACTCGGTCGCCAGCTCGGTGATCGTGTACAAGCGGCCCGCGCCCTCGGTGGAAGGTGTCGCCTGGGTGTCGGAGCTCATCGTGGATCGCTTCTAATATGACGTTAACGTTAACGTAAGTCTAAGGCAGGGCAGACGATGGCCAATCCGCGCGAATCCGAACTGAGCTATCCGCTGGGCGAAACCCTGCCCGCGCCCGGCACGGCGCTGGACGTGCTGCCGGGCCTGCGCTGGGTGCGCATGGGCCTGCCCTTTGCGCTGGACCATATCAACCTCTGGCTGCTGCGCGATCGCCTGGAGGGGCCCGATGGCGCGATCGAGGGCTGGACTCTGGTGGACTGCGGCATCAGCAACACGGCCACCCAGGCGGCCTGGGAGCAGGTCTTTGCCCAGCATCTGGACGGTCTGCCGATACTGCGCATCCTGGTCACGCATTTCCACCCCGACCATATGGGCCTGGCCGACTGGCTGGCACGGCGCTGGCAATGCACGGTGGCGATGAGCGCCACCGACTACAACCTGGCCCGCCTGGCCTCGGGCTCGACGGTGGGCATGGGCGGCGAGTCGGCGGCGGCCTTCTTCGGCAGCCATGGCCTCAGCGATCCCGAGGCGCTGGCCAAGATACGCGCGCGCGCCAGCTACTACCCCAGCATGGTGCCCAGCGTGCCGGCCAGCTACCGGCGCCTGATGGAGGGTCAGGTCTTGCGCATCGGCGACCAGGACTGGCGCTGCATCGCCGGCTACGGCCATGCGCCCGAGCACATCAGCTTCTTCTGCGCGGCGCAGGCGCTGATGATCTCCGGCGATATGGTGCTGCCGCGCATCTCCACCAATGTCTCGGTGGTGGATGTGGAGCCCGAGGCCGATCCGCTGAGCCTCTACCTCGATTCCATCGCACGGCTGCAGACCCTGCCCGCCGAAACCCTGGTGCTGCCGGCCCATGGCAGGCCCTTCCGCGGCCTGCACGCACGCATCCAGCAACTGCAGCAGCATCACGAGGAGCGTCTGGCCGAGGTGCTGGCCGCCTGCGCCGCCCAGCCCTGCGACGCAGCCGGCCTGCTGCCGCTGATGTTCAAGCGCAAGCTGGACCTGCACCAGACCACCTTCGCGATGGGCGAGGCCATCGCCCATCTGCACCGGCTGTGGCTGCAGGGTGCGCTCAGGCGCGAGCGCGGTGCGGATGGCGTCTACCGTTTCGCGGCGGTGTGAGCGCAGGGGGTCTGGGCCAGCGGCTTACCGATTCAGCCACCGCCGCCATCAGCGCGAGGGGGCTGATGGCGGCGGGCTGAGCCTTATCGGGCATCGTCTTTGCGGCTGAGCGCCACTCAAGGCCTGGGGCCAGGGGCGTCACCGGGAGCCGGTTGTTGTGGTGGGCTTCTTGGCCCGGCTCTGATGCAACGTGTTGACAGCGTAGGCCGCGAGTGTCTGCCCGGCGCTGCCGCGCTACAAGCCCCCCCAAAGGGGGAAGTCCTTGCAAGCGTCCGCTCAAGCCGGCTTGATGCGGCGCTCAGGGTTCGGCCATGCCGGCCAGGGCCTGCTCGCGCAGATGGCGCTGGGCCTGCTCATAGTCGGGCAGCACCGAGCGCACCACCGCCCAGAAGCGCTCGCTGTGATTCATCTCGCGCAGATGGGCAAGCTCATGGGCCACCACATAGTCGATCACCGCCGGCGCGAAATGCATCAGCCGCCAGTTGAGCCGGATCGCACCGCTGGCGCTGGCGCTGCCCCAGCGGGTCTGGGCCGAGCTGAGCGACAGCCGGGTGTAGCGCACCCCCAGCCGGACCGCGAAATGGGCGGCACGCTCGGCGAACAGGGCACGGGCCTGGCGCTGCAGCCAGGCCTGGGCGGCGTCGCGGATCTGCTCGGCCGTGGCGCCGGCTGGCAGGGCCAGCTGCAGCTGCGCGCTGCCGCCGTCGGCCGTGGCCGGCACATGCAAGGCCTGACCCTTGAGCGTCGGCACCAGGGCCAGGCGCAGCGGCTGGCCCAGATAGGGCAGGCTGCAGCCCTCGGCCCAGACGATGCGGTTGGCCTCCAGACGCTGGGCGCGCTCGCGCTGCTCGACCAGCTTGCGCAGGATCCAGTCGGCCTTGCTGTGCAGCGCGCGCTCGATTTCGTAAAGCGGCACCCAGCGCGGTGCGCTGACCTTGAGGCCCTCGACACTGACCGAGAAACCGATGGAGCGCCGGCGCGCCCGGCGCAGGGCATAGCTGACCGGATGGCCGTTCAGCGCCAGCTCGCGCAGGCTGCTGCCCGGCGCAGACGGCGGCACCGGGGCCAGCGCGCTGGACGGGCTTCGTGCCATGCCCTCGCCCGCTTCAGGGCCGGGCCCATCGAACAGCGCCAGTTGCTCGGCGGGCTTGGGATTTAGCAGGCCGGCCAGACGCTTCAGCATGGGGCTCGGTCGCGGCGCCTCAGGCCCGCGCCGCGGTTTCGTGGCTCAGGGCCGGCTGGCTGGCATAGGCCTCGGGATCGATGCGGCGCATCTCGGCCTCTATCCATTGCTCCACCTCGCGCATCAGCTCGGCCGGCTCGCGGCCCGCGGAAGCGATGGGCTTGCCGACCGAGATGTCGACCACGCCGGGACGCAGCAGAAAGCTGCGCCGCGGCCAGCAGCGCGCCGAGTTGACCGCGATCGGCACGACCGGCA
The DNA here is from genome assembly GCA_041920215.1 of Burkholderiaceae bacterium. Lineage (GTDB taxonomy): Bacteria > Pseudomonadota > Gammaproteobacteria > Burkholderiales > Burkholderiaceae_C > JAYRSJ01. The sequence continues at coordinate 69,687 of JAYRSJ010000018.1, read as the reverse complement.
CGCCGGTGGCGATGGCCAGACGGGTGCCGCCGGTCTTGTAGTCGCCCTTGGCGCCGCGAGCGGTGCGCGTGCCTTCAGGGAACATGATCACCCAATGGCCCTGGGCGGCCAGGCGCTTGCCCTGGGCCGCCACCTTGTTCCAGGCCTCGGCACGCTTGCTGCGGTCGATATGGATCATGTCCATGCGCGCCATCGCCCAGCCGAAGAAGGGGATGTAGAGCAGCTCGCGCTTGAACACATAGGCCATAGGGTGGCTCATGATGGTCGGGAAGGCGAAGGTCTCGAAGGTGCTCTGGTGCTTGGCCAGCAGCACCACGGCCGAGCGGCTATCGGCCTTGCTGGGCAGGTTCTCCATGCCATGCAGCCGGTAGCTGACCCCGCAGATCCAGCGCGCACCGGCCACCGCCAGGCGCAGCCAGCCCACGCAGGCCCAGTAGACCGGCGTGCCGCGCACAAAGACGGACAGCAGCAGCACGCCCAGGGCCCAGGGGACGACGGTGAGCGCCATCCAGACGATGAAGAGCGCGGAGCGCAGGGCAGACAAGACAAGGCTCAATGGAGGTCTCCGGGGCCGGTATCACTGGGTTGTAGGGATTCACCGCGCGCGTCGGCACGGGCGCGGCGCTCGCTCTGGATCAGGTGGTCGGCAAAGGCCTGCAGATCGGCATGCACCCGGCTGCCCGGCACCTGGGCCAGCATCTGGCGCAGCTGCTCGTCGTCGAACTGCCCCAGCCGGCTGGACAGCACCAGATGCGGCACGCAGCCGGCGGCCTGGGCGGTCTGCAGATCGCGCAGCGAGGCGCCCACCATATGCACCTGGGCGAGCTCGACCCCGAAGCGTTCGCCGATCTGCAGCAGCAGGCCCGGCAGCGGCTTGCGGCAGTCGCAGCCCTCGTCCGGCGCATGCGGGCAGAAGAACATCGCGTCCAGCCGACCGCCCTTCTCGGCCAGCAGCTGCACCAGGCGCTTGTGCACCGTGTTCAGCGAGGCCATGTCCAGCAGGCCACGGCCTATGCCGGGCTGGTTGGTGGCCATCACCGTGTGCCAGCCGGCATGGTTGAGCCGCGCCACCGCCTCCAGCGCGCCGGGCAGGGGCTCCAGCTCCTCGGGAGCCTTGACATGGTCCTCGCGGAAGCGGTTCAGCGTGCCGTCCCGCCCCAGGATGACCAGCTTCATGCTGTGGCTGTGATCGGAACGCATGGCGGCGACTCCCTGGAGAAGTTAGCTGGCCAGACGGGCCAGATCGGCAACGCGGTTCATCGCCTCGTGCAGGCTCTTCAGCAGGCCCAGGCGGTTGGCGCGCAGCGCCGCGTCCTCGGCATTGACCATCACGCCGTCGAAGAAGGCATCGACCGGCGCCTTCAGCGCTGCCAGCTCGCGCAGGCTGGCGGCGTACTCGCCATTGTGGAACAGGCCGTCGGCGATGGGCTGCACATTCTTCAGCGCTCCGGCTAGATGCTGCTCGGCCGGCTCCCGCAGCAGGCCCGCTTCCACCTGGGCCTGCACCGGCTCCTCGCTCTTCTTCAGGATATTGCCGATGCGCTTGTTGGCCGCTGCCAGCGAGGCCGCTTCGGGCAGGGCCGCGAAGGCGCGCACCGCCGCCAGGCGCTGGCCCACCTCGGCCAGGCGCTGCGGACGCAGGGCCAGCACCGCGTCGACCTCCTGCGCGCTATAGCCCTGCTCGCGCAGCGAGCCGGCCAGGCGGTCGAAGATGAAGTCGGACAGCGGCGCGCTGGGATCCTGGATCAGCGCGCCGAAGGCCGGCAGCGCCGCGGCGATCAGCGCATCCAGGCCCAGGGCCGGCGCGCGCTCGGACAGCATGCGCACCACGCCCAGCGCATGGCGGCGCAGCGCGAACGGATCTTTGTCGCCGCTGGGCAGCTGGCCGATGCCGAACAGGCCCACCAGGGTTTCCAGCTTGTCGGCCAGCGCCACCACCAGACCCACCTCGTTGCGCGGCAGCTCGTCGCCGGCGAAGCGCGGCTTGTAATGATCCTCGATGGCCAGGGCCACCGCCTCGCTGAGGCCGTCGTGACGGGCGTAGTAGCCGCCCATGATGCCCTGCAGCTCGGGGAATTCGCCGACCATATCGGTCAGCAGATCGGCCTTGGCCAGCTGCGCGGCCTGGTCGGCATCGGCGGCCAGCGCGGCGCCGCCCAGCATGCTGGCGATGGCCTTGGCGATCGCGCGCACCCGCTCGACCCGCTCGCCCTGGCTGCCCAGCTTGCCGTGGTAGACCACCTTGGCAAGACCCGGCACCCGCTCGGCCAGGCGCTTCTTGCGGTCCTGGTCGAAGAAGAACTTGGCGTCCGACAGGCGCGGGCGCACGACGCGCTCGTTGCCCTGGATCACCGCGCTGGCATCGGCCGGGCTGATATTGCTGACGACCAGGAACTTGTGGGTCAGGCGGCCCTGCGCGTCCAGCAGCGGGAAGTACTTCTGGTTGGCCTTCATCGTCAGGATCAGGCATTCCTGCGGCACCGCCAGGAACTCGGGTTCGAACTGGCAGGCCAGCACATTCGGACGCTCGACCAGGGCGGTCACCTCATCCAGCAGGGCCTCGTCCTCGATGGGTTTGAGCCCGCCGGCCGCGGCCAGCAGCTGGCGCTGGATCTCGGCCCGGCGTTCGGCAAAGCTGGCGATCACCGCGCCCTGCTCGCGCAGCTGGGCGGCATAGCTGTCGGCGCTTTCAATCGTCAGCGCGGGCGCGCTGGCCTCGAAGCGGTGGCCGCGCGTCGTGCGGCCCGATTGCAGGCCCAGGGCCGAGACGGCCACCAGATCGGCGCCATGCAGGGCCACCAGGCCATGGGCCGGGCGCACGAACTTCACATCGCTCCAGCCGTCTTGCAGCTGGTAGCTCATGACCTTGGGGATGGGCAGCTTGGCCAGGCTCTCGTCCAGGGCCTTCTGCAGGCCCTCGTCCAGGGCCACGCCGGGCTGCAGCATGTCCAGGAACAGGGCTTCGGCCTTGCCATCGGGCAGGCGCTTGAGCTGGGGCAGCACCGCCGCCTCAACCCCCACCGCAGCCAGCTTCTTCAACAGGGCCGGCGTGGCCTGGCCATCGGCCGTCAGGGCCACGCTGACCGGCATCAGCTTGAGCTGCACCGCGCGGTCCGCGGCCCGCTCGGCCACGGCCGTCAGATGCAGGGCCAGGCGGCGCGGCGAGGCATAGGGCGTCACCCGCGCATCGGCCGCGGCCAGACCTTGGGCCTTGAGGCTGTCAGCCAGCACGCCGGCAAAGGCCTCGCCCAGCTTCTTCAGCGCCTTGGGCGGCAGCTCCTCGACAAACAGTTCGACCAGCAGATTCTTCGTTGCGCTACTCATGACTCAGGCTGCCTTCTTCTCGTTCTTCTTCTCGATCTGGGCGATCACTTCCTCGGCCCAGGCCTTGGGGGCCATGGGGAAGCCGAGGCGGGCGCGGCTGTCCAGATAGCTCTGCGCCACCGCACGGGCCAGATTGCGGATGCGGCCGATATAGGCCGCGCGCTCGGTGACGCTGATCGCGCCGCGGGCGTCCAGCAGATTGAAGCTGTGGCCGGCCTTGAGCAGCTGCTCGTAGGCCGGCAGGGCCAGCTGCTGCCGCATCAGGTGCTGGCTCTGCTTTTCATGAGCGGCAAAGGCGGCGAGCAGGAAGTCCACATCGCTGTGCTCGAAGTTGTAGGTGCTCTGCTCGACCTCGTTCTGATGGAACACATCGCCATAGCTGATGCCCGGCGTGTACTCGAGGTCGTAGACCGATTCGACGCCCTGCAGATACATGGCCAGACGCTCCAGGCCGTAGGTGATCTCGCCGGTGATGGGCTTGCAGTCGATGCCGCCGACCTGCTGGAAATAAGTGAACTGGGTCACCTCCATGCCGTTGAGCCAGACCTCCCAGCCCAGACCCCAGCAACCGAGGGTCGGGTTCTCCCAATCGTCCTCGACGAAGCGCACATCGTTCTTCTTCAGGTCGAAGCCCAGGGCCTCCAGCGAGCCCAGATAGAGCTCCAGGATATTGGCCGGCGCCGGCTTGAGCACCACCTGATACTGGTAGTAGTGCTGCAGGCGGTTGGGGTTCTCGCCGTAGCGACCGTCTGTGGGGCGGCGGCTGGGCTGCACGTACGCGGCCTTCCAGGGCTCGGGGCCTAGCGCGCGCAAAAAGGTGGCGGTATGGCTGGTGCCGGCACCCACCTCCATGTCATAGGGTTGCAGCAGGGCGCAACCCTGCTTGGACCAATAGTCCTGCAGGGTCAGGATGATTTGCTGAAAGCTCAGGCGAGACATGGGTGCTTCCCGGGGAAATGAAAGACAGCTGGAAAAGAATGACGGCGAAAGCAGCCGCGCCGTGTGCCGCCGGCGCGAAGGCGCCCGATTCTACGGGGCCACGGCCCGGCTAGCGGCCACGGCGCAGGCGCCAGACCGCCCAGGCGAGGGGCAGCAGGGCAAGGGCCCAGAGCGGCGCCAGCCCCAGGGCCTGCAGCCAGCGGGCATAGGGTGTGCTGCCGCTGCGGCCCTCGACCGTGGTCTCCAGCGTGGCCGCCATGCCGGCGGGCACGCGGGCGCGCAGCCGGCCGCGGTGGTCCAGCACCGCGGTGGCGCCGGTATTGGTGGCGCGGATGAAGGGCCGCTGGAATTCCAGCGCGCGCATCCGCGAGAACTGCAGATGCTGATCCTGCACCATCAGGGTACCGAACCAGGCCAGATTGCTGACATTGACCAGCACCGTGGCCGCGCCCTCGCCGACCATGCTGTCCACGAAATCTTCGCCGAACAGGTCCTCGTAGCAGATCAGCGGTCGCAGGCGCTGGCCCGCCACCACGAAGGGGCGCTGGTGGTCGCCACGGGCCTGGTCGTCCATCGGAATGCCCATCGCACGCACGAACCAGCCGAAGCCCGGCGGTATGAATTCGCCAAAGGGCAGCAGATGGCGCTTGCCGTAGCTGTAGGGCGGGGCGGTTCCGGGCCCCATGCCGATCAGCGAGTTGACGAAGCCCTCGCGCTCATTGCCCAGGAAGACGCCCAGCAGCAGGGCGCGGCGGCTGGCCGCGGCCTGCAGGCGGGCGATGTAGTCGGGGTCCAGATAGGCCAGCGGCAGCGGCACCACCGATTCGGGCGTCACCACCAGCTGGCCGCGCGCCTGCTCGATCTGGCGGGCCAGGCGGTCCAGGTTGCGCTCCATCAGATCGCGGTCGAACTTCTGATCCTGGGCCACCGCCGGCTGCAGCAGCGAGACGGACAGGCGGCCGCTGCTGCGGCTGAAGTCCTGCGGCAGCAGCTGGCCCAGGGCCAGCAGGCCCAGCACCACGGCGGCCGGCTGCCAGGCATGGCGGCCCAGCGCGGCAAAGGCGGCGGCACAGCCGGCGGCCAGCAGCGTGATGCCATAGACACCGATCCAGGGCGCCCAGCCGGAGAGCAGGCCGCTGGTGTGCGCATAGCCGCTGGCGATCCAGGGAAAGCCGCTGAACAGCGTGGCCCGCGCGAGTTCGGCCAGCAGCCAGCAGGCCGCCCAGGTCAGCGCATGCCAGGGGCCGCCGGCACCGCGCAGCCGCGCCGCCAAGCCCAGGGCCAGCGCGTAGTACAGCGCCAGGAAGGCCGCCAGCAGGGCCACGGCCAGGGCCGCCAGCGGCCAGGGGATGCCGCCGAACTGGTGCATGCTGATATGCAGCCACCACAGGCCCGAGGCCAGCCAGCCGAAGCCGAACAGCCCGCCCAGCAGCGCCGCGCGCCGCGGCGTGGCGGTCCAGCTCAGATGGGCCAGCCAGGCCAGCGCCAGGATCTGCAGCCACCAGGCCTCGGTCGGGGCGAAGGCGGCGGTGTGCAGCACGCCTGCCAGCAGCGCCGCCCCACCGGCGCTCTTGCCGCTGAGTCGCGGCATCAGGCCTCGCTGGCGCTGGCGCGCGTGACCTTGAACCAGCGCACCGCGCCGCCGCGGGCCAGCATCACCGCAAAGCTCAGACCGCCGATCTCCACCGCCTCGCCGCGCCGCGGCACCCGGCCCAGCTCATGGGCGACCAGGCCGCCTATGGTGTCGAACTCGCTCTCGGGCAGGTGCACGCCAAAAACCTCGTTGACCGCGGCGATCGCGGCATCGCCGGCCACCCGCTGGCTACCATCGGCCAGCGTGTAGACGCCGGACTCGCCGTTCCTGTCGTCGAACTCGTCCTCGATCTCGCCGACGATCTCCTCCAGCACATCCTCGATCGTGATCAGGCCGGCGGTATTGCCAAACTCGTCGATCACGATGGCCAGATGGTTGCGGTTGGAGCGGAAGTCGCGCAGCAACTCGTTCAAGCCCTTGCTCTCCGGCACGAAGACCGCCGGGCGCAGCAGCGCACGCAGATTCAGCTCGGGCGAGCGCTGGACCTTCAGCAGGTCCTTGGCCAGCAGGATGCCGATGATGTTGTCGCGCTGGCCCTCGAAGACCGGAAAGCGCGAATGTCCGGCGCGAATCACAGCGCCCAGCAGCGCGTCGTAGGGCGACTCGATGTCCAGCAGGTCCATGCGAGGCGCTGCCACCATCACATCGCCAGCACTGAGCTCGGCCATGCGCAGCACGCCTTCCAGCATCTGGCGCGACTCGGGGGCGATCAGCGCCCGCTCCTCGGCATCGGCCAGGGTTTCGATTAGCTCGCTGGTGGAATCGGGGCCGGGGTGGAGGAACTCCAGCACACGCTCCAGGAGGCCGCGCGACTCATGAGGGCTGCCGGCGGGCTTGGGACCCCCTCGATGCAAGGGTCGACTAGGCTGAGGTTCGGACACAGGCTTCGTGTCGTAGTTGCGAGGCTGCCGAGGATAACCCATTGACATGACCAGGCTCTTGCACCACAGTCAGCCGCCCCAAACTGCCGGGGCAGTCTCCAACGCCACGCAGCAAGCATCAACAAAATGTCACAAGGCCTCATTCCCGCCACCATCCTGACCGGCTTTCTGGGCTCAGGAAAGACCACCCTGCTCAAGCGCGTGCTCAGCGAGGCCCATGGCCAGAAGATCGCGGTGATAGAGAACGAGTTCGGCGAGGAGAACATCGACAACGACATCCTGGTCGCCGACACCCAGGAGCAGATCATCCAGATGAGCAATGGCTGCGTCTGCTGCACGATACGCGAGGATCTGCGCAGCACGCTGACCGAGCTGGCCGCCAAGAAGCGCAAGGGCGAGCTGGACTTCGAGCGGGTCATCATCGAGACCACCGGCCTGGCCGACCCGGGCCCGGTGGCGCAGACCTTCTTCATGGATGACGAGATCGCCGAGAGCTATCTGCTCGACTCCATCCTGACCCTGGTCGATGCCAAGCATGCGGAACAGCAGCTCGACACCCGCCAGGAGGCGCGCCGCCAGATCGGCTTCGCCGACCAGATCTTCATCAGCAAGTCCGACCTGGTCGAGCCGGCCGCTGTCGAGGCGCTGACGCACCGCATCAAGCATATGAACCCGCGCGCGCCGGTGCAGACCGCCCATTTCGGCGAGGTGGCGCTGGCCCAGGTCTTCGATCTGCGCGGCTTCAATCTGAATGCCAAGCTGGAGATCGACCCTGATTTCCTGAAGGCCGATGAGCACGAGCATGGGCACCATGACCATGATCACCACGACCATGAGCACGGCGGGCACTGCGAGCACCCGCACCACCACCACCACGACGACGACGTCAAGTCCTTCGTGTTCCGCTCCGACAAGCCCTTCAACCCGGCCAAGCTGGAAGACTTCCTGGGCGCCATCGTGCAGGTCTACGGCCCCAAGATGCTGCGCTACAAGGGCGTGCTGAACATGAAGGGCACCGATAAAAAGGTGATCTTCCAGGGTGTGCACCAGCTGATGGGCTCGGACCTGGGCCCGAAATGGCTGCCCGGCGAGAAAAAGCAGAGCAAAATGGTTTTCATCGGTATCGACCTGCCCAAGGAGATCCTGTTACAAGGTCTGGAAGGGTGCCTCGCCTGAGCGGCCGCTTGTCAGCCGAACGTAGCGAAGGCGTGGCTACAATCCGCCCGCCCGAAAACTGACGAGATCGCCCACACTGACGCGGACCGCATGAGCCGTCCGCGCCGGCCAAGCAGGTGCAGCACCGCAGCGAGGAGACGAACGTGAGCAAGACCCCGGCCCCCAAGACCAGCCCGGCCCCCGCCAAGACGGCGAGCGCCAAGGCTGGCAGCAAGTCCGCTGCCAAGAGTGAAGCGGAGACCGCGCTGGCAACCGCCGACGATGCTCCCGCCATTCAGGGCAGCAGCCGCTTCGCCGACCGATTTGCCCCCCCGAAGCCGCCCACGCGGCAGATGATCAGCCCTCAGATTGAAAGCCCCCGTACCCCTGTGAAGGCCGACCCCAAACTTGCCAATGCCTGGAAGACCAAGCCAGGCGCCGAGCTCAGCGATGCCGAAGTGCTCGCCATGCCCGATACCGAATACATGAACGACAAGCAGATCGAGTTCTTCCGCGCCAAGCTGCAGGCGCTGAAGGAGGGTGTGCTGTCCAATGCCGGCGAGACCACCGAGCATCTGCGGGAGGACACCTCCATCGTCCCCGACCCGGCCGACCGCGCCACCATCGAGGAAGAACATGCGCTGGAGCTGCGCACCCGCGACCGCGAGCGCAAGCTGCTGAAGAAGATCATGCAGTCGCTGGCCCGCCTGGACAGCGGCGAGTACGGCTACTGCGACGAGACCGGCGAGCCCATCGGCCTGGGCCGGCTGATTGCCCGCCCGACCGCCAATCTGTCGCTGGAGGCGCAGCAGCGCCGTGAGCTGAAGCAGAAGATGTTCGGCGACTAAAGCCCATGCCCTGGCCTGCGGCCGGGGCAGAATCGACGCGGCAGCATTTCAGCAGCACAGCAAGGTCCAGCGCGCATGTCAGAACCCAAAGACGGCGAAGGCTTCTTCCGCAAGGTGGCGCGCTTCGTGGCCAATCCGACGACCGATTGGGCCGAGATCAACTCGCGCCAGGACGACCCGGAGGGCGATCAGGCCAAGGCCGAGCTGCGCGCGATGGTCGAGCGCAAACGCCGCAATGACTTCGTGCGCAAGCGCGAGCTGGACATGCTGCGCCGCATCCGTCGCGAAGGGCTCAGCCCCGAGCAGCTGGCCGCCCTGGGCAGCGCCAGCTCACGCATCGACGAGGCCGAGCGCAACAGTGACCTGAACTCCAAGATCGACCCGGGCGTCAAGGCCAAGATCGACCAGATCGAGCAGCAGATGGTGGGCGAGAACTTTGCCGCCACCCAGATGCAGACCGCACATCCGCCTGGCTTCTTCGAGACCAGCACGCGGCCGGTGCATTTCGAACCGACCCAGCCCTCGGAGCCTGGCAGCGGTCGCGTCAGCGAGCATGCCTCGCTGCAGGAGCGGGCCCGCCTGGGCAGCGCGCCGCCCCCCGCCGCGGCGGTGATGGGCGCGGGCCTGCCGCCGCTCTCCGATGCGCCGCCCAGCCGCCTGCCCGATCTGCCGCCGCTGGCCTTCGAGCTCAGCGCCCATGGCGGCCCGCCGGTCCCGGTGCTGAACGCCAGCTTCGCGGCGCCCGCTGCGCCCAAGCCGGCGGACCTGAGTTTCCGCGTGGCCGACGGCGGCAGCATCGAAGTCAGCGAGATGGTCCACGACCCCGAGCTGGACGAGATGGTGATCGCCTTCGCCAATGCCGACTACCAGAGCTGCGAGCAGGGGCTGACCGCCCTGGTCGGCGCCGGCGGTACTCGGCATGAGCATGCCGAAACCTGGCTGGTGCTGTTCGATCTCTACCGCGCCACTGGCCAGCAGGCCAAGTTCGAGGCCCTGGCCCTGGACTACGTGCAGCAGTTCAGCCTGTCGCCTCCGCAATGGTTCTCCTTGCCCAAGCTGGTGGCCGAGGCCGCGCAGAAGGAGCGCAAGCCCATGGGCCAGGCCGGCGGCGTCAGCTGGGCCGCGCCCGAGTACCTGGAGGCCGAGGCGGTGGCGGCGCTGGCGGCACGCTGCCAGAACCTGCCTATGCCCTGGGTGCTGGACTGGGCCGCGCTGCGTCAGATCGACACCGAGGCCTGCGCCCGGCTGCAGGAGCTGTTCCGCAGCTGGGCCAAGCAGCCGATCGATATGCGCTGGCTGGCCGGCGACCAGTTCCTGCTGCAGCTCAAGGAGCTGGCACCGGTGGGCATGCGCGATGTGGACCCGGCCTACTGGATGCTGCGCCTGGAGGCGCTGCGCCTGGTCAACCGCCCCGACCAGTTCGACGAGGCCGCGATCGACTACTGCGTCACCTACGAGGTCTCGCCCCCATCCTGGGAGAAGGCCAAGTGCCGGGTGCGGGTCAGCGGCAACAGCTTCTCCACCAACGGCCCCGCACACTCGACGCTGTCGCCCGAGATGTCCAGCAGCTTCATGGAGTCGACCATCACCGAGCAGACCCAGCTGGCCGCCGGCGCACAGCTGGAGCTGTCGGGGCAGCTCAGCGGCGATATCAGCGAAACGCTGAAGCTGATGAGCGACTCACTGGGCGCCGCCAGCCTGGTGACCATTGCCTGCCCCAAGCTGATACGGCTGGACTTCATGGCCGCCGGCGATCTGCTCAACTGGGTGCTGAGCCGCCGCAGCGAGAACCGCGCGGTGGTGTTCACCGATGCGCACCGCCTGGTCGCGCTGTTCTTCGGCGCGATGGGCATCAACGAACACGCCAAGATCAAGGTTCGACAGGTCTAGTCGCCCCAGGGCAGCACCGTACGTCGTCGTTCCGAGGGCGCTGTGACCGGCGGGCGGCGTTCGCATGATCAGGCCGCGCCTTGGAACCGCGCGGAGCGCCCCTATCTGGAGTCCCCATGGACCAACAACAACATCCCTCCTTCCACGGCACCACCATCGTCAGCGTGCGCCGTGCGACCCCTCAAGGCATGCAGGTCGCGATCGGTGGCGACGGCCAGGTGACGCTGGGCCATATCGTCGTCAAGTCCAGCGCCCGCAAGGTGCGCAAGCTCTATCACGACAAGGTGCTGGCCGGCTTTGCCGGCGCCACCGCCGATGCCTTCACGCTGTTCGAGCGTTTCGAGGCCAAGCTGGAGAAGCACCAGGGCCATCTGGTGCGCGCCGCCGTCGAGCTGACGCGCGACTGGCGCACCGACCGCGTGCTGCGCCGGCTGGAGGCCATGCTGGCCGTGGCCGACCGCACGGCCTCGCTGATCATCACCGGCAACGGCGATGTGCTGGAGCCCGAGCAGGGCATCGTCGCGATCGGCTCCGGCGGCGCCTATGCGCAGGCCGCCGCCAAGGCGCTGCTCAACCACAGCGAGCTCAGCGCTGCCGAGATCGTCAAGCAGTCGCTGGTGATCGCCGGCGAGATCTGCATCTACACCAACGGCAACCACACGATAGAGGTGCTGGAATGAGTTCTATGACGCCTCAAGAAATCGTCTCCGAGCTGGACCGCCACATCGTCGGCCAGAACGCCGCCAAGCGCGCCGTCGCGATCGCGATGCGCAACCGCTGGCGCCGCCAGCAGGTCGATGAAAAGCTGCGCGGCGAGATCACGCCCAAGAACATCCTGATGATCGGCCCCACCGGCGTGGGCAAGACCGAGATCGCGCGCCGCCTGGCCAAGCTGGCCGATGCGCCCTTCATCAAGGTCGAGGCCACCAAGTTCACCGAGGTCGGCTATGTCGGCAAGGATGTGGACTCCATCATCCGCGACCTGGTCGACATGGCGATCAAGCAGGAGCGCGAGCTGCAGATGCGGCGCCAGCGCAGCCGCGCCGAGGATGCCGCCGAGGACCGCGTGCTGGACATCCTGGTGCCCGGCAGCGACGCGGACAACAGCACCCGCCAGGTGATGCGCAAGCGCCTGCGCGAAGGGCTGATGGACGACAAGGAGATCGAGGTCGATCTGCTCGACGCCAAGCCGACGATGGAGATCCTCAACCCCATGGGCGGTCCCGGCATGGAAGAGATGGCCGAGCAGCTCAAAGGCATGTTCTCGCAGCTGGGCGCGACCAAGCGCAAGACCCGCAAGCTCAAGATCGCCGAGGCGCTCAGGCTGCTGGTCGAGGAGGAGGCCGCCAAGCTGCTCAACGAGGACGAGATCAAGGCCGCGGCGCTGGCCAATGCGCAGGAGAACGGCATCGTCTTCATCGACGAGATCGACAAGGTGGCCAGCCGCGCCGAGCACGGCGGTGCCGATGTCTCGCGCCAGGGCGTGCAGCGCGATCTGCTGCCCCTGGTCGAGGGCACGACGGTCAACACCAAGTACGGCATGGTCAAGACCGACCACATCCTCTTCATCGCCTCCGGCGCCTTCCACCTCAGCAAGCCCAGCGACCTGATCCCCGAGCTGCAGGGCCGCTTCCCGATCCGGGTCGAGCTGGCCTCGCTGTCGGTGGAGGACTTCGAGGCCATCCTCTGCAGCACCCATGCCAGCCTGGTCAAGCAGTACCAGGCCTTGCTGGCTACAGAGGGCGTCACGCTGGAGCTCAATACCGCCGGCATACGCCGCCTGGCCCAGATCGCCTACGAGGTCAACGAGCGCACCGAGAACATCGGCGCGCGCCGCCTGGCCACGGTGATGGAGCGGCTGCTGGACGAGATCAGCTTCAACGCCCCCAATCTGGGCGGCCAGACCCTGACGCTGGATGCCGAGGCGGTGGATGCCAAGCTGGGCGAGCTGGCCAGGAACGAGGACCTGTCGCGCTTCATTCTTTGAGCTGAGACAGCCCCGCGGCGGGCCGCTTCCTACATCAGGGGACGGAGGCCGGCCGCCGGGTGTCTGCCTAAGCTGGCAGTACCGTTCCAAGCCGAACGGCGCCAGCATCAGGCCCGCAGCCCGTCATGAACGCATGCCCGTCCTGATGCGCCTTCCCCGTCCCAAGCCGTAAAGGACTCATCATGAAGCGCATCACCCACCCCCACAGCACCCTGGCCGCCCTGCTGACCCTGGGCGCCCTGTCGACGGCGAGCTTTGCCGAGCAGCCGGCCCCGGCCGGAAAGACCGAAGCCGGCAAGCCGGCTGCGGCCAGCGTGCAACCCTGCCTCAGTCCCGAACAGCTGCTGCAGAAGGAGCCCACCGCCGCCGGCCCGCTGAGCCGCGCCGCGGTGATCAAGGAACTGCAGCGCGCCCGCGCGGCCGGCGAGATGGACTGGCACTTGCGCGATAGCACCGGCTACCTGAACTGAGCCTCACGCTGGCGTACCGAGCGCCGCCCTACAGCGCCAGCCGGTGCGATTGCAGCGCGAGGATGCCGTCGAAGATCAGCGGCTCGATCAGCTCGTGCGCGATATCCAGCGCCGGTGCCACCTTCCAGCCGGCGCCGCCGGTCATCAGGGTCAGCGGCTCGTGACCGGCGCGCTTGGCCAGGTGGCGGTGCATGCGCTCGATCGCGCCGGTGATCGCATAGTTACCGCCGCTGGTCAGCGCGTCCGAGGTATTGGTGGGGAACTCCCGCACCTCGCCGGTCGGCACCCGCAGACCGGCCGTACCGCCCTCCAGAGCGCGCAGCATGATGCCGTGGCCCGGCAGGATCAGGCCGCCGAGGAAATTGCCCTCGGCGTCCAGCGCGTCCACCGTCACCGCGGTGCCCACCATCACCACCAGCGCGGCGCGGCCCGGGCCGCGCGCCAGCACATGGTGACGCGCGCCTACCATCGCCACCCAGCGGTCGGCGCCCAGGCGGGCCGGATGGTCATAGCCATTGCTGACCCCCGCCGCATGGCTGGTGGCCACCGCCCAGCGCGGCTCCAGATCCCATAGCTCCAGCTGCTCCTCGACCCGGCGCCGCACGCCGTCGCCGGCCACATTGCAGCCCAGCATGCTGTGCGGCGTCAGCGGCAGGCCGCGCCATTCGCGCTCGGCCAGGGTCTCGATGTTCTCCAGGAACAGGGCGCCGTGGGCCAGCATCACCGCCCCCGGCTGGGGCGAGGCGTAGAGCGCCCACTTGAGACGGGTATTGCCTATGTCGATGGCCAGAAAGCTCATGGCGGGCGTTGCATTGAGCAAACAAGAAAGTGAGAAGAAAGAACGGCAGGCGCCAGCCTAACAGAGCCAGGCCCCTCAAGACTTGACGCCGCCGGGCCGATAGACGACAAGGGCCGCAAAGCGCTAGGCGCCGCCGTCCCGGCATCAAGAAAGAGAAGAGACAGGAGATTTGCATGAAGTCGCTTTCGATCGCCACCAAGCTGTGGCTGCCCGTGATCGGCCTGGCCGTCGTCGTCGTGCTGATGACGCTGGGATCGGCCACCCGCACCTCCAAGCTGCAGGCCGAGGCCCAGCGCACCCAGCATGAGCAGCAGCGCAAGTTCGAGCTGGCGCTGCGCTGGCGCGGTCAGACCGAGACCAATGCGGTGCGCACCGTGGCCGGCATCGTCAGCAGCGACCCGGTGGTAAGCGACACCTTCAAGCCCGAGATCGCCAGCACCACCGCCGCCATCTCCGAGATGCAGAAGGAGCTTGAGGCCCTGGCCGCCTCGGACGAGGAGAAGGCGGCGATGGCCCGCATAGGTCAGACCCGCAAGGCCTATATCGATGTGCGCAACGAGGTCAGCAAGCTCAAGAGCGAGGGCCAGGCCGAGGCCGCCCTGGGCGCACTGAAGCAGCGCATGCTGCCGGCGGTGGCGACCTATCTGGCCGCCCAGCAGGACTTCGTCAAGCTGCAGGAGCAGCGCTCCGACGCGCTGCGCGTGCAGGCCGGCGCCGAGCGCATGCGCACGGTCTGGGTGGTGTCCATCGTGATGGGCAGCATCGTGCTGGTGCTGGCGGCCGCCACCTGGGTGCAGGTGCGCTCGATCTCCGGCCCGCTGAAGGCGGTGGTGGCCGAGGCCGACCGCATCGGCAAGGGCGATCTGAGCCAGCGCGCCGGCAGCACCCAGGACCGCCAGGACGAGATCGGCGAGGTGCAGCGCGCCTTGGTGGTGATGCGCGAGGCGCTGAACCGGGTGGTGGCCGAGGTGCGCCACAGCGCCGACAGCATCCAGACCGCCAGCGCCGAGATCGCCACCGGCAACACCGATCTGAGCCAGCGCACCGAGCAGACCGCCTCCAATCTGCAGCAGGCCGCCAGCAGCATGAGCGAGCTGACCGCGGGCGTGCGGCACAGCGCCGAGAGCGCCGCCACCGCCAACCAGCTGGCCGGCAGCGCGGCCCAGGTGGCCCAGCGCGGCGGCAGCGTGGTGGGCCAGGTGGTACGCACCATGGACGAGATCAACAGCAGCTCCAAGAAGATCGGCGACATCATCGGCGTGATCGACTCGATCGCCTTCCAGACCAATATCCTGGCGCTGAATGCCGCGGTGGAGGCCGCCCGCGCCGGCGAGCAGGGCCGCGGCTTCGCGGTGGTGGCTTCCGAGGTGCGCTCGCTGGCCCAGCGCAGCGCCGACGCCGCGCGTGAGATCAAGGGTCTGATCGGCGCCAGTGTGGACCGCGTCGAGGCCGGCGCCCGCCTGGTGCAGGAGGCCGGCAGCACGATGGACGAGATCGTTTCCAGCGTCGGCCGGGTCAGCGACATCATCGGCGAGATCTCGGCCAGCACGGTCGAGCAGAGCGAGGGCATAGGCACGATCAACCATTCGGTGACCCAGCTGGACCAGATGACCCAGCAGAACGCGGCCCTGGTCGAGCAAAGCGCCGCGGCCGCCGAATCGCTGCGCGAGCAGGCCAGCAAGCTGGCCGGCCTGGTCAGCAGCTTCCGCCTCTGAACCCCAATTGCAACAAGGGCCGCCAACATGCTGCGCAACTTCAAGATCCGCCCCCGCCTGCTGCTGGGCTTTGGCCTGCTGATGCTGATGACCGCGGCCCTGGTGGCCCTGGGCAGCTTCGGTCTCTACGCGGCCCGCCAGGGGCTGACCGGCATCACCCAGCAGCTG
Organism: Burkholderiaceae bacterium; assembly: GCA_041920215.1. GTDB lineage: Bacteria > Pseudomonadota > Gammaproteobacteria > Burkholderiales > Burkholderiaceae_C > JAYRSJ01. Next base: position 53,917 of record JAYRSJ010000018.1, on the reverse strand, counting down.
ATCCCGGCCAACAATGCCACCGTCGCTGCCCGCACCCGGCTGCTGGAAAGCCAGATCGCCACCGCCTCCATGGTGGCGGCGCTGTACAACGAAGCCGACAGCAAGGCCGCCAAGGCCGCCTGGGACCAGGCCCAGCAGGGGCTGGACAAGGCCATGAACGATTTCGGCACGCTGGCCAAGACGGCCGAATCGCAGCAGAACCTGCAGAAGTTCCGCGGCCACATCGACCAGTACCGCCAGGTCGTCCGGCCGGTGGCCGACAAGCTGCTGGCCAACGGCTTTGCCGACGCCCAGGAAGCCAAGGCCGCGATGCAGGCCGCCGACGCCGGATTCCAGCCGGCAGCCGCGATGCTGGCCAATATCGAGACCACGCTGGACAAGACCGCCGGCGAGGTCTTCACCAAGATCAACGGTCTGGTCAGCACCCTCTTCGCCGCCTTCCTGATCGCCTTCGCGGCCTTCGTCGCGGTCGCGCTGCTGCTGGTCTGGCGTCTGGCGCGTTCCATCGTCGAGCCGATGAGCGCGGCCCATGCCTTTGCCAGCCGCATCGCCGCCGGCGATCTGGGCGCCGCGCCGCCCATCGAGCAAGGCAAGGACGAGGCCAGCGCGATGATGGCCGCGCTGGGCGAGATGCAGCGCTCATTGGCCGACATCGTCGGCCAGGTGCGCCAGTCCTCGGAAAGCATACAGGTGGCCAGCAGCGAGGTGGCCAGCGGCAATCTGGACCTCAGCAGCCGCACCGAGCAGACCGCCAGCAATCTGGAGCAGGCCGCCAGCGCGATGGAAGAGCTGACCGGCACCGTGCAAAACAGCGCCGAATCGGCACGCAACGCCAATCAGCTGGCCGGCAGCGCCGCCCAGGTGGCCCAACGCGGCGGCGAAGTGGTGGCACGAGTGGTCAGCACGATGGGCGAGATCAACACCTCCAGCCGCAAGATCAACGACATCATCGGCGTGATCGACGGCATCGCCTTCCAGACCAATATCCTGGCGCTGAATGCGGCGGTCGAAGCGGCCCGGGCCGGCGAGCAGGGCCGCGGCTTTGCGGTGGTGGCCTCCGAGGTGCGCAGCCTGGCCCAGCGCAGCGCCGAGGCCGCCAAGGAGATCAAGACCCTGATCAGCAGCAGCGTCGAGCGGGTCGAGGCCGGCACTGAGCTGGTCTCCGATGCCGGCCAGACCATGGGCGAGATCGTGGCCTCGGTGCAGCGCGTCAGCGACATCATTGCCGAGATCAGCGCCGCTGCCGGCGAGCAAAGCAGCGGCATCGCCAGCATCAACACCTCGGTCAACCAGCTCGACCAGATGACCCAGCAGAACGCCGCCCTGGTCGAGCAAAGCGCCGCGGCCGCACAGTCGCTGCGCGAGCAGGCGCAGAAGCTGGGCGCCTTGATGAGCCGGTTCAGGCTGGGCTGAGCGCGCCCGGACCGGGTCGGTCTCTCTCTCGGTCTATTTCTTCTTCTTGCTCCGATCCGCCACCAGCGTCGTGATGCTGGGCATCACCGCGTCCGGCGAGAGCGGCTTGGGCGGCGCGCTGTCCTTCTTGGGCTTCTTGGCTTCCTTATTGCTCTTTTGCTGACCTTTGGCCATGGGCGCTCCCTCGACGATTGCGGCGCGGATTGCGCCATGCACAGTCTAGGGCCTGCGGGCCACGTCGGCGGCCGGGCGCTCAGCCGACCCGCTGCCGGGCGACGGGCTGCAGCGCTTCGGGCAGGGCTGCACGCCCCAGGTCCGCCACCTCGCCGATCACCAGGATGGCCGGGCTGGCCAGCTGCGGGTCGGCGGCGATCGTCGCCTCCAGATCCTGCAAGCAGCTGAATACCTGGTGCTGACGCTCGGTATGCGCGGCCGCGATCACGGCGGCGGGCATGTCGGCACGCATGCCGCCGGCACGCAGCTGTGCCACGATCTCGGCACAGCGCGCCACGCCCATATAGATCACCAGGGTCAGGCCGCTGCGGGCCAGGGCCGCCCAGTCGGGCCCCTGCCCGCCCTCGCCGCTGCCCGCTGCGCTATGTCCGGTCACCAGGGCCACGCCGGGCGTGCAGCGCCGGTCGGTCACCGGGATGCCAGCGCTGGCCGGACCGGCGATGCCGGCGGTCAGGCCGTTGACGACCTCGACGGCGATGCCGGCCGCGCGCAAGGCATCCGCCTCCTCGCCACCGCGACCGAACACAAAGGGATCGCCGCCCTTGAGCCGCACGACACGCGCGCCGCTGCGCGCCTCGCGGATCATCAGCTCGTGGATGAAGCGCTGCTCGGTGGACAGGCAACCACCGCGCTTGCCCACCTTCAGGATGCGGGTCTGCGGCCGCAGCAGCGCGAGCACCCGCGCATCGACCAGATCGTCGACCAGCACCACATCGGCCGCCTGCAGGCGCTTCAGCGCCTTCAGCGTCAGCAGCTCCGGGTCGCCGGGGCCGGCGCCCACCAGGACCACGCAAGGGGATGTCGTGCAAGCCGTGCTCATGAGGGGATCTCCAGCGAAGAAGAAGAAGAAGAAGAAGAAGAAGAAGAAGAAGAGGGAGCCGTTGCAGCGCCGGCGGTCTCGGCCACCAGCCGGCGCAGCGCCGGCAGGCAGGAGCCGCACTGCGTGCCGCAGCGCAGCGCGCCCTGCAGCGCGGCCAAACGCTCGGCCGGCGCGCCGCCCTGCCCCGCCAGGCAGGCGCGTATCCGGTCCTCGCGCACATCGAAACAGTTGCAGATCTGCGCTGCGGCCGGCAGCCGGCCGGCCGCAGCCAGTTCGGGTTCCACCGGGCTGAGCAGCCAGCGCCCGTAGGGCGCCACCGGCTCGGCGCTGCGCCACAGCTGGGTCAGCCATTCGCCCTCGCTGCCTTCGCCGATGCGCAGCAGCGCCTGCAGCCTGGCCGCGCTGCCCTCGCCCTGCAGGCGCAGCAGGCGGCAGCGGCCGCGCCGGCTGTCGGCATAGCGCAGCACCGCGCTGCCCCCCGGCGCGCGCCCCTCATCGCCACGCGCCGCGCCCTGCAGGCCCAGCGCCAGAGCCAGGCGCTGCTGCAGCGCCGCGTCCGGGCACTGGCCATGGGCGGCGTCCAGCAGCCAGCCCACCCAGGGCTCGGCCCCGGGCGGCGCGTCGGACAAGGCCTGGCAGGGCCAGGGCAGCGGCGTGCAGCTGGCATAACCCAGCTCGCCCATCCTGGCCTGCAGGCGTGCGCGCAGCGCCGCGCCCTCGGACTCGGGCACCCAGGCGGCGGCGCTGATGCGCCAGGGCAGCTCGGCCGGCCGGATCGCGATCGCGGCCAGCTTCAGCTCGGGCTGGCGCGAATCGGGGCAGCAGGCGGGCTGGGTCAGGGCATTGACCCCGCGCAAGACCTGACCCTTGGCGTCGCGCCCCCCCAGGAACTCCGGGCCCCAGTGCATGGGCAGCCAGGCCTGGGCCGGCGCCACATTTGCATCGGCCAGCAGCGGCAGCACCAGCTCGCCGCGGCGGCTCGTCACCCGCACCAGGCTGCCGCTGGCCAGGCCGCGCTGCTGCAGGGTCTGCGGATGCAGGCGCAGCAGCGGCTGCGGTTCGGCCGCCGCCAGCCGCGGCACACTGCCGCTGCGGCTCATGCCATGCCACTGGTCGCGCAGCCGGCCGGTGCTGAGACTGATGGGGTAGCGGGCGTCGGTGCTCTCGGCCGGCGCACGGTAGCTCAGCGGCACGAAGCGGGCGCGACCGTCGGGCCAGGCAAAGACGCCGTCCTCGTAGAGCCGCCGACCCGCCCGGCGAGCGAGCTGGCCCGCCGGGAAGGGCCATTGCTGCGGGCCCTGCCGGTCCAGCAGCGCGTAGCTGAGCCCACCGATGTCCAGATCGCGGCCCACGGTGGCCGCCCGGTGCTCCAGCCAGAGACGCTCAGGGCTGGCGTCGGCGAACTGGGAAGCCTGGCCCGGCCGCAGCAGGGCCTCCAGGCGGCGGCCGATCTCGGCCACGATCTGCCAGTCGGGGCGCGCCTGACCGGGCGGCGGCACCGCCGCGCGCACCCGGCTGATGCGGCGCTCGCTATTGCTGACCGTGCCCTCCTTCTCGCCCCAGCTGGCGGCCGGCAGCAGCCAATCGGCATAGGCGGCGGTGGCGGTGCCGGCAAAAGCCTCCTGCAGCACGACCAGCTCGCAGCGCCGCAGCGCCGCGTCGACCAGGGCCTGGTCCGGCAGGCTCTGGGCCGGGTTGGTGCAGGCAATCCACAAGGCCTTGATCTCGCCGCGCGCCGCAGCCTCGAACATCTCGATCGCGGTCTTGCCCGGCGTGGCCGGCAGCGCGGGAACGCCCCACAGGCGCGCGATCTCGGCACGGTCGGCCGGATCGGCCGGGTCGCGGTGACCGGGCAGCAGCGTCGCCATCGTGCCGGTCTCGCGGCCGCCCATCGCATTGGGCTGGCCGGTCAGCGAGAAGGGGCCGGCACCGGGACGGCCGATCTGGCCGCTGGCCAGATGCAGATGGATCAGGGCCATATTCTTGGCCGTGCCGCTGCTGCTCTGGTTCAGGCCCATGCTGTAGAGCGAGAGCGTGGCGCCGGAGCGGGCGAACCAGTCGGCCGCCTGCAGCAAGGCCTCCTCGCGTATCCCGCACAGGCGCGCCGCGCGGGCCGGGCTCATCTCGCGCAACTGGGCCTTGAGCGCCTCGAAACCCTGGGTGTGCTCGGCGATGAAGGCGCTGTCCAGCCAGCCCTCCCAGATCAGCGCATGCAGCATGCCCTGGAACAGTGCCACATCGCTGCCCGGCTGTATCTGCAGATGCAGCTCGGCCAGCTCGGCCGTCTCGGTGCGGCGCGGGTCCACCACCACCAGCTTCTGGCCGGGGCGCTGCTGGCGGGCCGCCTCGATGCGGCGGAACAGGATGGGGTGGGCCCAGGCTGGGTTGGCGCCGGCGACGAACAGGCAGTCCGCCGCGTCGATATCCTCATAACAGGCCGGCGGTGCGTCCGCACCCAGGGTCTTCTTGTAGCCGACCACGGCCGAGCTCATGCACAGGCGCGAGTTGCTGTCGATATTGTGGGTGCCGACCACGGCGCGGGCCAGCTTGTTGAAGGCCTGGTAGTCCTCGGTCAGCAGCTGGCCCGAGACGTAGAAGCCGAGCGCATCGGGCCCATGCGCGCGCACGATGGCAGCCAGCTTGTCGGCCAGCTGCTGCTGGGCGGTGTCCCAGTCCAGCGCCTGCAGCGGGTCGCCGCGCTGCGGCCGCCGCTGCGGCTGCAACAGGCGCTGGGTCTGCAGCACCACCGGCCGGGCCGTCAGATGCAGGGTGGCGCCCTTGCTGCAGAGCCGGCCCTGGTTGGCCGGATGCTCGGGGTCGCCGCGCAGCCCGGTGATCTGGGCGCCATCGCTCTCGATGATCACGCCGCAGCCAACGCCGCAGTAGGGGCAGGTCGAGCGTGTTTCCTGCATGGCGGGCTCAGCAGCGGGCGCGGGTGCAGGGGCCGGCCTTGACGGGCTCCAGGTCGATGGCCACCGTGTCCAGCTCCTGCTGGTTCAGCAGGACCTGACCCTCGACGACCCGGACGCTGAAGACCGGCGTGCGCCCTTCGTCGGGCTCGCGCGCGCAGCCGCTGTCCAGCGCAATGGTCCAGTTGTGCAGCGGGCAGGCCACGGCCTTGCCGAACACCAGCCCCTGGCTCAGCGGCCCGGCCTTGTGAGGGCAGCGGTCCAGCAGTGCATAGACCTGGCCATCGGCGCTGCGGAACAGCGCCACCTGCGGGCCGCGGGCGCGCTGCACGCGGCGCGCGCCCAGCAGCGGGATGTCGGAGACGGCGCAAATCGTTTTCCATTCGCTCATGGCGATTCCTCTCACAGTGCCGAGAACTGGCGCAGGTCGACCCGGGCCTTGTCGAAGTCGAACCAGGGGTCGGGCTCGCCGTCGAGCGCATGCTGCAACTCGGCCCAGAGCGCCTTGCGCCCCGCGTGGTCGTCGAGGATGCGGGCCTTCACATGGTCCAGGCCCACCCGCGACACATAGTGCACGGTGCGCTCCAGATACCAGCCCTCCTTGCGGTAGAGCTGCATGAAGGCACCGGTGTACTCCAGCACTTCCTCGGCCGTCCTGAGCTTGGTGAGGAAATGCGCGACCTCGGTCTTGATGCCGCCGTTGCCGGCGATGTACATCTCCCAGCCGCTGTCCACGCCGATGATGCCCACGTCCTTGATGCCGGCCTCGGCGCAGTTGCGTGGGCAGCCGCTGACCGCGAACTTGACCTTGTGCGGCGCATACATGCGCCACATCGCGCGCTCCAGATCCTTGCCCATCTGGGTGCTGTCCTGCGTGCCCATGCGGCACCACTCGCTGCCCACGCAGGTCTTCACCGTGCGCAGCGCCTTGGCATAGGCATGGCCGGAGGGCATGCCGATGTCCTTCCAGACATCGACCAGATCCTCCTTCCTGACGCCCAGCAGGTCGATGCGCTGGCCGCCGGTGACCTTGACGGTGGGGATGCGGTACTTGTCCACCGCATCGGCGATGCGGCGCAGCTCCGCGCTCGTCGTCTCGCCGCCCCACATGCGCGGGATCACCGAGTAGGTGCCGTCCTTCTGGATATTGGCGTGGGCACGCTCGTTGATGAAGCGGCTCTGCGGATCGTCCTGCGCTTCCTTGGGCCAGGACGAGATCAGGTAGTAGTTCAGCGCCGGGCGGCAGCTCGCGCAGCCATTCGGGGTCTTCCAGCCGAGCTGGGTGTAGAGCGCGTCCAGGCTGGTGATGTGCTCCTTGAAGATCGCATCGCGCACGTCCTGATGGCTCAGCTCGGTGCAGGCGCAGATCGCCTTCTTCTTCGGCGTGGCCGAGTAGTCGCCGCCGGCGGTGAACATCAGCAGCTGCTCGACCAGGCCGGTGCAGGAGCCGCAGCTGGCGCTGGCCTTGGTGTGCTTGCGCACCTCCTCCAGCGTGAACAGGCCCTTGTCCTTGATGGCCTTGCAGATGGCGCCCTTGCTGACGCCGTTGCAGCCGCAGACCTCGTCGGCGTCAAGCATTGCCGCCGCCTTGCTCTGGCCCTGGTGACCCACATCGCCGATATTCGATTCGCCGAACATCAGCTTGTCGCGGATGTCGGCGATCTTGCGGCCCTCGCGCAGCAGCTTGAAATACCAGCTGCCGTCCACCGTGTCGCCGTAGAGGCAGGCGCCGATCAGCTGGTCGTTCTTGATCACCAGCTTCTTGTAGACCCCGGCAAAGGGATCGCTCATGACGATCTCCTCGCTGCCCTCGCCCCCCATGAAATCGCCGGCAGAGAAGAGATCGATGCCGGTGACCTTGAGCTTGGTGCTGGTCTGCGAGCCGGCGTAGCGGCCGATGCCGAACTCGGCCAGGTGGGTGGCGCAGACCTTGCCCTGTTCGAACAGCGGCGCCACCAGGCCGTAGGCGATGCCGCGGTGGGCCGCGCATTCGCCCACCGCATAGATGCGCGGGTCCGTCACGGTCTGCAGCGTGTCGCTGACGACGATGCCGCGGCTGCAGTGGATGCCGGCGCTCTCGGCCAGTGCGGTATTGGGCCGTATGCCGGCGGCCATCACGACCAGATCGGCGGGAATCTCCTGGCCGTCCTTGAACTGCACGGCCATCACTCTTCCATCCGTGCCGCCAATCAGCGCTTTCGTCTGCGCGCCCAGCATGAACCTCAGGCCCCGCGCCTGCAGCGACTTGCGCAGCAGTTCGCCGGCCTGATCATCGAGCTGGCGCTCCATCAGCCAGTCGCCGATGTGCACGACGGTGACCTGCATGCCGCGCAGCATCAGGCCGTTGGCGGCCTCCAGGCCCAAGAGTCCGCCGCCGATCACGACGGCATGCCGGTACTTGGTGGACGCGTCGATCATCTCGTTGGTGTCGGCGATATCGCGGTAGGCGATCACGCCCTCCAGCTCCTTGCCGGGCACCGGCAGGATGAAAGGGCTGGAGCCGGTGGCGATCAGCAGCCGGTCGTAGTCCGCCATCGTGCCGTCCGCGGCGATCACCTGGCGGCGCACACGGTCGATCTGCGTGACCGCCTTGCCCAGATGCAGCGTGATGCCATGCTCCGCGTACCAGGACAGCGGATTCAGGATGATCTCGGCTATCGTCTGCTCGCCGGCCAGCACCGGGCTCAAGAGGATGCGGTTGTAGTTCGGGTGCGGCTCGGCGCCGAAGACGGTGATCTCGTAGAGATCGGGGGCGATCTTCAGCAGCTCCTCCAGGGTGCGCACGCCGGCCATGCCGTTGCCCACCATCACCAGCTTCATCTTTTTCATACAGCACGCTCCATGCGGGAGGGGAAGAGAGGGAGGGCAGAGGCAGAATCGCCGCCACCATGACATTCGATATCGCCATCGGCCTGGCCAGCGCCCGCGGTCCGCGCGAACGCAACGAGGATTGCGCGGCCGTGCAGCGCCCCGGTCCTGGCGATGCAGCGCTGGGCTGGATCGCGGCGCTGGCCGATGGGGTCTCGGCCGGCGGCGATGGCGGCCTGGCGGCCCAGACCACGGTGACGAGCCTGCTGCGCGACTATTTCGCCACGCCGGCCCACTGGGACACCACGGTGGCGCTGGACCGGCTGATCGCAGCGCAGAACCGCTGGCTGGCCCAGCACAACCGGCGCCAGCGCCGGCTCGCGGCCCTGACGACGCTCAGCGCCGCGGTGCTGCGCGGCCATCGCTACACCATCGCCCATATCGGCGACAGCCGCATCTACCTGCTGCGCGGCGGCGCCTGCCTGCCCCTGACCCAGGACCATGCGCTGGACTCGCGCGATTTCGGGCGCCTGACGCGCGCCATCGGCCTGGACGACCAGGTGCGCGTCGACTACAGCCAGGGCGAGCTGCGCGCCGGCGACCGCCTGCTGCTCAGCAGCGATGGCGTGCATGGCGCGCTGAGCCACAAGCGCCTGGCCGCGCTGGCAGCCGGCGACGAACCGCAGGCCGCCGCCGAGGCCCTGGTGCAGGCGGCGCTGGCGGCCGGCGGCCGGGACAATGCCAGCGCGCTGATCCTGCAGCTGCGTGGCCTGGCGCCGGGCGAGTACGAAGACCAGCTGCTGGCCGCCGAGCGCCTGCCGGCACCGGCCGCGCTGAAGATCGGCGACACACTGGATGGTCTGACGATCACCGCCCTGATGGCCGACAACGGGGTGCACCGGCTCTACCAGGCGCGCGCCGCCGACGGCCGGCTGCTGGCCATCAAGGCCCTGCACGGGGCCCGCGCCCATGATCCGCAGGAGCGCGCGATGCTGGCGCACGAGGGCTGGCTGGGTCTGCGCCTGGCCGGCAGCGGCCTCCCCGAGACGGCCGGCTTCGTGCGCGCCCATGAGCCGCATGAGCCCAGCGCCTTCTACCTGCTGTTCGACTGGCATGGCGGCCGCACGCTGGAACAGCTGCTGGGCGAAGGACGACCCGCGCTGCCGGACTTTCTGGCCGCCGCCGGGGCGCTGGCCCGGGCCCTGGGCCGGCTGCACCGCGCCGGCGTCGTGCATCGCGACATCAAGCCCGCCAATCTGCATCTGGGCGATGACGGGCAGTGGCGCATCCTCGACCTCGGCGTGGCCCTGTCCGGCCGCGAACCGGCGGCGCTGCGCGGGCTGCCTGCCGGCACGCCCAGCTATATCAACCCCGAGCAGTGGGGCGAGCCCCCGCATCAGCAGCTCCGGGCCGATGCCGGCAGCGATCTCTTCGCGCTGGGCGTCACGCTCTACCAATGGCTGTGCGGCCGCCTGCCCTATGGCGAGATCGAGCCCTACCAGCGCGCGCGCTACCGGCGCGATCCGCAAGCCCCCTCGCGGCTGCGCCCCGAGCTGCCCATCTGGCTGGATCATCTGCTGCTGAAGGCCGTCAACCGCGAGGCCGCCCAGCGCTTCGAGACCGCCGAGGAGCTGCTGCTGGCGCTGGAGCGCGGTGCCGCCCGCCCGCTGCCCGCGACCGGCACCACGCCGCTGGCGCGCCGCAACCCGCTGGCGCTGTGGCAGATCGCGCTGGCCCTCTCGCTCTTGCTCAACGCCCTGCTGGTCTACTGGCTCTTGTTCCTGCCGCGCTAGGCGGGCCGCCCTGTCATTCATGCTGGAACCCCCTCTCGGAGGGGGCGCGGGGGCGCCCCAGTTCAGACCCTATGGGCCGAGCGCGCCCGCCGCGCTCGGCCCAGGTGCGCGTCCAGCGGATCTGCACGATGCGCAGCATCGCCAGCATCGCCAGCGCCAGCAGCGCAAAGGCGACGAAACCCCACAGATAGCTGCCGCTGGCCTGCATGGACAGGCCCATCGCATTGGGCAGGAAGCCGCCGCCCAGGGCGCCGATCTCGCCGATCATCGAGCCAGCCACCGCCGTCGTTAGTGGCCAACGCAAGGGCACCAGCTGGAACAGCGCGCCATTGCCGGCGCCCAGCGCCGCGAAGCACAGCATGAACAGCAGCGTGCTCAGCACCAGCGACGCCCCGGCCAGACCGCACAGCAGCAGGCAGGTCGCCACCATCAGCAGCACCGCGCTCAGCGTGTTGACGCCGCCGATGCGGTCCGAGATATAGCCGCCGGCCACGCGCAACGCCGAGCCCATCAGCGTGGCCAGCATGGTCAGCTGACCGGCCTCGACCTTGCTGACCTTGAACTGGTCGTAGAAATAGCTGGGCAGAAAGCTGGCCAGGCCGATGAAGCCGCCGAAGGTGATGATGTAGATCAGGCTGAAGGCCCAGCCGTCCTTCTCCCACAGGCAGGCCGTGTGCTCGCGCAGGCTCTGCTGCTCGCGGTCGGGCGGCTCCTTGGCGGCCAGCCACATCACCGCCAGCGGGACCAGCATGGTGGCGGCGGCCAGGCCGTAGACGCTCTGCCAGCCATAGGCCTGCGCCAGCGGCGGCGCGAACAGCACGGCCAGCACCGTGCCCGAGTTGCCGGCGCCGGCGATGCCCATGGCCAGGCCCTTGTAGCGCGGCGGGTACCAGCCGCTGCCCAAGCTCAGCGCCACGCCGAAGCTGGCGCCGGCAATGCCCAGCAGCACGCCCATGGCCAGCACGCCGTCGTAGCTGTCCACCATCAGGAAACCGAACAGCAGGGCCGCGACGATCAGGCCCATCTCCACCATCGCCGCGTTCTTGCGGCCTATGTACTGCGAGAGCACGCCCAGCGGAAAGCGCATCAGCGCGCCGGCCAGTATCGGCACCGAGATCATGAAGCCCTTCTGCGTCGGGCTCAGCCCGAAGCTCTCGCTGATGAAGGGCGCCATCGCGCCGTTCAGCACCCAGACCGCAAAGCAGAAGTCGAAGTACAGAAAGGAGGCCAGCAAGGTGGGCCAGTGACCGGAACGCACAAAGGTCTTGAAGCTGGACATGGTGCTGATCAATCAAACAATCAATCGCTGAACGAGGGGCACAAACGCAAAAAGGCCGCGCCGAGCACCTGTCTCGTCGAGGCCTTCAAAGTCGTCTGCACGGCGCACAAGCCATGCCGTGCGCCAGGATGAGTGCGGGCCTGCGCCCGCCGCTTGCGGCGCGCCATTGCGCCACGCAACAGGCATTGCAAATGCCGTGCCATGCCAGCTTTGTCCTCGCTCAGCCTCGAACCCTGCCGCCTGCCTTATGCTGCAGCGCTTGGCCGGCTGCGGCCGCTGTGCCCTGCCATCTGTCTGCGAAAACCCCATGAGTGCGTCCGCCGATCTGCCCTCCTCCGTGCTGCTGCTGAGCCCGCCGGCCTGCCCGGCGCCGGACTGGCCCCGCACCGTCGTGGCCCGCGCCGAGCGCCACAGCTTGGTGCAGCGCGCACTGGAACAGGCGCCCGTCCCGCCCCAGGCCCTGCTGCTGAATCTGGCCGACGCCAGCGAACTCGATGCCTGGCTGGACGCCTTGGCCGCGCTCGGCACGCAGCGACCGGCGCTGCCGGGAGTCTGCATCGCGGCCGGTGCCAGCGTCGCGCAGCAGCAGCGCGGCCTGGCGCTGGGCCTGCAGCTGTGGCTGGAGCAGGTGCCGCCGGACGCGTCGCTGCTGCGCCTGCTGCGCTGGGCCATCTGGCAGCAGCAGCGCCAGGCCCAGCAGCTGGCCGCGCTGCAGCAGCAGTTGGACGAGCGCAAGTGGACCGAGCGGGCCAAGGGCCTGCTGATGGCGGCGCGCGAGATCGACGAGGACAGCGCCTTCAAGCTGTTGCGCGATACCGCGATGCATGCCCATCTGCGCCTGGCCGAGGTGGCGCGCTCGGTGGTGCAGGCCACCCAGCTGGCCGAGGCGGTCAATCTGGCCGGCCAGCAGCGCATGCTGAGCCAGCGCCTGCTCAAGCTGATGGCGCAGCGCGCCGCCGGCATCGAACCGCGCCGCGCCAAGGTGCTGCAGGACGAGAGCTGCGCACGGGTGGATGCCAATCTGGACCGGCTGCCGGCCCTGCTGCCCAAGGCCCTGGACTGCGCGGCCCTGCACGAGGCCTGGCAGGCCCTGCGGCCGCTGCTGGTCGGCAAGCCCAGCGCGGCCGCGCTGGACCAGGCCGATGCGGCGGCCGAGCGCCTGCTAGCACTGTCTGAACAGCTGACCGATGCGATCACCGCGGCCGGTGCCCGCCCGCCGCTGCACCTGGTCAATCTCTGCGGCCGCCAGCGCATGCTGAGCCAGCGCCTGGCCAAGGAGGCGCTGCTGGCCGATCTGCTGCCGCAGCGCGATCCGCTGCGGCTCAGCCAGGGCCTGGAGGCCTTCGAGAGCGGCTTGCAGGAGCTCGAAGCCGCGCCGCTGTCCAGCCGCGAGATCCGGGCGGCACTGGCCGAGGTGCGCGAGGAATGGCTGCGCCTGCTGCGCAGCCTGAGGGATACCCAGGGCCCCGAGGCCGCCGCGGGCCTGGCGCGCAGCAGCGAGGTCTTGCTGAGCCGGCTGGACATGCTGACCGGCCAGTATCAGCAGAGCTTGCAGGTGCTGCTCGGCTGATCAGGCCGCCGCCGGCTCGACATGGCGGTGCCGGGTGTACAGAAAATCGATCACCGCCTTGCGCGCCTGCAGATAGACCGGGTCCTCGACCAGCTCGACCCGTCGGCGCGGACGCGCAATGTCGACGGTATGGATCGCGCCGATGGTGGCGGCCGGCCCGTTGGTCATCATCACGATGCGATCGGACAGCAGCACCGCCTCGTCCACATCATGGGTCACCATCAGCACGGTGCTCTGCGTGCGCGCGACGATCTTCAAGAGCTCGTCCTGCAGATGGGCGCGGGTCAGCGCATCGAGGGCGCCGAAGGGCTCGTCCATCAACAGCACCTTGGGCTCCATTGCCAGCGCACGGGCAATGCCGATGCGCTGCTTCATGCCGCCGGAGATCTCGTGCGGGCGCTTGTTCGTCGCATGGCTCATGCTGACCAGGGCCAGCGCGGCGGCGGTGCGCTCCTGCAGCTGCTTCTTGCTCTCGCGTCCGCCGAACACCGACTCCACGCCGAGGTAGATGTTCTCGGCGCAGCTCAGCCAGGGCAGCAGCGAATGGTTCTGGAATACCACCGCCCGCTCGGGGCCGGGCTCGCGGATCTCGCGGTTGTCGCACAGCAGCACGCCGGCCGTGGGCCGCAAGAGACCGGCGACCAGGTTCAAGAGCGTGCTCTTGCCGCAGCCCGAGTGACCGATCAGCGTGATGAACTCGCCCTGGCGCACCTGCAGATGGATGTCGCGCAGCGCGTGGAACGGGCCCTTGCGGGTGTTGAACACCATCTCGGCGGCCTGCACTTCGATAAAGGCTTTGCTCATGATCTCAATCCTCGTAGGAGAAGCGCTTGGCCACCGCCATCAGCAGCCATTCCAGGGCCAGGCCGACGATGCCGATCACGAAGATCGCGACGATGATGTGCTGCACATTGAGGTTGTTCCATTCGTCCCAGACCCAGAAGCCGATGCCGACACCGCCGGTCAGCATCTCGGCCGCGACGATCACCAGCCAGGCCGTGCCGACCGAGAGGCGCACGCCGGTGAGCAGGTAGGGCAGCACGGCGGGGAAGAGGATCTTGCTGATGATCTTCCACTCGCTGAGCTTGAGCACCCGCGCGACGTTCAGATAATCCTCGGGCACCCGCTGCACGCCCACGGCGGTATTGACCACCATCGGCCAGATCGAGCAGATGAAGATGGTCCAGATCGCCGCCGGGTCGGCGCTCTTGAATACCAAGAGGCCGATCGGCAACCAGGCCAGCGGCGAGACCGGCTTGAGCAGACTGATCAGCGGCGAGACCATGCGGCTGGCAAATTCGAAGCGGCCGATGATGAAGCCCAGCGGTATGCCCACCAGGGCCGCCAGACCGAAGCCCAGACCGACCCGCTGCAGCGAGTAGAGGATGTTCCAGCCGATGCCCTGATCGTTCGGCCCCTTGCTGTAGAAGGGGTCGGCGAACAGCTTGACCGCCGCCTCCCAAGTCTGCAGCGGCGTCGGGAAGCTACCGCCGTTTTGCGTCAGCAGCGCCCAGATGCCGATCAGCAGCGCCATGCCGATCACCGGCGGCAGCACGCTCAGCCAGACGCCGCGCCAGTCGATGCGCGACGCCTCTGGTGGCCGCGCCGCCGGGGCCGGTACTTTGACCGTTACCGGCGCGACGGCTTCCTTGGCGGCGTCCAGCGCCTCACGGGGAGAATGAAAAACTGCACTGACCATGCTGGGCTCCTGCTGCGGCACTCAGGCCTTGACCTTGAAGGCGTCGGCGTACCTGGCCGGATCCTTGCCGTCCCAGACCACGCCATCGATGAACTTGCTGCTGCGCATAGCGTCTTTGGGCACATTGATCTTCAGCGCCCCAGCGGCCTGCTTGTAGAGCTCCACCTGGTTGATCTGCTTGGCCACGCCCAGATAGTCCGGGTGCTCCTTGAGCAGGCCCCAGCGCTTGTGCTGGGTCAGGAACCACATGCCGTCGGAGAGGTAGGGGAAGTTCACCGCGCCGTCGGCGAAAAACTTCATGTGGTTGGGGTCGTCCCAGGTCTTGCCCAGGCCGTTTTGGTAGCGGCCCAGGATGCGCTGGTTGATCGCGTCGACGCCGGTGTTGACATAGCTCTTCTCGGCGATCGTCTCGGCCATCTTCAGCTTGTTGCTGAGGCTGGCGTCTATCCAGCGCCCGGCCTCCAGCACGGCCATGATGACGGCGCGCGCGGTATTGGGGTACTTCTTGACGAAGTCGCCCGTGCTGCCCAGCACCTTCTCGGGATGGTCCTTCCAGACGTCCTGGGTGGTGACCGCGGTGATGCCGATGTTGTCGACGATGGCGCGGTGGTTCCAGGGCTCGCCGACGCAGAAGCCGTCCATATTGCCGACCCGCATATTCGCCACCATCTGCGGCGGCGGCACGGTGATGACCTTGGCGTCCTTCATCGGATTGACGCCGACGCTGGCCAGCCAGTAGTAGAGCCACATCGCGTGGGTGCCGGTCGGGAAGGTCTGGGCGAAGGTGTACTCGCGCTTTTCCTTGCCCATCAGCGCGGCCAGGCTGGCGCCGTCGACCGCGCCCTTGTCGGCCAGCTTCTTCGACAAGGTGATCGCCTGGCCGTTGTTGTTCAGCGTCATCAGCACGGCCATGTCCTTCTTCGGGCCGCTGACACCCAGATGCACGCCGTAGATCAGGCCGTAGAGCACATGCGCCATGTCCAGCTCGCCGTTGACCAGCTTGTCGCGCACGCCGGCCCAGGAGGCTTCCTTGGTCGGGATGATCCGAACACCGTACTTCCTGTCGAAGCCCAGCACCGAGGCCATCACGATGGAGGCGCAATCGGTCAGCGGGATGAAGCCGATGCGCACCTCCTCCTTCTCGGGCTTGTCGGAGCCGGCCGCCCAGGCGCCGGGGGCAAGACCCGACACCGCGGCCGCCGCGCCGCCGACCAGAAGCTTGCGCCTGTCCTCGCTCATCAGACCCTCCTTGACCTTCACGTCCTGCTGTTGATGCATGAAACCCTCCGGGAAGAAACAAAAACAAAAAGGCGTCGCGATCAGCGCTGCGGGCCCTGCGGGCCTGCAGCGGGATCGGACGCCTTTGTCCTGAAACCTTGCGAGCTGAGCCCCACGCCGTTGCGGGACTCGATCAAAACTTTGCACAAAGCGTGCCAGCCTGAATCGCCGGCCTGGGCCACGGTCTCCGCCGGCGCATGCACCGCCGGCAGGCAGCAGCCGCGATCGGGCGGGCCAAATCGGTGCACCCTGCGCGGCCTTGGCTCAGGCCTCGCCTAGCTTTTGCGCAGCAGGAACTGCGCCTCGATGATGCGTTCGGCCACCTCGGCCAGCGGCTGGCCGCGGTCCATCGCGAGGCGGCGCAGGCGCTGGTAGGCCGCGTCCTCGTCCAGGCCCAGCTCGCTCATCAGGATGCCCTTGGCGCGCTCGATGGCCTTGCGCTCACTCAGACGCGCCTGGGCCCGGCCCAGCTCCTGGCGCAGGGCCAGGTCTTGCTCGAAACGGGCGATCGCCACCTGCAGCACCGGCGCCAGGCGCTCGGGCCTCAGCCCGTCCACCACATAGGCGCTGACCCCGGCCTTCAGCGCCCGGCGCATAGGATCGTCGCTGGCATCCTCGGCGAACACCACCACCGGCCGCGGCGCCTTGGCCGAGACGGTGGCCAACATCTCCATGGTGTCGCGGGTGGGCGATTCGCTGTCCACGATCACCACATCGGGCTGCAGGCTCAGCACCAGCTCATGGATCAGCGTGGCCTGCTCGACCACGCCCAGCACCTCGCAGCCCAGGCGCACCAGCTCGGCGCGGATCAGCTCGACGCTGTGCGCGCCATCGTCGATCAGCAGCACCCGCAATCCGGGCGTGGGGGCAGCGGCGGCGCTCATGGCGGCGGGCTTCAGTCCGGCATGCGCAGGCGCTTGTAGTAGCGCGCCGTGCTGTGCAGCCGGCCCTCGGCGCAGCTGTCGTACTCGGGGATCTCGCCAACCCGCTGCCAACCCAGATGGGCATAGACGGCCTCGGCCTGCGACCCGGCCGGCGTGTCCAGCACCAGCAGATGGCGGCCCTGACTCAGTGCCGCGCATTCGATGCGGCTCATCAGCTGGCTGGCGATGCCGCGGCCGCGCGCGCGGCTGTGCACCATCAGGCCCTGCAGCTCGCCGCGGTGGCGGGCATTCAGCAGCGGGCATAGCGAGAGCTGGGCCACGCCCTGCAGCTGCCCCGGCCGGCCCTCGGTCGCGCCCTCGTCATGCGCGATCCACAGGCTGTGGTGCTGACCCAGCTTGGCGAACACGCCATGCCAGTAGTCCAGCGCCGCATAGCGCGACATCGGTGCCAGAAAGCCCAGGCTGGCGCCGTGGTGCACGGTATCGGTGAGCAGCTCGCACAGCGCCGGCAGCCACTGCAGATCGCGCGAGCAGAGGCTTTGCACCTTCACCGCGGGCGCGGCCTGCGGCGCCTGGCTGCTCACCAGGCCCAGCGGGCTGGGCGCGGCCGGGCCGGTGAAGGCATGGCGCTGGTAGAGCTGGGGCTGGAAGCCGGCGGCCTCGGTAGGCGGCGCGGCTTTCGCGGAGGACGGTGAGTGGCTGCTGTGCTTGTTGCTGCTACGGAAGAACATGGCTGCGGGCTTTCACGCGGGTCTTGCGGGAAACCTGCGCCACCCCGGGTAGGGCTGGGCAGGGCCTGGTTAACCCTAGGCAAAACGCGTGCCAGCCATCAGCCCGGCAGCAGGCAGGTGCGGTCGCGCCCCTGCGACTTGGCCCGGTACAGGGCCTGATCGGCCCGGGCCATCGCGTCCGCCAGGCTCAGCCCGGGCGGCAATGCGACCGCGCCGGCGCTGAACTGCACCGCGAAGCCGAGCTCGGCCGCGCTGCGCTGGGCCAACAGCTGGTGCAGCCGTTCGTCGAAGGCCCGGAACTGGGGCTCGCCGCAGCGGCGCAGCAGCAGGCAGAACTCCTCGCCGCCGTAGCGACCCGCCACATCGCCCTCGCGGATGCTGTCGCGCAGCACCTCGCCCACCAGGGCCAGCACCTGATCGCCGACCGGATGGCCGCGCTGGTCGTTGATCTGCTTGAAGTGATCGAGGTCGAACAGCATCAGCATATCGGGCCGCGCCGGATCGGCGCTCTGGCGGCTGCGCTCGCTCCGCTCCAGCCAGACACGCCGGTTGTGCAGGCCGGTCAGGCTGTCGGTGGAGGCCAGGCGCTTGAGCGCCTGCTCGGCCTCGTCGCGGTGGGCCAGCAAGAAACCTATCGTGCCGAGCACCAGGCTGGCATTGAGCAGCAGCAGGTGGCCGATATTGAGCCAGTGCGGATCATTGAAGCGCGGATAGCGCTCGGTGGCGAAGACGATCAGGCCCGCCCGCGCCAGCATCAGCAGGGCATTGGCCAGCGCCGACAGCCCGACCAGCCAGCGCCAGCGCCGCATCGGCGGCGAGCCCAGCAACAGCAGCCCCGCGCAATGCGCCACCTGCACGGCGATCAAGGCATTGGTTAGCGCCACCGCGGCCACCGTGTGGCCATAGACCAGCGCATGCAGCGGCCCCAGCAGCAGCGGCGGCGCCAGCAGCTGCCAGACCGGCACCGCCTGCGCCAGGAAGCGGGCAATGGCCATGCGCATGGCGCTGATCGACAGGCTTAGCAGCGTGACACCCAGCGTGGCCGACCAGATCGCGTGGCGGGGCCAGAGGCCGGCCGCGATCAGCAGGGCCCAGCCGGCGGCCTGTGCGAGCAGGCTGAGGTTGAAGTCGCGCAGCCCGCTGCGGCTGCGCAGGCCCACCGCAACGCTCAGGGCCAGGCTCATCAGCAGTGCATTGACCAGCACCGCGGCCAGCAGGGTGGTGACGTCCAGCGTCACCGGCCGTCACTCCAGCCCGGGCTCGGCCAGCAGGCGGCCCCGACCGGCCTTCTTGGCCTCGTAGAGCGCGGCCTCGGCCCGCTTCTGCAGGTCCTCGACATTGCGGTCGCCATGGCGCAGCCGGGCCCAGCCGGCGCTGAAGTCCAGCGCAAAGCCCAGCTCGCGGGGCGCGCGCTCGGCCAGCGCGCCGCGCATGCGCTTGTCCATCGCGGCCGGGCCCTGGCCATCGGCCCGGGCCATCAGCACGACGAACTCCTCGCCGCCCACGCGGGCCACCAGATCGCCCAGGCGCTGCTGCTCGCGCAGGCAGGCGGCAAAGAGCTTCAGCGCCTTGTCGCCGGCCTCATGGCCATGCTCCTCGTTGATGGCCTTGAAGCCGTCGATGTCCAGCATCATCAGCGCCAGCGGCTCCTGGTAGCGGCGCGCCATCGACAGCATGTCCACCGCGCGCTGCACGAAGGCGCGGCGGTTGCACAGGCCGGTCAGCAGATCGCTCTGGGCCAGGCGCTGGAAGGCGTTCTCGGCCTCGCCGCGCCAGGCCGCCATGATGGCCGCCAGGCTCAGCAGCACCGCCACATTGCTGGCCACCGCCGCTAGCGCGTTGACCGGGTGCGCCGCCGTCAGGCTGGGATAGGCGGCGGTGTCGAACCAGGCCAGGCCGGCACGCGCGGCGGTCAGCAGGCCCAGCAGACCCAGGCAGGCCAGCAGCAGGCCGCGCCAGCGCCAGCTGGCGCGCAGTTGCTCGGGCTCCAGCGCCTTGTCGTGCGCCTTCACCGGCAGCGCCAGCGCGAGGCACAGCAGGCCCAGCTGCAGGGCGAACAGCGCATTGGTGCTGCCCACGCGGCGGGCATAGCTGTCAAACAGCAGCAGATAGAGCAGGGCCGCCAGCGCCGGCAGGGCCAGCATCAGGCGGCGGCCGCGGCGCGGCCCCAGCCAGTGCTGCAGCGCCAGCCACAGCAGGCTGAGGCTGGCGCTGATCAGGGCCATCGCCAGGCCGCCCAGCCAGCGGTTGCCGCCCGGCGGCGCCAGCATCAGCAGCAGCCAGCCGGCGCCCTGCAGGCCGAAGGCGATCTGCGCGTCGCGGGCACCGGGGGTCAGGTCTCGCCACCCCATCAGGGCCGGCATCACCAGCGCCAGGGCCAGGGCCTGGATCACCAGCAGGCTGAACAGGGTGGCGATGTCGAATTGCATGGCCTGGCGATTGTGGCGGCATTCGCCACTTACTGGAAAGCGACTTCGGCAAAGCTGCGCAGCTTGCGGCTGTGCAGGCGGTCCAGCGATTGCTGGCGCAGGCGCTCGACCGCACGCAGCCCTATGCGCAGATGCTGGTCGACGCGCTGGCGGTAGAACTGGTCGGCCATGCCGGGCAGCTTGATCTCGCCGTGCAGCGGCTTGTCCGACACGCACAGCAAGGTGCCATAGGGCACGCGGAAGCGGAAGCCGTTGGCCGCCAGCGTGGCGCTTTCCATGTCCAGGGCCACCGCGCGGCTCTGGCTGAAACGGCGCTCGGCGCCGCCCTGCTGGCTGTTGGGCAGCAGCTCCCAGTTGCGGTTGTCGGTGGAGGCCACGGTGCCGGTGCGCATGATCTGCTTGAGCGCCGGGCCGGCAAGACCTGTCACCTCGGCCACGGCCGCCTCCAGGGCCTGCTGCACCTCGGCCAGCGGCGGTATCGGCACCCACAGCGGCAGCTCCTCGTCCAGCACATGGTCCTCACGCACATAGCCATGGGCCAGCACATAGTCGCCGAGCGCCTGGCTGTTGCGCAGGCCGGCGCAGTGGCCCAGCATCAGCCAGGCATGCGGGCGCAGCACCGCCACATGGTCGCTCATGGTCTTGGCGTTGGAGGGGCCGACGCCGATATTGATCAGCGTGATGCCGCTGCGGTCGCGCCGCAGCAGGTGGTAGGCCGGCATCTGCGGCAGGCGCGGCGGCGCCGCCCCGAGCGCATCCGTCGCTTCGGCCGCGCAGCCCACCCGGCGCGTCAGCACATTGCCGGGCTCGACGAAGGCGATGCAGTCGTCATGCTCGCTGGGCCGGGCCGGGTCGGGCGCACGCGCCATCAGCTCGCGGCCGAGGCGCTGGAACTCGTCGATATAGAACTGGTAGTTGGTGAAGAGCACGAAGTTCTGGAAATGCTCGGGCGAGCTGCCGCTGTAGTGACGCAGCCGGTGCAGCGAGTAATCGACCCGCGGCGCGGTGAACAGCGCCAGCGGCAGGGGCGCGCCAGGGGGCGGCTCGTGCGTGCCGTTGGCAATGCCGTCGTCCATCGCGGCCAGATCGGGCAGATCGAAGCAGTCGCGCAGCAGCAGGCGGCGCTCGGCGCTCAGATGGCCCTCCACATGCTCGTGCTCGGCCAGCGAGAAGTGCAGCGGTATCGGCTGGTGGCTGGTACCGACCTCCAGGCTCACCCCATGGTTGCGCAGCAGCAGCCGGAACTGCTCCAGATAGTAGTCGGCATACAGATCAGGCCGGGTCAGCGTGGTTTCGTAAACGCCGGGGCCGGCCACGAAGCCATAGGCCTGGCTGGACACATGGCGCGCCACCGTGCTGGTGCGCAGGCGCACAAAGGGATAGCAGGCCCGCACCGAGCCCAGGTCTTCGCCGGCCACGAAGCGCTGCAGGGCCTGGCGCAGATGCTGGACGCCGGCGGCATAGACCGCCTGCACCTGGGCCAGGGCTGCCTCGGCCTGGTCAAAGGCCAGCGGGGCGAAAAAGGGGGCGGAGGCAGAGGCAGGGTAGGCGTTGGCGCTCATGGCTTGCGGTGGAACCGGGATGCGCCGATTGTGGCCCGGCGATGGGGCGACCCGTGGCTGCCTGTGTGCGGCCCTGGGCTCGCCGCCAAGGGTCTGCGCGCTTGTATTGACACGCATCAAGGCTTAGCCTGGGCCAGCATGCGCCAATGGCGCCTGCCAGCAGGGAGGCCAAGATGCCCGAGCGTCACCGGGAGGCGCGGATACTGATCGTCGACGACAAGCCCGAGAACCTCACCGTTCTCGGCGACTTGCTGCAGCCGCATTACCGGGTGCAGGCCGCGATCTCGGGCGAGCGCGCGCTGCAGCTGCTCGCGCAGCCGCCGCTGCCCGATCTGCTGCTGCTGGATGTGATGATGCCCGGCCTGGACGGCTATGCGGTGCTGGAGCGGCTGCGCGCCGGCGCGTACACCCGCGAACTGCCGGTGATCTTCGTGACCGCCATGGGCGCCACCGAAGACGAGGAGCGCGGCCTGCGCCTGGGCGCGGTGGACTACATCACCAAGCCGGTGCGGCCCAGCGTGCTGCTGGCCCGGGTGGCCACCCATGTGGAGCTGCATCGCGCGCGCCAGCAGCTGCGCGCGCGCAACCGCGACCTGGAGGCCGAGGTGCAGCGCCGGCTGCGCGAGATCCAGCGCGTGCGCGAGGTCAGCATCCATGCGCTGGCCCGCCTGGCCGAAACCCGCGACCAGGAGACCGGCTACCACCTGCTGCGCACCCAGACCTATGTGCGGCTGCTGGCCGACTGGCTGTACGCACGGGGCCGCTTCCCGGCCGAGCTTGACGGCGCGGCCATCGATCTGATGGTGCGCTCGGCGGTGCTGCACGATATCGGCAAGGTCGGCGTGCCCGACCGCATTCTGCAAAAGCCCGGCAAGCTGACGCCCGAGGAATGGACCATCATGCAGACCCATGCGGCGCTGGGCGCCGAGGCGATCGAGCATGCGCTGCGCGACAGCGGTGCCGAGGGCGATCCGGGCTTTCTGCGCTATGCGGTGCAGATCGCCCGCAGCCACCATGAGCGCTGGGACGGCGGCGGCTACCCCGAAGGCCTGGCCGGCACCGCGATACCGCTGCCGGCGCGGCTGATGGCGCTGGCCGATGTCTTCGACGCGCTGACCTGCCGGCGCGTCTACAAGACCGCCTGGAGCCATGAGCAGGCCCGTGCGCTGATACTGGCCGAGCGCGGCCGCCATTTCGACCCCGATGTGGTCGACGCCTTCGAAGCCTGCTATGCGGATTTCTGCCGCGTCGCCCGGCGCTTCGCGGACGAATGAGCCCATGCACGGCAAGCCCCTGAGCCTGCGCCGGCTGCAGCATGTGCTGTGGGCCTATGTGCTGGGCTCGGCCGCCTGGATACTGGGATCGGACTGGCTGCTGGCCCAGTTGGTGCGCGATGCCGCGCTGCACGAAACCCTGGGCCTGCTGAAGGGCTGGATCTATGTGGGCGCCAGCGCCGCCCTGCTCTATCTGGCCCTGCGCGCACCGCTGCTGCGCGCCGGCCCTGGCGAGCCGCGTGCCGAATCGACCCTGCTGCGCGGCTGGCATCTGCTGCTGGGCCTGCTGCCGCCGGCCATGGCCGGCGCTGCCCTCTCGCTCTGGCTGCTGCGCCAGGGCCAGCCCAAGCAGGCCGCCTGGGCCGGTGCCGCGACCGCGCTGGCGCTGGCCACGGTGTGGAGCTGGCTGCAGCTGCGCCGCCAGCGTCGCACGGTGCACAAGCTGCAGGCCGAGCGGCTGGAGCAGGCCCGCCAGCTGCAGGCCCTGGCGCTGCTGCAGGCCATCGCCAACTCCTCGCCCGACGCGATCTTCGCCAAGGACCTGCAGGGCCGCTACCTCTTCGTCAACGAAGCCGCCGCCCGCATGCTGGGCCGCGCTGTGGGTGAGGTGCTGGGCCGGGGCGACAGCGATCTGTTCAGCGCCGCGGACGCGCAACGCATCAGCCAGGCCGATGCCCAGGTGCTGGACGAGCAGCGTTCCATCCACCAGCAGGAAAGCCTGCAGCTGGCGCAGGGCGTGCGCCAGCTCTCGTCCACCAAGGGGCCGCTGCGCGATGCCGCAGGAGAACTGATGGGCCTGTACGGCATCACCCGGGATGTCAGCCGCGAGGTGCAGCAGAACCAGGAGCTGGAGCACTACCGCCACCATCTGGAAGAGCTGGTGGCGCAGCGCACCCAGGCCCTGTCCGAGGCCGAGGCCTTCACCCGGGCGATTGCCGACAACATCCCCGGCATGGTGGCCTACTGGGACCAGTCGCGCCGCTGCCGTTTTGCGAACAAGGCCTATACCCGCTGGTTCGGCCTGGCCCCCGAGGCGCTGCTGGGCCAGGAGATGCGGGTCGCGCTGGGTGAGGACTTCCACCGGCTGGTGGCGCCGGCGGTGGCCGGCGCGCTGGCTGGCCAGCCCCAGCATTTCCAGCGCGAGGCCCGCAGTGCCGCGGGCGAGCTGCGCCAGCTCTGGGCCCACTACATTCCCGACGGCGAGCCCGGTGCCGTGCGCGGTTTCTTCGTGCTGGTGACCGATATCAGCGAGCTCAAGAGCGCGCAGCTGCAGCTGCAGGGGCTCAACCAGGCGCTGATCGAGGCACGCGACCGGGCCGATGCGGCCAGCCAGGCCAAGAGCCTGTTCCTGGCCAATATGAGCCATGAGATCCGCACGCCGATGAATGCCATCATCGGCCTGACCCATCTGCTGCGTCGCGACAGCGCCGATGCGGTGGCGCAGGAGCGCCTGGGCAAGCTGGACGGGGCTGCCCACCATCTGCTGCAGGTGATCAACGACATCCTCGATCTGTCCAAGATCGAATCCGGCAAGCTGCTGCTGGAACGCCGCAGCTTCGATCTGCACGAGCTGCTGATGTCCGGCGTGGACCTGCTGATCGACAGCGCGCGGGCCAAGCAGCTGGAGCTGGTGCTGGACCTGGCCGACCTGCCGCAGCGGGTGCTGGGCGATCCCACCCGGCTTTCGCAGGCCCTGCTGAACCTGCTGTCGAACGCGATCAAGTTCACCGAGCACGGCTGGATCTGTCTGGCCGGCAAGGTCTTGGCACAGGACAGCGAAGGGCTGACGCTCAGGTTCAGCGTCCGCGATACCGGCATAGGCATTGCGCCCGAGATGCTGCCGCGCCTCTTCCATGACTTCGAGCAGGGCGACAGCTCCACCACCCGCCGCTACGGTGGCACCGGCCTGGGCCTGTCCATCACCCGCCATCTGGCCGAGCTGATGGGCGGCAGCGTGGGGGTGCAGAGCGAGCCGGGCGCGGGCAGCGAGTTCTGGTTCAGCCTGCGGCTGGGCCTGGCCGAGGAGCAGCTGCCGCAGCCGGTCTGGCTGGCAGGCCAGCATCTGGGGCTGATCGAGCCGCTGGAGGTGGCGCGCGAAGCGCTGGGCCAGCTGCTGCGGCAATGGGGCGCCCGGCTCAGTGCCTGGCCCGACAGCCAGGCCGCCGCGGCGGCGCTGCGGCAGCCGGGCGCCGACGCGGAGCCGCAGGCCTGGCTGATTGCCGCAGCGGCCGACGCTGTCGCCCCCGCGCTGCAGACCCTGCGCGCGGCCGGCAGCGTGGCGCCAGCGCTGCTGCTGAGCGCCCAGGACGAGGAGCGCCTGGCGATTGCCGCGCGCCGCGCCGGCTATGCGGCGGTGCTGCTGAAGCCGGCCGCGCCGCTGCGCCTGGCCGAGAGTCTGCGCGCGCTGCTGGGCCTGGGCGACAGCGGCGACGCGCCCAGCCCGGCGACCAGGCCGCTGGCCCAGCTGCGCCGCGCCCACGCCGGGGCACGGGTGCTGCTGGTGGAGGACAACCCGGTCAACCAGGATGTGGCGGCCGAGCTGCTGCAGGACGCCGGCCTGGAGGTGCTGCGCGCCGACGACGGACTGCAGGCCCTGGAGAAACTGGCCACGCAGACGGTAGATCTGGTGCTGATGGATGTGCAGATGCCCCGCCTGGACGGGCTGGAGGCCACCCGCCATCTGCGCGCCTCACCGCGCCTGGCCGAGCTGCCGGTGGTGGCGATGACGGCCAATGCCTTTGGCGAGGATCGCGCCGCCTGCCTGGCCGCCGGCATGAACGACCATGTGGGCAAGCCCGTCGACCCCGAGCAGCTCTATGCGGCACTGCTGCGCTGGCTGCCCCGGCGGGCCGAGATCCTGGCCGAGCCTGTCGCCACCGGCGCCGCGCCCGCGGTGGCATTCCCCGGCGCCGGCCTGCCCGACTGGCTGACCCAGCTGAGCACGCTGGACAGCCAGCGCGGCCTGCAGCTGTGCGGCGGCCGGGTCGAGACCTATCTGCGGGTGCTCAAGCAGTTCCATCTGCACAATGCCGCCGGTCTGGCCGGCGTCGGCGAGGGGCTGGAGGCGCTGCGCCACTGGTGCCATGGCATCAAGGGCTCGGCGGCCACGATTGGCGCCCAGGCCCTGGCCGATGAGGCCGCGCAGCTGGAGCAGGCGCTGCTGAGCGGCGCCCCTGACAGCGAGCGCCGGGCCCGCCTGCTGGATCGCAGCCTGCGCGTCCTGCTGGACGGCCTGGGCGATGCGCTGGACGCGGTCGATGCGACCCAGCCGGCCGCGCTGGACGAGGCACCCGCGCCGGTCAGCGGCGGCCCCGGCGAGGCCCGGATGGCGGCCGAGCTGGCCGAGCTGGCCGAGCTGCTGCGCGCCGGCGATGTGCGTGCCCGCGCCCGCTATATCGAGCTGGCCGCGCCGCTGCGCTCCCGCTACGGCCGCGCCGCCCACACCATGGGCGAGCGCATCCGGGCCTACGACTTCGAGACGGCGCTGGAACTGCTGCAGCGCCTGCGCAGCTAGCGCAGCGGTATCGGCGTGGCCCGGTCCACCGGCACCGCGGTGACGCTGTTCTGGGGCGAGCCCTCGATCAGGCGGTCCGAGTAGGTCAGGTAGACCAGGGTGTTGCGCTTGGCGTCGACCATGCGGACGATGCGCAGCTTCTTGAAGACCAGGGAGATGCGCTCGTTGAACACCTCTTCCTGCTGGCGCAGCGGCTTGGCAATCACGATGGGGCCGACCTGGCGGCAGGCAATGGATGCCTCGCTGCGATCCTCGGCCAGACCCAGCGCGCCCTTGATGCCGCCGGTCTTGGCCCGCGAGACATAGCAGGCCACGCCCTCCACCTTGGGATCCTCGTAGGCCTCGACGACGATTTTGTGGTCGGGGCCTATGAACTTGAACACGGTATCGACCTCGCCCACCGGTTCGGCGGCGGCGGCGGTGCTCAGCACCAAGGCCAGCGCCAGGGCCAGGCGTGATCCCATGAGTTCCTGCATCACTTCGTCTCCGCTATTGCTGCACGCCGATTGTGCGCGATCCAGGAGCTGTGCCAGGCGCCCTGGACGGACCGTGCGACAGGCTCTGCTGGGCGTTCTGCGCCACGCCCGGCTTCCCCCACGCAAACCCGGGCCTTACACTCGCAGGCGCTGCGCGCGCCTGGAGCACCCCCCCTCTTGTCCATCCACATCCCCACGCTGCTGGTGGCCCTGCTGACCGGCTTTCTGATGCTGTGCGTCCAGCTGGCTTTCGCGCAGCGCGGCGGCTTGCAGCATCCGGCCCTGAGCCTCTGGGCCAAGGCCTCCTGGGCGCTGCTGCTGGGTTACGCCTTTCTGGGCGCAAGAGTGTTCCTGCCCCTCGGTGTTTCGGTCTTTGTCGGCAATGTGCTGATCTGCCTGGGCCTGCTGCTCTACAACCAGGCCCTGTCGGTGCACCTGCTGCAGCAGCGCCTGAGCCGCTGGCCCTGGATCGCGCTGGCGCTGGGCGCCGGCCTGATCCTGCTGATGCTGCCCTGGCCCCTGGCGCCGCGCACCGCGCTGATCTCGCTGCTCTTCACCGCCCTGCTGCTGCCCAGCGTCGCCCTGGTGTTCCGGCATGGCTGGCATGCCGAGCCCTCACTGCGCACCGTGGGCATCACGCTGGCCCTGGCGGCGGGCGCACTGTGCGTGCGCGGCATCCACGCCATGCTGGTGCCGCAGGACTATGACCATCTGCTGCAGTCCAGCCTGGGCCAGGGTCTGACCTTTCTCGTCAGCTTCATCAGTCTGCTGGGCACCGGCTTCGGCTTTGTGCTGGCCTGCTTCGAGCGCAGCACCCGGCGCATGGAAGAAATGGCCACCACCGATGGCATGACCGCCTGCCTGAACCGCAGCGCCACCGACGCGCTGCTGGCCCACAGCCTGGAACGCGGCCGGCGCGACGGCGCACCGGTGGCTTTTGCGTTGCTGGACCTGGACTTCTTCAAGCAGATCAACGACCGCCATGGCCACGGCGCCGGCGACGATGCGCTGCGCACCTTTGCCGAGGTGGTGCGCAAGCGCCTGCGCGGCTCGGATGTGCTGGGCCGCATGGGCGGCGAGGAGTTCGGCCTGATCCTGCCGGCCACCGATGCGCCCGGCGCCCAGCGCCTGGTCGACGATATCCGGCGCGCGGTCGAGGGCCTGAGCCTGCGCGGCCGCGACGGCCAGGCCATCCAGCTGACCGTCTCGGCCGGCATCGCGGTGGCCGCCTCCGACAGCGGGCTCAGCGCCGATCAGCTCTGCGCCCGCGCCGACCGCGCCCTCTACCGCGCCAAGGACGGCGGCCGCAACTGCGTGCAGCTCTGGCAGGACCCGGGCCTGACCCCCGCTTGACCCTGGTTTCCGGCCGGTGTACACCGCTGGCAAAAGCGCCCCTCGCAGGGGCCGGTTCAGGGGGAAGACAGATGACGCTCGCCAGCTCCAAACGCCGCGGCCTGATTGCCGCGGGCTTGTTCGCCGGCATGGGTGCCGCCGCGGCTCTGGTCTGGCAATGGCAGGGCCGCAGCGGTCTGGCCCGGGTCAGGCGCCAGGGCCTGCTGCGCATAGGCTATGCCGTTGAGGCCCCCTATGCGATGCGCGATGCCCAGGGCCGGGTGATCGGCGAGGCGCCGGCGGTGGCCCGCCTGGTGGCCGCACAGCTGGGCCTGGAGCGCAGCCAGTGGCTGGAACGCCCCTTCAGCGCACTGATCGCCGGCCTGCTGGCGCGCGACTACGACCTGATTGCAGCCGGCATGTTCGTCACCCCGGAGCGGGCCCGCCAGGTGCTGTTCTCCGACCCCAGCCTGCGCGTGCTGCCGGGCCTGCTGGTGGACGCGGGCAATCCGCGCAATCTGCGCAGCGAGGCCGATCTGCGCGACCAGGGCGAGCTGCGGGTGCTGGCCCTGCGCGCTTCGGTGGAAGCGGCACGCCTGGGCCAGCTGGGCCTGAGCGAACCGCGCCTGCAGCTGGTCGACAACCTCGCTGCGGCACTGGAAGCCTTGCGCGAAGGCAGCGCCCAGGCCTTGTGCCTGTCACTGCCCGCGGTGCGCATGCTGGCGGCCGCGCACCCGCAGTTCCAGGCGCTGCGCCTGCGCCAGGAAGCGGGCGGCAAGGCCCTGGGCTATACCGCCTTCCAGTTTCACCCCGAGGACCGCAGCCTGCAGCAGGCCTGGATCGCCGCCCAGGCCGGGCTGATGGGCAGCCCGGCGCACCTGGCCGCCATCGCGCCCTATGGCTTCGGCAGCGACGATCTGCCCGGCGCGGTGCGCAGCCGCCACCTGATCGAGGAAGCCTGAATCGCGGCCTGGGCGACGCTCAGGCGGCAGGCTCCCAGCCATCCAGCAAGGCCTCGGCCAGACGCCTGCCGCTGATCCAGGCCCCCTCGACCTTGCCGCCGCTGAGCCAGTCACCCGCGAGGCCCAGGCGCTCGCCGGCCTGCCAGACGCAGCCGGACTGCAGGGCTTGCGCCTGGTCCGCATAACGCCATCGATGCGCAGTCTGACGCGATGGCTGTGGGTCGCCGCCCAGCGCCACAAAGGCTTGCAGCAGCAGTGCCGACACTTGCTCGGGCGCAGCCTCCAGATGGGCCTCGCTCCAGGCTGCGTTCGCGTGCAGCAGCCAGGTCTCGCCAGCCGGCCGCCCGGGCTTGCTGCTGTCGCGCGCCAGCCAGCGCAGCGGGCCGGCGTTGACGAAGGCCGCATCGAACTCCAGGCCCAGCGGCTGGGCATAGCCCAGCATCAGGGCCCAGCAGGCCCGCATCGGCGTGGCAGCCGCCTGCAGCAGGGCCGGCGCCGTCGTTGCGGCGTCCAGCAGGGCCGCGGCCTGGGGCGCCGGCAGGGCCAGCAGCACCGCATCGAAAGGACCGGCCGATGCGCCATCCAGCTGCAGCTGCCAGCCCTGCTGCGTGCGGCAGAGGCCCTGCACCGCCTGCTCCAGCCGCAGGTCCAGCCCCTGGGCCAGCCAGCGCGCTGGCGCCGTCATGCCGGGCAGGCCCACAAAGCGCTCCAGCCCGGCCTCGGGTCTGTGCCCGGCCTCCGGCCCGATGATGTGCAGCCGCGGTGACCAGGCCGCCGCGACGCCGGCCTGCTGCCAGCGATCGACCTCGGCGCGGAACTGCGGATCACGGGCGGTGAAGTACTGCGCGCCATGGTCGCATTGCCAGCCCTCACCGCGCCGGGTGCTCATGCGGCCCGCCGGTCCGCGGCTCTTGTCGAACAGCGTGGGCTGCAGCCCGGCCGCCCGCAACCGGCTGGCGCAGGCCAGGCCGGCCAGGCCGGCACCGACGATGGCGATGCGGGGAATGAGATGGGCGCGCTGGGTTTGCATCGCTGCATTCTCGGCGGGGCGGCATGGCCCAGCGGATCGCAAGGGCAAGCCTTCGGCCTTAGGCTCAGCCCCCATGAACTCCTTGCCGTATGGATACCGCGCCCTGGTGATCGGTGCCTCGGGCGCCATCGGCGCCGCCGTGTTGAGCCAGCTGCGGACCGACCCGCGCTGTGGCGAGGCGCTGGGCCTGCACCGGCGCTCCCAGCCGGCGCTGGACCTCGCCGACGGTGCCAGCATCGCGGCCGCGGCCGAGGCGCTGCAGGGGCCCTTCCAGCTGATCGTCAATGCCGCCGGCCTGCTGCACACGCCCGCGCAGCGGCCGGAGAAGAAGCTGGGCGATCTGGACGAGGCCCAGCTGCTGGCCAGCTTTCAGGTCAATACCGTGGGCCCGGCCCTGCTGCTGCGCCATTTCACGCCCTTGCTGGATCGCCGGCGTGCGGTACTGGCCATGCTCTCGGCCAAGGTGGGCAGCATAGGCGACAACCGCCTGGGCGGCTGGTACGGCTATCGCGCCTCCAAGGCGGCGCTGAACATGCTGATCCGGACGGCGGCCATCGAGCTGCGCCGCAGCCAGCCGAACAGCGTGCTGCTGGCCCTGCATCCGGGTACGGTGCGCTCGGCACTGTCGGCCCCGTTCCGCGGCGGCGAGCTGGGACGCGAGCCGGCGCTGGCGGCAGCCGAGCTGCTGGCCGTGATGGACGCCGCCAGCACGGCGGACAGTGGCAGCTTTCTCGACTATCGCGGGCAGATCCTGCCCTGGTGAGCGACCGCGCGCAAGGCGCTCACAAGCCGTGCTCCAGCGAGCGACCGAGGCGCTGGGCCAGCGCCATGGTGCCGCCGCCATTGTGCACATCGCGGTAGCCCAGGCGCTGCAGCAGGCCCAGCGCATGCTCGGAGCGCGCGCCGGTGGCGCAATACAGCACGATGGGAGTCTGCCGATCCGGCCAGCGCTGCGGGAACTCGGCCTCCAGCTGATGCAGGGGCAGGCAATGGGCATCGGGCAGATGGCCCGCCATGTATTCGGCGTAGGAACGCACATCGATCAGCAGCGCATCGGCGGGCAGCGGCTGCGGCTCCACATGGCCATGGTGCGGGTGCGCCGCCGGCAGCGAAGCCTCGGCGGGCAGCAGTTGCGAGAACCAGTTCATGGCGATCTCCTTGCGCGGGACGGCAACACCGCCCTTTTACACCAGCAGGCCCGGACTGGCGAGCCGGGGCCGGGGCGCACGCCGGCGCTCAGCGCGGCGGCAGCAGGGGCTCGCCCAGCAGCCGGCGCCAAAGCCAGCGCAGCGAGGCGGCGATATCGGCGCGCCCGCCCGCCGCCTGCGGCCGCTCCAGCGGACGCAGCTCAGAAGCGCTGCGGGCCACCTCGAAGGCGAACACATAGTGCGGCTCCTGGCCCATGCGCAGATCGGCGATCACGACGGCGTCACCGCGCTGCTCCAGCTTGAAAAAGCCGTCGCTGAAGGCCGCCAGCGTGGCCACCGCCGGCTGCTCGTGCAAGCGCTGGTAGAGCTCGCGCCCCTGGTCGAAGCGCTCGAAGCGGATCTGCGCCTGGGCATCCAGCAGCGAGTAGAAGCCCTCCAGATAGCCCTGCGGCGTGACCGCCACCACCCGCCACAGCACGGTATTGAAGGGGCTGGGGGTGACAAGCAGACGCTCGACGCCCTGCCCCTGCAGGCTCTGCCGCGCCAGGCCGGCCACATGCTGCTGGGCCAGCAGGCTCCAGCCCAGATACAGGCTGGACAGCAGCAGGCCGGCTGCGTTGCAACGCAGCGCAGCTGCGCCGCCACGCAGCGCCAGCCCGGTGCCCAGCAGCAGCGGCAGCGTGTAGAGCGGATCGATGATGAAGATGCTGCCCACACCCAGCGGCTCGGCCGAGAAGGGGCGCAGCAGCTGGGTACCGTAGATGGTGAACCAGTCCAGCAACGGGTGGGTGATCAGGGCCAGCCAGGTGGCCAGCACCCAGGGCTTGAGCAGTGCGCGCTCGCGCGCCAGCCAGGCGATGGCCACGCCCAAGGGCGCCGCCAGCAGGCTGAGCCAGAACAGCGCATGGCTGTCGGCCCGATGCAGCACCATATTGCTGAGCGGGTCGCCATGGTCGATCAGCGCATCGAGGTCGGGCAGGGTGCCGCATACCGCGCCCCAGGCGGCGGCCTTCCACAGCGCGGTGCGCCGCCCCATCACCGCGACACCGACGGCCGCCCCCAGAGCCAGTTGCGATAGCGAATCCATGGGGCCGCATTCTGGCCGCGCTGCGGCTATGCTTCGCGCCCGCCCGCTCAAAGCCCCGCGTCAGCACCGCCATCATGCCCACCACCGCCCACGACGACGACGACAAGCAACGCCCGGACATCCAGCAGGATCGTCTGTGGCAGGACCAGCGCTGGACCGCGCAGGTGATCAAGAACGAGGACGATGAGGGCTGGGCCGTGGCGATGACGCTGGCCGGCGAATCAGAGCCGGCCCTGGTCGGCCCCTGGACCATGGGGCGCGACAAGAAGAATCCCAAGCCGCTGGACATCAACGCCTTCAACACCCTGGTCAAGACCGCCTCCGAGGTGCTGCGCCGCCACGAGCAGCAGCTGCATGCCCAGCTGAACCAGAGCCTGCTGCTGCAGCGGGATCAGGGCACGGTGGAGGTGCGGCTGCGCATCGTGCCGGACGAGTACGAGCCCTACGGCCTGCTGAGCGCCCATGAGCCGGGTGAGCCGGCAGCCATCGCCGAGGTCAAGGTCAAGCCTGGCTTCAAGCTCAGCCGCGCCAGCGCCAGCGCCTGGGTCGAGGCCGGCTTCGAGCGACCCGGCCGCTGAAGCAGCACCCGGGCGGCGACCAAGGCGACTCAGGGTCGCCCTGCGCTCACATGCTGCGCCGGTACTGGCCGCCTACCTCGAACAGCGCGGCAGTGATCTGGCCCAGCGAGCAGACGCGCACGGCGTCCATCAGCACCTCGAACACATTGCGGTTGTCGATCACCGCCTGCTGCAAGCGCTGCAGCATGGCCGGGGCCTGCGCGGCATGGCGCTCATGGAACTCGCCCAGGCGGGACAGCTGGCTCTGCTTTTCTTCGTCCGTGGAGCGGGCCAGCTCGATATGCTCGGGCACCGGATCGCCATGCGGATTGCGGAAGGTGTTGACGCCGATGACCGGATACTCGCCGGTGTGCTTGAGCATCTCGTAGTGCATGCTCTCTTCCTGGATCTTGCTGCGCTGGTAGCCGGTCTCCATCGCGCCCAGCACGCCGCCGCGCTCGGCGATCTTGTCGAACTCGGCCAGCACCGCTTCCTCGACCAGCTCGGTCAGCTCCTCGATGATGAAGGCGCCCTGGCTGGGGTTCTCGTTCTTGGCCAAGCCCCACTCGCGGTTGATGATCAGCTGGATCGCCATCGCGCGACGCACACTTTCCTCGGTAGGCGTGGTGATCGCCTCGTCATAGGCATTGGTGTGCAGCGAGTTGCAGTTGTCGTAGATCGCGATCAGGGCCTGCAGCGTGGTGCGGATGTCGTTGAAGGCGATCTCCTGCGCATGCAGGCTGCGACCGCTGGTCTGGATGTGATATTTGAGCTTCTGGCTGCGCTCGTTGGCGCCGTACTTGTCGCGCAGCGCCACCGCCCAGATGCGGCGCGCCACCCGGCCCAGCACCGTGTACTCGGGGTCCATGCCGTTGCTGAAGAAGAAGCTCAGATTGGGCGCGAAGTCGTCGATGTGCATGCCGCGCGCCAGATAGGCTTCGACGAAGGTGAAACCATTGGACAGCGTCAGCGCCAGCTGCGAGATCGGGTTGGCGCCGGCCTCGGCGATGTGATAGCCGCTGATCGAGACCGAGTAGAAGTTGCGCACATTGTGGTGCACGAAATACTCGGCGATATCGCCCATCACCTTCAGCGAGAACTCGGTCGAGAAGATGCAGGTGTTCTGGCCCTGGTCTTCCTTCAGGATGTCGGCCTGCACCGTGCCGCGCACATTGGCCAGCACCCAGGCGCGGATCTTGGCGGCTTCGTCGGCGGTCGGCTCGCGGCCGTTGTCGCTCCTGAACTTGGCCAGCTGCTGGTCGATCGCGGTGTTCATGAACATCGCCAGGATCGAGGGGGCGGGACCGTTGATGGTCATCGACACCGAGGTCGTCGGGCTGCACAGGTCGAAGCCGTCGTAGAGCACCTTCATATCGTCCAGGGTCGCGATGCTGACGCCGGAGTTGCCCACCTTGCCGTAGATGTCGGGGCGCGGCGCGGGATCGGCGCCGTACAGCGTCACCGAGTCGAAGGCCGTCGAGAGTCGCTTGGCCGGCATACCCTCGCTGACCAGCTTGAAGCGGCGGTTGGTACGGAAGGCATCACCCTCACCGGCGAACATGCGGGTGGGATCCTCGCCCTCGCGCTTGAAGGCGAAGACGCCGGCGGTATAGGGGAAGCTGCCGGGCACGTTCTCCAGCATCAGCCACTTCAAGAGCTCGCCATGGTCCTCATAGCCGGGCAGCACCACCTTCTTGATCTTGGTGCCCGACAGGCTGGTCGAGACCAGACTGGTGCGGATCTCCTTGTCGCGGATCTTCACCACGTACTCGTCGCCGGCATAGGCTTTCTGCATGTCCGGCCACTGGGCCAGCAGCTGGCGAGCATCGCTGTCCAGCCGGGTCTCGCGGCCCTGGGCCAGCTCGGCCAGGGCCTCGCGGGCGCGATGCTTGTCGGGGTTGGCCTCCAGCAGCATGCGATTGGCCGCATGCAGCTGCTGGATCTCGCGGGCCAGCAGCGATTGCTGGCGCACGCGGCGCTTGTAGCCGCGCACCGAGTCGCTGATCTCGGCCAGATAGCGGCTGCGCGCCGCCGGCACAATGGGGGTCTGGTGGGTGCTGTGGCGGGTGGCGGCCACGGGCAGGCGGCCCTCGGCCAGCGGCAGCCCCAGCTCGGCCAGGCGCGGCTTCAGGGCCTGGTAGAGCGCGGTGACACCATCGTCGTTGAAGCGGCTGGCCATGGTGCCGAAGACCGGCATCTCCTCGGGCTTCTTGCCCCAGGCCTCCTTGTTGCGCTGCACCTGCTTGGCGACGTCGCGCAGCGCGTCCAGCGCGCCCTTGCGGTCGAACTTGTTGATCGCGACGAACTCGGCGAAGTCCAGCATGTCGATCTTCTCGAGCTGGCTGGCGGCACCGAACTCGGGCGTCATCACGTACATCGGCACATCCACATGCGGCACGATGGCCGCATCGCCCTGGCCTATGCCCGAGGTCTCGACGATCACCAGGTCAAAACCGGCCACCTTGGCTGCGGCAACCACATCGGGCAGGGCCTGCGAGATCTCGCTGCCGAAATCACGCGTGGCCAGGCTGCGCATGAAGACACGCGCACCATGCTGCCAGGGGCCAATCGCGTTCATCCGGATCCGGTCGCCCAGCAGGGCGCCGCCGCTCTTGCGGCGCGAAGGGTCGATCGAGATCACCGCGACGCGCAAGCTGTCGCCCTGGTCCAGACGCAGGCGGCGGATCAACTCGTCGGTCAGGCTGCTCTTGCCGGCACCGCCGGTGCCAGTGATGCCCAGTACCGGTGTCCGGATGCTTTGGGCGGCGCTGCGCAGCTGCTCGGGCAGGCCGGCGGCGGCCTTGCCGTTTTCCAGCGCGCTGATCAGCTGGGCCAGGGCACGCCAGGCCGCCTCATCGTGGCCCTGGATGGCCTCGATACGGCTGGGGGCCAAGCCGCTGAAGTCCTGGTCGGCCTTCATCACCATCTCGCCGATCATGCCGGCCAGCCCCATGCGCTGGCCGTCCTCGGGGCTGAAAATGCGCACCCCGTGCTCAGCCAGGTCGCGGATCTCGGCCGGCACGATGACGCCGCCACCGCCGCCGAAGACCTGGATCTTCTCGCCGCCGCGCGACTTCAGCAGCTCGACCATGTACTTGAAGTACTCGACATGGCCGCCCTGATAGGACGAGATCGCGATGCCCTGGGCGTCTTCCTGCAGCGCGGCGGTCACCACCTCGTCGACCGAGCGGTTGTGGCCCAGATGGATCACCTCGGCGCCCATGCTCTGCAGGATGCGCCGCATGATGTTGATCGCGGCGTCGTGGCCGTCGAACAGGCTGGCGGCCGTCACAAAGCGGACCTTGTGGGTGGGGCGGTACTCGGCCAGGGCTTTGTACTCGGCGGACAGGTCGGTCATGGGCGTCTCCTGGGGCAGCGTTACAGCGCCTGCCGGTTCTAGCAGCAATAGAGCGGCGATTCTAGGGGTTACTTGACGTTTACGTAAACGTCATGCGCAGCGCACCAAGCCGGTGCGGCATTGATGCAGATATCGCACGACGGATTAGGGGCCCGGGCGCTGACCCGGTTTGCCGCCGGCCGCGATAGGCGCATGGTGCGGAAGCTGGCCGGGCTGGCCGGCACACAAGACCGAGACAACACGGCTCAAAGGAGACCCCCATGCGTTCAGGCCCATTCGGCGCCGCCCTGCTGGCGCTCACGCTCTTATTCACCGGCTGCGGCGGCGGCCAGGACAGCGACACCGCCCTGGCCAGACCGCTGGCCGCCAACGCGACGCTGGAGCAGGCACGTCCGGCCCGGCTGCAGATGCTGTCGGGCCCGGCCCGCTATGTGTCGGGCGGCGATGCGCGCATTGCGCTGCGCGCTGCGCCGGGCCTGCGCGACAAGCTGCAGCTGTGGCTCAACGGCCAGCCCATCAACCCGGTGCTGCAGCCCAATGCCGATGGCTACGAAACGGTGCTGAGCGGCCTGCTGGACGGTGACAACCGTCTAGAGCTGCGGCATCGCAGCGGCCCGTTGCTGGACGGCCTGACGCTGACCAACCATCCGATCACCGGCCCCATTTTCTCGGGCCCGCAGCAATACCCCTTCGTCTGCACCACCACCCAGGCCGCGGTGGGCAAGCAGCCGCTGGTGGAATCAGCGACGCCGCCGGGCCACGCTGTCTTTGATACCCAAGGCAACAAGATCGGCTACAGCCAGAGCTGCAGCATTGCGCCCTTTGTCAGCTACTGGTATCGCAGCACCGCCAACCAGTGGAAACCACTGCCCGAGGACCATAGCGCGCCGGCCGACCTGGCCCGCATCACGCTGGCCGATGGTCGCGAGGTGGAGTTCGTTGTGCGCCAGGAGCGCGGCACGATCAATCGTTTCCTCTACAGCTTCGCGATGCTGGCGCCGCGCGGCGAGAACCCGTCCGCCCCCGATCTGAGCCTGTGGAACCGGCGCCTGCAGTACTGGTTCCAGGGCGGGGTGGCGATAGGCCACAGCCAGGGCACGCTGCACAGCGGCGCGCTGAACGCCGACATCCTGCGCCAGGGCATCGCCATCGTGCATTCCAGCGGCAACAACACCGGCACCCACTACAACCTGCAGCTGGCGGCCGAGACGGCGCTGATGAGCAAGGAGCGCTTCATAGAACGCTATGGCGTGCCGCTCTACACCTACGGCCTGGGCGGCTCGGGCGGCGCCATCCAGCAGTACATCCTGCAGCAGAACCTGCCGGGCATCCTGGACGCGGCCTTGCCGGTGCAGAGCTACCCGGACATGGTGACCCAGACCATCCATGTCGGCGACTGCGAGCTGCTGGAGCACTATATGGACGCCACCGACCGGAGCAACCCGAAGTGGCGCATCACCAAGAACCGCAGCCTGCTGCTGGGCTTCAATGCCGAGGACAGCGTGGCCGACCCGCTGGCGGCGGCCAAGACCGCGCTGGGCTACAGCACCGCACCGGGCTCCAGCGAATGCGTGAAGTCATGGCGCGGCCTCTCGCCGCTGACGATGAACCCGCACTATGGTCAGGCCCCCAACCAGCAGCTGTTCGAGCCGCAGGCCGATATCGCCGCGATCCGCTGGACGCATTACGACGATCTGCGCAACATCTACGGCGTCGACGCCAGCGGCGCGGCGCGCACCACCTGGGACAATGTGGGCGTGCAATACGGCCTGCGCTCGCTCAAAGCTGGCCTGATCACGCCCGAGGAGTTCCTCGACCTGAACCACAAGATTGGCGGCTGGAAGCATCCCAGCGAGATGGTGCAAGAGGGCTTCCCCTTCCTGGGCAGCCTGACACCCGCCAACTTCGACCCCTGGAGCCGGCGCAATATGAATCTGGGCAGCGATCCTGCCCTGCCCGCGCCGCGCACCGTCGGCGACCCGCTGGCCCAGCGTGCCGCCTACACCTCGGGCATGGTGTTCCAGGGCCGGCTGGATCTGCCCACCATCGACCACCGCCAGTACATGGAGCGCGAGCTGGACATGCACAACGTCCACCAGTCCTTCGCGCTGCGCCAGCGCGTGCTGCAGACCATGGGCCACAGCGACCATCTGGTGATCTGGTTCACCGACACGCAGCCGGGCCAGCCCAAGGCCAGCAACACGCTGCAGGCGATCGCGGTGATGGATCAGTGGATGGCCAATATCCGCGCCAATCCGAAGAGGAGCCTGGCGCAGAACCGCCCGGCGGCCGCGGTGGACAGCTGCTTCGACACCAGCGGCGCGCTGATCTATGCGGGGGCCGACGCCTGGGACGGCATCCTGGACAGCAGGCCGGCAGGCCCCTGCACCCAGCGTTTCCCGCTCTACAGCACCTCGCGCATCGTCGCCGGCGCGCCCATCGAGGGGAGCATCTACCGCTGCGCGCTGAAGCCGGTGGAGCGTGCGCTGCAGGACGGCAGCTACGCGCCCTGGATCCCCGATGCGGCAGCGGTGCAGCGGCTCAAGCTGATCTTCCCCGACGGGGTCTGTGACTACAGCCGGCCGGACCAGGCCCGGCCGCAATAGGCACGACTGGGCACGACAGGTCGCGCCGCGGCACTGTCCGGTCAGCCGTCTATCCATGGCCGGCAGGCCCGGCGCGGGGCGATGCCCTCAGGCGGGCCTGCCGACGATGGCGACGCTGCGGTAGTCCACCGCCAGCATCTCGCCATCGGCATGGCGCTGAAAGATGGGGCCCAGGGCTTGCAGCACGGCCTGGCCGGCGGCGCTGTCGCGCGCCGGCATATATGAGCGCGAGAACACCAGGGCCGCCAGGCCCGGCTCGCTCAGCCGGTGCCGATGCGGCCAGCACTGTTCGGCAAAGCAGCCGGCGCCGAAGAACTGCGGCGCCTGGCTGCGATCCTCATGGGCCACCAGGGCCGCCCGCTTGGCCCCGCCGAACTCGGCAAAGAGCGCGTCCAGATCGCGATGCAAGGGCGCATCCGGCACCCTGTCGTTCCAGATCAGGGCGACCTGGCCCTGCGGCCTGAGCACCCGCAAGGCCTCGGCGCGGGCGGCCGCTATCTCGAACCAGTGAAAGGCCTGGGCGGCGCAGATCAGATCGATGCTGGCCGGCGGCAGCGGCAGGTCTTCGGCCCGCCCCGCATGGCTGCGGTAGCCGGGCTGCCCGCCCAGCTGTGCGTCGCAAAACGCCCGCATCGCCGCATCCGGCTCGACCGCCTGCACAACCCAGCCACGCGCCAGCAAGCCCCGGGTCAGCAGCCCGGTGCCCGCGCCGATATCGGCCAGCACCGGGCGACTGCAGAGCTGCCGCCGAAGCTGCGCGTCCAAGGCATCGAAGAGCGCGGCCGGATAGCCAGGGCGCGACTGCGCATAGTCGCGCAGCTTGGGGCCGAAGATGGCGCCGGTACCGCCCTCGGTACGGTACTGGTCGCGCAGCCGCGCGCCGCTGTCCTGCAGGTTTTCATCGTTCATGGCTGGCCATGCTAGCGCGCCGGCGGTTTGACGCCGCATGCCGGCCCCGCCTACACTCAGCCCCGGATTCAGGAGAGTGCCGTCGCCCCACCGCGGCGGCCGCCGAAGGCGCAAGCTCCCATACTCGCTCAGGCCCCGTACTGGATCCGTCAACAAGCCGAATGCTGGAGAGCGTGGCCATCCCTGCGGTGGCCGCCGCCGAAGGAGCAAGGCCGCCATCGGGTGATGGCCGGCTGAATCTCTCAGGTACCGAGGACAGCGGGAGCGGCGCGCGTCAGGCGCAGCCCGCTTCCATGGACCTCGCTGTCACTGGAACACCCTTGCATGCCTGCCTGGCGCGTGGATCGCAACGCGTTCATCGTCAAGGAGTGCCCATATGCACATCATCGTTCTCGGCGCCGGCGTCACCGGCATCACCTCGGCCTGGTATCTGCGTCAGGCCGGCCATGAAGTCACCGTCATAGAACGCCAGCCCGCTGCCGGCCTGGAGACCAGCTTTGCCAACGGTGGCCAGGTTTCGGTCTCGCATGCCGAGCCCTGGGCCAATCCGGGGGCGCCGCTGAAGGTGCTGAGGTGGCTGATGAAGGAGGACGCCCCACTGCTGTTCCGGCTGCGCGCCGACCCGGCCCAGTGGCGCTGGGGCCTGCAGTTCCTGCGCGAATGCACGCCGGGCCGCACCGCGCACAACATCCGCAACATCGTCAGCCTGGGCCTTTACAGCCGTGCCAAGCTGCGCGATCTGCGGGCCCAGCTGGGCCTGCAATACGATCAGCTGGACAAGGGCATCCTGCACTTCTACACCAGCGAGGCCGAGTACGAGGCCGCACAGGAGCCGGCTCGCATCATGCGCGAACAGGGTTGCGAGTTGGACATGAAGACGCCCGATGAATGCGTGGCGATCGAGCCGGCCCTGGCCCAGTGTCGCGCGAAGATCGTCGGCGGCAGCATGACACCCAGCGACGAGTCCGGTGATGCCCACCGCTTCACCCAGGCCCTGGCCGCGCGCTGCGCGGCGGCCGGTGTGAAGTTCCGCTACGAAACCCGGCTGCTGGGCCTGGAGCGCAAGGGCGGCGAGATCGACGAAGTCATCATCGCCGATGCAAACGGCGTGGTTCAGCGTCTCAAGGCTGATCGCTACCTGCTGTGCCTGGGCTCGTTCAGCCGCGGCTTTGCCCGCGAGCTGGGCGTGGACCTGAACATCTACCCGGCCAAGGGCTACTCGGTGACCCTGCCGGTCACATCGGCCGAGCACAGCTACCAGGTATCGCTGACCGACGATGAGTACAAGCTGGTGTTCTCACGCCTGGGCGACCGGCTGCGCATCGCCGGCACCGCCGAGCTCAACGGCTACGACACGGCGCTGA
Organism: Burkholderiaceae bacterium; assembly: GCA_041920215.1. Taxonomy (GTDB): domain Bacteria; phylum Pseudomonadota; class Gammaproteobacteria; order Burkholderiales; family Burkholderiaceae_C; genus JAYRSJ01. Next base: position 12,891 of record JAYRSJ010000018.1, on the reverse strand, counting down.
ACCTGCGTCGCTGCGAAGCCATCGTGCGCCGCACGCTCGAGCTGTTTCCGCGCATGAGCGATGGCCGCGGGGCGCAGTTCTGGACCGGCCTGCGTCCGGCAACCCCGTCGAATCTGCCCTATATCGGCCGCAGCAAGGTCGGCAATCTCTATCTGAACACCGGCCACGGCACGCTGGGCTGGACGCATAGCTGCGGATCGGGCGCGGCGATCGCGGACATCCTCAGCGGCCGGGCACCCGCGCTGGACTTCGCCTTCACCGGCCTGGAGCGGCGCCAGGGTTATTCGCAGGCACAGGCGCCGGCCTGATTCAGCGCCGGCCCGGGCGACGGTCCGCCAGGGTCGCGCGCCCATTGCCTCCTCGGTGCGCTTGCCCTACGCTGGCGCCAAGCCGGGACGCAAGTCCCGGCACCGGCTTCTTGTCCAGCAAGGCTTTCAAACCGACTTGAGGAGCACGCCATGTCCGCAGCCGAAACCACCGTCAGCGCCGGCAGCTCAGGCAGCGCCGGCGCCCTGCACCCGGGGGTGGCGCGACAACGCAGCCTCGCCCTGGTGGGGCCGGCCGGCGCGGGCAAGACCAGCCTCGCCGAGGCCCTGCTGCAGGCCGCCGGCGCAATCGACAACGCCGGTTCGGTGGAGCGCGGCAACACGGTCTCCGACCACGATGCGCTGGAACGCCGCGTGCAGCATTCGCTGCAGGCCAGCCTGCTGCATATGGAGCACGGCGGCCTGCTGATCCATGCGATAGACACTCCGGGGGCGCCCGACTTCGTCGGCCAGTCGCTGCCGGCACTGGAGGCCGTCGATACCGCGGTGGTGGTGATCAATGCCGCCAATGGCATCGAGCTGATGGCCTCGCGGATGATGGAGTCGGCCGCCCAGCGCGGCCTGTGCCGGCTGATCGTGATCAACCGCATCGATCAGCCCGGCCTGGACCTGCCCGCGCTGCTCGAACAGCTGCGCGAGAGCTTCGGCCGCGAATGCCTGCCACTGAATCTGCCGGCCGACGGCGGACGGCGGGTGCAGGACTGCTTCTTCCAGATCAGCGGAGCCAGTGATTTCTCCTCGGTGGCGGTGGCCCACCAGGCCCTGGTGGAACAGGTGGTGGAGGTCGATCCCGCCTTCGTCGAGCGCTATCTGACCGAGGGCGATGTCGATCCGCGCGAGCTGCATGCACCGCTGGAACAGGCTTTGCGCGAGGGCCATCTGATCCCGGTCTGCTTCACCTCCGCCAAGACCGGCGCTGGCGTTGCGGAACTGCTGGACGTGATCGAGCGCCTGCTGCCCAACCCGGCCGAGGGCAATCCGCCGCAGTTCCTGCTGGGCGAGGGGCCGCAAGCCCAGCCCCTGCAGGCAAGACCCGACCCCGCGGCCCATGTGCTGGCCCATGTATTCCGCGTCATCGCCGACCCCTATCTGGGCAAGATGGGGCTGCTGCGGGTGCATCAGGGCACGCTGTCGCGCCACAGCCAGCTCTTCGTCGGCCATGCACGCAAGCCCTTTCGCGTCGGCCACCTCTACCGCCTGCAGGGCAAGGAGCATCTGGAGATTGACGCCGCCCTGCCGGGTGAGCTGTGCGCGATCGCCAAGGTCGACGAGCTGCACTACGACGCGGTGCTGCACGATGCGCCCGAGGACGAGCATATCCATCTGGCGCCGCTGGACTTCCCGGTGCCGGTCCACGGCCTGGCGGTCAGCCCGCAGCGCCATGGCGACGAGCAGCGCCTGTGGGAGATCCTCAACCGCCTCGTCGACGAGGATCCCTGCCTGAGGGTCGAGCATGTGGCCCAGACCAACGAGACCCTGGTCTACGGCCTGGGCGAGCTGCACCTGCGCATGCTGCTCGAGCGGCTGCGCGAGGTCTACAGGTTTGAGGTCCAGACCCAGCCGCCGCGCATCGCCTACCGTGAAACCATCTCGGCCGCGGCCGAGGGCCATTACCGGCATAAGAAGCAGAGCGGCGGCGCCGGCCAGTTCGGCGAGGTCTGGTTGCGCGTGGAGCCGCTGGCCCGCGGTGCGGGCTTCGAGTTCGTGGACGCAGTCAAGGGCGGCACGATACCGGGGCAGTTCATGCCGGCGGTCGAGAAAGGCGTGCGCCAGGCCCTGGCCAGCGGCGTGGTGGCGGGCTACCCGCTGGTGGATCTGCGGGTGACCGTGTTCGATGGCAAGCATCACTCGGTGGACAGCAAGGAGATCGCCTTCATCACCGCCGGCCGCAAGGCCTTGATGGCGGCAGTGCGAGAGGCCAGGCCCCTGGTGCTGGAGCCGCTGGTCCATGTGGAGATCCTCTGCCCCGACAACGCCATGGGCGACATCACCGGCGATCTGGCGGCGCGGCGCGGCCAGGTCAACGGCACGCGCTCGGCCGTACCCGGCCTGATCACGGTGCAAGGCCTGGCGCCGCTGGCCGAGCTGGCGAGCTACCAGACCCGGCTCAACGCGATGACCGCCGGCCAGGGCCGCTACACGCTGGCTCTCTCGCACTACGAGGCGGTGCCGCCCAACACCCAGGCGGCACTGCTCAGCGTCTACCAGGTCAAGGACGAAGACTGAACGCCCCGGGGGGGCTATCTGGGCGCCGAGGCGGCGCCGGCAGCGGCGGCCGCAGCCGCCTTCTGCTGGGCGCGCCAACGCTCCAGCTGGGCCAGCCAGTCGGTCCAATCCTGCGGACCGCTGTCATAGCGCTTCTTAAGATTGGCCAGCACATGGCCCCAGGCCCGGTCGAAGTAGGCATAGGCCTTGTCCCATTCACCACCATCCCCCCAGCCGGTGTGGTGCAAGCGCACCCGGGTCTCGGTCTCGCCGAGCGGCTCGAAACGCAGGATCACGAAGGTGCGCTGGGCCCGCGCCTCGGGCAGATGGGGCGGCGCATTCCAGTCGAAGCTGAGCATCTTCTTGGGCTGCAAGGCCAGAAAGCGCATCTCATCGGCGCCCCTCATGCCCGGCTCGGCGCCAGGGTCGATATAGATCTGGAAGGCGCCGCCGACCCGGGCTTCAATCTTGGCATCGGGCGCAAAAAAAGCGGTGATGCCCTCGCGCGTCGTCCAGCTCTGCCAAGCCTGGTCGAGGCTGGCTTTGATGATCACTTCTTTATCAAGACTGCGCTCTGCCGCCGTGACCGGCGGGCTCGCCAACTGGCCCGCAAGCAGCACCGCAGCGCCCAGCCCATGGATCAAAGTCGCCATATCACCCCCTTGCGCAGCCCGCTGCGTACGGTTGTTGCCCGCGATCCCCAAGCTGGGGATGAACGGAGCTTTATCATAGAGGCATGTCACCGCCCATCCGGGACACCGCCACCGTCCGCCTGGACAACGCGTTGCTCCTGTTCGAAGAATTTGTCAGCGCCACCGTCAAGCACCCCGATGCCGCCGCCCTGCGCGGCCTGGAGCGGCGCTTCGCCGAACGGTTGCAGATCCAACCCAGCTACTGGAGCCAGATCAAGGGCCGCTCGCGCCAGATCGGCGAGCGGCTGGCGCGCCAGTTCGAGCAGCTGAGCCACAAGCCCCAGGGCTGGATGGACCAGGACCATCGGGCCTTGATGACGGCCGGCACCGGCCGGCCGCCATCGCCCGGCGCGTCGGGCGGCGCGGCCGCACTGCCGGCCGAACCGCCCAGCCTGCCTCAGGATGACGACGAACGCTTCATCGTCGGCCTGGTGCTGACCTATTACCGCCGCCATCCACAGCGCGCGCGCACCCGGCTGCTGGACTTGCTCGGCGAGGTGCTGACCCCAGGCACCGATCCGGCCACGCCCGCCCTGCCCGGCCGCCCACCGCAGGCACCGACCCCGCCGGTCGCGCAGAAGATGGCCGACGATGTTGACGCCTGGCGCAAGCTGCAGCAGGGCATTGCCCCGCTGAAGGCCAAGAAGCGCTGAACCTGACACCCCGGGGCAAGTCCCCCTAACTTGTTTATCAGTGGCGATAAAAAGTACTTGCGCAAGATAATCAAGCGTTTATCATTTGCGCAAGCTGCAGCCTGGTTCACTGCAGCGAGTTGGCGGCACCTGCCCTGCCGCAATCCCCGCAACACCTCAACCCTCGAAGCCCGCCGCTTCGCGACACCCGTCAACCTGAGCCCGCTGCGCCCGAACCTGGCGCCGACGGCGAGGGGGGCGCGGCAGCCGCGCAGCGCCGAGCCTAGAGAGCCCCGGCGCGCCCGAGCCGGTCCGGCACTTGCTGGATGGGCCGGACCTCGGCACGCCTTGCTGTCTGCATCACGCTCCGGCCCTTGCTGCGCATCGAGTCGCAGCGGCCGGTCTGGTTCAACCGCCCCACGCAAGCACCACGCTTGGCGCTGCCGCATGGGCAAAAAAAACGTTCACACAGGAGTCTTTATGCCCCAGTTCACCTCACCGCGCCCCAGCGTCTCGCTGTCGCTGCGCAAGCCGCGCAATCCCCTCGTTGGCCCGGCCCTGCTGCGCCAGGCGGGTCGGCATGGCGGTGGCGTCAAGAGCAGCCGTCAGCGCGCCGCGCGCAGCCTGCAGCAAGAGTTGCAGCAAATGAGTGATCGCAGCCCCTGATCGGGCCACAACACATGCAGGCCGCCGGGTCATGGGCTTGAAGCCCGAACCCATGACCCGGCGGCCAGCCACAAGGAGCAAGAAGATGACACGCATCCACACCCTGCGCAGCCTGCAACAGGAAAGCGCCATACAAACGTCCTGGCGCCGTCAGCTGATCGGCACACTGCGCCGCACCAGCGCCGGCCTGAGCCGCCTGGCCGAGCGCCTGGCCCAGATGCCCGGTCGGCGCCGCCGCCGTGCGCCCGAGCTGGAGTTCTATGCCGAGGCAGGCGCGCCCGAAGGCGCGCTGTATATCGACGGTCAGTTGATCGGCAAGCTGCCGGGCATCACAAGGCTGTGATTGCGGTATTTGTACCGCTTTCACCGGGGGTATTGATCAGACATCGCTACACGCTGCCGATATACGATCAAGCAAGCCCTTAGCGAGCGTCGGTTTGACGAGCCTCGGTATGAATGCCCCCACCGCCTTCAGTCCACTGCAGCAAGCCCTCCCGGGTCTAGCACAGTGGACTGCCTATTTCCGCACGGCCGAGATTCCGGTGCTGGCCAGTACCGCCGAGTCGCTGGAGCTGATGCGAGCGAACGAGGACGAGGTGGATGCAAACAGCCTGGGCGAAATGATTGCCAGCGATCCGCTGATGACGCTCAAAGTGCTGGCCTATGCCTCGGCGCACCGCTCCGAGCGGCTGCAGACCGATGCCGAGACCGTCACGGCCGCCCTGGTGTTGATGGGCATCACGCCCTTCTTCAATGCCTTCGGGCCGCAGGCGGTGGTCGAGGATCTGTTGCAAGATCAAGCAGCGGCCTTGGCCGGCCTGCAGCGGGTGCTGCGCCGCGCCGACCGGGCGGCGCGCTTCGCGCTGGGCTTTGCGGTGCTGCGCATGGGTCCGGATGCCGCGGGGCTGCAAAGCGCCGCCAAGCAGCATTAATTTGCCGCGATGCTGTTGTGGTGCCATGCGCCGGACCTGGCGCTGCAGATACGGCAGCGCCAGATGATGGACAGGCATCTGCGCAGCGCAGCGGTTCAGCGCGACATCCTGAATATCGAGCTGGCCGATCTGGAGCAGTCGCTGATGCGGGCCTGGCATCTGCCCGAGCTGCTGCAGCACATCACCAACGACAAGCGCGACCATGATCCGCAGGTGCAATGCGTCAAGCTGGCGGTGCGCCTGGCCCGCCATACCGCCGACGGCTGGGACGATGCCGCGGTGCCGGACGACATCAGCGATATCGCTGCCCTGCTCAATATGGGCAAGGAGCCCACACTGAAGCTGCTGCACGAGCTGGAATAATCAGCCCTCATGGCTGGACCCACCCTCGACTTCTGGCAGCAGCGCTTCACAACTGGGCAAACGCCCTGGGACCGTGGCGCCGCCCATCCGCAGCTACAGCAATGGCTGGATCAGGGACTGCTGAGCCCCGCCGATCGCGTGCTGGTACCGGGTTGCGGCCGCGGCCACGAGTTGGAGGCGCTGGCCCGGGCGGGCGTGCCGGTGCTGGGTCTGGACTATGCGCCGGCGGCCGTGGCGCTGGCCCGCGAGCGCATTGCCGGACTGGCCGGTGCCGCAGTCGAGCAGGCCGATGTGCTGCAATGGCAGCCAGCAGAGCCGCTGCAGCGTGTCTACGAGCAGACCTGCCTGTGCGCGCTGCACCCCGACCACTGGCAGGCCTATGCTGCACAGCTGCACCGCTGGCTTGCGCCCGGGGGCCTGCTGCTGGCGCTGTTCATGCAGGCACGGCGCGACAACGCGGCCGAAGGCCGCATCGAGGGCCCGCCCTATCACGGCGATATCAATGCAATGCGGGCGCTGTTCCCGGCCAGCCTCTGGGACTGGCCGGCCCCCCCCTACGCGGCCGTGCCGCACGGCCAAGGCTGGCAGGAGCTGGCGGTGCCGCTGCGGCGGCGCTGAAGAAGGCCTCAGACCGGCACAGCAGTGGTGTTCTTGACCCGGTCGAGCACAAAGCTGGTCTTGCAGTCCTGCACGCTGGGGTGCTTGAGCAGGGTCTCGGTGATGAAGCGGGCATAGTGCGCCATGTCCTGCACCAACACGCGCAGCAGATAGTCCATCTCGCCGGTTAGGGCCGCGCATTCCACCACCTCGGGCCAGGTCTGGACCGCGGCGCGGAACAGGTCCATCGGATTGCGCTTGTGGCTCTCGGTGTGTTTTTCCAGCCGCACATTGATGTAGGCGGTCAACCCCAGGCCCACCGCCTCCGGCCGCACCAGGGCCACATAGGCCGCGATTGCCCCCGACTCTTCCAGCCGCCTGACCCGCCGCAGCACGGCCGACGGCGACAGATTGACCTGAGCAGCCAGAACCTCGTAGGTCACGCGCCCGTCGATCTGCAGCGCGCGCAGGATGCGTCTGTCAATCGCATCGAGCTGAGATGATGTTTCCATAGCGTTTGATTTTGCAGGATTCCTGCGCCGCCAAGAGGCACCGCGCCTGTTTTCGCAGGATTCCTGCGCCCCCTAGCCCCTACAGTCTTGATCCATCGCAAGACATAAGCAGGAGACGCCAGATGGCTGCTTTCACCCCCTGGGACAACCCGATGGGCACCGACGGCTTCGAGTTCATCGAGTTCGCCGCCCCCGATCCGGCCGCGCTGGGCCAGCTCTTCCAGACCATGGGCTTCAGTGCCGTGGCCAAGCACCGCCACAAGAACGTGACGCTGTATCGTCAGGGCGGGGTCAACTTCATCATCAACGCCGAGAGCGACAGCTTCGCCCAGCGCTTCGCGCGCCTGCACGGCCCGTCGATCTGCGCGATCGCCTTCCGCGTCAAGGACGCCGCCCAGGCCTACAAGCGTGCGCTGGAACTGGGCGCCTGGGGCTTTGACAACAAGGCCGGCCCTATGGAGCTGAACATCCCGGCGATCAAGGGCATCGGCGACTCGCTGATCTATTTCGTCGATCGTTGGCAGGGCAAGAACGGCGCGCCAGCGGGTGCGATCGGCAATATCAGCATCTACGACGTCGACTTCGTGCCGTTGCTGGACGCGCAGGGGCAGCCGGTGGAAGCCAACCCAGTGGGCCACGGCCTGACCTATATCGATCATCTGACCCACAATGTGTTCCGCGGTCGCATGAAGGAATGGGCCGAGTTCTACGAGCGCTTCTTCAACTTCCGCGAGGTGCGCTACTTCGACATCGAGGGCAAGCTGACCGGCCTGAAGAGCAAGGCGATGACCAGCCCCTGCGGCAAGATCCGCATCCCGATCAACGAGAGCAGCGACGACAAGAGCCAGATCGCCGAGTATCTGGACCTCTACCATGGCGAGGGTATCCAGCACGTGGCGCTGGGCACGGACCATATCTACCGCACCGTGGAAGGCATGAAGTCCACCGGCGTGGTATTCCAGGACACGATAGACACCTATTTCGATCTGATCGACAAGCGCCTGCCCGGCCATGGCGAGAACGTGGACGATCTGCGCCGCCTGCGCATCCTGATCGATGGCGCTGCCCACCTGGATGCGCCCAACGAACTGCTGCTGCAGATCTTCACCAAGGAGGTGATTGGCCCGATCTTCTTCGAGCTGATCCAGCGAAAGGGCAACGAGGGCTTCGGCGAAGGCAACTTCAAGGCCTTGTTCGAGAGCATAGAACTCGACCAGATCCGCCGTGGTGTGCTCAAGGACGACAAAGCGACAGCCTGAGTCGGCATCACCCGACAGTCCGGGACCGCCGGCCCCGCAACGCCCTCAGCGGTGCTGCGGGACATTTTCTTGATCGGGCCTGCGCAGCGTGTCGTCGGACAAGCGCGCCAGCACGCCGGCCACCACGGCCGGATGCTCGACCAGCGCCAGATGGCCGCAGCCCTCAACGCGATGCGCCACGCAGCCCGGCAGCACTGCGCTGCGCGCCGGCGCCACGATCTGGTCGCAAGGACTCCAGTAGCAATCAAAGTCGCGGTAAAGGGTGGCCGGCTCCTGTTGGGCAAGCGCCAGCAGCCAGCGGCTGCCGCGTCGCATTTCGCTGGCATTGCGGGCCGGCGACAGGGATGCCAGCCGCGTGCCGGCATGGGGCGTTCCCAGCGTGATGAGGCGCTGCAGCCGGCCGCTGCGGCCGTGGCAGCGCCACCAGGCCCGCGCGGCCAGTCCGCCCATGCTGTGCGCCAGAATCAGCGGCGCTTGACCGGTGACGGCCTCAAGACGCTGTACGGCGGCCTCTATGGTCTCCACATAGCGGTCGATCGAACCAAAGGCCGGCTCCAGGCTCAGCGCGATAAAGGGGTGACCGCGTGCGCGCAGCCGACGCTGCCAGCGTCGCCACAAGGCTCTGTTGCAGCTGAAACCATGCAGAAGCAGCACGCCACGCCGGCCACGGCCCTCCGCTCCAGGATCTGGCAGATGATCGGGCTCCTGGTGCTCCAGGAATGGCTGCCAGAGGGCGAACACCCGTTCATTGGCCCAAAGCTCGCGCCACCACGCTCGCAAAAGAGTGGGGATGGCAGGTGGGGGTGACTCGCCGTCGGTCAGCCAGCGCAGGCTCAGGAACAGCGCAAGAATCACCGGCGCATGCACATAGAACCCCAGCACGGCCAGCAGGGCCGTCCACCAGGGAGACAGGCCCTGCAACTCGGCGATCAGGCCAATACTCAGCGCCAGAATGCACCGCATCAGCAGCAGCAAGCGTTGCAGGCGGGCATTCATGGCGGTTGGATGAAGATCTCTTTTTGTTCAGGGTCAGCGTACGCCATGGTAATGCGCGCGCGGGCCAGCGGCGGCGGCACAATGGGCGGATACAGCCCTCTTAGATTCGATGAGCCTGCCTGTCGCTGAACGCATACTCGCCCACCTGCAGCACGTGGAGAACGAACGGCAGTTGCGCCTGGCGACCGCGGGCCTTGCTGCTGGTGTCGAGGCGCTGAAGACCTTTCAGCAGCGGCGCTTCGCGCGCAGCTACGCCGATCTCTTGGCCCATCCGCGCTATGCCGATGCAGCACGCTTCTTTCTTGAGGAGCTTTACGGGCCGGGCGATTTCAGTCGGCGCGATGCCCAGTTCGCGCGCGTCGTCCCCGGGTTAGCGAGACTGTTCCCCAGCGAGGTCATCCTAACCGTTCTCCATCTGGCGGAACTGCATGCGATCTCGGAACGGCTGGACAGCCGCATGGCCCAGCAGTTGCTGGGCCAGCCCTTGGACGCACTGCGCTATATGCAGGCCTGGCAGGCCACCGGCGCCGAACCGCAGCGCCAGGCGCAGATCGATCTGACCATGGCTGTCGGTCAGGCCCTTGAGAATTACACGCGCAAGCCCCTGCTGCGACAGGCACTGCGCATGATGCGCGGCCCGGCCCATGCGGCGGGGCTCGGTGAGCTGCAGCACTTCCTGGAGACCGGCTTCGACACCTTCAAGGCGATGAAAGGGGCGGCAGAGTTCCTGGCCATCGTGCGCAGCCGTGAGGAAGGTTTGGCTCGGGCCCTCTTCACCGGCCAGCGGCAGCAGTTGGGGCCGCTCTGTCTCCCAGGTGACGATTCCCTAGGGCAAGTCCCCTAGCTGGCGGAACTGCCCTGCATGGACCATGTGCGGGAGCGCGCGATCGCAGGCGCGCAGACACAAAGGAGACATGGTGCAGGATCTGGCCCGCAAGCCCTGGCTGAAGAGCTACCCCGACGGCGTTCCCGCTGAAATCAGCACCGCCGCCTACCCCTCGTTGGTGGCCTTGCTGGAGGAAGCCTTCCACAAGTACGCCAACCGCGATGCCGCGGCCTGCATGGACCAGCGCCTTAGCTTCGGCGAGATTGACCGCTTGTCACAGGCCTTGGGCGCCTGGCTGCAGAGCCGGGGACTGGTACAGGGCGCCCGCGTGGCCATCATGATGCCCAATGTGCTGCAGTACATGGTGGCGATTGCCGCGATCCTGCGCGCCGGCTATGTGGTGGTCAACGTCAACCCGCTCTATACGCCCCGAGAGCTGGAACACCAGCTGAAGGATTCCGGGGCCGAGGCCATCATCGTGCTGGAGAACTTCGCCCTCACGCTGGAGGAGGTCATCAGCCACACCGCGGTGCGCCATGTGGTGCTGGCCTCGCTGGGCGATCTGCTCACTTGGTGGCGCGGCCCGCTACTCAACTTTGCGGTACGCCACGTCAAGAAGCTGGTGCCGGAGTTCCGCCTGCCGCTGGGCGAGGGACGTTCGGTGGTGCGCTTCAACAAGGCGATAGACGAGGGTTCCCGCATGAGTCTGCGCAAGCCGGAGCTCGGCCCTCAGGACGTCGCGTTCCTCCAGTACACCGGCGGCACGACCGGTCTCTCCAAAGGTGCCACCCTGCTGCACAGCAATGTGGTGGCCAACATCCTTCAGGCAGAGGCCTGGTTTCAGCCCATGCTGAGCCGCCTGGGTGGCAAGCCTTTGACGACGGTATGCGCACTGCCGCTATATCACATCTTTGCACTGACGGCCTGCTACATGCTGGGTGCGCGCCAGGGCATGATGAACCTGCTGATACCGAACCCGCGCGACATTCCCGGCTTCATCGCCACGCTGCGCAACTACCGCATCAACCTCTTTCCAGCCGTCAACACCTTGTTCAATGCACTGGCCAACGAACCGGCCTTCGCACGGCTGGACTTCAGCGAGTTGGTGATCTCCAACGGTGGCGGCATGGCAGTGCAACAGGCCACCGCCGAGAAATGGCTGCGCATCACCGGCTGCCCTGTGGTGGAAGGCTATGGGCTGTCCGAAACCGCGCCGGTGGCGACAATCAATCGTCTGGATATTCACGACTTCAATGGCTCGATTGGGCTGCCGATGCCGTCCACGGACATAGCGATCCGTGACGATATGGGCCAGGACATGCCCATCGGCGAGCGCGGTGAAATCTGCATACGCGGTCCGCAGGTGATGGCCGGCTACTGGAATCGTCCGGACGAGACCGCTCACGTCATGTATGCCGACGGATTCTTCAAGAGCGGTGATATTGGCGTGATGGACGAGCAGGGATTCATACGCATCGTCGACCGGAAGAAGGACATGATTCTGGTCTCAGGCTTCAATGTCTATCCGACCGAGATCGAACAGGTCGTCAATATGCACCCCGGTGTGCTCGAGTGCGCTGCGGTAGGCATTCCGGATGCGCGCTCAGGTGAAGCGGTCAAACTCTATGTGGTCAAGCAAGATCCGACGCTGGCCGAGGAAGATCTCAGCAGCTTTTGCCAGGATCAGCTGACTGCTTATAAACGACCCAAACATATTGAGTTCCGCGATGAGCTTCCCAAAAGCAATGTTGGCAAGATACTGCGTCGCGAGCTGCGCAGCAGCCATGCCTGAGCTAGCGAGCCTTCGCGATGAATAGCGCTCCGCCGCCGGGCTTGCGCGTGTTCGAGCGTGGCTGGCTCTCCTCCAATCTCATCTATCTGGGCGGCGATGCAGCGGGTGCCGTGGTCGTTGATACCGGCTACTGCAGCCACGCAGACCAGACACTGGAGTTGCTCGCCGAGGCCCTCAAAGAAGACAGCGTGGCAGCTTCCCTGCGGCTGGTTGTGAACACCCATCTGCACTCGGACCATTGCGGCGGCAACGCTGCACTTCAGGCCAGGCATAGCTGCCCGGTTTGGGTGCCGGCAGGCCAGTTCGAGGTGGCCAGGGAGTGGGATGAATCACGCCTCAGCTATAGGCTGACCGGTCAGCAATGTCCGCGCTTTCGCCCCGATGCGCCGCTCGCCCCCGGCAATGCGCTGGAGCAGGCTGGCCTCGTCTGGCAAGCCCATGCCGCCCCGGGTCATGACCCCCACTCGTTGCTCTTGTTTGAAGCTGAAAGCCGCACACTGATCTCAGCTGACGCACTTTGGGAGCGCGGCTTCGGCATCGTATTCCCCGAGATCGACGGACATGCCGCTTTCGATGAGGTAGAGCTGAGCCTTGGCTGCATCGAGTCGCTGGAGCCCGCCTTGGTCATCCCCGGCCACGGAGCACCGTTCGCCGACGTTGACGCCGCCTTACGCGAGGCCCGGTCCAGGCTCGGCTTTTTTCGGAGCTATCCAGAGCGACACGCTAGGCATGCAGCCAGGGCGCTGATCATGTTCCGTATGCTCGATGTGCGCAGCTGCGCTGAGGATGCCTTAATGCAATGGCTGGCGAGCACACCCATCCACGCCAGCGTGTGGCGGCGCTTCTTCGATCAGCAAAGCATGATGCGCTGGAGTCAGTCGCTGATCGAGGACTTGCTTTCGGGCGGCAGCTTGAAGCGTGACGGCGAGCTTCTCAGTATCAGGTGAGAAGCTGCGAATCCTGATCAGAGGATGTAGCAATCAGTAGGCCCAAAGCAAAAACCCCCGCTTCGTTGGAAGCGGGGGTTGGTGCTGGGATATTAGCCTGACGATGACCTACTTTCACACGGGAATCCGCACTATCATCGGCGCTG
>JAYRSJ010000017.1:0-99886 GCA_041920215.1 Burkholderiaceae bacterium | reverse complement strand
GGCGGTGGCGCCACCGCCCGGCTCAGCGGTGTCGATGACCGCGACGCTCAGTCCCTCGCGTGCGAAGGCACGGGCGCAGGCGGCGCCGACGATGCCGGCGCCGACGATCAGCACATCGGCCGTGCGTCCGCTCCGCGGTATATTCACCGGCCGCTTCCGAAGCCCCAGGCCAAGGCGTCATCCGGCTCGAACAGCAGCTGGGCATCCAGCGTCATGTGGGCGCGGCCGCGCACCGTCGGCAGGACCTGGCCCGCGTCGTCCAGCCGGTAGCTGGCCTCGAACACGCTGCCGATGATGCTTTCCTGGCGCCACAGCTCGCCCGGCGCCAGCTTGCCGTCGGCCGCCAGGCAGGCGATCTTGGCGCTGGTGCCGGTGCCGCAGGGCGAGCGGTCGTAGGCGCGGCCCGGGCACAGCACGAAGTTGCGCCCCTGGTTGCCGGCCGTGGCCGGCGGGCCCAGCAGCTCGATATGGTCGATCTCTGCCCCCGCAGCACCGCACACACCCTGCTCGCTGAGGGCCTGGCGCAGGGCCCAGGCATAGTCGGTCAGGGACTCGATCTGGCTGGCGTCCAGCGCAAGCCCATGGTCGTCGCACAGGAAGAACCAGTTGCCGCCCCAGGCCACGTCGCCATGCAGCTGACGCCCGTTCAGGGTCACCGCCACCCGTGCTGCATGGCGGTAGGCCGGCACATTGGCGATGCTGACCATGCCGTCCTCGTGCAGCGTGGCGCCGACCCGGCCTACCGGCGTTTCTATCCAGTGTCTGCCCGGGCCCAGGCGACCCAGCCACGCCAGCGTGGCGACCAGGCCGATGCTGCCGTGGCCGCACATGCCCAGGTAGCCGACGTTGTTGAAGAAGATCACGCCGGCCGCACTGTCGGGCAGCTCGGGCTCGCACAGCAGTGCGCCGACGATGACCTCGGAGCCGCGCGGTTCGTTGACCAGGGCGCGGCGCCAGTGGTCGTGCTCCTCGCGCAGGCGCTGCAGGCGCTGGGCCATGGTGCCGCGCCCCAGATCGGGGCCGCCGCTGATCAACAGCCGGGTCGGCTCGCCGCCGGTGTGGGAGTCGATGAAGCGGGCGGGCAGGGTGGAGGCATGCATCAATCTATGACCTGCTGGGCAAAGCTGCGCAGATAGTCCATCAGCGCATCGCTGGCCAGGGCGGCGCGGTCGGCGTTCCCAGCTGCGATGGCCTGGGCCAGCTGCAGATGGCAGGCCGCACCCTGACGGGTATCGCCCTGGTGCTGATGGGCATACCAGAAGCGGCGGCACTGGATGATCATCGGCACGATGGCCGTGACCGCGAAGGGATTGCGGCAGGCCGCATGGTTGACCCGGTCCAGGGCCTGATCGGCGCTCATATAGGCCGCCAGATCGTCGTGCCGGCCGGCTTCGACCATGGCCTCGGCGCACAGCAGCAGCTCGCTGCGCTGGGCCGGACTGGCGCGGCGCGCAGAGGTGGCGGCGATCAGGCGCTCCAGCACCCGGCGCGCCTCGATCAGGTCCAGTTGCTCGGCCAGCCAGATGTCGCTGACGCGCAGGCCGCGGCGCGGCAGCTGCACGATCAGGCCATTGCTGACCAGGCGCATCAGCGCCTCGCGCGTCGGGGTGCGACCCAGGCCGATGCGCTCAATCAGCTCCGCCTCGACAATGGGGGCGCCGGGCTTGAGCGCCAGCGTGGCAATCAAGGACTCGATCGCATCGTAGGCCTGGTCGGCCACGCGGCGCTTGTTGTCTTGTTCTGCGGTCTCGGTACTCATGGCCTCATCATCGCAGCACGCTGACGGCGCCTGCCGCAGGGTTTGCACCTTCGCCGCGCTGGTGTGCGGCGGTTCCGGTGGGTGCGCGCAATTAATATATTTACAGAATATGAGTTGAGATTTTTCTTGTCAACCCCAGTTGCCAAGGGTTATCCGCGCCCTGGCTGGCATTCCTGTGTCGGAGCGCGCGCATACAATCCCAGGCTCTTCCGCCCGCCCAGGGCGGCTTTCTTGTGAGGAATCCCGACGTGTTTATTTCCAACGCATTTGCCCAAGCCGCGCCCGCTGCTGCTGCAAGCACCGAGTCCAGCCTGTTGAGCATGCTGCCGCTGGTGCTGATGTTCGTGGTGCTGTACTTCGTGATGATCCGGCCCCAGATGAAGAAGCAGAAAGAGCACAAGGCCATGATCGAAGCGCTGGCCAAGGGTGATGAGGTGATCACCGCCGGTGGTCTGCTGGGCAAGGTGTCCAAGATGGGCGACAGCTATCTGACGCTGGAAGTGGCCAGCGGCGTCGAGTTGCAGGTGCAGCGCGGTGCGGTGGTCCAGGTCCTGCCCAAGGGCACGGTCAAGTAAGCGTCGCTTCGAGTGACCCGCGGGAGGCCGTCGCCTCCCGACCAGGCCCGGCCGCATGCCCGCCATGCGGTCGGGCTTTTTAGAAGGGGCGAACCGGCGCCATAGCTGCCAGCGTCTCGCCCAGAGGATGCTCCATGAATCGTTACCCGCTGTGGAAGTACGCGACCATCCTGGTCGCGCTCGTCATCGGCCTGATCTACACCCTGCCGAACTTCTTCGGTGAATCGCCGGCGGTGCAGGTGTCCAGCGCCAAGGCCACCGTCAAGGTCGGCGTCGACACCCGTGATCGCATCGAGCAAGCGCTCAAGGCGGCCGGGCTGCAGGCGGACTTTGTGCAGCTGGATGGCAATTCGGTCAAGGCGCGCTTTGATAGCACCGATGTGCAGATCAAGGCCAAGGATGCGATCAGCCATGCGCTCAACAGCGATCCGGCCGACCCTGCCTATATCGTTGCGCTGAATCTGCTGTCGCGCTCGCCGCAGTGGCTGGCGCAGTTGCACGCTTTTCCCATGTATCTGGGCCTGGACCTGCGCGGCGGCGTCCACTTCCTGATGCAGGTGGACATGAAGGCGGCGCTGACCAAGAAGGCCGACGCGCTGACCGGCGATGTGCGCAGCCTGCTGCGCGACAAGAACATCCGCCACGCCGGCATCAGCCGCGATGGCAATCAGGTGGCGATCGCCTTCCGCGAGGCGGCGGTGATGGAGCAAGCCCGCACCCTGCTGAGCGAGCAGCTCGCCGACGTCCAATGGACCGCCTCTGCAGCGGCCGCCGGTGAGCCGCGCCTGCTGGGTGCACTCAAGCCCCAGGCCCTGGTGGCGGTGCAGGACGCCGCGTTGAAGCAGAACATCACGACGTTGCACAACCGGGTCAACGAGCTGGGTACCAGCGAGCCGGTGATCCAGCAGCAGGGTGCCGACCGCATCGTCGTGCAGCTGCCGGGCGTGCAGGACACCGCCCGCGCCAAGGACATCATCGGCCGCACCGCCACGCTGGAGCTGCGCATGGTCGACGATAGCGCCGAGGCCCAGGCGGCCCTGGCCGGCAGTGGCCCCGTGCCCTTCGGTACCGAGCGCTACATCGATCGCGGCTTCGGTCCCATCATCGTCAAGCGCCAGGTGGTGCTGACCGGCGACAACCTGATCGACGCGCAGGCCGGCTTCGACGAGAACCAGCAGCCGGCGGTGCATCTGACCGTGGATGCCAAGGGCGCGCGCATCATGAAGGAGGTCTCGCGCGAGAACATCGGCAAGCGCATGGCCATCCTGCTGTTCGAGAAGGGCAAGGGCGAGGTCGTCACCGCGCCCAATATCCGCGGCGAGCTTGGCAACCGCTTCCAGATCTCCGGTGCGATGACCACGCAGGAAGCCAATGACACCGCGCTGCTGCTGCGCGCCGGCTCGCTGGCTGCCCCGATGGAGATCATCGAGGAGCGCACCATAGGCCCGACCCTGGGCGCCGAGAACATCGCCAAGGGGCTGGCCTCGGTGGTCTGGGGCTTTGTGGCGGTGGCGGTCTTCATGTGCGTGTACTACATGCTGTTCGGCGTGTTTTCCTCGCTGGCCCTGGCCTTCAATCTGCTGCTGCTGGTGGCGGTGCTGTCCATGCTGCAGGCCACGCTGAGCCTGCCGGGTATGGCCGCCATCGCCCTGGTGCTGGGCATGGCGATCGACTCCAACGTGCTGATCAATGAGCGGGTGCGCGAGGAGCTGCGCGCCGGGGCCTCGCCGCAGATGGCCATCCATGCGGGCTATGAGCGCGCCTGGGCCACCATCTTCGACTCCAATGTCACCACGCTGATCGCGGGCGTGGCGCTGCTGGCCTTCGGTTCCGGTCCGGTCAAGGGCTTCGCGGTGGTGCACTGCCTGGGCATCCTGACCTCGATGTTCTCCGCCGTCGTGTTCTCGCGCGGTCTGGTCAACCTCTGGTACGGCCGTCAGAAGAAGCTCAAGAGCGTGTCTATCGGTCAGATCTGGAAGCCCGAGGGTGGCGCAGCCACGCCTGAGGCCTGAGAAAGCAAGTCATGGAACTGTTCCGCATCAAACGGGATATCCCGTTCATGAAGCATGCGTTGGTGCTCAACGCGATTTCCTTCATCACCTTCGCGCTGGCGGTCTTCTTCATCGTCACCCGCGGCCTGCATTTCTCCATCGAGTTCACCGGTGGCACGGTGATCGAGGTCGCCTATGCGCAGACCGCCGACATCGAGCGTACCCGCCAAAGCATCGAGGCGATGGATTTCGGCGAAATCCAGGTGCAGAACTTCGGCACCTCGCGCGATGTGCTGATCCGCCTGCCGCTGAAGGAGGGCATCAAGCAGACCGAACTGGTCAGCCAGGTGTTTGGCGAGCTGTGCAAGGCCGAGGGAGGTGCGGTTTCGCGCCGCGAGTCGGTCACGCCTGAAGGCGAGTCCATCAGCCGCGAGGTCTGTGACAAAGCCGGTGCCGAGCCGCTGAAGCTGTCGCGCTCCGAGGTCGTCGGCCCGGCGGTGGGCGCGGAGCTGGCCGCCGATGCGGCCAAGGCCCTGGCCTTCACGATCGTCGGCATCATGATCTATCTGGCACTGCGCTTCGAATGGAAGTTCGCAGTCGCCGGCATCATCGCCAACCTGCACGACGTGGTCATCATCCTGGGCTTCTTCGCCTTCTTCCAGTGGGAGTTCTCGCTCTCGGTGCTGGCGGCGGTGCTGGCGGTGCTGGGCTATTCGGTCAACGAGTCGGTGGTGATCTTCGACCGGGTGCGCGAGGCCTTCCGCAAGTTCCGCAAGCTCGACACGCCGCAGATCATCGACCACGCGATCACCTCGACGATGAGCCGCACCATCATCACCCACGGTTCTACCCAGATGATGGTGCTGTCCATGCTGATCTTCGGCGGTCCCACCCTGCATTACTTCGCGGTGGCACTGACGATCGGCATCCTGTTCGGCATCTACTCCTCGGTCTTCGTGGCCGCGGCGATCGCGATGTGGCTGGGCGTCAAACGCGAGGATCTGGTCAAGGCACCGGTCAGCACGGACGACCCTAACGATCCGAACGGTGGGGCGGTGGTGTAGAGTGGCCGCATAGTGTCCACGCCCACTCGCAGCCTCTCCTGACTTCATGACCGCAGCCGCCCGCAACCAGGCCTTGGCGACGCAAGCGCGGCGGGTCTACGCCGACGCGATGGTGCGCGGCCTGCAGCCGGCGATGGCAGCGCTCAACGACGCCGCCCATCAGCTTCTGCTGCTGCCGGCCGAGTACCCGGTGATGGTGGCGAGGCGTGAGGGCGTGGCCAGCTGGCAGCGGCTGGGTCCGGCTTGGCTGAACCTGCTTGGCCACGCGCTGCGCCATGCACTGCAGGCGGGCGTGGATGCGGCGGCGGCCGCCGCAGCGGCGGCCGGGCGCCCCCCTGTGGCGCTGTCCCTGGTAGACGACGATACGATAGAGCGCGAGATCACCAGCTCACGTCTGGCGCTGGCGATGATGGACAAGGCGTCCTGGGAGTTCACCGATCTGCGCACCCGCATGCATGAGCTGGAGCGGCAGGACGAGTTGCCGGCCGACGATCTGATGCGTGCACCGGTGGTGGCGCGCTTGGTGCTGGACTGCTGGCGGCGCAGCGGCCTGGGGGCGGCCGAGTGGCAGATGCTCAAGACCAGCCTGCATGCCGAGTTCGCCCAGGTGCTGGGCGAGGCCTATCACGAGACCAATCGCTGGCTGGTGCAGCAGGGTGTGCTGCCCGAGGTAGATCTGCGGCCCTTCATCCGGCGTGCGCCCTCGGCCGCCGCGGTGATGAATGCGGGCGCCCGCTCGGCCTCCGGTGCGCCGCTGGCCCAGGAGGACAGCCGCCATATGCCGCGCCAGCTGGCGCAGGCCGCAGCCACCAGTAGCCGACGCAGCACGCAGGCCGACGAGGTGATGCAACTGCTGCAGCGGGTGGTCAGCCGCCAGGTGCCCGAGTTCGCGGCCACGGTGGCTGGCAGCCGCCACGGTGCGAGCAGTCACGGCGGTGCGCCATCAACCGCCTCGCCCCGCCTGCAGGCCGCGATACAGCACGCGCAGGAGTCTTTGCAGCGACGGCCCGCATTGGCCGACATCGAGCTGCCGGCGCCGCAGCAGCAGCTCGAGGAGATCAAGGTCCGCAACCAGGCCTTCAAGCAGGTGCTGAAGCAGGCTGCCGATACCCCGGCCGAGCGTGCCACCATCGAGATCGTGGCCCTGCTGTTCCAGGCCATCCTGATGGAAGAGCGCATACCGGCTTCGGTGCGCGTCTGGTTCGCGCGCCTGCAGATGCCGGTGCTGCGCGTTGCCGTCAGCGAGCCCGACTTCTTCGCTACGGCTGATCATCCGGCACGCAATCTGATCGACCGCATGGGCGCCTGCGTGATGGGCTTCAATGCCAGCACCTCCGGCAGCACCGGCGATGCGCTGGAGCGCGAGATCAAGCGCGTCGTCCAGGTGGTCGAGGCCTATCCTGACACCGGGCGCCGGGTGTTCCAGACGGTGCTGACCGAGTTCGAGAAGTTCCTCAGTCATTACTTCGAGAATGAGAACGAGGCCAGTGTGCGCGGCGTGTCGCTGGCCCAGCAGGTCGAGCAGCGCGAAACGCTGGCCATCCAGTACACCATCGAGCTGCGCAAGATGCTCAACGAGGTGCCGGTGCAGGACGGCGTGCGCGACTTCCTGTTCCAGACCTGGGCCGATGTGCTGGCCGTCACCGCGGTACGCAGCGGCGCCCAGTCCGACAACACCAAGCTGATGAAGCGAGCCGCTGCGGATCTGATCTGGTCCGCCAGCGCCAAGGTGTCCCGCGAGGAGCGGGCCGAGGTGATACGCCGCCTGCCGCCGCTGCTGAAGACGCTGCGCGACGGCATGGTGCAGGCGGGGCTACCGACCGAAAAGCAGGACGAGCATATCCGCGCGCTCAACAATGCGCTGGCGGCCGCCTTCACCGCCAAGACGGCCGCCATCCCGCGCGAGCGCCTGGACGAGCTGATGGACCAGTTGCAGACGCTGGAAGCCATGCTGCCCGATACCGGCGCGATGGAGATCAACGAGAACCTGGTGCGCGATCTGTCCGGCCACGAGACCGAGGATCTGGAGGTGGTGGCCGAGGGGGGCTCGGCGCCGACCCCGGCCATGCTGGCCTGGGCCCGCGAGTTGCAGGTGGGCGGCTGGTACATGCTGGACTACCGCGGCCGCAACGAGGCCATGCAGCTGGCCTGGCGCGGCATGCGCCATCAGCTGATTCTCTTTGTGTCGCCCAAGGGCCGTGGCGTGCTGTTCCAGCTCAACCGGCTGGCGGCCTTCCTGCAGGCAGGCTTGCTGCTGCCGGCGCAAGACGAGGCGCTGACGGTCAAGGCCACCCGCAATGCGCTGGCCAAGCTGGATGTGGATCCGACGCGATTGCTGAACTGAGTGCGCCACGGCGCAGCGCCGCTGGTGCCGCCGCCTGTCAGTGGATCAGCCGGTCTTCCGGGGCGACGAAGAGCTCGTCCAGGATCAGGGCATCGGGCTCCTCGCCCAGACTCCAGAACACCATCAGCACGATGATCTTCAGGTCTTCCAGATCCATCGGGCCGCCCGAGATCGCCATGCTGCGGTCGATCACGATCTCGCGCATCGGCGGCGGCAGCACGCCGGCCGACTCCAGAAAGCTGATGAAGCCCACCGAGGGTTCGCCCAGATGGTCGAGCTCGTCGGCACTGTAGACGCGCAAACTCGCCTTGCCTTGCTCACCGTGGTGGCTCTTGGCCGCTTCGGTCAGACCGTCCAGCCAGGACAGGGCTTCCTGGATCTCGTCGGTCTCGAAACCTACCGCCGAAAGCTTGCGCCGCAGCTGGGCCTGGTCCGGACAGGCATCCGGGCGCCAGTAGGTTTCGTAGAGGTAGACGAGCACGTCAAACATGCGAGGCATGATACCCCAGGCCCGCAATGCCGCCGGCAGGCCGGAACCCGGGCAAATCCCCAGCATCACCGGCCCAGGCGGCGGACGGGCGCGGCTCAGGCCTGACGCCGGCGCTGGAACAGCTGGCCCGGCAGCCGCGCCACGCGACCGGCCAGCTCCAGATCCAGCAGCAGGGCGTTGAGCTGGTCGGCGGGCCACCCGCCCCGCGCCATCAAGGCGTCCAGGCCCACCGGCTCGAAGCCCATCGCCGTCAGCACCCGTTCGGCCGCATCGTCCAGACCCGCCGCGGTGTCGGCGCTGCTCTCGCCATGCTCGGTGCTGGCAGCGGCGGCGTGCGGCGGTGCCAGCTTGAGCTCGGCCAGCACGTCCTGCGCGCTTTCGACCAGGGCGGCGCCTTGGCGCAGCAACTCGTGACAGCCATGGCTCTGGGCCGAGTGGATGGAGCCGGGAATGGCGAACACCTCGCGGCCCGCCTCGGCCGCCAGGCGGGCGGTGATCAGCGAGCCCGAGCGCAGCGCGGCCTCGACCACCAGGCAGCCGACCGAGAGACCGGCGATCAGCCGGTTGCGCTTGGGGAAGTTGGCCGCCAGCGGCGGTGTGCCCAACGGGTACTCGCTGATCAGCAGGCCCTGCTGGCTGATGCGCTGGGCCAGGCCCAGGTTCTGCGGTGGATAGATCAAGTCGACACCGGTGCCCAGCACCGCGAGCGTAGGCGCTGCGGCCGCCAGCGCGCCCTCGTGGGCGGCGCTGTCAATGCCCAGGGCCAGGCCCGACACGATGCTGAGGCCGGCGGTGCCCAGCTCGCGGGCGAAGCCTCTGGCATTGTCCCGGCCCTGCGGTGTCGGGTGCCGGCTGCCGACGATGGCCAGGCCGGGGCGCTGGTTCAGCAGTTCGCGTTGACCGATCAGATAGAGCAGCAGCGGCGGGTCCGCCATCGCCAGCAGGCCGGGCGGATAGTCGACATCGCCCAGTACCAGCACATCGTGAGCGGGATGGTGCTGCAGCCAGTCCCAGGTCCGCTGCAACTGCTGGGCCAGCGCCGCACTGCCGGCCCCGTCGGCCAGCACCTGGGCGCGCGCCGGGCCAAGCAGGGTGACCCAGGTCTCGAAGGGGGCGTCCAGCACCGCCCGCGGCGGACCCAGGGCCGCCAGCAGGCGTCGTGCGGCAGCGGCGCCAATGCCGGGAACCTGGGTCAGGCGCAGCCAGGCGCCCAGTTCATCGCGTTCCATCGCCAGATACTCGGGCGACGGTCGCGGTCCGTCAAGGCTGGGTGAAGCGGTCGCCGGGCGAAACCGGATTCTTCACCGAAATGATCAGCGCATAGGAGACCCGCTGATAGACCTGGAACACGAACAGCACGCCGTGGCGCTCGTCGGGCAGCTTGATCTGCTGCGCCTTGTCCGCGGTCTTGTCGACCATGCGTCGGCCGGCCTGCCACAGCGCCAGCACATGGCCCCGCTCCAGACCATCGGCCGCACCGCGGTTGAGGGCGACGATTTGGTTCTGGCCGGCCGTCAAGGCCTCGCCATAAATGGAGACGATCTGACCGGCGATCGGACTGCCGGGTGCATGCGGCAGGTAGCGGTTGAAGCTGCGCTGCGGCACTGGCGACAGGCGGTCGCCCACCCCCACCTCCTGGCGAACCGTCTTGATCGCCAGCGTGGCCGGCACGATCTCGGTCTTGGCATCGGCCTGCGGCTCCTGGCCGGCGCGCCTCAGCTCGGCCGTGCCCAGATAAGGCGCCTCATAGCCCAGGATTTCCTGGGTGCTCGGATCGCGCAGCGGCTTGGTGTTACGGAATACCCGGTAGTCGCTGGCCTGGCTGAGGTCGCCGCGCGCATAGGCGAGATCGCCGACCGTCAGCAGCACGCGGCCCTCTTGTGCCGCCACGATGCGCGGCGCGCGTGCCAGCTCATCGCTGTCGAAGACCACCGCCTCGTTCAGGAAGGGCTCGATCAGGTGCTGCGGTATCGCGGTGATCGGGTTGTCGTCCAGCCGGGTGGCGCGCACCTGGGGCGAGAGCTTGACCGTGCCGTTGCCGGCGCCCATGTTCTGGGCCAGCTGTAGGCTGGCGCGGCCGTCGCGCTTGACCAGCACCAGGACCTGGCCTGGATAGATCAGGTGCGGGTTGCTGATCTGCTCACGGTTCATGCCCCACAGTTCGGGCCAGCGCCAGGGGCTGGTCAGGAACAAGGTCGAGATGTCCCACAGGGTGTCGCCCGGCTTGACCGTGTGCGAGTCGGGGGCGGTGGGCGAAAGTTCCGACAGAGGCACACCGGCCTGGGCAACCTGTTCGGCTGTCTGGCGCTGCTGCGGTGTGATGGGGTAGGTGGTGGCCAGAGCCGGCGCGGCCAGCAAGGCCAGGCAGAGCAGGGCACCGGTCGCCTGGCGAGCAGGCTTGGGCGTGGCTGGGGACGAAAGGGGCCGCCTCTGGGTCATCAAGAACTCTCCCGCGCTTCTCGGCCGCACGGCAGGCCGCGAGGCGCTGTCTGATCAGGCATCAACAGGGGTGGGTGGACGGCATTCGCAAGGCTTCAGCAAGCACGACGAACACAGCTTTCCGCAAGATCGGCGAAAATCCCCCACAGCTTGAGGCGATTCTGCCCCCAAACCGGGCGCAGTCGCAATGAATGACGCCGCCGCGCTCATTGCTCTTGCGAGCACTTACAAACATGCGTTGTGCGCAATCCACAGCAAGGGCTGCTGGCGGCGCGGCAACCGATAGAGAGACCGATGGCCAAACTGAATATCCTGAAGTACCCCGACCCGCGTCTGCACACTGTGGCCAAGCCGGTCGAGGTGGTTGATGCCCGCATCCAGCAGCTCTGCGACGATATGCTGGAGACCATGTACGCCGCCGAGGGCGTCGGTCTGGCGGCGACCCAGATCGATGTGCATGAGCGCGTCATCGTGATCGATACCTCGGAAAACCGCGACGAGCCGCGTGTGCTGATCAACCCCGAGCTGATCTCGGCCAGCGATGACTGGGCCGAGGGCGAGGAGGGTTGCCTGTCGGTGCCCACCATCTATGACAAGGTGCAGCGCCATGCGCGTGTCAAGGTACGTGCGCTGGGCCGTGATGGCCAGCCCTATGAGTTTGAGGCCGACGGCCTGCTGGCCGTCTGTGTCCAGCATGAGATGGACCACCTGATGGGCAAGGTCTTTGTCGAGTACCTGAGCCCGCTCAAGCGGGAGCGCATCAAGACCAAGCTGGTGAAGCGCCAGCGTGAGCTGGAGAAGCAGCGTTGAGTCGTCTGCGCGTCGCGTTTGCCGGCACGCCCGAGTTTGCCGAGCAAGCCCTGGCGGCCCTGCTGGCAGCCGGCTTCGAGGTGCCGCTGGTGCTGACCCAGCCGGATCGACCCGCCGGCCGCGGCATGAAGCTGCAGGCCTCGCCGGTCAAGCAGCGCGCGCTGCGGCAGGGTTTGCCGGTGATCCAGCCTCGCAGCCTGCGGCTGGACGGCAAATATCCGGAGGAGGCCGCGGCGGCCCGCGAGGCCCTGCTGGCCGCGCAGCCGGACGTCATGGTGGTGGCCGCCTACGGGCTGATCCTGCCGGCCTGGACCCTGGTGCTGCCGCGCCTGGGCTGCCTCAACATCCATGCCTCGCTGCTGCCGCGCTGGCGCGGTGCTGCGCCCATCCACCGTGCGATCGAGGCGGGCGATGCGCAGACCGGCATCACCATCATGCAGATGGACGAGGGTCTGGATACCGGCGACATGCTGCTGGTCGAGTCCCTGCCCACTGCGGCCGATGACAGCACCGCCAGTCTGCATGATCGCCTGGCCGCGCTGGGGGGGGCACTGATCGTCGAAGCCCTGGAGCTGGCGGCTTGCGGCGGTCTGCAGGCGCGTCCGCAGCCGCAGCAGGGCGTCTGCTATGCCCACAAGATCGAGAAGGCCGAGGGCCTGATCGACTGGACCCAGCCGGCCGAGCTGATCGCGCGCCGCCTACGCGCATTCGATCCCTTCCCTGGGGGGCAGACGCTGTGCGACGGCGAGCCGCTCAAGGTCTGGCGCGCCCTGCCGCAGCCGGGCCAGGGTGAGCCGGGCGTGGTGCTGGAGGTCGGCAGCGATGGCCCTGTGGTGGCCTGCGGTGTCGGCGCCCTGCGGCTGACCGAGCTGCAGCGTGCCGGTGGCAAGCGCCTGCCGGCCGCACAGTTCCTGCAATCGGCTACGCTGCAGCCTGGCCAGCGGCTGGGCGCCTGAGCGTCTTGAAGCCGGATCTGCCGGCCCCATCTGTCGCGCCATTCGACTCTCGCACCGTCTGAGCAAGGAGTGCCCCGCATGTTCAATCTGATGAAGACCGCCATTCTGATGGCCGCCATCACCGCGCTGTTCATGGCGATAGGCGCGGTCATGGGCGGCGAGCAGGGCATGATGCTGGCGCTCATCGTCGCGCTGGGCATGAATTTCTTCAGCTACTGGTTCTCGGACAAGATGGTGCTGAAGATGTACAACGCGCAGGAGGTCGACGAAACCTCGGCGCCGCAGTTCTACCGCATGGTGCGTGAGCTCGCCGACAAGGCGCAACTGCCCATGCCCAAGGTCTACATCATCCGCGAGGATGCGCCCAACGCCTTCGCCACCGGCCGCAACCCGCAGCATGCGGCCGTGGCCGCCACGACAGGCATCATGCGGGTGCTGTCCGAGCGCGAGCTGCGCGGGGTGATGGCCCATGAGCTGGCCCATGTGAAGCACCGCGACATCCTGATCAGCACCATCAGCGCCACCATGGCGGGTGCGATCTCGATGCTGGCCAACTTCGCGATGTTCTTCGGCGGCCGTGACAGCGAAGGCCGGCCGGCCAACCCCATCGTCAGCATCCTGGTGATGATTCTGGCGCCCATCGCTGCCAGCCTGATCCAGATGGCGATCAGCCGGGCCCGCGAGTTCGAGGCCGATCGTGGCGGCGCCGAGATCTCCGGCGATCCGGCGGCCCTGGCCTCGGCCCTCGACAAGATCCAGCGCTATGCCCGGGGCATTCCGCTGGAGGCGGCCGAACGGCACCCGGAAACGGCGCAGATGATGATCATGAATCCGCTCTCCGGCGGCGGCATCAAGAGCCTGTTCAGCACCCATCCGGCCACCGAGGAGCGGGTGGCGCGACTGATGGCGATGGCGCGGGGCCAGGGCTGAAGCTCAAGCCGGCCCTTCGCTGGCCGATATCCTGCCCATGAAGCCCTCTGTCGTGTCGCCCTCTCTATCCCTGCTGGCCCTGCTGGCCCTGAGCGGGGCGCTGGCTGGTTGCGAGCAACTGGGCATCGAGGACCCGGCCAAGGTGGCCGAGGCTAAGGAGGCTGAGAGCCGAGCCATCGGCAGTGCCTGCCGGCATGCGATGCGGGCCATCGAGGATTGCTATGTCCTCAATCCCAAGGCGCAGAAGGCCGCGGTCTACGCCGGCTGGCGCGAGATGGACGAATACATGCGCGAGAACAAGATCGAGGGCGTGGCGCCGGTCGTGCCGCGCCCGGAACCGGCCGCCAAGCGGGCTGCTGCAGACGAATAGCTGGCGCGCGTCGGCGCCGGGGATCTGCAGTCTGGCCTCGCCGCCCTGCATTTGGTCGCGCCGCCCTCGGCCTGCGACGGCGGCTTTGGGATGATCCGCTCCATCATCACATTGCACAGGAGCCAGTCATGCCCCAAACCCGTGTTGCCACCCGCCGTTTCTTCGCCCTCGGTGCCGGATCGCTGTTGCTGGCTGCGGCCGTGGGCAATGCCCAGGCCTGGAGCTTCAGTTTCGGTGGCGGCGAGCGTGTCAAGGGTTCGGGCGAGGTCATTGCTGAGCCCCGCAATCTGGGCAGCTTCGACGCCATTTCGCTGAGCGGCAATTTCAAGCTGCTGGTGCGCCAGGCGGCCAGCGAGGCCATCGAGGTCAAGGCCGACAGGAATCTGCTGCCCCATATCGAGACCCGCATTGTCGAGAACAACAAGGGCCGCACGCTGGAGGTCGGTATCAAGCGCGGCTACCAGCTCTCGCCCACCGTGACGCCGACGCTGAGCATCGCGATGCCGGCGCTGCGCGCGGTGGCGGTGGCCGGCTCGGGCGACATCAAGGTCGAGACGATGAAGACGCCCCAGCTGGACGTCAGCATCGCCGGCTCCGGCGATGTGCTGCTGGCGGACATGCAGGCCGAGCGCGTCGGCTTCAAGGTCTCGGGCAGCGGCGATATCGTTGCCCACGGCCGTGCCGCCCAGGTCGGGGTGTCGATCGCCGGCAGCGGCGATGTCAAGGTGGCCACGCTGGAGGCCGACGAGGTCAAGGTCAGCATCGCCGGCTCGGGCGATGCCCAGGTGCATGCCAACAAGCAGCTCAAGGTCAGCATCGCCGGCTCCGGCGATGTGCGCTACAAGGGTGCGCCGGAGATCAGCTCCTCGGTGGCGGGCAGCGGCTCGGTGCGCAAGCTGGGCGACTGAGCCTTTCCCGATGGCGTAACGCACAGCGCACGCGCAAGCGGCGCTGGCGCCGGTCCGGCCCGACAATCGGGCCATCATGCTTGATCGCTGGCAAGACCTGAGCCGCCATCCCGAGTTCCGCCGCGGCGCGCGCGAGATGCTGGGCATCACGCTGGGCATCTCGGCCTGGGGCCTGGTGACCGGGGTGGCCATGGTCAAGAGCGGGCTGTCGGTGCCGCTGGCCCTGTTGATGAGCCTGATCGTGTTCGCCGGCAGCTCGCAGCTGGCGGCCCTGCCGCTGATCGCGGCCGGCGCGCCGCTCTGGGTGCTGTGGGCCACCGCCTTCTGCGTCAATCTGCGCTTTGTGATCTTCAGCGCCCAGTGGCGGCTGTATTTCGGCCACCTGCCGCTGCGGCAGCGCCTGCGGCTGGGCTACTTCGCTGCCGATCTCAATTACGTCGCCTTTTTGCGCCGCTTTCCCGAGCCGCGGCCGGCGCCTGAGCAACTGCCCTACTTCTGGGGTGGTGTGGCGCTGAACTGGGCTGCCTGGCAGATTCCCTCGATCGCCGGCATCGTGCTGGCCGACCGGGTGCCCACCGAGTGGGGCCTGGGCTTTGCCGGTGTGCTGGCCCTGCTGGGCCTGACCTATTCGCTGCTGTCCGACCGCAAGAGCTGGGTCAGCGCCGCGGTGGCCGCCTGCGCGGCGGTGGCTGCCTATGCGCTGCCGCTGCGGCTGAACATCGTCGTCGCGATCGCCGCGGCGGTGGCGACCGGGCTGCTGATGGAGCAGTGGGAGAAGGCCCTCAGCAAGCCCCCCAAGGAGACGGCGCCATGAGCACCTGGGAAACCGTGCTGGGCATTGTGGGCCTGGCCCTGATCACGCTGCTGACACGCAGCTTCTTCCTGATCCCCGAACGCGAACTGCCGCTGCCCGACTGGCTCAAGCAGGGGCTGCGCTATGCGCCGCTGGCGGCGCTGGCGGCCGTCATCGTGCCCGAGATCGTGATGAGCCAGGGCCGGCTGATCAGCGATTGGCAGGACGCACGCCTGTTCGCGGTGGCGGTCGGCACGGCCTACTTTTTCTGGCGCCGCGGCATCCTGGGCACCATCGTCAGCGGCACCGCGGTGATGCTGAGCCTGCGCATAGGGCTGGGCTGGTGATCAGAGTGCCGGGCAGGCTCGGGTAAGCTTCGCCCCCGATGCGTCCGCCCGGATGCCAGGCCTTCTCCTCTTCCACTCTCAGTCCCTCCCGCCATGAACGTTCTGCGCTTCTCTGATCTGGTCGCTGCCGGCAAGGTGTCCGGCCAGCGCGTCTTCATCCGTGCCGACCTCAACGTGCCGCAGGATGATGCCGGCAACATCACCGAAGACACCCGCATCCGTGCCTCCATCCCCTGCATCGAGCTGGCGCTGAAGGCCGGCGCCGCGGTGATGGTGACCTCCCATCTGGGGCGTCCCACCGAGGGCGAGTTCAAACCCGAGGATTCGCTGGCCCCGATCGCCAAGCGCATGGGCGAGTTGATGGGGCGCGAGATTCCCCTCGTCGCCGACTGGGTCGACGGTGTCACGGTGGCGCCGGGTCAACTGGTGCTGCTGGAGAACTGCCGCGTCAACAAGGGCGAGAAGAAGAACAATGAAGCGCTGGCCAAGAAGCTGGCCCAGCTTTGCGACATCTATGTCAATGACGCCTTTGGCACCGCCCACCGTGCCGAGGGCACGACCTACGGCATCGCGCAGTTCGCACCCGTCGCCTGTGCCGGACCCTTGCTGGCGGCCGAGATCGATGCGATCAGCAAGGCCCTGGCCAGCCCGCAGCGCCCGCTGGTGGCCATCGTCGCCGGCTCCAAGGTCTCGACCAAGCTGACCATCCTGAAGGCCCTGTCCGCCAAGGTGGATGGCCTGATCGTCGGCGGCGGCATTGCCAACACCTTCATGCTGGCGGCCGGTTTGAAGATCGGCAAGAGCCTGGCCGAGCCGGACCTGCTGGACGAGGCCAAGGCGGTGATCGAGGCGATGAAGGCCCGTGGTGCCGAAGTGCCCATCCCGGTGGACGTGGTCTGCGCCAAGACCTTTGCGGCCGATGCCGCCGCCACCGTCAAGGCCGCCGACGCGGTCGCCGACGATGATCTGATCCTGGACATCGGCCCCAAGACCGCAGCGCTGCTGGCCGACAAGCTCAAGGCCGCCGGCACCATCGTCTGGAATGGACCGGTCGGGGTGTTCGAGTTCGATGCCTTTGCCCGGGGCACCGAGACCATCGCCCGCGCGATTGCCGCGAGCAGCGCCTTCTCGATTGCCGGCGGCGGCGATACGCTGGCCGCGATCGCCAAGTACGGCATCGAGAAGGATGTGGGCTATATCTCCACAGGTGGCGGCGCCTTCCTCGAGGTGCTGGAAGGCAAGACCCTGCCGGCCTTTGAAATCCTGGCCAGGCGCGCCGCTGCCTGAGGCGCTGCAGGGGATGCTGAGCGGGGCCTGCGGGCTCCGCTTTTTTTTGCCATCTTTGCATGCCGGGTAAAACACTCGGCATCGGCGTGCAGCAAAGCCGGGGGTAAGCTGCCAGGCCCTGCTTTAGGAGAGATCCGGATGGAAAAGAACGACAAGCCCTTGAGCCCGGCCGAGGCTGCCTTGCGCGACGCGGCGCTGGAGTATCACCGTGCGCCCACCCGCGGCAAGATCGCGGTCTCGCCCACCAAGGCCTTGTCCAACCAGCGCGATCTCTCGCTGGCCTATTCCCCCGGCGTGGCCTACGCCTGCCTGGCCATCGAGCAAGACCCGACCCTCGCGGCCGACTACACCTCGCGCGCCAATCTGGTGGGCGTGATCACCAATGGCACGGCGGTGCTGGGCCTGGGCGATATCGGCCCGTTGGCGGGCAAGCCGGTGATGGAGGGCAAGGGCTGCCTGTTCAAGAAGTTCGCCGGCATCGATGTGTTCGACATCGAGCTGGCCGAGCGCGACCCCGACAAGCTGGTGGAGATCATCGCCGCGATGGAGCCCACGCTGGGCGGCATCAATCTGGAGGACATCAAGGCGCCGGAATGCTTCTATATCGAGAAGCAGCTGTCCGAGCGCATGAACATTCCGGTCTTTCACGACGACCAGCATGGCACGGCCATCATCTCCAGCGCCGCATTGCTGAACGGGCTGGAACTGGTGGGCAAGGCGATCGGCGAGGTGAAGCTGGCGGTCTCGGGGGCCGGCGCCGCGGCCATCGCCTGCCTGGACGTGATGGTGGGTCTGGGCCTGCGGCGCGAGAACATCTTCGTCTGCGACTCCAAGGGCGTGATCCACAGCGAGCGCGCCGATGCCGCCCGGCTCGACGAGAGCAAGCGCCGCTACTGCCAGATCACCGGCGCCCGCACGCTGGCCGATGTGGTGGACGGCGCCGATGTGTTCCTGGGCTGCTCGGCCCCCGGCGTGCTGACGCCGGCGATGGTCAGGACCATGGCCGACCGGCCCATCATCCTGGCACTGGCCAATCCCGAGCCCGAGATCCGGCCCGAGCTGGCCAAGGCCGCCCGGCCCGACTGCATCATCGCCACCGGCCGCTCGGACTATCCGAACCAGGTCAACAATGTCCTGTGCTTCCCCTATATCTTCCGCGGTGCCCTGGACTGCGGTGCCACCAAGATCACCGAGGCGATGAAGCTGGCCTGCGTGCGCGAGATCGCCGCGCTGGCCAAGGCCGAGACCAGCGACGAGGTGGCCGCCGCCTATGCCGGCCAGGAGCTGGCCTTCGGTCCGGACTATCTGATCCCTAAGCCCTTCGATGCGCGTCTGATTTTGCGCATCGCGCCGGCGGTGGCACGTGCCGCTGCCGAGTCCGGCGTGGCCGCGCGGCCCATCCAGGATCTGGACGCCTACCGCCAGGAGCTGTCGCGCTTCGTCTACCAGACCGGCATGTTTATGCGGCCGGTGTTCTCGGCCGCCAAGGCCAACCCTGCGCGGGTCATCTATGCCGAAGGCGAGGACGAGCGGGTGCTGCGCGCGGTGCAGGTGGCGCTGGACGAGGGCCTGTGCCGGCCCACGCTGATCGGCCGGCCCGAGGTGATCGCGATGCGCATCAAGCGTGCCGGCCTGCGCCTGCGCCTGGGCGAGGATGTGGCCCTGATCGACCCCGAGAACGACAGCCGCTTCCGCCAGTACTGGGAGGCCTACCAGCGCGCGATGGGTCGGCGCGGTGTCACGCCCGAGATGGCCAAGGCGGCGGTACGGCGCTCGGCCACTGTGATCGGCGCGCTGGCGATCAAGCTGGGCGATGCCGACGCGATGATCTGCGGCATGGTGGGCCGCTTCGATGCCCATCTGGAGCATGTGGCCGATCTGATCGGTCTGAAGCCGGGGGTGCAGAACTTCGCGACGATGAATGCGCTGATGCTGGACAAGCTGACGCTGTTCCTGACCGACACCTTTGTCAACGACGATCCCAGCGCCGAGCAGCTGGCCGAGATCGCGGCGATGGCGGCCGAGGAGGTGCGGCGCTTCGGCCTGCCGCCCAAGCTGGCCTTTGTCTCGCACTCGATGTTCGGCTCCAGCAAGCGGCCTTCGGCGCAGAAGATGCGCCGTGCCCGCGAGCTTTTCGTCCAGCATGCGCCGGATGTGGAGTGCGACGGCGAGATGCATGGCGATGCGGCGCTGTCCGAGGAGGTTCGCCAGGCCTTCCTGCCTGACAGCACGCTCAAGGGTGCGGCCAATCTGCTGGTGCTGCCCAATCTGGATTCGGCCAACATCCTCTTCAATGTGCTGAAGATCACCGCCGGCCAGGGTGTCACCGTGGGCCCCATCCTGCTGGGTGCGGCCGCGCCGGTGCACATCCTGACCCCCTCGGCCACGGTGCGCCGCATCGTCAATATGACGGCGCTTGCGGTGGCCGATGCGCGGGCGGCCAAGCTGGGCGCCTGATCAGCGCCTTGACCGATCTGATTTGGTAACCCGATGGAACCGCCGCAGCCCGCCGCGGCGGCCTCGCCAGGGCCATAATCGCCGCGCGTAACTTTATTTCAGCGAGAGCCGTCCATGACCCGTGCCACCAAGATCGTCGCCACCCTCGGTCCCGCCTCCTCCTCGCCCGAGGTGCTGGAGCGCATGATCCGGGCCGGGGTCGATGTGGTGCGGCTGAACTTCTCGCATGGCAAGGCCCAGGACCATATCGACCGCGCCCGCCTGGTGCGCGAGGCTGCCGCGGCCGCCGGCAAGTCGGTCGCCATCATGGCCGATCTGCAGGGG
Source organism: Burkholderiaceae bacterium (assembly GCA_041920215.1). Taxonomy (GTDB): domain Bacteria; phylum Pseudomonadota; class Gammaproteobacteria; order Burkholderiales; family Burkholderiaceae_C; genus JAYRSJ01. The sequence continues at coordinate 80,042 of JAYRSJ010000017.1, read as the reverse complement.
CCCAAGATCCGCGTCGGCAAGTTCGAGAACGGCAAGATCGAACTGGTCAATGGCGAGCGCTTCATCCTCGATGCCGACCGCACGGAGCTGGGCAACGAGCAGGCGGTGGGCCTGGACTACAAGGAGCTGCCGCGCGATGTGAAGCCCGGCGACACGCTGCTGCTCAACGACGGCCTGCTGGTGCTGACGGTCGAGGCGGTCAAAGGCGCGGCGGTGCACACCATCGTCAAGGTCGGCGGCGAGCTGAGCAACAACAAAGGCATCAACAAGCAGGGCGGCGGCCTCACCGCGCCGGCCCTGACCGGCAAGGACATGGAGGACATCAAGACCGCGATGTCCTTCCAGTGCGAGTACCTGGCGGTGAGCTTCCCGAAGAATGCCACCGATATGGAGATGGCGCGCCAGCTGGCCAATGTGGCCGGCGAGCCCTATCGCCACAAGCCGGCGATGATCGCCAAGATCGAGCGCTACGAGGCCATCCCGCATCTGGAAGCCATTCTGAAGGCCAGCGACGGCATCATGGTGGCGCGTGGCGATCTGGCGGTCGAGGTCGGCAATGCGGCGGTGCCGGCGCTGCAGAAGCGCATGATCAAGCTGGCCCGCGAGCTGGACAAGGTGGCCATCACCGCGACCCAGATGATGGAGTCGATGATCGTCAACCCGGTGCCGACACGGGCCGAGGTCAGCGATGTGGCCAATGCGGTGCTGGACGGCACCGACGCGGTGATGCTCAGCGCCGAGACCGCTGCCGGCAAGTACCCGGTCGAGACCATCGAGCAGATGGCCGCGATCGCGCTGGAGGCCGAGCGCGCCGAGTTCGTCAGCCTGGACACCGATTTCGCCGGCCGCCAGTTCGGCCGCATCGACCAGAGCATCGCGATGGGCGCGCTGTTCACCGCCTACCACCTGGGCTGCAAGGCTATCGTCGCGCTGACCGAGTCGGGCTCGACCGCGCTGTGGATGAGCCGCCACCGCATCCAGGTGCCCATCTTCGCGCTGACCACGCAAGCCATCAGCCAGCGCAAGATGTGCCTGTACCGCAATGTGCGGCCGCTGCTGATGCCCACCTACGAGGACCGCGACCAGGCCCTCAAGGCCGCCGAGCAGATCCTGGTCGACAAGGGCGTGCTGATGCCCGGCGATACCTATGCGATCACCTGCGGCGAGCCCATGGGCTATCCGGGCGGCACCAATATGCTGAAGGTCTGCCGCGTCGGCTGATCAGCTCTGCTGTGCGCTCCTGATCAGCGCCGCAATGCGTGGCGTCGTGTGGGTGGGCACCAGCTCCACCTCGGGATGGGCGCGGCCGAAGACGCGGAATAGCTCGTCGGCAAAACCATGGCCCACATCCTCGACCCCCTCGAAGCTGATCTCCGCCCGCTTGAAGCTGGGCAGGCGGGCGGCGACGCGGCGGGCCTGGGCGCGTGAGTCCAGCGGCTGGCCCGGGCCGGCCAGCAGGCGCAGATGCACGGTGGTCTGGTCGAACTCGATGCCGCTGCCGTCCACGCTCCAGGCCTCCATCACCTGGTCCAGCGTGCGGCTGGTGTCCAGCGCAATCGCCATATAGATCGAGCTGCCCTGGCGCGGTAGCGGCCGGCCACGCTGCCAGCCGCCGGCCTCCCAGGCACGGCGCTGGTAGGCGGTGTTGTTGGCATGGATGTCGAACACATCGGCCAGTTGGGCGCTAAAGAACAGGCCGCGGCCGGTGTGCATCTGCGGCTGGCTGGTTAGCCTGCCCTTGCTCAGCTCCAGCATCGCATGCTGGGCGTCGGCGATATCGAAGGCGCTGCAGATCTTGTCGAACACGCCGCAACCGTCGTCCGAGACCAGCAGCTGCACATGGCTGGGCGTCTGGCGCAGCGAGACGGTCACGCTGCTGCCGCCGCTGTGATCGATCGCGTTGTTGAGCAGCTCGGTGAAGCCGTGCTGGATCATGCGCCCCACATGCCGGGGTAGGTCGAAGTTGGGCGCGAAATCCCGCTGCCAGGGCAGGTCCTCCTGCAGGCCGTAGAGCGTGTAGCTGCGCGCCACCTGGCGCAGCACCCCGGGCGCATGCAGCGGCCGCTGGCTGCTGCCGCTGCGGCTCAGCCAGCCCGCGGCAGCGAGCCGGCGCAGCGCCGACAGCGCGGCACGGCGGCTGGCGCCGGTGCGCTCCACCACATGGTCGGCCAGGTCCAGCGAATGCTCGCGGGCGGCTGCGGTGATCCACAGCGTCATCTGATCGAGCGAGAGTCTGACCATGGGCATTTTGGCGGGTTTTGGGGCTGGCGCAACCCTAAGCGGGTGGCCGCATCGCCGCAAGCGAGCTTGCCCTCGGTTGCCGGTGCACCCACCGCTGATCCCCATCACTCAGCACCTTGATCGAGGGGCGTGGCGGGGCTGGGTGCGGCCAGGGGGCGCCGCTAGAATCGTGGCCAGTTACGGCGCGGTTACCGCCTCCCGGCGGCCGGCTGCGCCCGCAGGTTTTTCAACCATCTGGGGATCTTCATGGCACTCGTCTCTATGCGCCAGCTGCTGGACCACGCCGCCGAATGCGGCTATGGCATTCCGGCCTTCAACGTCAACAATCTGGAGCAGGTGCAGGCCGTGATGGCCGCGGCCGACGAGGTGGGCGCGCCGGTGATCCTGCAGGCCTCGGCCGGTGCCCGGAAGTATGCTGGCGAGAGCTTCATCAAGCATCTGGTGCAGGCGGCCGTCGAGGCCTATCCGCACATCCCGGTGGTGATGCACCAGGACCATGGCCAGAGCCCGGCGATCTGCCAGGGCGCGATCGATCTGGGCTTCAGCTCGGTGATGATGGACGGCTCGCTGCGCGAGGACGGCAAGACCCCGGCAGACTTCGCCTACAACGTCGATGTGACCCGGCGCGTCGTCGAGCTGGCGCACCGCGTCGGCGTCACGGTCGAGGGTGAGCTGGGCTGCCTGGGCTCGCTGGAAACCGGCATGGCCGGCGAGGAAGACGGCATCGGCGCCGAGGGCAAGCTGGACCACTCGGCCCTGCTGACCGATCCCGAGGAGGCGGCCCAGTTCGTCAAGGCCACCGGCCTGGACGCGCTGGCCATTGCCATCGGCACCAGCCATGGCGCCTACAAGTTCAGCCGCAAGCCCACCGGCGACATCCTGGCCATCAGCCGGGTCAAGGAAATCCACGCCCGCATTCCCAACACCCATCTGGTGATGCACGGCTCGTCCAGCGTGCCGCAGGAACTGCTGGCCATCATCAACCAGTACGGCGGCCAGATGAAGGAGACCTACGGCGTGCCGGTCGAGGAGATCCAGGAAGCCATCAAGTTCGGCGTGCGCAAGATCAATATCGACACCGATATCCGCCTGGCGATGACCGGCGCGGTGCGCAAGTTCCTCGCCGAGAACCCCGACAAGTTCGACGCCCGCGAATGGCTCAAGCCGGCCCGCGCCGCGGCCCAGGCCGTCTGCAAGCAGCGCTATATCGAGTTCGGCTGCGAGGGCCAGGCCGGCAAGATCAAGGCGCGCAGCCTGGTCGATACCGCTGCCGCCTATGCCCGCGGTGAGCTGAATCAAGTGGTGCAGTAAACCCGCGCTGCGCCCGCAGGCAAGGCCCGCTCCGGCGGGCCTTTTCCATGGCGAGCCGGCCTAGAATCACGCACCCCGAATGGAAACTCCCATGACTGCTGCCCTGCTCCAATCCTCGCTGACCTCGCTCCCCCTGATCGCCCGTGGCAAGGTGCGGGAGAACTATGCGGTGGGCAGCGATCGCATCCTGATGATCGCCTCGGACCGCATCTCGGCCTTCGACGTCATCATGGGCGAGCCGATTCCGGGCAAGGGCGCGCTGCTGACGCGCATGGCGCTGTTCTGGTTCGCCAAGCTCGGCGACATCGTGCCCAACCACCTGACCGGCGAGGATCCGCTGTCGGTGGTCAGCGAGGCCGAGCAGGCCCAGGTCAGGGATCGCGCGATGCTGGTCAAGCGCCTGAAGCCCCTGCCGATCGAGGCGGTGGTGCGCGGCTATCTGGCGGGCAGCGGCTGGGCCGAGTACAAGACCAGCGGCCGGGTCTGCGGCGTCGCGCTGCCGGCCGGGCTGCAGAACGCCTCCAAGCTGCCGGCGCCCATCTTCACCCCGGCCACCAAGGCCGAGATGGGCGATCACGACGAGAACATCGACTTCGAGCGCTGCGTCGCCATCATCGGCCGCGAACTGGCCGAACGGGTGCGCGACATCTCGATCCAGCTCTACCAGCGTGCCGCCGACTTCGCGCTGACCAAGGGCATCATCATCGCCGACACCAAGTTCGAGTTCGGCCTGGACGCCGACGGCACGCTGACGCTGATGGACGAGGTGCTGACGCCCGATTCCTCGCGCTACTGGCCGGCCGAGAGCTATGCGGTCGGCGCCAACCCGCCCAGCTACGACAAGCAGTTCCTGCGCGATTGGCTGGAGCAGGCCCAGGTCGACGGCCAGCCCTGGGGCAAGACCGCCCCGGCACCGGCCCTGCCGGCTGAAGTCATCGAGAAGACCGCCGCCAAGTATCGCGAGGCGCTCGAGCGCCTGACGCGCTGAGTCGCCCCGCGCCATGGCCAGCCCGACCCAAGCCGCCCCGCTGATCCGCTCGCGGCTGATGGCGCGGCTGGACAAGGGCATCGCGACCGCCCCGACCCAGACCGAGGCGGCCTGCCTGCGTGCCCAGCGCGCGATGCTGCTGGCCCGTCACGGCCAGCTCAATGCGGCGCGCGAACAGCTGACCGCGCTGCACCAGTTCGCCTTCCAGCACCCGCATCCGCAACTGGGGGCCTGGCTGCATCTGGCCGAAGGGCTGATGAGCTATTTCACCGATTTCGGGGCCGCCGCACGCGACAAGATCCTGCGCGCGCAGGCGGTGGCGGCCGCGGTGGGGCAGCGCGAGGTGCAGGCCCTGGCCTCGGCCTGGCTGGCCCATCTGGCCTATGTGGGCCATGACGTGCTGAGCCTCACCGAGCATGCCCAGGCCTGCCTGGCGGTGGCCGAGCCCGAGCATCACGGGGCGCTGGCCCGCTTGTCGATCGCGCTGGGCCTGGCCCTGCATTTCGCCGACCGCTGGGAGCTGGCCCAGGCCTGGTACGGCCAGGCCCGTCGCCATGCCAGCGAAGAGGGTGACGACGCGACGCTCTCGGCCCTGATGTACAACATGGCCGAGATGCGCACCGCCCAGATGCGCCATGAGAGCCTGGCCTATCCGACGCGACCGCGGCCTGAGCTGCTGCTTGGGGCCGACTCGGTGCGCCACTACGATGCCGCGGTGGGCGGCTCGGCGATGGGTGAGCTGACGCCGGTGTTGCGCGCCCAGGTGCTGGTGATGCAGGGTGAGTTTGCCCAGGCCTGCCAGCTCTACGAGCAATACCTGCCGCAGGCCATGGCCAAGGGCCTGGCCCGGCTCAGCAGCAGCCTGCTGGCCGATATGGCCTGGTGCCGGGTGCAGCTGGGCCAGCGCGAACATGCCTTGCAGCAGGCCCGCGAGGCCGAGGCCGAGATCGACCCGCGCTGTGATGTCGATGACCGTGCGGCCACCCACAGCCGTCTGTCGCAGATCTATGGGGCCTTGGGCGATGCGACTGCCGCCCAGCGCCATGCCCAGCAGGCCCAGCGCGACTGGGCCGATTTCGCGGCCCAGCAGGCCATGTGGGCCGAGCGCATACAGGCCGCCGGCCTGGGCCGGCCGGCCTGAGGCGGCAGTCAGAACAGGGCCATGCTCAGCTTGCGGCGGTACTGGTCCAGCAGCGGATCGCTGGGCGCGGCGGCCGTCTTGCCGGCGATCTCCAGCGTGCTCTTGGCCTCTGCGGCCTGGGCCTTGGGCGCAGGCTTGCTCATCAGCTCCAGGATGGCCACATAGAGCTTGCGCGCGGCCTCGCCGTTCCAGCTCTTGTCGCGCATGATGATTTCCAGCAGCTCGTCCATCGCGCCGGTGAAACCCTGGCCAGCCAGGTGCAGCTGGGCCAGCGTGTAGCGCGCATCGAAGTCGCGCTTGTTGGCGGCGATGGCGGTCTGCAGCGCCGCCACATCGGGCGCCGCGGTGCGGGCGGCCAGCTCGCAGGCCTTGAGCCACTGGCCCAGAGCGGCGAAGCGGGCATGCGGGGTCAGCGTGTCGGCCGCCTGGGCCGCCACCGGGGCGAAGGCCTCGCGCGCCTCGTTCAGCAGACCCAGCTCCAGCAGGGCCTTGATGTAGTCGAAGCGGGCCTGCTCGTTGTTCGGATCGGTGGCTACCGCCTGCTGCAGCTTGGCCAGGGCCGATTCCAGATCGCCCTCGGCCATCAGGTCCTCGGCCTCGGCCAGCTCCTCCTCGGCCTCCAGCATCTCGCCGCTGGGCACATGCTTGTCGAGGAACTCGCGGATCTGGGCCTCGGGGATGGCGCCGACAAAGCCGTCCACCGGCTGGCCGCCGACGAACATCACGCAAAAGGGGATGGAGCGCACGCCGAAGGCCTGGCTCAGCTGGCTGGCGATCTCGGGCTGCTCGTCGCTGTTGAGCTTGGCCAGCGTGAAGCGGCCGGCATAGGCCGTCTCCAGCTTTTCCAGCACCGGCCCCAGGCTTTTGCAGGGGCCGCACCAGGGCGCCCAGATGTCCAGCAGCACGGGGCGCTGCGTCGAGGCCTGCAGCAGCTCGGTTTCGAAGTTCTGAATGGTGATGTCGATCATGGTGTGCCTGGGGGTGATTCAAGGGGAGCTGGTGGCGCCCGCCTACAATTCAAGGTTTTCCAGCCTATGGAGCGAGTCGTGCAGCAAGCGCAGAACGCCACTCCCCTCATTGGCGTGGTGATGGGCTCCAGCAGTGACTGGGAGACCATGAAGCACGCCACGGTCATTCTCTCCGAGTTCGGTGTCGCTTTCGAGGCCCAGGTGGTCTCCGCCCACCGCATGCCGGACGAGATGTTCGCCTACGCAGAAGCGGCCGAGGGCCGCGGCCTGCGCGCCATCATCGCCGGTGCCGGCGGCGCAGCCCATCTGCCGGGCATGCTGGCGGCCAAGACCCTGGTGCCGGTGCTGGGCGTGCCGGTGGCCAGCCGCCATCTGCAGGGCGTCGATTCGCTGCATTCCATCGTGCAGATGCCCAAGGGCATACCGGTCGCCACCTTTGCGATCGGCACGGCCGGCGCCGGCAATGCGGCGCTGTTCGCGATCGCGCTGCTGGCCCGCGAGGATGCGCAGCTGCGCGACAAGCTGGCCAGCTATCGCGCGCGCCAGACCGAGCTGGCCCGTGGCATGAGCAAGGATCTGATCTGATGGACAAGCCCCTGCTGCCTGGTGCGACCCTGGGTGTGATGGGCGGCGGCCAGCTAGGCCGCATGTTCGTCCATGCCGCGCAAAGCCTGGGTTACCGCACCGTGGTGCTGGACCCCGATGCCGACAGCCCGGCCGGCGCGGTGGCCCACGAGCACATCCGTGCCGACTATCTGGATGCCGCCGGCCTGGCCCGGCTGGCCGCGGTCTGCGACGCGATCACCACCGAGTTCGAGAACGTGCCGGCCCAGGCCCTGGAGCAACTGGCCCGCCAGCGCCCGGTGGCCCCGGCGGCCGGCTGCGTGGCGATCTGCCAGGACCGTGCCGACGAGAAGGCGCATTTCCGCGCCGCCGGCGTGGCCTGCGCGCCCTATGCGGTGATCGCCAGCGCGGCCGATCTGGCCGCGGTCGATGCGGCCCTGCTGCCGGGCATCCTGAAGACCGCCCGCCTGGGCTACGACGGCAAGGGCCAGATCCGCGTCAAGACCCGCGCCGAGCTGGCCCAGGCCTGGGAGCAGATGCAGCGCAGCCGCTGCGTGCTGGAGCAGATGCTGCCGCTGCAGCTGGAGCTCTCGGTGCTGGTGGCGCGCGGCCGCGACGGCCGCAGCGTGCGCTTCCCGGTGCAGCAGAACCTGCACCGCGACGGCATCTTGGCCGTCACCGAGGTGCCGGCACCGGACGTGAGCGTGGCGCTGCAGCAGCAGGCCGGCGAGGCCGCCGAGCGCATCGCGGCCGAGCTGGGCTATGTGGGCGTGCTGTGCATCGAGTTCTTCGTGCTGCAGGACGGCTCGCTGGTGGTCAACGAGATGGCGCCGCGCCCGCACAACTCCGGCCACTACACGATGAATGCCTGCGATGTTTCGCAATTCGAGCTGCAGGTCCGTGCGCTGGCCGGCCTGCCGCTGAGCGTGCCGCGCCTGCATTCGCCCACGGTGATGCTGAACCTGCTGGGCGATCTCTGGTTTGCTGCCGACCCCTCGCCTGCGGGTACGCAGGCGGCCCCCCTAGGGGGTCAAGCCGCAGGTATCGAGTGCGCCCCCGACTGGGCCGCGGTGCTGGCACTGCCGGGCACCCATCTGCATCTGTACGGCAAGGCCAGCGCCCGGCCGGGCCGCAAGATGGGGCATCTGAACATCACTGCGGCCAGTGCCGAGGGCGCGCGTGCCACCGCCGCCCGGGCGGCCGCCTTGCTCGGCCTGCCGAGCGCCTGCTAGGGTGGCCATGCTGCTGAACGGCCAGGACCCCGCCGCCATCGCCCAGGCCGCCGCCGCACTGGCGGCCGGCGAACTGCTGGGCCTGCCCACCGAGACCGTCTACGGCCTGGCGGCACGGGCCGATAGCGATGCGGCGGTCGTCAAGATCTTCGCCGCCAAGGGCCGGCCCAGCGACCATCCGCTGATCGTCCATGTGCTGGACGAGGCCGATGCCCGCCGCTACGCCAGCCAGCTGCCCGAGGTGGCACGCCGCCTGATGGCGGCGTTCTGGCCGGGGCCGCTGACGGTGATCGTGCCGCGCGCGCCCGATATGGGGGCGGCAGCGGCCGGCGGGCAGCTGAGCATAGGCCTGCGCTGCCCGGCCCATCCGGTCGCCCGCGCGCTGCTGGTCGAGGCGCGCAAGCTGGGCGTGATCGGCGTGGCCGCGCCCAGCGCCAACCGCTTCGGCAAGGTCAGCCCGACCCGGGCCGAGCATGTGCAGGCCGAGTTTGACGTCGACCTGCTGGTGCTGGATGGCGGCGAATGCGAGGTCGGCATCGAGTCCAGCATCGTCGACTGCAGCCGCACCCACCCTGTGCTGCTGCGTCCCGGCGTGCTGACGCCGGCCCAGATCGCGGCCGCGGCCGGCGAGCCGCTGCTGGCGCCCGACGCGCAGGCGCCGCGCGCCAGCGGCACGCTGGCGGCCCATTACGCGCCGCGGGCGGTGGTGCGCCTGCTGCCGGCGGCGGCGCTGCAGGCTGCCCTGACGAACAGCCTGCCCCAGGGCCTGGCGGTATATTCGCGGACGCTGAGCCCGCCGGCCGGCGTGCTGCTGCGACATGCGATGCCGCAGGACGCAAGGGCGGCGGCTCATGAGCTGTTTGCCGTGCTGCGCGATCTGGACGCGGCCGGCGCCAAAGAAATCTGGATCGAAGCCCCCCCGGCGGACGAGGCCTGGGACGGTGTGCGAGACCGGCTGTCGCGTGCCGCGGCGGCCTTCCAGCCTTGAAACTATTGACTTAGGTTTGCTATGCCCGGAGTGTTGAAGACGGTGGTGAAGAAGACGGCAGGGCGCGCGCGCGGCCGGGCATGGCTGGCCGCGGTGGCGCTGGCGGCGCTGACCGCCTGCGGTGGCGGTGCCGAACAGATCGAGCCCTTCGCCCCCACCCGCATCCTGGCCTTCGGCGACGAGATGAGCGTGCTGACCAGCGCCGGCAAGAAATACTCGATCAATGCGGTGGATGCCACCACCGGCGCGCTGAAGTGCGACAACAACCCGCTGTGGATACAGACCGTGGCCGCCACCTTCAGCCTGGTCTTCGCCGAGTGCAATCCGAACAATGTGGCGGCGCCCACCGGCAAGATCTACGCCCAGTCCGGCGCCACCGTGGCCGGGCTGAAGGCCCAGATCGATGCGCATCTGGCCACCGGCAGCTTCGACGACAAGACCCTGGTGACGGTGCTGGCCGGCGCCAACGACATGCTGGAGCTCTATGCCCAGTTCCCGGCGCTGCAGCAGGACACGCTGGTCGCGATGGCCTCGGAGCGCGGCGCCGCCTATGCCGACCAGATCAACCGCATCGCCAATGCCGGCGGGCGCGTGATTGCCGCGACCCTGCCCAATCTCGGCTACTCGCCGTTTGCGATCAAGGAGAACGCCGACAAGCCGGGCACGCCCAGCCGGATCCAGTTGCTGACCGCGATGACGGCCGCCTTCAACAAGCAGATCGTGCTGAAGCTGACCAATGATGGCCGCCAGCAGGGCCTGATCCTGTTCGACGAGCGCATCGAGGACATCGTCGAGCGCTTCGAGCTTTACGGCTATTCCAATGTCACCAGCGCCGCCTGTGCCAGCACCGTGGCGCTGCCGGAATGCAGCGAGAAGACCCTGGTCGAGGGCGCCAGCGCCGGCAAATGGCTGTGGGCCACCGATCGGGTGCTGGGCGCCATCGCCCAGTCGCAGCTGGGTACGCTGGCCCAGGGCCGGGCGCTCAGCCTGCCGTTCTGAGCTCGTACTCGACGCTTCACTCCGCGCCGAGCGGCGGCTGTGCCGCCCAGCGCACCAGGGCCTCCAGCGCCGCCCGTCCGGCGGGCGCGCGCGGGTGGTTGATGATGGCCACCAGCACATGGCGGCGGCCATCGGCGCCCAGCACATAACCGGCCAGCGCAGCGGCATCGCGTAAGGTGCCTGTCTTCAGATGGGCGCGGCCCTGCACCGGGCCCAGGCGCGCCCGGGCCAGCGTGCCATCGACACCGGCCAGTGGCAGCGAGGCCAGGAACTCCGGCATCAGCGGCGCCTCGAAGCCCTGGCGCAGCAGCAGCGCCAGCTGGGCCGCGCTGAGCCGGTTCAGCCGCGACAGCCCGGAGCCGCGCTCCACCACGAAATCCTCGCTGCCCAGCCGGGCCTTCAGCCAGGCCCTTAGGGCCGCGCGTCCGGCCGCAGCATCGACCGGGCCGGTCTGGCCCGGTGCAGTCGCCAGCGCCAGCATCAGCATCTCGGCCATCAGATTGGAGCTGTGCTTGTTGATGTCGCGCAGCAGCTCGGCCAGCGGCGGCGAATCGAACCAGAGGCTGGGCGCGGTGGCGGGCGCCAGGCCGGGGCGCACCCGGCCCTGCAGCGTACCGCCGCTGCCCTGCCACAGGGCCTGGATCAGCCGGGCATTGAAGCTGGAGGGCTGCGGGTCGGCCAGCGGCCAGCGCTGCTCGCCGCAGCTGGCCGGATAGCTGCCGCCGAACTGCAGCGCCTCGCCGGCGCGCCACTGCAGCTTGAGCTGGCCGCGCCAGTCGCCGCAGGGGCCGGCGGCCAGCGGCACCGAGGTCTGGGCGAGCGGCAGCGGCAGATCGCTGTCCACCCAGGCCAGGCGGCGGGCCGGGTCGGGCCGGAACTGCAGGATCTGGCTCTTGAAGTTCAGCAGCAGGGCCTCGGGTTGGGCATTGCCGGGCCGCCAGGGCTCGCCGTCGAAATCGGCCGGGTCGCTGTCGCTGGGCACATAGAGGCTGTTGTCCAGCACGATGTCGCCGCGGATGCTGCGCACGCCCAGCTGACGCACCCGCTGCAGCAGCAGCCAGACGCGTTCCTGCACCAGCTTGGGGTCGCCGACACCCTTGATCAGCAGATCGCCCTGCAGCTCGCCGCTGTCGCGGTCCAGCGTACCCTGCAGCCACACCGGGGTGCGCCAGACATGCTGGGGCCCCAACAGCTCCAAGGCGGCCAGGCTGGTCGCCAGCTTGAACAGCGAGGCCGGGTTCATCGGCCGTTGCGCCTGCCAGGCCAGCCGGGGCTGGCCGGCGTCCAGCGGCGCGATATAGACGGCCAGCGCCTCGGGCGGAATATCGGCCTGGCGCAGGGCCTGCTGGACCGGAATGGGCAGGGGGTTTGATGCGGGGTCGGGCGCGGTCTGCGCCAGGGCCGCGGCACCGGCCAGCAGCAGCGAACAGACCGCCATTCGAGGGGGAGGGCAGGGCATGCGGCGATGATCGCACGGCTACACTCGCCCCATGACTTTGCTGCTGGCCCTGGACAGTTCCACCGAGACGATGACGCTTGCCCTGAGCGGCCCGGCCGCCGGTCAGCGGCGCAGCGTCGAGCTCGCCGGCGGCGCCCAGGCGTCCGAGCTGATGGTGCCTCAGCTGCAGGCTTTGCTGGCCGAGGCCAGCCAGCGCCTGGCCGATGTCGATGCAATCGCCTTCGGCCAGGGCCCCGGCGCCTTCACCGGGCTGCGCACCGCCTGTGCGGTGGCCCAGGGCCTGGCCTTCGGTGCCGGCAAGCCGGTGCTGGCCATCGACAGCCTGATGTTGGTGGCCGAGGACGCGCGCCAGCAGGCGCTGGCGGCCGGCGAGCCCGAGTCGGCCGAGATCTGGGTCGCGATGGATGCCCGCATGGACGAGATCTATGCCGCTGCCTATCGCTGGCAGTCCGCGGCCTGGGTGCCGCTGTCGGCGCCGGCGCTGTACCGCCCCGAGGCCTTGCTGCAGCGCTGGGCTGAGGCCCCGCCGGCAGCCCTGTGCGGCTCGGCGCTGGCGCTGTTCCCGGCCCTGGCTGGCTGCGGCCAGCGGCGCTGGCCCGAGAGCCGGCGGCGCGGCAGCGCGCTGGCGGCGCTGGCCGAGCAGGCCTGGGCGCGTGGCGCGCTGCTCGCGCCCGACCAGGCCCAGCCGGTCTATGTGCGTGACAAGGTGGCGCTGACCACCGCCGAGCGCGAGGCGGCCCGCGCGGCGGTGCCGGCCGCGGCCTCCGACGCATGAGTGCCCAGTGGCTGATGCCGCGCAGCCAGCCCCAGCCGGGGCTGCAGGCCATGGCGCTGGCGGATCTGGGCGAGGTGCTGGCGATCGAGCAGCAGGCCTATCCGCATCCCTGGTCGCGCGGCAATTTCGTCGACTCGCTGGCGGCCGGCTATGAGGCCCGGGTGTTGCGCGATGCCGCGGGCCGGCTGCAAGCTTATTACCTGGCGATGCAGGGCGTCGGCGAGATGCATCTGCTGAACATCACGGTGGCGCCGTCCCAGCAGGGACGGGGCCATGCACGGGCCCTGCTCGACGCGCTGGGCCGCAGTGCCCGCGAGCGCGGCTGCGGCCAGATCTGGCTGGAGGTGCGGCAGAGCAATGCGCGCGCCCGCCAGGTCTATCTGCGCTACGGCTTTGCCGAGGTCGGGCTGCGCCGCGCCTACTACCCGGCGGCGGACGGCCAGCGCGAGGATGCGGTGCTGATGAGTCTGGACCTGGATGGAGGCCTGCCGGCATGAGCTGGGATCCGCGCCAGCGCGCGATGCTGGAGGCCATGGGCCTGAAGGTCTGGCAGGCGCCGGCAGGCGCCGATGATGCCGGCGGGCTGCCGCCGGCCGCAGCGGCGGCGCCTGGCGCGCCCGCAGCGGTGCCGGCGCCAGCGCCGGAAGCACCACTGGCACGGCCGGCGGCCAGCCAGCTGCAACTGCCGCAAGGTCCCGGCCAGGATGCCGCTGCGGTGCAGACCATGGACTGGCCCGCACTGCGCGCCGCGGTCGGTGCCTGCCGCGCCTGCGGCCTGTGCGAGAGCCGGCGCCAGACGGTCTTCGGCGTGGGTCATCAGCGTGCCCACTGGATGATCGTCGGCGAGGCGCCGGGCGAGCAGGAGGACCAGCAGGGCGAGCCCTTTGTGGGCCCCGCCGGCAAGCTGCTGGACAGCATGCTGCGCGCCATTGGCCTGGGGCGCGCCGAGGGGCCGCCTGCCACCCGGGTCTTCATCGCCAACACGCTGAAGTGCCGGCCGCCGCGCAACCGCAATCCCGAGCCCGAGGAACTGGCGCGCTGCGCACCCTTTCTGGACCGCCAGATCGCGCTGGTCCAGCCCCGCATCATCCTGGCCATGGGCCGCTTCGCGGTGCAGTCCCTGCTGAAGAGCAGCGAGCCTATCGGCCGGCTGCGCGGGCGGGTGCATCAGTACCAGGGCGTGCCGCTGATCGTCACCTACCACCCGGCCTATCTGCTGCGCAATCTGGCGGACAAGGCGCGTGCCTGGGACGATCTGTGCCTGGCCCTGGACACCCTGGAAGGCAAGACCTGAAACGATGAGCCGCCCCCTGCCCCGCGTCGAGGAGTGCCTGTCATGAGCGCTGCGGCCCCCGCTGACTGGGAGTCGCTGCCCTGCCCGGTGGCGGCGCTGGATTCGCAGGGGCGTCTGCGCTGCGCCAACCGGCGCTATGCCGAGCTGCCGGCGCTGGCGCCCGGCTGGCAGGGCTTGGCGCCCGAGGCTCGTGAGGCCCTGCTGGCGGCGCTGGCCCGACCGCAGGATTTCGAGCTGGCGCTGCGCTGCGCCGCCGGGCTGAGTCCGGCCTGGCTGGGCTGCCAGGCACGCTGGGATGCGGCGCAGCATGCCCATATCACCGTCTGGGTGGACCTGAGCCAGAGCAAGCAGGCCGAACGCCAGGCCGCCGAGCAGGCGGGGCAGTTCCGCCTGCTGGCCGATCATGTGCCGGCGCTGATCGCGATCTACGATGCGCGCGACCACCGCTGCCTGTTCGCCAACCGCCAGTATGCGCAGAGCTTCGGCCTCAGCGAGGCCCAGATCCTGGGCCGCACCTTCGGCGAGGTGATAGGCCCGGAGGCCACGGCCCAGATACAGCCGCATGTGGAGCGGGTGCTGCGCGACCATGTGGCGGTCACCTACGAGCGCAAGCTGCCGGGGGCCGACGGCCAGCCGCGCTGGATCGAGGTGAGCCTGGTGCCGCACCTCGACGCCCAGGGCCAGCCGCTGTCCAGCTTCGTGCTGATCCACGACATCAGCAAGCACCGCCTGGCCGAGGCGCAGGCGCGCGAGTCCGAGCAGCGCCTGGACAAGTTCATGCAGGCCACGGTGGAGGGCATCCTGTTCCACAGCGATGGCGTGGTCACCGATGTGAACCCGCCGCTGTGTGCCCTGGTCGGCTACACGCTGGAGGAGATGGTGGGGCGCCAGGCCCTGTCCTTCATCCCCGAGGACGAGCTGCCCAAGGTGATGCAGGTGATGCAGGAGCGTCGCGAGACCCGCTACGAGACCGCCATCGTGCACAAGAACGGCACGCGCATCCCGGTGGAGTTCATCGTGCGCACGCTGGACCGCCAGGGCGAGCGCCTGCGCATGACCATCGTGCGCGACATCCGCGACCGGCTCAGCGCCCAGGCGCGCATCCACCACCTGGCCCAGCACGACGCGCTGACCCAGCTGCTCAACCGCGCCGCCTTCATGGAGCGCCTGCAGCCGGCCCTGCTGCAGGCGGCGCGCCAGCAGCAGCCGCTGGCCCTGCTGTTCATCGACCTGGACAACTTCAAGCGGGTCAATGACTCGCTGGGCCATCTGGAAGGAGACAAGGTGCTGACCACGGTGGCCGAGCGCATCAGCGGCTGCCTGCGCAGCACCGATCTGGTCGGACGCTTCGGCGGCGACGAATTCGTCGTGCTCTTGCAGGATGTGCGCGGCCGCGAGGACGTGCAGGTGGTGCTGCAGGCGCTGCTGGCGGTGGTTGAGGTGCCGGTGCAGGCCGATGGCCGCGAGCTCAGCGTCACGCCCTCGATCGGCGTGGCCATGTTCCCCGAGCATGGGGCCGACGCCGCCGAGCTGATCCAGCATGCCGATACCGCGATGTATCTGGCCAAGTCCAAGGGCCGGGCCAACTACCAGTTCTTCGAGCCCCAGCTGGCCAGCCGCGCCTATGCCGAGCTGGTGCTGGAGGCCGAGCTGGCCGAGGCCCTGACCCATGACCAGTTCCGCCTCTACTACCAGCCGCAGATCGGGGCCGCCGACGGTCGCCTGGTCGGCGCCGAGGCCCTGCTGCGCTGGCAGCACCCGCAGCGCGGCCTGCTGAGTCCCGAGGCCTTCATCGATGTGGCCGAACGCCACCGCCTGATGGTGCCGCTGGGCGAATGGGTGATGCGCGAGGCTGCACGCCAGTCGCGGCTGTGGCATGAGAGCGGCGTCGCGCCGGTGCGCATTGCGGTCAATCTCTCGGCCATGCAGTTCCGTCTCGACAGCTTCGCCGACACGGTGGCCGCGGTGCTGCGCGAGGCCAAGATCCCGGGCGACTGGCTGGAGCTGGAGCTGACCGAGCGCATGCTGATGGACGATGTGCTGACCGCCCCGGCCACGCTGGCCAGCCTGCGCGCGCTGGGCCTGTCGATCTCGGTGGACGATTTCGGCACCGGCTACACCTCGCTGGCCCATCTGACCCAGCTGCCGCTGGACAAGCTCAAGATCGACCAGGGCTTTGTCGCCAAGCTGCCGGGCGATGCCGGCGCGCTGGCCATCACCCGGGCCATCGTGCAGATGGCCTCGGGCCTGGGCCTGGCGGTGGCGGCCGAGGGCGTGCGCAGCGATGCCCAGCGCGAGCTGCTGGCGGGCTGGGGGGTGGACGAGTTGCAGGGCGAGCTGATCGGCCCGCCGCTGTCGGCCGCCGACTTCGAGCGCTGGCTCAGCGAGCGCCTTCCTACAATGGCGCGATGACGCCTGCGCCCCTGCCGAACCACACCGCCACCAGCCCCCTGCAGGCCCTGATCCGGGCCGAGATCGCCGCCGCCGGCGGCTGGCTGGGCTTTGAGCGCTTCATGGCGCTGGCCCTTTATGCGCCGGGTCTGGGCTACTACAGCAACGCGCGGCAGAAGTTCGGCGCCCTGCCTGCCGATGGCTCCGACTTCGTCACCGCGCCCGAGCTCTCGCCGCTGTTCGGCCGCGCACTGGCCGCTCAGGTCGCGCAGGCGCTGGCCGCCACCGGCACCGCTACGGTTTACGAGTTCGGCGCCGGTTCCGGCGCGCTCGCCGAGCAGCTGCTCACCGCGCTGGATCGGTCAGACGCGCCATTGTTGAGTTACCGCATCATCGATCTGTCGGGCACGCTGCGCGCCCGCCAGGCCGAGCGCCTGGCCGCCTGGGGCGAGCGGGTGCAATGGCTGGATGCGCTGCCCGAGCGCATGGAGGGCGTGGTGCTCGGCAACGAGGTGCTGGACGCGATGCCGGTGCAGCTGATCCATTTCGACGGCAGCGCCTGGGCCGAGCGCGGCGTGGTCTGGGATGCTACCGCCGCGGCCTTCGCCTGGTCCGACCGGCCCAGCGCACTGCGGCCGCCGCAGACCGATGCGCTGCCGCGCGTCTACGGACCTGGCTATCTGAGCGAGCTGCATGCCCAGGGCGAGGCCTTTGTGCGCACGCTGGCCCAGCGCCTCGTCCGCGGGGCGCTCTTCCTGCTGGACTACGGCTTTCCGGAGGGCGAGTACTACCACCCGCAACGCCATATGGGCACCTTGATCTGCCACCACCAGCATCGCGCCGATCCCGATCCGCTGCGCCAGGTGGGCGAGAAGGACATCACCGCCCATATCAACTTCACCGGTATCGCGCTGGCCGGCCAGGAGGCCGGCATGAGCGTGCTGGGCTATACCAGCCAGGCCCATTTCCTGATCAACTGCGGCCTGGTCGAGCTGCTGGCCGCCGCCGATCTGCCCACGCGCAGCATGGCGCACAAGCTGATCCAGGAGCACGAGATGGGCGAGCTGTTCAAGGTGATCGGCTTTGCCGCGGCCGGCAGCCCGGCCTTCGAGGCGCTGGGCTTCGCGGGCGGCGACCGCTCGCATACCTTGTAGCCAGGTGGGTAAGCAGCGGTAAGAGGGCTCGCTGCCGCGGCGGCAGCTGCCTACCATGGCGGCTCAAGCTGCGCTGCCCGCATCAGGAGCCCTCCATGAAGTACCTTGCCTCCCTGGCCCTCGTCACAGGGCTGGCCGCTGCGCAGGCCGCGCCGCCCGCCCAGGTGCCGCACCGTGCCAAGCCGGCCTTTCCCAGCCTGCAACTGCCCGACAAGGCCGCCGCCGGTCAGCGCGCCATCGATCTGCTGGGCAGCAATCTGCCGGCGGTGGCCGCGCACTACGGCAAATCGGCCGACGAGCTGCGCGGCCTGCTGCGCAGCGACCGGCGCATGCGGGTCGACCCGCGCGGCCGGGTCTTCTTCATCGACGAGATCGAGGGCGCGCTGGGGGGCGATGCGCCGGCTGTGCTGGACGGCCAGCTGCGGCCGCTGGAGCAGACCTTTTTGCTGCACAGCAAGCCCGATGCCTCCCGCACCGTCTATCTGAACTTCAAGGGTGCCACCCTCAGCGGCACCGCCTGGAACAGCAGCGGTGGCAGCATCGTTGCGCCGCCCTTCGATCTGGACGGCGTGCCCACCGGCTTTTCCAGCACCGAGCTGCAGCGCATCCAGCACATCTGGCAGCGGGTGGCCGAGGACTTCGCCGGCTTCGACGTGAACGTGACGACCGAGGCGCCACCGCCCGAGCGCCTGACGCGCAGCGGCAGTGCCGACACGGTGTTCGGCACCACGGTGCTGATCACCAAGCGTGCCGGCGTCTACAGCTGCAGCTGCGGCGGCGTGGCCTATCTGGGCGTGTTCGACGACACCAGCGACTACTACAAGCCCGCGCTGGTGTTCTACGACGCGCTGGCCAGCAGCGAGAAGAACATCGCCGAGGCCGCCTCGCACGAGGCCGGCCACAATATGGGCCTCAACCACGACGGCAATGCCAGCAGCGGTTACTACGCCGGCCACGGCAGCGGCGCCACCAGCTGGGCACCCATCATGGGTGTGGGCTACAGCAAGAACCTGGTGCAGTGGAGCAAGGGCGAGTACCTGGGCGCCAACAATCTGCAGGACGACTATGCGGTGATGCAGAGCAACGGCCTGCCGCTGCGCGCCGACGACCATGGCGACAGCGCCGGCGCCGCCACCGTGCTGAGCATGACGGCCAGCGGCGGCCAGTCGCAGTCGCTGGCCCAGGGCGTGATCGAGCGGCCCGCCGATGTGGACCAGTTCGCCTTCTCGGCCGCGGCCGGCACGCTGAGTTTCAGCCTCAGCCCGTCCAGCCGCTCGGCCAATCTGGACACCTTGCTGACGCTGCGCAACAGCGCCGGCACCGTGCTGGCCAGCGTCAACCCTGCCGACGCGCTCAACGCCAGCGCCAGCGTCACGCTGCCGGTGGGCGGCACCTACTATCTGGCGGTGCAGGGCAGCGGCAAGGGCGATCCCAAGGCCGATGGTTACAGCGGCTACGGCAGCCTGGGCTTTTATGCGCTGTCCCTGCAATACCCGACGCCCGGCAGTGTCAGCCCGGTCGCGGCGATCAGCGCCTCCACGCTGCGCGGCACCGCGCCGCTGGCCGTCAGCTTCAGCGGCGCCGGCTCCGCCGACCCGGACGGCAGTCTGGTGGCCTACGACTGGAGCTTTGGCGATGGCGCCAGCGCCAGCGGCGTCACGGCCAGCCATGTGTTCAGCAGCCCCGGCAGCTACAGCACCCAGCTGCGTGTCACCGACAACGCCGGCCTCAGCAGCGGCAGCGCGGTGATCGTGGTGGTGGAGGCGCCGGTCGTGATCCTGCCGATGCGTATCGCCGATATCGCGATGAGTCTGAACGTGGCCCGCAATGGCCAGGCGCGTGCCAGCGCCGATGTGCGGGTGGTCAACGGCAGCGGCCAGGGGGTGGCCGGCGTCAGCGTCAGCGGCAACTGGACCGGGCTGGCCGCACGCAGCGGCGTGACAGCGGTCACCGGCAGCGATGGCGTGGCGCGCTTCGTCTCCGGCCAGAGCCGCGCCAGCAGCGGCAGCTTCGTCTTCACCGTCACTGGCGCCAGCCTGAGCGGCTACCAGTACCAGGCCGGAAGCAATACCGAGACTAGCGACAGCATCGCCCGCTGATCGCTGCCGCGCGCGCGGCAGCGGACGCGCTCAGTCGCCCAGGGCCTGCAGCGCCGCCAGCCGCGCGGCCTGCACCGCCCGGCCTATGGCCGGGCCGCTCTGGCCGGCGGCGATGGCCGCGCTGCTGATGGCCTGCAGGTCCAGGGCCTGGACCGCGGCCAGATCGCGCGCCAGCCGCGCACGCTGGGGGTAAGGCCGCTGCTCCAGGCCCTGGCGGCCGCGGGCATCGCATTCGCAGGCCAGCAGCAGCTCTAGAAAGCGCTCGGGCCGGCGCCAGGCATCGCAGCGTTCCAGCAGGCGCAGCCGGGCCTCGGGGCCGAAGCTGCCGCTCTGGTGCACATGGGTGTGCTCGCGGGCCATCAGCGTGGCCAGCTCGCGGCAGTCATTGGGCACCCGCCAGCGCTGGCTGATGGCTTCGGCCAGCGGCACGCCACGGCCCTCATGCCCGATATGGCGGGGCAGCAGCTCGGGCCGGGTCAGGCCCTTGCCCAGGTCGTGGCAGAGGCAGGCGAAGCGCACCGTCAGCGGCGCGCCCAGGCGGGCGCAGGCGTCCAGCACCAGCAGCATATGGGCGCCGGTATCGATCTCGGGATGGTGGGCCTCGGGCTGGGGCACGCCCCAGAGCCGCTCCAGCTCGGGCGCGATGCGTGCCAACGCGCCGCAGCTGCGCAGCGTGGCCAGCATGCGCGAGGGCCGGGCCTCCATCAGGCCGCGCGCGATCTCCTGCCAGACCCGCTCGGCCACCAGCGCATCGGCCTCGCCCTTGGCCACCATCTGGCGCATCAGCTCCAGAGTCTCGGGCGCGACGCTGAAGTCCTCGAAGCGGGCGGCGAAACGCGCCAGGCGCAGGATGCGCACCGGGTCCTCGGCAAAGGCCACCGAGACATGGCGCAGCACCCGCTGCTGCAGATCGCGCTGGCCGCCATAGGGGTCGATGAGGGCCCCCTGCTCGTCCTGGGCCATCGCATTGATGGTCAGGTCGCGGCGCGCCAGGTCCTGCTCCAGCGTCACCTCGGGGGCGGCATGGAAGGCGAAGCCCTTGTAGCCCGGCGCGGTCTTGCGCTCGGTGCGGGCCAGCGCGTACTCCTGATGGGTCTGCGGATGCAGAAAGACCGGAAAGTCCTGGCCCACCGCCTCGTAGCCCAGCTCCAGCAACTGCTGCGGCGTGGCGCCCACCACCACCCAATCGGTATCGCTGACCGGCCGGCCCAGCAAGGCATCGCGCACCGCGCCGCCCACTTTGTAGATCTGCATCGCCATCACGCGGGGCCGGCTCAGCGGCTGCTGCGGTAGGGCTCGTCGTCGGCGACGAAGTCCTGCTCGGCCAGCGCGTCCTCTATCCAGGCGGCCACGCCGGGGGCCGTGCGCACCCGCTGCGCATAGGCCTGGGCGGCCTCCGGCAAAGGCAGGCCGTAGCTGTGCACCCGCATCACCACCGGCGCGAAAAAGGCATCGATCGCGCCGAACTCGCCGAACAAGAAAGGCCCGCCCGAGTGGCTCAGGCATTCGGTCCAGATCGTCGCGATGCGCTGCAGATCCCCGCCCAGCCGTTCGGCGCTGTCCGGGCTGGCCAGCAGGCGCTGCCCCACGGCCTTCAGATCGGCCTCGATATTCATAGGGCAGAGGCTGCGCAGCGCGCCGAAGCCGGCATGCATCTCGGCGCACAGGCTGCGGGCGCGGCTGCGGTCGCGTGCCTCGCGCGGCCAGACCGGCAGCGCCGGATACCGCTCGGCCAGATGCTCGGCGATGGCCAGGCTGTCCCAGACCACGAAGCCGTCGTCCTCCACCAGCACCGGCACCTTGCCTGCCGGGCTGATGGCGGCCAGCGCCTGGTAGAAGGGCGAGCCGGGCGTGAAGTCGAAGCGCAGCTTGCGCTCCTCGAAGGGCATGCCCAACTGCTTCATCAACACCCAGGGGCGCATGGACCAGGAGGAGTAGTTCTTGTTGCCGATGACCAGTTGCATGAGCGCTGTCCTTCAGAGTGAGCGGTAGGCGCCCAGCATAGGCCGGACGCGGGACTCCAGGGGTGAGACTTGCGCATCGGATTGATGCGTGCGGGTTCTCGCCGGGGATGCTAACGCCTTGCCTTGGCGCGCCAGCCGTCCAGCCGGCCCGGGCCGGTGCCCGCGCCCATATAGGCCGGCAGCACGCTGGCGGCCGAGCTGGCCGCGATACCCAGCTCGGCCAGGCCGGGCAGGCTGCCGCTGGCGATATTGGGGGTCTGCATCGAGGCCAGGTTGTCGCGCGACATCAGCGGTTCGCCCGGCAGCAGCTCCATCGCCACCGCCTGCAGCCAGGCCAGCGGGGCCGGCAGCGGCAGGATGGGGCGCGGGTGGCCGGCCAGGCGTCCGGCCAGGCGCACCAGCTCGGCCAGTGTCGCGATCTGGGGGCCGGCCAGCTCGAAGGTCCTGCCCACCGTGTGCTGCGGATCCTGCACGCAGCGCAGCAGGGCGGCCGCCACATCCTGCACCCAGACCGGCTGGAAGCGGGCGCTGGCGCCGGCCAGCGGCACCAGGGGCAGCAGGGCCTGCATCTGCGCGAACAGGTTCAGGAAGCGGTCGCCTTGGCCGAAGATCACTGAGGGCCGCAGCAGGGTCAGCGCCAGGCCTTGCTGGGCCTGCAGCGCCGCCTCGCCGCGCGCCTTGGAGCGCAGATAGCGCGAGGGCGCATCCGGCGCCACCCCCAGTGCGCTGACATGGATCAGCCTGGGTGTGCCGGCGGCGACGCAGGCGGCGGCCAGGCGGCGCGGCAGCGTCACATGCACCCGTTCGAAAGCGGGCTCGTCACCCTGCAGGATGGCGATCAGATTGATCACCAGGTCCTGCCCCTGCAGCAGGGCCCGCAGATCGGCGTCGCGATGCACATCGGCGGCCAGCAGGCTCAGGCCCGGCAGATGCTGCAGGGCCTGGGCGGCGCGCAGCCGCCGGGTCGGCACGGTGAGCCGGGCGCGGCCGCCGAACGCGGCCACCAGCTGCTCGCAGACCGCCCGGCCCACAAAGCCGCTGCCGCCCAGGACCAGGATGCGCAGATTGTTCTCGTTCATGGCAGCTCCGTGTTGCTGGCGGGCAGGGTGCTCTGGCGCGGCCCGATCTGGCCGCCCAAACGGCTGCGCAGGCCCGGCGGCTCGGCCGTGCCCAGCAGGTGGGCGTAGATGGTGGCGTTGGACAGCACCTTCTTCACATAGTCGCGGGTTTCGCTGAAGGGAATGTTCTCGGCCCAGATGGCCGCATCCAGCGTGGGGCCGTCGCGCCAGCGCCGCGGCCGGCCGGGGCCGGCGTTGTAGGCAGCGGCAGCCATCGCCATCGAGCCGCCGAAATCGTCCAGCACCAGCTTCAGATAGGCGGTGCCCACCTTCAGATTGAAGTCGCGCTCGTGCAGCAGCTCGGGCCGGTAGGGCAGGCCGATCTTCTTGGCGGTCCAGCGCGCGGTGGCCGGCATCACCTGCATCAGGCCGGCGGCGCCCACATGGGAGCGGGCATCGGTGATGAAGCGCGACTCCTGGCGCATCAGCCCATAGACATAGGCCGGGTCCAGCCCGATCTCGCGGGCCTGGGCCACGATCTCCTCGCGGTAGGGCAGCGGGAAGCGCTGCTGCAGGTCCACCTCCTTGCGGCTGCGCTCGCTGGTATTGATGCAGCGGTCCCAGATCTCGCGCCGGCAGGCCAGCTCGGCGGCGGCCAGCAGCTCGCGGTCGCCCATGCCGCGCAGGCTGAAGTTCCACTCGCGCACGCCCTCGTTGCGCAAGCCCAGCGCGATCAGCTGCAGGGCCCGCTGCAGGCCCGGATGGGCCGCGGCCTGCGCCCGCTCGGCCTCGCTGAGCGGCGCGGGCGCTGGCGGCAGGCTCAGGCCCTGCCCCAGATCGTCGGCGGCCAGCTTGCCGTAGAAGCTCAGCGGCGAGGCCAGGGCCTGCAGCAGGCGTTGGGCCTCGGCTGCCGCGGGCTGGCCCGGCTTGCTGGTGGCCAGCAGGGCACGGGCCCGCCAGTACTGCCAGGCCGGGTCCTGCCGGGTGGCGGGCTGCATCAGCTCGATGGCGCGCAGCACCAGCGGCCAGCGGCCCGCGCCGCCATCGGCGCGCAGCGCGGCGCGGGCGATCCAGGCCAGCGTGTCCTCGCTCCAGGCCGGCGCGGTCTTGCCCTGGCGTTTCAGCGCCCGTTCGAAGTAGTCGCTGGCCTCGGGCTGCAGGCGCAGCGCGGCCTGGCGGCCGATCTGCGACCACACCCAGGCCGCCAGCTCGGCCGGCAGCTGGCGGTCCCAACGCTGCTGCATGTCGGCGGCGGCCTGCTCGGGGTCGGCGGCCGCATTGCGCTGCAGCGCCAGCGCGGTCAGTTCGGCGGCGGCGCGCTTGTCGGCCCCGGCCTTCTTGCTCAGATAGCGGCCGGCGTTGTCCAGCACCGCCTTCAGATCGCGCTGCACCAGCAGCGGCAGCAGGCCGCCGGCCTGCTGCGCGGCGCGGCCGCGGCCGGCCTCCACCGCCAGCCGTATCCGCAGCCAGACGGTCTCGTCGCCCAGCTTGCCGGCCTCGTGCAGGGTCTCGGCCAGGGCCATGCAGCCGGTATCGGCCTCGCGCTGGGCCAGCCAGGCCTGACGCACCGCGGTCGCCGTCGCCGGCTGGCCGCCCTGATGCTCGGCCAGCATCACATAGCAGGCCAGCTCGCGGTCGTCCTGCATCTTGTACTCGGCATGGTCGCGCAGCAGCTGGGGCCAGGCGCGCCGGCGGCCCAGTTCCAGCAGCCAGTCGTTGCGCAGCCGGTCTTCCACATAGCTGCCGCGCCAGCGCTGGTAGAAATCGTCCAGCTCGTGCTGGCTGGCTTCGGCCAGGCGGCTGTTCAGCGCCCAGTAGTCGACCCAGGGCGCCAGCGGATGCAGCTGGTCCTGGGCCAGCACGGTCAGCGCGGCCAGCTTCTTGCGGTCCTTGACCCGCCAGGCCTCGCGCGCCTCCAGCACCGGGTCGCTCTTCGCGAAGGCAAGACCTGGCACCGTAGCGGCCAGGGCCAGCGCTGTTGCCGCGGCCAGCAGGGGCCGGGCTCCATATACTGCAGAGAACATTGATTCCTTCATGGGGGGCTGTGATGCCCGATGTTTTGTCTTCCTCAGGCTCGAATATGCCGCATCTGCCGCACGAGCGCGGCGCGCTGCGACGCGAGCTGCTGGCGCGGCGGCGCGACTGGCTGAGTGCCGATCCGGCCGGGCGGACGGCCGAGGCCGCGCTCGCGCGCCAGCTGCTGGCCCTGCTGGACCAGCTGGAGCCGCAGAGCCTGGGCATCTACTGGCCGCTGGAGGCTGAATTCAACGCCGTGGACTGGGTGCTCAAACATGGCTTCGCCGAAGCCCCGCAGCTGGCCCTGCCCTATGCTTACACGGCCGAGCGGGCGATGGACTATCGGCGCTGGGACGGCAAGGCGCCGACCACGCCGGACGAATGCGGCATTGCCAGCAGCGCCGGCGCGCCGCTGCTGCCCGATGTGATCCTGCTGCCCTGTGTGGGTTTCACCCGCGAGGGCTATCGCCTGGGCTATGGCGGCGGCTATTTCGACCGCTGGCTGGCCCGGCATCCGGGCGTGACCAGCGTGGGTCTGGCCTGGAGCTGCTGCGAGACCCAGTTCGCAATCGAGGCGCACGACATGCCGCTGACGCTGATCGTTACCGACCGGGAAGTCATCGCACCCTGAGGCCTCGCGGCCGCGTTCAGGCCGGCCCCGCCTCTGCCTCGCCGATCTCGCGCCGGCTCTGCGCGGCCTGGGCCAGCACCCAGTCGCAGAACTGCTGGACCTCGGGGCGCTGGCGGCTGTGGCGCGAGACCAGCAGCCAGTAGGCCAGCGGGCTGCCGAGCCGGCCCTGCGGACCGAAGGGCTCGAGCAGATCGCCGCGCTCCAGCGCGTCGGCCACCAGGGCCAGGCGGGCCAGGGCCACGGCCTGGCCGGTCAGCGCGGCCTGCACCTGCTGATAGGTGAAGTTCAGATACATCCAGCGCCGCGGTTGCAGCTCGGGTGCGCCATGCTCGGTGAGCCAGCGTCGCCAGCTCAGATAGACCGCGCTGGGGCGTAGATCGTCCTCCTCGGCCAGCGTGTGCCGGGCCAGATCGGCCACCACCCGCAGCGGCGGCGCCTCGCCCTTCTCGGACTGGCGCAGCAGCCAGGGGCTGACGACCGGCGTCAGCGTCTCGCCGAACAGGCGCCGGGCATCGGGCACCACCGCCTCGGGCGTGGCATAGCGCAGCGCCAGGTCGATCTCGCCGTCGTCCAAATCGATCAGGCCGTCGTGGGCCGAGACGCGGATGTCGATGTCCGGATGCTGGCGCTGGAAGGCCTCCAGCCGCGGAATCAGCCAGAGCGAGGCGAAGGAGGCGAAGGTGGTGACATTGACCACCCGCCGGCCCTTGCTCTGGCGGATCTGCCGCACCGTGGCGTCCAGGCGCTGCAGCAGGGCCACCGCCGTGCCCTGCAGCGCCGCGCCGTCGCCGGTCAGCTCCACATGGCGGGTGCCGCGCAGGAACAGCGTGGCGCCGATCTCCTCCTCCAGCGCGCGGATCTGGCGGCTGATGGCCGACTGGGTGAGATGCAGCTCCTCGGCGGCGGCGCGAAAGCTGAGCCGCCGCGCGACCGCCTCGAAGGCGCGCAGAGGGCCGATGGCGAGCGGGCGCTGGCGTGGGCTATTCATGAGCAAATGGTATCAATGGCGTGCGCGCATCTCATTGGACGCGGCTCCGGGTCATCCCTAGTATTCCCTCGTGGCTGCGCAGGGTGTGCGGCAACGAATCTGCACCAAAGGGGAGTGTCAATCATGAATGGATCGCAAGCATTGTGGAGCCTGGAGCAAGGCCAGGCGCTGCGCATGACCCTGGGCCCGGGCGAGCGCGAACTGCGGGTGACGTCCGGCCGGCTCTGGCTGACGCCGACCGCCAGCCGCGCCCACGCCAGCGCGGATCTGGTGCTGCAGGCTGGCGACAGCCTGGTGCTGCGCTCGGGCACCGAGCTGGTGATGGAGGGCTGGCCCAGCGCCGCCTTCCAGCTGCTGGTGCCGCCCAGCGCCTGCCCCGGCCTGGCGCAGCAGCTGCTGCAGCAGCGCTCGGCCGCGGCCGTCGCCACCAAGGGCGCCGCGAACGCCTTGCCGCCGGGGCTGGCGGCCGCTTGACGGGTTTGAGCGCAGTGCAGCCGGCGGCAACGGCGGCCCGTCTGAGTCGGGCTCTTCATAGGCGGCTGCCCGCTGGCGGCAAGGCCTGACCCCGGCTACCATGGGCCGCCCTCAGCCGGGGCGACGAGAGGTAGATGCCCGTGGACTTGAAGGACAAGGCAGCGCTGCGCCAGAAGCTGATCCAGGACCGCCTGAACCTGCCGCAGCGCCTGGCGCTGGCGGCCCAGCTGCAGCAGGTGCTGCGCGTCTGGCTGGTGAGCCGGCGCGAAACCACGATAGGCGCCTACTGGCCGATCAAGGGTGAGTTCGATCCGCTGCCGGCCCTGTACCGCT
This sequence comes from Burkholderiaceae bacterium, assembly GCA_041920215.1. Classification (GTDB taxonomy): domain Bacteria; phylum Pseudomonadota; class Gammaproteobacteria; order Burkholderiales; family Burkholderiaceae_C; genus JAYRSJ01. The sequence continues at coordinate 52,974 of JAYRSJ010000017.1, read as the reverse complement.
GGAGCGAGGCCGCGCCCGAGGGCCAAAGCCGCAAGATCGGCCTGCCGGTGGTGGACAAGGCGGCCGGCACGCTGCGCTTCCACATCTGGTACCCGGGCTGCCCGATGGAGGACGACGCCTACGGCATTCCCAAGCCCAAGGACACCGAGGTCTTCGAACCCCAGCTGATGATCGTGCCCTGCCTGGGCTACGGGCCCTGCGGCCTGCGCCTGGGCTATGGCGGCGGCTTCATGGACCGCACGCTGGCGGCGCTGCAGCCGCGGCCGGCCACGGTGGGCATAGGCTTTGCACATGGCTTTCTGCCGCTGCTGAGGCCCGAGCCGCACGATGTGCCGCTGCAGGCCATGATCACCGAGGAGGGCGTGGTCTGGGATGTTGGGGGCTGATCGACCGACAATGCGCCGATGAACGACGACGACAACAACTCCTACGCCCAGCACCTGAGCCGGCTGCAAGCGCAGGCCGAGCAGGCGCTGGCCCGCAGCGGCTTCGACGCCTTGCTGATCGCTGCCGGCATCGAGAAGTACGCCTTCCTCGACGACCGGCCCTATCTGTTTCAGCCCAATCCGCATTTCAAGCATTGGCTGCCGCTGTGCGCGCATCCGCACAGCTGGCTGCTGGTGCGCCCGGGCCAGAAACCGCGCCTGGTGTACTACCAGCCCGATGATTTCTGGCATGTGCCGCCGGCCGACCCCAGCGGTGAATGGTTATCCCACGTCGAGCTCTGCGTGATCGGCCGGCCCGAAGATGCCGTCCCGCATCTGCGCGTGCCGGGCCGGCTGGCCATCGTCGGCGAGGCCGATGCGGCGCTCGACGGTCTGCTGCCCAACAACCCGCCGGCGCTGCTGAACATCCTGCACTACCAGCGCGCGCTGAAGAGCGGCTACGAGCTGGAGCAGATGCGCGCCGCCTCGCGCCGCGCGGTGCCGGCCCATAGTGCCGCCCGGGCCGCCTTCGAGGCCGGAGCCTCGGAGCTGGACATCCACCGCGCCTATCTGGCCGCCAGCGGCCATACCGACCGCGACCTGCCCTACAGCAATATCGTCGCGCTCAACGAGCATGGCGCGGTGCTGCACTACCAGTATCAAGACCCGAGCCCGCCGGCCCAGTCGCGTTCGCTGCTGATTGACGCCGGCGCCCAGGTCAATGGCTATGCCTCCGACATCACCCGCACCTGGTGTGGCCGCGACCCGCGCTTCGACGCCCTGCTGGCGGCGATGGAGGCGGCCCAACTGGCCCTGGTCGACGAGGTGCGCGCCGGTGTCGACTACCGCGACATCCATCTGAGCACGCACCGCCGCATCGCCGCCATCCTGGCCGGGCAGGGCATCGTCAAAGGCATGAGCGCCGAGGCCCTGGTCGAGCAGCGCGTCACCAGCACCTTCTTCCCGCACGGCATCGGCCATCTGCTGGGCCTGCAGGTGCACGATATCGGCGGCTTCATGGCCGACGACAGCGGCGCGCTCGCGCCCAAGCCCGAGGGCCATCCCTATCTGCGCCTGACGCGCCGGCTCGAGCCCGGCATGGTGGTGACGATAGAGCCGGGGCTCTACTTCATCCCCACCCTGCTGAAGCAGCTGCGCGCCACGCCGGCCGGCAGCGCGGTCGACTGGGACCTGGTCGAGCACCTGGCCCGCTTTGGCGGCGTGCGCATCGAGGACGATGTGGTCTGCTGCAGCGCGGGCGCGCCGGAGAATCTGACGCGCGACGCGTTTGCGGCGCTGGGCTGAGGCGGCGCGGCCTTATTCGGCCGCCGCTGGCTCGTCCTCGTTCTCGGTGCGCCGCTCGGGCTCGGTGGTGCGCAGGATCTCGCTCAGCACGGCGGTGGCGTAGTTGCCGGCCGGCAGCGAGAAGCTGAGCAGCAGCTGATCGGCTTGCGGCCATTGCCAGGACAGCTCCGCCGGGCTCGCCACCAGGGCGCGGCGCTCCTGCTCCAGTCCGGCGTGTTCCAGGCCGTCGCACAAGCCCGCGTGGTGAGCGGCCACGCCCATCTCCAGGGCCTGTGCCTGATCGCTGCTGCCCACGCGGCCCCGCCCCCAGAGCGGCCCGGTGGGCCGGCCCGCCGCGTCCATCACATCACCGGGCAGGGTCCGGCCCCAGAGCCCCTGCTGAATGCGCAGCGCCAGCACCTCGTTGAAGACGAAGGAGCGCACGGCCGACAGGTAGATGCCTTTCTTCTTCGGGTTGCGCACGCGGATCTCGCGCGCCAGCATGGCGCGGCCCTGCTCGACATTGCCGCCCTGATGGCCGAAGCGCTGGGCGCCGAAGTAATTGGGCACGCCCTGCAAGGCCACGGCCCGCAGATTGGCCTCGATGGCCTCGATGACCCGGCGATTGCCGCTCACATCACGCAGCAGGATGCGGAAGCGGTTGCCCTGCAGATCGCCGGGGCGCAGCTTCTTCAGATGGCGGCTCTGCGCCAGCACCTTGAATTCCGGGTGCTGCAGCGCCGTCAGGTCGAGCGGCCCGCCCTTGGGCCGATAAATGCTGAACCACTGGCGGGTGATGGCGTAGCGGTCCTTGAGGCCGGCATAGCCCACGTCCCAGTCCTGCACGCCGGCGGCCTCGGCCAGCGCTTTGGCGACGAAGGCGGTGTTGGCGCCGTTCTTCTCGATATCCAGCCAGAGATGCTCGCCCTCGCCGCAGGGCAGCTGCAGCGGCAACTCGGTCACGACGAAATCCTCGTTGAGCTGTTTCAGCGTGGCGCTGGCGCCGGTGGCCGGATAGGCGCGCGGCCACGGCGGCAGGGCGGTGTAGTGGGGAGGAGCGTCTGTCATGGGGGAGGGGCTGGCGGTGTCAGCGGTGAATGGGAGGGGGCCGTCCGGGCCGTGATTCTCGCCCCGGACGCGATACAGCCGCATCGCCACCGTGGAGCCGGTGTTGTGCCTGGTGCATGCAACATCGAGTAGCTGACCTGGAGCTGGGGCAGATGAGGGCAGTGGCTGGGATTGACCCCAGCGCCCCTGGCGCGCTAATGCGGGTTCTGCCGGGCTCGACGAGCTGCGAAGACGCGCACAATGCGTGCTATGAACCCAGCCCGCCCAGATCACGTCGCGTTAGCCGTATGTGCTAAGCCCGCGGCTGTGTGTGGGGATTCTGGACAGATTCGTTAGCGGAAAGGGGAACTGCAATGCTCGTCGATTGGCTGATTTATGGACTACTTATCTTTGGTGCCGCGAAGCTACTGAACGCGACTTGATTCAAGCTGAAGCCCGCATCCCGCCCTACGGCTTGGGGACTTGCAGTCTTAATTTTCTTTGCGAGCATAGTGATGTTCACTTTTTTGAAGGTTCTTCGATATCAAGTCATTCCCGATAGCGTTGGTGTTTCAATAGAGTAAAAAATCTACTTGATATGAGTGGTGCTTTTATTTTTTTTCTTGGTTGTTCCTTTTGTTTCTCAAGCGCGAAGAAAAAACAAACAACCACCTTTCGTTGGCGGGCAGGCATGAAATCAATAATTACAAGGCGCCTATTTTTTGTACTTTTTATCTCTGCCCTGTTTGGGAATTCAGTGTTCGCACAAGACACTGCGTTCCGGCGCGTTCAGTTATCATATGGCATCTCGCTCGTAATTCCTTCTCACTGGACAGTGCTATCCCAAGAGACGAGAAAAAATCTTGGCGCTGCCGGCTCGGCAATGCTGGATAACGCCGGAATAGAGGGGGTGCATGGGGAAAAGCTAAACTTGCTTGCTGTAAATGCGACTCCCGAGCCTACAGGGGCAATGATTCGCGTCAGTATTACGTCACCACCGGACTACACGCAGGCAGATCTCACAGTCGCTACAGCAGCAGACCTCAAGGCGGTTGGCGCTGAGATGCTAAAAATGTTTAGGCAACTTGAAGCATCTGGCGGTCCCAAAATCATCGAAATGCAACCTGTTTGTATTGAAAAATTCAACGGACAGTTTGCTTTGGTTATGCCATACGTCCGGGCGACTCAATTTGGGCCCTCATCCTGGCAGGTGACTCAATACAAGATTCCAGTTTCTAATCGGATTATTGAGATAACACTTTCTCACCGGCAGTCGGACGCGATTGTATGGCGCCCAATAATGGAGCGAGTAAAGCGTTCGTTGCGGTTCTAATGTTTTCCTAAAACTCGCTAAATACGGTCGTGCAAAGGCGCCGCTTTGCACTGATTTTGTACGTCGACTGGCTCAGGTGTCTAGGCTCACAATCAAGATCAACACAACCACTGCAGCAGTTCTCATGACTCGACGCACACTCTTTCTACTCTTCTTCGCTGCATCACTCCTCGGAAATGCATCATTTGCTCAAGAGCAAAAGGTGGCCGTTAGTGTTACTCATTCTGGCGAAGACTCCGTCGGCACCCAATTTGCTTTCGCTGTTCGAGAAGCAGTTAGAGGTTCTCAAGGGTTTAGGTTGGCGCAGCCTGAGGATTCTGGGATTCAGGTTAGATTAATAACGATCAATCCTGAAGAGAAATCAAACGCTATAAACTGGACTGTAGCGACCGTTGTCATAACAATGGCAAATCTTTACCCATATGACGAGAAGAATCCTCAAAGCTGGTATCCGATTTACTTGACCTCTCATGTGATGACAGTGGGTAGAGCACGAACCGATGCACAGGCACGTGCCGTTTTGGCCTCTGTCGATTCGGCGCTCGAAAAGTATCGAAGGGATCTGAGGCGATAGCAACCGACCTCAGTGATGCCAAACCCTTTACCGGGACTTCCTGCCGCGTCAGCGCCACCCCATTGAGCCTTCATCAAGACCTGACCCCGGCTGTGATCGCCTTGGCGCACGTCGACGGACGCTGGGCTGAACAGAGAACAGACGGCTTTGTTGCCGGCGTCAGCTAGCGCTGCGTACACAGATCCGAACCGCTCAGCCCAGCAAAGCGGCCCGCCGCGCGTTGCCGCGGGCGGGCCCAGCAGGCCTCACGGCCTTAACTCTCGTTTTATCTTTGCTTCTTTCTTTCTTGCCCTTCAGGGCGAGTGGCTGCTTAGAAGCGCCAGCCCAGGCCCACGCCGACCAGCAGCGGGTCGACCTTGAACTCCCCAGCCTTGACGCCGGCCGAGTAGACATCGGTGCCGATCTTGACCTTCTTGATGTCGACGTTCAGATACAGGCCCTTGCTGATCTCGTAGTCGGCACCCAGCTGAAGGCTCACGCCATAGCTATCGCTCTTGATGCTGGGCGACAGCGCGGCCTGCACCGCCGGTGCGAAGCTGACGCTGGAGAAGTGGGTGTAGTTCAGGCCCGCGCCCACATAGGGACGGAAGGTGCCGGTCGGGTTGAAGTGGTACTGCAGGCTCAGCGTGGGCGGCAGATGCTTCAGCGAGCCGATTGCGGCGCCGTTGGAGCGCAGCGTGTGCTTCTGCGGATAGGTCAGGATCAGCTCGGCCGCCAGATTGGGGGTGAAGAAGTAGCTGATGTCGACTTCCGGAATGGTCTTGTTGTTGACCGAGAGGCCCAGGCCGGTGGAATCCTTGTTGGCCGAATCCAGATGCACCGCGCGCACGCGCACCAGCCACGGGCCTTCCTGAGCCTGGGCTGCAGTGCTGAAGGCGGCGCCGGCCAGGGTCAGGGCGGCGAGGGTGCTCAGGGCGAACTTGCTCGACATTTCAATAGCTCCTTGGTTTGGGAAAAGTCCCGATGGCGCTATTGAAGCGGCCGGCTTGCCTGCCGCACTTGAGCTGACGCAAGCGGCTCAGTGCCCCTGCCGCGCCGGCGGCAGGGATTTGCGCTGGCTCAAGACTTGGCGCCGAGGCCGAGGCGTTTGCACAACTCCAGCGTCAAGCCGGCTTGATTGAGGGTATAGAAATGCAGGCCCGGCACACCGCCGGCGATCAGGCGTTCGCACAGCCGGGTGATCACGTCGAGGCCGAAGGCGCGTATCGAGGCCGCGTCGTCCATATAGCCCTCCATCTTCAGCGCCACCCAGCGCGGAATCTCGATGCCGTCGCGCTGGGCGAACTGGGCGATGCGGGCGTAGTTGTGGAAGGGCATGATGCCCGGCACGATCGGTGCACTAACGCCGAATTTACGCACCTCGTCGACGAAGTGGAAATAGGCGTCGGGGTTGAAGAAGAACTGGGTGATGGCGGCATCGGCGCCGGCGTTCATCTTGTCGGCGAAATGCTGCAGATCGCGGGCCGCGTAGCGCTGCTGCGGGTGGTACTCGGGATAGGCGGCCACCTCGATCTTCCAGTCCGGCCCCTGCGTCTCGCGGATGAAGCGCACCAGCTCGGCCGCATAGCGGAACTCGCCGGCCGTGGCCGTGCCGCTGGGCAGATCGCCGCGCAGGGCCACGATGCGGCGGATGTGCTGGGCCCGGTAGGTGGCCAGGATCGCGGCGATGTTCTCGCGGGTGGAGCCCACGCAGCTCAGGTGCGGCGCGGCCTCGTGGCCGCTGGCGGCGATGTCCATCACCGTGGCCAGGGTCTTGTCGCGGGTGGCGCCGCCGGCGCCAAAGGTGACGCTGCAATAATTGGGCTGCAAGGCGCCCAGCTCCTGCACCACCGTCTTCAGCTTCTCGCTGCCGACCGGGGTGTTGGGCGGGAAGAATTCGAAACTGAGCGCTGTCATCGCAGGCCCTCCCTCGGGCTTTGCGCCCACAAAAAGAATTCGGTATTGCCATCGCCGCCGGCGATGGCGCTTTCGAAATAGCCGCGCACCGTCCAACCCAGAGCCTCGGCCGCCGCTCTGGCGCGCGCCTCCAGCAGCGGGTACTGGGCGGCATCCCTGACCAGGCCGCCGCGGCCCAGCGCCTTGGGGCCCAGTTCGAACTGCGGCTTGATCAGCAGCAAGACCTGGCCCCCGGGCGCCAGCCAGGGGGCCAGATGGGGCAGGGCGCCCAGCATCGAGATGAAGCTGAGGTCGCCGACGATCAGCCCGAAACCAGCGGCGGGCTTGTGGCCCTCCAGCGCCGAGCCCGGCAGCTCGCGCACATGCAGGCCTTCCAGCGCATGGATGCGCGCGTCGCCGGCCAGGCTGGCATGCAGCTGGCCATGGCCCACATCGACACCCACCACGCGCGCTGCGCCCTGCTTGAGCAGGCAGTCGCTGAAGCCGCCGGTGCTCTGGCCCAGGTCCAGCACGGTCAGGCCCTGCACCGCCAGGCCGCTGGCCTGCAGCGCGCCCTCCAGCTTGAGCCCGCCGCGCGAGACATAGCGCAGCTCCGCGTCATCGGTGATGCGCAGCTGCGCCGTCTCGGGCAGGTCCTCGCCGGCCTTCCTGAGCGCCGCCCAGCCCTTGGGCGCGGCCCATTCCACGGCCCGGCGCTCGATCAGGCGCTGGGCGGCCGAGCGTGTCGGGGCCAGGCCCTGGGCCACCAGCAGCTGGTCGGCGCGCATCGCTGGCGGGGCTTCAGTAGCGGTAGGTCGCGGACTTGAACGGACCGCTCTTGGGAACGCCGATATAGGCGGCCTGCTCGTCCGTCAGCTGGCTCAGCTGCGCATTCAGGGTCTTGAGCTGCAGCAGGGCCACCTTCTCGTCCAGATGCTTGGGCAGCACATAGACCTTGCCGATGTCGTAGGCGTCCTTGTGGGCGAACAGCTCGATCTGGGCGATGGTCTGGTTGGCGAAGGAGGAGCTCATCACATAGCTGGGGTGGCCGGTGCCGCAGCCCAGGTTGACCAGACGGCCCTTGGCCAGCAGGATGATGCGACGGCCCGAGGGGAAGATCACATGGTCGACCTGCGGCTTGATCTCGTCCCACTCGCACTTGTCCAGCGAGGCGACATCGATCTCGTTGTCGAAGTGGCCGATATTGCAGACGATGGCGTTGTTCTTCATCGCCGCCATATGCTCGTAGCGGATCACGTTCTTGTTGCCGGTGGCGCTGACGAAGATATCGGCCTTGTCGGCGGCGTATTCCATCGTCACGACGCGATAGCCCTCCATCGCGGCCTGCAGCGCGCAGATCGGGTCGATCTCGGTGACCCAGACCTGGGCCGACAGCGCGCGCAGCGCCTGGGCCGAGCCCTTGCCCACGTCGCCATAGCCGGCCACGACGGCGATCTTGCCGGCCACCATCACGTCGGTGGCGCGCTTGATCGCATCGACCAGCGATTCGCGGCAGCCGTAGAGATTGTCGAACTTGCTCTTGGTGACCGAGTCGTTGACGTTGATCGCGCGGAACAGCAGCGCGCCCTTGGCCGCCATCTCGTTCAGGCGCAGCACGCCGGTGGTGGTCTCCTCGGTCACGCCGATGATCTCGGCGCTCTTGCGGCTGTACCAGGTGGGGTCTTCGGCGATCTTCTTCTTGATCGCGGCGAACAGGATGCGCTCCTCCTCGCTGCCCGGCTTGGCCAGCACGCTCAGATCCTTCTCGGCCTTCTGGCCCAGATGCATCAGCAGCGTCGCGTCGCCGCCGTCGTCCAGGATCATGTTCGGGCCTTCGCCGGGCTGGCCCTTGGCGGCGAATTCGAAGATGCGGTGGGTGTAGTCCCAGTAGTCCTCCAGGGTCTCGCCCTTGTAGGCGAACACCGGCGTGCCTTCGGCCACCAGGGCGGCGGCGGCATGGTCCTGGGTGGAGAAGATATTGCACGAGGCCCAGCGCACCTCGGCGCCCAGGGCCTGCAGGGTCTCGACCAGCACGCCGGTCTGTATGGTCATGTGCAGCGAGCCGGCGATGCGGGCGCCCTTGAGCGGCTGGCTGGCGGCGTACTCGGCGCGTATGGCCATCAGCGCGGGCATCTCGCTCTCGGCGATGCTCAGCTCCTTGCGGCCCCAGGCGGCCAGGCTCAGGTCTTTGATCAGGTATTGGTCGGCGGACAGGGTCGTCATTGCAAAAGCTCCTTCAGTGATGAAGCCGCCATGCCGGTGGGATGAGCTCGGTGCCGAAAAATGAACGGTCGATCACCCACGCGAGACATGGCGGGTGAGCGCGGTTGCAGTGGCCCGGTGCCTTCACCGGGACGTTCCGAGCCTGGCCTCTAGGGGTGCAGAGGTTGCAACGCTCCTCGGAAGGCCCGAATTCTAGCCGCAAGCCGCCCGGCGCTGCTGCGCATAAGCGCCGGGATTGCGGACAATCGCCGCCCATGCAGCCTCTCAGCCTTTGCCCCGCCGTGGCCCTGCGCGCCGTGCGCGGTGTGCTCACCGATATCGACGACACCCTGACCGCCGACGGCGCGATCGCCCCCGAAGCCCTGCAGGCCCTGCAGGCCCTGCAGGCCGCCGGCCTGCCCGTCATCGCGATCACCGGCCGGCCGGCCGGCTGGAGCGAGCCTTTTGCGCTGGCCTGGCCGGTAGCGGCCATCGTGGCCGAGAACGGCGCGGTGATGCTCAGGCGCGGCGAGGGCGGCACGCTGCGCCGCGATTTCAGCCAGGACGAGGCCACGCGCGCCGCCAATTTTGCCCGCCTGCAGGCCTGCGCCGCCGATGTGCTGGCGCGGGTGCCGGGCACGCGCCTGGCCACCGACAGCCCCGGGCGGCTGACCGATATCGCGGTCGACCACAGCGAGCATGCGCATCTGGCGCCCGCGCAGATCGACCAGACCTGCGCGCTGATGCGCGCGCATGGGCTGACCGCCACGGTCAGCTCCATCCACATCAATGGCTGGATTGGCGAACACAGCAAATGGACGGCCGCGCAATGGGCGGTGCCCAGCTGCCTGGGCTGGGCCTTTGTGGCCGAGGACTGGGTCTATGTCGGCGACTCGACCAATGACCAGCTGATGTTCGAGCGGGTGCCGCTGTCGGTGGGCGTGGCCAATATCGAGCGCTTCGTGCCGCAGCTCAAGACCCTGCCGCGCTATGTGACCCGGGCCGAGCGCGGGCGCGGCTTCGCCGAGCTGGCCCAGGCCCTGATCGCCGCGCGGGCCTGAGCCTGCGATCGGGCTCTGAGGCGCGTCATTGGGGCGCTAGCAAGGCGTCCAGCGTCTTCAGCAGCAGGCGGAAGTCCAGCGGCTTGGTCAGATAGCGGTCGAAGCCGGCGTCCAGTGCCTGCTGGATGTCCTCGGGCATGGCCTTGGCGCTCAGGGCCACCAGGGGCAGGCCGGCGCAGCGCGGATCGCTGCGCACCCGGCGGCAGACTTCGATGCCGTCGATGCCGGGCAGGTCGATGTCGATCAGCAGCAGCTCGGGCTGGCGCGAGCGCAGCAGCTCCAGGCCGGTCCGGCCGTCCACCGCCAGGCTCAGCTCATAGCCGCCATGGCGCTTCAGCAGGCCGGCCAGCATCTCGGCATTGGCGGGGTTGTCCTCGATATAGAGCAGGCGGCGCCGGCCCAGCAGGGCGGCCGCGGTGGCACGCAGGGTCTGCGGCGCCAGCTCCACCGCCTCGGGCGCGGCGCAGCGCTGCAGCGTGACGGTGAACTCGCTGCCCACGCCGGGCTGCGAGCTCACCGCGATGCTGCCGCCCATCAGCTCGACCAGACGGCGGGTGATCACCAGGCCGATGCCGGTGCCGGGCGTCAGATCGTCGCTCTGATCCAGGCGCACAAAGGGTTTGTACAGCTCCGCCAGCTGCTCGGGGCTCATGCCGCGGCCGCTGTCCTTGACGCTGATCGCCACCTGCTCGCCGGGCCGGCTGCTCACCTCCAGCTGCACATGGCCGCCGCGGCGGTTGTACTTCAGCGCGTTGGACAGCAGATTGTTCAGCACCTGCTTGAGCCGCTTGCGGTCGGCGCGCACCCACAGCGTTTCGCCGGGCAGCAGGCGCACGCTGACGGCATGCTGGGTGGCCAGCGAGCTCAGCATCTGCAGGGCCTCGCGGATCAGCTCCTGCACCTGCACCGCCTCCGGCCGGGTCTCCATCTCGCCGGCCTCGATACGGGCCAGGTCCAGCACATCGTTGATCAGCTCCAGCAGATGCCAGCCGGCGCGCTCGATCTGGGTGATCTTGTCGGCCTCGCTCTGGCGCAGGCGCTCGCGCGACATGGCCAGCAGCTGGGCGAAGCCGAGGATGGCGTTGAGCGGCGTGCGCAGCTCATGGCTCATGCGCGAGAGAAACTGCGATTTGGCCTGGCTGGCGCGCTCGGCGGCATCGCGGGCGGCCTGCAGCTCCTGGGTGCGCTGCAGCACCCGCGCCTCCAGCCCTTCGTTGAGGGCCCGCAAGGCCTGTTCGCCCTGCACATGGCGGCTCACATCGCTGAGCGTGCAGACCACGCCGCTGGGCTGGGCCGCGGCGGCGGCAAAGCGCGGCTCGGCATTGCAGCTGAGCCAGCGCTCGCTGCCGTCGCCGCGCCGGCAGTGCAGCAGCACCTCGCGCTGCGGCAGGCCGGTGCGCAGCGCGCGGGCCCAGGGCAGATCCTCGGCGCCCAGGCCGCAGCTGCGCTGCAGGCGCTGCTGCAGCGCGCTGCGGTCGTGCGGATCCAGGCCCACCAGGTCCAGCAGGCGCAGCGCGGCTTCGTTCCAGTCCAGCATCCGGCCCTCGGCGTCGCAGACCAGCAGGCCGCCCGACATCGAGGCCACCAGCGAGCGCTGGTGCTGCTCGCTCTCCAGCAGGGCCGAGAGCTTGGTGCGTATCGCGGCCGACATGCGGTTGAAGGCATCGGCCACCTGGGCCAGCTCCTCGACCCGGCTGACGCCGAGCTGGTGGGCATAGTCGCCGTCGGCCACCCGCTGACTGGCCTGGGCCAGGCGGCGCAGGCTCTGGCCGACCCAGGTCGTCCACAGCGCCAGCAGGCCCAGGCCCAGCGCCAGCACCGCCGCGCCGATCAGCAGGCTGTTGCGTAGCAGGCGCTGCCGGGTGGTGGCCAGTGCCGAGGCATCGATGCCCAGCTGCAGCTCGCCCAGGCGCTGGCCGGCCCGCACAATGCTGTGACGCTGGCTGCGCTGCTGCGCGCCTTCGGCTGTGGTCTGGCCGACGCGGGCCACCGGCACGCCGCTGGCATCGCTGACTTCGGCAAAGCTGAGTCGGCGGGCGCTGGCACTGCTGTCCAGCAGGGCCTGCAGGCCGGCATGGTCATGGGTGGCCAGCAGCGGCGCTGCGGCCGCGCCCAGCAGTGGGGCGGCCAGGTCCAGCTCGGACTGGAAGCGCTCCTCCAGCGCGCCGTCCACCAGGCGCAGCGCATTCCATAGCAGCAGGGCCAGCATCAGCACCAGGGTGATGATGCCGCCCAGGAAATACTGCGAACGCAGGCTGATGAACACGTGGGACGGCCCTTGCAAAGACCGCTGGATTCTGCATGAGACGCCGGCCGCCACCCGACGCCGGGCGCGCAGCCCGCACAAGCGTCCGCGGCCGCCCGGCTCAGCCCTTGCCCAGCGGCGTGGGCCGGCTGGGCATGAAGCTCTGGCGCTGCTCGCGGGTGTCCATCTGCATCTCGAAGCTGAAGAAGCGGTTGCGGCCGCGCGACTTGGCGGCGTAGAGCGCATCGTCGGCCCGGCGCAGCAGGCCCTCCAGCGTGGTGCCGGCATCGGGCACGCAGGTGCTGATGCCGCCGGACAGGGTCACATAGGGCGCCACCGGCGAGCTGGGGTGGGGGATGGCGGTCAGCTCCACCGTGCGCAGCACCGCACGCGCAAAGGTCATCGCGCCCGAGCGCGGCGTGCCGGGCAGGATCAGCGCGAACTCCTCGCCGCCATAGCGGGCGGCGCAGTCGCGCGGGCGGCGGCAGGTCTGCTGCAGCAGCCGGGCCATCTTCTGCAGGCAGGCATCGCCCTCCACATGGCCCAGGCTGTCGTTATAGCCCTTGAAATGGTCGATATCGCACAGCACCAGGGTCAGGTGTTGCTGGTCGCGCTGGGCGCTGAGAATCTCCTGCTGCAGGCGCAGATCGAAGGCGCGGCGGTTGGGCAGGCCGGTCAGCCCGTCCTCATGGCTGAGCCGGGTCAGCTGCTCGTTGGCGCTGCGCAGCTCGTCGGAGAGCTCGATCAGGCGCGACTGCATGCGGCGCAGCCGCTGCATCGCGCGCAGCTTGGCCTGCAGCACCGTGGTTGAGACCGGCTTGACCAGATAGTCGTCGCCGCCCGACTCGATGCCCAGCCAGAGATCGTTGTCCTGGGCGCGGCTGGACAGAAAGATGATGGGCGTCCAGCCGCCGGCCTCGGAGGCGCGCAGCTGGCTGGCCACCCAGTAGCCGTCATGGCCCGGCATCTCCACATCCAGCAGCACTAAATCGGGCCGGCTGAGCGCGAACTGACTCAGCGCGCTGTCGCCCGAATCGGCCTCCAGCACCTGGTGGCCGGCGGCTGTGAGCTGCGCCGCCAGCACCTTGCGGGTGCTGGTCTGGTCATCGACCACCAGGATGCGCAGCGGGGGCAGTGAGGCAGGCAGCATGAGCGTCAGAACTCGGGCCGTGTCAGCAGCGACCGAACGATTATCTGGCCCGACCTCTCGCCCGGCGGGAGGGTTTGTGCCTAGCCTGAACAGGGGAGGCGGCCACAAAAAAAGGGCTGCTCGCGGCAGCCCTTTTTGGTCTGGAGTGACGGCTTACAGCCCGGCCGCTGCACGCAGCGCGGCAGCCTTGTCAGTGCGCTCCCAGCTGAACTCCGGCTCCTCGCGGCCGAAGTGGCCGTAGGCGGCGGTCTTGCTGTAGATCGGGCGCAGCAGGTCCAGCATCTGGATGATGCCCTTGGGGCGCAGATCGAAATGTTCGTTGACCAGGGCGGCGATCTTGTCGTCCGAGATCACGCCGGTGCCCTCGGTGTAGACGGTCACGTTCATCGGGCGCGCCACGCCGATCGCGTAGGCCACCTGGATCTGACACTGCTTGGCCAGGCCGGCGGCGACGATGTTCTTGGCCACATAGCGGGCGGCATAGGCGGCCGAGCGGTCCACCTTGGTCGGGTCCTTGCCCGAGAAGGCGCCGCCGCCGTGCGGGCAGGCGCCGCCGTAGGTGTCGACGATGATCTTGCGGCCGGTCAGGCCGCAGTCGCCCTGCGGGCCACCGATGACGAAGCGGCCGGTCGGATTGACCAGGTACTTGGTCTCCTTCAGCCATTCCTTGGGCAGCACCGGCTTGATGATCTCCTCGATCACCGCCTCGTAGAACTCGGGCTTCATCTTGTCGCCCAGGCTCATCTCGGGGGCGTGCTGGCTGGACAGCACCACGGTGTCGATGCTGTGCGGCTTGCCGTCCACATAGCGCATCGTCACCTGGCTCTTGGCGTCGGGGCGCAGAAAGGGCAGGCGGCCGTCCTTGCGCAGCTGGGCCTGGCGCTCCACCAGCCGGTGCGCGTAATAGATCGGCGCGGGCATCAGCTCGGGCGTCTCGTCGCAGGCGTAGCCGAACATCAGGCCCTGGTCGCCGGCGCCGGTGTTCAGGTGGTCGTCCGAGGCATGGTCCACGCCCTGGGCGATGTCATTGCTCTGCTTGTCATAGGCCACCAGCACCGCGCAGCCCTTGTAGTCGATGCCGTACTCGGTGTTGTCGTAGCCGATGCGCTTGATCGTGTCACGCGCCACCTGGATGTAGTCCACATGGGCATTGGTCGTGATCTCGCCGGCCAGCACCACCAGGCCGGTATTGCACAGGGTTTCGGCGGCAACGCGCGAGCGCGGGTCCTGCTGGAAGATCGCATCCAGGATGGCGTCCGAGATCTGGTCGGCCACCTTGTCGGGATGTCCTTCGGAAACGGATTCCGAAGTAAAGAGAAAATCGCTACTCGCCACTTTTACACTCCTTGTCGTCAGTCGGTCGGCGTTGCCGTGCTGGTCAGGAGACGCGGCGAACGCTTTAGCGGCATTTGTTGAGCTTGACAGCCCGGCGGGTTCTTGAAGCTTGGATAAGCACCCGCGTCGCCCCGCAAGTTGTCCAAATTAACTCGGCGACGCCCGGATTATAGAAATATGTTGCTCTTGCGCCTGCTGTCCCGCTGCCCTCTGGGCCTGCTCCATGCCCTGGGTGCCGCCTTGGGCTGGCTGAGCTGGGCGCTGTCGCCCAGCTACCGGGCCCGCTTCCGTGCCAATGTGGCCCAGGCGGGCCTGCCCTGGGACCAGGCCCGCCTGGCGATCGCCCATGCCGGGCGCATGATCGGCGAACTGCCCTGGCTGTGGCTGCGGCCGCGCGACCAGGGCCTGGGCGATCGGGTGCAGTGGCAGGACGCCGAGCTGATCGACGCAGCGCTGGCGCAGGGGCGCGGCCTGGTGCTGCTGACCCCGCATATGGGCTGCTTCGAGGTCACCGCCCAGGCCTATGCCGAGCGTTACGGTGGGCAGGCCCCCATCACCGTGCTGTTCCGCCCGGCGCGCAAGGCCTGGCAGCGCGCGCTGCTGGACGGTTCGCGCGAGCGGCCGGGCCTGGCCACCGCACCGGCCTCGCTGGCCGGGGTGCGCCAGATGCTGCGCGCCTTGCGCCAGGGCCAGGCCATCGGTCTGCTGCCCGACCAGGTGCCGCCCGAGGGTCTGGGCGTCTGGGCGCCCTTCTTCGGCAAGCCGGCCTACACGATGACGCTGGCCGCCAAGCTGGTGCAGCAAAGCGGCGCGCCGCTGCTGGTGCTGTGGGGCGAACGCCTGGCGCGGGGCCGGGGGTTTGTGGTGCGGGTGCGACCCGGGCCGCAGCTGAGCCGTGAAGACGGGCCAGAATGCGCGGCCGAGCTCATCAACAAGGCCATGGAATCCCTGATCATCGAAGCGCCCTCCCAGTATCTATGGGGCTATCACCGCTACAAGGCGCCGCGCGCGCTGGACCTGGGCCAGACCCAGGCGGAGCGCTGAAGCGCATGCGCTCCGCGCTGTCGCGACTGGGTGCGCATGGCTTCATCGGCCTGCTGTGGCTGCTGCACTGGCTGCCGCTGGCCTGGCTGGCCGCGCTGGGCCAGGGCCTGGGCTGGCTGCTGTGGCAGGGCGCGCGCTCGCGCCGCCGGGTGGCGCTGCGCAATCTGCAGCTGTGCTTTCCCGAGCTGCCGGCCGCCGAGCACCAGCGCCTGGCGCGCCAGCATTTCGGCTGGCTGGGGCGCAGCTTTCTGGAGCGCGGCCTGCTGTGGTTCGCGCCGGCCGAACGCCTGCAGAAACTGGTGCGCATCAAGGGCAATATCCGCCTGGCCGAGCAGACCGAGGCGCCGCTGATGTGGCTGCTGCCGCATTTCGTCGGCCTCGAGTGGTGCGGTCCGGCCCTGATGCTGAACCAGCGGCGCCCCGGCGTCGATGTCTACCAGCGCCAGAGCAATGCCGTTTTCGATGCGCGCATGCTGGCCGGGCGGGCGCGCTTCGGCACCACCGCCTTCGTCGACCGCCACGAGGGCATACGCCCGGTGCTGCGCCTGATCAAGAAGGGCTATGCCTTTCTGAATGCGCCCGATATGGACTTCGGCGACAAGGATTCGGCCTTTGTGCCCTTCTTCGGCGTGCCGGCCTGCACCCTGCTGGCGCCGGCCCGCATGGCCCGCAATCTGGGCATGGTGGTGCAGCCCCTGGTGGTGACCATGCTGCCGGGCGGGCAGGGCTACGAGGTCGAGGCCTGCGAGCCGCTGGCCGGCTATCCCGGCAGCGAAGACGAGGCCGACGCGGCCCTGCTGAACCGCTGGCTGGAGGCCCGCATCCGCGAGCGGCCGGCCCAGTATCTGTGGGTGCACAAGCGCTTCAAGACCCGGCCTGAGGGTGCGCCTTCGCTGTACTGAGGGCGGGAGATAATCGCCCGATGAAATTGCGCTTCACCAAGATGCAGGGGGCCGGCAACGACTTTGTCGTGATCGACGCCACCCGGCAGCCGCTCAGCCTGGACGCCGCGCAGCTGCGCGCGCTGGGCGACCGCCGCTTCGGCGTGGGCTGCGACCAAATCCTGGTGATCGAGCCCAGCAGCGAGCCCGGCGTGGACTTCCGCTACCGCATCTTCAACAACGATGGCGACGAGGTCGAGCACTGCGGCAACGGCGCACGCTGCTTCGTCCGCTATGTGGCCGACAAGGGCCTGAGCGCCAAGACCACGATCCGGGTGCGCACCGTCAACGCGCTGCTGGAGCTGCGCCTGCAGGACGACGGCCGGGTCAGCGTGGACATGGGCGCGCCGGTCTTCGATCTGGCGCGCGTGCCCTTTGACGCCGAGGGCCTGGTCCCCCGCCTGCAGCAGGGCTTCGAGCTCTGGCCGCTGGCCGACCTGGGCCTGGAGCTGGCGGTGCTGTCCATGGGCAATCCGCATGCAGTGCTGCGGGTGGCCGACAGCGCCGCCGCGCCGGTGTCCGAGCTGGGGCCGCGCATCGAGGGCCATCCGCGCTTCCCGCGCCGGGTCAATGCCGGCTTCATGCAGGTGCTGACGCCGGCCAGCATCCGGCTGCGCGTCTATGAGCGTGGCGCCGGCGAGACCCTGGCCTGCGGCACCGGCGCCTGCGCGGCCGTGGTGGCCGGCATACGTCTGGGCTGGCTGGACGAGCGGGTGGATGTGCAGGCCCTGGGCGGCCGGCTGACGATCGAATGGGCCGGCCGCAGCCAGGGGCTGCAGGCCCCGGTGCGGATGACCGGCCCCGCTGTGACGGTTTTTGATGGAGAGATCACGCTGTGAGCATGGACCAAGGCATTAGCGGCATCACCGAGCAGGACATCGCCGATTTTCTGGCGAACGACCCCGCCTTCTTCGAGCGCCATGCCGAGCTGCTGGCCAGCGTGCGCTTCAGCCATCCGCATGGCCAGCGCGCGGTCTCGCTGCAGGAGCGCCAGGCCGAGCTGCTGCGCGAGAAGATCAAGGGCCTGGAGTTCAAGATCATCGAGATGATCCGCAACGGCCAGGAGAACGTCGCGATCGCCGACCGCCTGCACCGCTGGACCCTGGCCCTGATGCGCACCCATGACGGCGCGGCCCTGCCCCAGGTGCTGCTGGACGAGCTGCGCCACCAGTTCATGATCCCGCAGGCCGGCCTGCGGCTCTGGGCGCTGGGCGCGGCCTTCGAAGGCGCGGCGTTCGCGCAGCCGGTGTCGGCCGATGTGAAGAGCTTCGCCAACAGCCTCAGCCAGCCCTATTGCGGGGTCAACTCGGGCTTCGAGGCGGCCCGCTGGCTGGACCAGGAGCCCGCCGTGGCCTCGCTGGCGCTGATCCCGCTGGTGCATGACAAGACCGCCTTCGGCCTGCTGGCCCTGGGTTCGCCGGACCCGACCCGCTACACCGCCGAGATGGGCACCGAGTTCCTGGCGCGCCTGGGCGAGATCGCCAGCGCGGCGCTGAGCCGGCTGCTGCCGGCTGGCAGCGATGCACCCGCCAGCAACGACGCCTGAGCCGGCGGCGCTGGATGCCGCGCTGCAGCCCTATCTGAACCATCTGCGGGTCGAGCGCCGGCTGGCGCCGCGCAGCCTCAGCATCTATCGCGAGGCCTTGCTGCGCCTGCAGGGTCTGGCCGCCGAGGAGGCGGTGCCGCTGCAGCGCCTGACGCCGCAGCTGGCGCGGCGCTGGGTGGCGCGCCTGCATGGCCAGGGCCTGGGGCCGCGCAGCCTGGCCCTGCTGCTGTCGGCCTGGCGCGGGCTCTACCGCTGGTGGGGCGTGCAGGGTCAGGTCTTGCTGAACCCGATCGAGGGCCTGCGCCCGCCCAAGGCGGCCAAGCCCCTGCCCAAGGCGCTGGCGGTCGACGACGCGATGCAGCTGGCCGACTATGCCGATAACAATGCCGATGCGCGTCTGGAGGCGCGCGACCGCTGCGTCGTCGAGCTGCTCTACGGCTGCGGCCTGCGGGTGGCCGAGCTGGTGGGCCTGGATGTGTGCGCCAGCGGCGTGGCCGCCGGCTGGCTGGACCTGCAGGCCGGCGAGGCCCAGGTGCTGGGCAAGGGCAGCAAGCGCCGCGCGGTGCCGCTGGGCCAGGCCGCGATCGACGCGAGCCGGCTGTGGCTGGCGCAGCGCGAGGCGCTGGCCCGGCCCGGCGAGCCGGCCCTGCTGGTGGGCGTGCGCGGCCGGCGCATCAGCGACGGCCAGGTACGCGCCCTGCTGAAGGCGCGCGCGCTGCGTGCCGGCATGCCGGCCCATGTGCATCCGCATATGCTGCGCCACTCCTTTGCCTCCCACCTGCTGCAGTCCAGCGGCGATCTGCGCGCGGTGCAGGAGCTGCTGGGCCATGCCCATATCGCCACCACCCAGGTCTACACCAAGCTGGACTACCAGCACCTGGCCAAGATCTACGACGCCGCGCATCCGCGCGCCAAGAAGAAGTAGTCATGAAACGAAGCCATCTGCTCCCCCTGCTGATCCTGGGCGCTGCCGCGCAGGCGCAGTCCGACACCACGCTGGCACGCCCGGGTTTTCTGCAGGCCCAGCCGGCCGCCTTCGAGGCCAACTGGACGCCGCTGCGCATGCCTACCGGCGAGCGGGTGGCCCTGCTGGGCGCCAGCTATATGGTGGCGATGAACGAGGACTGGGGCGTGGGCCCCAGCTTCTATGGCGCGGCCAAGGGCAATTTCGGCGGCCTCTTCACCGTTGGCTTCACCGGCCAGCGGCGCTGGCGCCTGGGCCCGCATCTGCATGCGGCGGCCAGCCTGTATGCCGGTGCCGGTGGCGGTGTCGGCGCTGACAGGGCGAGCTTCGGCGGCGGTCTGATGTTGCGTCCCGAACTCTCGCTGCGCAGCGAGTGGGGCGCCTGGTATGGCGGCATCGCGCTGGCCCACACCCGCTTCCCCAGCGGCAATGTCCGCGACAGCTCGCTGGGCCTGGTGCTGGGCTACTCCGACGGTTTTCTGTCCTATGCGCCGCGGGATGCCGGCCGAAGGGTGAAGAGCAGCCGGCGCAGCGGCCTGGGCGGCGACGAGATCGCGCTGACCGTGGGCAGCTACCAGCCGAGCAAGAGCGCCCGCAGCCGCGGCGGCCAGACGCTCAGTCGGTATGGCACAGCGGGCGCCATGCTGCGTCAGTACGTGACCGAGGGGGCCTGGTGGGGGGCGGAAGCGGCGGGCGCAACCACGGGCAGCGCTACCGGCTACATGGAGGTGCTGGCCACGCTGGGCGAGGACTATGGGTTGGGCTCGCCGCGGCTGCGCGCCGGCTGGCATGTGGCCGCTGGCCTGGGCGGCGGCGGCGATGTGGACACCGGCAATGGCTGGCTGGTCAAGGCCGGCCCCACGCTGCGCTGGAAGACGCCCTGGGGGCCCAGCCTGCACCTGGATTTCAGCGTGATCGACTCGACCACCGGCAGCTTCCGCTCCAGCTATGCACGGCTGAGCCTGGGCCTGCCGCTGGACGAGGGCTTTGGCCGCGGCTGGGGCCTGGACGACAACAGCGGCCAGGTGCGGCTGCAGACCGTCTATGCCAGCTTGATGCATCTGCCCAAGGTGCGCTTCAAGAACGGGCGCAAGGAGGATGTGGGGCATCTGGCCATGGTGATGACCCGCGATCTGGGGCCCCGTCTCTACGGCGTGGCGCAGGCGGGCAGCGCGGCCTTCGGCTCGGCCGGTGCCTATTCCTTCGGTCTCTTCGGCCTGGGCCTGCAGAGCCAGCCGCTGACCCAGCCCTGGGCCCGGCTGCTGGGCAGCCCGCGCGTCGGCGCCGAGCTGCTGGTGGGCGCGGCCGGCGGCGGCGGCATCGACATCGTGGGGGGGGCCACCGCGCAGGCCGAGGCCTGGGCCCAGTGGAGCTTCGGCCAGGAGGAGCGGCTGCGGCTGCGGGTGGGCGCGGGCCAGTGGCGCACGCTGCGCGTCCAGACCCAAAGCACGCCGCTGCTGAACGTCTCGCTGGGCTATGCCTTCGGCACGGTGCAGCGCTGATGCCCTTCGGTGGCCCGACAATCCCGCGATGAAAACCATTGTTCTGCGCCCCGGCAAGGAGCGCTCGCTGCAGCGCCGCCACCCCTGGATCTTCGAGGGCGCCATCGCCCGCGGCCGGGCCGATGCCGGCGAGACGGTGCGGGTGGAATCGGCCGAGGGCCAGTTCCTGGCCTGGGCGGCCTTCAGCCCCAGTTCCTCGATACGCGCGCGCGCCTGGAGCTTCGACCCCGCCGAGCGCATCGATGCGGCCTTCTTTGAGCGCCGCATCGCGGCCGCCTTGGCGATGCGGGCGCGCCTGCCCATCGCCTCCAACGCGCTGCGCCTGATCCACGGCGAGGCCGACGGCCTGCCGGGTCTGGTGGTGGATCGCTACGACGATGTGCTCAGCGTGCAGTTCTCCTCGGCCGGCAGCGAGCGCTGGAAGGCGCTGATCGCCGACAAGCTGCTCGCCGCCACCGGCCTGAGCCGGCTCTACGAGCGCAGCGACGCCAATGTGCGCGCGCTGGAGGGTCTGCCCGAGCTGCGCGGCTGGCTGCGCCACCCCGGCAGCGAGGGCGGCCCCACCGAGCGCATCATCCAGGAGCATGAATGGCGGCTGAGCCTGGATGTGGCCGAGGGCCACAAGACCGGCTACTACCTCGATCAGCGCGACAACCGCAAGAAATTCGCCGAGCTGGTGCGGCAGTACGGCGTGCGAAGCGTGCTGAACTGCTTCAGCTATACGGGCGGCTTCTCGGTGGCGGCGCTGGCCGGCGGGGCCAGCGAGGTGATCAGTGTCGATTCCTCGGCGCCGGCGCTGGCGCGCGCCCAGGCCCATGTGCTGCTGAACGGTTTCGATCCGGCCCGCCACGAGGCCCTGGATGCCGATGTGAACCAGACGCTGCGGCGTTTTCTGGAGCAGGGCCGGCGCTTCGATGCCATCGTGCTGGATCCCCCGAAGTTCGCACCCACCGCCGCCCATGCCGAGCGCGCGGCGCGCGCCTACAAGGACATCAACCGCCTGGCGCTGAAGCTGCTGCCGCCCGGCGGCCTGCTGTTCACCTTCTCCTGCTCTGGCGGCATCAGCGCCGATCTGTTCCACAAGATCGTCGCCGGCGCCGGCCTGGATGCGCCGGCCGATGGCTTCATCCTGGACCGCGTGGGCGCCACCCCCGACCATCCGCAGACCCTGTGCTTCCCCGAGGGCGAGTACCTGAAGGGCCTGCTCGTCCTGAAGCGCTGAGCATCAGGCCGGCCGCGGCAGGTTCAGGCGCGGCTCGAACTTGGCCCGGTGCACGCTGAAGAAGGTCTTCACATTGCGGACATTGGCATCCTGGGTGAACAGGCGCTGCACCAGCGCGTGATAGGCCGGCATATCGGCCAGCTGCAGCACGAGCACGAAGTCAGGCCCCGGCGAGACCCGGTAGACCTGCTGCACCGCGCTGTCGCCCAGCAGCTTGTGCTCGAAGGCGTCCAGATGCTCGGCGCCCTGGCGGTCCAGCGTGATCTCGACGATGGCCTGCAGGCCCAGGCCCAGCCGGGCCGGCGAGAGCAGGGCCACGCGGCGCTCGATCACGCCCAGCTCCACCAGGCGCTTGACGCGCCGCAGGCAGGTCGCAGGCGAGACATGGGCGCGCTCGGCCAGGGCCTGGTTGGAGAGCGAGGCATCGCTTTGCAGCAGATCCAGCAGACGCCAATCCGTGGGGTCCAAGGCGGCAGAGGCGTCGATATCGTTCATGATTCGGTGATCTGTGAAATTTTCAGCCGCAAATGCGAATGTGTGGCGAATAATTTCATAAAACATTGAAAATTGAAAGCATCAATTTCTTTCCCCTGCCTACCATGCGCGGCATCCGCACTCGGCACCGTGGTCCGGCACCGAGCCCTCGTGAAGCGCAAGCAACAACATCCTCAGGGAGCAAGAACACCATGTGTGGCATCGTCGGCGCCGTCAGTCAGCGCAATATCGTCCCCATCCTGATCGAAGGCCTGAAGCGCCTGGAATACCGCGGCTACGACTCCTGCGGCGTGGCCGTGCATCAGGACGGCGGCCTGCGCCGTGCCCGCAGCACCTCACGGGTGGCCGAGCTGCATGCGCTGGCGGCCGAGGACGGCATTGCCGCCGGCACCGGCATCGCCCACACCCGCTGGGCCACCCACGGCGTGCCGGCGGTGCACAACGCCCACCCGCATTTCTCGCATGGCCCCGGGGCCGATGCCCATAGCGCGAGCGCCGGACGGATTGCCCTGGTGCACAACGGCATCATCGAGAACCATGATGAGCTGCGCGCCGAGCTGAAGGCCAGGGGCTATGTCTTCAGCAGCCAGACCGATACCGAGGTGATCTGTCATCTGGTCGACCAGCTCTACAACGGCGATCTGCTGGAGGCGGTGCAGCAGGCGCTGACCCGGCTCAAGGGCGCGTACGCGATCGCGGTGTTCGCCCGCGACGAGCCGCACCGCGTGATCGCGGCGCGCGAGGGCTCGCCGCTGGTGCTGGGGGTGGGCACCGAGGCGGGGCATCGCGAGCATTTCGTCGCCTCCGACGCGATGGCCCTGGCCGGCGTCACCGACCAGATCGTCTATCTGGAAGAGGGCGACGTGGTGGACCTGCAGCTGGGCCGTTACTGGATCAGCCGGCTCAACGCCGAGACCGGCCGCTACGAGACGCAGACCCGCGAGGTTCGCACCGTGCATGCGCACAGCGGCGCGGCCGAGCTGGGGCCCTATCGCCACTATATGCAGAAGGAGATCTTCGAGCAGCCGGTGGCGATCGCCAACACGCTGAATGCGGTCACCGGCATCAGCCCCGAACTCTTCGGCGATGGCGCCTATCGCGCCTTCAAGGAGATCGACTCGGTGCTGATCCTGGCCTGCGGTACCAGCTTCTACGCCGGCTCGACCGCCAAATACTGGCTGGAGAGCATTGCCAAGATCCCGACCAGCGTCGAGATCGCCAGCGAGTACCGCTACCGCGACAGCGTGCCCAACCCGCGCACCCTGGTCGTGACCATCAGCCAGAGCGGCGAGACCGCCGACACGCTGGCCGCGCTCAAGCATGCGCGTGCGCAGGGCATGAAGCACACGCTGACCGTGTGCAATGTGGCCACCAGCGCGATGGTGCGCGAATGCGAGATGGCCTTCATCACCCGCGCCGGCGCAGAGATCGGCGTGGCCTCGACCAAGGCCTTCACCACCCAGCTGGTGGGCCTGTTCCTGCTGACCCTGGCGCTGGCCCAGAGCCGCGGCCAGCTCAGCGAGGCGCAGGAGGCCGAGCACCTGAAGGCGCTGCGTCATCTGCCGGTGGCGGTGCAGGCGGTGGTGGCGCTGGAGCCGCAGATCATCGCCTGGAGCGAGGAGTTCGCCCGCAAGGAAAACGCCCTGTTCCTGGGCCGCGGCCTGCACTACCCGATCGCGCTGGAGGGCGCGCTGAAGCTCAAGGAGATCAGCTACATCCACGCCGAGGCCTATCCGGCCGGCGAGCTCAAGCATGGCCCGCTGGCCCTGGTGACGGCCGAGATGCCGGTGGTGACGGTGGCGCCCAACGATGCGCTGCTGGAGAAGCTCAAGAGCAATATGCAGGAAGTGCGCGCGCGCGGCGGTCAGCTCTATGTGTTCGCCGACGGCGACACCAAGATCGAGAGCGAGCCGGGCCTGCATGTGATCCGCATGCCCGAGCACTACGGCGCCCTGAGCCCCATCCTGCACGTGATCCCGCTGCAGCTGCTGGCCTACCACACCGCCTGCGCGCGCGGCACCGATGTCGACAAGCCCCGCAATTTGGCCAAGAGCGTAACGGTGGAGTGACGCGGCTTTGGGGGGCTTTTGTGTTTGCCGACATTTAGTCGCAGCAACCGCCGCGCGCCTCTTAGGCCGGCCGGCTCAGGGCGCGCCCGGCGAACCGTCGTCGGCGGCCGCGAATCGACCCAGCCCCAGCGCTTGCAAGCCAGCGGCGCGGCGCAGCAGGAACAGCACCTCCAGCCCCAGGCGCCGCGCCAGGGCCGGCCCCTGCTCGGGCCCGGCCACCAGCAGGGCGGTGGCCCAGGCGTCGGCCAGCATGCAGCTGCGCGCCAGCACGGTGACCGAGGCTACGGCGTTGTTGACCGGCGCGCAGCGCAGCGGGTCCATGGTATGAGCCAGGCGCGTCGCGCCCACGCTCAGGTAGCGCCGGTAGTCACCCGAGGTGGCCACGGCCAGATTGTCCAGCTCGATGACGCCCTGCACCGTCCGGCGGCCGGCCTCGGGCTGTTCCAGTGCCACAGCCCAGGGCGCGCCGCCGGCCTGCGAGCCGACGGCGCGCAGCTCGCCGTCCAGCGCGGCCAGCGCATGCCGCACGCCGTGCGCCTGCAGCACCTGGGCCATGCGGTCAACCGCGTAGCCCTTGGCGATGCCGCACAGATCGAGCTGCAGGGGCGCGCGCTTGCGGACGCGGGCCGCGGGCCGGTCCAGCTCCAGCGCCTCGTCCGCGCTGAGGGGGGTGGACTGGCGCGCCGCGCGGATCGCTGGTGCGTCGGGCGCCGCGCGCGAGGCGCCAAAGCCCCAGGCGTCCACCAGCGCCCCCACGCAGGGATTGAAGGCACCGGCGCTGCGGCGGTGCACATCGAGCGCGCCCTCCAGCACCTCCAGCATCGCGGCGGGCAGATCCACCCAGTCGCCCACCGGCGCGCGGTTCAGGCGCATCAGCGGGCTGTTAGCTTTCCAGGGCGACATCTGTTCGTCCACCTGCTGTACCGCGGCGGCCAGCGCCTGCTGCAGCGCCGCCATGTCGACGGGGTCAGCGTGCCCGAGATCGATCGTGGCCGACCAGCGCGTGCCCATGGTCGGGCCATGCAGGGTGCGGCGCTGGCCGGGCGCGGCGCGCTCAGAAGACATCTTCGGCATAGCGCCCCTTCGCTTTCAGTACGGCCACGCTCAGCTGCAAGGGCGCCAGCAGCTGGTCCAGTGTCTCGGCCACATCGTGTGCCATGGCGCGGCCGCCGCACACGCGCACGAGGGCGCCCTGCGCGAGCAGGGCGCGCACCGGCCCGGCATCGCGGCGCAGCGCGTCCTGCACATAGCCGCCAGCGCCGTCGGGCCGGCGCGAGAAGACGGTGTGCAGCGTCGCCAGCCGCCCCTCGCCCAGCCAGGCTTGCAGCTCGGGGCCGAACAGGAAGTCCTGCGCCGGGTCGCGCCCGCCGAAGTACAGATGCATGGGGCGATGGCGCTCGTTGCGGCGTATGAAGCCGGCCAGCGGCGCCACGCCCGTGCCGGCCCCGATCAGCAGCACCGGCCCCCGGCCGCGCGGCAGCGCGAAGGCCGGATTCGGGCGGATGAAGGCGCTGATGCGGTCGCCGCTGCGCAGGCCCAGCAGATGCGTGGAACACAGGCCGCCCGGCTGCTGGCGCACGCAGATCTCCAGGAAGCCGTCCTCCCGGCCCGAGGCCAGCGAGTAGAAGCGCGGCACGGCCGAGCCCGGCGGCACGATGCCCAGCAGATCGCCGGCCGCGAAGCGCGCCAGGCCATGGCGTGCGAATGCGCCGGGTACGCGGCCTGATCCGCGCCCTGCTGCCGGCCAGGCAAAGCGCAGGATCGCCAGGGGTGGCCCGCCCGCGCCGGCATAGTCCTGGCGTGCGATGAGGGTGAGCGCCGTGGTGTCGGGCAGACGCGGCGCATGCTCCAGCACCAGGGGTTCGCCCAGCGCTTGCGCCAGGGCTGCACCCCAGCGCGCGAACTGCTGGCTCGATTGCTGGTGGATGCACTCCAGCGGCAGCAGCGCGGGCCAGCCGCGCTCGCGTAGCAGCCGATCCAGTGCCACTGCAAAGGCGCAGAAGGCCGGGAACTGCCGGTCGCCGAAGCCCAACACCGTCACCGGCACGATGTCGGGCGCCAGCCCGGCGATGCGCGCCAGCGCGCCGCTGGCGTGGGCCGGGGCCTGGCCGTCACCATAGGTGGCCGCGAGCACGAACACCTGCCGCGTCGCCGCGCCGAGCCTGAACTGGTCCAGCGCGCCGGTATGAACCCGATGCCCGCCCTGGCGCAGCGCGGCGTGCAGGGTCTGGGCAAAGCCCCAGGTGCTGCCGCCCTCGCTGGCCACGAAGACGAGGATCTCGGCCTGCGCCAGCGGCGTGTTGTCCCTGATGCGGGGGATCTGGCGGCGCGCCTGCCACCAGATGAGCAGACCCGACAGCCAGAACAGCGGCACGCTGGCCCCGGCGAGCCCGAGCACCAGCGCCCAGGGCCAGGCCGCTTCGCCGGTGTGCAGCACCGTGGCCCAGTCGTTGACGCGCTGCGCCGTGGTGGCGTCCTGCCAGGCCAGCATCCGGCCGGTGTAGCGGTCGATCCAGCCTTGCCCCTGGGCGGTGCTGAGCTTCCAGCTGTCCTGCGGATCGTCGGCGCCGGGAAAGGTCAGTGTGCGCAGGTCCCGGACGGTGTGGCCCTGCAAGCCGGCAAGCTGCTCGCCGGGCAGGTCCGGCTGGCCGGTGGCCAGCGAGACCAGTTCCGGCTCGACCCGGCTGTCCAGTTCCAGCAGCCCCAACGTCGAGGCGCTCAGGGTCAGCGCGGTGAACGCGGTCAGGCCGAGCACGACGAGCAGCACGCGGCCTGCCAGCACGTGTAGGCGCTGGGCCAGAGAGCCGCGCACCGGAGCCGCTAGTTGCCGCCAGCCGCCCTGGCGTCGCAGCAGCAGCGGCAGCGCCGTGCTGCACAGCAAAGCCATGGCCAGGGCCGCGACCGCGGCCAGCCAGCGGCCGGCGTCGTTCAGCAGCAGCGAGCGGTGCAGCTGCTTGACCCAGCGCGGCAGCGCCGAGGGCTGCCAGGCACCCAGCAGCCGGCCGTCGGCGGGGTCCACATAGCGCGCCTGCGCCTGGTCGCCGGCAAAGCTGAACACCACGATGGCGCCCGAGGGCAGGCGGCGCAGTTCCTGTGGCTGCGCGACGCTGCGCGCTACGCGTGCCACCAGCGTGCTCAGCGGCAGATCGCCAGCGGCGGCCGGTGCCTGCCAGGCTTGACGGACCGGGTCGGTCGCCAGCAGGGCGCCGCTGAGGCCGAGCACCAGTGTCAGGGTGCCGAGGCTCAGGCCCAGCCAGCGGTGGACAGCCTTCCAGCCCATGCTCAGCGCAGTTCGAAGCTGGCCGACTGGATGTACTGCTTGCCGGCCTGCGGCTTGCCGGCGTTGCCGGCGGACAGCGGCAGGCGGATCTCCGACGGGCTGTCCCGCAGGTCTTCGGCGGCGGCGTCGATGCGGATCTCGTAGCCCGCATCGATCAGGGCGTCCGCCAGATCGGCGCTGACCTTGAGCATGCGTCCCGCGCCCACGCTGGCGCCGGTGACGCCATCCAGGCGCTTGCTGTCGCGCGCCGAGAGGCGGTTCCAGTCGGCCAGATGCTTGTAGTACTTGGCCTTGCCACCGGCCACCCAGAGGGTGCGCACATAGGCGCCCTTGGCATCGGTCAGGTAGGCGGCCAGATAGGCCCCGTCGCCGCCATAGGGCTTGAGCTGGATGCTCAGCGTCAGTGGGCGGCCATGCGCCAGGGCGGGCAGGGCCAGCGCGCAGGCGCTGGCCATCAGGGTCAGGATGGGTCGGGACATGGGGGAGTGGCTCCTCTGGGCGGGGTGGGCGTCAATCGCCGTGGCCGCGCGCTGCGGCCGGCGACGGCGTGGGAGGCGCCGAAGCGCCGGGCGGCGGGCGGCTAGCACCGTCATGACGGTCGCGGTCGCGGTTGTGCTCACGATCACGAGCACGATCGCGGGCCCGCTGCGTGCGCTCGTCCGGTTTCAGCTTCAAGACCTTCAGGGTTTCCGGGTCTATCCTGGCCTTGAAGCTGCGCCCTTGGGCATCGGTGGCGCGCAGCTCATAGCAACCGTCGTCGATCTTCAGGCGCAGGATCTGCCAGCCCCGGGCGGCCGCCATCTGCCGCACGGCCTCGCGCGTCTGCCAGTGACTCGCTGCGACCTCGCAATCGTCGCCGGCCCGCACCGGCAGCAGGATCAGGCCGAGTGACAAGGCCAGCAGGCCATCACGCAAAGAGTGCCGGTACCACATGGCGGATCTCCATCGAGTCGTTTGCAGGGTGTCCGAAGGCATTGTGGGACGGGCGCGCTGCATGCGGGCTGAATGACGCGTTCAGGGTTTGTTCATCGTCAACAGCGCCACCGCTGGGCAGGCGCCCTGGCTCTGCGCAGTCGTGGCGGTCGGGCGCACTGGCTATGATGAAGTGGCCCCCGTGCAGCGCAGCGAAGGAGTTCCCGCATGCCCATGTTCGTCGATACCTCAGCGCCCGGAACCTGCATCTTCTGTCGTCTGGTCGCCGGCGAGATCCCCGCGGCCATCGTGCACCAGGACGCGCTGACCATCGCCTTCATGGACCTCGGGCAGGTCAACCCGGGCCATGTGCTCGTGGCTACCCGGCGCCATGCGGCGACGCTGTTCGACATCACGCCCGAGGAGGCCGCCGCCGTCGCGCAGATGGCGCAGCGGGTGGCGAAGGCGGCACGCCTGGCCTTCGATCCGCCCGGGCTGACGCTGCTGCAGGCCAATGGGCGCGAGGGCGATCAGACCGTGTTCCATTTCCATCTGCATGTGCTGCCGCGCCATGCGCAGGACGGCGTGGCGCTGAGCTGGCCGCGCAAGAACCCAAAGCCCGAGGTGCTGCAGGCGCTCGCGGCGACGCTGCGATCGGCGCTGGCTGCCGACTGAGGCCGGCCCACCGGCCGGTCAAGCTTCTGCGCCCCGCTCGGTCAGGCCATCAGCGCCGGCTTGGGCCGGACGCGCCGATAGCACCGGAGGCCCAGCTCGGCCAGCGTCAGCACGACGATCAGCAGCATCAGGGCCTTGGCCGTCCGGTCGCTGATCGGGCTCATCAGGATGGGGCCGTCCGCGATGGCCCAGATCATCAGGGCGCAGATGAGCAGGCTCAGACCATCCTGCACACGGCGCAGCGGCGCGCTCCAGCGGCCTTTGGCAAGCACGACGAGGAACAGCGCGATGTTGAGCAATAGCGGCGCGAGCAGCCAGGGCGCCTGCTTGTGCAGAAAGCCGTCTGCATAGCTCAGGGCGATGTAGGCCGCGGGGGCTGCCCGGCCGCTCCAGAAGAAGTCCAGCAGCCAGTGCGGCTGGACCAGCGTGTACACGCCGGCGACGGTGCCGACCAGGGCCAGCAGCATTGCGCCGCGGCCGCCGTGGATCTGGTCGGGGTCAGACGCGCGGGGCTGCCATTGCGCGGTCTGTGGCCAGCGGCGGCGGGTCCAGGCGGCGCCGGCGAAGCCCAGCACCAGCATGCCGGGCCACCACAGCGAGGGGATCACCGTGCCAAGCCACCATTGCCCGACAAGGCCGAGCAGCTCCCCGGTGCCGGTCGGCGCCGGGCGCAGCAGCAGCGCCAGCAGGCCCAGCCCCCAGATCAGCGCCAGGCCGATGATGGTCGCGCGCACAAAGGCGTGGCCGTCCGCCGGATCGATCAGGACCAGGCCCGGGCGGTAGCGCGCGGCCACCTCTGCCGGCCGGCCCAGGCTGCCGAGGAACTCGGCCGCCATCGCTGCATCCACGCCGCGCCCGCCGGCCCGGTCCTGCAGGCCTTCGCTGATCAGGGCGCGCAGCTCGAAGGCCACATCGTTGCGCTGCTTGCGGGGCAGCTGCCTGGCCACGTCGGCGACATAGCAGTCGATCAGTTGCTCGGCGCTCAGCTTTGTCATGATCCATCCTCCGTCGTCAACAGCCGGCTCATGGCCTCGTTCATGCGCTGCCAGGATGCGCTGAGTGTCTTGAGCAGCTTGCGGCCGTCGGCGCTCAGCGCGTAGTAGCGCCGCGGTGAGCCGCTGTCGGTACGCCAGTCGCTCTTCAGCAGGCCCTGCGCCTCCAGACGCCGCAGCAGCGGGTAGAGGGTGCCCTCCTCGATGGGCAGGCCGCGGTCCGCCAGGGTCTGCCTCAGCTCGTAGCCATAGCGCGGCCGGTGCAGCTGCGAGAGCGTCGCCAGCACCACCACGCCGCGCCGCAGTTCGAGCTCCAGCTTGCCGACAATTTCTGCATCAACCATGCGGTGCATGCTACTGTGCGATGCACAGTATGTAAACAGCCCGCCCACCGGCCTTTGAGGACAGTCCCAGCGGTCCGCCATGTTGGGGCGTGCAGACCGGGCGCTCTATGTCGTCGAGAGCCAGGGCCGCAATGGCGACTCGGTGTCGGCCTTCGGGCCGGCGGCCTAGTGCTCAGCGAGAGGTGGGACCGGCTGCTGCCCGGCACCGACATAGTGCGAGCGCGGGCTTGCGTGGTGCGGCCCCCAAAAAAAGTCCCAGGCTGTGGAACAGCCCGGGACATGAACCGCCGCTGAGGACGGAGGAGACAAACGTAGACCGTCGATATCTAGCAGGATGCGTGCCAGTCGCTCGTGCTGCAGCCGGTTTCCGCTCTAGCCTGCCGCTGCCAGCAGCCCCTCACTCGTGGCGTAGCGCATCGATCGGGTCCAGGCGCGCCGCGCGCCGGGCCGGGAAGTAGCCGAACAGCACACCGATGCCGGCCGAGAACAGGAAGGACAGCAGGTTCACCCCCAGGCCGAAGCTGTAGGGCACGCCCATCAGCTGGGCCAGGCCGATCGAGGCGCCGGCCGCCAGCACGATGCCGGCCAGGCCGCCCAGCGCCGCCAGCACCACCGCCTCGATCAGGAACTGCAGCAGCACCTCACGCTCCAGCGCGCCGATGGCCAGGCGCAGGCCGATCTCGCGGGTGCGCTCGGTCACGCTGACCAGCATGATGTTCATGATGCCGATGCCGCCCACCAGCAGGCTGACCGCGGCCACCGCGCCCAGCAGCATGGTCATCACCTGGGTGGTGCCGGAGAGCGTGTCGGCCAGCTGCTTGGTGTCCAGCACATTGAAGTTGTTCTCCTCGCCCGGGGCCAGCTTGCGGCGCTCGCGCATCAGCTCGGCGAGGCTGCTCTTGAGCCGCTGGGCATCGCTGCCTTCCTGCATCGACACCAGCAGGGTGTTGACCCGGGTGCTGCCGGTCACGCGGCGCTGCAGCGTCTTCAGCGGCAGCAGCAGCACATCGTCCTGGTCATTGCCGAACGCGCCCTGGCCCTTGGTAGCCAGCAGGCCGATGATCTGGCAGGAGAACTGCTTGACCCGCAGGTAGTCGCCCAGCGGGTCGCGTTCGCCGAACAGCTCGCGCCGCACCGTGGCGCCGATCAGGCAGACTGCGGCACCGGCGCGCAGCT
Source organism: Burkholderiaceae bacterium (assembly GCA_041920215.1). Classification (GTDB taxonomy): domain Bacteria; phylum Pseudomonadota; class Gammaproteobacteria; order Burkholderiales; family Burkholderiaceae_C; genus JAYRSJ01. The sequence goes on along the minus strand of JAYRSJ010000017.1, from coordinate 21,281 downwards.
CGGCCTCGCTGAAGGCGCGGCCGCCGGCGAGCTGCCAGTTGCCGGTCTGCAGCCAGGCATTGCTGCTGCCGATCAGGCTGCTGGACCAGTTGCGGCCGCCGGCCACCAGGGTGGCGGCGCTGCGCGCCTCGGGCGCCACCGCGGCGATGCCGCCGATCTGGGCCTCGATCGCCGCGGCATCGTCCTCCTTGAAGGCCGGCGCGGTCGTGCCGCCCATGCCGGGTCCCAGGCGCTGGCCCGGCCGCAGCTGCAGCAGATTGACGCCCAGGCCCGAGATCTGGCTCTGCACCGCCTGGGTCGCGCCATTGCCGACGGTGACCATGGTGATCACCGCGCTGACGCCGATCACGATGCCCAGAATGGTCAGGAAGGAGCGCAGCAGATTGCGCCGGATCGAGCGCAGCGCCAGCAGCAAGGTGTTCAGCAGCATCGCTCAGGCCTCGGCGCTGGCGGCCGCGGGCACGGCCACCGGATCGGGATTGGGCTGGTCACTGGCGACCACGCCATCGACGAAGCGCACGATGCGCTGCGCATAGGCCGCCATATCGGGCTCGTGGGTCACCATCAGCACGGTGATGCCCTGCTCGCGGTTGAGCCGCGCCAGCAGCTCCATGATCTCGCGGCCGCGCTGGCTGTCCAGATTGCCGGTGGGCTCGTCGGCCAGCAAAACGGCCGGCCGGGTCACGATGGCGCGGGCGATCGCCACCCGCTGCTGCTGACCGCCCGAGAGCTCGTTGGGGCTGTGCTGCTCCCAGCCCGCCAGGCCCACGGCGGCCAAGGCGGCGCTGGCCGCCGCATGGCGCGCCGCCGCCGGCTCGCCGCGGTAGATCAGCGGCAGCTCCACATTCTCCAGTGCCGAGGTGCGGGCCAGCAGGTTGAAGCCCTGGAACACAAAGCCGAAGAAGCGCCGCCGCAGCAGCGCGCGCTGGTCGCGGCTGAGCTGCTGCACCGGCACGCCCTGGAACAGGTATTCGCCGCTGCTGGGCCGGTCCAGACAGCCCAGCGTGTTCATCGCGGTGGACTTGCCCGAGCCGCTGGGGCCCATGATGGCGAGGAACTCGCCGGCCCGGATGTCCAGGTCCACCCCCTTGAGCGCCTGGAAGGCCGCCGGGCCCTCGCCGTAGACGCGGGTGATGCCGCGCAGCCGTATCAGCGGCGGCGCCGGCGCAGCGGCTGGCGATGCTGGCGCATTCATGGCGCGGCTCCGGCGCTGCGCTGGTCGGTGATCACCGCCATGCCCTCGCGCAGCGCGCTGCCTTCCTCCAGCACCTCGCTGAAGCGGCCGTCGCTGAGGCCTATCCTGACCGTCAGCGCCTGCGGCTGACCCTCGCGCAGCACCCAGACCTGGCGCTCGGCTGCGCCGGCAGCATTGCCGTTGCGGGCGGTGCCCGCGCTGCGCGTGCCGCCCGGCGGCCGCGGCATCAGGCGCGCCAGCAGGCTGCTGCCCGAGGCCGGCGGCGCGGCGGCGCCGGCCTGGGCCGGCTTGAAACGCAGCGCGCTATTGGGCAGCAGCAGCACATTGCGCCGCTCGGTGGCCACGATGGTGGCGCTGGCGGTCATGCCGGGGCGCAGGCTGAGGTCGGGGTTGTCTACCTCCAGGTCGGTGCTGTAGGTGACCACGCCGTCGGTCTTGGTCGAGCCATAGGCCACCCGCGCAATGCGCGCCGGATAGGGCCGGTCCGGCTGGCTGCTGACGGTGAAGCTGGCGCTCTGGCCCGGCTTGACCAGGCCCACATCGGCCTCGTCCACCGCCACCTGCAGGCGCAGCGAGCGCAGATCCTCGGCGATCACGAACAGGGTCACCGCCTGCAGCGAGGCGGCCACCGCATTGCCGGGGTCGACCGAGCGCGCCAGCACCACCCCGTCGATCGGCGAACGTATCGAGGACTTGGCCAGGTTGGTCGCATCGGTGGACAGCGTGGCACGGGCCTGGGCGATGCCGGCCTCGGCGCTGGCCTCGGCGGCGCGGGCGCGCTCGACGGCGGCGCGCGCCACATCCAGCTCGGTGGCGGCCGGCACCTGGCCGCCCGAGAGCTGCGCGACGGTCTCGAAGCGGCTCAGCGTGGCCTCGGCCTCCTTGCGGCTGGCCTGGGCCTGGGCCAGGCTGGCCTGGGCGGCCGCCAGCTGGGCGCGTGAGCGCAGCACCTGGTCCTGCAGCTTGGCGGTGTCCAGCTCCAGCAGGACCTGGCCCTTGGCGACCTGGTCGTTGACATCGACCAGCACCCTGCGCACCGTGCCCGAGAGCTCGCTGCCGATATTGACGCTGCGGGTCGGTTGCAGGCTGCCGTTGGCCGCCACCTGCAGGGCCAGTGTGCCGCGCTTGAGCGGCTCGCTGATATAGCGCGGTGCGGCCTGCTGGGCGCTGCGGCTCAGCCACCAGGCAGCCAGGCCGCCGCCGGCCAGCAGCAGGGCCAGCAGCAACCAGGGTAGCGGGCGGCGCCACCCGGCGCGCGGGTTGCTGCTGCCCAGCAGGGCGTCGATCTTGCTGTGGTCTGGCTTCATGGGTTCACAGGTTCCGGTGTCCAGCCCCCGCCCAGGGCCTTGTAGAGCTGGATGTGCTGGGCCGCCAGGCTGGCGCGGCTGCCGGCCAGGCTGTCCTGGCTGGCCAGCAGGCTGCGCTGGGTGTCCAGCACGGTGGCGAAGTCGATCAGGCCGCTGCGGTAGCGCTGGCGCGCCAGCCCTTCGGCCTGGGCGGCCGCCGCGGCCGCGGCCTCCAGCCGGGCGAGACGCGCGCGCTCGCCCTGCAGGCCCAGCAGCGCGTCCTCCACATCCTGCAGAGCCTGCAGCAGCGTGCCGCGGTAGGCCGCATCGGCCTGCGCGACACCGGCCAGGGCGATGCGCTGCTGGGCGGCGGTCGCGCCGCCGTCCAGCAGCGGCAGGGCCAGGCTGGCGAGCACGCTCTGGGCCAGCGAGGCGCCGCTGTCCAGCGCAGCCAGGCTCAGCGCGCGCAGCCCCAGGGAGCCGCTGAGTCGCAGGCTGGGGTAGCGCAGGCCCTCGGCCTGGGCCAGGCCGGCGCGGGCGGCTTCGGCGCGCGCGGCGGCGGCGCCCACATCGGGGCGCTGGGCCAGCGTGGCGGTCGGGAAGGCCAGGGCCAGATCGAGATCGGGCTGTGGGATGCGCGCCTGCGCCATGTCCAGGCGGCCGTCCCGCAGGGCGGCCGGCGGCTGGCCGCTCAGCACCGCCAGCGCATGCAGGGTCTGGCCTATCGCGGTGTCCAGGGCCGGCAGCTGGGCGCGGGTCTGTTCGTAGGCCGCCTCGGCCTGGGCCTGCTGCAGCGAGGAGGCCAGGCCGGCGGCCAGGCGCCAGCGGGTGATCTGCAGTGTGTCCTGCTGGGCCGCCAGCGTGGCGGCGGCCAGCTGGCGGCGCAGCTGCAGGCCACGCAGCTCCACATAGGCCAGGCCCAGCTCGGCCGCCAGCGCGGCCTGGACCTGGGCCAGGCTGTAGGCGGCGGCGCGGCCGTCGGCCGCGGCGGCATCGATCTGGGCGCGGGTCTGGCCGAACAGATCGGGCTCCCAGCTGGCGTCCAGGCTGGCGGCCAGGCTGTTGCTGCTGGCGTTGCGGCCGCTGCGGCTGCGCTGGGCCGACAGCGCCAGGCCCAGGCTGGGGCTCAGGCCGGCCTCGCGCAGCTCGCGGCTGGCGCGGGCCTGCTGCAGGGCCGCCTGCGCGCTGTTCACGCTCGCATTGGCCTGCAGCGCCTGCTCGATCAGCGCGCTCAGCTGCGGATCCTTGAAATAGTCCCACCAGCGCCGCAGATCGCTGGTGCTGTCCGCTGCCAGCGCCGGCGCGCCGTGCCAGCCCTGGGGCAGCGCAGGCAGCGTGTCAGGCGCAGACGGGCGGCTGGCGCAGGCGCTCAGCAGCAGCGCTAGCACGGCAAGGCAGGAGGTAGGCCTGTTCATCCGGGCCATTCTGCGCCGCCGCGGTGTCCGGCCCTTGATCTGCCGGTGAAGTTGTGCAAATCCGGTGCGCTGCGCGCCCAGGAGGCCCCGGGGCGGGGCGCTCAGACGCGGCGGCGCTGCAGCAGATCGTCCAGGGTCGGCACCAGGGCCAGCACCGCCAGCAGCACCGCCAGCGGCACGGTGGAGACATAGCCCAGCCATTTGAAGCCGAAGGCGCCGCTGACGCCGCCGGCCAGAAAGCTCAGCAGCAGCCCCGCGAGCACGCGGATGCGGTCGCGGTCGGCCAGCACCGGCTGGTACTGCTCGGCCGGGCTGCGGTTCCAGTAGGCCAGCTTGCCCAGCTCGATGCCCAGATCGGTGACGATGCCGGTCATATGGGTGGTGCGTATCACCGCATTCGAGAGCTTGGTCACCACCGCGTTCTGCAGGCCCATGATGAAGCTCAGCAGGATCACGGTGAAGGGCACGAACAGGCCCTCGATGCGGGTCATCTGCGCGCCCAGCAGGCCGAAGCTGAGGATCAGCAGGGCCTCCAGCAGCAGGGGCAGCGCGAACTCGCTGGAGAGCTGGCGGCGGCGCGCGAAATTGACCATCACCGCGCAAGACATGGCCCCCAGCAAAAAGGCCAGCACCGCCGCCAGCGCGTCCAGCACCAGGCCCAGCTGGCCCAGCGCCAGATTGTCGGCCAGCGAGGAGACCGCGCCGGTCACATGCGAGGTGTACTGCTGTACCGCCAGAAAGCCGCCGGCATTGATGGCGCCGGCCACAAAGGCCAGCGCAAAACCCAGCTGGCGGTTGGCGCGGTGGCTGCGTTGGTGTCCTACCAGGTAGCGTGCATAGTCACGGGGCATGGCGCGAGTCTATGGCCTGGCGCTGCGCGGCCGGCGCAAAGCGCTCGGCCAGCAGCGCCAGCGTCCAGCACAGCCAGGCCGACCAGGCCACATGGCTGGCGAAATGCGCACCGCGCAGCAGCTGGGCCGCGCCGAACAGCGTGCCCAGGGCCAGGGCGGCGATCAGCCAGGCGCGGGCGCGCCGCGCATCGTGCGGCCGCCACTGGAAGTACAGGCCGATGAAGGCATAGCCGGCCACCGCATGGCCGGAGGGAAAGCAGTGGCCGGGGCCGCCATCCAGGCGGCCCAGCAGCCAATGCGGCACATAGGGCGCGCTGCCGCCGAAGTCCTGCAGGCTCCAGGGGCAGCTGCTGGCGCTGAAGCCTTTCAGCGCCGGCAGCAGCAGCGCGCTGGCCAGCATCACCGCGAACCAGAAGCGGCGCTCGCGCCGGCTGGGGCCGGCGTCCGCCGTGCTGCCGCGCCAGGCCTGCCAGCCCAGCAGGGCCAGCAGGGCCAGGGCGGCGCGCCGGCCGCCCTCATGCAGCAGATCGCGGGTCAGCCAGGCGTCGCGCCAGGCAAAGCCCCGCGGGCTGCCCAGGCGCTGGCTCAGGGCCAGATCGGCGCCGCTGAAGTCCCAGGTCAGCAGCAGGGCCAGCACGGCCAGGCTGAGGGCGATCAGCCGACGCCGACCGAGGCGTCCAGCACCGGCCGCCATCAGCGGCAGGGCCCCAGCAGGTCCAGCGCCGGCTCATGCAGCGCGCTGCGCACATCCAGCGCGCCCAGCAGGGTGTGGAACAGATGGTCGTGGCTGAGCGGCAGGCCGGCGGCGGCGCGCAGCTGGCGCTGCAGGCAGTCGACGGTCAGGCCGGTGGCGGCCGCGAAGCCGGGGCTGGCCCAGGCGATCATCGGCACCCGGGTCTGCTGCTCGGGCGCGATCGCATAGGGCATACCATGCAGGAACAGGCCATGCTCGCCCAGCGATTCGCCGTGGTCGGAGACATAGAGCAGCAGCGAGTCCACCATGTCGGCGCGCGCCTGCAGCTGGGCGATCGCGCTGGCCAGCACATGGTCGGTATAGAGCAGGGCGTTGTCATAGGCATTGACGATCTGGGCGCTGCTGCATTGCTGCAGATCGTCCGAGCGGCAATCGGGCAGGAAGCGGGCGAAGGCCGGCGGATAGCGGCGGTAGTAGGCCGGGCCATGGTTGCCCAGCATGTGCAGCACCCACAGCTGGGCGCCTGGCCCACCCTGGGCGGCGCCACGCAGGCGCTCGCCCAGATCGTGCACCAGGCCCTCATCCAGACAGCGGCCCTCGCTGCACAGGCCCGGCGCATTGACGCTGCTGAGCTGCTCGGTCGGCAGCTCGGCGCAGACGCCCTTGCAGCCGCTCTGGTTGTCGCGCCAGTGCACCGCGACGCCGGCCCGTTGGGCGATATGCAGCAGCGAGTCCTGGCCGCGGATGCGGGCTTCGTCATAGTCGCGCCGCCCCACCGGCGCGAACATGCAGGGCAGTGAGACCTCGGTATTGCTGCCGCAGGCGCTCACGGTTGGGAAGTTGTAGACACCCAGGCGCGCTAGCTCGGGCGTGGTCTGGCGGGCATAGCCGTTGAGGCCCCAGTTGGCCGCGCGCGCGGTCTCGCCCACCACCAGCACCAGCACCAGCGGCTTCTTGCGTGCCGCCCACGAGGGGCCGGGCGCCGCGTCCAGGCCGATGGGCTGGCGGGGCCGGGCCGCGCCATGGGCGTCGCGCAGCAGCACGGTGGCACCGGACCACAGATAGTTGGCCGGCGTGATCAGGTAGCGGATTTCCTTGTGGTTGCGCATCAGCGAGGCGAAGGGCTGGAACACCGCGAAGACGCTCCCCAGCAGCAGGGCCAGGGCCGCGGCCAGCAGCGCGCCGCGCCGCGCCAGCGCCTGGCCCAGGCTGCGGCGGCGCAGCTGCACCCGGCTCAGCAGCAGCAGCGGGGCGCCGGCATAGAGCAGCATATGCAGGGCCAGCCGGCCGCTGAGCAGCTCGCCGGCCTCGGCCGGATCGGTGCGCAGCGCATTGCGCAGCATCGAGGGGTCCAGATAGACGCCGTAGGCATCCATGAAGTAGCTGGCGGCGGCGGTGCCGACGATCAGCAGGGCCAGCAGCGGTTTCAGCGTCCAGCGCTGCGCCAGCAGGCCCAGCAGCAGCAGATGCAGGCTCAGCAGCAGGGCCAGCAGTGCGGCTGCGAAGCCCCAGCTGGCCGGGTCGGCCAGGTCGCGGCCCTTCAGCGCGGCGCTCAGGAAGAGGCGGTTGGCCGACAGGGTCCAGAACAGGCTGGCGATGAGCAGCAGCCATTCGGCGCCGATCACGACCTGGCGGCCGTCGCGCCAGCGGCGCAGTGCGAGGACAAGGGTTTGTGGCATACCGCGATTGCGCGCCGCCAAGATGAAGCCAGCCTGAAGCGGTTAGGCTTGCGGCCCATGAGGCTGCTGCTGCTGGAAGACGATCTGCTGCTGGGCGAGGGCCTGCGCGACTTTCTGCGCGCCGAGGGCCATCTGGTGGACTGGTGCCGCAGCCTGGCCGAGCTGCGCGCGCTGCAGACCGAGCCCTTCGACGCGCTGCTGCTGGACTGGCAGCTGCCCGATGGCTCGGGGCTGGACTGGCTGCGCGCCCGGCGCGCCCGGGGCGACAGCACGCTGGCCCTGATGCTGACCGCCCGCGACCAGCTGGGCGAGCGCATCGCCGGTCTGGACGGTGGCGCCGACGACTATTTGGTCAAGCCCTTCGCGCCCGAGGAACTGGTGGCCCGGCTGCGGGCGCTGAGCCGGCGCTCCAGCGCAGGCGGCGCACAGAAGCAGTTCGGCGCGGTGACGGTGGATCTGGCGGCCCGCCAGGCCCGTCGGGCGGGCCGGGCGGTGGAGCTGACCGCCCGCGAGTGGGCGGTGCTGGAGGCCTTGGTGTTGCGCGCCGGCCGCATCGTGCCCAAGAGCGATCTGGAGCGCCTGGTGCTGGGCTTCGAGTCCGAGCTGGCCAGCAATGCGCTGGAGGTGCATGTCTCGGCCTTGCGCCGCAAGCTGGGCCGCGAGCTGATCAGCACCCAGCGCGGCCTGGGCTACCGGCTGGGGGCGGCATGAGCACGCCGCGCCGCCCCCCGGCGATCGCGCGCCGCCTGGCCAAGGCCGTGGCGGTCTGGGCCCTGGTCTGGGGCCTGGCGGTGGGGGCAGCCGTCTGGCTGGCGGCCAGCCGCGAGGTCGATGAGCTGCTGGACGAGGCCCTGCTGTCCTCGGCCCAGCTGCTGGCGGTGCTGAATGCCCAGGCCCTGCCGCCGTCCCAGGGCGATGAGACGGGTCTGGCCGACCTGGCGGGCGGGCCGGCCGGTGTCGAGCATTTCGCCTGGCAGCTGGTCGATGCCCAGGGCCGGCTGCGCCGACATTCGCCGCGTGCGCCCGACCGCCCCTGGCATGGCGCGCCCACTGCGGGCTTTTCCGATCTCGGCGGCTGGCGGGTCTATGGCCAGGCCCTGGGTCAGGACGGCCTGATGCTGTACGCCGCCCAGGCGCGCGAGGAGCGCGCCGAGGCGCGTGCCGATGTCGCGCTGGGCGCGGTGCTGGCCGCCCTCACCGTGGGCCTGCTGGGCCAGCTCTGGCTGCGGCTGCGGGTGCGCCAGGAGCTGCTGCCGCTGCAGCAGCTCTCCGAGCGTCTGGAGGCTTGGGAGGTCGATGCACCGCAGGCCGATGCGGCCGGCCTGCCCGCCAGCCTGGGTCCGGCCCAGCGCCAGGAGCTGGTGCCGGTGCACCAGGCCATCGAGCAGTTGGCCAGCCGCCTGGCCGGCCGCATCGCCAACGAGCGCGCCTTTGCCGCCCATGCGGCCCATGCGCTGCGCACCCCGCTGGCCGGCATCGATGCCCAGCTGGCGGTGGCGCTGCGCGAGAGCCCGCCGGCGCTGCAGCAGCGACTGCAGAAGGTGCGTGGCGCCGCGACCCGTCTGCAGGGGGTGGTGGCGGCCCTGCTGGGCCTGTTCCGTTCCGGTGCCACGCTGCAGCGCGGTACGGTCGATCTGCCGGCCCTGCTGGCCCGTCTGCCGGTGCCGGCCCTGCAGGTCGAGGTGCAGGTAGCGGGGTCGGGTGTTGCGCCGCTGGAGGCCGACGCCGATCTGCTTGCCGCTGCCCTCCTGAACCTGCTGGACAACGCGTTGCGCCATGGCGCGCGGCGGGTGCAGGTGCTGCAGCTGATGGCCCCGTCCGGCGCGCCGCTGATCCGGCTGCAGGACGATGGGCCGGGCGTCACCGAAGCGCGGCGTGCCGAGCTGCGCGAGGCGCTGGCGGCGCAGCGCTACGAGAACCTGGGGCTGGGCCTGATGCTGGCCGACCGGGTGGCGCGCGCTCACGGTGGCGCGCTCGGCCTGCCGGACTGCGCCAGCGGCTTCACGGTCGAGCTGCTGCTGGGGCCGGCTTCAGGCCCGCTTCAGTCCGGCCCGGCATGATGGGTCCTCCGTCTTCCCGCCACTGTCCTTCGCCATGAGCCAGCCGCCCCCGCCGCCCCCTGCCACCAGCGCCTTCAAGAGCCGTTCCGGCCTGCAAAGAGTGCTGCGCGCCACCGGCTATTCGCTGGCCGGCCTGCGGGCCGCCTGGCTACATGAGGCGGCCTTTCGCCAGGAGCTGGCCCTGGGCCTGCCGCTGATCGCGCTGGCCTGGTGGCTGGCGCCCGACCGCTGGCAGGCCCTGCTGCTGACGGCCGCGGTGCTGCAGGTCTGGATGGTGGAGTTGCTGAACTCGGCCATCGAGGCGCTGGCCGATGCGGTGAGCCTGGAGCGCCATCCCTTGCTGGGGCGGGCCAAGGACCTGGGCAGCGCCGCGGTGATGCTGAGCCTGGGGCTGGCGGCCCTGTGCTGGCTGGCGGTGTTCTGGCCGTTCTGAGGCTTTCGATCAGGCTTTTATGAGGCTTTGTCCACGGCCGGGCGGCGCTTGCCGGGTCAACCGGGTGTTTATCCGAGCCTGGGCCGGGCCGGGGCTGCCGACAATGGCGGCGCCGCTGCTTGCTATTGCTGCCCATGCCCTTGCCGAACCCGCCGTCTGCCCCGCCCAGCGATGCGCAGCTCGATGCGCTGCGCCAGAGCGCCGATCCGCTGGCCGATGTGACGCTGGACCGGCTGCTGGGCCCCTGGCCCGAGCTGCCGACCGAGGCCTCGGCCGCCGACTGGACGGTGGCACTGCAGCCGCAATGGCAGCGCCTGGACGGCCTGAACCGGCTGCTGGCGCAGTGGCACAGCAATGCCGATCTGGCGCCTGAGGCGGCCTGGACCCAGCCGACCGGTCTGGACGCGGCCGATCTGGCGGTGCTGCGCGACTATGTGGCCGCCGCCCAGGCCCTGCCGGCCTGGGCCGACGCGGCCAAGATCGAGCGCGCCGAGCAGCTGTTCTTCGAGGAGGGCCTGCTGTCCTGCCTGCTGCTGTTCTGTGCCAGCCTGCCCGAGTGCTATGTGGTGCCGGACCTGGCCGAGGTGCTGCATGCCACCGCCCAGCTGGAGCAGCGCACCGAGCATCGCATCCGCGCCACCGCCGCGATGATCTTCCCGGTGATGCTGCGCGGCGGCCTTTGCAGCCCCGCGGGCGCCGGTCGGGCCCAGGTGCTCAAGGTGCGGCTGATCCACGCCACCGTGCGCCGGCTGCTGCTGCGCGGCCTGCCCCAGGCCCATGCCGACCAGGCGGTCGCGCCGCTGCCGGCCCTCGCTGCGGCCAAGGCAGGCTCCCTGCATGCGGGCCTGTTCGCCCAGGGCTGGCCCGCCGGCCGCCTGGGCCTGCCCTGCAACCAGGAGGAGCTGGGCTACACCTTGCTGACCTTCGGCTATGTGATGCTGCGCGGCCTGCACACCCTGGGCGTGCCGCATCGCAGCGCCGACGAGGCCGCCATCCTGCACACCTGGAATGTGATGGGCCATCTGATCGGCGTCGACCCTGGCCTGATGGCGCACAGCATGGACGCGGCCGGCGCGCTGTTCGAGCGCCTGCAGCAGCGCGCCGCCGCCCGCACGCTGCAGCCCGACCCGCGCCCGCCGCTGGGCCGCAGCCTGATGCAGTGCATGGCCCGGGTGATTCCACTGCCGCTGTGCAAGCCCATGCCGGTGCTGCTGGCGCGCCGGCTTTGCGGCCGGCGCAATGCCGCCCTGATCGGCCTGGGGCCCGAGCTGCGGGTGGCCTGGTCGACGCGCCTGCTGTTCGCGCTGGGCCTGGGCGGGGCGCGCCTGATCGACCGCCTCGCGCGTTTGGTCTGGCGTGATTTCTCGCTGGCGCGCTTCTTCGGCCGCCTGCTGGGCTACCGGATGATCACCGGCTTCCTGCTCGACCAGACCCGCCCGCTGCGCCTGCCCGAGCCCAGCCAGCGGGCGCTGCGCGCCACCGTGGCCGGCTGGGGGCGCGACCCGCGTGCGCCCGCCTGGCTGAACCGGCTGGAAGACCGCTACACCATCGCCGGAGACTGGCGTGTGCCCGGCGCCTGAACGCCGTGGCTGGCCGGCGCCCTGGCTGCTGCAGCGGCTCGGCCTGCTGCTGCTGCTCGGTCTGCTGCTGGCAGGCCGGGCCGGCGCCGCGCCGCTGCTGCTGGATGACAGCCAGCGCCGCGTCGAGCTGTGGCCGGCGGTGACGGTGCTGGCCGACGCCGACAAGCAATGGACGCTGGCGCAGGCGCGGGCCGCCCAGGACCGTTTCGCGCCGCCCACCACCGCCCGCAACACGCTGGGCCACCGGCGCGACGCGGTCTGGCTGCGCATTCCGCTGCAGGCCGCCGCCGATTCCGACGGGCGCTGGGTGCTGGACCTCGACTATGCGGTGCTGAACCGCATCGATGTCCATCTGCTCGATGCCCAGGGTCAGGTCTTGCAGCAGGACAGTCTGGGCAATCTGCAGCCGGCGGCCAGCCGGCCGCTGCCCAGCCGCTCGCATGCGATGGAGCTGCGCCTGCAGCCCGGCGCCGACCATGAGCTGTGGCTGCGGGTCGAGACCCTGGGCGGCATGATCGTGCCGCTGACGCTCAGCAAGGAGCCCGAGTTCCTGGCGCGCGCGCTGCGCGAGCAGATGCTGCAGGGCCTGCTGACCGGCCTGGGCCTGTGCCTGCTGGCCTATGCGCTGGCCCAGTGGCTGACGCTGCGCGAGCCGGTGCTGATCAAGTATGCGCTGCTGATCAGCGGTGGCATCCTGTTCTCGGTGGTGCAGTTCGGCATCGGTGCCCAGTATCTGTGGACCGACAACGTGTGGATGGAGACCCATCTGGCCGGCTTGGGCGCGCTGGCGGCCTCGGCCGGCACCTTTCTGTTCGTCGAGGACGTGCTGCGCGGGCCCGAGCGGCACCGCTTCTTCAGCCCGGTGATGAAGGGCGGCGCCATCTTGCTGGGCCTGGTGGGCTGGGCCTATGCGCTGAACCTGATCGATGTGCATGCGGTCAGCCGGGTGATAGGCACGGTAGGTCTGGCGCCGGCGCTGATGGGCCTGCCCGGTGCGCTGCGCCTGGCGCGGCGCGGCCAGAGCGTGGGTTGGTACTTTCTCGCCGCCTGGCTGGGCTACTTCATCACCACCTCGCTGATGGTGGGCGTGATACGCGGCACCGTGCCGGCCAATTTCTGGACCCTGCACTCCTTCCAGCTGGGCACCACGCTGGACATGCTGCTGTTCCTGCGCGTGCTGGCGCTGCGCCTGCATGCGGTGCACGAGGAGGCGCTGCGGGCGGCCACCGAGCGCGATCGCGCGCTGTCTATGGCCGCCACCGACGCCCTCACCGGACTGCCCAACCGGCGCGGCCTCAATAGCGCGCTGGCCGAGCTGCTGCCGCGCAGCGGTCCCGGCCGGCTCAGCGCGGTCTATCTGCTGGACCTGGACGGCTTCAAGGCGGTCAACGATGCCCATGGCCACGAGGTGGGCGACCGCCTGCTGGTGGCGGTGGCCGAGCGCCTGCGCGCCGAGCTGCGCTCGGCCGATCTGGTGGCACGCCTGGGCGGCGACGAGTTCGTCGTGCTGGCCGCGGGCCTGCAGACCGAGCGCCAGGCCGAGCATCTGGCCGAGCAGCTGCTGCAGGTCTTCGCCGCGCCGTTCGAGCTGCCAGGCCACTCGCTGCCGCTGGGCGTGACCATAGGCTATGCGGTGGCGCCGCTGGATGCCGATGAGGGCCAGGTCTTGCTGCAACGCGCCGATGCGGCGATGTACGAGGGCAAGCGCGGCGGCAAGTCGCGCCAGCAGCGCGCCCGCGCCGGCTGAGCCCCGCCCGGCCTCAGCCGCCGGCCGCCGGCAGCTCCAGCTGCAGGCGCAGGCCGCCCAACGGCGAGTCCTCCAGCTGCAGCCGGCCATGGTAGAGCTGCACCAGCTCGTCGACGATGGCCAGGCCCAGGCCGCTGCCGGGCAGGCTTTCGTCCAGTCGCGCGCCTCGTGCCAGCACCGCCTGGCGCCGCTCGGCGGCGATGCCGGGGCCGTCGTCATCGATCGTGATCAGCAGCCGGCCCTGCGCCAACCGGGCACGCAGCTGCACCCGGCTGCGCGCCCAGCGGCAGGCGTTGTCCAGCACATTGCCCAGGATCTCCTGCAGGTCCTGGGCCTCGCCGGCAAAGGCGGCCGACGCGGGGCTGTGCCAGTCCAGCGTCAGGGCACGCTCGGCATGCACCCGGCTCAGCACCCGCTGCAGCCCGGCCAGCAGCGGCGCCAGCGCCACCCGCAGGCCCGGCAGGCCCTCGGCCGCGGCGGCGCGCGAGCGGGCCAGATGCCAGTCGATATGGCGGCGTGCCAGGCCTACCTGCTCCTGCACCAGGGCCGGCAGGGCCGCGTCCGGCCGCCCGGCCGCCTGCTCCAGCACAGCCAGCGGCGTCTTCAGCGCATGGGCCAGATTGCCGGCCTGGCTGCGCGCGCGCGCCACCACCTCGGCATTGCGCCCCAGCACGCTGTTGAAGCTGTCGACCAGGGGCTGGACCTCCAGCGGATAGCGGCCCTCGAGCCGGGCACTGCGGCCGGCCTTCACATCGGCCAGGCCGCGGTCCAGTGCGCGCAGCGGCGCCAGGCCCAGCGCCACCTGGGCCAGCGCGGCCGCGGCCAGCAGGGCCAGCAGCACGGCCAGCGAGGCCGCCAGGGCGCCGGTGAAGCGGCCAACGGCCGCCTCGGTCTCGCGCAGATCGCCGGCCACCACGAGGCGCCAGCGCGGGGTGTCGCTGCCGGCGGCGCGCACCATGCGCTCCAGCACCAGCAGCTCGCCCAGCGCCGGCTGGCGCAGGCGGTGCTGGTGCAGGCTGCCATCGGCCAGCCGGTCGTCCGGCAGCTGCAGCTGCTGGTCCCACAGCGAACGCGAGCGCTGCACGCCGGGCTGCGCCGGGCCGGTGCCGCCATCCAGCGCATCGATCTGCCAGTACAGCCCGCCATAGGGCTGCGCCCAGCGCGGATCGCTGAGGCCGGTGCCGGCGGGCAGCGGCCGCCCCTGCGCGTCGAAGGCCAGGCGGGCGGTCAGCTGGTCCAGCTGCAGCTGCAGATCACGCTGCTGCTGGCGCTGCACATGCTCGCGGAACAGGCCCTGCAGCAGCAGCCCGGCCAGCACACCGGCCACCGCCAGCGCTGCCAGCGTGGCGGCCAGCAGGCGAACGCGCAGCGAGCGCGGCCAGGCCCAGGTTCCGAGTTTCATGCGCGGCGCCTCATGGGCTGGCCAGCAGGCGGTAGCCGCGGCCGCGCACGGTCTCGATCAGCGCGGCCGGCAGCTTCTTGCGCAGCCGGCCTATGAAGACCTCGATGGTGTTGGAGTCGCGGTCGAAGTCCTGGGCGTAGATATGTTCGGTCAGCTCGCTGCGGGACACCAGCTGGCCGGGCCGGTGCATCAGATAGTCCAGCACCTTGAGCTCGTGCGCGGTCAGGCTGACCGGCTGGCCGGCGCAGCTGAGCCGGCCGCTGCGGGTGTCCAGCAGCAGCGGGCCGCATTGCAGCAGCGGCGAGGCCAGGCCCTGGGCGCGGCGTATCAGCGCCCGCAGCCGGGCCAGCAGCTCCTCGATATGGAAGGGCTTGGCCAGATAGTCGTCGGCGCCGGCATCGATGCCGGTGACCTTCTCATGCCAGCTGTCGCGGGCGGTCAGTATCAGCACCGGCATGGCGCGGCCGGCGGCGCGCCAGCGGCGCAGCACGCTGAGCCCGTCCAGCTGGGGCAGGCCCAGGTCCAGCAGCACCGCGTCGAAGGCCTCGGTCTGGCCCAGGTGCAGCGCGTCCAGGCCGTTGTCGACGCTGTCCACCACATAGCCGGCCTCCTGCAGGCTGGCGCACAGCGTCTCGCGCAGGCGCGCATCGTCCTCCACCAGCAGCACCCTCAAGGCCGCTCCTTGCGGGCGTTGCCCAGCAGCGCGGCGTTGCGGGCATCGAGCTTGAGCTTGAGCAGCTGGCCGTCGGCCTGCAGCAGCTTGATCTCGTAGATCCAGAGCCCGTCCTCCTTTTCCAGCTCGACCTCCAGCACCTGGCCGGGGTGGCTGCGCTCCAGGCGCTCCAGCACGCTGCGCAGCGGCAGGATCTGGCCGGCCTGCAGCGCGGCACGGGCTCGTTCATGGTCGGCCCGGCCATCGGCCTGGGCCGGGCCCAGCAGCAGTGCAGCTGTCAGCGCCAGGGCGCTGTGTCGGAGGGCGCACGTGACTTTCATGGCGCCATTCTGGGGCCGCCAGCCTGAACGCCCGATGAACGGCGGCTTCAGCATTGCTTCAAGCGTGGCTTCCAAGAATGCAGCCATTGATGAACGCACCCAGGAGGCCAACGATGAAAGCTGCATTCTCCCTGCTCTGGCTGCTCGGCGCGCTGGCGGCTGGCCCGGCCGCAGCGGCGGGCGACACCACGCCGGCCGCCCAGGCCCAGCGCTGGAGCGCGGCCGCCGGCCGACCCGGCGATGCGGGGCAGGGCCAGGCCTTCTTCAGCGCGCGCCATGGGGGCGAGTGGTCCTGCGCCTCCTGCCACGGCGCGCCGCCGCGCGGCGCCGGCAAGCATGCGGCCACCGGCAAGCGTCTGGCGCCGCTGGCGCCGGCCTTCAATGCCGAGGCGCTGCGCGACAGCGCCAAGACCGACAAATGGTTCCGCCGCAACTGCAATGACGTGCTCAAGCGCGAGTGCACGGCCGGCGAGAAAGTCGATGTGCTGGCCTATCTGCTGAGCCTGGTCTGAACAACAAGGAGTCTGCGATGAAGCGACTGAAGACGACAGCATGGGTTCTGGGCGTGCTGCTGTCGGGCCCTGCGCTGAGCCCGGCGCTGGCCGACAGCGACGAGCGCATGATGCCCGCCGCCGTGCCCAATACCTATCTGAATGAATGCGCGTCCTGCCATACCGCCTACGCGCCGGCACTGCTGCCGCGCGAATCCTGGCGCCGCATCATGGCCGGGCTGGACCGCCACTACGGCAGCGACGCCTCGCTGGACCCGGCCACGGTCGCGCAGCTGAGCCGCTGGCTGGACCAGCATGCCGGCAGCGGCAAGCGCGCCCGCGAGGCGCCGCCGGACGATCGCATCACCCGCGCCGCCTGGTTCGAGCGCAAGCACCGCCAGATTCCGGCCGCGGTCTGGCGCCTGCCCAGCGTGCGCAGTGCCGCCCAATGCGCGGCCTGCCACAGCGGCGCCGCGCGCGGTGACTTCGAGGACGAGGGCCTGCAGCAGCCTGCGGGCCTGAGCCCGGCCCAGGCCCGCGCCTGGAACGACTGATCAGCACAAGGAGCTGTTGCGATGAACGACAAGACCCTGGCTACGCCGGGCGTGGCGCTGCCGCGACCCGATCCCGTCGCCGCACCCAGCCGGCGGGTGGTCGATGCGCCGATGCGCATGTTCCACTGGCTCTTCGCTCTCAGCTTTGTCGGCGCCTATCTGACGGCCGACAGCGAGTCCTGGCGCCTGGTCCACATCAGCCTGGGCTACACGCTGCTGGGCCTGCTGGGCTTTCGCCTGGTCTACGGTCTGCTGGGACCGCGGCCGGTGCGCCTGGTCCAGCTGTGGCGCCGCGCCAGCGGCTGGGCCGCCTTGCGCAAACCGGTCCAGCAGGCGCTGGCAGGCCAGGCCGGGCCACTGCCCTGGCAGCAGCTGCTGAACCTGCTGATGGCCGGCGCGCTGCTGGGCCTGCTGGGTCTGTCGCTGCCGCTGGTGCTCAGCGGCTATGGCCTGGAGCAGGAATGGCTGGGCGGCAGCGAGTTGCTGGAGGAGCTGCATGAGCTGCTGGGCAACAGCCTGCTGCTGCTGGCCCTGCTGCATATCGCGCTGCTGGCGCTGCTGAGCGTTCTGCGCGGCAAGAACCAGGCCGCGCCCATGCTCAGCGGCCGCATCCCCGGCAAGGGTCCTGATCTGCTGCCGCACAACCGCGGCTGGCTGGCCGCCCTGCTGCTGCTGGCAGTGCTGGCTTTCGGCGCCTGGCAGTGGCGCGAGGCGCCGCCGCCGGCCGATCTGCAGCGCCAGACGGTCGAGAAGGACGATGACTGAAGCCCGCTCTTTCTGGGCCCGGCTGTAACCGCCGGGCCGGACGCCGCGATATGGGCTGGGTCCGCATCCCTTTGACTCAAACAGGAGACCCTGATGAACCAGCCGTCCAAGATCGCCCACCCGTCCAGCGCCGCGGCCCTGGCCCTGGCCCTGGGCAGCGCGCTGAGCCTGGCCCACAGCCCCGCCCAGGCCCAAGGCGCTGACAAGGAGAAATGCTTCGGCGTCGCGCTCAAGGGCAAGAACGACTGCGCCGCCGGCCCCGGCACCAGTTGCGCCGGCACCTCGGTGCGCGACCACCAGGGCAATGCCTGGACCCTGGTGCCCAAGGGCAGCTGCGTCAAGACCGAATCCAGGACCTCGGCCACCGGCTTCGGCCAGCTGAAGGAGTTCAAGGAGAAGAAGGCCTGAGGCGGCATGGCCGGAAGCACCCGATGAGGCTCGCGTCGCAAGCCCTGGCCGGTGTCGGCTTCAAGCCGCAGCACCTGGCCGCCCTGCTGGAACAGGGTACGGCTTTGGACTTCTTCGAGGTCCATGCCGAGAACTACATGGTGGCCGGCGGGCCGGCGCTGCGCCAGCTGGAGCGGCTGCGCGAGCGCTGGCCGCTGTCGCTGCATGGGGTGGCCCTGGGCCTGGGCGGCGCCGAGCCCCTGTGCGCCACCCATCTGGACCGGCTTGCGGCCCTGGTGGCACGCTACCAGCCGCGCTGGGTGTCCGAGCATCTGGCCTGGTCCAGCCATGGCGGCGAATGCTTCAACGATCTGCTGCCGCTGCCCTACAACGCGGCCACGCTGCAGCACACGGCCCTGCACATCGAGCAGACCCAGGCACGGCTGGGCTGCCGCCTGCTGCTGGAGAATCCCAGCAGCTATCTTGAATTTGACGCGTCCACGTTCAGCGAAGCCGAGTTCATCGCCGCGCTGATCGCGCGCAGCGGCTGCGGCCTGCTGCTGGACCTGAACAATCTCTATATCAGCGCGGTCAACAGCGGCGGCGACCCGCAGGCGCGTCTGCAGGATCTGCTGGCACGCCTGCCGGCCGGCGTGGTGGGTGAGATCCACCTGGCCGGCTTTGCCGAGCAGGCCGATGCGGCCGGCGACCGCCTGCTGATCGACCAGCATGGTGCGGCGGTCGATGCGGCGGTCTGGCAGCTCTATCGGCAGGCGCTCGAGCAGCTAGGCCCGGTGCCCACGCTGATCGAGCGCGACAACGCCGTGCCGGCCTTTGCCGTGCTGGAAGCCGAGGCTTTGCGGGCGCGGGCGCTGCAGGGCGCGCTGTTCGAGTGCCTGGAGCTGCCACCGTGAGTGGCTGGCAACAAGCGCTGGCAGTCAGCCTGCGCGATCCGGCGGCGCCGCCAGCGCCGGGGTTGCGCGTCTGGAACGGCTCGGACCCGGCGCTGCGCCTGGCGGTGCACCGCAACAATCGCATGGTCTCGCTGATCCAGGTGCTGGCCGACAGCTTTCCGGTCGTGCAGACCCTGGTGGGCGAGTCCTTCTTTGCCGCGCTGGCCCGCCAGCATGTGCTGGAACGGCCGCCGCGCTCGCTGCTGATGCATGCCTATGGCGCCGGCTTTGCCGATTGGCTGGCCGACTTCGAGCCGGTGGCCGGCCTGCCCTATCTGCCGGATGTGGCCCGCCTCGAATGGGCGCGCTGGCAGGCCCTGCAGGCGGCCGAGATGCCAGCCCTGCCGCCCGCCGCCCTGGCCGAGCGCCTGAACCGGCCCGAAGCACTGCCTGGCAGCCGGCTGCAGCTGCGGCCCGGCGCGCAGCTGCTGCGCTCGGCCCATCCGCTGCTGTCCATCTGGGCCGCGCACCAGCAGGACGATCCCGGCGCGGCCCTGGCCGCGCTCGACCTGCAGCAGGGCGAGCAGCTGCTGGTGCTGCGGGTGGAAGAGACGGTCTGCCTGCTGCCGCTGGACCCGCCGGGTCATGGCTTCCTGGCCGCGCTGCTGGCCGGCCAGTGCCTGGGCGATGCCTGGGGCCTGGCGCTGCAGCGGGGCCAGGCCTTTGACCTGATCGGCCTGCTGAGCCAGCTGATCCGCCACCAAGCCCTGGTCGCCTGGCGCGACGGGCCGCAACCGGAAGATCCATGATGTTGAAACTTGCTGACGTTTCAAGTGCTTGGCCTAGGCGCCTGAGCCGCTGCCTGCCCGAATCGGCGATCGCGCTGCTGGCGCGCTTCTCCATCGCCGCGGTGTTCTGGAAATCGGGCCAGACCAAGATCGAGGGTCTGGCGATCGATCTGGTCGAGGGCCACGTCGAGCTGGGCTGGCCGCGGCTCTCCGGCTCGGCGGTGGACTTGTTCCGCGACGAATACCGGCTGCCGCTGCTGCCGCCCGAGCTGGCTGCCACGCTGGCCGCGCTGGGCGAGCATCTGCTGCCGCTGCTGCTGCTGCTGGGCCTGGCCAGCCGGCTCTCGGCCCTGGGCCTGCTGGGCATGACGGCGGTGATACAGCTGCTGGTCTATCCCGGCGCCTATGCCACCCACGGCGTCTGGGCCGCGCTGCTGCTATGGCTGATCGTGCGTGGCCCTGGCCGGATCTCGCTGGACCATCTGCTGCTGCGCTGGCTGAACCGGGAGCCGCCAGCGCGCCCCTAGAATCCGCGCATGTTCAGCCCCCAGGCTCAGGCCACCCAGCGCCGCTGCCCGCAATGTGTGCAGGCCATGAACCATCTGGCGCTGGACGGCCATGCACGGTCCGGGGTGCTGGTAGACCATTGCGCCGCCTGCCGGCTGGTGTGGTTCGATGCGCTGGAGTCGGTGGGTCTGAGCGCGCTGGGCTGGGTGCAGCTGCTGCGCGAGCTGCAGCAGGGGACCGATGGCCATAGGGCGGACGCTGTGTCTGGCAGCCTGAGCTGCCCGGTCTGCACGGCGGCGCTGAAGCCGGTACACAACCACAGCCGCTTCGGCCGCTTTCCGGCGCTGGAGTGCCGGCAGCGCCACGGCCATCTGCACAGCCATGCCGGCCTGCTGGCCGAGCGCGGCCTGGTGCGCCCGCTGCTGGGGCCGGAACGGCGGGCGCTGGCCGAGGAGCGCCGGCAGCTCGGCTGCCTCAACTGCGGCGCGCCCAGCGACGGGCGCGGGGAGCGCTGCAGCTACTGCGGCTCCACGCTGGTGGTGCTGGACCTGCCGCGCCTGGCCCATGCGCTGCGCCTGCGCCGTGGCCGCATGGGGCCCTCGCCGGTGCCAAGCGGCCAGCCGCTGGTGGGCTGGGCCTGCCGGGGCTGCGGCGCGCCGCTGGACCCCAGCAGCCAGAGCCGCTGCGAGGGCTGTGGCCATCTGGTGGTCGTGCCCTCGCTGCTCGATCTGACGCCGCTGCTGGACACGGTGGAGGCCGAGATCCGCAGCGAGCGCCTGGCCGAGGAAGGCGCTGCCCTGGCGCGTCGCGCGGCGCTGGCGGCACGCGGCCAACGCGGCCGGCATTGGCGTGATACCGGGCTGGCCCGGCTGCTGCATTGGCTGCGCATGGGCTGAGGGCCGCGCGCCGGGCAAGCCGCTAGACTGCGGGCGATTCCCGGTTTCTTTCGATTTCTGTTTCTCTTTCTTGCTGCAGCGCCATCGCTACCCTGTCCGTCCGCAGCGGCTGGCCCCTGCCGCCCCTGCCCACAACCCGTCTGAACCAGTGTCTGCTGCTGGCGGTGCTGCTGCATCTGCTGCTGGTGGCGCTGTTCGGCAACGCACCGGGCGGGCTGGCGCGGCCGGGTGAGGGCGGTTTCGGCAGCCTGCGGGTGACCCTGGCCGACGGCCCGCCCCGCGCTGGCGCCACCCGGCCCGGCGGCGCCACCCAGGCCGAATCCGGGCCGGTGGGCGAGGGCCGACGCGCCCGTGTCGGGGGCCAGGTGCGGCCGCTGGAAGACCTGAAGGTGGACGACGACGCGCCCGGCGCGGCCCGCCTGGGCGAGTGGAGCGAGACGGCGCCGCCGCTGCCCACGCCGGCGGCCCTGGCGCCGCGGGTGGTGCCGCCCGATACCGAGCTGGCACCGCTGCCCCCTGCGCCCGCTGCCCCCGAGTTGCCCGCGCCGCGGCTGGCCGAGGCGCTGCCGGCACCGCCGACGCTGGACAGCACCGCACTGAGCCCGCTGCCGGCCCTGGCCGCGCCCGCGCTGGCGCGGGCGCCCCGGGTGCTGCGCGCCGCGCCG
>JAYRSJ010000016.1:0-103462 GCA_041920215.1 Burkholderiaceae bacterium | reverse complement strand
AGAAGGCAGCACCGGCCAAGAAGGCGGCAGCTCCGGCGAAGAAGGCAGCACCGGCCAAGAAGGCGGCAGCTCCGGCGAAGAAGGCAGCACCGGCCAAGAAGGCGGCGGCTCCGGCGAAGAAGGCAGCTCCGGCCAAGAAGCCGGCTGCTGCGGCCAAGCCGCCCGCGAAGAAGGCCGCTCCGGCCAAGAAGCCTGCTGCTGCGGCCAAGCCGCCTGCGAAGAAGGCAGCTCCGGCCAAGAAGCCCGCGGCCGCCAAGAAGGCAGCTCCGGCGGCCAAGCCTGCCCCGGCAGCCAAGACGGCCCTGAGCCCGCAGGCGGCATGGCCCTTCCCCACGGGCAACAAGCCCTGATTGACGAGGCATCGTGAGGCGGCGCGCAGGCGTCGCCGCCATGAGCAAACCCGGCCCAGGCCGGGTTTTTTTCTGCCTGTGTTGGCGGATGGATGGCGCCGGACTCGGCCCGCGAGACGCGCAGCACGCCGTCTAGGCTTGCCGACTGGCGCCGCCGCCGCTCAAGGGTGGAAGATCTCGACCGTGTAGCCGCTGACCTTGTGGCTGCCGGTACTGAACACCAGCTGCAAGGCCTGTTCGCCATGGCCGGCGATGCTGGGCTTGCTGATATTGAAATCAGCGGGCCGCAGCGTGCGGCGCAGGATCAGCTCGCCGCCGGCATCGGTCAGGCTCAGCTCGACCCAGGGCAGGGCCAGCTCGTAGGCTGCCTTGTTGGACAGCATCAGCTGCAGCTGGTAGTGGTTGCCGCTGCCGGCCTTGGCCAGCTTGCTGCTTTGCACATCCAGCGCGTCGATGCGTTTCCATGGCTCCAGCGTGCAAGCCGCGCGCTCGCACAAGGCCTGCAGCGTTGGTGCGGTCTGCGGCAGCAGGGCGGCCAGCACGGAGCGGTAGTGCCAGCCCAGCTGAGCAGCCAGGCCGCCCAGTAGCAGCAGGCACAGCAGGCTCAGGCCCAGGCGCACGCCGGGCCGTCGCCAGCGCGCGGCGCCTTCGGCCTGGCGCAGAAAACCGGCCGTCAGCGGTGCCGGGTCCGCCGGGCCATTGCCAATCGAGTCGCCTGGCGGCGCCGGGGCAAGGATATCGGCGGTGGCGGGCATCACCCAGGTTGGGTCGGTGATCGGTGGGTTGACGATGGCCGGCGCGGGGCCCGGTCTGGCCGACCAGGCGTCGTATGCGTCCTCAGCCGTGGCGGGCCGCACGGGGCTGCGCGCGTCGCCTTCAGTCCCCTCATCATCGTTCAGCACACCTTGCGGCAGGGCCTCGAACTCGTGCGCCGACTCCGCTGCGGCCATGGCTGCCGGGACGATGCCGCCGCCCGGCATCGCATCGTCCAACTCATCGTCCCAGAAGGGCTCGCGTCGCTGGTCGGCGGCCGTAAAGGGCGTCCCGGCCGGCCGGGACGCCGGTGGCGGCGCCAGGTCAGCATCGGGCCGCTCGTGGTAGCCGGACGGGCCGGCGTGGCGTTCGTCGGTGTCGGGCTCCGCGGTCAGCTGTGGCCGCAGCCGTTCGGGTAGGGGCGCGGGCTCGTCCAGCGGGCGCAACTCGTCCTCGCGCGGCATCACCCAGGTGGCCGAAGGCTCCGCGGGCGGCGGGGTGCTGGCCGGCCTGGTCAGCTCGGCCGCGGCCGGTGCCTGCGCGGGCGGATAGGTGGGTGTGGACGGAGGGGCGTAGGTCGGTTCCGGCGGCACCGGCGCCGGCACCGGCGGCCAGGGCGGTGGCGCCTCGCGATCCATGTCGAACAACTGCTCGCGCGCATCGAAGACCTCGGCACAGCGGCCGCAGCGCACCCAGCCTTCGGAGACGCGCAGTTGGTCCTGCACCACCCGGAAGATGGTGCCGCAGGCGGTGCAACGGGTGGCCAGACTCATGGCTGAATCATGCCATGCCGAGGGCCAGGTCTTGCCCGGCCGCCGTGCCCATGCGCGCTCACGCGGGACGCTGGGCCGTCATCAGGATCCAGCCCTCCTCGCTGTCGCTGACCTCCAGGCGCAGCCAGGGCGCGTAGGCGTGCTTCAGTTCCTCGGCCTGGCGTTCCAGGATACCGGCCAGCACCAGATGGGCACCCGGCGCCAGATGGGCGGCCAGCAACGGCGCCAGCAGCTTCAGCGGCGTGGCCAGGATATTGGCCAGCACCAACGGATACTCGCCCTGCGCCATATCGGGCAGGCCGGCGCGCACCGTCACGCCATTGGCCTGGGCATTGGCCTCGGTGGCGCCGACGGCCGCCGGATCGATGTCGACCGCATCGATGCCCCGGGCGCCGTGGAGGGCCGCACCGATGGCCAGAATGCCGGAGCCGCAGCCGTAGTCCAGCACGCGCTGCCATTGCGGGGCCAGGTCTTGATGGCGAGCGATCCAGCGCAGGCACATGCGGGTGGTCGGGTGGGTGCCGGTGCCGAAGGCCAGGCCCGGGTCCAGGCGCATCACCTGGCGCGCCTGGGCCGGCGCCTCGTGCCAGGAGGGCACGATCCAGAACGCGGGCGTGATCTCCACCGGGGCAAACTGCGCTTGGGTCAGCCGCACCCAGTCCTGCTCGGCCACCGCCTGTATGGTCTGCACATGCACGTCGCCGGCCCAGTCCTGGCTCAGCAGCAGGGTCGCTGCCTCGGTGGCCTCGGCCTCGCTGCCGAACAAGGCCTTGACGACCGAGCGCTGCCAGCCGCTCTTGGGCGCCGGCATGCCGGGCTCGCCGAACAGGGCACGCTCGGCGTCGGTATCGGCATCGGCGTCCTCGACCGAGACGGCCAGCGACTCGATCTCCATCAGTGCGTCGCTGACGGTTTCGACATCGTCCTCGCGGCAGATCAGGATCAGTTCGTGCAGGGTGCTGCTCATGGGGTTTTGCTTTTTCAAAAGCGAAACCCTGGGGCGGCTCGCGTCGCACCAGGGAGTCGGTTGTTGGGCCGGCCATGCGGACGCGCCGGCCAGGCGGAGAGCTTAACGCTTGTGCTCGCTCATCCAGCCCTCGAGGTAGTGGATGGAGGTGCCACCCTCGATGAACTTGGCGTCGGCCATCAGCTCCCGGTGCAGCGGGATATTGGTCGAGATGCCCTCCACCACGGTCTCCGACAGAGCGATGCGCATGCGGGCCAGGGCCTGCTCGCGGGTATCGCCATGGGTGATGATCTTGCCGATCATCGAGTCGTAGTTGGGCGGGACGAAGTAGTTGGTGTAGGCATGCGAATCGACGCGCACGCCGGGGCCACCGGGTGGATGCCACATGGTGATGCGGCCCGGGGAGGGGGTGAACTTCACCGGGTCCTCCGCATTGATGCGACATTCGATCGCATGGCCGCGCATCACGATATTGCGCTGGGCAAAGGGCAGCTTCTCGCCGGCCGCCACGCGGATCTGCATCTGCACGATGTCGATGCCGGTGACCATCTCGGTGACCGGATGCTCGACCTGCACCCGGGTGTTCATCTCGATGAAATAGAACTCGCCGTTCTCGTAGAGGAACTCGAAGGTGCCGGCGCCCCGGTAGCCCATCTTGCGGCAGGCGGCCGAACAGCGATCGCCGATCTTCTCGATCACGCGGCGCGGAATGCCCGGGGCCGGCGCTTCCTCGATGATCTTCTGGTGGCGGCGTTGCATGGAGCAGTCGCGCTCGCCCAGCCAGACCGCATTCTTGTGGCCGTCGGCCAGCACCTGGATCTCCACATGGCGCGGGTTCTCCAGGAACTTCTCCATATAGACCTGCGGATTGCCGAAGGCCGCACCGGCCTCGGTCTTGGTGGTCTGCACCGCATTGACCAGGGCCGCCTCGGTGTGCACCACGCGCATGCCGCGCCCGCCGCCGCCACCTGCGGCCTTGATGATCACCGGATAACCGATCGCGCGGGCCTGCCTGATGATCTCCTTCGGATCGTCGGGCAGGGCACCCTCCGAGCCTGGCACGCAGGGCACGCCGGCGCGGATCATCGCCTGCTTGGCCGAGACCTTGTCGCCCATCATGCGGATGTTGTCCGGTGTCGGGCCGATGAAGGTGAAGCCGCTGCGCTCGACGCGCTCGGCAAAGTCGGCGTTCTCGCTGAGGAAGCCGTAGCCGGGGTGGATGGCCTCGGCATCGGTCACCTCGGCGGTGGCGATGATGGCCGGCATGCTCAGATAGCTCTGGGCCGAGGGGGCCGGGCCTATGCAGACGGCCTCGTCGGCCAGCTTCACATACTTGGCGTCGCGGTCGGCTTCCGAGTAGACGACCACCGATTTGATGCCCAGCTCGCGGCAGGCACGCTGAATGCGAAGGGCGATCTCCCCCCGATTCGCGATAAGAATCTTCTTGAACATGATCGAGTGTCCGGCTTACTCGATGATGAACAGGGGCTGGCCGTATTCGACCGGCTGGCCGTTCTCGACCAGGATCTTGGTCACGGTGCCGCTCTTGTCGGCATCGATCTCATTCATGATCTTCATCGCCTCGATGATGCAGATGGCCTCGCCTTCCTTGATGCTCTGGCCCACCTCGACGAAGGATTTGGCGTTCGGGCTGGAGGCACGATAGAAGGTGCCCACCATCGGCGACTTCACCACATGGCCGGTCTCGACCGGGGCGGCGGCGACCGGTGCCGCTGCCGGAGCGGCCGCCGCGGGCTGAGGTGTGCTAGCGGCCATCGGCGCCAGCTGGGCGGGCATCGCATAGGCCATGGGCTGGCTGCCGGGGGCTTCGGACTTGACGATGCGCACCTTGCCATCGGCTTCGGTGATTTCAAGTTCAGAAATGTTCGACTCGGACACGAGGTCGATCAGGGTCTTGAGCTTGCGCAGATCCATGGGTCTTCTCCAACGGGTAGGTTTTGTCGGGCTTCGGGTGCCAGCCTGAGGGGCGGGCCGCGATCACATCGGGGCTAGATGCCGCCGGGTGGCCGCAGCTGGTCCAGCGCGTACTGCAGGGCCAGCTGATAGCCTCGGGCACCCAGTCCGCAGATCACGCCGACGGCGAGCGCGGAAAAAAAACTGTGCTGCCTGAAGGCTTCGCGCTTGTGGATATTCGACAGATGGACTTCGATGAAGGGCAGGTCCACCGCCGCCAGTGCGTCGCGCATGGCCACACTGGTATGGGTATAGGCCGCCGGATTGATGATGATGAACCGGCTGCCATCGTGCGCCGCGGCCTGAATTCGATCCACCAGGGCACCTTCATGGTTGCTCTGGAAGGATTCCAGCTTGACTCCTTGTTCCGCCGCGATCTTGTAAAGATCAGCGTCGATCTGAGCCAAAGTCTGTGAACCATAAACCCCTGGCTCCCGGCTTCCCAGGAGGTTGAGGTTGGGTCCATGAATCACGAGGATCTGCATCGAGGAAGCGCGAGCACCCATTAGAGCGCTGACACTAGAAGCGATAAAGGGCGCACTTTACGCTTTTTGGATGCAGTTCTGAGCCGAAGCCAAGAAAAATATCGCTTGACCGGTCTTGCGCTTTGCGCTTGCGGCCGCCGGCCCGGCGTCAGGCGCCAGCGCCGCCCAGCTGGCGCAACTCCGCCAGATTCGTCGGCCCCAGCTTGCGCCAGATGATGCGGCCGTCGGCGTCGAAGGCCACGCTGAAGGGCAGGCCGCCGCTGGGGTTGCCGAGTGTGCGCGTCAGCTCGGTGCCGGTCAAGCCGGCCAGACCGACGGCAAAACCCAGTGCTCGTTTGGCGAGAAACTCGCGCACCGGTGTCGGTGCGTCCACCGCCAGCGCCAGCACCTGCCAGCCGCTGGCCTGGAACTCGCGCTGGAACTGGTCGATCTCGGGCAGTTCCTTGACGCAGGGCGCACACCAGGTGGCCCAGAAGTTCAGCAGCAGGGGCTTGCCGGCCAGGCTGCGGGTCAGCAGCTCGCCGCCCTCCGGACGGTCGAACCTGGCATTCCAGAAAGCCAGCTCGGCCTCGCTGAGCGGCTCGCGGCGGTGCTGGCGCCAGCCCAGGGTCAGCCCCAGGCCGGCGGCGGCCAGCCCGGCGCCGGCCAGCAGGGCCCGGCGCGTCTTGCGTCGATCAAGTGTCATCGGGCTTTTCCTCCAGCAGCAGACGGCGCAGCGCGCCCAGGTCGCCGCGCTCGCTGCGGCCCTGGGCATCGGGCTTGAGCGCGCCGCGCACATCGTCGAAATCGAGAATCGTCAGCGCCAGCGTCACCGACTCGCCCAGCGCCGCGCAGGGCAGATCCAGCAATAGCTGATCCACCGATTCGCCGCGCGGTCCGCGTGCGCTGCTGACCTCATAGTCCACCCGCCAGTTCAGCAGTGCGATCTCGCAGGACTTGCTGTCATCGCAGAACAGCTGCAGATGGATGGGCGAGAGCCGGGTGGCGGTGCCGCGCCAGACGGCGCCGCAGAGATAGGGCCGGAACTCGGCCAGGCGCTCCATCCACAGGGCCGCCAGCTCGCGCAGCGCCCGCAGCTCAGCGGGTTGGGTGTCGGCGCAGAACAGGGCCAGGTAGTCGCGCACCTGGGCTTCCAGCTGCTCGTTGTCCGGCAGGGCGGTGCGGCGGGGCAAGCCCAGGGCCTTCACCGCGCGCTGCTTGGCCGGGCCGTAGTCCAGCCCTTCCTCGACCACCAGACGGGCGGCCGTGGCGGCAATCTCCAGACTTAGGCTGTCCTCGTTCATCGCTCGCTCAGACATCGGTTCAGGGCAGTTCCACCGCAGGCATGCGGGCCACGATGGTCGCAGCTCTGGAAAGAACATAGGGTGAGCTGGGGCGCTTCTCGAAGCGCTTGGGTGCCGGCAGCATCACCGCCAGGCGGGCGGCTTGGTGGGCGCTGAGCCGGGCGGCATCGGTGCGGAAATAGTGGCGGGCCGCCGCCTGGGCACCGAACAGGCCCTCGCCCCATTCGACATTGTTCAGATAGATCTCCAGGATGCGGCCCTTGCTGAGCAGGGTCTCCAGCATCAGGGTCAGGGCCAGTTCCTGGCCCTTGCGCAGCAGATTGCGCTCGCCGCTCAAGAAGAGGTTCTTGGCCAGCTGCTGGCTGATGGTGGAGCCGCCGACGATCTTGACCGGCTTGGGCTGCGCGCCGCGGCTGGCCCGCTGTTCGGCCCGCTGCTGGGCCTGGCGGTTGCGCTCCCAGGCCTTTTCCAGCGCATCCCAGTCCACCCCGCTGTGCTCGGCGAAGGATGCGTCCTCGCTGGCGATCACCGCGCGCTGCAGCTGGGGCGACAGCTGTTCGCGGTCCACCCATTGCTGGGACCAGGCGACCTGGCCCTGCTCGCTGGCCAGGCGCCAGATCTCCGAGCGCTGAAAGCTGGTGGACTCGGGCGCCAGCACATTCATCAGCAGGATGCGCCCCGCAAAAAAGAGCTGCAGCCCCAGCACGCCCAGCATCAGCAGCGCGAGCAGCTTGCCCAGTGAGCGCCTCACGACGGGCTCCCGGCTGGCGCGGCTAGCTCGGCACGCAGTGCCGCCAGCACCGGCCCGGTATCGGGGCGCACGCCGCGCCAGAGCTCGAAGGCCTCGGCCGCCTGCTCGACCAGCATGCCCAGCCCGTCGCGGCCCTGGGC
Source organism: Burkholderiaceae bacterium (assembly GCA_041920215.1). Taxonomy (GTDB): domain Bacteria; phylum Pseudomonadota; class Gammaproteobacteria; order Burkholderiales; family Burkholderiaceae_C; genus JAYRSJ01. The sequence goes on along the minus strand of JAYRSJ010000016.1, from coordinate 95,986 downwards.
GCCCTGGCGGGCCGCCCAGTCCAGAAAGCCCTGGGCGGCCGGGCCATACATCATGTCCAGCGCCAGCGCGCCGGGCGCCAGCACGCCGTCGGCCACAGGCACGGCAGCGCCGGCCAGGCTGGCACTGGTGCCGTTGATCAGGGCCTGATAGCCGCCGCCGCAATCGCTCAGTCCGCTGGCCTGCAACTGCACGCTGTGCCGGGCGGCCCAGTCCGCATGGCTTTGCAGCAGCGTCTGGGCCTTGTCGGCACTGCGGTTGGCGATGCAGACCAGGGCCGGGCGGGCCGCGATCAGGCTGCCCAGCACGCCGGCCGAGGCGCCGCCGGCCCCCAGCAGCAGCACGCGCTGGCCCGCCAGCGGGCGGCCGGCGTTGTGCTCGATATCGCGGCACAGGCCGGCACCATCGGTGTTGTCGCCAAACCAGCCCTGGGCATCGAAGCGCAGGGTATTGACCGCGCCGGCCAGCCGGGCGCGCGGGCTCAGGCGGGCCGCCAGCGCAAAGGCCTCGAACTTGAAGGGCACGGTGATATTGCAGCCCTTGGCGCCGGCGGCGGCGAAGGCCTGCACCGTGGCTGCAAAGCCGTCCAGCGGGCACAGCAGGCGCTCATAGACCAGGCGCTGGCCGGTCTGCGCGGCGAACAGCGCATGGATGGCGGGCGAGCGGCTGTGTGCCACCGGATTGCCGGCCACCGCGTATCGATCGGGAGGCATCGCGTTCATGGAGCTTGGCCGCTGAGTGTGGTTTCCAACCCGTCCTCGCGGGTGAAGCGGAAGCGCGAGGTGATCACCAGCACCTCGGCACCGCGCAGCATCTGCGCGCTGAAATTGCCGAAAGGGGCGGCGCCGCGCACGATGGCCAGCGCGCGGCGGTCCAGCACCTTGTTGCCCGAGGAGGCGATCACATCAGTCTCTATCACCCGGCCCCGGGCGTCGACATGGATGTTGACGACCAGCTCGCCATAGAGCTTGCGGCCCTGGTAGGTGGGGAAGTCGCGGGTGCCGCGGGTCTCGATCTTGCGGCGCAGCTGGTCGTAGTACTGCGCATAGACCACCTCACGGGTGGCCGGGCTGATATAGCGCTTGCGCGGCCGCGCATTCTCTTCATTGACCCGCTTCTCGATCTCGGCCAGCAGCTCCACCAGACGGCGGCGGCGCTCCGCCTGCTCGATCGCGTCCGGCGTGCTGCGGTCGCGCCTGGGGTCGGGTGCCGGCAGCAGGGCCAGCTCGCGCCGCGCCTGCGCCAGCAGCATCTGCTGCTGCTCCTGCAGCTGGTTGATCTGGCTGCGCTGCGATTCGCTGTGATCGCCCAGCTCGGTCTGGCGCGAGGGCGGCAGCGGCGAGGTGGCGCGGCCGCGCTCGGCCTCGCCGCCGCCCGCCAGATTCGCCTGCGCCAGGGCCTGCGCCCGGCCGGGCGCTTCGGGGCTGCGGCTGTTGACCAGCACCACCTCCAGTGGCGTGTCCTTGAAGATGCGGTTGAAGCCCTCGGGGTCGGCCACGCGCAAGGTCAGCAGGCCGGCATGCAGGCCCAGCGAGACCAGCAAGGCCTGTTGCAGCGTGGAGAGCTTCAGCGCCATCGTCAGTTCGTGCCGTCCTTGGGCGGCGTCGCCGCAGCGGCCTCGCCGCCCTCGGTCTCGCCCAGATCGATGGCCAGGGTCAGCGCGCCGGTAGGCTCGTCGTCCTCTTCCTCCTCGTCGCCCGCGGGCTCGGCCGTGGCGGCGGTGTCGTCAAGGCGGCTGATCAGGCTGGCATGCACATCCAGCGTCATCTCGTCCAGGCCGGTGATGCGCACCCGCACATGGCTGCCGCGCTCCAGCGCCTCGCAGCCCAGGGCCTTGAAGACCAGGGGCAGGGTATCGGCCCGCACCAGGCCCTCCTTCATCACCACCGCGTCCAGCTCGCTAACGCCATTCTGCTGCAGCCAGCGCAGAGTCCAGAAGCGCTCGATGCCGCTCTGGAAGCTGTTGTAGGCGCTGTAGGCGGCATCGAAACCGGAGATGATGGAGAAGAGCTGCGCATCCTTGGGCTTGAAGGGTGCGGCCAGTGCGGCGGTGCGGCCATGTTTGGCGCAGGCGATGATCTGCCACTGATTGACCAGGTCCACATAGCGGCGCAGCGGCGAGGTGGCCCAGGTGTACTGGGCCACGCCCATGCCGGCGTGCGGCAGGGCCTTGGTGCCCATGCGAACCTTGATGCCCGGCGCCAGGCTGGCCTGGCTGCGGTAGATGCCCGGCAGGCCCAGCTCGGCCAACCAGCCGCCCCAGGTGCTGTTGGCCAGGATCATGGCCTCGGCCACGATCAGGTCCAGGGCCGAGCCGCGCTGGCGGGTGCTGATGCTGACCGTCTCGCTGCCGTCGGGCTCGCGCTCACCCTGGCTGTCGAGGCGGAAGTTGTAGTCCGGCCGGTTGAAGTTCTCGGGCTTGCCGCGCACCACTTCGCGCTTGGCTTTCAGGTCCTTGGCCAGGCGGTGGCAGAAGGCCAGCTCGGGGGCGAAGGCATAGTCGGCCGGCGCGGCGCCGGTCAGCGAGGCCTCTGTGATCACCGCGTCCAGCTTGTCGTGGCGCAGATTGAGCTTGATCGGCACCCGCTCCAGCCGGGTCTCGCTGCCCCGGATGGCCAGCGTGGCCTCGTCCAGCGTGAAGTAGATGGAGACGGCCGGGCAGTCGCGCCCCTCGATCAGCGTATAGGCCTGCACCACCTCGTCGGGCAGCATGGTCAGCTTCCAGCCCGGCATATAGACCGTGGAGAGGCGTTCGCGCGCCACCTTGTCGATCGCCGAATCGGGCGTGATCGCCAGGCCGGGCGCGGCGATGTGCACGCCGAAGACGACCGTGCCGGTGCCCAGGCCCTGCACCGACAGCGCATCGTCGATCTCGGTGGTGGCCGAGTCGTCGATCGAGAAGGCCGCCACCGGTGCCAGCGGCAGCTCGTCGGCAATGCCGGGCGGGCTCAGGGCGGGGAAGCCGACCCCCTTGGGGAAGTTCTCGAACAGGAAGCGCTTCCAGTGGAACTGATAGGGGCTGGCGATCGCGCCGGCCTGCTGCAGCAGCTCCAGCGGCGGCTTGTGGCTGCGCTTGCTGGCCTCCACCACCGCCTTGTACTCGGGCCCGTTCTTGTCGGGCTTGAACAGGATCTTGTAGATCTGCTCCTTGATCGGCGCCGGACACTGGCCAGCGGCCAGCTCGCCGGCCCAGGTCTCGATCTGCAGCGCCTGCTGGCGCTTGCGCTCTATGCCCAGCAGGGCGGCCTTGACGGTCTCCTCGGGGGCCTTCTTGAACAGGCCCTTGCCCATGCGGCGGAAGTAGTGCGGCGCATCGAAGAGGCGGAACAGCGCGGCCGCCTGGTGGCTGAGGCCGGCATTGGCCTCGAAATAGTCGCGCGCCAGATCGGCGAAGCCGAACTCGCCCTCGGGCGCAAATTCCCAGGCCAGATCCAGGTCGATCTGCTGGGCCAGGGCCTGGCCCTCGCTGATCAGTTCAGCCGGAGCCGGCTTCTCGAACTTGAGCAGCACATTGGCGGATTTCACCTTGACGCGCTTGCCGGACTCCAGCTCGATCTGCATCGAGGAGTCGGCTTCGGACATCACGCGGCCGGCGAGAAACTTCCCGGCGTCATCGAAGAGGGCAAACATAGGGGGGCGATTGTCGCTGATGATCGGCAGCGCCCCACCCGGCGGACCTCCGGGGCGGCGGTAACAAAAGGTCCGCCGCGCGGCCTAGACCGTCATGCCGCCCGACACCTCCAGCACCGCACCATTGACATAACTCGCCTCGTCGCTGGCCAGGAAGGCGTAGACATTGGCGATCTCCTCGGGCTTGCCCAGACGTTTGAGCGGCACATGGGCCTGCATCTGCTCGATCACCTTCTCGGGGATGGTGGCCAGGATGGGCGTCTCGATGAAGCCGGGTGCGACCGCGTTGACCCGCACACCCTTGGGGCCCAGCTCGCGGCTCCAGGTCTTGGTGAAGCCGATCACGCCGAACTTGCTGGCGGCGTAGTTGGTCTGGCCGAAGTTGCCGTAGATGCCCACCACCGAGCTGGCGTTCAAGATCACGCCGGCCCCCTGGGCGCACATCATGTCGGCCACCGCCTGGGCGCAGTGGAAGACACCGCGCAGGTTCACGTCGATCACCGCGTCGAACTGAGCCAGCGTCATCTTCTGCAGGCGCGCGTCCTTGGTGATGCCGGCGTTGTTGACCAGCACATCGATGCGGCCCCATCGGGCCTTGACCGCGGCGACCACCGCGTCGACCTGCTCGCGCGAGGTCACATCCAGCACATGGCCCTCGGCCTGGGCGCCCAGCGCGCGGCAGCGCGCGGCGGCTTCCTCGACAGCCTGCGGCTTGATGTCGCAGACGATGACGATGGCGCCTTCGCTGGCGAATTTCAGCGCGGTGGCCAGGCCTATGCCCTGGGCCCCGCCGGTGATCAGGCTGACCTTGTTCTGGAGTCTTTGTGCAGTCGTCATAGCTGGAGGAAGTCGCTCAGTTCGTGGAGGTAGTCGTCGAAATCGGACAAGCCGTGGTCACTGCCTTCCAGCAGCTTGATCGGGCCGTCGGCATAGCGGGTGTGCATCTCGCGCCAGTCCAGCACTTCGTCGCCCTTGGCGATCACGGCCAGATAGCGCTCGGGCCGGCTCAGCGCGCCGGGCCGCAGGACGCGCAGCTGGTCGACGAATTCGGGCCGGAAATAGAAGCGCTGGCTGGGGTCCTGCCAGCAGCTCTGCTCGCCCAGATAGTTCGCCAGATCGCGTGCCGGGTCCACCGCCGGATTAAGCAGCACCGCCGGGCAGCCCAGGCGCTCGGCCAGCACAGTGGCATAGAAGCCGCCCAGCGAACTGCCCATCAGCGCCATCGAGTCGCGCGGCCAGTCGGCCACCAGGGATTCGGCCAGCGCGATCGCCTCGGCCGGTGCGGGTGGCAGCTGCGGGCAGGCGAAGACCAGATCCGGGCGTTGCTCGCCCACCCAGGCGGCCATGCGCTGGGCCTTGGCTGAGCGCGGCGAGGAGCGGAAGCCGTGCAGATAGAGCAGGTGGGTGGTCGGCGGGCGGTGGCGTGAGGCGGCGCTGGGCATGGGCCGCGAGTCTAGCCGCTCGCGCTCGCCCGGCGTCGCGGGGCCAGCCGGTGGCCTGCCCCGCCTCTGCGAGCAGCGCTGCAACGCGCAGGCACTGATGCACACTTGCGGCGGCCGCCTACGCAAGGCAGCTCATCGTGCGGCCCCAGGCGCCCTGGGGTCAGGAAGGAATCTGCGCTTGTCCTCCGAGTCTCTCTTATTGACCAGCATGGGCCTGCTGTGCAGCAGCCTCTGCTTGCTGCTGGCCGTCTTCCTGCTCATCGTGCGCGGTCCGCTGCGGTCCGCGAACCGCTTGCTCGCTGCCTTCTTGCTGCTGACGGCCATCGATACGCTCGGCTGGGCCGCCGCCCTGCTGCCGACGGTGGCGCGTGAGCTGCTTCCCTACCGGCTGCCGCTGGCCTTTCTGCAGATGCCCCTGCTGTATGTCTACACGGTGCGGCTGTGCTATCCGGCGCGACCCACGTTCCGGCACGGGATCGCTGCTGTGGCGGTGGCGTGCCTGTCCCTGGCAACGCTCGTGCCGCGGGCGCTGGGTCGGGGGCCCGAGAACGGCCTCGACTGGCTGCTCAACAGCCTCGCCCTGCATGGGCAGTTCTATATGTATATCGCGCTGATGGTCGGGGTGCTGGTGCAGTATCGGCGTGCCTACCCGCAGACGCACTCCAATCCGGCGGCGCTCACCTTCCGGTGGCTGGCCGTCGTGACCGGGGTATCCTTCCTGGCGCACAGCCTGGTGCTGGTCAAGAGCTGGGCCTGGCTGGGTCAGCGCAGCACCGCACCGGCGCTGGAGCTCCTGGTGGCGGGGGTGGCTGTCGCGGTTGTCTGTGGCATGACGCTGTCCGCCCTGCTTCGCCAGGATCTCTTCCTGGGCCTGGAGGACGAGCTGGCGGCGGCCCCGGCCGAGGTGTCGGAACCGGTCGCGCAGCACCCGGCCGGAGCCGGGGCCATCGCCCGTCTGCGGTCCCATATGGAAGCGCAGGCCCCCTACCTCGACCCCTCCCTGACGGTGCGCCGCCTCGCCGAGCAACTGGGTCTGGGCCAGCGCGAGCTATCGAACCTGCTCAATCAGCAGCTGGGCCTCCACTTCTTCGACTTCGTGAATCAGTACCGGGTCCAGCGGGCGGCGGCCCTGCTGCTCGATCCGGCGCGGCGTGAGCTGAGCGTGCTCGAGATCGCCTTCGAGGCCGGGTTCAATACCAAGTCGTCCTTCAATGCGGCGTTCAGCAAGCATCTGGGCTCGACGCCGTCGGCCTACCGCCGTGCCGGCACGCCGCGGTCGAGCGAGGCGATGACGCTGCAACCCCCCTGACCGGCGACCGACTTCGTGAAGTCGGTCGAGTCCGGCGCCCGGTCCGGACATGCTGGGCCCCTCTTTTGTTTGAGGGAACTTCGCATGTGGTCCATCCTGACGCGCCGGTTTCTGGCGACCTGCCTGCTGGCAACTGCCGCTCACACGACAGCGCAGCCGCCGGCGCCCCCCGATCCGGTCGCGGCCGCGGACTCGCGGCTGGCCGGCGTCCGAGCCCTCCTCCAGCCCTGGGACAGACCCGCCGCCCCCGGCGTGGCCGTCGCGGTGACGCTGGACGGCAGGCTGGCGGCCAGTCTGGCCGTCGGGTCCGCCGACCTTGAACATGGCGTCGCGATCACGCCGAGCTCGGTCTTTCATGCCGCGTCGGTCTCCAAGCAGTTCACCGCCTTCGCCATCGTGCTGCTGGAGCAGGACGGCAAGCTCGCCATCGACGAACCGCTCGCCCGCTACCTGCCGGAAGCCGCGGCGCTGGGGCCGGTCACGCTGCGCCAGCTGCTGAACCAGACCAATGGCCTGCGCGATCAATGGACGCTGCTGGGTGCCGCGGGCTGGCGTTCGGAGGATCTGGTCACGGACGCCCAGGTGCTGGCGCTGCTGCTGGATCAACGTGGCGGCAACTTCCCGCCGGGCTCGGCCTACCAGTACACCAACTCAGGCTACAGCTTACTGGCCGAGGTGGTACGACGCGTTTCCGGACAGAGCTTGCGGGACTTCTGTACCGAGCGCATCTTCGGCCCGCTGGGCATGCGACACACCCAGTTCCAGGACGATGTTGCGACGCTGGTGCCGGCGCGGGTGCAGTCCTACACGCCCGGGCCGAGCGGCTATGCCCGGCAGGGGCTGAACTATGCGACCGCCGGGCCCAGCGGTCTGCTGACGACGGCCGAGGATCTAGGCCGCTGGGCACTGAACCTCGAGACACCCACCGTCGGCGGCCGGGCTGCGATCGAGCGCATGCAGGAGCAGGGCGTCCTGGCCGACGGCACGGTCAACGCCTACGCCCTGGGCCAGGAGCGCCGCCCTTACAAGGGCCTGGATAGCTGGAGCCATGGTGGCAGGGACGCGGGCTACCGCAGCTTTCTGTTGCGCATCCCCGGGGAACGTTTCTCGGTTGCGGTGCTCAGCAATGCGGCCGATTTCGACACCGCCAAGCTTGCCTTCGCGGTGGCCGACCTCTATTTGTCGTCTCGCCCGGCCTTCCGCAGCGCGGCGGTGTTGGCACCATCGGTGCCCACGCCGGAGATGGCCGCGGCCTATGCCGGTGACTACGAGCTGTTCCCCGGTCTGATCTTCAGCATCAGCGCCGACGCGGAGCGCCTGTTCTTCGCCCCCCTGGGATCGCGCGAGCGCGTCGAGCTGCAGCCGCGAACCGCCACCAGCTTCCTGCTCAATCCCGGCAGCGATATCGGCATCGAGTTCCCTGCCGTCGCCGGTGGCCGGCCACAGCGCTTCAGCTACCGGATCGGCCTGCACGGGGCCCTGCCGGCCCGGCGGATCGTGCTGGCATCTTTCGCGGCCGCCAGCACCCCGCTGGAGCATTATCTGGGGCACTACTACAGCGCTGAGCTGCGCAGCGCCTACGAGCTGAAGCTGCTCAAGGGTCAGCTGGTCGCCAGCCATCCGCGGCGCTCGCCCATCGCCTTGTGGCCCTACCAGACGGACACTTTCGCTAGCTCCGAGTGGTTCTTCCAGCGCCTGGTCTTTCAACGGGATGGCGCCAATCGGGTGAACGGTTTCCGGCTCTCCGGCGCGGTGGCCGAGGACATTGTCTTCAAGCGGCTGGACCTTCCCTGAGGGTCGGCCTGGCCGTGCTCGGGTTTGCCCCGAGGCGGCGCGAGTGCCGGCAGCCGTGTGCGACGAAGCACGGTTTTCAAGGTCTGGTTGGAGTTTGGCCGCATTGACGCGCCCGGGGTGGCAAGGGAAAGTCGCGCCTTTGATCAATTCACCGGGCGGCGCTGACGCTGGCGTCGATCCACCCAAGGGAAAGCACCGATGACTGAAGCTTCTTCCAAGCTGGGCCCGCGCGGCCTGAGCCTCTCCTGCGTGGCTGCAGCAGTGCTGCTGCTGAGCGCCTGCGCCACCGTCGAGTCCAAGCCCGAGGCGCCGGCTGCGCCTGCGGCGGCTGCCTCGGCCCCCGGCAAGGCGCCTGCGGCCAAGCCCCCCGCCGACCCGACCGCGCCCAAGCCCTTTGCCGACGTCACCAAGGATGCCAAGCAGCAGGACGGCCTGTTCCCGATCTGGCGCAAGGACGACAAGGTCTGGATCGAGATCCCCAAGGCCATGCTGGGCAAGCCCTTCCTGTTCACCGTCAATATCGCCAACTCGGTCGGCGAGCGTGGTCTCTACGCCAGCCAGATGGGCCAGGACTGGATGGTCGAGTTCCGCCAGGTGGGCAAGCAGATCCAGCTGATCGCGCTGAACACCAAGTTCCGCGCGGCCGGCGAGCAGGGCAGCAAGCGGGCCATCGACCAGGCCTTCTCGCCCAGCCTGATCGGCGCCGGCCCGGTGGCCAGCGCCGAGCATCCGGAGCGCAAGTCCGTGCTGATCGATGCCGGCTTCCTGCTCAACGACATCCCTGGCTACTCGACCCGCCTGGAGATGGCCTATCGCCTGCCCTATGCGCTGGACAAGGCCAATTCCTCGTTCGAGGCGGCCCGCGCCGAGGCCCAGCTCTCGACGCTGACCGCGCGCATGCATTTCGCGACGGCCCGCATCCCGGCTCCGCCGCTGGTGCCTTCGCCCAGCCCGGTGCCGATGCCGACGCCGCCTCAGTCCACGCCGGACCCGCGCAGCTTCTTCGTCGACTATGTCTACAGCTTCGCAGCCCTGCCCGAGACGCCCATGCCGGTGCGTCTGTCGGATCGCCGGCTGGGCCACTTCACCGAATCCTTCACCGATCTGGGCGGTGATATGAAGGCCAACCCGCGCGTCCACTATGTGCAGCGCTGGCGCCTGGAGAAGAAGGACCCGGCGGCCGCGCTGTCCGAGCCGGTCAAGCCCATCACCTACTGGATGGACAAGAACATCCCGGTCAAGTACCGGGCCGCGGTGGAGGCCGGCATCCTCGAGTGGAACAAGGCCTTCGAGAAGATCGGCTTCAAGAACGCGGTGGTCGCCAAGCAGCAGCCCGACGATGCGGACTGGGACAATATGGACGCTGGCCATGCCTCCATCCGCTGGTTTGTCGGCGCCGATGTGGGCTTCGCGATCGGCCCCAGCCATGTGGACCCGCGCAGCGGCGAAATCCTCGATGCCGACATCGGCATGAGCGATGTGTTCGCCCGCGGTTCGCGCCGCCTGATCGTCGAGGATGTGGGCCTGTCCAGCCAGCAGCGTCTGGCCCAGCTGAGCCAGGCCTGGGCCGGTGGCAAGAATCCGGCCGAGGCGCTGTGCACCTTCGCGCAGGAAGCGGCGCAGGAGATGGACTTTGCGCTGGACTTGCTGGAAGCCCGCGGCGATATCGCGCCGGACGGTCCCGAGGCCGAAGCCTTTGTGCAGGCGGTGATCAAGGACGTCATCATGCATGAGGTCGGTCACACCCTGGGCCTGAAGCACAACTTCAAGGCCTCGACGACGGTCACCCAGAAGCAGCTGCAGGACAAGGCCTTCACCGAAAGCCGGGGCATCTCCAGCTCGGTGATGGACTACAACGCCTACAACCTGGCGCTCAAGGGCGAGCCGCAGGCCAGCTTCAACAACACCACGCTGGGCGCCTACGACTACTGGGCGATCGAGTACGCCTACAAGCCGATTGCGCCCGAGCAGGAGGCCGCCGAACTGGCCAAGATCGCCGCGCGCTCGACCGAGCCGTTGCTGGCCTATGCGGACGACGCCGATGCCGGTGGCTTCGGCCCCTATGACGGCATGGACCCGCTGGCCAACCGCTTCGACCTCGGTGACGACCCGCTGGCCTATTACAAGAAGCGCCTGAAGCTCTCGCAGGAACTCTGGGCGCGGGTGCAGGAGCGCAAGCCCCAGGCCGGCGACGATCCGCTGCGTCAGCGTCGCTCGCTGCTGGCCGGCTTCGGCCAGCTGCAGCGCGCGGCCGAGCTGGTCGGCAAGTATGTGGGCGGTGTCCATGCGGTGCGCGATGTGCCGGGCACCACCGCACGCCCGGCCTTCAAGCCGGTGGAGCCGGCCAAGCAGCGCGAGGCCCTGCAGTTCCTGGCCAGCGGCCTGTTCAGCGAAGCCAGCTTCCGCTTCAGCCCCGAGCTGATGTCCTCGCTGACGGTGGACTACAACGAGTGGGACCGCGGCGGCCTGGTCAATCTGTCGGGCAGCGTGTCGCGGGTGCAGCTGGTGGCCCTGGACCGTCTGATGAACGGCGCCACCGCGCAGCGCCTGCTGGATCTGCCCGCCTATGTGGCAGCCGAGCAGCGCCGTGGCCTGATCTCGCTCAACGAGGTCTATGCCACGCTGCAGGGCAGCATCTGGAGCGAGCTGAAATCGGGCCGCGAGATCGACCGCCTGCGCCGCAATCTGCAGCGCGAGCATATGAAGCGCCTGCAGACCCTGCTGACTCGCGGCTCGCCGGCCCTGCCGGCCGACGCCCTGAGCCTGCTGCGCCACAACGCCACCCAGCTGCAAGGCGAGCTGCGCACGGCCCTGGGCCGCGGCGGTCTGTCGGTCGAGACCCGCGCCCATCTGGCCGAGAACCTGGGTGCGCTGACCGAGGCCCTGCGCGCGACGATGAGCCGCAGCTGATGCGAGCCGCCCTGGAGGAGCGAGGCCCCATGCCTGTTGACGACAGGAAGACGGGCGCGGTCTGGCACCTCCAGGCGCTCGCCATGGCGCTGCTGCTGAGCTTCTGCGCCGGCAGCCAGGCGCAGCTGCGTAGCGCGGCAGCCCGCGGCGGCTTGTCGGTCGAGCCCCGCGCTGATCTGGCCGAGCACCTCAGCACGCTGTCGGCCGCACTCAGCGCGACGATGGCGCGCAGCTGAGCGGCAGGGCCGACGGCGGGGGTGCTGACGGGCCTTGCGATCGCAGCCCGCCCTACAGCTAGGCTTGGAAATCGACCCGATAGACCACCCGCTGCTCGTAGCTATGCCCGTCGCAGAAGTAAAGCCTGCCGGGCAGGATGACCGGGAAGAACACTGACTTGTTCGAGACCTTCCGGGTACCTCCCGAGCGCGTCCACAGCCAGGTGCCCTGAGGCGCGGATTCGGGCGTTCGCGCCGAGCCCATGCGCCAGACCACGGCACCATGGCCAGCGCCGGCAAGTTCGAGGTCGAGTCCTTGAGCGAGACGCAAGCCGCCAGCACTTCCATCGTCCACCCAGATGGCCGAAGCGAATGGCGATGTGGCGCCGCCTTGTGCGGCCACACTCAATCCCTCCTGCCAGGCCAGCGTTCCGCCCGCCAGCGCGAAGGCACCGGCCTGGCTGGCGACCAGTCGCGCCGCGTTCGGATCACCCAAGGGCGCCACACGCAGATCGAACATGAAGTGATCCCGGCCTCCTGGCGGCGTCAGGGTCGTGCTTTGCACCCAGGCCAGTCGCTGCCCATCCGTCTGTGGCCAGGCCTGGTGGAGCTCGGCGTGCTGGGCCAGCACCTGGGCCTGGCCTGACTGTAGGTCATGAGCGTACAGGCGTGCCGGCAGCGCGCCCCGCCCCGGTACACCCGTGACGACGAAGACCGGCTTGTCCTGCACCAGGGTGAAGGTTCGCGACGGCGTCCAGGCGACGCTTTCAGCGCCCTGGCTTCCGTAATGCACGTCGATCTGACCATCTGCCGTGAACAGCGACGCGGGCAACTGCCATGTCTGACGCGAGGGCAGGTGCAGCGCCGACTGATCCGAGGCAATCCAGTCGTCACCGAGCAGCCGGGGCCCGCAGCCGGCCAGACCCGACCCGGTGAAGGCGGTCAACGCGGTGCGGCTGCCGTTGGCAGCCCAGAGAATCAGGGCATCCCGGGACGCATCGGCGCCTTTGAACAAGCCATAGACAGCGCCGTTCGCTGCGATCGCCCATCCCTGTATGCCCGCGGTGTCGCCCAGCGGCTGCAAGTTCTCCGCCTTCGCTTCACCCAGGCAGCGCCAGTGGATGCGCTGGCCGTTGTTCACCGGCGTGCTTGACGGAGGCGTGCCCGGGGGCGCGGGCTGCAGATGTCCACTCAGCAGGGTGTAATCGCCTGCCGCGATCTCGAGGGTGCCGCCATCGGCCGCGAAGCGAGCCAGCTCGGTGCGGTTCATGCCGGGTTCCGGCGCTGGCCCCTCACCGGAACCTCCGCCGGCGCCGCCGCCTCCGCACGCCGTCAAGGACAGGGCAGGCAGTGCCCCCAGGGCGATGAGTGCCTGGCGACGGGTCAGACGGTCGAACTGTTCCTGTGTCATTTTTTATCATCTCCCTGTTCGAATCGAGTGACGGATATAGCTAATCGTGGTGCGGGTAGCGGCGCTCGGCCGCGACGATGTCCCAGACCGCGATGAACATCGCGGCGATCAGCGGGCCGATCACAAAGCCGTTGAGGCCGAATACCGCCATGCCGCCCAGGGTCGAGAGCAGCACCACATAGTCGGGCATCTTGGTGTCCTTGCCGACCATCAGCGGACGCAGCACGTTGTCCACCATGCCGATCACCAGGGTGCCGTAGGCGATCAGGCCCAGGCCCGCGCCGAGCGCGCCGGTGGCCAGCAGATACAGGGCCACCGGCAGCCACACCAGGCCGGCCCCCACCGCCGGCAGCAGCGACAGAAAGGCCATCAGCACCGCCCACAACACCGGCGCGTGGATGTCCAGCACCCAGAAGGCCAGGCCACCCAGAGCGCCCTGCAGCGCGGCCACCGCGATATTGCCCTTGACGGTGGCACGGATCACGGTGCGGAACTTCTCCGCCAGCTGCCGCTTGTAGGGGTCGGGCAGGGGCAGGGTATCGCGTATGCGCGCGGCCAGCTGCTCGCCGTCGCGCAGCAGGAAGAACAGCAGGTAGAGCATCACAAAGAAGCTCACCAGGAAGTCGAAGGTGTCCTGGCCGATGCTGAGGGTCTTGGCCGCGATCAGCTGGCTGCCCTGGTTGAGCGCGGCGCCCAGCTTGCTCTGCACCCCGGCCAGATTGCCCAGGCCCAGGCGGTCCAGCAGCTGCAGCAGGCCGGTCGGCAGCGCGGCGTAGACCTGCTGCACATAGGTGTTGAAGTTGAACTGGCCCGACTTGACCATCGCGTAGACGGCCGTGCCCTCCTGCACCAGGGCGCTCAGCACAAAGGTCAGCGGCAGCACCACCAGCAGCAGGATCACGCTCAGGGCACCCAGCGCAGCCAGATTGGCGCGCCCGCGGCTGCGGCCCAGCATGCGCTGGTAGAGCGGCCGGAAGACGATGGCCATGGCCACCGCCCACAGCACCGCGCCGGCCATGGGCCAGAGTATCCAGCCGAAGGCCAGCGTCACCAGGGCCAGCAGCAGCAGGAAGCCGCGATTCATCAGGGCGGCGGGTTTGTTCGGCTCGGTCATCGCACGGGGCTCCTGGGGTGAAGCAGGGTCAGGTCTTGTCGCGCGGGCTGCCGCCCAGCGCGGCAAGCAGCTTCTCATGGATGCCGCCAAAGCCGCCATTGCTCATGCACAGCACATGGTCGCCCGGCCGGGCCAGCTGCAGCACCGCGGCCACCAGGGCCTCGACGCCCTCGCAGACGCGGGCCTGTTCGCCCATGGGCGCCAGCGCCTCGCGGGCGTCCCAGCTGAGTCCGGCCTGGTTGCACAGGGCCAGATCGGCCTCCTCCAGCGACCAGGGCAGCTGGGCCTTCATCGTGCCCAGCTTCATCGTGTTGGAGCGCGGCTCGAAGACCGCCAGGATGCGCTCGGACGGTGCGATCTTGCGGCGCAGGCCGTTGATCGTCGTGCGTATCGCGGTCGGATGGTGGGCGAAATCGTCGTAGACCTTGACGCCCGCCGCCTCGCCGCGCAGCTCCAGGCGGCGCCGCACATTCTTGAAGCTGGCCAGCGCGGCGGCGGATTGCTCGGGTGTGACGCCCAGATGCTCGGCCGCGGCGATCGCGGCCAGGGCATTGAGCTGGTTGTGCTCGCCGAGCAGGGCCCATTCGACCCGCGCCACCTTGAGCGCACCGCGCAGCACATCGAAGGCCTGCGGCTCGCCGCGCGCACGCAGCGCACCGGGCTCCTCCTTGCGCACGCCGAAGCGCTGCAACTCGCTCCAGCAGCCGCGCGCCAGCACCCGCTGCAGAGCCTCCTCGCGCGCATTGACCACCACCCGGCCGCTGGCCGCTACGGTGCGCAGCAGATGGTGGAACTGGGTCTCGATGGCGGCCAGGTCTGGGAAGATGTCGGCGTGGTCGTGCTCGAGATTGTTCAGGATCGCGGTGCGCGGCCGGTAGTGCACGAACTTGCTGCGCTTGTCGAAGAAGGCGGTGTCGTACTCGTCCGCTTCAATGACGAAGGCCTTGCCAGCCCCCAGGCGCGCCGAGACGCCGAAGTTCTGCGGCACGCCGCCGACCAGAAAGCCCGGCTGCAGCCCGGCATGCTCCAGGATCCAGGCCAGCATCGAGGTGGTCGTGGTCTTGCCATGGGTGCCGGCCACGGCCAGCACATGGCGGCCCTGCAGCACATGCTCGGCCAGCCATTGCGGCCCCGAGGTGTAGGGCGCGCCAGCGTCCAGGATGGCTTCCATCAGCGGGAAGCGACCCTCGCTGGAACGGGTGACGACATTGCCGATCACGAAGAGGTCGGGTTTCAGGTCCATCTGCTCGGCGCCAAAGCCCTGGATCAGGGCTATGCCCAGGGCCTCCAGCTGATCGCTCATCGGCGGATAGACATTGGCGTCGCAGCCGGTGACCTTGTGGCCGGCCTCGCGTGCCAGCGCGGCCAGGCCGCCCATGAAGGTGCCGCAGATGCCGAGGATATGGATATGCATGGTGATCGTGGTTTTCAGGTCTTGCCGAACCAGGCCGGCAGCAGCGGCAGAGCCTGATGCAGGCTGTCCAGCAGCAGGCAATGCGGCGCGATGGCCGGGTCGGGCTGTTTGAGATCGGGCACCAGCACCACCCCCATGCCGGCGGCCAGCGCCCCTTGGGCGCCGTAGCAGGAGTCCTCGAAGACCAGGCAGTCGGTGCCGGCCAAGCCCAGGCTGCGGGCGGCCAGCTCGAAGAGGTCGGGATGCGGCTTGCCGCGGGCCACCTGGTCGCCGCCATGGATGGGGTCGAAGAAGGCGAGGAGGCCGGCATCGCGCAGCCGGCCCAGCACCTTGGCATGGCGGGTGGACGAGGCCAGCGCGCGCGGCACACCGCGGGCCTGCAAGGCCTGCAGCAGGTCCAGCGCGCCGGGTTTCAGGGCGAAGCCGGCCGATCCGGTCTGGCGCGCCAACTCGGCGTCGACCGCCTCGTAAAGGCGCTCGGCGGCGGCCAGCGAGCCCAGGCGATCGCTCAGCAGGGCCAGGCAGTCGGGCCGGCCGCGGCCGACGGTGAGCAGGTAGTCGGCCTCGCTCAGCGGCGTGCCGGCCGCGGCGGCCAGCCGCAGCCAGGCGTCGCGTATGGGCCGCTCGGAATCGAGCAGCAGGCCGTCCATATCGAAGACCGCCGCGCGGTAGCGGCGGGCGCTGCCATCCATGGGCGGTTAGCGCAGGGCCTGACGCGCAGCGTCCAGCGTGGCCGCGATATCGGCCTCGCTGTGCGCGCCGCTGACGAAGCCGGCCTCGTACAGGGCCGGGGCCAGATAGACGCCGGCCTCCAGCATCGCGTGGAAGAAGCGGTTGAAGCGCTCCTTGTCGGTCGTCATCACGGTGGCGTAGTTCTGCGGCAGCTCGCTCATCAGGAAGAAGCCGAACATGCCGCCCTGGCAGTCGGCGCTGAAGGGCACGCCGTTCTCGCGGGCCACCGCCTGCAGACCGTCGACCAGGCTGCGGGTGCGCTTGCTCAGCGCGTCGAAGAAGCCGGGCTTCTGGATCTCGCGCAGCGTCGCGAGGCCGCAGGCGGTCGCGACCGGATTGCCGGACAGCGTGCCGGCCTGGTAGACGCCGCCCAGCGGGGCGAGGTGCTTCATGATCTCGCGGCTGGCGCCGAAGGCTGCCAGCGGCATACCGCCGCCTATGACCTTGCCGAACACGCTGATATCGGGCCTGAAGCCGGGGATCAGGCCGGCGTAATGGCCCTGGGCGCTGGCGAGGCCGACGCGGAAACCCGTCATCACCTCGTCGAACACCAGCAGCGCGCCGTGCGCCGAGCACAGCTCGCGCATGCGTGTCATGAAGGGCACGCTGGCGCGCACGAAGTTCATATTGCCGGCGATCGGCTCGACGATCACGCAGGCCAGCTCGGCCCCGTGCAGCGCGAAGGCCTCTTCGAGCTGGGCGACATTGTTGTACTCCAGCACCAGGGTGTGCTGGGCCACTTCGGCCGGCACGCCGGCGCTGGTCGGGTGGCCGAAGGTGGCAAGACCCGAGCCCGCCTTGACCAGCAGCGCGTCGGTATGGCCGTGGTAGCAGCCCTCGAACTTGATGAATTTGCTGCGGCCGGTGGCGCCGCGCGCCAGCCGGATCGCACTCATCGTCGCCTCGGTGCCCGAGCTGACCAGGCGCACCTGCTCCATGCTGGGCACCAGCTTCAGGATCTCCTCGGCCAGCTCGAGCTCGCGCTCGGTGGGGGCGCCGAAGGAGAAGCCCTCGCGGGCGGCCGCAAGCACCGCATCCAGCACCGCCGGGTGGCCGTGGCCCAGGATCATTGGACCCCAGGAGCCGATGTAGTCGATATAGCGTCGGCCCTCGGCATCGAAGATATAGGCACCTTCGCCCCGCTGGATGAAGCGCGGCGTGCCGCCGACCGCGCGGAAGGCGCGCACCGGCGAGTTGACGCCACCAGGAATGACGCGCTGCGAGCGCTCGAAAAGCTCTTGATTGCTGGGCATAGCTTGTGGGTGAGGTTCAGTGCATGCGGCGCGGCGGGCGGCCGGGCGCATCGTCCAGGGTCAGGGATTCCAGCGCGTCATCGCCCGCCGCCAGGGCTACGCCGGTATCGGCATCGTCGGCCTCCTCGGCCGGCGGCAGGGCCCAGAAGAAACGGTCGGGCAGTACATTGCCCATGCCGGGGCGGAAGCCGGCGTCCAGGGCCTGGTCCAGAAAGGCCAGGGCCTCGCCGACCGCGGCATGGACCTCGGCGCCCACCGAGAGCAGGGCTGCCAGCGCGGCGGACAAGGTGTCGCCGGCGCCGATGAAGCTGACCTCGAAGCGCTCGAACTTCTCGCCGGTGATGGGGCCGGCCGCATTGGCCAGCACATTGTCGACAAACTGGTTGGGCAGATTGATGCCGGTCACCAGCACATGCTCGGCGCCATGCTCGTTGGCCGCCACCGCCAGCTCGCGCGGCGAGGCCGGGCGGTCGGCATCCCAGTCGGGCAGCAGGAAGTCGGTCAGGGTCTTGTGGTTGCCGACCAGCACATGGGTCTGCGGCAGCACCAGCTCGCGGAAGGCGTCCAGATAGCTCTGCTGCTGCTCCTCGTCCAACCACGAGATGGCAGGCAGATAGGCCACCAGCGGAACATCGGGGTAATCACTGAGCACTTCGGCGACGGCACTGACGCCCTCGGCGCTGCCGAGAAAGCCGACCTTCCAGGCACCGATCGTGATGTCTTCCAGAATCGTGCGGGCCTGCTCCACCACCACATCGCTGTCCAGCAGATGCTGGTCGAAGACCTCGGCCGTGTCGCGCAGCAGCACGGCGGTGACCACCGGCAGGCCATGGGCGCCCATTGCGGCAATGGTGGCCACATCGCCGGCCACGCCGCCGGCGCCTGAGGGTTCGGTGACGTTGAAGCTCATCACGCAGGCAGGGGCCTGGGCGTCCTGGTCTTCCATCGTGGGCTCGGTGCTGGCTTTGGGTTCGGCTGGGCTCATGGTCTCGGGGATGGAATGCCGGTTCCGTGCGGTGGACGGGCGGCGGCATGGTTTGGCGTGACGAAGCACCGATATCGCGTCACAAAGCCACAAACTGGCTGTTGCATCTGTGCCGACTCTTCGCCCGGGGCGCGGGATGGGGCTGGCTACAATCTTTCGCATTGTAGTGAGCTTGTGTAGGAGTGTCGTGAGCGAAGCGAGTACTTGGATGTGCCTGATCTGCGGCTGGATCTACGATGAGGCCGCGGGCGATCCCGAACATGGCATTGCGCCGGGCACCGCCTGGGCCGATGTCGATATGAACTGGACCTGCCCCGAGTGCGGCGCACGCAAAGAAGACTTCGAAATGGTCCGCATCTGAGTGGATTGCGAACGGCGGATCTGCAGGATCATGCGCCGCCGCACCTTACCCATTAGCACGCAAGGAGTCGACGTTTGAACCAGCAAGCGACGCAAGGCGTTCCGGCCGCTGCCGGCCCAGCCACCAGGGTGCTGGTCATCGATGACAGCAACACCATCCGGCGCAGCGCCGAGATCTTTCTGAAGCAGGGCGGCCATGAGGTCGTGCTGGCCGAGGATGGCTTCGACGCGCTGGCCAAGCTGAGCGACTACCGGCCCGATCTGGTGTTCTGCGACATCCTGATGCCGCGTCTGGATGGTTATCAGACCTGCGCGATCATCAAGCGCAATCCGTCCTTTGCCGATCTGCCGGTGATCATGCTGTCGTCCAAGGACGGGCTGTTCGACAAGGCGCGCGGCCGCATGGTGGGTTCGCAGGACTATCTGACCAAGCCCTTCACCAAGGATCAGTTGCTGCAGGCCGTGTTGCAGCATCGGCGTATTGCCTGAGTTTCGGCCGCCTGCGGGCTGAGCACAATCCAGGGCTGTGTCCGCCGTCCGCGTCAAGCCGGGCGGCTAGAGGAGCAAGAAATGGCGATCGAGAAAATTCTGCTGGTTGACGATTCCAAGACCGAGTTGCATGCGCTCAGCGAGATGCTGGTCAAGCGCGGCTTCAAGGTCCGCACCGCCGAGAACGGTGAAGAGGCCATGCAGCGCCTGGCTGAGGAAAAACCCGACCTGATCCTGATGGATGTGGTGATGCCGGGCCAGAACGGCTTCCAGCTGACCCGCGCCATCACCCGCGACGAGCGCTTCACCGATGTGCCGGTGATCATGTGCACCAGCAAGAATCAGGAAACCGACCGCGTCTGGGGCATGCGCCAGGGCGCGCGCGACTATGTGGTCAAGCCGGTCAAGGCTGAAGAGCTCTTGGCCAAGATCAAAGCCCTGGGCTGAGCGCTCCGATGAGCAATAAGCAAGCCCTGCGCGAACTGCAACAACGTCTCGCGCAGCGCATGCAGGCGGCGCGCGAGCAGACGCGCTCGGCCAGCTGGCTGGCCGTCGAGGCCGGCGGCGTGCCGCTGCTGCTGTCGCTGCGCCAGGCCGCCGAGATCTTCACGCCGGTGCCGCTCAAGCCCCTGCCCTACGCCCAGCCCTGGATGCTGGGCGTGGCCAATCTGCGCGGCGGTCTGCACACGGTGGTGGACACGGCCGGTTTTCTGGGTCTGCGCGAGGTGGCCGAGACGGCCGCGGCGGCGCGGGTCGACACCAGCCAGAACCGCCTGATCACGATCAATCCCGAGCTGGGCATCAATTGCGCGCTGCTGGTCGACCGTCTGATCGGCCTGCGGGGGGAAGAGCATCTGCAGCCGGCGGACGTCAAGATCGACGGCGAGGCCGACGGCGGCACGCTGCCGCCGTTTGCCGGTCCGCAGCTCCAGGACGCCCAGGGCCGGCGCTGGCAGGTGCTGGACCTGGAGGCCTTGTCGCGTCATCCGCAGTTTCTGCGCATCGTAGTTTGAGCGTGCGACCCGCAAGGTCGTGCCGATTCATTGCTTTCAAGAGGGTCAGATGAGCTTCCTGGACAAAATCAAGAACGTGGGCAAGCATGAAGCCGACGAGGACCGTGACGCGGTGAATACCGAATCGGCCGATCTGCGCATCTCGGCACCGACGCCGTTGGGCCCGGCCGGCGGTGTGCCGCAGGGCGAGTCGTCCATCATCTCGGAGGCTGTGCCCACCGAGCTGGCCAGCAGCAATTTCTCCGACACCACGGCGCAGTTCGCCTCGACCACGGCTGCTGCGGAAAGCAGCGAGCCCGCGGCCGCGGCGCCGGTCAAGAGCAATAAGCAGGCGCTGCTGACCGCCCTGGTGGCGGCCGGCCTGATCGGCACGGCCGGTACGGTGGCGATGATTGTGGTCAACGCCAACAACAGCGCGGCCCAGGTGCGCGCTACCGGCAATGCGCTGATGCAGTCGCAGCGCATGGCCAAGTCGGTGTCCTCGGCCCTGGTGGGCAGTGCCGGCGCCTTCGGCGAACTGCGCGAGAGTCTGAGCGTGCTGAACGCCCTGCCGCCCGATCTGCGCGAGGGCGCCAAGGGTGTTGCGCCGGTGCAGGCTGGTCTGGACAAGGTCGAGCCGCTGATCACCAAGGCTGACAAGAACGGCAAGCTGGTGCTGGCCCAGGAAAAGATCCTGACCCAGGTGGGTCAGGCCCTGCGCGCCATCAACCGCCAGAGTTCGGAGCTGCTGGAAAGCGCCGAGGCGGTCAGCTCGCAGGCGCTGCAGCAAGGCGCCTCGCTGGGCGAGATCGCGGCCTCGGGTCAGCTGGTGATGCTGACCCAGCGTATCGGCAAGAGTGCCAACGAGTTCCTGACCCAGGAAGGCGTCAGCCCCGAGGCGGTGTTCCTGCTGGGCAAGGACTTGAACTCCTTCCGCGAGATCGCCGAGGGCATGCTCAAGGGCAACCCCGAGCTGCGCCTGCCCGGCGCCAAGGATGCGCAGCTGAAGGAACGTCTGACCGTGCTGCTGAAGCAGTTCGAGGACACCCGTGTGCAGGCCGCCGCCATTCTGTCCAATCTGCAAGGTCTGGTCTCGGCGCGCGAGGCGCAGTCGGTGATCCTGGGCGACAGCGAAAACCTGCGCAAGGGCCTGGAAAGCATCGCCGCCGAGCTGGAAGCGGCCGGTGGTGCGCCGACCTGGGTGCTGCTGCTGCTGCTGGCCTCGCTGGCGGCGCTGCTGGTCGGCGCGGTCGGTTTTCTGCGGCTCTATGTGGCCGATCAGGCCCAGCGTGCCCAGATGGCCGAGGAGCAGAAGCGCCAGGCCGAGGCCCAGGAGCAGGAGGCCAAGCGCGTCAACGACGCCAACCAGGCCGCGATTTTGCGGCTGATGAACGAGCTGCAGTCGGTCGCTGAGGGCGATCTGACCCAGCAGGCCACGGTGACCGAGGACATCACCGGCGCGATTGCCGACTCGGTGAACTACACGGTGGAAGAGCTGCGCAATCTGGTGGGTCAGGTGCAGAGCACCGCCAACCGCGTGACCGACACCACCGGCCAGGTCGACCAGACCTCGACCGAACTGCTGGCGGCCTCGACCGAGCAGCTGCACGAGATCCGCGCCACCGGCGAGGCAGTGCTGCAGATGGCGCAGCGAATCAACGAGGTGTCCGCCCAGGCCCAGCAGACCGCCGAGGTGGCCCGCGCCTCGCGTGCTGCGGCCGAGACCGGTCGCCAGGCGGTGCAGAACAATATCGGCGGTATGAACTCGATCCGCGAGTCCATCCAGGAGACGTCCAAGCGCATCAAGCGCCTGGGCGAGTCCTCGCAGGAGATCGGCGAGATCACCGAGCTGATCTCCGACATTACCGAACAGACCAATGTGCTGGCACTGAACGCGGCCATCCAGGCCGCCTCGGCCGGTGATGCAGGCCGCGGCTTCTCGGTGGTGGCGGAGGAAGTGCAGCGTCTGGCCGAGCGCTCCGGCGACGCGACGCGCCGGATTGCGGCGCTGGTCAAAACCATTCAGACCGACACCCAGGATGCGGTGGCCGCCATGGAGCGCTCCACCGTCGGTGTGGTCCAGGGTACCCGGCTGTCCGATGCGGCCGGTAATGCGCTGGAGGAAATCGACAAGGTGTCGCGCCGGCTGGACGACCTGATCGCACAGATCTCGACCCAGGCACTCTCCGAGGCCCAGGCCGCCAACGAGGTGGCGTCCAATATCCAGCACATCTTCGCGGTGACCGAGCAGACCTCCGAAGGTACGCGCTCCACCGCCCAGATGGTGCATGAGCTGTCCCGTTCGGCCGAGGCGCTGCGCCAGACGGTGTCGCGCTTCAAGATCAGCTGAGGCCGTCCGTCCCGCCCGCAACAAGACACCACGCAAGACGACAGAAAAAAGGCTTAGCCCGGCATGGATCTCCCGCGCGATTCCGAGTTGCCTTCCGACCTCAGCCCCCTGGCATGGGTTCAGGAGGAGCTGCGCCGCTCGCTGGAGTCGGTTCACAAGACCTTGCGCCGCTTTCTGCGCGATGGCAATGAGAGCCGACTCGGCAACCTGGGTGTCGAGGCTCAGCCGAGCCAGGCGCTGCAGGCCGCAGCGGCCCAGCTGCATCAGGTCGCCGGTGTGGTGGCCCTGGTCGGCCTGCCGGCCGGTGCCACCGTGCTGCGCGCGGCCGAGACGGCCGTGCTCAAGCTGGCCCAGCAGCCGCTGAGCATAGACAGCCGGGCGGTCGAGACGATCGAGCGGGCCGACTTTGCGCTGCTGTCCTATGTGGCCCGCCTGCTGGCCGGCAACAAGACCGGCGGCCTTTCGCTGTTCGCACCCTATCGCGAGCTGCAGACCTTCAACGAGGCCGAGCGCATCCATCCGGCCGATCTGTGGCAGCAGGACTTCAGCTGGCGTCAGCTGCCGGCCGATGCGCAGGCCCGCCCGCAAAGCCCCGAGGCCGCGCGCACCAGCTTCGAGGCGACACTGCTGAAGCAGATGCGCAGCCCGCGACCCGAGCATGCGGCCGCGCTCAGCGAACTCTGCGCCGGCCTGGCGGCCGGCCAGGCGCAAGCGAGCTCGCGCACGCTGTGGCAGCTGGCCGCGGCCCAGTTCGAGGCCCAGGCCCAGGGCCTGCTGAAGCAGGACGTCTACGTCAAGCGCCTGGGTTCGCGCCTGCTGGCCCAGCTGCGTGCCGGTGCGGCGGCGTCGCCCTCGCAGCGCCTGGCGCAGGACCTGCTGTTCTTCTGCGCCCAGAGCCAACCCAATGCACAGACGCCGCGTCTGCAGGCGGTGCACGATGCCTGGGGTCTGGGCGGCGAGCCGCCGGCTGATTACGAGGACGACAGCCTGGGACGCATCGACCCCAGCTGGGTCACGCAGGCCAAGCGCCGCGTCAGCCAGGCCAAGGAGAGCTGGTCCTCGGCCGCCGAGGGCGAGAGCCACCGGCTGGCCGGTCTGGACGAGCAGTTTGCCGGCGTGGCCGATTCGCTGGGCCGGCTGTTCCCCAGTGGCGAGGTGCTGGGCCAGACCCTGCAGCGCGCCGTGGTGTCCACGCTGCGCTCCGGCCGCCCGCCGCGGCCCGATCTGGCGATGGAGATTGCCACCTGTCTGCTGTACGTGGAGGCGGCGCTGGAAGATGCCGCCTTCGACCAGCCCGAGCAGGCCCAGCGGGTGCGCGAGCTGGCGCGCCGGGTCGAGGCTGTCGGCCATGGCGAGGCGCCCGAGCCGCTGCAGGCCTGGATGGAGGAGCTGTACCGCCGCGTCTCCGATCGCCAGACCCTGGGCAGCGTGGTGCATGAACTGCGCGCCAGCCTCTCGGAGGTCGAGCGCCAGGCCGACGAATATTTCCGCAACCCCGCCAAGCGCGAGGTGCTGATCCCGGTGCCGGGCCAGCTGCAGGCCATGCGCGGCGTGCTGACCGTGCTGGGCCTGGACCAGGCGGCCCTGGCGACTGTGCGTATGCGCGACGAGGTGGATCAGCTGGCCAACACCGAGGTCGACCCGGATCGCGAGGGGCCGCGTGGCGCCTTCGAGCGCCTGGCCAACAACCTCGGCGCGCTGGGCTTCCTGATCGATATGCTCAGCGTCCAGCCGGCGCTGGCCAAGCGCATGTTCCGCTTCGACGAGGCCAGCGGCCGGCTCGATCCGGTGATGGGCCGGCATGAGGATGCCGTGAGCCTGCCGCTGCGCGAAACCGAGGTGATGTCGCTGGAGGAGCCCACCAGTCTGCTGAGCCAGGTGCAGGCGGCCGCCCAGGCTGCCGCCGACGGTGAGCGTCCGGCCGAGGAGCTGGCACGCGATCTGGAGCGACTCAGCCAGCAGGCGCGCGCCGCCGACGATGCCGCGGTGGCCGCGGCCGCCCAGTCGGCCCAGCGCCTGCTCGATGGCGATCAGGCCGAGGGCGCAAGAGCCCAGGCCGCCGAATCGCTGAACCAGTTCCTTGACGCGCGCGCGCCCGCCGCGCCGCCGGTGCCGGCGCCTGCCGAGGAGCAGGTGCTGGACGAGGACATGCGGGAGATCTTCCTGGAGGAAGCCCAGGAGGTCATCGCCACCGCCCGTGCGGCGCTGCAGGCCCTGGAGCAGGATCCGCAGGATCGCGAACAGCTCACCACGGTGCGCCGCGCCTTCCACACGCTCAAGGGCAGCTCGCGCATGGTCGGGCTGAACCAGTTCGGCGAGGGCGCCTGGGCCTGCGAGCAGCTCTACAACGCCCGGCTGGGCGAGCAGCAGGGCGCGGACCCGGCCCTGCTGGCCTTCAGTGGCGAGGCGCTGGACTATCTGGCCGACTGGACCGATGCGATCGCGGCCCGCCGGGCCAGCCCGCACCAGCCCGACGGCCTGCGCCAGAGCGCCGACGCGCTGCGCCTGGAAGGCCGCGTGGTGCCGCTGGACTGGCCGATCAGCGGCGCGATGCCGCTGGCGGCACCTGCCGCGGTCGAGCCGGAGGCGGCGGCCCCCATGCCTATGGCCGAGGTCGCCGCAGCGCCGGAGCTGGCGGAACTGCCGGAGCCTACCGTCATCGAACTGAGCGCTCCGACGGAAGCGGCTGCGGAACCGACGGCAGAACCGGCAGAAGAACCGGCAGAAGAACCGGCAGAAGAACCGGCGCTTGAAGCGCTGTCTATCGAGCTGCTGACCGAGGCGGCCGAGGCCCATGAAGCGACCGAGCTGATGCCCATCGACGCGGAGATCGACGCTGCATCCGCGCCGCAGGTCGAGGTCAGCGAGATCACGCTGGACGAGGGCTTCGTGCTGGATCTGCCGGCCGAGCCTCTGCCTGTCGCCAAGACCCTGCTGGCCGACGCCGAGCTGCCGGAGTTCGAGCTGCGTCTGGACCTGGGCGAGCCGACGGTGCTGCCCGCCGCCGCGCCCGAGCCCGAGACTGCGCCGGAGGTCGAGACAATCGCCGCTGCCAGCGAGGATCTGGCGGCGCTGTCCGCTGTGGTCGAGCTGGGCGAGGCTGAGGCCAGTGAAGTCCTGCCCGAACCAGAGCCCGAACCCGAGGCGCCGGCCATCCCCGAGCTGACCGAGCAGATCGTCGAGTTGCAGCCCGAGTTGGCCGCGCCGACGGTGGCGGGTGGCCCGCCGGTGCTGACCCTGGTGGTCGACCATGAGGCGGCCGTGCCGCTGCCGGATGAGGTCGGCGTCGAGACGCCCCCGGCCGCGAACGACGCGGCGCAGGACGGCGAGGACGGCATCAAGGTCATAGGCCCGCTGCGCATCAGCATCACGCTGTTCAATATCTTCCTCAACGAGGCCGACGAGCTGTCGCGTCGCCTGGCTACCGATCTGGCCGAGTGGGCGCTGGAGCTGACCGTGCCGGTGCCTGGCAACTGCGAGGC
The DNA here is from genome assembly GCA_041920215.1 of Burkholderiaceae bacterium. Taxonomy (GTDB): domain Bacteria; phylum Pseudomonadota; class Gammaproteobacteria; order Burkholderiales; family Burkholderiaceae_C; genus JAYRSJ01. The sequence goes on along the minus strand of JAYRSJ010000016.1, from coordinate 70,106 downwards.
CAAGGCTCATGCGCTGGCCGGCAGCTCGGCGACCGTGGGCTACGAGGATCTGTCGCAGCTGGCGCGTGCGCTGGAGCATGCGCTGGGCCGCGCCCAGCAGGCCGGCAGCTACCAGGCGGCTGATGCCGAGCTGTTTACGACGGCAGCCGAAGAGATACGCCGCCTGCTGCACCAATTTGCGGCCGGTTTCCTGAAGCCGGTGGACCCAGCCCTGGTCGAGGCGCTGCAGGCCTATATGCCGGTGCTGCCCGAACCGGTGGACAGCCGGTTGGACCTGGATGCCGACAGCACGCCGGCCGCGCTGCCGGATCTGCATCAGGCTCAGCCGGGCCCGGTGGGCGCCGACGATGCGATTTTCCTGACGGGTGCGCCGGACCAGATCGAAGCCGAGCTCTTCCCCATCTTCGAGGAAGAGGCGCTGGATCTGCTGCAGGATCTGCAGGGCAGCCTGCGCGACTGGGCCGCCCAGCCGCAGGACCGCAGCCGCGCCGCGGCCGCGATGCGCGCGCTGCACACCTTCAAGGGTGGTGCCCGCCTGGCCGGTGCGCTGCGCCTGGGCGAAGAGGCCCATCTGCTGGAGTCGGCGATCGAGCGCCTGCTGTCGCAGGAGAGCTGGCAGGCCAGCGATGTGGCCCTGCTGCAGGACAGCTGCGATGCGCTGGAGGCCAGTTTCGAGGCCTTGCGCGAACGCCAGCGCGAGCCGCAGCCGCTCGTGCCGGCCGCCGCGCCGGCCCAGCCCCAGCCCCAGCCTGTGGACGAAGCGGACGCTCTGGCCGAGGCCGCTGCGGCCGAACGGCCGACCGAGTTGCCCACAGAGACCCCGGCGGCCGCCGAGCCCGAGGCCCTGCCGGTGGCGCTGGTGCCCGAGGCGCCGCTGGAGCCGCTGGCAGGGCTGGCGGTCGACAGCGGCAAGCGCATCGACTGGCGCCGTTTCAGCCAGGCCGCTGCCGCGGCGGTGACGGTCGAGGAGGCGAGTCCGGTGGCGGCTTCGCAGGCCATCGTGCGGGTCCGTGGTGCGCTGCTGGAACGCATGGCCACCCAGGCCGGCGAGGTCAGCATGCGGCGCGCCCGCATGGAGAGCGAGCTGTCGCAGATGAAGACTGCGCTGGTCGATCTGGACGACAACCTGGAGCGGCTGCGCACCCAGATGCGCGAGCTGGAGGTGCAGGCCGAGGCCCAGCTGGGCGCGACCCAGGAGGCCGCCAAGCTGGCCGGACGCGAGTTCGATCCGCTGGAGTTCGACCGCTACACCCGGTTCCAGGAACTGACCCGGATGCTGGCCGAATCGGTCAACGACGTGGGCACGGTGCAGCGCGCGCTGACACGCAGCGTGCAGAGCGGCGAGGATGAGCTGGCCGCGCAGTCGCGGCTGACCCGCGAGCTGCAGGACGATCTGCTGCGCACCCGCATGGTCGAGTTCGACAGCCTGGCCGAGCGTCTGCATCGGGTGGTGCGCCAGGCGGCGCGCGAGGCGGGCAAGCAGGTGCAGCTGGACATCAGCGGCGGCCATATCGAGCTGGACCGCTCGGTGCTGGAGCGCCTGACCGGCGCCTTCGAGCATCTGCTGCGCAACAGCGTCAGCCATGGCATCGAGACGCCCGAGCAGCGCCGCGCCGCGGGCAAGCCCGAGCTGGGCACGATCAAGCTGCGTCTGGCCCAGGAAGGCAACGAGGTGCTGCTGTCCTTCAGCGACGATGGGGCCGGTCTGGACCTGGTCCGCATTCGCGAGCGCGGTGAGAAGCTGGGCTTGCTGACCCAGGGCATCGAGGTCGACGACAAGCGCCTGATGGAGCTGATCTTCGCGCCGGGCTTCTCGACCGCCAGCCAGGTGACCGAGCTGGCCGGCCGCGGCGTGGGCATGGATGTGGTGCGTGCCGAGGTCAGCACCCTGGGTGGCTATGTGGACACCAGCTCGGTGGCCGGGCAGGGTGCGGGCTTCGACCTGCGCGTGCCCCTGACCACCGCGCTGACCCAGATCGTGCTGCTGCGCTACGGTGAGCTCTCGGTGGCGGTGCCCGCCAGCCTGATGGAGGCGGTGCGTCGCGTGCCGCTGGCCGATGTCGAGCGTGCCTATGCCAGTGGCGAGTTGGAGCTGCTAGGCGAGAAGTTGCCCTTCTACTGGCTGGGCGGTCTGCTGCATCACAGCGGCCAGGGCCTGCTGCAGGGACGCAATCTGTCGGTCGTCGTGGTCAAGAGCGCGCACCAGCGGGTCGCGGTCCATGTCGACGAAGTCATTGGCAACCAGGAAGTGGTGGTCAAGAACCTGGGCCCGCAGCTCAGCGGTGTGCCCGGCCTGGCCGGCATCAGCCTGCTGGCCTCGGGCGAGGTGGCGCTGATCTACAACCCGGTGGTGCTGTCGCAGTGGTATGGCGCTTCGGCCCAGCTGCATGGCAAGCATGGCGCGGCCGAGGCACATTCGCCGGACGAGGCGCCCGAGGTGCTGCCGCCGCTGGTGCTGGTGGTCGACGATTCGCTGACGGTGCGTCGCGTCACCCAGCGCCTGCTGGAGCGCGAGGGCTACCGGGTGCAGCTGGCCAAGGATGGTCTGGATGCGATGGAAAAGCTGGCGGCCGACGAACTGCCCGGCGTGGTGCTCTCGGATATCGAGATGCCGCGCATGGACGGCTTCGACCTGGTGCGCAATATGCGCGCCGATGCCCGCCTGCGCGCGCTGCCGGTGATCATGATCACCTCGCGTATCGCACAGAAGCATCGCGACTATGCGCAGGAGCTGGGCGTCGACCATTACCTGGGCAAGCCCTATGACGAAGAGCTGCTGCTGAGCCTGATCGACAAGTACACTGCGGAACCGCTGGCGGTCGTCTAGAGACCGTGAGCTGAAGGGGGCCCTGGGGCCGGCGCAAGCCGGGCAGGGCCTGTGCATTGCGGGCCGCATGAACGCAGGCCCACGTCATTGGGCACCATGTCGGAAGTCGTAGATCATCTTGCCGAACTGACCGGGTTTCGCGACCGGGATGTGATGGATGTCACCCTGGTTTCGGCCCTGCGCGATCTGCTGGAGCCCGAGTCGGTGGGCATCTTCCGCCTGATCGCCGACGGCGACCAGCAGCGCTGGCTGACCCGGGCCCAGCTGAAGTCCGGCGAGGCGGTGGCCACGGCCGATTCGCTCTGGGCCGAACCCACCCGGCTGCCGCTGGCCGATGCCCATCCGCAGCGCCAGGAGTGCATGCGCGAGCGCCATGTGATGCAGCGCTGCGAGGCCGGCAATTGGATCACCCAGTTCCCCATCGCCACCGAGCGCGAGGTGGTCGGCGTGCTGGAGATCTGCTCCAAGGACAAGCTGGAGGCTCAGTCGCAGCGCATGGTGGGCTCCATCCTGCGCATCTATCACAACTTTCAGGGCCTGCTGGACTACAGCGAACGCGACACCCTGACCGGTCTGCTGAACCGCAAGACCTTTGACGAGAGCTTTCTGAAGGCGGTCGGCGAACTGCCGCTGCATGCCGAGACCGCCGGCAACGAGGGCGAGCGCCGCCATGAGGATCGGGTGCCGGCCTACTGGCTGGGCGTGATCGACATCGACCACTTCAAGCGGGTCAACGACAACTACGGCCACCTGATCGGCGACGAGGTGCTGCTGCTGCTGTCGCGACTGATGCGCAACAGCTTCCGCTTCCAGGATCTGCTCTACCGCTTCGGCGGTGAGGAGTTCGTCGTGCTGATGCGCTGCGAGGACGATGCCGATGCGGCCCTGGCCTTCGAGCGCCTGCGCCTCAATACCGAGAACTATGGCTTCCCCCAGGTGGGTCGCATCACGGTCAGCATAGGCTTTACCCAGGTGCGCCCCGGCGACAGCCCGGCCAGCGCCTTCGAGCGGGCCGACAAGGCCGTCTATCACGCCAAGGGCAATGGCCGCAACCAGGTGCAGAGCCATGCCCAGCTGGTGGCAGCCGGCATCCTGCAGGAGCATGCCCAGGTCAGCGATATGGAGCTGTTCTAGTCCTGGGTCCGGGTACGCACTCAGGTAGGTAGTTCGCGCGACTTGACCACCGCATAGCGCGCCAGCGTGCGCTCGCGCGCCAGCGCGTGGTCGACGATGGGCAGCGGATAGTCGCGGCCCAGCACCAGTCCGGCGGCCTGCAGCTCCAGCGGCTTGGCCAGCCAGGGCGCGTGCACGGCCTTGGCCGGCAGGCCGGACAGCTGCGGCAGATAGCGCTTGATGAAGCGGCCCTCGGCGTCGAACTTCTCGCTCTGGGTGAGCGGGTTGAAGATGCGGAACCAGGGCTGGGCATCGCAGCCGCTGGAGGCGGCCCATTGCCAGCCGCCGTTGTTGGCGGCCAGGTCGAAGTCCAGCAGCTGTTCGGCGAAGTAGCGCTCGCCCCGTTGCCAGGCCAGCCCCAGATCCTTGATCAGAAAGCTGGCCGTCACCATGCGCAGGCGGTTATGCATATAGCCGGTCTGGCGCAGCTGCAGCATCGCGGCATCGACCAGCGGATAGCCGGTCCGGCCCTCGCACCAGGCGGCAAACAGCGCGTCGGCCGCCGGCCCCTGCTCCCAGGCGATGGCATCGTACTCGGGGCGGAAGGCGGCGCGCATCGCCTGCGGATGGTGGTGCATCAGCTGGTGGTAAAAGTCGCGCCAGATCAGCTCGGCCAGCCAGACCTCGGCGCCGCGCTCGCCGGCCTGGGCACGCTGCCAGGCCTCGCGCGCCAGGCGTCGTATCGAGAGGGTGCCGAAGCGCAGGTGCACGCTCAGATAGCTGGGGCCCTTGATTGCCGGGTAGTCGCGCGTCTGATCGTAGCGATCGATGCGGCCCAGAAAGTCGTCCAGCAGCGCCTCGGCGCGGTCGGGGCCCAGATGCGGGGCCAGGGCGGCCGGCTCGAAGCCGATCTCGGCAAGACCTGGCACGCCCTGAGCCAGGGGGCTGGCCGCCAGTGCGTCCAGATAGCGCTCCACCGGATAGGCGCGCAGATAGAAGGGCTCCAGTTTGCGCAGCCAGGCGTTCTTGTAGGGGGTGAAGACGCCATAGGGCTTGCCGCTGGCGCTCAGCACCTCGCTGCGCTCGAACACCACATGGTCCTTGAAGCTGTGCCAGCGCCGGCCGTCGGCGGCCAGGGCCTGGGCCACCTCGGCATCGCGCAGCAGCGCGTATGGCTCGTCGTCATGGTTGGCGAACACCGCCTCGGCCTGCAGCTGCGCGGCCAGCCGCGGGATCTCCTCGACCGCGCGGCCCTGGCGCACGATCAGCGCGCCGCCCTGCGCCCGCAGCGCCTGATCCAGCGCGGCCAGGCTTTGCAGGATGAACGCGACGCGGCGGTCGGTGCGGGGCAGGGTGGCCAGGATGTCGGTGTCCAGCACAAAGACGCAAAACACCCGGCGCGCGCCGCGCAGCGCGTGGTAAAGGGCGGCCTGATCGGCCAGCCGCAGATCGCGCCGGAACCAGAGCAGGGCAATTTGGTGAGGCTTGTCCATGGGCTCAGTGTCGCCGACGAATAAAATGTCCGCATGTCCAAGCACCAGATGGCCCTCAGCAACCAGTTCCTGATCGCGATGCCGGGCATGGCCGATGACACTTTTGCCGGTGCCGTCGTCTATCTCTGCGAGCACAACGACAAGGGCGCCCTCGGCCTGGTGATCAACAAACCGATCTCGCTGACCATGGGCAGCCTGTTCGAGAAGGTCGACCTCAGCCTGATGGACGAAGAGCTCGCCGCCCAGCCGGTCTTCTTCGGCGGGCCGGTGCAGACCGAGCGCGGCTTTGTGCTGCATGAACCGCTGGACGCCGAGGGCGGGCATTACAACGCGACGCTGGCGGTGCCGGGCGGCCTGGAGATGACCACCAGCCGCGATGTGCTGGAGGCGCTGTCGCACGGTGCCGGCCCCAAGCGGGTGCTGGTGACGCTGGGCTATAGCGGCTGGGGCGCCGGCCAGCTGGAGGAGGAGATAGGCCGCAACGGTTGGCTCACCGTCAGCGCCCGGCCCGAGATCATCTTCGACACGCCCACCGAGCTGCGCTATGAGCGTGCGCTGGCCCTGCTGGGCATAGACCCGCGCATGCTCAGCCTCGACGCGGGCCACGCATGAGCGCAGCCCCGCTGAGCGGCGCGCCCGCCAAGGCCCTGCAGTCCTTTCTCGCCTTCGACTTCGGCCTGCGCCGCATCGGCGTGGCCAAGGGTCATGCGCTGCTGCGCAGCGCCGAGCCGCTGCGCAGCCTGCAGCTGCAGGACATGGACGCGCGCTTTGCGGCGATTGAGCGGCTGATTGGCGAATGGCAGCCCGATGCGCTGGTGATCGGCGTGCCCTTTCACCCCGATGGCGCCGAGCACCGCATGACCCAGGCGGCGCGCCGCTTCGGCCGCCAGCTCAAGGGCCGCTTCGGCCTGCCGGTCTTCGAGGTCGACGAGCGCTACACCAGCGTGGAGGCCGAGTCGCAGGGCGCCAGCGATGTGGATGCGGCGGCGGCGGCCCTCATTCTTGAACAATTCTTCCGGGAACATCTGTCATGAGTACCCTGCTTCTCGATGCCGAGGCGCTGTACGCCGACCTGGCCAAGGGCGTGCGCCGCCTGCTGCAGCCGCTGGCCGGCCAACCCTGCGCCCTGGTGGGCATCTGGTCGGGCGGGGCCTGGCTGGCCGAGCGCCTGCAGCAGGACCTGGGCCCTGAGCTCGGCTTCAGCGGTGCGCCCGGGGTGATCTCCAGTGCGCTGCACCGCGACGATTTCGGTTCCAAGGGCATGAGCGCCGCGGCCGACCATACCAAGTTGCCCTTCGAGGTCGAGGGCCGGCACATCCTGCTGATCGACGATGTGCTCTACACCGGCCGCACGACGCGCGCGGTGATCAACGAGCTGTTCGATTTCGGCCGGCCGGCCAGCGTCACGCTGGCGGTGCTGGTGGATCGCGGCGGTCGCGAGCTGCCGATCGAGCCGGCCTTCTCGGCCGCTCGCGTGACGCTGGCGGCCGCGCACAAGCTGCGCCTGGCGCGCGATGCGCAGGGCCGCTTCTCTTTCGATGTGAAGGGGGACTGACGAGATGCTGAGCAAACGAAACCCCCAACTGAACAAGCATGGCGAGCTGATCCACCTGCTCTCCATCGAGGGCCTGCCGCAGGCGGTGATCCACCAGATCCTCGATACCGCGGGCACCTTCCTCTCGGTCAACGACCGCGAGGTCAAGAAGGTGCCGCTGCTGCGCGGAAAAAGCGTCTTCAACCTGTTCTTCGAGAACAGCACCCGCACCCGCACCACCTTCGAGATCGCTGCCAAGCGCCTGTCGGCCGATGTGATCAATCTGGACATCGCCCGCTCCAGCACCGCCAAGGGCGAGACCCTGCTCGACACGGTGGCCAACCTCAGCGCCATGCACGCCGATATGTTCGTCGTGCGCCACAGCGAGAGCGGCGCGCCCTATCTGATCGCGCAGCACTGCGCGCCGCATGTGCATGTGGTCAATGCCGGCGACGGCCGCCACGCGCACCCGACGCAGGGCCTGCTGGACATGTACACGATCCGGCATTTCAAGAAGGACTTCCGCAATTTGACCGTGGCCATCGTCGGCGACATCGTGCACTCGCGCGTGGCCCGCTCCGACATCCATGCGCTGAACATCCTGGGCGTGCCCGAGATCCGCGCGGTCGGCCCCAAGACCCTGGTGCCCGGCGATCTGCGCGAGATGGGCGTGCGGGTCTGCCATGACATGGCCGAGGGCGTCCGCGATGCCGATGTGATCATCATGCTGCGGCTGCAGAACGAGCGCATGAATGGCGCGATGCTGCCCAGTGCCGGCGAGTTCTTCAAGAACTTCGGCCTGACCCCCGACAAGCTGGCCCTGGCCAAGCCCGATGCCATCGTGATGCATCCGGGGCCGATCAACCGCGGCGTCGAGATCGATTCGGCGGTGGCCGACGGCGGCCAGAGCGTGATCCTGCCGCAGGTGACCTTCGGCATCGCGGTGCGCATGGCGGTGATGTCCATCCTTGCTGGAAACGAAGCATGAAGATCCTCATCAAGAACGGTCGCCTGATCGACCCGGCATCGGGCCTGGACCGTGTCGGCGATGTCGCGATCGCCGCCGGCCGCATCGTCGGCCTGGGCGATGTGTCGGCGGATTTCGAGGCCGACCGGCTGGTCGATGCCAGCGGCCTGGTCGTGGCGCCCGGTCTGGTGGACCTGGCCGCACGCCTGCGCGAGCCGGGGCTGGAGCAGCGCGGCATGCTGGAGAGCGAGCTGGCGGCGGCTGCGGCCGGCGGGGTCACCAGCCTGGTCTGCCCGCCCGATACCGATCCGGCGCTGGACGAGCCAGGGCTGGTGGAGATGCTGAAGTTCCGCGCCCGCAAGCTGAGCCGCTGCCGGCTGTTCCCGCTGGGCGCGCTGACGCGCAATCTGGACGGCGAGCAGCTCACCGAGATGGCCGAGCTGACCGAGGCCGGCTGCGTGGGCTTCTCGCAGGCCGAGCGGCCGATACGCAACACCCAGTTCCTGACCCGGGCGCTGCAGTACGCCGCCACCTTCGACTACACGGTGTGGCTGCATCCGCAAGACCCCTGGCTCGGCGGCGGTGTGGCCGCCAGCGGCGCGATGGCCACCCGGCTGGGCCTGTCTGGCGTGCCGGTGACGGCCGAGACCGTGGCCCTGCACACCATCTTCGAGCTGATGCGTGCCACCGGCGCCCGTGTCCATCTGTGCCGGCTCTCCAGCCGCGCCGGCGTCGAGCTGCTGCGCGCCGCCAAGCACGAGGGCCTGCCGGTGAGCGCCGATGTGTCGATCAATTCCCTGCATCTGACCGATGTGGACATCGGCTACTTCAACACCGCGATGCGGCTCAACCCGCCGCTGCGCCAGGGCCGCGACCGCGACGCGCTGCGCCAGGCGCTGGCCGACGGTACGCTGGATGCGCTGGTCTCCGACCATATGCCGGTCGATGCCGACGAGAAGAGTCTGCCCTTCGCCGAGGCCCTGCCCGGCGCCAGCGGGCTGGAGCTGCTGCTGAGCCTGGCGCTCAAATGGGCCGAGGATCAGTCGCTGAGCCTGGGGCAGGCGCTGGCGGTGGTCAGCAGCGGCCCGGTCAGGGTGCTGGGCCAGGCGCTGGGCTCGCTGGCCGCCAGCGCCGGTCGCCTGGTCGAGGGCGGGGTCGCCGATGTCTGCGTCTTCGATGCCGGCGAGCGCTGGGCGGTCACGCCCGATCAGCTGCACAGCCAGGGCAAGCACACGCCCTTTGCCTACGAGATCAGCGGCTTCGCGCTGCCGGGCCGGGTGCGCTGCACCGTGGTGGCCGGCCATATCGCCTACGAGGCCGCCGCAACGACTGCGGGGGCCTGAGCCCCGATGCTGCGCACGCCGATTGCCCTGTGGCGCCTGCTGCGCCTGAGCCTGCATGTGCTGCACGGCCTGGCCTTGATCCGGCTGCGCTTCCCCGCGCTGGACGCGAGCGGCCGGCAGGCGCGGGTGCGCTGGTGGAGCGGCAAGACCCTGCGCATCCTGGGCGTCGATCTGCGGACACAGGGCAGGGGCCGGCCCGGCGCCAAGCTGCTGCTGGCCAACCACGTGTCCTGGCTGGACATCGCGGCGGTGCATGCGGTGCTGCCCGAGGCGCGCTTCGTCTCCAAGGCCGATGTGCGCCACTGGCCGCTGGTGGGCCAGCTGGTGGAGGGCGTGGGCACCTTGTTCATCGAGCGCGCCAGCAAGCGCGATGCGCTGCGCGTGGTGCATCAGACCGCCGAGGCGCTGAAGGCGGGCGACACGGTGGCGGTCTTCCCCGAGGGCACGACCGGGGCCGGGCCCGCGCTGCTGCCCTTCCACGGCAATCTGCTGCAGGCGGCGATCAGCACCGAGGTGCCCCTGCAGGCCCTGGTGCTGCGCTGGCATGAGCCGGGCCAGCGCTTCAGCACCGCGGCCCAGTTCATCGGCGGTACCACCCTGGTGCAGAGCCTGTGGCGCATTGCCGCGGCCCGCGGCCTGGGCATCGAGCTGCGCATTCTCGGCGCGCAGAGCACGGCCCATGCCGACCGCCGCCTGCTTGCCGACCATGTGCGTGCGCAGATACAGGCAGTGCTGGACGAGGGGCTACAGTCCGGAGCATGAACGCAGCCGCTGCCCAGGAACTCCGCATACGCCGTGTCGGCATCGACACCTGGCGCGAGAACGTCGTCTATCTGCACCGCGACTGCCCGGTGGTGCGGGCAGCCGGTTTTCAGGCCCTGTCCAAGGTCGAGGTGCGCACCCATAACGGCGAGGGTGAGCGCCTGGTGCTGGCGGTGCTCAATGTGGTGGACGACGAGCGCATCGTCAGCGCCTGCGAGCTTGGGCTCAGCGAGGAGGCCTTCGAGCGCCTGGGTGTGCAGGATGGCCACGCGGCCCATATCGCCCATGCCGAGCCGGCCGCCTCGATCGGTGCGCTGCATCGCAAGATCAACGGCGAACGCCTGGGCAAGGAGGAGATCGGCGCCATCATCCGCGACATCGCCCAGGCCCGCTATTCCAAGATCGAGCTGGCCGCCTTCGTGGTGGCCACCAACCAGTACGAGCTGGACCGCGAGGAGGTGCTGCACCTCACCGAGGCGATGATCGCCGCCGGTCGCCGGCTGGACTGGCAGCAGCAGCTGGGCGCCGGCCTGGTGGTGGACAAGCACTGCATAGGCGGCATACCCGGCAACCGCACCTCGATGCTGGTCGTGCCCATCGTCTCGGCCCACGGCATGCTGTGCCCCAAGACCAGCTCGCGCGCCATCACCTCGCCGGCCGGCACCGCCGACACGATGGAACAGCTGGCCACGGTGGAGCTGAGCTTCGAGCGCATGCTCGACATCGTTCGCCATACCCGCGCGCTGCTGGCCTGGGGTGGCACGGCGGCGCTCTCGCCGGCCGACGACATCCTGATCTCGGTGGAGCGGCCGCTGGCCATCGATTCGCCCGGCCAGATGGTGGCGTCCATCCTGTCCAAGAAGATTGCCGCGGGCTCCACCCATCTGGTGCTGGACATTCCGGTCGGCCCGACGGCCAAGGTGCGCTCCAACCAGGAAGCGCAGCGGCTGAAGAAACTGTTCGAGTTCGTCGCCAGCCATCTGCGCCTGCAGCTCGATGTGGTTCTGTCCGACGGCCGCCAGCCCATCGGCCATGGCATCGGCCCGGTGCTGGAGGCGCGCGATGTGATGCGGGTGCTGCAGGGCGACCCGGCCGCGCCCACCGATCTGCGCGAGAAGGCCCTGCGCCTGGCCGGTCGCATGATCGAGTTCGACCCCGATGTGCGGGGCGGTCAGGGCTATGTGATCGCCCGCGACATCCTCGAATCGGGTCGCGCGCTGAGCCAGATGAACGCGATCATCGAGGCCCAGGGCCGCCGCGCCAGCCCGGCCCCGGTGGGGGGGCTGCAGGCCGAGATCCTGGCGCCGGACGACGGCGTGGTCGTCGGCTTTGACAATCTGCGCATCGCCCGCATCGCCCGCCTGGCCGGCGCACCGCAGGTGGCCGGCGCGGGCCTGGATCTGCTGAAGAAGCTGGGCGACAAGGTCGACCGGGGTGAGCCGCTGTACCGCATCCATGCGCAGTTCGAGGCCGATCTGCGCTTTGCGCGCGAGCTGGCCGACCGCCATGCCGGCGTCAGCGTGGGTCCGGCCGAGCGCCTGCCGCAGGACTTCGTCAGCGGCAACTCCTACGCCTTCTGAGCCCGAGACAGGAACCCTAGCGATGAGCGATGCGCAAGCGATGCTGCTGGCCTTTGACGATGAACAGGCCCTGGCCGCCGAGCTGGCGGGCGCGCTGCGTCTGCCCTGGGCCCTGGTACAGCGCCACCGCTTTCCCGACGGCGAGTTGCGTCTGCTGCTGCCCAAGCCGCTGCCGCGCCGGGTGATTTTGCTGCGCGGCCTGCAGCAGCCCAACGAGAAGCTGGTGGAGCTGCTGATTGCGGCGCCCGCCGCCCGCGAGCTGGGTGCGCAGACGCTGTGCCTGGTCAGCCCCTATCTGGCCTATATGCGCCAGGACATGGAGTTCCACCCCGGCGAGGCGGTCAGCCAGCGCCATATCGCCCGGCTGCTGGCCGCGCATTTCGACCGCATCGTCACGATCGATCCGCATCTGCACCGCATTGCCAGCCTGGACGAGGTGATGCCCCCGGGCGTGGGCCGTGCGCTCTCGGCCGCGCCGCTGCTGGGCCGCTGGATTGCCGCGCGTCAGCCGGATGCGCTGCTGCTGGGGCCGGATGAGGAGAGTGCCCAATGGGTTAGCGAAGCGGCTCGTGCTGGCGGCCTGGACCATGCGGTGGGCCACAAGGTGCGCCATGGCGATCACCAGGTCAGCCTGGCGCTGCCCGACGTGGCGGTGCAGGGCAGGGCGGTGGTGCTGCTGGACGATATGGCCTCCACCGGCCGCACGCTGATGGGCGCGGCCGAGCAGCTGCTGGCGCGTGGCGCCGCCTCGGTCGATGTGGCGGTGACCCATGCGCTGTTCAACGGCGATGCGCTGGCCGGCTTGCGCGCCGCCGGTGTGCGCCATGTCTGGAGCAGCAATAGCGTGCCGCATGCCGGCAGCAATGCGGTCAGCGTCGTGCCGCTGCTGGCAGCGGCGCTGGCCTAAGGGCCTAAGGGGCAGGCCGGAGCCAGGGCGTGGCCCAGGCGCGCAGGCCGGCGCTGGTCGCGGCGCGTGGCCGGTACTCGCAGCCCACATGGCCGGCATAGCCCAGCTCGTCCAAGAGCGCCAGCAGATAGTCGACGCGCAGCTCGCCGGCGTCGGGCTCCTGGCGCAGCGGCACGCCGGCCAGCTGCACATGGGCCAGTACGCCGGCCTCCCAGGCCCGGCGCAGCTTGGTGGCGACATCGCCCTCGACGATCTGGCAGTGGTAGAGGTCCAGCTGCAGGCCCAGATTGGGCGCGCCGACGGCCGCGATGATCTCCAGCGCATGGTCCTGGCGGTTCAGAAAATAGCCGGGCATGTCGCGGCCGTTGATCGGCTCTATCGTCAGTCGCAGGCCCCGGGCGGCGGCCGCGGCGGCCGCCCAGCGCAGGTTCTCAAGCAGCAGGGGCTGGACCGCGGCGCGCTCCGTGCCGGCGCCCAGCAGGCCGGCCATCACATGGATGCGCGGCGGGCCCAGCGGCTGGGCCGCAAAGCAGCCGGCATAGTCCAGCGCCTGCGACAGGCCGGCACGGAATTCGGCCTCGCGGCCGGGCAGGCAGGCCAGGCCGCGCTCGCCGGCCGTCCAGTCGCCGGGCGGCGCGTTGATCAGCACCAGCTGCAGGCCCAGGGCCTGCAGCCTGGCGGCCAGCGTGGCGCCGTCCTGGCCGTAGGGAAACAGGCATTCCACCGCCCGGAAACCGTCGGCCGCGGCGGCGGCCGGGCGCTCGTCGAAAGGCAGCTCGGTGTAGAGCCAGTCCAGATTGGCGGCCAGACGCGGCATGGGCGGCTTAGCGCTTGCGGCCCGCTGCCGCCGCCTCGGCCACCAGGGCCGGGTTGAAGCGCGGGTCGTTGTACATCTTGAACTGGCGGTAGACCTTGAAGTAGGCGCGGCCGGCGGCGCTGTCCTCCAGCAGCTGCACCAGGCAGTCGGCCAGGTCCTGGCGCTGCTGCAGCAGCTGGGCCAGCTTGGCGCGGCTGCTTTCGCGGTGCGCCTCGTCCACATCCTGGCGCTCGGTCTGCGCCCGCATCGCGCGCACCTTCAGCGCCATGATGGACAGGCGATCCATCATGCTGCCGGCGGTCTCGCTATTGAGCCTGGCGCCGGCGGGCACCTGCAGGCGCGGCGCCGGGCTTTGCGCGCTATCGGCGCTGATCAGGCCCAGGCTCAGTAGCAGCAGCTCGTCGACCCGCTCGGTGGCATCGTTGCGGGCCTGGTTGAAGCGGTCGATCGCGCGCTTGTTGGCGGCGATCTCGCTGTCGCTGACCTGGGTGCGACGGGCCAGATCCTCTTCGTCCCAGAGGCTGCGGTTGTAGTGGTGGTTGCGCGCCACCCAGGCCAGCAGGCTGGCATCGCTGTCGGCGGGCGGGGTGGGCTGGGCTTGATCCTGCAGGTCCAGCACTTGCTGGACCAGGGCTTGGGGCTGAAGGCTCATGGTGAGGGGCGGTGGCAGAATCCGGCGCCTGCTGTGTCTGTGATCGATGCGAACAATGATAAGAGAGCCCGCTGGTCAGACCGTTGTCGTGCGGCTGCGCAACTTCGTCGGTGATGTGGTGCTGAGCGTGCCGGCGCTGCGCTTGCTGGAGCAGCGCGGCTACCGCCTGCAGCTGATCGGCAAGGGCTGGGCCAGGTCGCTGCTGGAGGCCGAGGGCTGGCCGGTGCAGGTGCGGCCGCCTAAGCTGGGCGAACGGGTGGCCCAGCTGCGCGCGCTGCGGCGCGCGGCCCGCGTGGCCGAGCCGGACTTCCACCGCCGCAGCCTCAATGCGATTGCGATGCCCTGGTCCTTCTCCTCGGCACTTGAGATGCGCCTGGCCGGCCTGAAGGCGATCGGGTTTGCCCACGAGGGCCGGGGCTGGCTGCTCAAGCGCGCGCCGGCCATGCCGCCGCGCTGCCATGCGCTCATGAACTACTGGCAGCTGGCCAATCTGTTTCTGCAGGCCGAGGGCCAGGCGATCGCGCCGCAGCCGCCGGCGAGCATCGACCTCAAGGTCTCGACGGCTCAGCAGCAGCAGGCCGCGGCGCTGCTGGCGGCCCAGGGTATGGGCGAAGGTCAGCGCTATGTGCTGCTGTGCCCGTTTGCCAGCGGCAATTTCGAGACGCTGAGCAAGACCTGGCCCCATTTCAAGCGCTTCGCCGCCTTGCTTGCGGAGGCCGGCGTGACGGCGCTGCTGTGCCCCGGGCCGGGTGGCGAGGAGGCGCATGCCCGCGAGCATTACCCGACGGCGCTGGCCTTGGGCGGCGTGTCGCTGGGCGTCTACAACGCCCTGCTGCAGCGCGCCGCGCTGGTGGTGGCCAATGACACCGGCCCGGCCCATATGGCGGCCGCGGTCGGGGCCCGGCTGCTGAGCGTGCTGGGGCCCACCGAGCCGGAGATGTGGGGCCCCTGGGGCCCCAATGTCGAGGTGTTGCGCCGCCAGCCCGAGTGGTTCAGCGCCGAGGAGGTGCTGCAGCGAGTGCTGCAACACCTCGCGGCCGCTGCGGACTGAGCCGCAGGCTTCAGGCCTTCCTGCCTTGCGCCGCCACCGCAGCCGCTGCGCGGACGCCAGTCTGGCGTAGCGGAGGTCGCCGCGCTCGCTGCGCGGGTCGCCGGCCTCCCGCGCCGCTCGCGTCTGCGCAAGCGTGAATTTGCTCTGATAAAGATGATATTTGTGCGCGGGCTGTGGCTCAAAAATGACTAAAGGCGAGCGGCTCGGCGGAGAAAAACCTAGCATGTAATCAGGTGTGAGGCAGGCCTCGCAGGCGCTGTCCGTTGGCACACCTGTCCTTGCTAGCTGTCCATAAGGAGACCCAATGAAGACAACGACGATCTGGCGCCTGGCGCCCCTGGCCGCGGCCTTGGTGAGCCTGGGCGCCCAGGCCCAGCAAGGCGGAAGCGATTCCGCCTTTTCTTTTTCCGGTTTCGCGACCCTCGGCCTGGTGCAGACCAATACCGACGATGCCGACTACGTGATCCCGGGCCAGACGCGTGGGGCCAACAAGTCGGCCAGCGGCGAGGTCGACAGCAAGCTGGGCCTGCAAGTCACCGGCCGTCTCAACCCCATGTTCTCGGCCACCGCACAGGTGCTGGTCAAGCATGGTGGCGAGGGCAATTTCAAGCCCAAGCTGGAATGGGCCTTCGGCAAGGCCCAGCTGATGCCGGGTCTGGCCCTGCGCGTGGGCCGCATGGGCGGCCCCTTCTTCGCGGTCTCTGATTTCCGCGATGTCGGCTATGCCAACACCTGGCTGCGTCCGCCGCTGGACGTCTACGGCCAGGTGCCGGTCAGCCACTTCGACGGCGTCGACGCGCTGTACCAGACCAGCCTCGGCTCCGCGACGCTGAGTGCCCAGCTGTTTGCCGGCTCGTCCAAGGACAAGGTCGAGCGCACCACGCTGAAGTTCAAGGACATGGTCGGCTTCAATGCCACCGCTGAACTCGATGGCGGCTTGACGCTGCGTGTTGGCCATGTGGTCACCAAGCTGACGGTCGAATCGGTCAGTCTGAACCAGCTGGTGGCCACGCTGCGTGCCGTACCGGTGCCGGGCGTTCCTGCCATCGGCGATCAGTTCGACCCCAATAACAAGGACGCCAGCTTCACCGGCCTGGGTCTGGCTTACGACGAAGGCAATTTCATCGCCAACTTCGAGTTCACCAAGCGTCGCACCGACACCTATGTGGCCGACACGACCGGCTGGTATGGCACGGTGGGCTATCGCATCGGCAAGTTCACGCCCTATCTGACGCTGTCGGAACTCAAGCGCGACAGCAGCAATGTCAGCAACACGATTCCTGCCGGCCTCAGCCCTCAGCTGGACGGCCTCAGCCGGATCGTCAACGACACGGTGGCTTCGCAGAACCCGGCGCAGAAGACGACCGCTTTGGGCGTGCGCTGGGACGCGATGCGCAATATCGCGATCAAGGCGCAGTACGACCGCATCCGGCCCCAGGGTGGTCCGGGTCTGTTCGTCAACAACACGGCGGCTTTCGGTCAGCGCAGCGTGAATGTCTTCAGCATCGCTGTCGACACGGTGTTCTGAGCGCGGAGGTCCAGACATGAAGTCCAACACCATGATGAAGAAGTACCTCCCTGCGCTGCTGCTCGCCGCGGGTCTGTCGGTGGCCGGTCTGGCTCAGGCTCAGGTGGCCGTGATCGTCAACCCCAAGAACGCGAGCGCTGCTTTGACGGCGGATCAGGTCGCCAATATCTTCCTGGGCAAGAGCAATGCGCTGCCCGGTGGCGGCAATGCGCTGGCGGCCGATCTGCCCGATGGCGCGCCGGTACGCGATCAGTTCTACACCAAGGTCACCGGCAAGAATGCCGCGCAGGTCAAGGCGGGCTGGTCGCGGCTGGTGTTCTCCGGCAAGGCCACGCCACCCAAGGAACTGGCCAGCGCGGCCGAGGTGAAGAAGTTCGTGGCCGCCAATGCGGATGCGATCGGCTATATCGAAAAGTCCGCGGTCGACGGGACGGTCAAGGTGGTCTTGAGCGTCGACTGAAGAGAAGCGCGTTGGCTGGATGCCTGCGGGCTGCTGTGAGACAGCGGCATGCCCACAGGCTGGCGCGCTGCCGTAGCGGGTGGCGCGCCTTGTCGTTGGATCACAGGAGAACAAGATGAATGTGAAGACCCGGATCTGGTTGCTGCCGGTTTTTGCTGCCCTGATCTTCGCGGTGGGTATCGCGGTGGTCTGGGCGTTCTCGGCGCGCACCTCCTCGGCCATTGATTCGGTCGGCCAGGTGGACTATCCCTATCTGGACGCCAGCACCCAGTTCGCCAATCAGCTCGAAGCGCTGGGGGCGACGATACAGAGTGCGGTCGCCGAGGGTGAGCAAAAGCGCCTGGATGAGGCCAAGGAGCGCGCCGCGAATCTGCGCAAGCTGCTCGACAAGATCGCGGGCATCGCGGGCAAGGCCGAGGTCGGCGCCAAGCTCAAGAAGGATTTCGAGGCCTATTTCGCCGCCTCGGTCGAGACGGCCGAGCTCTTTCTCGGCGTCAAGCAGGGCGACCAGACCGCCTCGGTGGCCAAGATGCAGGGCGCCCTGAAGACCCTGGACGGCACGGTTCAGCAGGCCCGCAAGGAGGCCGGCGAGAGTTTCAATGCCGGGCTGGAGCGGGCACACAGCGGCGTGTCGTCCAGCCTGATCGCGATCCTGGTGGCCGCGCTGGTCGTGGTGCTTGCGCTGGGCCTGGGCTCCTGGCTGGTGATAGGCAGCGTCTGGCGCCAGCTGGGCGGCGAACCCGAGTATGCGCGCGATGTGATGCGCCATATGGCCGATGGCGATCTGTCGCAGACCATCGCGGTGGCGCCCGGCGCCGACAACAGCCTGCTGGCCGCGGTGCGTGATATGGCCCAGGGTCTGGCGGCCATCGTCGCCAATGTGCGTTCCGGCACCGATTCGATGACGGTGGCCTCGCGCGAGATCGCGGTGGGCAACCACGATCTGTCGGTGCGCACCGAGAAGCAGGCCACCTCGCTGGAGCAGACCTCCAGCAATATGCAAACCCTGACCGACACGGTGCGCCAGAGCGCCGATGCCGCGGCCCAGGCCAATCAGCTGGCCGGCTCGGCCGCTGCTGTGGCGCAGAAGGGCGGTGCCGTGGTCGGCCAGGTGGTCGCCACCATGGACGAGATCAACCACAGTTCCAAGAAGATCAGCGACATCATCGGCGTGATCGACGGCATCGCCTTCCAGACCAATATCCTGGCGCTGAACGCGGCGGTGGAAGCCGCGCGGGCCGGTGAGCAGGGCCGCGGCTTCGCGGTGGTGGCGGGCGAGGTGCGCAGCCTGGCCCAGCGCAGCGCCGAGGCAGCGCGGGAAATCAAGGGCCTGATCGGCACCAGCGTCGACAAGGTAGAGACCGGCGCGCGCCTGGTGCAGGATGCCGGCAGCACGATGAACGAGATCGTCGCCTCGGTGCAGCGGGTCTCGGACATCATCGGCGAGATCACTGCGGCCTCCAGCGAGCAGAGTCAGGGCATCAGCCAGGTCAACCAGTCGGTCAGCCAGCTGGACCAGATGACCCAGCAGAACGCCGCGCTGGTGGAGCAGGCCGCGGCGGCGGCCAGCAGCCTGGAGCAGCAGGCGCAGGCCCTGCAGGCGGCGGTCGCCACCTTCAAGCTGTCTTGAACGCAAGGCGCCTTGGCGCGCCCAGGCCCGCAGCATGACCCGTCTTGGCGATGGGGCTGCGGGCCTTTCCTATAATCCGGCGCCCTTGTCGGAATCCCGACTCCCTCTCTCTCACTGCAAACAGGACCTGCCTTGGACTTCTTGCTCGACAACTGGATTCTTGTGCTGGCTGCTGCCTCGTCCGGCGCGCTGCTGCTGTGGCCCACGCTGAACGGGGGCGCGCAAGGCGCTGCGGTGGGCCCGGCCGAGGCGGTGCGTCTGATGAATCGCGAGAAGGCGGTGCTGATCGATGTCTGCGAGCCGGCCGAGTTTGCCGCCGGCCATGCCACCGGCGCCCGCAATGTGCCGCTGGCGCAGTTGGAGGCCGGCCACAAGGCCTTGCCCAGCAACAAGGCCCTGCCGATCGTGGTGCTGTGCCAAAGCGGCGCACGCGCCACCCGCGCAGCCGCTACGCTGCGCAAGTTGGGCTATGAGCATGCCAAGCCGCTGGCCGGCGGCATGAATGCCTGGCGCGAGGCCAGCCTGCCTGTAGAGAAAGCTTGAGAAGGCTTGAACGGGCGGCCCTCGGCAATCAACGGCCTGCGGCCAGGTCCCACAAGGTGATGGTGAAACAATGAATCCGGTCAAGATGTATACGACCCAGGTCTGCCCCTACTGTGTGCGGGCCAAGGCCTTGCTGAAGCAGCGCGGCGTCGAGCAGATCGAGGAGATACGCATTGATCTGGATCCCGCTCAGCGCGACGAGATGATGGCAATCACGGGTCGCCGTACCGTGCCGCAGATCTTCATCGGCGCCACCCATGTCGGCGGCTGCGACGATCTGATCGCGCTGGAC
This sequence comes from Burkholderiaceae bacterium, assembly GCA_041920215.1. Classification (GTDB taxonomy): domain Bacteria; phylum Pseudomonadota; class Gammaproteobacteria; order Burkholderiales; family Burkholderiaceae_C; genus JAYRSJ01. Next base: position 50,607 of record JAYRSJ010000016.1, on the reverse strand, counting down.
CAGCGCGGCGGCCTGCAGCCCCTGCTTCAGGGGGACTGAGCCCCAACCGGCCCCGGGCGGGATCCGCTGCGTGGCCCGCCATGCATAATGCCGGGCGCCTGTCACGGCCGGCCCCTGGTGCGCCGTGACCCACCCCAACCGATTGAAAGAACACATGGCCGAAGAGACCAATACCCCCGTTTTTCAGATCCAGCGCATGTATCTGAAGGATCTGTCGCTGGAGCAACCGAATTCGCCCCAGATCCTGCTGGAGCAGTCGCAGCCCCAGGTGGACATCAATCTGGCCCTGGCGGCCGAGCCGGTCGCCGACGGCGTCTATGAAGTCAGCGTCACCGCCACCGTCACCACCAAGCTGGCCGACAAGACCCTGTTCCTGATCGAGGCCAAGCAGGCCGGCATCTTCGAGATCCGCAACGTGCCCCAGGAGCAGCTGGAAGGCATCATCGGCATCGTCTGCCCGCAGATGGTCTACCCCTATCTGCGTGCCGTCGTGTCCGACGTCTGCACCCGCGCCGGCTTCCCGCCGGTGCTGCTGTCGGAAGTCAACTTCCAGGCCATGTTCGAGGCCCAGCAGGCCCAGCGCGACGCACAGGCCGGTTCCGCCGCGAACTAAGCTGCAGGCTGTGCGCCCCAAAACGCGCCCCTGGCTGCTGACGCGGCGGGGCGCGTTTCTCATTCCCGATGCTGTCTGAATCACCACCATGAAGATCGCTGTTCTCGGTGCCGGCGCCTGGGGCACGGCCCTGGCCATACAGGCGGCGGCCCGCCACGAGGTGCTGCTGTGGGCCCGCGATGCCGCGGCCGTGGCCGAGATGGCACGGCGTCGTCGCAACCAGCGCTATCTGCCCGAAGCCGTGCTGCCAGCCGATTTGCAGCTGGGCAGCGATCTGCAGGCCGCGATCGACCATGGGGCGCAGGGCCTGCTGGTGATCGCCACGCCGATGGCGGCGCTGCGCGAGATGCTGCTGCGCCTGCCCGACGGTGCCCGGGTGCTGTGGCTGTGCAAGGGCTTCGAGGCCGGCAGCGGCCTGCTGGGCCATGAGATCGCGCGTGCGGTGCAGCCGTGCCTGCGCGCCGGCATCCTATCCGGCCCCAGCTTTGCGCAGGAGGTGGCCTTGGGCCAGCCTACCGCCCTGGTGGCGGCCAGCGCCGATGCCGAGCTCTGCGAGCTCGCTGTCGCTGCCTTCCATGGTGAGCGGCTGCGCATCTACACCTCCAGCGATCCGATCGGCGTCGAGGTGGGTGGTGCGGTCAAGAATGTGATGGCGATCGCGGTGGGCGTGGCCGACGGCCTGCGCCTGCGCGCCGAGGCCGCTGGCGACAGCCGCGATGCGCCCGGGCTGAATGCCCGCGCGGCGCTGATTACGCGCGGCCTGGCCGAGATGCTCAGGCTGGGCCAGGCCCTGGGCGCGCGCGCCGAGACCTTCATGGGCCTGTCGGGCATGGGCGATCTGGTGCTGACCGCCACCGGCGATCTGTCGCGCAACCGCCGCGTCGGCCTGCTGCTGGCGCAAGACCTGGCCCTGGCCGACATCCTGCAGCAGCTGGGCCATGTGGCCGAGGGCGTCTACAGCGCCGCCACCGTGCTGGCGCGGGCCCGGGTGCTGGGCGTCGAGATGCCTATCACCGAGGCCGTGGTGGCGCTGCTGGAGGGGCGGCTGAGCCCGGCCGCGGCGGTCGATCTCCTAATGGGCCGCCAGGCCCGCACCGAACACTGAAGCGTCCGGAGTACCGAATATGCAACGTCGCCATCTGCTGCAAACCGCTGCGCTCGCGGCCCTGCCGCTGTCGGGGGTGTCGGCCCAGGCACAGGCCTGGCCTGCGCGGCCCATCAAGCTGGTTGTGCCCTTTCCGGGCGGCAGCTCGCCGGACATCATCGCCCGCGCGCTGGCCGAGCCGCTGGCGGCGGCCCTGGGCCAGCCGGTGGTGATCGCCAACCAGCCCGGCGCTGGCGGCAATATCGGCACCGCGGCGGTGGCCAAGGCGGCACCGGACGGCTACACGCTGCTGTTCACGATCCAGGGGCCGCTGGTGACCGCGCCGCTGCTCAACCGCAAGCTGCCCTACCAGCCGCAGCGCGATCTGCAGCCCATCAGTCTGGTGGCGACCTCGCCCAATGTGCTGGTCGTTGATCCGCGCCTGGGCGCGCGCAGCCTGGCGGACTTCGTGCGCATCGCCGGCGAGCGCGGCGGTGTGCTGAACTACGGCAGCGTCGGCGTAGGCAGTGCCGCCCACCTGGCGATGGAGGCGTTCAAGTCGCGGGCCGGCGTGCAGCTGACGCATGTGCCCTATCAAGGCTTCCCGCAGGTGGTCAACGCCATCCTGGCCGGCGAGGTGCAGGCGGGCTTTATGGTGCCGGGTATTGCCATGGGCCAGGTGCGCGCCGGCAAGCTTGCTGCCCTGGGTGTCACCAGCCTGGGTCGGGTGGGCTCGCTACCCGAGCTGCCGACACTGGCGGAGCAGGGCTTCGCCGGCTTCGAGGCCATTTCCTGGCAGGCGGTGCTGGCGCCGGCCGGCACGCCCGCGCCCATCGTGCGGCGGCTCTCCGGCGAGCTGGTGCGCATCATCAAGAGCGATGCGCTGCGCAGCCGTCTGCTGAGCCAGTATTTCAGTGCCGCGGCGACCACGCCCGAGGGCCTGGCGGCGCTGATGAAAAGCGAGGGCCAGCGCTGGGGCGCGCTGATCAAGGCCGCCGGCGTCAAGCCTGAGTAGGCCGGCGCTGCTGGGCCAGCTCAGACGCTGCCCTCGTAGCCGTTCTGGCGCCAGGCCTCGAAAACCGCCACCGCCACCGCATTGCTGAGGTTGAGGCTGCGCTGGCCGGGCCGCATCGGCAGCCGCAGTCGCTGCGCGGGCGGCAGGCTGTCACGCAAGGCGGGGGGCAGGCCGGCGGTTTCGGCGCCGAAGACCAGCCAGTCGCCGCTGCGCCAGGCAATCTCGCCGAATGGCCGGCTGCCGCGGGTGGTGAAGCCGAACAGGCGTTCAGGGTCAGGTCTTGCCGTGGCGAGAAAGGTGGCCCAGTCGGCATGGCGCTGCACCTGCGTGTACTCGTGATAGTCAAGGCCGGCGCGCTGCAGCAGCCTGTCTTCCATGGCGAAGCCCAGCGGCTCGATCAGATGCAGGGCACAGCCGGTGTTGGCGGCCAGCCGGATGATGTTGCCGGTGTTGGGTGGAATCTCGGGGTGGACCAGAACGATATTGAACATCGGATGCGGCAAGAAGAAAGGGCTGTGCAGGCGCGGACGGCCCACGCTCAGACGAGCTGTGCCGCCGGGGTGCGCGCGACCACCCAGGCCTGCACCTCGGCGACACCGGCCTGGCGCAGCAGCCGCGCCAGCTCGAACAGGGTCGCACCGGTGGTCATCACATCGTCCAGCAGCGCCACATGGCGCCCCTCCAGCAGCGCCCTGCGGCGCGGATGGATCGCAAAGGCCTGGCGTACATTGGCGGCCCGGGCCTCGGGCGGCAGCTGTAGCTGGTGGGCGGTGTCGCGCACGCGCAGCAGCATATCGGATGCGCACTGCAAGCCGCGTCGCCGCGCCAGCACGCGCGCCAGCTCGTGGCTCTGGTTGTAGCCGCGCTCGCGCAGCCGCTCGCCGGACAGGGGCACGGCCAGCAGCCAGTCGGGGGCCTCGGCCTCGGCAGCGCTGAGGGTCTGGTCCAGGCGATTGACCAGCACCTCGCGCAGATCCAAGGCCTGATGGAATTTGTAGCGCTGCAGCAGCTGGTCCCAGGGAAAGCCATAGTCCAGTGCCGCGATGCAGCGGTCCAGCGGTGGTGGCCGGTTCAGGCAGCTGCCACAGCGCGGGCGGGCATGGCCCAGGCGCTCCGGTGGCAGTTGCAGCGCGCAGGTCCAGCAGCGCGGCACCGGCCGCGCATAGCGCATCAGGCAGTCGCTGCAGACCCGCTGGTCCGACCAGCTCCGGCAGACCGCGCACTGGCCCGGGCAGCGCATCAGCACCCGCGCCACCCGCGAGGGCTTGGACGGAGGCAGCGGCTGGGCGGGCATGGGCTCAATATACTGCCGGCCCATGTCTGCCCCCGATCCCTATGAACGACCCGCGGCCCAGCGCATCGACCCGCTCGCGCTGACCCGCCAACTGCGCCGGCTGGCCACGCTGCCCGAGCCGCCCTGGCTGCATGGCGAGGTGGCGCAGCGCATGCTGGAGCGGCTGGCGCTGATCAAGTTGCAGCCGCAGCGGGTGCTCAGCTGGTCGGCTTTTCTGGGGGCCAGCGAGCCTGGTCTGCGGCTCAGCTATCCGGCTGCCAGCTTCGCGGCGGTGGAGCCCATCGAGGCGCTGCGTCAGCGCAGCCAGCAGATCGGAGCCGCTGGGCGGTCCGGCCCGTCAGGCTGGTGGGGCGGGCTGCGGCGCCAGTCGTCCGCAGCCGTGCCGCCAGCCGCTGTTCAGCTGCCCTTGCAGGTGGCCGAGGCCCAGGCGGACCTGCTTTGGGCCAATATGTATCTGCACCTGAGCCCCGACCCGGCGGCGCTGTTGCGCCTGTGGCAGCGTGCGCTGGCGGTGGACGGATTTCTGATGTTCTCCAGCATTGGCCCTGACAGTCTGCGCGAGCTGCGCGCGCTGTTTGCTGCGCTGGACTGGGGTGTGGCCGGGCCCGAGTGGACCGATATGCACGATGTCGGCGATATGTTGGTGGGGGCAGGTTTTGCCGATCCGGTGATGGATCAGGAGCGCATCACGCTGAGCTGGGCCGAGCCAGCCAAGCTGCTGGCCGATCTGCGTCTGCTAGGGGGCAATCTGGCGCCGCAGCGTTTTGCCGGCTGCCGCAGCCGGGCCTGGCGCGGGCGGCTGCTGCAGGCACTGGAGGGTTTGCGCGCCGCCAACGGCCGGCTGCAGCTGACGCTGGAACTCGTGTATGGCCATGCGATCAAGCCCAGGCCGCGACCCGCGCTGAACCCGGAGACACGGGTTTCCCTGGATGAAATGCGCCAAATGGTGCGACGACCGTCGCGTCCATAGCAATTCAACCGCGCGTCGGGGCGATGGACGACGCGCAAAGACCACAACGCCAACATTGGCGTGGGCTAAAATCCGCCGCCTATCCAAGGCTGGGCTCGCCCATGCTAAAGCCTTCGTGACCATGCGGCTTTGAGCCGGGTCAACAAGCATGCGAAGGGCGGGCCTGGAGACAATTGAAGCCGTTGGGGCGCTTTTCAAGTCCGCATGCCGGACTGGCCTTGGCTGACGAAGTATGCGAAGAGCAGGTGAGCTCGGCAGCGCGCCGGCTCGTCTTGTTCCTGGGTTGAGTTTGAAAACTGAAGTGACAACCATGACGATGATGAACGCACGAGTGCATCAGCTGCGGCGCGGAATCGGCCATGCGGCGCTGGCCCTGGCGGCCACGCTGACGGCTCAAACCGCCCTGGCGGTGGGTGATCTGCCCGGTGGCCCCAAGGTCAACCAGATCAATCTGCATGAGCCGGTGACCAAGATCGCGGCCGATCAGATGTGGTTGCACAACTTCATGCTGATCATCTGCCTGGTGATCTTCGTCGCCGTGTTCGGCGTGATGTTCTATTCCATCATCAAGCACCGCAAGTCCAAGGGTGCGGTGGCGGCCAACTTCCACGAAAGCGTCAAGGTGGAAATCGCCTGGACGGTCGTGCCCTTCATCATCGTGATCCTGATGGCCCTGCCGGCCACCAAGGTGGTCGTTGCGATGAAGGACACCACCAACGCCGACCTGACCATCAAGGCCACCGGCTACCAGTGGAAATGGGGCTACGACTATCTGAAGGGCGAGGGCGAGGGCATCGGCTTCCTGTCCACCCTGGATGCGACCCAGCGCGAGATGTCCGATTCGGGCAAGCCCGAGGCGGTCGACAACTACCTGCTGAAGGTGGACAACCCGCTGGTCGTGCCGGTCGGCAAGAAGGTGCGCATCATCACCACCGCCAACGATGTGATCCACGCCTGGATGGTGCCGGCCTTCGGTGTCAAGCAGGATGCGATCCCCGGTTTCGTGCGCGACACTTGGTTCAAGGCCGACAAGATCGGCGACTTCTACGGTCAGTGTGCCGAGCTGTGTGGCAAGGAGCATGCCTATATGCCCATCCATGTGAAGGTGGTCTCGGCCGCCGATTACACGGCCTGGGTGGATGGCGAGAAGAAGAAGCTGGCGGCCAAGGCCGACGATCCCAGCAAGGTCTGGGAACTGTCCGCTCTGGTGGCGCGCGGTGAGAAGGTCTACAACGCCAACTGCGCTGCCTGCCACAAGGCCGACGGCACCGGCGCCGGCCCGATCAAGGCGCTGGATGCCTCGCCCATCGTGCTGGATGCCGACAAGAGCAAGCAGGTTGCCATCCTGCTCAATGGCGCGGCCAACGGTGCGATGCCGGCCTGGAAGCAGCTCTCGGATACCGAAATCGCTGCCGTGATCACCTACACGAAGAACAGCTGGTCCAACAAGACCGGCCAGATCGTGCAGCCGGCCGAAATCGTTGCGGCCCGCAAGTAATCGTCTGAACGTCGAGAAAAGGAAAGCAAGATGAGTGCAGTGCTCGACCAACACGGTCACGGCGTTCATGACCATCATGACGATCACCATGCCCCCACCGGCTGGCGTCGTTGGGTGTTCGCCACCAATCACAAAGACATCGGTACCCTGTACCTGCTGTTCTCGTTCACGATGCTGATGATCGGCGGCCTGCTGGCCCTGCTGATCCGCGCCGAGCTGTTCCAGCCGGGGCTGCAGTTCGTGAACCCCGAGCTGTTCAACCAGTTCACCACCATGCACGGCCTGATCATGGTGTTCGGCGCCATCATGCCGGCCTTCGTGGGCTTTGCGAACTGGATGATTCCGCTGCAGATCGGCGCGTCGGACATGGCCTTCGCGCGCATGAACAACTTCAGCTTCTGGCTGATGATCCCGGCCGCCATCATGCTCGTCGCCAGCTTCTTCATGCCCGGCGGCGCGCCCGCCGCGGGCTGGACGCTGTATGCGCCGCTGACTCTGCAGATGGGCCCCTCTATGGATGCTGGCATCTTCGCGATGCACATCCTGGGCGCCTCGTCCATCATGGGTTCGATCAACATCATCGTCACCATCCTCAATATGCGCGCCCCGGGCATGACGCTGATGAAGATGCCGATGTTCGCCTGGACCTGGCTGATCACCGCCTATCTGCTGATCGCGGTGATGCCCGTGCTGGCCGGCGCGATCACGATGACGCTGACCGATCGCCACTTCGGCACCAGCTTCTTCAGCCCGGCCGGCGGCGGTGACCCGGTGATGTACCAGCACATTTTCTGGTTCTTCGGTCACCCCGAGGTCTACATCATGATCCTGCCGGCCTTCGGCATCGTCAGCCAGATCGTGCCGACCTTCGCCCGCAAGAAGCTGTTCGGCTATGCCTCGATGGTCTATGCGACCGCTTCGATCGCGATCCTGTCCTTCATCGTCTGGGCCCACCATATGTTCGCCACCGGCATGCCGGTGACGGGCCAGCTGTTCTTCATGTACGCGACCATGCTGATCGCGGTGCCCACCGGCGTGAAGATCTTCAACTGGCTGGCCACGATGTGGCGCGGCTCGATGACCTTCGAGGTGCCCATGCTGTGGGCCGTGGGCTTCATCTTCGTGTTCACGATGGGTGGCTTCACCGGCCTGATCCTGGCGATGGCGCCGATCGACATCCAGGTGCAGGACACTTATTACGTGGTGGCGCACTTCCACTACGTGCTGGTGGCCGGCTCGCTGTTCGCGCTGTTCGCCGGTGTCTATTTCTGGGGTCCGAAGTGGACCGGCGTGATGTTCAGCGAAGGCCGCGGCAAGTTCCACTTCTGGGGCTCGCTGATCACCTTCAACATCACCTTCTTCCCGATGCACTTCCTGGGCCTGGCCGGCATGCCGCGCCGCTATGCCGACTACCCGATGCAGTTCGCCGACTTCAACGCGATCGCCTCGGTGGGCGCCTTCGGCTTCGGTCTGATGCAGGTCTACTTCTTCTTGTTCATCGTCGTGCCGATGATGCGCGGCAAGGGCGAGAAGGCTCCCCAGCAGCCCTGGGAAGCCGCCGAGGGCCTGGAGTGGGAAGTGCCGTCGCCGGCGCCCTTCCACACCTACGAGAACCCGCCCAAGCTGAATGCCTCGGCCACCAAGGTGATCGGCTGAGGACCGCAGCGATGACGACGCCCGAGCAACGCAAGAGCAATATGCGCCTGGCCCTGGTGCTGGCGTCGATCGCGGCGATGTTCGCGATCGGCTTCGTCACCAAGATCGTCCTGTTGGGGGCCTGAACGGCAGAAGCTGATGAGCAAGTCGCGCTGGAATCTCGCGGTCGCCCTGCGCAGAGACAATCTGCAGATGGTCGGTAAGCTGGTCGTGGTGGTCGGGCTGATGTTCGGCTTTGCCTATGCGCTGGTGCCGCTCTACAACGCGATCTGCTCGGCCCTGGGCATCAATGTGCTGTCGCTCTCCGAGCGGCAGCACCAGGTGCGGGCCAGCGATCTGAAGAACACCCAGATCGACTACAGCCGCAAGATCACCGTCGAGTTCGACGCGAATGCACGCGGGCCCTGGGACTTCAAGCCGGCAGTCAACCATCTGGAGGTGCATCCGGGTGAGCTGGCCACGGTGATGTACGAGTTCCGCAATGTGCAGAGCAAGGCGATGTCGGCCCAGGCCATTCCCAGCTATGCACCGAAGCAGGCGACCGCGCACTTCAACAAGCTGGAGTGCTTCTGCTTCAACGAGTACACGCTGGCCGCCGGTGAGAGCAAGCAGTGGCCGGTGGTCTTCGTGATCGACCCCAAGCTGCCCAAGGATGTGAAGACGATCACCTTGTCGTATACCTTTTTCGAGGTGGCGGGCAAGGGGCAGAAGCAGGCGGCTCTGGTGGCCAGCCCCCAGCTATGAAGCCGGGACAGGATTTGAAAGAGGCGGTGGCGCGGCCCGCGTCATTTGCCCAGACGGTCAAGGCGATAGCCTGGGCCTTCTTCGGCGTGCGTCGCGGCGCCGATTATGAAAAGGATGTGGCCAAGCTCAACCCGGTGCATGTGATCATCGCCGGGCTGATCGCGGCCCTTGGATTTGTGCTGGCGCTGGTGCTGCTGGTCAATTGGGTGATCGGCAGCGGCGTGGCCGGCGGCTGAAGACTGGCAAGCCAGCGCAGGACTGAAACGATTCGTTCGAGGAGATAGAGATGTCGGCAGCGACTCCCCACGGGACTACCCCGTACTACTTCGTGCCCGGGCCCTCGCGGCATCCGGTGATGGCCGCGATCGGCCTGTTCTTCGTCATTCTGGGCGCGGGGCAGTGGATCAATGACCACCAATGGGGCATGTACTCGCTGGCTTTCGGCCTGCTGTGGTGGGCCGTTGTGCTCAAGCAATGGTTCGGCGACGCGATCCGCGAGAGCGAGGGCGGCCTGTACAGCGAGCGCATCGACCTGTCCTATCGCTGGAGCATGGGTTGGTTCATCTTCTCCGAGGTGATGTTCTTCGCCGCCTTCTTCGGCGCGCTGTACTGGGCGCGCGTGCACTCCGTGCCCATGCTGGGCAATCTGGAGCATGCGCTGCTGTGGCCGGACTTCAAGGCCCTGTGGCCCAGCGTGGCGGCCGGTGCTACCGCCGCGCCGGCCGGTACCGTCGAGGCCTTCAGCACCATCGGCCCCTGGCCGCTGCCGACGATCAACACTGCCCTGCTGCTGACCTCGGGCGTGACGCTGACGATCGCCCACCATGCGCTGATCGCCGGCAACCGCAGCAAGACCATCGCCTTCATGTGGCTGACGGTGCTGCTGGGCATCATCTTCCTGGTGGTGCAGGGCTATGAGTACGCCCATGCCTATCGTGACCTGAACCTGAAGCTCAGCTCGGGCATCTTCGGCTCGACCTTCTTCATGTTGACCGGCTTCCACGGCTTCCATGTGTTTGTCGGCATGCTGATGCTGCTGTTCATCACGCTGCGACTGCAGAAGGGTCACTTCACCAAGGACCGCCATTTCGGCTTCGAAGGAGCGGCCTGGTACTGGCACTTCGTCGACGTCGTGTGGCTGGGTCTGTACGTCGTGGTCTACTGGATGTAAATCGGCAGGTCCAAAAAGCAAAGCGCCGCTGCTGCGGCGCTTTTGTCTTTGTTGGCGGGCTTGAGAGAAAGCGCGTCGTCAGCGCCCCACCGGCAGGCCGGTCGGCTCTATCCAGCCCATCCAGTAGCTCAACAGAATGAACAGGAACAGCGCCACCGAGACGCCGACGCGCACCGCCAGCGCGCGGGCCATATTGGGGCCGCGCTGCTGGCTCTTGCCGTTCCTGAGCATGAACAGGCCGGCAGCGGCGAGCGCGCCGAGAATGCCGATGAAGGCGATCAGAAAGACGAATTTCATGGCGAGCGATTATTCCACCCGGGGGGCGTGGTGAGCGAAGGCCTGCGCAAAGCCCTGCTGCTGCTGGCGGCCCTGCTGGCCATCGCGCTGACCGCCAGGCTGGGCCTGTGGCAGCTGGACCGCGCGGCCCAGAAACGCGAGCGCCAGGCGGCGCTCGATGCGCGCGCGGCGCTGCCGGCGCTGCAGATGCAGGACCTGGTGGCCGGCGTGCCACTGGAGCAGTTGCTGCACCGTGAGGTGCGGCTGCGCGGGCACTGGCTGGACCAGCACACGGTCTTTCTCGACAACCGGCCCATGGGCCAACGGGTCGGCTTCTATGTCGTCACGCCGCTACAGCTGGTCGGCAGCGATAGACCGGTGCTGGTGCAGCGGGGCTGGTTGCCACGTGATCTGCGCGACCGCACCCTGCTGCCGGCCCTGCACAGCCCCGCCGGCGAGGTGCAACTGCGGGCGCGGGTGATCGCGGCGCCGGCAAGGTTGCTCGAGCTGGGCGAGGCGGGGCAGAGGCGGATCCGGCAGAATCTCGACCCAGCCGGCTTTGCGCGCGAAACCGGTCTGGCCCTGTTGCCGCTGGCCCTGCTGCAGCTGGAGCCGGAAGTGACGGGCGCCGCGACAGCGCAAGCCTCTGCTGCGCTGCTGCGCGATTGGCCAGCCCCTGATAGCGGGCTGCAGAAGCATTACGGCTACGCCTTCCAATGGTTTGCGCTTTCGGCGCTGCTCACAGGTCTTTATGTCTGGTTCCAACTCCTCCGTCCCCGGCGCCGCCGCGGCCCCCAGCGCGCCTGAGCGCGACCCTTTCGAGATGACGGTGCACAGCCTGCCGGCGCTGGACAGCGTGGACCAGGCCCAGCGCACCCGCGCCGGCCGCATCCGCATGCTGCTGGTGGTGCTGGCCTGTGCCGCCCCGGTGCTGGCTTCCTATTTCAGCTTCTATGTGCTCAAGCTGAGCGGCAAGGCCTATGGCGAGCTGATCACCCCCACCGTCGATATCCCTGCCGATCTGCCGCTGCGTGATCTGCAAGGTCAGGCCGTATCGGCCGAAAGCCTCAAGGGCCAGTGGCTGCTGACCCTGGTGCAGGACGGCGCCTGTGACGCGGCCTGCGAGAGCCAGCTCTTCATGCAGCGCCAGCTGCGCGAGATGCTGGGCAAGGAGCGCGACAAGGTCGACAAGCTCTGGCTGGTGCCGGATGACACGCCGTTGCGCGCCGAACTGCAGCAGGCTGTCAGCCAGGGCGTGCCGGTGACCGTGCTGCGTGTGCCGCGTGCGCAGCTGCAGGCCTGGCTGAAGCCGGCCCAGGGGCAGGCCTTGCAGGATCATCTCTTCCTGATCGACCCCATGGGTCGTTGGATGCTGCGCAGTCCGGCCAATCCTGAGCCAGCCAAGGTCAAGAGCGACCTGAATCGCCTGCTCAAGGCCGCCGCCGGCTGGGATCGCCCGGGACGCTGATGGACTCGCTGGTCGACCTCTCCCCGCTGGTCCAGCTGCTGCTGTTCGGCGCTTTGCTGGGCGGCGCGCCGCTGCTGTGGCTGCAGTGGCGTTCGCGCGCCAGCACGCCGGCCCAGCGTCTGCGTGCGCTGACCCTGCTGACCCTGTTCCTGACCTTCGACCTGATCGTCTTCGGCGCCTTCACTCGCCTGACCGATTCCGGCCTGGGCTGCCCCGACTGGCCGGGCTGCTACGGCAGCGCCAGCCCGCTGGGCGCGCGCGATCAGATCCATGCCGCCCAGAGCGCGATGCCTACCGGCCCAGTGACCCACGGCAAGGCCTGGATCGAGATGATCCATCGCTATCTGGCCAGCGGGGTGGGCTTCCTGATCCTGGTGATGTGCGTGCAGAGCTGGCGCCTGCGCCGCAATCCCGCCTTGCCCGCCGCAGCGCCGGGTTGGGCGCTGCTGACCCTGGCCTGGGTGTGCATGCAGGGGGCTTTTGGCGCGCTGACGGTGACGATGAAGCTGTTCCCGGCTATCGTCACCCTGCATCTGCTGGGAGGCCTGGGCCTGGCCATGTTGCTGGCCTGGCAGGCGCAGGCCTACAGCCCCAGTCCGCTGCAAGTGCCCGTGGGCCTGCGCAGGGCGGTCTGGCTGCTGCTGATCGCTGCGGTGATCCAGGTGGCGCTTGGCGGCTGGGTCAGCACCAATTACGCGGTGCTGGCCTGCAGCGACTTCCCGACCTGCCAGGGTCAGTGGTGGCCGCCGATGGATTTTGAGCACGGCTTCACGCTGTGGCGTGAGCTGGGGGTGGGCGCCGACGGTGGCTGGCTGCCATTTGCGGCGCTGACCGCCATCCATATGGTGCATCGTCTGGGTGCGCTGCTGGTGTTCGCGCTGCTGCTCGTCGTCGCCTGGCGTCTGCGCGCCAGCGGCCAGGCCGAGGCCCGCCGCTGGGCCCTGCGTCTGCTGGGCATTGCGGTCTGGCAACTGGCCAGCGGCACCAGCAATGTGGTGCTGGACTGGCCGCTGGCCGCCGCGCTGGCCCATACCGCCGGTGCCGCAGCACTGTTGATCGCCCTGAGTTTTCTGCTCGCCAGACTGCAGCAGGGCCAGCCGGCTCGTGCGCTGGCCTCTCTGAATCTAGGATTCCCTTCCCATGGCTAGTTCCGCCCCCCCTCTCGCTGTCGCGCCCCCCTCGCGCTGGCAGCAGTTCTACCAGCTGACCAAACCGCGGGTGGTGCAGCTGATCGTGTTCTGCGCCGTCATCGGCATGGCCCTGGCCGTGCCGGGCCTGCCGGAGGCCGGCCAGTGGGGCGTGATCCTGGCGGCCACCGCCGGCATCTGGTTGGTGGCGGGCGCCGCGGCTGCGTTCAACTGCCTGATCGAACAGCAGATCGACGCCAAGATGAAGCGCACCGCCTGGCGCGCCACCGCCAAGGGCGAGCTGAGCCGGGCGCAGACCCTGAGCTTCTCGGCCCTGCTGTGCGGCATAGGTTCGGCCATCCTGTGGGTCTGGGTCAATCCACTGACCATGTGGCTGACCTTCGCCACCTTTGTGGGCTACGCGGTGATCTACACGGTGATCCTCAAGCCGATGACGCCGCAGAACATCGTGATCGGCGGCGCCTCGGGCGCGATGCCGCCGGTGCTGGGCTGGGCCGCGCTGCGCGGGGAGGTGGGTCCCGAGGCGCTGGTGCTGTGCCTGATCATCTTTCTGTGGACCCCACCGCATTTCTGGGCGCTGGCGCTGTACCGCACCGAGGACTACCGCAAGGCCGGTCTACCCATGCTGCCGGTGACCCACGGCTCGGAGTTCACCCGGCTGCAGATCGTGCTCTACACCTGGATCCTGTTCGCCGCGACCCTGCTGCCCTTCATCATCGAGATGAGCGGCTGGATCTATCTGCTCAGCGCGATCGCGCTCGGTCTGGGCTTCTGCCTCTATGGCTGGCAGCTGTGGCGCAATTATTCGGATACCCTGGCGCGCGCCACCTTCCGTTTCTCCATCCTGCACCTGTCGCTGCTGTTTGCGGCGCTCTTGCTGGATCACTATCTGCAGCCCCTGCTGGGCTGAGCTGCCGAACCATGACTCGCACCATGCTGCCCAACCGTCGCCTCCTGCTTACCGGCCTGCTGGCCTTCGCGCTTGCGCTCAGCGGCTGTCAGCCCGAGGCCGCCAAGCCCCAGTTCAAGGGCATAGACCTGACCGGTGCCGAGTACGCCCGTGATCTTCAGCTGAGCGACCAGGACGGCAAACCCCGCACGCTGGGCGATTTCAAGGGCAAGGTGCTGGTTGTGTTCTTCGGCTTCACCCAGTGTCCCGATGTCTGCCCCACGACACTGGCCGAACTGGCCGAGGTGAAGCGTTCGCTGGGCGCCGACGGCGAGCGCGTGCAGGGCATCTTCGTCACGGTGGACCCCGAGCGGGATACCCCCGAACTGCTAAAGGCCTATCTGGCTAACTTCGACGCCGGTTTCGTCGCCTTGCGCGGCACGGCTGAGCAAACCCAGGCGGCCGCCAAGGAGTTCAAGGTCTATTACGCCAAGGTGCCGGGCAAGACCGAGGGCTCGTACACCATGGACCACACGGCGGCCAGTTTCATCTTCGATACCCAGGGCCGGGTGCGCGTGTTCTCGCGCTATGGCTCGGGCGCTCAGGCCCTGGCCGACGATCTGAAGCTGCTGCTGGCCGAAAAGTAAGCAGGCAAGAAAGAAAAAGGCCCCGGCATGCCGGGGCCAGGTATTGCCGAGGCGTGGCCTCAGGCGGGTTCGGCCAAGGCCTTCTTCATCTTCTTCATCGCGGCGACCTCGATCTGGCGGATCCGCTCGGCCGATACGCCGTATTCGGCCGCCAGCTCATGCAGGGTCATGCCGCCCGAGCTGTCGTCGTTGACCTTGAGCCAGCGCTCCTCGACGATGCGCCGGCTGCGCTCGTCCAGCACCGCCAGCGCGCGGCTGATGCCGTCGCCGGCCAGTGCGTCGCGCGAACGAGCTTCCAGCACCCGGGTGGGCTCCTGCGTCTCATCGGCCAGATAGGCGATGGGGGCGAAACTCTCGCCGTCATCATCGGTCTGCGGCTCCAGCGCCACATCACCGCCGGACAGGCGCGTTTCCATCTCCAGCACTTCCTCGGGCTTGACATTGAGCTCGCGCGCCACATGGGCGATCTCGCTCTCGCTCAAGCTCATGCGGTGGGTGCGGCCGTCTTCCAGCGCTTCTTCCTTCAGGCTGTGCTTCATCGAGCGCAGATTGAAGAACAGCTTGCGCTGCGCCTTGGTCGTGGCCACCTTGACCAGACGCCAGTTGCGCAGGATGTACTCGTGGATCTCGGCCTTGATCCAGTGCATCGCATAGCTGACCAGGCGCACGCCCTGCTCGGGGTCATAGCGCTTGACCGCCTTCATCAGGCCGATATTGCCTTCCTGGATCAGATCGCCCTGCGGCAGTCCGTAACCCATGTACTGACGCGAGATCGACACCACCAGCCGTAGATGCGAAAGCACCAGACGGCCGGCGGCCTCCAGATCACCGCTGGCGCGCAGCTTGCGCGAGAAGCTCAGCTCCTCCTCGGGCGTGAGCATGGGCATGCGGTTGACGGCCGAGATATAGGCGTCGAGATTGCCCAGCGAGGGCAGCAAGGCCCAGGGATCGCGAACCGCAACAGCGCTATGAGTCGTCATGGATGGCCTCCTCAGGTCACCGAAGCACAAGGGCTTCAACGGCTCAATATTAGCACTCGCCGGCTGTGAGTGCTAAAGACCCAGGAACCAGGGAGGAAGCATTGCTTCATGACCTCTCCGGCGTGAGCATTCGCTCACTTGGTGGCGTGGCCTCAATCGATCAGGCCGAACTCCGGGCTGGCGACCATGCCCTCGATGTCCAGCAGGATCATCATGCGTTCGCCGATCTTGCCCAGACCGGTGACGAAGCGGGTGTCGATCGCGGCGCTGACCTGGGGTGGCGCCTTGATATCACCGGCCTGCAGTTCCAGCACATCGGAGACGGAATCGACGACGATGCCGACCACCCGGTTGCAGACATTCAGCACGATGACCACGGTGAAGCCGTTGTACTCGGCCGCGCTGCCCAGGCGCAGGCGCAGGTCGATGATGGGCACGATGACGCCACGCAGATTGACCACGCCCTTGACGAAGGCCGGTGCATTGGCGACGCGGGTGGGCGGCTCATAGGAGCGGATCTCCTGCACCTTCAGGATGTCGATGCCGTATTCCTCGGCGGCGATGCGGAAGGTCAGGAATTGGCGCGCCGCTTGCGGCGCTTCGGCCAGGACCAGGGCGGTCGCGGCAGGGGAGGCGGGGGCGAGTTCGGTGGTGCTCATGGTGGCAGCAAGGGTCGCAAAAGTGGCGGCCACGATTGTGCCTTCGTCCGCGGACTGCCGCGGCATCGCGGGTCTCAGCCGCCGGCCAGCAGCTTGTCCAAAAGCGTGAGCAATTGCCGCACATCGACCGGCTTGGTCAGGTAATGCGAGACGCCGGCCGCTTGGCTGAGGCGTATCTGCTCGGGCAGGGCATTGGCCGAGACCGCCACCACCGGCAGCCGTGCGCATTGCGGCGCGGCGCGCAGCAGCTGCAGCACGCTCAGGCCGTCGGTATCGGGCAGCTGCATGTCCAGCAGCAGCAGATGCGGCGGCCGCTCCAGCACCGCAGCCAGGCCGCTGGCGCCATCGGTATAGACGGTCAGCTCCCAGCCCTGGCGCTGCGCGAGGATGCCGCGCATCACCTCGACGTTGGCGGCGTTGTCCTCGATATAGACGATGTGCCGGCTGGCCTGTACCGACAAGGGCTCCAGCGGCATCGGTTCGCTGGCAGCGGCATCGCCCGCATCGCCGGCGCCCGGCAGCCGCAGCACAAAGCAGGCGCCCGGCCCGCTGCGACGCTGGGCCAGCAGCTCGCCGCCCATCAGCTCGGCGAGGCGCTTGCTGATGACCAGGCCAATGCCCGTGCCCTCCGTGCCGCTGCGCTCCCGGCCCAGGCGATTGAAGGGCTGAAACAGCTGGGCCAGCTGCGCCTCGCTGAGGCCCAGCCCGGTGTCGGCCACGGCCAGCTCGATGCGACCGTCCGCCAGGCATTGGCTGCTGATCTGGATGCTGCCGCCCTCGACGTTGTACTTGACCGCATTGCTGAGCAGATTGGTCAGCACCTGCCGGACCCGGGTCGGGTCGCCGAGGGCCCGCCGGGCATCGGCGGCCAGCTGGCGCTCGATACGCAGCCCGCGCTGCGCCGCGGCCTTGCTGACCATCGATCCGGCCTCATCCAGCAGTTGGTCCAGGTCCAGGCGCTGCGGTTCCAGCTTGAGGGCGCCCGACTCGATGCGCGACAGGTCCAGCGTGTCGTTGATCATCTCCAGCAGATGCCAGCCGGCCTGTTGCACCTGCGTGGTCCAGCTGCGCTGGCGCGGGCTCAGGCCCGGCTCGCGATCCATCTCCAGCAGCTGGGTGAAGCCCAGCATCGCATTGAGTGGCGTACGCAGCTCATGACTCATGCGCGAGAGGAACTCGTTCTTGGCCTGGCTGGCGGCCTCGGCGGCTTCGCGGGCGCGCTCCAGCTCCTGCATTTTCAGCTGGTCGGTGATGTCCTCCACCACGCCCACCAGGCGGAAGGGCTGGCCCTGGGCGTCGCGCAGCAGGCTGACCAGCGCGCGGCCATGGATCACCCGGCCGTCCTGGCTCAGGTAACGTTTGTTGCGCCTGTACATGCCGATCTTGCCGGCGATGAGCATGCGTGCCAGGCGCAGGTCCTCGGCGCGGTCATCGGGGTGGGTGAAGGAGAGGCTGCGTATGCCTTGCAACTGCTCGGCGCTGTAGCCCAGCATGCGACAGAACTGCGGGTTGATCTCCTGCGGCATGCCGTCCAGATCGGCGAAGACGATGCCGATCGGCACGTTGTCGAAGATGTTGCGGAAGCGCTGCTCGCTCTCCGCCAGGGCCTTGGACGCGGCCTCGCGCGCCAGCACCTCCTGCTGCAGCGCGGCCGTGCGTTGCTGCACCAGGGCCGCGATGCGGCTGGCGCGGCCGGTGATGGTCAGCAGCAGCGCGCCCAGCAGCGCGGTGGCGGCCAGCCCGGCCAGTGCAAAGGCGCGGCTGCTGCGGCTGTCGCCGGGCAGGCTGCCGGGCAGGGCGTAGACCCTTATGTCCCAGTCCCGTCCGGCAAAGCTCAGCGCGCGCTGGCGCATGGCGCAGCCCGCCGGCGGGGCCAGGCAGTCCGCCGGTCCGGCCAGCACGCGGTGAGGGCTGACCGGGTCGGTGTCGATCAGGCAGAGCTTCAGATAGTCGGGCGTGTTCTGCGTGACCAGGCGCAGCACCAGGTCGGGACGCAGCGTCGCGAAGGCGATGCCGCGCAGCGCCTCAGCGCGCTCCTCGACCGTGGCCGGTGTGCCGGCGTAGATGGCCTGATACGCCACCACGCCGACCGAGGGTTCGGCGTCCTGCGAGAGCTGGAAACCGGCGGTGGCATTTGGCCTGCCATTGCGTGCGGCGCGCTGCAGCGCCGGCCGGGAGGCCGGGATGGAGCGGATATTGACGCCCAGAGCCGGTGCGTTGCGTTGCACCGGCTCGATCAGCCGTATCACCAGCATGGGCTCGTCGGCCGGCGGCTGCACATCGCCGGGACGTCCGCGATCGCGGGCGCTGAAGCCCTCCAGGCCTTCGGCGCGCGCCGCGGCATCCAGCGCGGCGCGGTCCGCGCGCGCCACCAGCGGTGCCCATCCCAGGGCCAGCAGCGGGCTGTCGGGGCGCAGATAGTTGGCGCTGGCGCGTTCGAAGTCTTGCCGGCTGATGTCGGGCTTGACCAGCAGCAGGCTGCGCATCGCCTCCAGCGCATTCAGCGGCTCGTGCAGCACGCCCTCCAGCGCGCTGG
The DNA here is from genome assembly GCA_041920215.1 of Burkholderiaceae bacterium. Lineage (GTDB taxonomy): Bacteria > Pseudomonadota > Gammaproteobacteria > Burkholderiales > Burkholderiaceae_C > JAYRSJ01. Next base: position 31,959 of record JAYRSJ010000016.1, on the reverse strand, counting down.
CCGCCGCCAGGGCCTCGCGCTCGAAACGGGCCCGCTCCTGCTCCTGGTCCCACTCGTTGACACGCAGCGCCGCATAAGCCATCAGCAGCGTGGTAATCAGCAAAGGCAGCGCCACGCTGAGCCGCCGCGGTGCCCAGACCTCGCGGGGCTGCGCCAGCAGGCACAGCACCAGCGGGGCGCCGATTAGCACGCCCAGGGTATCGCCTAGCCACCAGGTGGCCCAGGTGGAGAGCAGATGGGCGCCGTCCACCGCACCGGTGGCCAGCAGGGCCAGGCTGCCGGTGCTGGGGCTGATCAGGCCGGCAAGACCTGCCCCCAGCGCGTAAAACCGCAGCAGATCACGCGGTTCCGAGAGCAGCAAGGGCTGATCGACCCAGCGCCGTATCAGCCAGGCACCGGCCAGGGCCTGCAGCATGGTGCCGAGCCCGATCAAGGCGGGCGCCAGCAGGGCCAGCAGGCCACGGTCCCCCGCCAGCAGCACATTGACCGCGAAGGAACCCAGGGCGATGGCCGGCGCCAGCCGCAGGCCCAGGGTCAGCAGGGCGGCCAGCGCCAGACCGGCGCCGGGATAGAGCGGCGAGGCGTAACTGGGCGGCACGGCCAGTTGCACCGCCAGCCAGCCCACCCCGCCGTAGGCAGCGGCCAGGGCCAGCATCTGGACGAACCAGGATTTGAACAGCGGGCGGGCTAGCGGCATGCGGGGTCGGATGCAGGCGGCGACGCCTGCCAAGCTCCTCTGCCCGCGATCCTAGCCCAGCTTGTGCGCACAGCGGCCTGGGTGCCGCCGGGCGATCAGACGTTGAACAGGAAGTTCAGCACATCGCCGTCCTTGACGATGTAGTCCTTGCCTTCGGCGCGCATCTTGCCGGCGTCCTTGGCTCCTTGTTCGCCCTTGTACGCGATGAAGTCCTCGAAGGCGATGGTCTGGGCGCGGATGAAGCCGCGCTCGAAGTCGGTGTGGATGACGCCGGCGGCCTGCGGCGCGGTGTCGCCGATATGGATGGTCCAGGCGCGCACCTCCTTCACGCCGGCGGTGAAGTAGGTTTGCAGGCCCAGCAGCTTGAAGGCGGCGCGGATCAGACGGTTCAGACCCGGTTCGTCCTGGCCCATCTCGGCCAGGAACATCGCGCGGTCCTCGTCCTCCATCTCGGACAGCTCGGCCTCGGTCTTGGCGCAGATCGCCACCACCGGGCCGTTCTGGGCCGCGGCAAATTCCTTGAGCCGGTCCAGGAAGGGGTTGTTCTCGAAACCGTCCTCGGCCACATTGCCGACAAACATCGCCGGCTTGGCGGTGATCAGGCACAGCGGCTTCAGGATGGCCAGCTCTTCCTTGCTGAAGTCTATGGTGCGCACCGGCCTGGCCTGGTCCAGCGCCGCCTGGCATTTCTCCAGCACCTTGACCAGGGCGATCGCCTCCTTGTCGCCGGCGCGCGCCACCTTGTTGTAGCGGTGCAGGCTCTTCTCCACGGTGCCGAGATCGGCCAGGCAGAGCTCGGTCTGGATCACCTCGATGTCGGCGATCGGATCGACCTTGCCGTTGACATGGATGACATTGGGGTCCTCGAAGCAGCGCACCACATTGACGATGGCATCGGTCTCGCGGATATGCGAGAGGAACTGGTTACCCAGACCCTCGCCCTTGCTGGCGCCGGCCACCAGGCCGGCGATATCGACGAACTCGACGATGGCCGGCAGGATGCGCTCAGGCTTGACGATCTCGGCCAGCTGCTGCAGGCGCGGATCGGGCAGCTCCACCACGCCCACATTGGGCTCGATGGTGCAGAAGGGATAGTTCTCGGCGGCGATGCCGGCCTTGGTGAGGGCGTTGAAAAGCGTGGACTTGCCGACGTTGGGCAGGCCCACGATGCCGCATTTGAGGCTCATGGGATTCTTTCTGGGTGGAGGCTGGCCGCGAGGCGAAGCCGGGATTTTAGTCGCCCGGCCCGGCCGGCGGCGGCCTGACCCCGTGCCAGGGCGGCGGCGCGGGTTTCTGCCCCTGCCTACAATGCGCGCCGATGAACCCTGCGAGCAGCTATGACATCCTGGTGCGCGGCGACGGCTGCGTCGGCCGTGCCCTGGCCCTGGCCCTGGGTGCGCAAGGCCTGCGCGTGGCCCTGCTGGGCCTGGACGGCGGCGCCCCGCGGGCCGCGCGCGCGGACGATGTGCGGGCCTACGCGATCAATGCCGCCTCGCAGCGCCTGCTACGCGAGCTGCGCGTCTGGGACGCCCTGCCGCCCGATGCGCTGACGCCGGTCTACGATATGCAGATCGAGGGTGACGCCGGTCGCCACCTGGGCTTCTCGGCCTGGCAGCAGGGCGTGGGCGAGCTGGCCCATATCGTCGACGCGGCGGCGCTGGAGCAGCAGCTCGATGCCGCGTTGCGCTTCGCCCCCCATGTGCAGCGGGTCAGCCAGGCCGTGCCGGCCGCGCTGCTGGCCCTGTGCGAGGGCCGCGACTCCACTGGCCGGGCCCAGCTGGGCGTGGCTTTCGAGACTCATGCCTACGGTCATCGCGCGATCGCTGCGCGGCTGCGTGCCGACAAGCCGCATCAGGGCGTGGCGCGCCAGTGGTTCCGCTCGCCCGATGTGCTGGCTCTGCTGCCCTTCGACCGGCCCCAGCCGGCCGCGTCCTACGGCCTGGTCTGGTCGCTGCCCGAGGCGCGTGCCGAGGCGCTGATGGCGCTGGATGCCGCCGGTTTCGAGGCTGCGCTGATGGAGGCCAGCCAGGGCGCCGCCGGTGGCCTGCGGCTGGACGGCGCGCGCGCCAGCTGGCCGCTGGCCCTGGGGCGTGCGGCGGCCGTCAGCGGGCCTGGCTGGGTCTTGCTGGGTGACGCCGCCCATCTGGTCCATCCGCTGGCAGGCCAGGGGCTCAATCTGGGCCTGGCCGATGTGGCCAGCCTGGCGCAGGTGCTGGCGGCGCGCGAGCCCTGGCGGGGGCTCGGTGACGAGCGCCTGCTGCGTCGCTATGCCCGCGCCCGTCTGCTGCCCACCTGGGCCATGGGCGAGCTGACCGATGGCCTGCTGCGCCTGTTCGCCAGCGAACAACCGGCTCTGCGCAGCCTGCGCAATGAGGGGCTGGCGGTGCTGGACAAGATCACCCCGTTGAAGCGCTGGCTGACCGGCCAGGCCCTGGGCCTCTAGTGCCCCTGGGCACCCCGACTCGAAACCACTCGAACCTACCGGATCTCATTGATGCTGAACAAGACCACGCTGGCCCTTGCTGCCTTTGCCGCCCTGACCCTGCTGGCCCCGCCGGCCCAGGCCAACGAAGCGGCGATCCGCAAGAACCTGGGCGAGCGCCTGCCCGGCCTGCCCAAGATCGACGAGGTCAAGCTCTCGCCGATGCCAGGTCTGTGGGAACTGCGCTTCGGCAACGAGATCCGCTACAGCGATGCGGCGGGCAATTTCCTGATCGAGGGCGAGCTGATCGATGTGCGCGAGCGCCGCAACCTGACCGCCGAGCGGGTCGATAAGCTCAGCGCGGTGGACTTTGCCAGCTTGCCGCTGCAGGACGCGGTGGTCTGGAAGAACGGCAGTGGCAAGCGCCGCATCGCGGTCTTCGCCGACCCGAACTGCGGCTACTGCAAGCGTTTTGAGCGCAGCCTGCAGTCGGTCAAGGACATCACCGTCTACACCTTCATCATCCCCATCCTGGGTGGCGACTCGCCCGAGAAGTCGCGCAATGTCTGGTGCGCCAAGGATCGCAGCGCCACCTGGCTGGCCTGGATGCTGGACAACAAGCTGCCGCCCAAGGTCAGCGGCAGCTGCGATGACGCGGCGGTGACGCGCAACCAGGCCCTGGCCACCAAGCATCGCATCAATGGCACGCCGGCGGTGATCTTCGAGGATGGCAGCCGTGCGCCCGGCGCGATCAGCGCCGAGCAGCTGGAGCGTCGCCTGGCTGCCGTCAAGCCCACGGCCGCGCCCTGATCCGCCTATGAGTGCCCCCGCTGCCCTGCCGCTCAATCCGGTCGCCTTGCGCCTGGGCTATGCCGGTCTGCTGCCTTTTGTCATCGGCGCCCTGCTGGTCTGGCTGGTGCGGGCCGAGGCCCACCCCTATGTGACCGCCGCCTTGTCGGCCTACGCCGGCGTGATCATCTCTTTCCTGGGGGGCATCCATTGGGGCCTGGGCATGCGCCAGAGCATTCCCTCGCCGGCCCCCTTTGTCTGGGGCATCGTGCCCGCGCTGCTGGCCTGGGTGGCGGTGGTGATGCCGGCCTATGCGGGCCTGGTCCTGCAGGGCGCCTTGCTGATCGCCTGCTATCTGGTGGACCGGCGGCTCTACCCGGCCCTGGGCGCCGCGGCCTGGCTGACCCTGCGATTCCGCCTCAGCGCGGTCGCGGCGCTGAGCTGCTTCCTCGGCGCGGCGGGCAGCTGAGGATGGGCGCGGCCGTCCACTACCGGGTCGAGATCGCCGATGCGTCGGCCCACCTTTTCCGCGTCACGCTGACCTTGCCGGCGCCCGAGGCTCTGGTCGAGCTGAGTCTGCCGGTCTGGATTCCGGGCAGCTATCTGCTGCGCGAGTTTGCCCGCCATCTGCAGGGCTTCAGCGCCCGCCAGGGTCGGCGCGAGCTGGCGCTGGAGCAGACTAGCAAATGCAGCTGGCGCCTGCGCTGCGAGGGCCGTGCGGCCCTGGTGCTGAGCTACCAGGTCTATGCCTTCGACAGCTCGGTGCGCGCCGCCTATCTGGACGACCGGCGCGGCTTCTTCAACGGCAGCAGCCTGCTGCTGCGCGTGCATGGGCGCGAGCAGCGGCCGCATCAGCTGGAGCTGGCACGCCTGCCGGCCGGCTGGCAGGTGGCCACCGCGATGGACGAGCTGGCCCCGCGCCGCTACCAGGCGGCCGATTACGACGAACTGATCGACCATCCCTTCGAGCTGGGAGACTTCTGGCGCGGTGAATTCAGCGCTGCCGGCGTGACGCACCAGTTCGTGGTCAGCGGCGCCTTGCCGGTCTTCGATCGCGAGCGCCTGCTGCGCGACAGCCAGCGCATCTGCGAGGCGCAGATCGCCTTCTGGCATGGCAGCGGCAAAGCCAGCAAGGGCGGCAAGGCCGCCAAGGCCGAAAGCGGCCCGCCGATGCGTCGCTATGTCTTCATGCTCAATGCGGTGGAAGAGGGCTATGGCGGCCTGGAGCACCGTGCCAGCACCGCGCTGATCGCGGCGCGTCGCGACCTACCGCTGCTGGGCCAGACCGAGATCGGCGAGGGCTACCTGCGCCTGCTGGGCCTGATCAGCCACGAGTACTTCCACACCTGGAACGTCAAGCGCCTGCGCCCCATCGAGTTCGCGCGCTACGACTACGGCCAGGAGAACTACACCGAGCTGCTGTGGTTCTTTGAAGGCTTCACCTCCTATTACGACGACCTCATGCTGCTGCGCAGCGGTCTGATCGATGCGCCGCGCTATCTGAAGCTGCTCAGCAGCACGGTCAGCGGCGTGCTGGCCGCGCCGGGGCGATTGCAGCAAAGCCTGGCGCAGGCCAGCTACGAGGCCTGGGTCAAGTACTACCGCCAGGACGAGAACACGCCCAATGCCACCGTCAGCTACTACGCCAAGGGCGCGCTGCTGGCGCTGGCGGTGGACCTGTCGCTGCGCAGCAGCACCCCCGACGGACGCGGTGCCAGCCTGGACCTGCTGTTGCGGGCGCTGTGGCTGCGCAGCGGCGGTGGCCCGGTCAGCGAAGCCGACATCCTCGACGAGCTGAGCAAGCTGGGGGGCGCGGCCCGTGCCGACGAGCTGCGCCAGTGGGTGCACGGCCGTGCCGATCTGCCGCTGCCGGCCCTGGTGGAGCGTCTGGGCCTGCGCTGGGAGGCCGACAAGGCCAGCCTGGCCCAGCGTCTGGGTCTGCGTCTGGCCGAGGGCGCCGGCGGCCTGCAGATCAAGCAGGTGCTGAGCGGCTCGGCCGCGCTGGCGGCGGGTCTGTCGGCGGGCGACGAGATCCTGGGCTGCAATGGCTGGCGCCTGCGCAAGTTCGACGATGCCTTGCTGACGCTGGCGCCCGAGCATCCCGAACGCATGGAACTGCTGGTGGCCCGTGAGCAGCGCCTGCTGACGCTGAACCTGCAGCTGCCGCTGCAGCCCCAGGCCGGAGCCCCGGTGCGGCTGAGCCTGGCGGACAAGGCTTCGGCGCTGGGCCTGAGCCTGCGTCGGGCATGGCTGGGCAGCTGAGACCGTCGACCGGCAAGACGATCGCCGCCCGGCGTGCGCTGGGTCTGGGTCTGGCCCTGCTGCCGGTGCTGGCGCTGCACGGCCTGCTGATCGAGGAACTGGCGGCCCTGCGGGCGGCCTGGCAGGCGCCGTCCCGGCCCATGCCGGAGCGGCTGCAAACGGCTTTCGTGCGCGCACTGCAGCCGCTGGCGGCACGCCAGCCCGTGCCGGCCACGCCACAGCCTGCCGGGCGGCTGCGCCGTCTGGGCGTGCCCGCGGGCGCCGCCGCGGTACCGGGCGAGCCGGACTTGCTGCCCCTGCCGTCTGCCGCGGCGCTGCCGGATGGCGCCGAGCTGCTGGCCGCCCTGCCGACCCTGCCGCCTGCGCCAGCCATCGCTGCCTCCGACGCCGATGCGCCCGGCCCGGAGTGGCCGCCGTCCACCCAGCTCAGCTACCGCCTGATCGGCAACTACCGCGGCGAGGTGCACGGCCAGGCCGAGGTGCAGTGGATACGCCAGGGGCGGCGCTACCAGGTCCATCTGGACGTCAGCATCGGCCCCGGCTTCGCGCCGCTGATCGCGCGGCGCATGAGCAGCGACGGGCTGATCGGGCCGCAGGGCATCACACCGGGCCGCTATGACGAGGACACCCGCGTGCTGTTCAGCCAGCGCCGCCGGGCGAGCCTCTTTTTCGACGGCGAGCACATGCGTCTGGCCGATGGCCGGCCTCAGGCCCAGCCGGCTGGCGTGCAGGACGCTGCCAGCCAGTTCGTGCAGCTGAGCTGGCTGGCGCTGACCGGGCGCGAGCCGCTGCGGCCTGGCCACCAGATCGCGCTGCCGCTGGCCCTGCCGCGCCGGCTCTACGACTGGCGCTATGAGGTGGTCGGCGAGGCCTTGCTGGACACGCCCATGGGCCCGCTGCTGACCTGGCATCTGCGGCCGCTGCTGCCGCCCGGCACCCGGTTGGGCGGCGATCTGCGCGCCGAGGTCTGGCTGGCGCCGGGACTGCAGTACCTGCCGGTGCGGCTGCGCATCGCCCAGGACGAGCAGACCTTTGTGGATCTGATGCTGAAGCAGCTGCCCTTGCAGGCCGAGCCGACCGTGGCGGGCGAAGCCCTGCCGGTGCCCCCTATAGTTGCGCCATCCCGGCCCGTGCCGGATGCCATCCCAGCTGGAGACCCTCACCATGACCTATGAATGCATCATCACCGAACTGCGGGGCGACGGGCCGCGCAAGACCGGTTTGATCAGCCTCAACCGCCCCAAGCAGCTCAATGCGCTGAACGACCAGCTGATGGACGAGCTGGGCCAGGCTCTGCTGGCCTTCGATGCCGACGAGAGCGTCGGCTGCATCGTGCTGACCGGCTCCGAGCGGGCCTTTGCCGCCGGCGCCGATATCCCGACCATGGCGCCGCACAACTTCATGAGCGCCTTCAAGAGCGGCCTGATCTCGAAGAACTGGGAGACCATTCTGCAGGTCAGGAAGCCCGTGATCGCCGCCGTGGCCGGCTTCGCCCTGGGTGGCGGCTGCGAGCTGGCGATGATGTGTGACTTCATCATCGCGGCCGACACGGCCAAATTCGGTCAGCCCGAGATCAAGCTGGGCATCATCCCCGGCGCCGGCGGCACGCAGCGCCTGCCGCGTGCGGTCGGCAAGAGCAAGGCGATGGACATGCTGCTGACCGCTCGCATGATGGACGCCGCCGAGGCGGAGAAGGCTGGCCTGGTCTCGCGCGTGGTGCCTGCCGCCACGCTCTTGGACGAGGCGTTGACCGCCGCCGAGACCATCAACGGCTTCAGCGGCCCCTCGGTGATGCTGATCAAGGAGCTGGTCAACCTGGCCTATCAGGGGCCGCTGAGCGACGGGGTCAAGGTCGAGCGCCGCTACTTCCATGCGCTGTTCGGCAGCGAGGATCAGCGCGAGGGCATGGAGGCCTTCATCAACAAGCGCAAACCCGATTTCAAGCAGTGTTAATGTGAAATTGAGCGGTAGTGATCGCTATGAATCGAGTGATTGTTTCTTTTTGAGGAATGGTCAGTTCGGATCGACCTAGTGTTTCTACCAGGTCGGTCTGCCTACAGTGCGGCTCATGGACCAGGCCTGTCTGCATCCCGCAGCGGCCCGAAGTCCAGATCAAGCCTCTAGCGCTTGTAGCCATGCAAAGGACTGAACCATGAACACCATCACCAAGAATGTCTCTCTGATTGCCGTGATCACCCTGGCTGCGTTGGGCCATGGCGCTGCGATGGCCCAGGGCCTGACGCGCGCCGAAGTCGTGGCCGAGCTGCAGCGCGCCCGCGCCAGTGGCGAACTGGAGGCCATGCAGAGCGAGTTCCCGACCGTGTTCGGCGCGCCGCGCATCAGCCTGCAGCGCCCGGCCACCGCCCTGGCGGCCAAGCCCGCAGGCAAGGCGCAGGAAGCGTTGGCAAGGTTGAAGGCGGAATCGCATGGTTATCGGCAACAAGCATCAGAATAATTCCAGTATTGAGCGTCTCGCTCTGGGGGAGAAGGGGGCGGCGTTGGCGTTAAGATGATGCAGTTCATCACTGTGAGCTACCTAGCCAACGCCACGTCTGGTGGCGGCGGTAGTTTCGGCTTGGCCGAAACTGGCTTATCAGATCGACTCCTGCAGACAATGTTCAATCGCTCCCGCCTCGTTACTGCCACTATCTGCCTGCTCTTTCTCCTTCCTTTGCCGGGCATGGGACAGGGCACTGGCGCCCTGTCTTCGCCGCCGGTCGCGCCGGTGATGACCAGTGTTCCGCTAGACGCCAGCGGTGTGCCGCTGTTGCAGCTCAAAGATCAGGCCGATAAAGAAAATGAGTCAGTCAAGCGCCGCCCCTTGACTGAAACATCGTCGCAAGAGCTTGAGTTTCAGAACTATGTGCACCGGAACTATGGCAAGTGGTTGCCTGTTTACGGTCTGGATGCTTTCAGCTTTGATGACCAAGGGTTTGACGCGCCCGTCCACAGTACGCCCAGCGAGCTCTACGAGGTCGGGATTGGCGACGAGATTCGCATTAAGGTGACGGGTCCGATCGAGCTTGATGCCAATTTGGTCGTGGACAACACCGGATTCATCAGCCTGCCGCGTGTAGGTGGCGTGATGGTGGCGGGTGTTCGGCGTAGTGAACTGCAGGCCGTGATCGGGAAGGCGATCGCGCGTCTTTACACGGGGTACAAACTGCATGTCTACACGGGAAAGTTGCGCACCATCTCCGTCTTGGTGGTCGGCCATGCTGCCCGCCCCGGTGTGTATAAGGTTTCGGCCACCAGCAGTCTGCTCAATGTGATTTATGCGGCCGGTGGGCCGGCTGCTACTGGCTCGTTGCGTTCAATCCGCTTGATGCGCAATGGTGAACAGCGAGCTGTGTTTGACTTCTATGAGGTGGTGACTCAAGGATCGACTCGGGGTGATGTGGCACTGCGCAATGGGGACGTCATCCACTTCCCCGTGGCGGGCGCGCGCGTCGCACTGATCGGTGCAAGCAATTTGCAGGCTATTTTCGAGCTGGCATCGGGCGGTACGACCGTAGCCAACCTGATCCATGCCGCAGGCGGCTTGCCAAGCGCATCGCGCGTAGATCGTGTGACGGTCGACAGGTTGGACAGAAATAATCCAGATGCACCTAAGAAGGTGCTGACGCTGAACTTGAGCGGCGCAGAGGCTGAAACGCCGTTGCAGGACGGCGACGTGTTGACAGTTCAGGAGGTGGGCAGCAAGTTTGCCAATATGGTTTCCGTGCGGGGTGCCGTATTCCAGCCGCTGCGCCGGGCGTGGCGTCCGGGGATGCGAGTCAGCGATTTGATTCCGGGTCGCAGTGCGCTTTACTCTCCTGAAACGGTACGGGCCCGGAATGAGCTGGCAATGGGGCAGCGTACGGCACGCAAGGCAACTGAGACCAAGCCCCTGAACGTGACGGGCGTGAGGTCTGTTGCAGAAACCATCGCTGATGCCAGGCTCGAGTCGCTTGTACCGGCGGACAATGTCAACTGGAATCTGGCTACGGTGGAGCGGATCAATGCCTTGACCGGCCAGACCGAGCTGCTGCATTTCAATCTGGGCCGCGCCCTGGCGGCTCCGGGTAGTGTCGACGATCTGCAACTTCAGGCAGGAGACCAGGTGGTGGTCTATAGCGACAAAAGCCTGGCCTTGCCGGAAGAACTGCGCACCCGCTATGTGCGCATTGATGGCGAAGTGCAAGGGCCGGGCGTCTACCAGTTGGCGGCAGGCGAAACCTTGCCCCAATTGCTGGCCCGCGCAGGGGGTGTCACATCGCGCGCATTCCTGTATGGCCTGAAGTTCACGCGAGCCAGTCAAGTGCGCCTGCAGCGAGAGCAATTGCAGAAAGCTGCGCAACTGATGGAAGACGGCATCACGGCGCAGATTGGGGAATTGCTGGGCGCCGGGCAATCCGCCGAGCAGAGAACGCTGAATGAGGCGCTGATTGCCGAGACACGCTTGAGGGCAAGCGTGCTGAAATCCCAGCAGCCCGATGGGCGCATTGCAGTAGACATCCCTGTTGAAGCCAAGATGGCCGATCTGCCGGACTTGGTTCTGGAGGATGGTGACACCGTTTGGGTGCCCGCTCGGCCTAACCATGTGGCGGTGTTTGGTGCGGTCAACAATCCTTTGACGGTCATGTGGGACAGTCAGCGCAGCTTGCGCAGCTATCTGGACGCCGCCAGCCCCAAGAAGACGGCTGATTTGTCCGAGGTCTATGTGATCCGCGCCAATGGACGTGCTGAAGCTGTATCTAGTGGCATGTTCTCCGCCGGCAGCAGCGTTGCCCGGCCCGGCGATACGGTTTTCGTGCCCGAGGAGCCGGTGCGTCTGGGCCTGACGTCAATCTGGATGAACAGTTTGAAGGACTGGTCGCAGATCATGTTCCAGTTGCTTGTCGGTGCGAGCGCTGCCAAGGGGCTTTGAGTGCCGAGGCCCTTTTTCTGCAACGCGCTGCTGGCCTTGTTGGGGCTGGCTGCGGCTTCAGTGCTGGCGGTTGATGATTCGCCGCCACCTCAGCGCTATTCTTTCTATAGCCCAGGGCGAGGCACCGTCAACTTTCTTCACACAAGCTTCGAGCCCCAGTTTCTGCGTTTGCATGGGCGCCGTATCGGAGCAGATGATCTGATTGTGTTGACCAGTACCAGCAAAACCTTGCTACGGGTGAGCAGCGCGGGGCGTCTGGTCTGGAGCCTGGATGTGAAGGCTGGAGGTGGCGCGCGCGCTTTGGCCAGTTACGGCGGGCGTCTCCTGGTGGGCGTAGCTGGCGAGCTTTGGGTGGTGTCGCCAGCCAATGGTCGGGTGCTGCAACGTCTGCCCCTGCCCGAGTTGGGTGGTGGCGTTGCCAATGGGCTGCGCGTCCAAGGCCATGTCCTGGTGATGGTGGACGGTCAGGAAAGGGTCAGCCGGATCAGTCTGTTTCGGCTATCTCGGGACAGCGTTGGGTTCGTGCGTCTGGATCCCATCGAGCATATCGACACGCGTACATCCTATCCTCGCGATGCATTGCTGCTGAGCGACGACACGCTGGCTGTGGCTGACACCTTTGGCCACGCGGTCGTGTTTTACCGCAAGCAGTCACGTTGGCGTGAGGTGCGTCGCATGGCCGAGTTCTACCCGAACATGCTGGGGCGGGAGGCAGCAGGCTTGCTGGTTTTGTCTGAACACGGCAATCGCCTGGGCCTCTGGGACGTGGACAGCGATGCGCGCCAGGTGCTCCTGGCGTGCCCGGCTCCGCTTTTCCAGGACGGTCTGACCAAGCCTCCACAAATCCTTGCCGAGGAGGTGCATACAGCGACGGCGGAAACCCCTCCCAGGCAGCTTTGCAGCGCCGATGTTGCAGGGCCACACACTTTGTACTCCCCCAACGGTTTCTTCCATGATGCGATCAGCGGTCAGACCTGGGTCGCCGACACCGACAATCATCGCGTGGCTTTGTTTGAACAGGGGCGCTTTGTCGGAGCGATCAGTGGCATCAATGACCCGGTTCGGGTGCTGCCGGTGTCAAAACTATAAGTTCGCCGCAGTCTGACCTAGCCCGTACGGGCAGGTCTGATGGCCATGAAAGCATGAAATTTTTTCTGATCACCAACTGCCCTGATGTGGCCGCCTTTGGCATCGCAAGTGGCGCCGACCGGATTTTTGTCGATCTCGAGATCAATGGCAAAGAAGCGCGCCAGGGCCACTTGAATACCGTTATCAGCCGTCACAGCCTGTTCGACGTAGGGCGAGTTCGGGCCGCTGTGCCGGCCGGTCGATTGCTGGTGCGGATCAATCCGGTGCATGCGGGCACGGCCAATGAGGTGGGGGCGGTGCTTGATGCCGGTGCGGACGAACTGATGCTGCCGATGTTTCGCGCCCCGGAAGAGGTGGCGGTGTTTTGCCGCGCCATTGCGGGGCGCGCTCGCGCGGTGCTGCTGGTGGAGACCGCTGCCGCTGCGCGAGCCTTGGGCGCCTGTGTTCGCGTGCCTGGCGTGGACGAAGTGCATATCGGGCTGAACGATCTGCATCTGGAACTGGGCATGGACTTCATGTTCGAGCCCCTGGCCAATGGCATGGTCGATGAGTTGGCCGCCATCTTGCGCGCCGAGGGCAAGCCTTTTGGCATTGGCGGCGTGGCACGCGTCGGCGAAGGCCTTCTGCCAGCTGAGCTGCTGCTGGCCGAACATGCCCGCTTGGGTTCCGGTGCTGCCATCCTGTCGCGCACGTTCCACCGCCAGGCCAACAGCGTGGAGGAAATTCGCACTCAAATGGACTTTGCCGCCGAGATCACCAAGTTGCGCCAAGCCTATGCCAGTGCTCAGCATGCCGATAGCCTAGCGCAGCAGCGCAACACGGTTGCCGTGCGCGAAGGAGTGGCGCAGATCGTGGCGGCTGTGCGTGCGCGCAAGGGCGTTGTGCGACAGGTCTGAATCTGGCGTTGGGCATGAATCGTTTGCTGCGGGCCGGCCTGCTGTTGAGCCTGGCCCTGATGGCCGGACGGCTGGCCGGTTTTGCGCGCGAGCTGATGCTGGCGTCCCGCCTGGGCCTGTCGGCCGAGGCCGATGTGGCTATCGTACTGCTGACACTACCCGACCTGCTGGTCAATCTGCTGCTCTCGGGCGGGCTTGCCGTGGCGCTGGTGCCCGCCTTGCGGGGCATGGCGCCATCACGCGCCGCCGCCTTGTTCGGCCAGGCCTCGCTATGGACCGGCCTGCTGTTTGCGGCGCTTGGCGGCCTGCTGTTATGGGCGCCTGGCCTGTGGCTGAGCCTGCTGGCACCCGGGAGTGCGGTGCCAGCATTGGGGCTGGGTTTGTGGGCTTTGGTGGCTGTGGCTTTGCCGCTGGCTGCACTTTCAGGCGTGAGCAGCGCGGCGCTGAATGCGGGCGAGCGGTTTTTTGTGGCAGGCTGCGGCACCTTGCTGTTCAATCTATGCGTCATTGCCGCGCTGGCATTGGCCCACCCTGGTCAAGAGGTGTTGCCCTGGTTGTGCTGGGGCATCGCGGCGGGCGCCCTGCTGCGCTGGCTGAGCCAATTGCTGGCGCTGCCGGGAGGGGCGACAGCGCTGTGGCAAGCGCCTCGTCAGGCTGGCTTGGTCGACGCCGCGCTGCTGCGAAGTTTCAGTGCCGGACTGGCGGCCGCCTCCTTGCTGATCTTGATACCGGTGCTGCTAAGGGCGGCGGCTTCTTGGCTGGCGCCGGGGCAACTCGCTGCTTTCAACTACGCCATCAAGCTGGTCGAGCTGCCCCTGGGCATCGTTATCACGACACTGGCCACAGTAGCCTTTCCGCGCATGAGCGAGTTTCACGCGCGTGGCGATCGCGAGGCCTTTGACGCCTTGCTCTCCGGCCAGTTGCAAAAGGCGGTACTGCTATCGCTGGTTGTGCTTTTGTGCGGTCTGGCTTTTGGTGAGGCGGTGGTAGCACTGCTGTTCGAGCGCGGGCAGGTATCGGCCGCCGATGCGCAGGTGATCGCGCTGTTGACCAAGATCGCGCTACTGAGTCTGCCCTTTGTGGGTGTGGCCACGCTGCTGAGCGCCGCACTCAACGCCAGCCAGCGCCCAGGCACGGTGTTGCGGCTCAATTTGAGCGTCCTGCTGCTGTTGCCGCTGCTGGCAATGCCAGGCCTGCTGGCGCGTTCTGGCTCCTTGCTGATGTGGGCCTTGCCGGCAGTGCACCTGGGGTTGGCCTGGCTGTTGGCGCATCAGCTTGGCTGGGGGATGCTGCGGCCATGTCGTAGAATCCTTCCCGCCTCACTGAGCGTCATGGCCATCGTTGGCCTGATTGCAGCTGGCAAAAGAACAATAATCGAAGCGGTGCTGCCTCCGGGTGCGCATCTGTACGGCGAGCCGGCACTCGCCTTGTTGGCATTTGTCATGGCGTCTGCCCTGGGTTTGCGCATCCTGGACCTGAATCGACGTCCCAATCTGGATAGCGCGTCATGAAGAGATTGATAGATTGCGTGGCCGCAGCCTGCGCGCTGCTGCTGCTGGCACCCTTGTTGCTAGGCGTTGCGCTGGCCATCTGGATGTCTGACTTCGGCCCCGTGCTGTTTCGTCAACGGCGCATCGGCCGCGGGGGGCTTGAATTCAGCATCTACAAGTTCCGTAGCATGGTGCTGGATGCGGAGCGTCTAGGTGGCTTTTCTACCGCGGACGCCGATCCGCGAATCACACCGGTCGGGCGCTTCATCCGGCGCACCAGTCTTGACGAACTGCCGCAACTGCTGAACGTGCTCAAGGGCGATATGAGCCTGGTCGGACCCCGCCCTGACGTGCCCGCCCAGCGCAGCATGTACAGCGAGGCCGATTGGTTGGCCCGCCATCAGGTGCGTCCGGGCATTACGGGCTTGGCGCAGGCCACCCTGCGCTCGGAGGCCACCGTCGAGCAGCGCAAGGCGCTGGACCTCAGGTATGCGCGAGACGCCTCGCTGGCGCTGGATTTCAAGATCATCGCGCTGACTTTCAAGCAAGTTTTTGGGAAAGGCGGCAACTGAGGTGTGCGGCATTTTTGGTTACTTTCATCGCGGCGGGCGTTCCGTGCCGGCCGATGTGCTGCGCGCCATGGGCGCGTCCATCCGCCACCGCGGCCCGGATGATCAAGGCATCTTCAGCGCCCCGGGCGTTGGCCTGGGCAATCAGCGTCTGTCCATCATCGACCTGGCTGGGGGGCATCAGCCCTTTGTGTCGGATGACGGCCGCATCGTGGTGGTGCAGAACGGCGAGATCTTCAACCACGTGGAGTTGGCACAAGAGCTGGCTCAGGCGGGCAACCCCTGCCGTACGCACTCCGACACCGAGGTGCTGCTGCGCTTGTACGAGAGCGAAGGGATCGACTTTGTCCGCAAGCTCAACGGCATGTTCGCCATTGCGATCTACGATGCGCGTGAGCAGGCGCTGTACTTGGTGCGGGACCGCATCGGTGTCAAGCCGCTGTACCTGCACGATGACGGGCAGCAGCTCACTTTCGGCTCGGAGATCAAGGCCGTGCTCAAGGCCGGCATGCCCTCACCGGGCATGGATGAAGAAGCGCTGCACCACTTCCTGAGCTTCAACTATGTGCCCGCGCCGTTCACGATCTACCAAGGCGTGCGGCATCTGATGCCCGGACATCTGCTCCGGGTGGATGCCTCGGGTACCACCGTGCGGCGATGGTGGAATCTCGCCGAGGTCGCCCCCCAGCATGGTCGCTCCGAGGCCGACTGGATCGAGGAGTTCAACGCGGTATTGGACGATGCCGTACGCCTGCGCCTGCGCAGTGATGTGCCCTTCGGCGCCTTCCTGTCCGGCGGCGTGGACTCCAGCACCATCGTTGGCCTGATGGCTCGTCACATGAGCGAGCCGGTCAAGACTTTCTGCATCGGTTTCGATGATCCGCGCTATGACGAATCCGCCTTCGCTCAAGAGGCGGCAGACCGCTTCGGGACGCAGCATGTGATGGAGAAGGTGGATCCGGACATGCTGGATCTTTGGCCCATGGCCACCTACCACTGCGACCAGCCGCATGGCGACGTGTCTTTCCTGCCGACCTATCGGGTGTCAGCCCTGGCGGCCAAGCATGTGAAGGTGGTGCTGACCGGCGACGGCGGCGACGAGCTCTTCGCCGGTTACGACAAATACAAGAGCTTCTTCGCTCAGTCTGAGGCCTCATCCTGGAGTGATGAGGAGTTCCAGCGCCGCTACTTCGACAGCATTTCCCTGTTCAATCATCGCGGCAAGCAGGCGCTGTACGAGCCTGCTCTGGCGCGACGCCTGGACGCGGTGGATTCGTTCGACGTGGCCCGACCCTACTTCCAGGAAGTTGCCCATCAGGATCGCATCAACCAGGCCCTCTACCTGGATATGCAGCTCCTGCTTTCCGGCAACAACCTGGTGAAGCCGGACCGCATGGGCATGGCGGTCTCGCTGGAAGCCCGCACGCCCTTCCTGGACTACCGGATGATGGAGCTGGCCTTCCGCATGCCGGGTTCGCTGAAGCTCAAGGATGGTGTGACCAAGTATCTGTATAAGAAGGCCGTGGCGCCCTTGATCGGCGAGAGCCTGGCGTATCGGCGCAAGCAGATGTTCACGGTGCCGGTGGGGGAGTGGTTCAGGTCGAGCAAGGCGGACTACTGCCGCGAACACCTGCCGACGCGGTGTTTTGAATCAGAGGCTCTGCGCAGCACCTGTGAGCGGCACATTGCCGGAACCGCCAACCTGACGCGCGAACTGCGCGCGCTGATCGCGATGTCGCACTGGCAAAAGCTCTGAGATCGTGGCGCAGATGCTGGACCCGGATCGCCTGATAGCAAAGCTCCAAACCATGTTCGCCGGGGTGGGCGGCAGCATTGTCGTGTCGATGACCTTGGTCGCGGCGATGATGCTGGTAGAGATCGGCATGAAGGGTTGGCAAGCGAGCAGCCTGAGTCGACTTTTGCGCAGCGGGAGCAGTGCCTTGACCGATGTTGTCAGCGCGCTGCTGGTTTTGACAAACGCCGGCCTGATCCTGGGCACGGTCCTGTTTTTCGGCCTTGTTTACCTGCTGCAGACCACACTCAAGCAAAGCCTGGATCTCCGATGGCTGGAACATGTCGGGCCGCCCTGGCTGGCCTATGCCCTGTTCATTGTCGCGCTGGACTTCTCGAATTACTGGACTCACCGCTGGATGCACCGGTTCGCACCGCTTTGGGAAATCCACAAATTTCACCACTGCGCGACAGAGATGACGATGCTGACCGCGCTGCGTGACCATCCGATGGAGCGAGCCCTGCTGCACGGCGTCAACGCTGTGCCTGCAGCCCTGCTGGGCATGCCGGCGGAGCACTACATTGCCGCGCAACTGGCGTTGCAGGCGCTCGGGTTCGCTAAGCACAGCAATTGGCACAGCAACTGGGGCTGGGTGGGGCGCTGGTTGATACAGTCTCCGGGAGCGCATCGCTTGCACCACAGCAACGACCCTTCGCACTACAACTGCAACTTCGCTTCGGTTTTTCAGTTCTGGGACGTCTTGTTTGGAACGGCCAAGCACCCTGCCATCGGAACCGTCGAAGGTGTACGCATCGGCCTATCGGAAGATGCCTTGCCCTCGGGACCGTTGGCATCAATGATTGCCGTCGTTCGTGGCTTCTACGGGCGTTTGCTCCATGTGGCGACGCGCTGACTGGTGGATGGCTTTCGCTGCGGCCGTCTTTGCTGCGGTCATTGGCATCAAGGCGTTCGAACCTTGGCCGCAGGTGCTGGAACTTTGGCAGGGGGATATCTCTCCCGTATTGTTGCTTGGCCATCCACATTTCTTCCGTTATCTAGTCGCCTATCCGGGCTTTCTGCTTGACGCGCGAGTTCCTGGGCTTGGCTTCCCTCTTTATGTAGCTGCCTTTTTTGCCTGCAATGTCAGCCTTTGGCGCCAACTGATCGGATTGACTGGAGGGCGGGCACCTGCCTGGGCTTGGGGCGTTTTCCTTGCGGCCCATCTGGCGATGAATGGCCGTGGCGTGATCGCGTGGACCGCTTGGCTGCTGGCGGCTTGCCTATGCCTGCAGATGAGCAGGGCTACCCGCGTCGTGCCGGGCTTGCTGTTCAAGGCGGGGTTGGCTTGTTTGCTTGGTGCCGTCAGCACGGGCGTGTTCATTGTTGTGGTCGGCGCTCTAGTGCTTTTTTACCCACCCTATCGGCGTGCCGGCTATGGGCTGAGGCGCCGTTGGCAACGCTGGTTGACCATGGCCTTGGCCTTGCCGCTCCTTTATTTAGTGGTCGGCTATTTTTGGCTGGCTCTTCACAAGAATCTTGATTTTTACGGCGGAGGTTGGGTTGGTGCGATCAGTATGCTGCAGCACGGAATGGGCATGTTTCTGATGGGGGGGAGTTTGAGAACCCTGGTTGGAGTCATTGTCTTGATCCCGATGCTGGTGCTTGTTGGATTCCTGTCGGTGGCTGGCCGTCCGTGGAGCGGGCTGCAGAAACTGATGCTATTACCATTGTTCGGTGGATTTTTCGGCTTCACTGTGCTGACTTTGTTGATCCCTGTGGCGTTGACCGCTGCCATGAAATGCCGTGGTGCAAACACCACTTCCAACGGGATCTCGCGACCGCAGGCATTAGTAGGTCGAACTCGTGCATGAACAAGCAGGCTCGAATCGGTGACCATTGCAACCGAGTTGATGGGATTTACCAGCCCATCGCGGCTAAATCGTTTTGCAGGGAGTCGTGTGAATAGACGTGTTGCAGCGGCGGGCATCTCGTCACGCCCCATCGTGTTGGTAGCCTATGGCGGCGGCCATGTGGCGATGCTGGAACCGGTGGCCCGCGCGCTCCGTGAAGCGGGGCGTTCGGTGCTTTTCCTGGCGCTCACCACCGCTGGGGCATATCTAGAGCGTCTCGGTATCGAGTACATCGGCTACCGGCATTTGCCCGAGGCGAATGCACCCGAGGTGCAGGCACGGGGGGGGCAACTGGCTGGTGATCTTTCGGCGGGCGGGCCGGTGCCGCGCGAGGAAACGATTGCCTATCTTGGTTTGAATTACCTTGAGTTGGTTGCCGAGCATGGCGCTGACGGTGCGGCGGCACTTTATGCCCAACGAGGCAGGCAGGCCTTTCGGCCGGTTGGTTTGTTTGAGCGCTGGCTTGCTTCGGTGAAACCGGCCTTGGTGGTCGCAACCAACTCGCCGCGTAGCGAGCAGGCCGCGTTGCTGGCCGCTGGCCGATTAGGTCTGCGGGCCTTGTGTGCGGTCGATATCTTTGGTCTGCAGGAGGTGCAATGGATCGGTCAGCCTGGCTATGCGGACCGGATCTGTGTGTTGAACGAGGACGTGCGCGACTTCTTTGTGGCGTACGGTCGCAAGCCGGATGAGGTCGTTGTGACCGGCAATCCCGCGTTTGAGCGCCTTACGACACCTGCCGCTATCGAGGCTGGACAGCGGTTGCGGTTCTCTCGTGGCTGGGATGATGGCTCACGGGTGATTTTGTGGGCCTCCCAGGTGGAACCCGAGCAACATCCCTTTGCCGCGCGGCGCGGCGATCCGTCGCTGCCGCGGCGCATCGAGGCACATCTGCGAGAATTCGTCGCCGCCCAACCGGGCTACCGCTTGGTGGTGCGCTATCACCCGAGTGAGCGGCAGGCGTTCGTTGACGGTCAGGAGCGCGTCGAGTTCAGCCCGACGGGTGAAGACCTGGCGGCCCTGCTGCATGCGGTGGATTTGGTGGTGGTGACGTCTTCGACCGTGGGTCTGGAGGCCAAGCTGGCGGGACGGCCTGTGATTTCTGTGGATGCCTCGGTCTTTACCGACGATGCGCCGTACAGCCGCATGGGGATCTCGACGGGGGTGCCATCGCCAGCGGAATTGGCGCCTGCGCTGCTGAAGCTCTCCGTTCCCAGCAGGGAAGTCTCCCAGCCCCCGCAGGCGGCGGCTAAAGCGTCGGGTGGTCCGACTCAAAATCTAGTGCGGGTCATCGATTCATTGATGGCCTGACGACAAATTACGCAAGGAGTAAGAAAACAATGGAACGAATTCCCGCCCCACAAGAGGTCGATACCTCCAAGTATCTCGGCTCGGTATTGCAGCCGGAGACCAAGTACGGATTGCCCGCAGAAGTTGCCTTTTGCAAGCGCTGTGTCATATCCAATCAGCGCCCGAACTCTGCGGTGGAGTACACGCACACCAAGGACTCAAAGAAGAAGACGATCCATTTTGATGAAGAGGGCGTCTGTGACGCCTGTCGCTTTGCAGAGAAGAAGCAGGGCACGATCGACTGGGATGACCGCGAGCGCGCGCTGCGTGACCTGCTGGACCGTCACCGCAGCAAGGATGGCAGCTATGACTGCATCGTGCCCGGCTCCGGCGGCAAGGACAGCTTCTATGCCTCGCACATTCTGCGCACCAAGTACGGCATGCACCCCCTGACGGTGACCTGGGCCCCCCACGTCTACACCGAATGGGGCTGGCGCAATTTTCAGCGCTGGATCCACGCCGGCCATGACAACTATCTGATGACGCCAAATGGCCGCGCGCACCGTCTGCTGACGCGCTTGGCCGTGGACAATCTGTTCCATCCCTTCCAGGCCTTTATGTTCGGCCAGAAGTCCCTGGCGCCGAAGATGTCGCTGCTGTTCAATATCCCGCTGGTGATCTACGGCGAGAACGAAGCGGAGTATGGCAACCCCATCGGCGATACGGAATCGGCCAAGCGCGACTGGTCCTACTTCACCGCAGAGGATCAATCCAAGGTCAGTCTCGGTGGCGTGTCGGTTGCGGATCTGAAATCGCGATTCGGGTTGCAGACGCATGACCTGGCTCCCTATCTGCCGGCGAATCCGAACGAAATCGAAGAGAAGAAGACCGAGGTTCACTACCTGGGCTACTACCTGAAGTGGCATCCTCAAGCCTGCTACTACTATGCAGTCGAGCATGGCGGTTTTGAGGCTTCGCCTGAACGCACGCCCGGCACCTACAGCAAGTACAACAGCATCGACGACCGTATCGATGACTTTCACTACTACACCACCGGTACCAAGTTCGGCATCGGCCGAGCCAGCTACGACGCGGCCCAGGAAATCCGCTCGGGCGACATCACGCGCGAAGAAGGTGTGGCGCTGGTCAAGCGCTATGACCATGAGTTTCCGGAGCGCTTTGCCGATGAGATCTTCAAGTACTTGAGCATCCCGGCCAGCGAGTTCCCCGAGGCGAGCAAGATGTTCGAACAGCCGATCATGACGCGTGAGTACTTCAAGCACCTGACCGACAGCTTCCGCTCGCCGCATCTGTGGAAGTGGGAGGACGGGCAGTGGAAGCAGCGCCATGCCGTCTGGCATCCGGATTCCAAGTAAGTCATGAGCAATCTGCGCATCATTCCCCGGCTTGATATCAAGGGGCCCAACCTCATCAAGGGCGTGCGGCTGGAGGGCCTGCGCGTCATCGGTGATCCCCAGGCATATGCAGTGCGCTACTACGAGCAAGGCGCCGACGAACTGATCTATATGGACATCGTCGCCAGCTTGTACGGTCGCAACAACCTGAGCGACATCGTCAAGAAAGCGGCTCGGGATGTGTTCATCCCCATCACGGTGGGCGGTGGCATCCGTTCGGTCGGTGATGCGCGGGACATCCTCCGCTCAGGCGCCGACAAGGTGGCCATCAACACGGCGGCAGTGGCCCGTCCCGACTTGATTCGTGAAGTGGCACGGCGCTTCGGCTCGCAGGCCATGGTGCTGTCCATTGAGGCCAAGGAGATTGCGCCGGGCAAATGGGAGGTCTACACGGACAATGGGCGCGAGCGCACCGGTCTGGATGTGCTGGAGTGGGTGCGGCGCGGTGTGGAGCTGGGAGCCGGCGAGGTGCTGATCACCTCGGTGGACCGCGAGGGTACCAGGCAGGGTTTCGACTTGCGCTTGGTCCGTGCCGTCAGCGAGGCCGTGCCCGTGCCTGTGATTGCCAGCGGCGGCATGGGCAGCCTGGCGCACTTCGTCGAAGCAGCCCATGAAGGCTTGGCCGATGCGGTGGCCATGGCTGACGTTTTGCACTACCAACGGATGTCCGTGGCGGACATCCGTACGGCCGCATTGGATGCGGGCCTTCCCGTTCGAAAGTTCTGATCGATGACGCTCATGTCCAAGCGCAAAGTCACCATCCTCGACTACGGGATGTGCAATCTGTTCAATGTCGTGCGCGCGTTTGAGCATGGCGGCGCCGATGTGCATGTGACCGATGAGCCGAAGGCGGCGCTGGCTGCCGAGCGCCTGGTGGTGCCCGGGGTCGGCGCTTTCCGGGACAGCATCAAGGAAGTGAGCGAGCGTGGTTTCGGCGACGCAATCCGGGCTTTCGCGCTGACCGGCCGGCCTTTGTTCGGCATCTGCGTCGGTATGCAGATCCTGTTTGATGCGAGCGAGGAGTTCGGCGATCACGCGGGCCTGGGTGTTCTGCCGGGTCGAGTCAAGGCCATTTCGGCCGTGACGACCAGCGGCGTCGCCCAGCGTGTGCCCCATATCGGCTGGAACCATCTGCAGCCTGCAGATGGACGCGACTGGCAGGGTTCGCTGCTGGAGCCGCTGCGGGGCGAAAATCCGGCGGTGTACTTCGTCCATTCGTTCGCTGCCGAGCCGAGTCATGCGGGGGACAGGCTGGCGGATTGCCGGTATGGCGGCCATGTGATCTGTGCCGCGGTGCAACGCGCCAATGTGATGGCGACCCAGTTCCATCCGGAGCGCAGTGGCCCGGTGGGCTTGCGTTTGATCGAACGCTTTGCCCAACTATGAGCAAGACACTGGCGCTGATTCCAGCGCGGGCCGGTTCAAAAAGGGTCCCGGGCAAGAATGTGCGGTCATTTCTGGGCAAGCCCTTGGTGCAGTGGTCCATCGAGTTCGCGCTGAGCTACCCGGGCTTCCACAGGGTGCTGGTGTCGACCGACGATACCGCCGTGGCCACCGTTGCCGAGGTGGCTGGTGCCGCCGTGCCCTGGCTGCGTCCGGTCGAACTGGCCAGCGATACGGCCAGCACCCTGGACGTTGCCTTGCATGCGCTGGATGCCTGCGCTGCGGATGGCGAGCGATACGACTGGCTGGCGCTGCTGCAACCCACGAGTCCGCTGCGGCGCCGTCAGCGCTGGGACGAGGCATTTGCTCGGCTGAGCATGGGAGGCAGTGGCGCTGTGGGTGTCAGTGCGGTGGAGCAGCATCCCTATTGGACTTACTTGCTGTCGGATGATGGGCGGATGAATGCCTGTTTCCCAGGCAAGACCGGTCTGCGAAGCCAGGATCTGCCGACCGCCGCTGCGGTCAACGGCGCGCTGTATCTGGTCAGCGTGGAGGCCTTACGCGAGCAGCGGCGCTTTGTGCCTGCGGGGGCCTTCGGCGTTCTGTTCGACGATGCGCTGGAGTGCATCGATATCGATACGGAGGCGGACTGGGTGGCCGCCGAGACTCTTGCTGCCCGAGCCTGGATACCTCAGTCATGAAGACCTTTGTCATCGCCGAAGCCGGCGTGAACCACAACGGCTCCGAAGAGTTGGCCCTGCAACTGGTTGACACGGCGGCGCGCTGCGGCGCGGATGCCGTCAAGTTCCAGACCTTCACCGCCGACAAGCTGGTGCGCAGGGGCGCTGAGAAGGCAGCCTACCAGAAGGCTGCCACCGGAGACGGTGACCAACACAGCATGCTCAAACAGCTGGAGATGTCGCCCCAGCTGCATGAAAGACTGATGCAGCGCTGCGAGGTGCTAGGCATTGAGTTCATGTCCACACCGTTCGATGAGGAGGCGGCGGATTTCCTGCTGTCCCTGGGTATGCGCCGCATCAAGGTGCCCTCGGGCGAGATCACCAACTGGCCCTTTCTGCGCTTTCTTGCTGCGAAGAATGTGCCGCTGATCGTGTCCTCGGGTATGGCGACGCTGGAGGAGGTAGAGCAGGCTGTGGCCGTCATCGCGCAGGAGCGTGCACGCCTGGGCCTGATGCAGCCGCTGGGCGAGATGCTGACGCTGCTGCACTGCACGTCCAACTATCCGGCCAGTCCCTCTGATGCGAACCTGCGCGCCATGCAGACCATGGCGCAAGCGACGGGCCTGCCAGTGGGCTACTCGGACCATACCTTGGGCCTGGCCGTCTCCACGGCTGCAGTGGCACTGGGTGCGACGGTCATCGAGAAGCACTTCACTCTGGACAAGGCTCTGCCTGGACCCGACCATCCGGCCTCGCTGGATCCGATGGAGCTGGCGCAACTGGTCGGCCAGGTGCGAGCCGCGGAGCAGGCTCTGGGTTCGCCGGTCAAGGCGCCCGTGGCTTCGGAGTTGCCGGTGCGTGCACTGGTCCGTCGCAGCGTGTGTCTTTCGCGGGATCTGGTGGCGGGGCGGCCTCTTGAAGCACGAGATCTTTGCCTGCTACGGCCCGGTACCGGCATTGCGCCGGCCGAGCTGGATGCTGTGCTCGGCCGCTCGCTGGTGCGCGCGATGGCGGCTGGCAGCACCTTGACCTGGGCCGATCTGGAGAGGCGGTGAGCGTGGTACGTCGCCTTTGCTACCTGACGGGTACCCGGGCCGACTTCGGCCTGATGATCTCGACCCTGCGTTTGATCCATGCCGACCCGCGATTCCAGCTGAGTGTGCTGGTGACGGGCATGCATCTGGCGCCGGAGTTCGGCCTCACGGTGCGAGAGATCGAGGCGGAGGGCTTCGATATCCAGGGGCGGGTCTATTGCGACATGAGTGCCGCCGACGGTGCACAGATGGCTCGCAATATCGGCCTGATGCTGCAGGGCTTTGTTGATGCGCTGGAATCACAGCGACCTGACCTGCTGTTGGTGCTGGGCGATCGTGGTGAGATGCTGGCGGGCGCACTGGCGGGGGCTCATATGGGCATACCGGTCGCACATCTGCATGGCGGTGAGCGTTCGGGTACGGTCGATGAGTCTGTGCGACATGCGATCTCCAAGCTCGCCCATCTGCATCTGGTCGCGACCGAAGAGGCGCGGGACCGGCTGATTCGCATGGGCGAGCTCGGGCAGCAAGTGAGCGTCGTTGGCGCGCCGGGTCTGGATGGATTGACCGGCATGGCACTTGCTCCGAGACAGGCCTTGTGCGCAGAGGTGGGGCTTAACCCGCAAGGGCGCCTGGCCTTGCTGGTCTATCACCCAGTACTGCAGGAGGCCGACGTTGCCGGCGAGCAGACGGACGCCATTCTTGCGGCGCTGGACGCTGCGGACTTTCAGGTGCTGGCCCTGATGCCCAACTCCGATGCCGGCAGCGCCGCCGTGCGTGCTGCGTTGCTGGCGCGCCAGCGGGTCGGGCGCCTGATCGTCAAGACGCATTTGCCGCGCTCCTCTTTTGTGGCCTGGATGGCAGCCGTGGACGTCATGGTGGGCAACTCAAGCAGCGGCATCATCGAAGCGGGCAGCTTTGGCACACCGGTGATCAATCTGGGCAGCCGGCAGAACCGCCGTGAGCGCAACAGCAATGTGCTGGACCTTCCGATCGATCGCCAGTTTCTAGTTGACGCGCTTAACCGACTGCTTGCTCAACCGAGGCCCTTGCCTGAGAACTGCTATGGAGACGGGCACGCCGGCGAACGCATCGTCGACTTGCTGGCCAGGTGCGAGTTGTCGCCCAGACTTATGTCGAAGTGCAATGCTTACTGACTCAACCATCCTCGCTGCCAGCAACGGCCGCATTGTGCTAATCGGTGCGAGTGGGCACGGTAAGGTTGTCGCTGATGCGCTGCTGGTCGCCGGCATTGAACCACTGCGACTGTGTTTTGCCGACGATGAGAACAGCTTGTTTGGCCGTGAGTTGCTAGGTCTACCAGTGCTGGGCCGCGCCGCCGACGTGTTGCGGGCTGGTGACCGCTACCACGTGGCGATCGGTAGTAACGCCGTGCGGGCGCGCATGAGTGAACAATTGGGCTTGGATCGCGCCATGACGGTGCTGCATCCGCGTGCCGTCGTGTCAGTTCATAGCCACATTGGCCTGGGCTGTCTGATTGCCGCGTCGGCAGTAGTGGCGCCGGCGGTCACAATCGGGGCCGGTGTGATCGTCAACCATGGGGCGGTCGTTGACCACGATTGCTGGGTTGGCGACTTCTCGCATATCGCGCCGCTGGCCAGCCTGGCTGGATCCGCACGAATCGGACGCGGCGTCCTCGTAGGTGCCGGTTCGAGAATTTTGCCTGGTGTCCGAGTGGGGGATGGTGCCGTTGTCGGCGCAGGCGCTGTGGTGCATCGCGATGTAAGCGCAGGTTCCTGCGTTGTGGGTGTTCCTGCCCGCGTGCGTTGATGCGAACCTTGAAGCAGCAGGGGATAGGATGAATAAAAATAGTTGGTTGAATGACATCAAGATCGGTCGCGCTTGCACGCTGCGGGAAGCGTTGCGGCGTCTAGACGGCTCTGCCCGTGGTCTGCTGCTGCTGGAAGCGGCAGACGGCCGATTCGAGCGCACCGTCACCGATGGTGATCTGCGCCGGCTATTGCTGGCTGGTGTAGGCCTGGATGACAGTCTTGCCGCTTTGCCGATCATCGACTCAGTGGTATTGCACCAGGGCTGCTACACACGACAGGAGGCCTTGAGCTTGATGGTCAGGCATTCGATCGATCACGTGCCGGTGCTAACCGCGCGAGGGCAGGTCGAAGATCTGCTGGAACGCAAGGCCATCGACGAGCAGATTTTGCTGTCTACACCGCATCTTGGCGAATTCGAGCGCGAGTTCGTTGACGAAGCCTTTCGCACCAATTGGATAGCACCGCTTGGCCCGAACGTTGACGCGTTCGAGCGCGAGTTGGCTGACTGGGTGGGGATCAAACATGCTGCCGCGGTCAGTTCAGGAACGGCAGCTATTCATTTGGCGCTGCGTCTGCTGAACGTTGGCTCGGGTGATCGCGTCTTCTGCTCTGCGCTGACATTTGTTGCTACTGCAAACCCCATTGTGTATCAGGGGGCAGAGCCCGTTTTTATCGACTCAGAGCCGCAGAGTTGGAATATGTCGCCGCTTGCGCTGGAGCGAGCATTTGCCGAGGCAAAGCGCTCCGGCCGCCTGCCCAAGGCGGTGATTGTGGTGAGCCTGTACGGCCAGAGCGCCGATATCGACCCTGTGCTGGCTGTGTGTAACGCCTATGGCGTTCCGATGATCGAAGATGCTGCTGAATCGCTGGGAGCGACGTACAAGGGCCGCGCGAGCGGCACGATGGGTCGTATCGGCATCTACTCCTTCAACGGCAACAAAATCATCACGACCTCAGGCGGCGGAATGTTGATTTCGGACGACGAGGATCTCGTGAAGCGCGCCCGCTTCCTGGCGACTCAAGCGCGCGAACCTGCAGCGCACTATGAACATACGACCGTTGGCTACAACTACCGGATGAGCAATATTCTGGCTGGTGTCGGACGTGGGCAGTTGAGGGTGTTAAGCGATCGAGTGGCAGCACGGCGCAAGGTCTTCGAACGCTATCGGGAAGGCCTAGCCGACATCGATGCCATTGCGTGGATGGGCGAGCCTGATTGGAGTGTCTCGAATCGCTGGCTAACGGCCGGTGTGGTTCGTGCGCGGCACTCACATGTCACCAGCGGTGACTTGATGGGACGTCTGGCCAGCGAACGCATAGAGGCGCGACCGGTCTGGAAGCCCATGCAATTGCAGCCGGTGTTTGCCCAAGCTCCTTACTACGCCCACGGAGATCAGTCGGTGTCGCAAGATTTGTTCGAGACCGGCTTCTGCTTGCCGTCAGGCTCCAATATGAGTCCGCTTCAGCAGGATCGTGTAATCGAGGTCATCCGGCAGCTCTTCAATCGTCGCTGAGGCTCGGTCCGAGTTTCGTCGGCGGCCCAATCCGTCCCAGTTCCGCCAGCTGCCCGTTTCTGCAGCAGTCCTCACTCATGAACCTACCTTCATCGCATACTCACAGTTCGCAAGCTCTCGACGAATTTGAACTGGAGGAGACCTCCTTTGTCTCGCTGCCTGAGGCGCTTACCTGGATTGGCGAATCCAAGCGATTCGTCTTGCTCAGCACCGTTGGCTGTGGCATCGCAGCTGCTTTGCTGAGCTTCGCGTTGCCCGTTACTTTCACGGCCAGCACCAGCTTTTTGCCTCCTGCCAACACTCAGCAGCAGAGTGGGTCAGCCGCCGCCTTGGCCGCCTTGGGCTCGCTGGGCGGTCTAGGGGGCATGTCAGCGAAGACGCCAGACGAGATGTATGTTGCGCTGCTCGGCAGTGATAGTGTCTTACGTGGCCTGGATGGCCGCTTCAAACTACGCGAGCGTTATGGCGCCGCCAATCACGAAGCACTCCGACGGGCGATGTCAGGCATCGTCCGTATCGGTGCCGACAAGAAGTCCGGACTGATCACAGTCGATGTGGATGACAAGGATCCTGCCTTTGCTGCCGAACTGGCTAACGCTCACGCTGATGAAGTCAGCAAGGTGATGGGGCGTCTTGCCATTGGGGAAGCGCAACAACGAAGGGTCTTTTACGAGAAGCAACTCAAGGAGACTAAGGAGGCGCTGATTCAGGCTGAGACGGCCATGCGTGCGGTGCAGGAAAAATCTGGTGTTGTCGCATTGGAGAAGCAGGCAGAGGTCGCTGTGGGTGGCGTTGCTCAGCTGCGCCAGATGATTGCCGAGCGTGAAGTGCGCATGAGGGTGTTGCGTGTAGACACTACAGCTCAAAATCCGGCTGTGCTGAAACTGGCCTCCGAACTGGAGGCGTTACGGTCTGAGTTGGTGCGCAGCGAATCCTTCTCCGGTAGCGGCGGGAAGGGCGAAACTGACAGCGCCAGCCTGGCCAAACTGCCAGCGGCGGCGATTGACTTTGTGCGAGCGCGGCGCGAGCTGAAGTTGCAGGAAGCGCTGATGGAGGGACTGATCCGCCAATATGAAATGGCAAAGCTCGATGAGGCGAAGGAGAGCCCGTCCCTGCAGCAAGTGGATGTCGCCATTCGACCCGAACACAAATCGAAACCCAAGCGCGCTGCTCTGGTCCTGGCGGCGGCTGCGATGGGACTGACGGCCGCGATGCTGCTGGTGCTGTTGAGACGTTACCGTGAGAAGCTGAGCATTGAGCAGCCTGAGCGCGCTGCCCAGTGGGGTCAGGCCTTGCAAGCATGGAAGTGGGGGCGTCGGTGACATCGGTTGGACACGCGCTACTGCGTCGACTCGTTGGGTGGCCATCCTGGGCAAAGCTTGTTTTGCTGCTGATTGGTGATGCGCTGCTGTTGCCCCTTTGCATGCTGGCTTCTGTGACATTGCGTCTTGGTTCCTTGCAGGAAGCCTTAACCACCGCACCTACCGCGCAGGTGTTGCTGGCGTGGCTGGCGCTACCTGTTCTGGCCTATGCCGGCCTTTACCGCTCGGTCTTGCGATACCTAGATCTCAGGGTGATTGTCCAGGCGAGTTCTGCGCTGGCCGTCGTGGTACTGCTTGTCTATGGCCTCGCGCAAGCGGCCGATGTAGGTATGCTGCCGCGATCATCCATCCTGATGTTTTGGTTCATCGCCCTGGCTTATGTTCTGATTTCTCGCTTTGTCGTACGTGCAATGCTTTGGGGTGCGATGAAGCGCCCTGGCCTGCAACATCAGCGCACAGCGATCTATGGCGCCGGGGCGGCGGGTGCGCAGCTGGCGCAGAGCATGCGCTACAGCCCCGAGTACCGTGCAGCCTGTTTTATCGATGACAGCCGAATGCTACAGGGCAAGCAAGTCGTGGGTCTGACGGTGTATTCACCGGAAGAGTTTGCTCGTTACGCTGAAAGGCTAGGCATTGACCAGGTGGTGGTGGCAGTGCCTTCTGCTGGCCCGCAGGTTCGCCAGCAAATCATGCGTCGTGCCGGTGTTGCTGGGCTGCCGGTGAAGACCCTGCCCGGTCTGGTCGAACTGGTCAGCGGTCAGGTACATGTGTCCGACATCCGCGAAGTCGATGTTGCGGATCTGCTGGGTCGTGCGCCTGTGCCGCCCGATGCGAGCCTGTTTTCGCGCAACATCACTGGCAAGAATGTGCTTGTGACTGGTGCGGGGGGCTCGATAGGAAGCGAGCTGTGCCGGCAAATCATGTCGCAAGGCCCAAGCAAGCTGGTTCTGCTGGATCACTCGGAGTTCGCGCTCTACAGCATAGACCAGGAGCTAAGCGCAGTGCGGCGTGCGACGCTGTTGATGCCGGTGCTCGGTACTGTCTTGGATCGACGGTTGCTGGACGAATTGTTGCGCGGCCACAATATTCACACTGTCTATCATGCAGCGGCATACAAACATGTGCCCTTGGTCGAGGCCAATGTTCGAAAGGGCATAGAGAACAATGTTCTCGGGACTCATCATGTCGCTCAGGCGGCTGCAGAGGCTGGTGTGGAGACCTGCGTGCTGGTTTCCACCGACAAAGCTGTACGCCCCACCAATGTCATGGGTGCGACGAAGCGGGCTGCAGAGCTGGTTTTTCAGGCGGCGTCGCGCCAGCGGGATCGGCGCACCACCTTCGCAATGGTGCGATTCGGCAATGTGCTGGGCTCGTCGGGTTCGGTCGTGCCCTTGTTCAAGCGCCAGATTCGCGAAGGCGGACCGATCACGATCACTCATCAGGACATCATCCGTTTTTTCATGCTGATTCCTGAGGCCGCCCAGCTGGTCATTCAGGCCGGCGCGATGGCGAAGGGCGGTGAGGTCTTCGTGCTCGACATGGGCGAGCCGGTTCGTATTGTTGACTTGGCGCGTTCGCTGATCCGGCTTTCCGGCTTGATGGAGCGGACCGACGCCTGCCCGGAAGGCGATATCGAGATCAAATTTGTTGGCCTTCGTCCCGGAGAGAAACTCTATGAAGAGCTGCTGATCGGCGATGGTGTCGTGCCCAGCGAACATCCGCGAATCCTTTGCGCGCACGAGCGCTTCTTGGAGCCCGCGGAGTTGGAGCCCTTGCTTCAATCCCTCCGTCGATACTGCTGTGGCGAGGCGGATGTGCCGGCAATGATTCGTTGTCTACAGCAGTTGGTGCCAGAGTACGTGCCAGATGCGCAATGGGGCCTTGCTGACACCACCGAACCTGCGATTGCCGCAGAGTGTCTGTAAGCGTCCAGCGAACCCATCTTGAACGCTGAGGTCGAGCCAGCCAGGATGGTGTCCACCAAGCGAGATTGGTGGGCACCATGCCAGACGCCAAGCCGGACACGCGCCTGACCTGCCCCCTCCCGCCGTACTACCAGCCCGGCGTGTTCACGGTGGAGCGCCACATCTGCGACAAGTGGGTGTGCAAGTGCTGCGAGCGCGTCGTGCAGGCGCCGGTCGCACCACATGCATCGACAAGGGCTTGCCGACCAGTGGCCTGCTGGCCCAGGTGCTCGTCGCCAAATATCTCGATCACCTGCCGCTGTACCGTCAGGAGGCCATCTTCGAGCGTGCCGGGCACGCCATCGCACGCTCTACGCTGGCGCAGTGGGTGGGCGAATGCGGTGTGCAGTTGCAGCCGCTGGTGGATGCGCTG
Organism: Burkholderiaceae bacterium; assembly: GCA_041920215.1. GTDB lineage: Bacteria > Pseudomonadota > Gammaproteobacteria > Burkholderiales > Burkholderiaceae_C > JAYRSJ01. The sequence continues at coordinate 429 of JAYRSJ010000016.1, read as the reverse complement.
ACGGCTGAGCTACTGCGCCAGCCTGTACAGCACGCGGACGAGACGCCGGTGGCGATGCTCAAGTCAGGCCACGGCAAGACGCACCGTGCTTAGACTTCGCCGACAGCCGCTGCGGCCAGCATGCTCGCGACTTCCTAGGGCTACTCGGCACGCCGGGCCAGGGCGGCTGGCAGGGCCGCCACCTCGTCTGCGATGACTTCGCCGGCTACAAGGCGGCCTACTGAGTGTCTGACGCCAATGTCCGCTTGCCACGTCGGGTGCGCCTTGCCGCTGCAGCCTTGATTCGTCATCAATTGCCCAATTGTTGGCGCCGACTGAAATTTGACCCACCCGTGAGGGCTCTGCCGACCGAAATTTGACCCAGGTGTTCAACCTACCCTGCCCGAGATATCCACAGCTGGGCGGGGGTGTGAGGAGTGATCACCATGG
>JAYRSJ010000015.1:0-105852 GCA_041920215.1 Burkholderiaceae bacterium | reverse complement strand
CCAAGGCCTTGTTCGAGCAGCGCTGCAAGACCGCCGGGGTGGTGATCCACCGCACGGTCAAGGACGTGGAAGGCATCGAGCTGACCAAGATCCGACAGCCGGTTCCCTGGGGCGGGAAGGAGTACTTCGATCCGATGTGGCCGGAGGCGGCAATGGCGGGGGAGAAGCGAGGCGAGTACTACATCAAGCAATTTTTGATGGCTGAATTCCGGGTCACGGAGCGACCTGCTGAGCGAGGCGGGCTCGCCCCGCCAACTCGACCATCCCGGCTGGGTTTCTCGGGGCCATTTCATGGCTATCGCTTTGTGGAGTATCTGGACCCCAACGATCTGAGTCGGCGGCGCTGTTCCCTCGTCTTGAAGGCTGGCGAGCACAGCTGGGAAGGAACATCGCTGAACTGCCAAGTGGTGCCGGAATCGAGCACACGCTATGCGCTGGACTATGACGATCTTGTCGATCCCCAGGATCGCCAACTCTGGGTGGCCGGGGTGAAGCTCAAGGTGACCGACAAGAAGACCAAGGAAACGCTGGCGCAACTCACCAAATTCATCTGGGATCCGGGCTTTGGTGCGAGCACTACTGGGCGTTGGCCTTGGCAACACGCTGATGGGCGTGGTCCGGGCCAGAACTGCCCCTATGAGCCAAGCAAGCTCACTGGAAGCGACAGCCGTTACTTCGTTGACACCGTACTAATTCCAAATCAGGGAGATTGATCTATGACCACCCAAGTCAGTCCGACTTCACCCCAGGTTTTACAGACCTACACGCTGCTTCAGATCGCCGCCGAGGCATTCCTCGGCAGAAACCCGGCGGATTCCGCCGCTGCCCCTGGAGGCCAATTCAATATTGACTGGGATGCCGCAGCGCTCGAGCGAGGCAACGACCACTCCTCCCGCATGACCCAGAAGCAGGCGGAGCAGTTCGCCGCCGAATGGGACGTCGTCTCCCACCAGCCCAACACCGCCACCGGATTCAGCGCCACGCTGTTTCGTTGCAAGGTCACGGATGCCGCCCGGGGCATGACCGCCGGCCAGCTTGTCGTCAGCTTCCGCTCCACCGAGTTCATCGAAGACCACGCCCGCGACAACCACGCCACCAACCAGTTCGAGGTGGCCCAGGCGGGCTGGGCCTTCGGCCAGCTCAGTGACCTGCAAACCTGGTGGGCCAGCGCGGGCGTGGGCACCACCATCAAGCCCGCAGGTGGCGACCTGGGCACAACAGCCCTTCAAAAGTTCGCCCAAGCGCGTCAGCAAGGGGCCAATGAGTGGCCGGTCGCCGAACGATGGTGCGAGTCGCAATTGGCTTGGTGCCCGACGGGTGTTGCGCTTGCCCGCCGCGGCGGATGCGCGCGCGCTCCCTGTTTCTGATCCCGGTGCCGGCGCTGCGGCTCGGCGCCTCAGCGCCCGTGGGGCCACTTGGCCTTCACGGTGGGTGCCTTCACACCCTTGGCACGTGCGGCCCACTCCTTGTAGGCGCTGGAGCTCAGCTCGCGCTTCATCAGCTGCACCAGCTCGCCCGCGCCCAGGCCATGCTGCATCAGCACCTTGTTGTAGGGCGGGCGGTCGTCCCAGGCGGTCTTGATGACGGCGCTGATCTCGTCGGGGCTGAGGCGGGGGATGGGTTTGGCCATGGCTCAATGTCCTTCGAAGTCGACGAGGGTGAACAGCGGGAGCCCGGCGGCCCGCAGCCGGGCCGAGCCGCCCAGCTCGGGCAGGTCGACGATGGCGGCGCCCTCGATCAGCTCGGCGCCCAGGCGCTGCAGCAGGCGCATGCCGGCCAGCATGGTGCCGCCGGTGGCGATCAGATCGTCGATCAGCACCACCCGATCGCCGGGCTTGACCGCGTCGGTGTGCATCTCCACCGTGGCGCTGCCGTATTCCAGCTCATAGGTTTCCTCGACCGTGGTGTAAGGCAGCTTGCCCTTCTTGCGTATCGGGACGAAGCCGATATTGAGCTCGTAGGCCAGCACCGAGCCGATGATGAAGCCGCGTGCATCCAGCCCGGCGATGGCGTCCGGCCGGGCATCGAAATAGCGGTGCACGAACTGGTCGATCAGCACCCGGAACACGCGCGGGCTGGACAGCAGCGGCGTGATGTCGCGGAACTGCACGCCCGGTGCCGGCCAGTCGGGCACGGTGCGGATCTGCTGCTTGATCAGGGTGAGGGCGGGTTCTTCGGCATGCATGGGCCGATTATCCGTGCCCGCTCGGTGGCCTCTCAGGCCGCCCGCTCGCTGCACACCAGGCGGGCCCGGCCCGCCTGCTTGGCCTGGTAGAGCGCCCGGTCGGCCTGCTCGACCAGCTGGCTGGCACTTTGCCGGGCATCGGCCACACAGGCGGCCACGCCGATGCTGAGGCTGACCGTCGCGCGCACCGGCGAAGCGCTGTGCTCGATGGCCGCCAGGCGCAGGCTGTCCAGGCAGCGCTGGGCCACGACCTGGGCGCCGGCCAGATCGCAATCGACCAGCAGCAGCGCGAACTCCTCGCCGCCATAGCGGCACACCGATTCGCCGCTGCGGCCCACGCAGGCACGCAGCAGGCTGGCCACGCGGCGCAGGCAGTCGTCGCCGGCCACATGGCCATAGCAGTCGTTGTACTGCTTGAAGTGGTCGATATCGACCAGCACGCAGGCCAGCGGCCGGCCGCGTCGCGCGCTGCGCAGCCATTCCTGCTGCAGCGACTGGTCGAACAGGCGGCGGTTGCCGACGCCGGTGAGGCCGTCGGTGGTCGATTGACGCGCCAATAACTCATTAGCCTGGCGCAGCCGTATCTCCTGGCGCTTGCGCTCGCTGAAATCGGTCAGTATGCAGACGAAGCGGTGGCTGCTCTCGGTCTTGACCTCGGCCATGGCCAGCTGCAGCGCCAGCTCCTGGCCCTCGCGGTGGCGGGCGCTGAACTCCTGGCTGCCGGCCGCGGCCAGTGTGGCGCAAACGCTGGTCCCCTCGGTGGGCAGTCCCATCAGCAGCAGGCTCAGATGGCTGCCCTGCAGCTCCTCGCTGCTATAGCCGAACAGGCGCTCGCAGGCCGGATTGGCCTCCAGCACATGGCCTTGCGGGTCCAGGCTGAGGATGGCGTTCATCGCGGTCTTGATCACCGCCTGCAGCTGGGCTCGGCTCTCGGCCAGGCGGCGCTGCTCCTGCACCAGATCGCTGACCTCCAGGCGCACGCCGACGATGCCGCCGGAGGGCGTGCGGCGCTCGAAGATGCGCAGCCAGATGTCGTCATGCACCCGCTGCAGCAGCGGTGCCGTCTGCCGGCCGCGCGCCAGCTGGCGCTCGGCCAACCACTCGGACTCGCGGCCTATCGCCTCGGGCACGCCCTTGAAGTCCAGCGAGGCACGCACCAGCTCCTCGAAGCTGGCGCCGCGCTCGAACTCGCGCAACATATGCGGGTAGAGCTCGACCAGGCGCTTGTTGTAGGCCACCAGCCGGTCGTTCGCGTCGAAGATCTCGACGCTGGCCGGCAGCGCATCGATCGCCTCGGACAGGGTGCGGCGGGCCTGCTCGACCTGGGCGCGCGAGCGCTTCAGCAGGATCAGGCTGAAGGCCGCACCTATCGCGGCCAGGGCCAGACCGGCCAGGCTCAGCCCCGGCAGCCAGCCGGGCTCGCCGAGGCGGCCCAGGCTGGCCAGCAGCAGGGCCAGCTGCACCGCCAGCCACAGCGTCAGCAGCAGCGGCAGCAGTTTGCGCAGGCGACGGTGGGCGGACATGGGGCGGGCGGCGCGACCGGGTTTGTGGCGAAGTCCCGGATGCTAGGCAGGCTCCCGCCGCCCGCCCAGCCCCCCCTGATGGGGGAAGGCGGTGAAGCCGGGCTTGATCTGGCTCAGGCACCGCGGGTGATGGGCACCTGCACCTTGTCGGCCGGCAGCTTCATATGGCGGGCCAGTTCCAGCTTGGCCAGCATATTGCGGTGCACCTCGTCGGGCCCGTCGGCCAGGCGCAGCGTGCGCTGGTGCGCCCACATCATCGCCAGCGGCGTGTCGTCGGAGACGCCGGCGCCGCCGAAGACCTGGATGGCCCAGTCGATCACCTTCAGCGCCATCGTCGGCGCGACGATCTTGATCATCGCGATCTCGGCCTTGGCCACCTTGTTGCCCACGGTATCCATCATGTAGGCGGCCTTGAGGGTCAGCAGGCGCGCCTGCTCGATGCTGCAGCGCGCCTCGGCGATGCGCTCCTGGGTGACGGTCTGCTGGGCGATGGTCTTGCCGAAGGCGGTGCGGGCGATGGCGCGCTGGCACATCAGCTCCAGCGCGCGCTCGGCCGCGCCGATGGAACGCATGCAGTGGTGGATGCGGCCCGGGCCCAGGCGGCCCTGGGCGATCTCGAAGCCGCGGCCCTCGCCGAGCAGGATGTTGCCGGCCGGCACCCGCATATTCTTCAGCTCGACCTCCATATGGCCGTGCGGCGCATCGTCGTAGCCGAACACATGCAGCGGGCGCAGCACGGTGATGCCCGGCGCATCGGCCGGCACCACGATCATCGACTGCTGCTCGTGGCGGCCGGCCTCGGGGTCGGTCTTGCCCATCACGATATAGACCTTGCAGCGCGGGTCACCGGCGCCGGAGGACCACCATTTGCGGCCGTTGATCACGTACTCGTCGCCGTCCCGCTCGATGCGGCATTCGATATTGGTGGCGTCCGAGGAGGCCACGGCCGGCTCGGTCATCAGAAAGGCCGAGCGCAGCTCGCCCTTGAGCAGGGGCTCCAGCCAGCGGTCCTTCAGCGCCTCGCTGGCATAGCGCTCCAGCGTCTCCATATTGCCGGTGTCGGGGGCCGAGCAGTTGAAGACCTCGGGGGCCCAGGAGACGCGGCCCATGATCTCGCACAGCGGCGCATATTCCAGATTGGACAGGCCCTCGGGCGCGCGCTTGGATTGCGGCAGGAAGAGGTTCCACAGCCCGGCCGCGCGGGCCAGGGGCTTGAGTTCCTCGATCACCCGGGTCGGGATCCAGGCATTGCCGGCGGCGCGGTTGGCAGCCACCTCCTCATGGAAACGGCGCTCGTTGGGATAGATGTGCTGGTCCATGAAGGCGAGCAGACGCTCGCGCAGTTGCTGAACCTTGGGGCTGTAGTCGAAGTGCATGCTGTGCGTCCTCGCGTTGCGGCGGTGAACGCAGTGTGGCGCAAGCCGGGCTCGCGGCCTGTCACGGATGCGCCAGGCTGTCGCCGGTGTGCCAGCGCTTGCGCGGGCTCAGCTGCGCAGCAGCTTTTCCTCGGCCAGGGCCAGGGCCTCGGGCCGGCCCGAGAGCACCAGAGTGTCGCCGCCGCCCAGGGTCTGCGCGTCGTGGGCCTGGACCACCGCGCCGCTGGCGCGGCGCAGCGAGACCACGCCCACGCCCACCGCATGCAGGGCCAGCTCGCCCAGGGTCTGATCGGCATAGGGGCTGGCCTGGGGCAGGGTGATGGAGCTGAGGCGCTCCTGGCTGCGGTCCTCGGCGCCGGCATCGTCGTCAGCGCCGTGGAAGTAGCCGCGCAAGAGACCGTAGCGCGCGTCGCGGGCCTGCTGTGTCAGGCGTATCACGCGCCGCATCGGCACCCCCACCAGGGCCAGCGCATGGCTGGCCAGCATCAGCGAGCCCTCGATGGCTTCGGGCACCACCTCGGTGGCGCCGGCGGCGCGCAGGCGCTCCAGATCGGTGTCGTCGATGGTGCGCACGATCACCGGCACCTGGGCCGCGTGCGAGCGCACCAGCTGCAGGATCTTCAGCGCCGAGGGCGTGTCGTGGTAGGACACGACCACCGCACTGGCACGCGCCAGGCCGGCGGCCATCAGGCTGGGCAGCCGGGCGGCATCGCCGAACACCACGCTCTGGCCGGCCGCCGCCGCCTGGCGCACCCGGTCGGGGTCCAGGTCCAGGGCCATATAGGGAATGTGCTCGCCCTCCAGCATGCGCGCCAGGTTCTGGCCGCTGCGGCCATAACCGCAGATGATCACATGGGCATCGGCCTTGATGGACTTCTTGGCGATGGTGGTCAGTTGCAGCGACTGCATCATCCAGTCGCTGCTGGAGAGCTTCATCACGATGCGGTTGCTGTACATGAACAGGATGGGCGTGGCCAGCATCGAAAGCACCATGGCCGCCAGCACCGGGCTGACCCATTGCGGCGCCACCAGCTGGTGCTGCGCGCCCAGGGTCAGCAGCACGAAGCCGAACTCGCCGGCCTGCGCCAGATACAGGCCGGTGCGCAGCGAGACCCCGGCGGGGGCCTTGAACAGCCGGGCCAGGGCGGCCACCAGCGCGAACTTGGCCAGTGTGGGCGCCAGCGTCAGCACCAGGACCAGCGGCCATTGCGCCAGCACCGGCCGCCAGTCCAGCTTCATGCCTATCGTGATGAAGAACAGACCCAAGAGCACATCGTGGAAGGGCCGGATGTCGGTTTCGACCTGGTGCTTGTATTCCGTTTCGGCGATCAGCATGCCGGCCACGAAGGCGCCCAGCGCCAGCGACAGCCCCGCATGCTCGGTCAGCCAGGCCAGGCCCAGCGTGACCAGCAGCAGATTGAGCATGAACAGCTCATCGCTCTTGCGCCGCGCCACCAGGGTCAGCCACCAGCGCATCGCCTTCTGGCCGCCCACCAGCAGCAGGGTCAGCAGCACGCCGGCCTTCAGCGTGGCCCAGCCCAGCGAGACCAGCATCGCGCCGCCGCTGCTGTTGAGCGCCGGGATCATCACCAGCAGCGGCACCACGGCCAGATCCTGGAACAGCAGCACGCCCATGACCCGGCGGCCATGCTCGCTCTCCAGCTCCAGCCGCTCGGCCATCAGCTTGACGACGATGGCGGTGGAGCTCATGGCCATGGCCGCACCCAACACCAGCGCCCCCTGCCAGCTCAGCTCCCATTGCTGGCCGAAAAAGGCGAAGGTTGCATCCAGCAGATAGTGGCCGGCCACGGTGCCGACGATGGTCAGCAGCACCTGCAGCAGGCCCAGGCCGAACACCAGGGAGCGCATGCTGCGCAGCTTGGGCAGGTTGAACTCCAGCCCGATCACGAACATCAGGAAGACCACGCCGAACTCGGCCAGATAGCGGATGCTGGCGGTATCGCCGGCCAGCGCCAGCGCATTCGGCCCTATCAGCACGCCAACCGCCAGATAACCCAGCATGGGCGGCAGCTTCAGCGAGCGGCAGACCACCACCCCCAGCACAGCAGCCACCAGGTAAAGCAGGGCAAGGTCCAGCGACGTGATCATCCACCCATGGTAAGGGCTGCCAGCGCGGTACCCTGCGGACAGGAGGTCGGCGCGCGTGCCCCGCCACCGCGCCGCGGGTGCGGTTTGGGCGCAACAAGCTTTCCGGATTGCTGGTTGCGGCGCATAGTTTTGATCGCTATGCATGCGCCGCATGAGCGCATGTGCACTTGGCTTCGGAATTGACGCTTGGGGCTGTCCGGTTCGCGCTACCGTTCGCGCCACCAAAAAGTTACGGAGCATTTCATGCCCAATCTGTCTTTCGTCTCGCCGACGCGCAACAGTCCCTGGGGTACCTATCTGTCCCAGATCGATGCCGTCGAACCCTATCTGGGTCATCTGGCGCGCTGGGTGGAGACGCTGCGCCGGCCCAAGCGCTGCCTGATCGTCGACATCCCCATCGAGCTGGACAACGGCACCATCGCCCATTACGAGGGCTATCGCGTCCAGCACAGCCTGACCCGTGGCCCCGGCAAGGGCGGCGTGCGCTACCACCCGGACGTGACGCTGGAAGAGGTGATGGCGCTGTCGGCCTGGATGACCATCAAGAATGCCGCGGTCAACCTGCCCTATGGCGGCGCCAAGGGCGGCATCCGGCTGGACCCCAAGACCCTGTCGATGAAGGAGCTGGAGAAGGTGACGCGCCGCTACACCAGCGAGATCGGCATCATCATCGGCCCGCAGCAGGACATCCCGGCGCCCGACGTCAACACCAACGGCCAGATCATGGCCTGGATGATGGACACCTACTCGATGAACACCGGCGCCACCGCGACCGGCGTCGTCACCGGCAAGCCGATCCCGCTGGGCGGCTCGCTGGGCCGCGTGGCCGCCACCGGCCGCGGCGTGTTCGTGATCGGCCGTGAAGCGATGCGCCGCCTGAACATCCCGATGGAGGGCGCACGCGTCGCGGTGCAGGGCTTCGGCAATGTCGGCTCGATCGCCGCCAAGCTGTTCGCCGCCAACGGCGCCCGCATCGTCGCGGTGCAGGACCATACCGGCACCATCCTGAACGAGCGCGGTGTGGACATGCAGGACCTGCTGGACCATGTGGCCAAGGCCGGCGGCGTCGGCGGCTTCAAGGGCGCGGACCGCATCGACAACGAGAACTTCTGGGACGTCAAGACCGATGTGCTGATCCCGGCGGCGCTGGAAGGCCAGATCACGGCCGAGCGCGCCCAGCGCATCGCCACCCGGCTGGTGCTGGAAGGCGCCAACGGCCCGACCACGCCGGACGGCGACCAGGTGCTGGCCGACCGCGGCATCATCGTCGTGCCCGACGTGATCGCCAACTCGGGCGGCGTGACGGTGTCCTACTTCGAATGGGTGCAGGACTTCAGCAGCTTCTTCTGGACCGAGGACGAGATCAATGTCCGCCTGGACAAGATCATCACCGGCGCCTTCAAGGGCATCTGGGAGACCTCGGAGCAGCATCGCATCCCGCTGCGCACCGCTGCCTTCGTGGTGGCTTGCACCCGCGTGCTCGAGGCCCGCGAAGAGCGCGGCCTGTATCCCTGATTCACCGCTGCGCTGCAGACAAGGCCCGCCCCGCGCGGGCCTTGTCTCGTTGCCCTTGTCAGGGCGCCGACGCACCGGCCAGCAGGGCCGGCAGCAGATGCTGGGTCAGCAGCTGGGCAGTGAGTTTGTGGGCATTGCGCACCTGGTAGTTGGTGCTGGTGATCACGATCACCGCGTCCAGTTCCGGCACGATCTGCACGGTGTTGCCACCGGCCCCGTTCATCGCGCGGGCCGCCAGCTGGCGTGAGCCCACCTGCCACTGCTGCAGCCACCAGAGGTAGCCGTAGTCGATGCCCTGCTCCTCCATGCGGGCATGGGGCTTGAGCGATGCGTCCACCCAGTCGCGTGCGATCAGCTGGCGACCCTGCCAGCGGCCGCCATCGAGGTAGAGCTGGCCCAGTTTGAGCAGGTCGCGGCTGCGCAGGCCCAGGCCGCCGCCGGTCTGCACCGGCCCCAGCGGCAGCTGCTGCCAGGCGACCTTGGCAATGCCCAGCGGCTCGAACAGGCGCTTGCGGGCGTAGTCCTCCAGCGGCTGCCCCACGGCATGGGCCAGGGCCACGCCGCCGGTGGTGACGCCGGCTGTGCAATAGCTGAAGGCCCGTCCATAGGGCGAGTCGGCGGGCTTCTTGCGCCAGGCCGGGAAGCCGCGCATCGGCAGCTCCCAGAAGAAGCCAACCCAGTCCTCGACCAGGTACATGCGCTCCTCGTTGCCGCGCGACAGGCCGTTCCAGTCATCGCATTCCAGCGGCCCGCTCATGGTCAGCAGATCTTCGAACGTGATCCGGCGTTTGCGCGCATCGTCCACTGGCTGGCCGGGCAGGTAGGCCAGCACCGGCGCCTTGACGCTGGGCAGCTTGCGGTCGGCGATCGCCTGGCCCACCAGCATGCCCAGCACGGTCTTGGTGGCCGAGCGCGTGTTCCGCAGCGCTTCGGCGCCCTCGGCGTCGAAATAGGCCTCGAAGACCAGCCGGCCCTGGCGGGCGATCAGCAGGCTGCTGATCTGCTCGAACTTGCCGGCGCGCACGGCGTCGGCGGCGGCCTGCAGGGCGGGATCGGCGGCAGGCGGTGCGGCCCAGTCGGCGGCGGGCTGGGCTGCTGGCGCGGTGCTGGCAAGGGCGAGGGTGATGGCAAGAAGAAAGGGCTTCATCGGCGGCGCTGCTGGAATCGAGAAGCTCGCAGACTATCGCCCGGGCGGCGATCCGGCTTGTAGGCGCTGAACCTGCGCGCTCAGGCGAGCCGCCGGTAGGCCGAGGGACTGAGCCCGTAGGCCGCGCGGAAGCTGTGGGCCAGATGGGCCTGATCGAAGAAGCCGCTGTCGGCGGCCACCTCGGCCAGCGAGCGGCGTGTGTGCCGTATCAGGTTGGCGGCCTTGTCCAGCCGCAGGGCGCGCACATAGGCGGCCGGGCTTTCGCCCAGGTGGCGGCGGAACGCCCGCGACAGATAGACCGGATGCAGGTCCAGCTCGCGGGCCAGCGTGGCCAGGCTCAGCTCGCCCGGTTCATCCAGCGCCGCGGCGCGCAGCTGGGCCTTGAACCGGCGCAGCCAGGGCGGGGCGCGGTCCAGCGTGGCGGCGCTGGTGCGAGCAAAGGGTTCGGCCGCGCGCGTCAGGGCACACTGGAAATCGAGCGGGCTGGTATGCGGCTGCCGGAGCAGCGGCATCAGCGCGGCGACCACCGCCTCGGCCGCCGGTCCGTACAGCGCCTGCGGCGCCAGCGGCAGTTCGGCGTCCACGCACAGCTCCAGCCAGGAGCGGGCCGACAGGCTCAGCGACAGAAAGCGCGCCTCCGGCAAGACCTGGGAGGGGTCGAAGCAGTCCTGATGCTCGGTGCGCGGCGGATTGAAGATCAGGCAGGGTTCGCGGCTCCCCTCCTTGGGGCAACCCGCGGCCGCGCTGCGGTAGTGCCCGCGCAGCACCAGGATGAAATGCGCCTCGGCGTGGCGATGGGCCGGCAGTTCGCTGGCCGGCAGTGTGGGCACCATCAGGCGCAGTTGGTCGGCATCCTGGCTGCCGGCCTGCGCTTCGGTCCGGCCGCGCACCTGGAACAGCACGGTCATGATGCCGTGCATGGTAGCGGCAGAGGCCGCGGCAGCGGTCTGCGGTGAACCCGCCCGGCAGGTCCGGCGGCTACACTGCCGGCCATGAGTTCCCAGCCCCAATTCGACGCCGCCCGCGCAGTCCAGATGGCCCGCGAGGCCTTGCAGATCGAGGCCCAGGCCCTGAGCGAACTGGTGCCGCGGCTGGGCGAGGCCTTTGCCCAGGCGGTGCAGGCGGTGCTGGCCTGCAAGGGCCGCGTTGCGGTGATGGGCATGGGCAAGAGCGGCCATGTGGGGCGCAAGATCGCCGCTACGCTCGCCTCCACCGGTACACCGGCGCTGTTCGTGCACCCGGCCGAGGCCAGCCACGGCGATCTGGGCATGGTGACGTCTAAGGACGTGGTGCTGGCGCTGTCGAACTCCGGCGAGAGCGACGAGCTCAATGCGGTGCTGCCGGTGGCCAAGCGCCTGGGCGTCACCATCATCGCGATGACCGGTCGGGCCGACTCCAGCCTGGCGCGCCACGCCCATATCGTGCTGGACAGCCGGGTGGCGCAGGAGGCCTGTCCGCTCAATCTGGCGCCCACCGCCAGCACCACCGCACAGATGGCCCTGGGCGATGCGCTGGCCGTGGCCCTGCTGGACGCGCGCGGCTTCAAGCCCGAGGATTTCGCCCGCTCGCACCCTGGCGGGGCCCTGGGCCGCAAGCTGTTGACCCATGTGCGCGATCTGATGCGCAGCGGCGAGGCCCTGCCCTGCGTCGGCCCGGCCACCGGCTTCACCGAGATGATGCGCGCGATGTCGGCCAAGGGCATGGGACTGGCCATCGTCGTCGATGCCGACACGCGGGTGCAGGGCGTGTTCACCGATGGCGATCTGCGCCGCCTGATCGAGCGCGGCGTCGATCTGCGTGAGCTCAAGGCCGGCGAGGTGATGCACACAAGCCCCAAGCGCGTGCGTGCCGATGCGCTGGCGGTGGATGCGGCCGATCTGATGGAGGAGGCGCGCATCACCGTGGTCCTGGTCACCGAGCCGGACGGCCGCCTGCTGGGCGCCATCCATATCAACGACCTGATGCAGGCCAAGGTGATCTGAGATGACATCCTGGCTCCAGCCTGCGCTGAACTTTCCTGCCGAGCTGCTGCTCAAGGCCCAGGGCATACGGGCCGCGATCTTCGATGTCGACGGCGTGCTGACCGATGGCCGCATCTACATTGGCCCGCAGGGTGAGGACTTCAAGGCCTTCTCCACGCTGGACGGCCATGGCCTCAAGCTGCTGGCCCAGGCCGGCATCACGCCCATCGTCATCACCGGCCGCGATTCGGCGGCGGTGCGTCGTCGCGTCGCCGATCTGGGCCTGGCCCATGCGGTCTATGGTGCCAAGAACAAGCTGGCCGTGGCCCAGCCACTGCTGGACCGGCTGGGCCTGGCCTGGCCCGAGGTGGCAGCCATGGGCGACGACTGGCCCGATCTGCCGCTGCTGAGCCGCGCCGGCTTTGCCTGTGCGCCGGCTCAGGCCCATGCCGAGCTGCGCGCCCTGGCTCACCATGTGACCCAGGCCCCCGGCGGGCATGGCGCGGCACGCGAGTGCTGCGACCTGCTGCTGATCGCCGCTGGCCGTTATGCCGAGCTGCTCAACAGCCATCTCGAGACCCTGGACGGGGGCCGCGCCTGATGGCCGGCCTGGCCCCGCCGCAGGCGCCCCAGCAGCGGCGTCAGCCACAGCCCCTGCTGTGGCGGCTGCAGGCCCTGCTGTCGGCCTATCTGCCCCTGCTGCTGATGGGCATGCTGGCGGCAGCCACCTGGTGGCTGGTCAAGAACACGCCGCTGGCCGAGGGGCCTACCGAAGCGGTGCCGCCGCGCCATGTGCCCGACTACCGCATGCAGGGCTTCGAGCTGCAGCGCTTCGACGCCGAAGGCCAGCTGCGCTTTCGCATCCAGGGCCGCGAGATGCGGCACTACCCGGATACCGACACGGTGGAGATCGACGGCGTGCGCCTCAGCGGCCTGGCCGCCGACGGCGCGCTGACCGAGGCCACGGCGCTGCGCGCCCTCTCCAATGCCGACGGCAGCGAGTTGCAGCTGCTGGGCGAGGTGAAGCTGCGCAACTTTGCGCCGGCCCCGGCCGACGCAGCCGCCCCGCAGCAGCGCCTGGAGCTGGAGGGCGAGTTTCTGCACGCCTTCCTGAACGAGGCGCTGCTGCGCTCGCACCTGCCGGTGCGGCTGCGCTATGCCGGCGGCGAGGTGCAGGCCCAGGGCATCGAGTACGACCATCTGAACGGGCAGCTGCGCTTCAGCGGCCGCAGCCAGGCGCGCTTCGACGCACGCCCCGCCGCCGGCGCTGTCCGTGGCAGGCCTTGAGCGCAGCCCCTTCCGCCCCATGAGCAAGCTTGTCTACATCACCGGCGCCTCCAGCGGCCTGGGCCAGGCACTGGCCCTGCACTACTATCGCGCCGGCTGGCGCCTGGCCCTGGTAGCGCGCCGCACGAACGAGCTGCGCGACTGGGCGCGTGCGCAAGACCTGGCCCCCGAGCGCCATGCCGTCTACGGTGCCGATGTGCGTGATGTGGCCGCCATCATGGCGGCCGGCCAGGCCTGCATAGCGGCCCAGGGCCTGCCCGATGTGGTGATCGCCAATGCCGGCATCAGCATAGGCATGGACACCGCGATCGCTGCCGACATCGAGGTGATGCGGGCCCTGTACGAGACCAACAATATCGGCCTGGCCGCCACCTTCCAGCCCTTTGTTGCGGCGATGCGGGCGCGCCGCAGCGGCTGCCTGGTGGGCATCGCCAGCGTGGCCGGCATACGCGGCCTGCCCGGCCATGCCGGCTACTGCTCCAGCAAGGCGGCGGTGATCAGCTACTGCGAGAGCCTGCGCGGCGAGTGCCGGCCCGATGGCGTGCAGGTGGTCACGATACTGCCTGGCTATATCGATACGCCGCTGACCCGGCAGAACCGCTACAAGATGCCTTTTCTGATGCAGCCGCAGGACTTTGCGGCGCGCGCATTCGAGGCGATAGCGGCCGGTGCCAGCTACCGCACCATCCCCTGGCAGATGGGCGTGGTGGCCAAGCTGCTGCGCCTGCTGCCCAACGCGCTGTACGACCGGCTGCTGGCCGGCCGGCCGCGCAAGCACCGCCAGGGCGAGGGCGCCGGCCACTGAGACCCTGCCGCCGGGCGTTGGCCCGCTGCAACGCCGGCACTGGCGGCGCTGCCGGCGGCCGACATACACTGCGCGCCTTGTTGCGGCGGGCCTTGGGCTTCGCCAAGGAGGTGGCCATGTTGAAGGTTCTTCATCCCTGCTAGCGAGGCTTGCGCCCGCAAACCCCCTGATGCGCTGATGTTTTAAGTCAGCGTCCTCATCAGTGTCACGCCATCCGGCGCCCGTGCCCGACAAGGCCGGCGCCCGCAACGAAATTCCGTTCATGCAACAACGCTTGCTTGGCAGCGCCTTGGCGGCGCTGCTGTGCGCCGGTGTGGCCGATGCTGCCCGGCTGCACGCCTACAGCCTCGGGCCGCAGGAGGCCCGCCCGCAGATCGACGGGCGGCTCGACGAGGCCGCCTGGCACCAGGCGCCGGTCTTCGACGCCTTCCAGCAGTTTCTGCCCGAAGACCGCCAGCCGGCGCGCTGGCGCACCACGGTGCAGCTGCTGGTCGACGACGATGCCCTGATCTTCGGCCTGAGAGCCTACGACGATGCGCCGGCCCTGATACGCGCACCGCTGACGCGCCGCGACCAGGTGCGCCGCGATCAGGACTTCGTTGCCGTGCTGATCGACCCGGTGGGCCTGCGCCGCTCGGCGCAGTTCGTGCGCATCAATGCGGCCGGCGTGCTGGCCGACGGCGTCTTTACCGCTGACGATGATGTCGAGGATTTCGCCCCCGACTTCGAGCTGCAGGCGGCCGTGCAGCGCCTGGACGATGGCTACAGCGTCGAGCTGCGCTGGCCGCTGGCGGCCCTGCGCTTCGCTGCCGAGGGGGCGGCCGACTGGCGGCTGATGGTGACGCGCAGCGTGCCGCGCGAGGCCAGCCATCTGCTGGTCAGCGCCCCGCTGAGCAGCGAGGCGCTGAGCTTCATCGCCGAGCTGCAGCCGCTGGGCGGCTTGGCGCCGCTGCTGGCGCGGGCGCGGGAGCGCAGCTTCTGGACCCTGCGGCCCGAGCTCAGCTGGCGCGACAGCCGGTCCCCGGACGCGCCACGAAAGCGTCAGCTGAGCCTGGGTGCCGAGCTGAAGTGGCGACCGCGCGCCGACTGGGTGATCGACGCAACGCTGAACCCCGATTTCTCCCAGGTCGAGCTGGACCGTCCGCAGCTGGCGGGCGGCAGCCGCTTTGCACTCTCGGTGCCGGAGAAGCGCCCCTTCTTCCTGGAGAGCAGCGACATCGTCGGCCTCGGCAATCCGGACGAGGAGGAAGGACGGCGGGCGTTGCCGGCCTTTCACAGCCGCGCCATCGCCGACCCCGACTGGGGGCTGCGCGCAAGCTGGCGCGGCGCCGGTGCGCAGGCCACCTGGCTGAGCCTGCGGGATGCGGGCGGGGGCCAGGTCTTGCGACCGCATGCCTATGGCACCGAGGTCTACCAGGACCGCCTTGCCAGCCAGGCCAGCTTTGCCCGCACCCGCATGCATCTGGAGGCAATGGGGCTGGGCGCGCTGGCCGGCCTGCGCCAGCGCAGCGACGGTGCCCGCTCGGCCGTGCTGGGCGCCGAGGCGGCTTGGCGCCTCGGCGAGCAGGACCAGCTGCGCGGGCAATGGCTGCTATCGCGCAACAGCAGCGGCTTCGACGCCGAGGGCCTGCCGCAGCGCCAGGCGGCCGAGTCCGGCCAGCGCGGCTGGCTGCTCTGGCAGCACCGCAGCGAGACATGGAGCCGCTCGCTGCTCTACGAGCAGATCAGCCCGCGCTTCGCCAATGATCTGGGCTTTGTGGCCCAGTCCGGCTTCCGGCGCGTCGAGGTCCAGCTGGCCCGGCGCCTAGGCGGGCAGCTGGCTTCGCCCTGGGCGGCGCTGCCCCTCTACGAGCTGGAGGCCCAGTTGCGCCTGCAGCAGACCCGCAGCCTGGCCGATGCCCGGCATGGGGTGGCCGCTGGCGAGCTGATCGAGCAGCGTCTGCAGCCCGGCTTCTGGCTCACCAGCGCGCGCAATAGCGAGCTTTACGGCCATCTGGGTCTGGACCGCCAGCGCGCGCGGGCTGGCGGGCGACTGCACAGTCTGCGCACCCTGACGCTGGGCGCGGGTAGCAACCCGGCGCCCTGGCTGGCCTGGCTGGGCGCGGAGGTGGAGACCGGGCGCCGGCTCGATGCCGAGGTCGACCGGGTGGCTGCGGGGCGCTGGTATCTGCTGGAGGCCAAGCTGCGCTGGGCCCTGCCGGCGGGGCTGTGGCTGGAGTTGGAGCCGCTGCTGGAGCGCGGCTTCGTGCGCGCCGAGCAGGGCGGTGCAAGGGCCTATAGCGAGGCGGCGGCGCAGCTGCTGTCGGTGTTGCACCTCGGTCCGCGCGACAGCCTGCGCGCGATCAGCCAGCGCTCGCACTACCGCCGTGCCGGCCCGGCCAGCGGGCCGCACAGCGTCGACGAGCGCCAGCGCAGCGACTCCCTGATGTTCCAGCATCGTCGCAGCCTGGCGCAGTCGCTGAGCCTGGGCTGGAGCCGTGCCGACGAGGCCGGCGGCGAAAGGCGGCGCGAACTCTTCGTCAAGCTGGTGTTTGGTGCAGCGCCTTGAGGGCGCGCAGGCGCAAAGAAGACGAAGACCCATGAAAAAAGGCGCCGCAAGGCGCCTTCTCTCTGTGTGGGCAGCATCGTGGCTGCCCCGGCTTCAGTAGCCGCCGGAACGGCCACCGCCGTAGCCGCCGCCACCCGAACGGCCACCGCCGCCGCCGTAGCCGCCACCACCGCCGCCGCCGTAGCCGCCGCCACCCGAACGGCCACCGCCGCCGTAGCCGCCACCACCGCCGCCGCCGTAGCCGCCGCCACCCGAGCGACCACCGCCGCCGAAGCCGCCGCCACCCGAACGACCGCCGCCGCCGAAGCCGCCCGGACGCTCTTCACGAGGACGGGCCTCGTTCACCACGATGGCGCGACCTTCCAAGGCCTGACCGTTCATGCCGTTGATGGCGGCTTGCGCCTCGGCATCCGAACCCATTTCCACGAAGCCGAAGCCCTTGGAACGGCCGGTGTCACGATCCATCATGACCTTTGCGGAGGTCACGGTGCCGAATTGACCGAACGCTTCTTGCAGCGATTCGTCACGCACGCTGTAGGCCAGATTGCCCACATAAAGCTTGTTTCCCATGGGGAAGCCCTTTCAATACCCAATAAAAACCATGTGGAGCTTCTCCATCGTGAACCATTCAAGCGAGGGTGCGGCTGCCAGACACAGGTAAACGATTATGGGCGATGGGTCTAGGCCGGCACACTAGGCAAGGGCTGACTGTTGTTTTTCAGCTTCTGAGAGAAAACCCGCAAGATCGGCCGCCCGGCCCGCCCTGTCGTGCAGCGGTCTGTCGGGTGCCTGGCCGGGTGCTGGCTATGATGCCGCCCACCGACTGCCTGCCCATGCCCTCCAAGATCACGCTTCCGGCGCTACAGCGCGTGCTTGCCAGCCTGGACGCGCTGCGCAACGGCCCTGCCCTGTTCGCGCTGCTGATGACCTTCTGCATCAGCGGCCTGCTGCTGGCCATGGCCGATAGCGCGCTGGCCCGCGAGGAGAGCTACTGGGCCCTGGGCTGGGCCGCAACGGCCCTGGCTGTCGCCTTTTATGGGGTCAACACCACCGGCCTGCTGCTGATGGACCAGGCCCTGGGCCGCCCGGTGCGCGATGTGCAGGACGCCTGGGGTGACGCGCTGCGCAGCGGACACCGGGTGCTGCTGAGCCTGGCCGGGGTGCTGAGCCTCTTGCTGCTGGTGGCCGCCGCGCTGGCCGGCCTGCTGTGGCTGGCCCGCCTGCCCTGGCTGGGGGTGCCGCTATTCGGACTGCTGGTGCCGGTGGCGGTGCTCAGCCTGGGCCTGATCGCGCTGGCGCTGACCGTGCTGGTCGGCCCTCTGACCGGCCCCTCAATCTGGGCCGGGCAGGGTGTGCGCAGCACGCTGAGCCAGCAGCGCCGCCAGCTGCGCCATGAGCTGCTGGACGCCGCGCTGCTGATGGCCGCGGTGCTGCTGCTGACGGCCCTGGTCAGCGCGCTGGTCAGCTTCGTCGTGATCAGCGGCGGGCGCATCACAGCGCTGGCAGCGGTCTGGGTCACCGGCGTCAATCTGCCGCCCCAGCATCTGATGGCCGGTCTGTTCGGCCATGGCCTGCGCAGCCTGGGCGCCGCCGGCGCGCCGGTGGCGGCCTCCGGCCATGGCATGGCGGCGCTGATAGGCGGCGGCGCGGTTTTCGCGCTGGCCCTGGTGCTGCCGGGACTGATCTATCTGCGCGGCTGCTGCGCGGTCTTTCTGGCGCTGCGCGATCCGGCGGACGAGAGCCTGTGACGCCGCCCGCTGCAGCACCCCGCATCGCTAGCCTGGTGCCCTCGATCACCGAGCTGCTGCTCGCGCTGGGCCTCGGCCCCTGGCTGGTGGCGCGCACCGGCTTCTGCATCCATCCGGCCGAGGCCGTCGCAGACGTACCCAAAGTCGGCGGCACCAAGGACGTCAATCTGGACAAGCTGCGCCGCCTGGCACCCAGCCATGTGATCGTCAATGTGGACGAGAACCGGCTCGAGACGGTGAGCGTGATGCGTGCCTTCGTGCCCAATATCCTCATCACGCACCCGCTGGGGCCGGCCGACAACCTGGACCTGCTGGCGCAGCTGGTCCAGGCCTTCGGCCATCTGCCCGGTGTCGCGGCCCGCGCCGCGACGCTGGCCGAGGCCTTGCAGCACGAGCTGGCCGCCTGCGCCGCGCGGATCTGGCCGGCCCGCCGCGTGCTCTATCTGATCTGGCGCGAGCCCTGGATGACGGTGGCACGCGACACCTATATCGCCCGCATGCTGGCTCAGGTGGGCTGGCAGAACTGGCCGGCGATTGAGGGCGGGGCGCAGGGTGCGGCCCGCTATCCGGTGCTGGCCGGCGACGAGGCCTGGCTGCCCGGCATCGACGAGCTGCTGCTGAGCTCCGAGCCCTACCGTTTCGGCGCCGAGCATCTGGCACTGGCCCAGGCCCTGTGCCCGCAGGCGCGGGTGCGCCTGGTCGATGGCGAGCTGCTCAGCTGGTATGGGCCGCGCGCGGCCCAGGGTCTGGCCTATTTGCGCGGCCTGGCCGACACACCACAATGACGCGATGGACCTGCTCAAACCCCTGATCGCCCTGCTGGCCATCGTCAACCCGATCGGCGTCGTGCCCTTCTTCATCCACTTCACGCAGAGCTTCTCGCGTGAACAGCGCCAGCGCACCATCCGGGTCAGCGCCTTCACCGCCTTTCTGGTCGTGTCCATCAGCGCGCTGGCCGGTCTCAAGGTGATCGAGTTCTTCGGCATCTCGCTGGCCAGCTTCCAGGTCGGCGGCGGCACCTTGCTGTTGATCAGCGCGCTGCAGATGCTCAATGCCCAGCCGGCCGAAGCACGCAAGGAAGATGTCAGCGAGGGCTCGAACAAGGTCGATGCCGGCGCCAGCATCGCGGTCGTGCCGCTGACCATACCGCTGCTGACCGGCCCGGCCACCATCTCGACCATGGTCATCTATGCCGAGAAGACACGGCACTGGTGGGAGCAGGGGGTGCTGGTCGGCTACGGCGTCGTGGTCGGCCTGGTCAGCTTCGCGGTGTTCTCTGCCGCCGGCCGCATTGCCCGCGCGCTGGGACAAACCGGCATCAACATCATGACCCGCTTGATGGGCCTGATCCTGGCTGCGCTGGCGGTGGAGCTGCTGGCCGACGGCCTGACCAAGCTCTTCCCGGTGCTGGCTTCGCATCTGGTGCGCTGACTCCAGGCATGACCTGACCCTTGCCCAGACGAGCGGCTTGGTTCAGCATCGCTGCATGAGCTTCGACTACATCATCGTCGGCGCCGGCACGGCCGGCTGCCTGCTGGCCAAGCGCCTCAGCGAGGACGGCCGCAAGCAGGTGCTGCTGCTGGAGGCCGGCGGGCGCGACAACTACCACTGGATCCACATCCCGGTCGGCTATCTCTACTGCATAGGCAATCCGCGCACCGACTGGTGCTTCAAGACCGAGCCGGATGCCGGCCTCAACGGCCGCTCGCTGCGCTACCCGCGCGGCAAGGTGCTGGGCGGTTGCTCCAGCATCAACGGCATGATCTATATGCGCGGCCAGGCGCGCGACTACGAGGCCTGGGCCGAGGCCTGCGGCGATCCGGCCTGGCGCTGGGACCAGGTCTTGCCCGTGTTCAAGCGGCATGAGGACCACTGGCGTGGCGCCAGCGAGCTGCATGGTGCCGGTGGCGAGTGGCGGGTCGAGCGCCAGCGCCTCTCCTGGCCGGTGCTGAACGCCTTTGCCGAGGCCGCCGTCCAGGCTGGCATTCCGGCGACCGAGGACTTCAACGGCGGCAACAACGAGGGGGTGGGCTATTTCGAGGTCAATCAGCGCAGTGGCTGGCGCTGGAATACCGCCAAGGCCTTTCTGCGCCCCGAGGCGCTGCAGCGGCCCAACCTGACGCTGTGGACCGAGACCCAGGCGCAGCGCCTGGTGCTGGGCCGCTTCGACGGCCGCCTGCACTGCAGCGGTGTCTTGCTGCGCCGTGGCGACGGTGCGCTGCAGACGGTGGCACTCAAGCCGGGCGGCGAGGTGCTGCTGGCGGCGGGCGCGATCGGCTCGCCGCAGATCCTGCAGCTCTCCGGTCTGGGGCCGGCGCCGCTGCTGCAGGGCCTGGGCCTGGAGGTGCGCGCCGATCTGCCGGGCGTGGGGGCCAATCTGCAGGACCATCTGCAGATCCGTGCGGTCTTCAAGGTGCAGGGCGCTCGCACGCTCAACACCCTGGCCGCCACGCCCTGGGGCAAGGCCCGCATCGGTCTGGAGTACCTGCTGCGGCGCAGCGGGCCGATGAGCATGGCGCCCTCGCAGCTGGGGGCTTTTGCCCGGAGCAGCCCTGAACAGGCCTGGCCCGATCTGCAGTACCACGTGCAGCCGCTGTCGCTGGAGGCCTTCGGCGAGCCGCTGCACCGCTTCAACGCGATCACCGCCAGCGTCTGCAATCTCAGGCCCAGCAGCCGCGGCACGGTGCAGATACGCTCGGCCGATCCGCAGCAGGCGCCGGCCATCGCGCCCAACTATCTGAGCACCGAGCAGGACCGGCGCATTGCCGCCGAGAGCCTGCGCCTGACCCGGCGCATCGTCGCCCAGCCGGCTCTTGAGCCGTACCGGCCCGAGGAATACAAGCCCGGCCCGCAGTACCAGAGCGATGCCGAGCTGGCCCGCCTGGCCGGCGACATCGCCACCACCATCTTCCACCCGGTCGGCAGCTGCAAGATGGGCCGGGACGATGACGCAATGGCCGTGGTGGACAGCCGCTTGCGGGTGCGCGGCGTGGCCGGGCTGCGGGTGGTGGATGCCAGCGTGATGCCGACCATCACCAGCGGCAACACCAATGCGCCGACGCTGATGATTGCGGAGAAGGCGGCCGGCTGGATCAGCGGCGCCGGCTGAGCCGGCCGGCCGTGCGCGCCGTTCAGCCGCTGAAGCGCTGCTCCAGATAGGCCAGGAGCGTGCGAATCGTCTGCGCCTCGCCGCCGATCGGGCGGCCCGGGCGGGCCGTGTCGTTCCAGGCGAACAGGTCGATATGCAGCCAGTCCTGGTTCTCGGGCACGAAGTACTCGAGGAACAGGGCCGCGTTGATCGCGCCGGCCAGCGCGCTTTTCCCGGTGTTGACGATGTCGCCGATCGTGCTCTCGATGCCGGCCTTGTAGGGCGCCCACA
Organism: Burkholderiaceae bacterium; assembly: GCA_041920215.1. Lineage (GTDB taxonomy): Bacteria > Pseudomonadota > Gammaproteobacteria > Burkholderiales > Burkholderiaceae_C > JAYRSJ01. The sequence goes on along the minus strand of JAYRSJ010000015.1, from coordinate 84,269 downwards.
GCGGCATATGCCACAACGGGTCATCCAGCTTCAGGCCCAGGTCGACCAAGTCGCGGGCGGTATCGTGGTGCTTGCTGAACAGGGCCGGCAGCTGGGCGCCCAGGGCCACGCGGGCGGCGCCGGTCAGCGTCGCCAGATCGATGATCAGCTCGGGCTTGCCCTCGCTGGCATAGGTCAGCGCATCGCTGAGCACCACTCGGCCTTCGGCATCGGTGTTGCCGATCTCGATATGCAGGCCCTTGCGGGTCTTGATCACATCGCCAGGGCGGTAGGCATTGCCGGCGATGGAGTTCTCCACCGCCGGGATCAGCACCTGCAGGCGCACCGGCAGCTGGCAGGCCATGATCAGGCCGGCCAGGCCCAGGGCATTGGCGGCGCCGCCCATATCCTTCTTCATCTGGCGCATGCCGTCGGCCGGCTTGATGTCCAGGCCGCCGGTGTCGAAGCAGACGCCCTTGCCAACGATGCTGAGCAGCGGCGCCTTGGGCGAACCCCAGTTCAGCTCGATCAGGCGCGGCGCGCGGGTGGAGGCGCGGCCGACCGCATGGATGGCCGGGAACCCCTTCTTCAGCAGCGCCTCGCCGCTGATCTGGCTGAACTTGGCACCATGCTGCTTGGCCAGCATCTGGGCGGCACGGGCCAGCTCCTCGGGGCCCATATGCTCGGCCGGGGTGTTGACCAGATCGCGGGTGGCGGCCATCGCGGTGGCCTGGGCCAGGCCGCGCTGGGCCTCGGGCGTGGGGGCCAGCAGCAGGCGCGCCGGCTGGCGGCTGCGCGGCTTGTAGAGGTCGAACTGGTAGCTGCCCAGCTCCCAGGACAGGGCCGCGGCCTCGTCGCCCAGGCGCAGGCCTTTATCGGTCAGCGTGTACTCACCTTCGGGCAATGCGTTGGGCAGTGCGGACAGTGCATAGGGGTGGCTCGCGTGGGCAACGCCCGCGAAGACCTGGCCCAGCTTGCCATCCGGACCGGGAACCAGGGCATGGCTGTCGGCGGCGCCGACAAAGCCCAGCGTCGCCAGCCAGTGGCGGGTGGCGGCCGGCAGCTTGGGGGCCAGGGCCTGGAAGGCGGCGCGATCGACCACGGTGATGGCGACGCTGCCGGCGGGCGCGGATTTCTTCAGATGAACCGTCATGACAGGAGGCTTGATGGGCTGGGAAGCTGGCGATTGTCGCCAATGCCGGCCTGGGCCGGTTCAGCAGCTGTTCTGCAGGCGGTGCAGGAGGGCCAGGCCGGCGGCACTACTGGGTGCGGCCAGGCCGGCGGCGCCGGCCAGCAGGCGCTCGGCGCTCTCCAGCTGGGGCGGCACCGGGCCCAGGAACAGCAGCTCGCTGCCGCGACCGATCAGCAGGGTCGGGAAGGTCTCGACCTCCAGCTCGTCCACCAGCTCGGCGTCATCCTCGATGTCCACCCAGACGAAGCGCAGCGCCGGATGGCGCAGGCGCAGGCTGGCGAACACCTCGTGATAGTCGTCGCAAACCCGGCACCAGGCCGCACACAGGCAGGCGACCAGAAGGGCATCGGCAGAAGGGGGGGTGGAGGGGTCCATGGTCTGAGCGTCGGGCGCAGCTTAGCCTACCGTCGCATTTTGTTGCGCGATCGAGTCAACCGGCGCGGCCGGCCTGGCGTTGTCTGCCCATCGCGCCGCCTTCAGGCGGTGCTTTGAGCAGTAACAGGCCAGACAGCGAAAGGTCGCCAGCCATGAAATCCCAGCCCCGTAGCGAATCCCAGGCACCCCGCATGCCGGTGCCGGAGCTTCATACCGACAAGGGCCGCAAGCACGAGGCTTTCGAGGCCCACAGCCTGGGCGGTGACCGCCGCAGCCTGGCCCGCGCCCTGCGCTTCGACCGCAAGCGCTGATTGATCGTCAGGCAGCCACCCCGGCTGCCGGGCCCAGCGGCGCCAGCAGGGCGTCCAGTTCGGCGGCGCTGAACTTGAGGGCCGCAGCGCCTTCATCGCCGGAGTCACTGCCCACGATGGCTGCCGCCAGCGCCGATTTGCGCTGCTGCAGCACCAGCAGCCGCTCCTCGATGCTGCCGGCCACCACCAGCTGATAGACCGTCACCGGCCGCGTTTGGCCGATGCGGTGCGCCCGCGCCGTGGCCTGGGCCATCACCGCCGGATTCCACCAGGGGTCTAGATGGATGACGGTGTCGGCCGCCGTCAGGTTCAGTCCCACCCCGCCGGCTTTCAGGCTGACCAGCATCAGGCCCGGCCCGTTTTCGGCCTGGAAGCTGCGCACGATTGCGCCGCGCTGCGCCACCGGGATCGCGCCGCTCAGGCATGAATAGGCCAGGCCGGCCACAGCCAGCGCCTCACCCACCAGATCCAGCAGCCGGCTGAACTGCGAGAACACCAGCACCCGCCGCCCCTCGGCCCGCAGCGCCGGCAGCATCTCCATCAGCAGGTCCAGCTTGGCGCTGGCCACCGGCGGACCCGCACGCGCCAGCAGGCGCGGATCGCAGCAGACCTGGCGCAGCTTCAGCAAGGCGTCCAGCACGGTGATGCGGCTGGCGCCCAGGCCCTGGGCGGCCAGCACCTTGCGCACCTGCTTGTCGGCCGCCACCCGCACGCTCTCGTACAGATCGCGCTGGGCGCCCTGCAGCTCGATGCGCTGCAGCAGCTCGCTCAGCGGCGGCAGCTCGCTGGCCACCTCGGCCTTGCGCCGGCGCAGGATGAAGGGTCGCACCCGGCGCGCCAGCGCCTCGGCCCGCAGGCTCTCGCCGCCCTGCTCGATGGGCTTGCGCCACAGGCGCTGGAAGCTGCGCGCATCACCCAGAAAGCCCGGCATCAGGAAATCGAAATGCGCCCACAGCTCGCCCAGATGGTTCTCCAGCGGCGTGCCGGTCAGGGCAAGGCGGTGGCGGGCGTCGAGCCGGCGCAGAGCCTTGGCGGCGCGGCTGGCGGCGTTCTTGACCGCCTGGGCCTCGTCGAGGATCAGCAGATGCCAGGGCTGCGAAGCCAGCGCAGCGATGTCACGCCAGGCCAGCGGATAGCTGCTCAGCACCAGGTCGTAGTGGCCCAGCCGGCCGAAATGCTGCTGGCGCTGCGGCCCCTGCAGGACCAGCAGGCGCAGTCCCGGCGCGATGCGGGCTGCCTCGGCCTGCCAGTTGAACAGCAGGGAGCTGGGCATCACCACCAGGGCCGGCCGGTCCAGCCGGCCCTGCTGCTTCTCCAGCAGCAAATGGGCCAGGGCCTGGGCGGTCTTGCCCAGGCCCATATCGTCGGCCAGGATGCCGGCCAGACCGGCGGCGCGCAGCTGCTGCAGCCAGCTGAGGCCCTGCAGCTGGTAGGGGCGTAGCTGCAGGCCCAGGCCGGCGGGCGCCTGGACCTGCGGCGCCTGCGCCAGCGCCCGCAGGCGCTCGCCCAGCTGGCGCAGCGGGGCGTCGCCAGAGCATTGCAGGCCGGGTGTATCGGCCAGCCGCTCCAGGCGGCCGGCATCCCAGTCGCTGAGCGGCAGCGGGCCGGCGGTCGCGCGCGCATCGTCGTCCAGCAGATCGATCAGGGCCGCGACGATGGGCTTGAGCGTCTGCGCCGGCGCCCGGAAACGGCGCCCGCCCGGCGCATGCAGCACGATCAGGCTGGCATCGTCGATCGCGGCCAGCGTCTCGGCCCGCAGCCAGCGCCGGTCGCGCCGCAGCAGATCGGCCAGCAGCGGGGCGAGGTCCACCGACTCGCCCTCGATCTCGACGCCCAGACTCAGCAGCCACTCGCCGCGCCGCTGCGGCAGCGCCAGCGGCGCAATCCTGAGCTGCACCTGCTCAAGCTCGACCGGCCAATGGGCGAAACCCGGCAGGGCCTCGACCAGCCAGCCCTGGGCCTGCAAGGCGGGCACCTGCTCCAGCCAGAAGGCGCCGAACTGCTCTTCCTGGATCAGGGTCCAGCCAGGCCCGCTGGCCGCCGGCTGCACCGAGGTGTCGCGCCATTGCAGCGCGGCCGCGGGCAGCGGCAGCAGGCCGCTGGCCCAGAGCTGCTCGCAGGCCTCGGCCTCGGCCGCTCGATCGCGCGCCAGCCAACGCCCGTCTACCGCCTGCAGCGCCGGCGGCCGGCTGTTCAGCAGCGACTGCGGGGCCGCGGTCTGCCACTGCAGTCCGCTGTCCGTCTGATACAGCCAGTCCACCTCGGCCAGCGTCACCACGCCGCCGCGCGGGCCGATCCGGCCCGTGGGCGCCAGGCCCAGCAGGCCCTCGCCGCGGCCCCAGCTGCGCAGGCGCAGCCGGGGCTGGAAGCGGGCGGGCTCGCCGACGGGGCCGGCGGTGCCGGTGTCAGACGCGGCGGGGGACGTCGGTGGCGGCAGGTCCGGCGCCTCGTCCTGCAGCAGGGCATCGAGCAGGCGGGCTGCATCGCGCTCGGCCAGCGCGGGCAGGGCGCGCAACTCCTGGCGGCTGGCGCGACGGCGCAGCGCGCGGGTCCAGTCCTGCAGATGCTGCTCGCGCTGGCGCTCGGCGGCCTCGTCCTGCAGGCGCAGAAAGACGGCCGCCGCATGCTCGCAGAAGCGGGCCTGGACGCAGCTGCACAGCGCGCTGTAGCGCCCGCGGCCGGTGCCACCGGGCAGGCTCTGCAGCTGCAGCTGCAGCTCGTGCACCGCGCCGTCCGCCAGCGTCACACGGGCACTGGCGGCACGGTCCTGCGGGTGCAGTTGCACCGCCGCGACGGCCAGCAGGCTGCGGCCGCCCAGCAGACGTTCGGCGCTGAACAGACGGCGCAGGGTGGCGGTATCCGGCGGCCAGGGCAGGTCGCTGTCGGGGGCACGGGAGGGCATGGGGTGATTGTCGTGCCGACCCGCCGGCGCAAAGCTGGCAGACTGCGGCCGCATGAGATGGACGAAGACTCGATGGCTGGTGCTGCTGGCGGCCGCCCTGCTGGCCGGCCTGGTGATGGCGCTGGGCCTGGCTGTGCAGACCCAGCCACTGCTGGCGCCGCAGGCGGCCGGCATCGCCCCGGCCGATGTGGCGCGGGTCAAGCGCTTTCTGCGCATCAACGACCCGCGCCGCTTTCCCTCGGGCAGCCTGCGCACGCTGCGCATCGATGCCAGCGAAATCGAGCTGCTGCTGAACCAGCTGCTGGCCTGGCAGGCGCCGGGCCGGCCGGCGGCGGTGCGCCTGCTGCTGAGCAATGGCCAGGCGCAGCTGAACGGCTCGCTGGCCCTCGGCGGCCCGTTCTGGCTCAATGTGCAGGCCGAGCTGCTGGCCGCCGGTGGCCTGCCGACGGTCGAGCGCCTGCGCCTAGGCCGCCTGCCGGTACCGGCCTGGCTGGCCGGGCTGGGCCGGGAGCTGCTGCTGCGGCAGCTGGGCGGACGCGAGGAGGTGCGCCTGGCCCGCGAGCTGGTGCGGCATGTCAGCGTCCAGCCCGGCTATGTCTTGCTGATCTACCAATGGCAGGCCGACAGCTACCGTCGTGTGCTCAGCACGCTGGTGCCGGCAGCGCTGCAGCAGGCGCTGCGGGCGCAGAGCGATTGGCTGGCGCACTGGAGCCAGCAGCCGAACCGGGCCGCATCGGCCTCGCTGGCCGAGCTGCTGTCCGAGGCCTTGCAGCTGGCGCACAAGCGGGCGGCCGCCGGTGGCAGCCTGGCCGATGAGCGCCAGGCCGCGACGCTGAACCTGGCCTTCTATGTGCTGGGCCGCCGGGTGGCCGATGTGCTGCCCGATGCGAAGGACTGGCCGCAGCCCCGCCGGCTGCGGGTGACCCTGCAGGGGCGCGATGACTTTGCCCAGCATTTCCTGGTCTCGGCCGCACTGGCGGCTGCGGGGGGCGGGCCGCTGGCCGACGCAATCGGGGTCTACAAGGAGCAGGCCGATGCCCAGCATGGCAGCGGCTTCAGCTTCAACGATATTGCGGCCGACCGGGCCGGCACCCGCTTCGGCCTGCTGGCGGTGCAGCGTCCCGACGCGCTGCAGCCACGCCTGAGCCAACCCTTGAGCGAGGCCGACCTGCTGCCCGATGTGGCCGATCTGCCGCAGTTCCTGAGCCGGCGCGAGTTTGCCCAGCGCTTCGGCAGCATCGAGGCGCCGGCCTACCGCGAGATGATGGCCTTGATCGAGGACAGGCTGGACCGCAGCCCGCTGCTGCGGCGCTGACTTGCCGGGTCAGCAGTGCCTCGCTGATACTCGCCGCGACAGCCACGCCCGCCACCATGTCCCTCCCGCCCGTCTCCCCAGCCCCGGCCAGCGACGAGCCTGCCTCGAACGAACCCGGCAGGCTGCGCGAGCTGGAGCGCCGGCTGGTCGAGAGCGAAGCGATGCTGCGCAGCATCTACGACCAGGTGCCGGAGGGCATCCTGGTGGCTGAGGTAGAGAGCGGCTGCCTGGTGGCGGCCAATCCGGCGGCCTGCCGCATGCTGGGTTACACGCTCGAGGTTCTGCTGACGATGCGCCCGCTGGACCTGCATCCGCCCGAGCACCATGCGCGGGTGCTCAAGGCCTTTGAGCGATTCGAGCGTGGCGACTTCAGCCTGGTGCAGGAGCTGGTGTTCAGGCGCAGCGACGGCGCGATCTTCTTTGCCGATGTCAGCCCGGCGCGCATGGTGCTTGGCGGGGTGCCGGCCTATATGGCGGTGCTGCGCGATGTCACCGAACGCCGCGCCGCCCGCGCCGAGCTGGCCCGCAGCGAGGCCTTGCTGGCGGAAGCCCAGGCACTGGCCCATCTGGGCCACTGGAACCTCGATCTGCGCAGCCGCCAGGCGCTCTGGTCGGACGAGGAGTTCCGGCTCTTCGGTTTTGCGCCCGGCTCGGTCGAGCCCAGCGATGCGCTGTTCCGCTCCCTGGTCCATCCGCAGGATTGGCCGCAGGTGCAGCAGGCCCTGCAGCAGGCAATCGCCAGTGGCGGGCGCGAACCCTATCGCGCCGAGTTCCGGGTCATGCGGCCCGATGGCGAGCGGGTACTTGAGGAGGTCGGCCGGCTCGTCTGTGATGCCGAGGGTCAGCCGCTGCGCATGCACGGCACGACGCTGGATGTGACCGAGCGGCGCCGCGCCGCGCTGGCCCTGGCCGCCAGCGAGCAGCGCTTTCGGATGCAGATCGAGGCGGCGCCGGAGGCCATCGTCGTCTTCGACCTCGATGCCGGCCGCTATATCGAGGTCAACGAGAACGCCGCCCGCCTGTTCGGCCGCAGCCGCGAGCAGCTGCTGGCGCTGGGGCCGGTGGAGATGAGCCCGGCCAGCCAGCCTGATGGCCGCCCCAGCGCCGAGCTGGCCCGCCACTGGCTGGAGCGCGCACTGGCCGGGGAACGGCCGGTGTTCGACTGGACCCACAGCCATGCCGATGGCCATGCGCTGGCCTGCGAGGTGCGGCTGGCGCGGCTGCCGGCGCCGGGCCAGCGCCTGGTGCGCGGCAGCATCACCGATATCAGCGAGCGGCTGCGTGCCCAGCAGGCGCTGGCCGAGGCCAACGAGCAGCTGGAGCAGCGGGTGCGCGAGCGCACCGCCGAGCTGCTGCATGCCAAGCAGGAGGCGGAGCGGGCCAATGCCGCCAAGAGCGAGTTCCTCTCACGCATGAGTCATGAGCTGCGCACGCCGCTGAATGCCATTCTGGGCTTCGGCCAGCTGCTGGCCCTGCAGCCACGCTCGGCCAGCGAGCAGGACTATGCAGGCGAGATCATCAAGGCCGGCGAGCATCTGCTGGCCCTGATCAACGAGGTGCTGGACCTGGCGCGCATCGAGTCGGGCAAGTTCCAGGTGGTCTGCCAGCGCGTTGCGCTGCAGCCCCTGCTGCGCAGCTGCCTGACCCTGCTGGGGCCGCAGGCCAAGGCGCGCGGCGTGCGCCTGCCGGCACCACCGGAGGGGGAGCTGATGCTCTGGGCCGATGCGATGCGGCTCAAGCAGGTCTTGCTCAATCTGCTGTCCAACGCGGTCAAGTACAACCGCAGCGGCGGACTGGTGGGGCTGGACCTGCAGCAGCAGGAGGGACGGCTGCGCCTGAGCATCAGCGACCAGGGGCTGGGGCTCACGGCCGAGCAGTGCGCCCGCCTGTTCGTGCCCTTCGAGCGCCTCGACGCCGACCGCTCGGCGATCGAGGGTTCGGGCATAGGCCTGGCCATCGCCAAGCGCCTGATCGAGCTGATGGACGGACGCATCGGCGTCGACGGCCAGGCGGCGGCGGGCTGCAGCTTCTGGATCGAGCTGCCGCTGGCGCCCGACCAGACCCCTGTGGCCGCGAGGGCCGCGGCGCCGCGGCCCTGGACCCTGCTGTGCATCGCCGACCAGCCGGCCAGCCTGAGCCTGCTGCAGAACATCATGCTGCTGCGTCCCGAGTTGCGCTGCCTGGCGGCGCTGGGCCTGGACGAGGGCCTGCGCTTGGCGGCCGCGCAGCGGCCCGATGTGCTGCTGCTCGATCTGGATCATCCGGCCAGCGATGGCGCGGCGCAGCTGCAGCAGTTGCGCGCCGCCGCACCCCTGCAGGGCTGCCCGGTGCTGGCACTGGGTGCGCCGCTTTCGGCCGGTTTCGACGCGGTACTGGCCAAGCCGGTCGATGTGGCCCGCCTGATGGCCCTGCTCGACGCCTGGCAGCCGGGCTGAGCGCGTGCCGGCCGGTTCGTCTTCCCGCTCCTTGTGCAGCCGCTGCGCCTGGCCGCTGCGCGGCTGCCTGTGCCGCTTCGTGCCGCAGCGTATCGCCAGCCCGGTGGAGCTGCTGATCCTGCAGCATCCGCTGGAGCAGGGCCACCAGAAGGGCACGGCGCCGCTGCTGGCCCTGTCGCTGGCCGGCTGTCGTCTGGTGGTCGGCGAGCGCTTCGAACCCGCGGCGCTGCAGGCGCTGCTGCGGGGCCCGGATGCCCAGGGCCGCCCGCGCCAGCCCTGGCTGCTCTACCCGCCGGACCCGCCCGGCACGGCCGTGGCGCCGGCCCTGCCACCCCCGGCGCTGGCACCGCCACCGCCGGAACAGCTGCGCCTGGTGCTGCTGGACGGCACCTGGCGCAAGAGCCGGCTGCTGCTGCATCTGAACCCGCCGCTGCAGGCCCTGCCGCGGCTGAGCCTGGCGGCCGAGCAAGCGGTCTCGCGCTACCGCATTCGCAAGGCGCAGCGCAGCGGCCAGTTGTCCAGCCTGGAGTCAGCCCTGCTGGCGCTGCAGGCGCTTGACGCCTGCCCGGCGCGCTACCAGCCGCTGTGGCAGGGTTTCGAGCGATTCCTCGCCGAGCGTGAACAATTGCTGCTGCCGTCCCACCGCGTGCAGGGCTAGGCCCCTGCCCTGCGGGATGGGCGCACACCACCGAGCCCGTAATGGGCACAGAATGCGAACACCATGAGATCAATGCGTCGCCCCGCTGCCTTCTTTTCCGGCCTGGTACTGGTCGGCGTGCTCTTGCTGATGATTCATCTGCTGGGCATGCTGCCGCCTATCCATCCGCTGCTGCGGCGCCTGGGCTTGCAGCAGCCGCTGCTGCAGGAGTGGGTCGCGGCGGGGCTGCACGCGCTGCCGGTCTATTTGCTCAGCCTGGTGTGGAGCTATATCACCGTGCGGCCGCTGCGGCGCGGCAGCAAGCCGACCACCACCTGGTGCTTCACCGGCCTCTTGCTGGGCTGGCTGGCCGCGGTGCTGTTCGGCCTGCTTGACGCCTCCAACCAGGCCATGCTGGGCCGCATGACCACCACCGAGCTGCTGCTGGTCTCCGGCCTGCCGCCGTTCTGGGGCTTGCTGAACTTCGCCGCCGCCGTGCTGGGCGTGCTGCTGGCGGGACGGCGCGCCTGGCGTAATCTGCCGGTCAGCAGCCGGCTGTCGGCGGGCTCCGGCGCCGCCACCAAGCCGGCCGTGCAGCGTCCCTGAGTCGCTTGCCGGCGCGGCAATTTGCGCAAACACCACACCCAAGCCGTCGGCCGGGCGGGGGCGTTGTTCGCCCCAATGAGCAAGTTCCGTGCGTCATCATCCTGACGCAATAGCCATTTTCATTGGCACTTATAAAAAGTAAGCGCATGCAAACATCCTCGTCTTGGTGCGCAAGAGCGGGTGAAAACCCCAAGTGCGTGCATGGGCTGGGCTCTCTACATTCGCATCACTCGATGCAAGCTCTGTGCGAACAGTGATTGCCAGGCGGGGCTGAGGAGACAAAGACAAGCCAAAGCAATTCAAACGAATACAGTGACACTGTCACAATTCACGGGCACCGATTCGGTGCCCGTTTTCTTTGGCCCCTCGTTTTTCCTTCCCTGCCTGCCCCGCTGAATGCTTGAACTGCTGACCGTCGCCCTGGCCTCCCTGTTCGCGGGTTTCATCGATGCGGTGGTCGGCGGCGGCGGTCTGATCCTGGTACCGGCCCTGTTCAGCGTGTTTCCGGCCACCGCGCCGGCCACCCTGTTCGGCACCAACAAGGGCGCGGCGATCTGGGGCACGGGCTGGGCCACGCTGCAGTATGCGAAGCGGGTGAAGCTGCCCTGGGATGCGCTGGCGCCGGCGGCGGCGGCGGCGCTGCTGGGCAGCTTCCTGGGCGCCTGGACGGTCACCCTGGTCAGCCCCGGCGGCCTGCGCAAGGCCCTGCCGCTGATCCTGCTGGGGGTGCTGGCCTACACCCTGTTCAAGAAGGATCTGGGCCGGCATCACGAGCCGCGCCACAGCGGCCGTGCGCAGGCGCTGCTGGCCAGTGCGATCGGCCTGACGATAGGCTTTTACGATGGCTTCTTCGGCCCCGGCACCGGCAGCTTCTTTGTCTTCCTGTTCGTGCGCCTGCTGGGCTTCGATTTCCTGCATGCCTCGGCCAGCGCCAAGCTGCTGAACACCGCCACCAACGCCTCGGCCCTGCTGCTGTTCGCGATGAAGGGCCATGTCTGGTGGCATATCGCGGCGGTGATGGCGCTGACCAATATTGTCGGCAGCCTGCTGGGCACGAGAATGGCGCTCAAGCACGGGGCTGGCTTTGTGCGCGGCATGTTCGTACTGGTGGTCGGCGCCCTCATCCTCAAGACCGGCTGGGACGCGCTGCGGCTGTGAAGGCCCCGGGCGCACGATGACAAATGCTTGCCCCGTCGTTCATGTACAGCCGCTAAGATCAAGCGCACAACCGCCGCCCCTGCCCACCATGCCTGTAGATCCAGAACTGCGAACCTTGGACATCGAGATCCCCACCCAGCCCGAGGTGCTGGTCAAGCTCTCGCTGCTAATGGCGGCCGAGGATGTGGACCTGCCGGCGATCTCGTCCTTGGTCGAGACCGATATGGCCCTGGCCGCGGCGGTGATGAAGGCGGTCAACTCCTCACTCTACGGCCTGCAGGGCAGGGTGCAGACGGTGCACCAGGCCCTCACCTACCTGGGCATGCGCGAGGTGGCAGCCATCACCTTCGAGATGGGCCTGCGGGCGGCCTTCCCGCCGGCGGCCGAGCTGGAGCCGGTGTGGGCGCGCGCCTCGCAGCGCGGCATCCTGATGGGCCGTATGGGCCAGATGCTGGGCGTGGACCCCTGGGCGGCCCACTCGGCCGGCCTGTTCGAGGAATGCGGCAAGGCGGTGCTGTACCGCCATGCGCCAGCCCACTACCCGGCGATGCTGCGTGCCGCGCAGAACGATGCCGAACTGGTGCAGCTGGAACACACGGCCTTCGGCGTCAGCCATGACGCGCTGGGCGCGGCGCTGTGCGAGAGCTGGGGCCTGGCGCCGGCCGCGGTGGCCAGCGTGCGCCACCATGTGCATGTGCAACACAGCCTCTTGATGCCCGACGTGGTGCAGCGCCGCAGCGTGCTGGCCATCTCGGTGATGGCCTGGGCGCTGATGCAGGCACCCGAGCAGATCGAGGAGGTTGCCCGCGACATCGCCCCCCAGGCCCAGCTCGATGAGACCCTGGTGCTGCGCGCCGCGCGCCGCGTCAGCGAGCAGCTGGCCGAGGCCCAGGAGCGCGGCCGCTGACCCAGGGCCGCGCCGGCCTCATGCCGCCAGGCTGAGCCGGTCGCGGCCGGTGTGCTTGGCGATGTAGAGCGCCTCGTCGGCCGCCTGCATCAGGGCCTGCGGGCTCAGATAGGGGCGTAGCGGCGAGAGCGCGGCTAGGCCTATGCTGACCGTCAGCCGCTGGTCGGCGCTCTGGCTGCCGGCATGCTGCGGCGCCTGGGCGCGCCAGTCCTCGCGCAGCTGCTCCAGCAAGGCCTGCGATTCGGCCAGATCCAGCCCCGGCAGCAGCACGACGAACTCCTCGCCGCCCAGCCGGGCCGCCATATCGGTATCGCGCTTGAAGCGCTCGCCCAGCAGCGCGGCAAAGGCCTGCAGTGCCGCATCGCCGGCGGCATGGCCCTCGGTCTGGTTGAAGCGCTTGAAGGAATCCAGATCGATCACCGCCAGCGCCAGCTGGCTCTGCAGGCGCTGCGCGCGCTTGAACTCGCGGCGCAGCGCATCATCGAACTCGCGCCGGTTCGCCAGGCCGGTCAGCGCATCGTGCCGGCTCAGCGCCGCCAGTTCGCGCTGCTGGGCGCGCAGCGCCAGCTCGGCGGCGCGCAGCGCTTCGTTGCGGCGCTCGACCTCGGCACTGAGGGCCTGTGCCCGTGCCTGCTCGCGCTGCAGCTCCTCGCCCAGCGAGAGCTGGGCCTGTTCGAAGGCGGCGTTGAGTTCGCGCAGCTCGCGCAGCGGGGGGGAACCGGCGTTCAGCTCGCTCCAGCGCGAGATGCCGGGCGGCTGGGTCGGGTCGAAGCTACGTGCCTCGGCGGCCAGGCGGCGCAGCGGTCTGAGCATCAGCCGTTCCAGCACCAGCACGCTGGCCAGGCTCAGCACCAGCACCAGGCCCAGCTGCTCCAGCGCCGTTCCCAGCCACTGCTGGGAGGCCAGCAGGCTGCGCCAGCCCGGTGTCTGATGCAGCACGCGCACGGTGCCGGCGGCGTCGGGCAGCGCGAACTCGCTGGCCTGGCCGTCGGGCTGGGCCGGATCACCGGCACTCAGGCGTTGGCCGCTGCTGGCGCGCAGCTCCACCGCCAGCACGCCGGGCCGGCTCAGCATATGGCTGAGCAGCAGCGCGGTTTCGGCGGGTGGCTGGCTCAGGCTGCGGCGCAGCGGCTCGGCGTAGAGCAGGGGCAGGGCCCGCTGCTCGGTACCGAGCTGGCGGCTTTGCTGCTGCAGCTCGCCGCGCAGGCGCAGGCCGGTGCTCAGCGCTACGCCCAGCAGACCGATCAGCAAGACCAGGACCAGGCTGCGGGTCTTGATGGAGCCGGTCAGCAGCGCGTGGAGCGGTCGGCCGGCGGGTACGGCGGGGGTGGCGGTGTTCAAGGCATGTACTGCGAGCCTGTCATGGCGATAAATTGTGCATGGCCGCCGGGCCGCCGCGGCAGGGGTATATCCCAGTGAAGCCGGCAGCCGACAGTGGCGCCGGGCTCAGCGGGGCGGGTGCTGCTGGTAGTCCGCCAGCTGGGCCAGCGTCAGCGGCCGGGCGAACAGATAGCCCTGGGCATAGGCGCAGCCCAGGCCGCGCAGCTGCTCGGCGGCCGTCTCGGTCTCCACCCCCTCGGCCACGCAGCTAAGCCCCAGATTGCGCGCCAGACCGACGATGGCCTCGACGATGGTGTGGTTCTGGCCGCAGCTGCCCAGCTGCTGCACGAAGCCGCGGTCGATCTTGAGCCGGTCGACCGGAAACTGGGTCAGATAGGACAGGCTGGAGTAGCCGGTGCCGAAATCGTCGATCGACAGGATCAGCCCCATCGCCTTGAGCCGGCGCACCCGCTCCAGCACCGTGGCCGGGTCGCTGATCAGAATGGATTCGGTCAGCTCCAGTTCCAGGCGCTGGGGCGCCAGCCCGCTGTCCTGCAGGGCCTCGACCACCACCTGCTCCAGATCGCCGTCGCGGAACTGCAGCGCCGAGAGATTGACCGCCACCCAGGGCAGGCGGCCATCGACGGCCGGCCAGCGGGCTGCCTGGCGGCAGGCCTCGCGCAACACCCAGGCGCCGATGCCGACGATCAGCCCGCTTTCCTCGGCCACCGGGATGAACTGGGCCGGCGGCATCAGGCTGCCGTCGGCGCGGCGCCAGCGCAGCAGGGCCTCGGCGCCCACCATGCGGCCGCTGGCCAGCTCGATCTGCGGCTGGTAGTGCAGCTCGAACTCGCCGCGCTCCAGCGCGGTGGCCAGGCCGCTGTGCAGCGTCATCCGGTCCTGCACCTCGGCCGCCATGCTGGGGTCGTAGAAGCACCAGCGCTGGCGGCCGCTGGCCTTGGCGCGGTACATCGCGGTATCGGACTGGCGCTGCAGCGTCTCCAGATCGCGCCCGTGCTCTGGATAGAGCGCGATGCCGAAGGAGGCCGAGATGCGCAGCTCGGTGCCGGCCACCGCCAGCGGCGCCATCAGACGGGCCTGCAGCGCGGCAACGCGCTGCTCGATCGCGGCGCGCTCGCCCAGGCCCTTGAGCAGGATCAGGAACTCGTCGCCACCCAGCCGGCCCACCGTGTCGGTCTCGCGCAGGCCCTCGCGCAGGCGCTGGGCGATCTGCTTGAGCAGCTGATCGCCGGCATCGTGGCCCAGCGAATCGTTGACCGTCTTGAACTGGTCCAGGTCCAGCAGCAGCACCGCCACCGTCTGGCCGTTGCGCTGCGATTCGGCGATCGCCTGCTGCATGCGGTCCTGCAGCAGCGCGCGGTTGGGCAGGCCGGTCAGCGGGTCGTGATGGGCCAGATGGGCCAGGCGCTGCTGGGCCTGCTGGCGCTCGACGATCTCGTCGGCCAGGCGCCGGTAGGGCTCGCGCACCGCCACCAGAAAAACCGCCCGGTAGATGAAGAAATAGGCGATGACCTTGTAGGCATGGCCCAGCAGGCTGTAGAGGTCGTTGACATTGGCATAGAGCGTGAAGCACAGCTCGCTGAGCACGCTGATCAGGGCGGCCAGCGCCAGGTCGGCGCTGCTGTAGTCGCCGCGCACGGTCTGGCGCACCAGGACCATCGCAGCCAGCAGCAGCAGCGCGACGATCAGGTACTCGAGTGCGATCTTGACCGGGGTCAGGCCTTGACCGTCGACAAAGGTGGGCGGCAGCAGCTCCGGCCAGCCCAGCTGCAGAGCGAGGCCAGTGCCGACCAGGGCCAGCGCACCCGCCAGCAGCGCCAGGCGCTGGCGCGGTGCTTGCGGGGCGGGCTGTGGCCACAGCGCCACGGCCAGCAGCACCAGGGCTGCGCTGAAGCGTGCGAACAGCCAGAACACGATGGCCTTGTGCGGCGAGGCCGGGGTGAAGAAATCCGGCATGCCCTTGTAGGACAGCAGATGTGCCGTGTCGAACAGGGCCACGGCCAGGAAGCCGCAGCCCAGCAACAGCAGATTGCGGCTGCGCTCGCGACCGCGCGCCGCCCAGGCCGCAACGAAGACCAGGCCCGACATCAGCACCGCCGCCAGTTCGGCGACCGTGTGCAGCCAGACCGGGAAGATCTGCTCGCTGCGCGTCAGCGCCTGCAGGTCGGGCACGTAGGGCACGATCAGCAGCAGGCCGCCCAGCACCAACAGCAACAGCAGCACCCAGCGGCGGGGCCACCAGGCATGGGACGCGGCTGCGGACGGTAAGGTGCTTAGAACTGCTGGCAAGAGGCTGGCGTTCGAGGGTTGTTGCCGGCCAAGCATAGCGCCCGTGGGCTACATCAGGCTTGCGGATTCGCCCCTAGCCGCGGCGTCCAGGCGACGCTGGCTACTGAAATGCCGGGGCTGCCCGCTCAGCGGGTCGACGAAGGCGATCTCGCGCGCCAGCAGCTGCAGCGGCTGGCGGTAGTCGGGCACCGCCTGCTCGGGCTGCAGCGTCGGGTAGATGCGGTCGCCGACGATGGGCAGGCCCAGCGCGCTCATCTGCGCGCGCAGCTGGTGCTTGGCGCCGGTCAGCGGGCGCAGCTCGTAGCGCGCCAGGCCGCCCGGCAGTCGTTCCAGCAGGGCGATGCGGGTCTCGGCATTGGGTTCGCCCTGGGCCAGCTCCTGCATCTGCATGAAGGCTTCGCCGGCGCGCTGCTGCAGGCGGCTGCGGTAGACCAGGGGCAGGGCCAGGGTCAGGTCTTGCCGGGCCGACTCGGGGGCGGGCGCGATGGCCTCGTAGACCTTCTCAACCGCCCGCTCGCGGAACAGGCGCTGGTAGGCGTCGCGGCTGTCGGCGCGCAGCGCGAACAGCGTCAGCCCGGCGGTCTCGCGGTCCAGCCGGTGCACGGGGCTCAGCTCGGCCAGGCCCAGCTGGCGCTTCAGCCGCACCAGCAGGGTCTGCTGCACATAGCGGCCCTTGGGCGTGACCGGCAGGAAATGCGGCTTGTCGGCCACCAGCAGATGCTCGTCCCGGAACAGCACGCGGGCTTCGAACGGGATCTCGTCCTCGTGCGCCAGCTGGCGGTAGTAATAGAGCCGGCTGCCGTGCCGGTAGGGGGCGTCGACGGGCAGGGCCTGACCCCGGGCGTCCAGCACCTCGCCACGGGTCAGGCGCAGCGCCCAGTCGGCGCGGCTGACCAGGGGCAGGCGCTCGGCCAGAAAGTCCAGCACCCCGGCCCAGGGGCCGGGCGGGCAGGCCACCGCGCTGGCGCTGACGCCCTCGCGCATCGGCAGGTCCAGCTTGGGCGGGCGGGCCATACCGCCCTACTCCACCCGCGGGCCGCCGCGCGCGCGCTCATCCATATAGCGCAGGATGCTGCGGCGCTCGGCCTCGTCCAGCACCGGGCCGCGCCACTGGCGCAGCCAGGCCTCGCGCCGCGGGTCCAGGGCCAGGCCGCGCACCGCGCTGTCGATCGCCGCGATGCGTTCGCGGCCGGCCGCGTTGCGGCTGCAGGCCGCGGTGGCCACCGCGGTGCTGCGGCCCTCGGCGAAGGGCAGCTTGACCAGCTCGCCAGCTGCCGCCTCGCCGCTGAGCAGATAGCGGTCGACCACCGCCGGGTACTCCAGCGTGTAGTCCATGCGCCGGGCGCGCAGCATGGCCAGCAGATGCATCTGGCGGCCGGCCACCACGGTGGCCGGGGCCTGGGCACCGGCGGCCTGCAGCAGGGCGTCGATGCGCGGGCCGAAGCTGCGGTCGCGCGGCAGCAGGCCCACCAGATCGGGGCGCCGGATCAGCTCGGCCAGCTGCAAGGCCTGGCCCGGCTGCGACTCGAAGGCCGCCAGCCGCTCGCGATGCACGATCACATGCAGCTGACGCGAGATCAGCGGCGGGTGCAGCTCGGTGAAATGCAGCCAGGCCAGGCGCTCCGGCGTGCGCAGATGCAGCACCGAGCACAGCGTGCCGTCGCCCTGGCGCACCAGGGCCTCGAAGCGCGGCAGGCTGGCCTCGAAGAACTCATGCCGGTACTGCGGCAGCCGCTCGATCAGCAGGCGCAGAAAGCCCGAGATCTCGCCGCCGTCCAGGTCCTCGGCGCGCTGCGGCAGCCGGCCCTTGACCGCATAACCGAAGTGCGGCGGCAGATCCTGCACCAGCCAGCGCAGCGTGGGCAGCTCGGCCTCGCCCTGCAGCTGGGCTCCGGCCGTGCCCGGCTGCAGCAGCGTCAACGCGACGGCCAGCAGCAGGGCCGGCAACGCCGCGCGGCTCAGTCGCCCTCCACCCATTCGATACGTGCGCCCAGGCTGCAGATGTTCTCGACGAAATGCGGGTGAGCGCGGCGTATCGGTGCGGCATTGCGTATCACCGAGCGGCCCGGGATGCTGGCCGCCACCATCAGCAGCGCGATCGCCACGCGGATGATGTAGGGGCTCTCGACTTCGGCCGGGCTCAGCGGCTTGCCGCCGAAGGTGACCATGCGATGCGGGTCCGACAGAAAGGCGTGGGCGCCGAACTTGGCCAGCTCCGAGGTCCAGCCCATCGCGCCGTCATAGATCTTGTTCCAGAACATCACGCTGCCCTCGGCCTTGACGCCCAGCGCGACGAAGATGGGCAGCAGGTCCACCGGCAGATAGGGCCAGGGCGCCGCCTCGACCTTTTGCAGGATGTTGCGGGTGAAGGGCTCCTTGACCTTCAGCGGGCCCTGCGTCACGGCGCGCGACCAGCCGTCCTCGTGCACGATCTGCACGCCGAACTTGGCGAAGGTGCGGTCGATCAGCGGAA
Organism: Burkholderiaceae bacterium; assembly: GCA_041920215.1. Classification (GTDB taxonomy): domain Bacteria; phylum Pseudomonadota; class Gammaproteobacteria; order Burkholderiales; family Burkholderiaceae_C; genus JAYRSJ01. The sequence goes on along the minus strand of JAYRSJ010000015.1, from coordinate 66,349 downwards.
ACTGCTCGGGCGTGGAGTTCTTGACCCGCACATCGCCGCCGGTGATCGCGCCCAGCGCCAGGAAGGTGACGATCTCGTGGAAGTCCTCGGCGAAGCTGAACTCGCCGCCGCCCAGCTCGGCCACGCCGGTGATCGTCAGCCGCGAGGTGCCCAGGCCCTCGATCCGCGCGCCCAGCATCTTCAGGAACAGGCAGAACTCTTGCACATGCGGCTCGCTGGCGGCATTCATCAGCGTGGAGCTGCCCTCGGCCAGCGCGGCGCAGAGCACGAAGTTCTCGGTGGTGGTCACCGAGGCGTAGTCGGTCCAGTGGTCGTTGGCGCGCAGCCGGCCTTGCGGCACATGCAGCAGCAGGCCGTCGGGCTGGCGCGCCACGCTGGCGCCAAAGCGCTCGAACACCTCCACATGCGGGTCGATCTCGCGCGCACCCAGCGTGCAGCCCTTCACATCGTCCTCGATGCGGGCCGCGCCGAAGCGCGCCAGCAGGCCCGGCACCAGCATGATGGATGAGCGCATCTCCTCGGGCAGGCGGTCCAGCGCCGCATCGAAATGGGTGTCGCGGTGCTGCACATCCAGCACGCCGCTCGCATAGTCCATCGTCACCGCGCTACCCAGCTTGCGGAAGACCTCCAGGATCTTCTTCACATCGGTGATCTCCGGCACCCCGCGCAGCCGTATCGGCGCGCGGCTCAGCAGGGTGGCGCACAGGATGGGCAGCACCGCGTTCTTGTTGGCCGAGGGAATGATGCGGCCCGAAAGAGGCGTGCCGCCGTGGACGATCAGATTGGACATGGGGAAAGAGGCGTGGGCAGGCCGGAGGCAGGGGGACAGTTGCCGGGATTATCGCGGCTCTGGCCAGAAGCGGCTGGCGGGGATCAGGCGGTGCTGGAGCGCGGGCTAGGCGCTCACCGAGTCCTCGAATGCGGATTCGGCCGGGCTCAAGGTGCCGTGAAGACGCGCACAATGCCTGCTATGGACTCAACTCACATCAGCCGCAGGCGCCAAGCCTGCGGCTGCGCGATGGAATTTTGGACGAGGATGTCGCGCCGCTGATGGTGGCCGCCGACGGCAGCGCCACAAACCGGACCTACCCGCAGCCTCAGGCCTTCGAAGGCGGCTTCTGCGTGCTGGAGCTCCCCAATCGCGAAGCCGCCATCAACTGGGCCGCGAAGATCGCCAAGGCCTGCCGCTGCGCGCAGGAACTGCGCGAGTTTCAGTACGACCCCGAGAGCTGAAGGGCAGCCAGACCGGCAAAACAGGCAGTACGAGTCGAAAGCGAGTGGGCGCCTGAGCTTGCGCCGCACGTCGGTCGCCGTATCATCGACGGCATGGCCACTCCCTCAAAGCGTGCGCCGCCCGCCAGGGCGAAGCCGGCAGCCGCACAGCCGGGGTCGGCTGCGCCACCAGAGCCCGGCGCCAAACCCTTTCTGCGCTTCTATCACTCGGAGGCGCTTCGGAACAAGACGCTGTCGCTGCTCGACGCCATCGAGCGGGCCCGCGATGCCACCACGCATCGCGAGGCTCTGGCCGATCTTGTCGCCGAGCTGACCAACGCAGGGCTGGATTACTTCTTTTTGAAGCAGCTCAAGCTGGCCGAGCCTGGCTTTCTGGTCGAACAGTCGGCCAAGCTCGGCATGGTGGGCACGCAGCAGCTCATGGGCTCGGTCATCCGCCAGGTCATCGGCCGGATGGAAGGGCCGCAACTGCTCTCGGTCTGCGGTTCCATCCGGCAGCTGATGCGCTGAGTCGCGCCCCGTTCCTTGTCGATCGCGGGGTCCGTCAATCGTCGTGGGGGTGGCGCGCAGCTTGGGCGCCGCAAGTACGGCTTATCGATCGATCAATCAATTGATCGATCGGTCCGTGGGCTGCATGACTGATTGAAAGGAACAACAGATGGCAACAACGCAAGCACCGGTCAAGGGCCCGGCGTCCTACTTCCCGTCCATCGAGCAGCGCTATGGCAAGCCGATTGCCCACTGGATGCAGGTGCTGGAGCAGATGGGGCCGCTCAAGCATATGGCGCTGGTCAGCCAGCTCAAGACCGAGCACCAGCTGGGTCATGGCCATGCCAACGCCCTGGTCGCCTGGTTCATGGCCCGCAAATAGCGGCGCCAGCAGAGGGACGGAAGGAAAGAAAGCATGGAATGCAAGGAGACGCTCAGATGAAGCGGCAGCCGCCAGACGCGAACACCGATGCGCAGCCGCCGGCGGCCGCGCTGATAGACGCCCGCATCGCCGAGCTGGGTGGCTGGCGTGGCGCGGCCCTGGCCGAGATTCGGGCGCTGATCCACGCGGCGCTGCCGGATGTGATCGAGACCTGGAAATGGAGGGGTACGCCGGTGTGGGAGTGTTGCGGCATCCTCTGCACCGGCGAGTCCTACAAGGACAAGCTGAAGCTGAGCTTTCCCAAGGGCGCGGCGCTGCCGGACCCGGGGCGGCTCTTCAATGCCGGGCTGGACGGCAATGCGCGGCGCGCGATCGACATCCACGCGGGGCAGCTGCCGGACGCCGAGGCCTTCATGACCCTGATCCGCGCTGCCGCCGCGCTGAATCAGGCGGGACGGTCGCCGGCCCGGTAGCAGGGGCTGGCGAGACAGGCAACCTGTCTGTTAGTCTGCGGCTCTTCTTCAACCAGCACAGCGGAGGACCCGATGGACAACGATGCCGGAACCAGTGCCGATGCCAGTGCCGACGGCAGCGGCCGCATCCACGGCCATTGCCTGTGCGGTGCGGTGCGCTTCAGCAGCGGCGCTGCGGCGCGCGAGATCGGCGTCTGCCATTGCGGCTTCTGCCGGCGCTGGGGCGGTGGCCCCCTGCTGGCCCTGCATTGCGGGCCCGATCTGCGCTTCGACGGCGGCGCAGAGCAGCTCAGCGTCTATGCCTCCTCGGACTGGGCCCAGCGCGGCTTCTGCCGGCATTGCGGCAGCCACCTGTTCTACAAGCTGCTGGCCACCGGCGAGTATTTCGTGCCGGCCGGCGTCTTTGACGAGTCGGCCGGCCGGAACTTCGTGCTGAGCAGCCAGATCTATGTGGACAAGAAGCCGTCCTACTACGACTTCGCCCAGGCAACGCCGATGCTCAGCGAGGCCCAGGTGATCGCGCAGTACGGTGGCGGTGGCTGAGGCGCCGCGCGCTTCAGCCGCCGGCCTGCGGGTCCAGGCGCCGCGCCCGGGCCAGGCGCCAGGCCTCGTCGGGGTCGTCGCCCCAGACCTGTTCGGCGCTGGTGTCGGTCTCCTGGCGCTGCGCGTCGATCGCGATGCGCTTGTCGAAGACAAAGCACTCGCCCTGCCAGCGCTGCTCGGGCGCCGTGCCGCGCTGCTCGAAGTAGTTGAGGATGCCGCCGTCCAGCTGTGCCACCTTCAGGCCCAGCTCGCGCTGCATCCAGCCGCCCATTTTCTCGCAGCGTATACCGCCGGTGCAGTACATGGCCACCGTCTTGCCCTCGCGCCGCCACTGCTCGGCATGGGCCAGCACCCAGCGGGGGAAATCGCGGAAGTGGCGCACGCCGGGGTCGACGGCGCCGGCAAAGCGCCCCAGCCGCCATTCGAAGCTGTTGCGGTTGTCCACCAGCACCACATCGTCGCGGGCGATCAGCGCATCCCAGTCGGCCGGCGCCACATGGCTGTCGGGCCGATCGTCAAGGCCGCTGACCCCGGCCAGGCCAAAGGCCACCAGCTCGGGTTTCACATGCACCTTGACGCAGCTGAAGGGCCGGCGGGTCTTGGCGCAGAAGCTGCGCTTGAAATGCATGCCGGCAAAGGCGCCGCCGAAGGCCGGGTCGGTCTGCAGCGCCTGCTCGAAGCCGTCCAGCGCGGCCGCGGGGCCGCCCAGCGCAGCGCTGATGCCCTCGGGCGCCACCAGTACATAGCCGCCCAGCGGCCGGCACAGCTCGCGCAGCCGCGCCGCCACCGCCTCCGGCTCGGCCAGCGGCACGAAGCGGTAGAAGGAGCTGTGCTCGTGGGGCGGCTCGTCCTGGGCGGGCGCCGGTGTCGGGACTGGGGTGTTATCCATAGGCCGGCGGATTATCCCGCCCCGCTAAAATCCGCCGCCCTGCGCCCTCCTCCCTCGAAAGCCCCACCGTGTCCGACCGCCTTGCCGTGCTGCCGCAATACCTCCTGCCCAAGCAGGCGCTGACGGCCCTGGCCGGCCGCTTTGCCAACGCCCGGCTGGGAGGCCTGACCACCTGGGCGATCCGCCGCTTCGTCGCACGCTATGGCGTGAACATGGCCGAGGCGCTGCAGCCCGACCCGGCCGCCTATGCCAGCTTCAACGAGTTCTTCACCCGGCCGCTGCGGCCCGGCGCCCGGCCGCTGGCGGCGGCCCCGCTGATCTGCCCGGTGGACGGCGCGATCAGCCAGTTCGGTCGCATCGAGGGCGAGCAGATCTTCCAGGCCAAGGGCCACCGCTTCAGCACCCGCGCGCTGCTGGGCGGAGATGCCGAGCTGGCCGCGCCCTTCCAGGACGGCTGGTTCGCCAATCTGTATCTGAGCCCGCGCGACTACCACCGCATCCATATGCCCTGCGCCGGCCGCCTGCGCCGCATGATCCATGTGCCGGGCGCGCTGTTCTCGGTCAACCCCACCACCGCGGCCGGCGTGCCGGGCCTGTTCGCACGCAACGAGCGGGTGGTCTGCGTGTTTGATGGCGATGGCGACGGCGCGGCCGGCCCCTGGGTGCTGGTGCTGGTGGGCGCGACCATCGTCGGCTCCATGGCCACGGTCTGGCACGGGCAGGTCAACCCGCCGCGGCCCGGCACGCTGCGCGAGTGGCAGTACGAGCCCGACCAGGTTGCGCTGGCCCAGGGCGAGGAGATGGGCCGCTTCCTGCTGGGCTCCACCGTGGTGATGCTCTTTCCCAAGGGGCCGCTGGCCTTCAACCCGGCCTGGCGGCCCGGTGGCGCGGTGCGCCTGGGCGAGGCGATGGCCACGCGGGGCTGAGCGCCCGGCCGCCGCCGCCCGCGGCGCGCAATGCGGTCACAATGGCGGCCGTCCGAGCCAAGACTTTTGCATGTCCACCATGACCCAGCGCGTTCTCACCGGCATCACCACCACCGGCACCCTGCATCTCGGCAACTATGTGGGCGCGGTGCGCCGCGCCATCGCGGCCAGCCGCCAGCCCGGCGCCGAGAGCTTCTTCTTCATGGCCGACTACCACGCACTGATCAAGTGCGACGAGCCGGACCGCATCGAGGCCTCGCGCCTGCAGATCGCCGCCACCTGGTTGGCCGCCGGCCTGGACACCGAGCGCGTCACCTTCTACCGCCAGAGCGACATCCCCGAGATCCCCGAGCTGACCTGGCTGCTGACCTGCGTGACCTCCAAGGGCCAGATGAACCGGGCCCATGCCTACAAGGGCGCGGTCGATGCCAATGTGGCGGCCGGCGAGGAGCCGGACGCCGGCATCACCATGGGCCTGTACAGCTACCCCATCCTGATGGCGGCCGACATCCTGATGTTCAACGCCCATCTGGTGCCGGTGGGCAAGGACCAGGTGCAGCACATCGAGATGGCGCGTGATGTGGCCCAGCGCTTCAACCATCTGTTCGGAAAGACGGAGGAATTCTTCGTGCTGCCCGAGGCCAGCATCGACGAGGAGATGGAGCTGCTGCCGGGCCTGGACGGCCGCAAGATGAGCAAGAGCTATGACAACGTCATACCGCTCTTCGAGGGCGGCGCCCGCGCGCTGAAGGAGGCGATCGCCCGCATCGTCACCGATTCGCGCCTGCCCGGCGAACCCAAGCAGACCGAGGGCTCGCACCTGGTGCAGATCTACGACGCCTTCGCGACGCCGGAGCAGCGCGCGGCCTTCCGCGCCCAGCTGCACGCCGGCCTGTCCTGGGGCGAGGCCAAGCAGCAGCTCTTCGAGCTGATCGAGGCCGAGATCGGCCCGATGCGGGCGCGCTACGACGCGCTGATGGCCGAGCCGCAGAAGATCGAGGACATCCTGATGCAGGGTGCGGCCAAGGCGCGCGCCATCGCCGCACCGGCGCTGCAGCGCCTGCGCGAGGCGGTGGGCCTGCGCCGCTTCCAGCCGCTGCCGCAGCACAGCAAGGCCGAGGCGGCCAAGGCCAGGCCGGCGCTGCCGCTCTTCAAGCAATACCGCGAGAGCGATGGCCAGTTCTTCTTCAAGCTGGTCGCCGCGGACGGCAGCCTGCTGCTGCAGAGCCTGGGCTTTGCCCAGGGCCGCGAAGCCGGCCAGTGGGTGGCGCGGCTCAAGCGCGAGGGTGCGGCCGCGCTGGCCGGGGCGCCGCTGGCGCCGGTGCCCGATGCAGAGGCGCTGGCCGCAGCGCTGGGCCGGCTCCAGCAGGCCGAGCAGCCGGACTGAAACGGGTCAGGGCGTGAGCGGCGGCGCGGCCTCGTCCGGCGGCAGCAGCATCACCCAGCTGCTGGTCAACTGCGCCGGCGGCGATGCCGCCGCGCTGCAGCAGCTCTATGCGCGGCTCTACCCCGAGATCAAGCGGGTGGCGCGGCTGCGCCTGGCACAGAGCGGCCAGATCGCCGGGCTCAACACTACCGCCCTGGTGCACGAGGGCTTTCTGCGCATGGCCGTGCGCGAGGGCCTGCAGGGCGGGTCGCGCGGCCAGTTCTTCGCCTATATCGGCCAGGTGCTGCGCTCGGTGGTGATCGACCATCTGCGCGCCGAGGGCCGCGACAAGCGTGGCGGCGACGCGCTGCTGCTGACGCTGTCGGCTGCCGAGCAGGTGGCGGCGGTACAGGGCGAGGCCCTGGATCTGCTGGCCCTGGACCAGGCGCTGCGGCGGCTCAAGAGCCTGGACCTGGGCCTCTACGAGTTGCTGGAGATGGTAGGCTTTGCCGGGCTCTCGCTGGCCGAGGTGGCCGAGCTGCGCGGCGTCTCGGTGCGCACCGTCAACCGCGAACTGATCAAGGCCCGCGCCCTGCTGCAGGAGCTGCTGGGCGATCCCGCCGACCGGGTGCTGTGAGATGGCGGGCGCGCTGGACCGCGGCGGCTGGCAGCAGCTCTCGGGCCTGCTGGACGAGGGTCTGGACCTTGACGAGGCGGCACGCGGCCCCTGGCTGGAGGCCTGGCGGCAGCGCGATGCCGTGCTGGCCCAGCGTCTGGAGCGCATGCTGGCCAGCGCGCTGGCGGCGCAGGCCCAGGAACCGGCTCCGGACGGGCCCTTCGCCGGTCGGCTGGCGGCGGCGCTGGCGGCCGGTGAACCGGCTGGCTTGGCGGCTGCGCGTCTCGGCGCCTGGCAGCTGATCGAGAAGATCGGCGAGGGCGGCATGGGCGAGGTCTGGCTGGCGCAGCGCTGCGACGGCCTGTTCGAGGCCCGGGCGGCCATCAAGCTGCTGCGCGCCGACATGGCCGGGCCCGGCCTGGCGGCGCGCTTTGCCCGCGAGCGCGCGCTGCTGGGCCGGCTGGCCCACCCCGGTATCGCGCGCCTGCTGGATGCCGGCGTCGAGGGCGAGCGGGCCTATCTGGTGCTGGAGCATGTGGCCGGCCTGGCCCTGAGCGAGCATGTGCGCCAGCAGCAGCTGGGTCTGGAGGCGCGGGTGCGCCTGCTGCTGGCGGTGGCGCGGGCGGTCGAGCATGCCCATGGCCAGCTGATCGTGCACCGCGACCTCAAGCCCGGCAATGTGATGGTCACGCCGGACGGCAGCCCGAAGCTGCTGGATTTCGGCATCGCCGGCCTGCTCGACGAGCAGGGCGACGCCAGCGACACCGAGCTCACCCGCCAGGCGGGCCGGCGCCTGACGCCCGCCTATGCCGCGCCCGAGCAGATCGCCGGCGGCGCCATCGGCATTGCTGCCGACGTCTATTCGCTGGGCGTGATGCTCTACGAGCTGGCCAGCGGCGTGCTGCCCTTCGGCGCCAATGCCGGCTCGCGCACCGCGCTGGAGCATGCGGTGCTGCACACCGAGCCGGCCCGGCTGTCGCGCACCACCGTGCCCGAGGAGCGCCCGGGGGCCAGACCCGGCCCCGGCCGGCCGGCCGATTTTGCCCGCGCCCGCGGCGATCTGGAGGCGGTGGCGGCCAAGGCCATGCGCAAGAAGCCCGCCGAGCGTTATGTCTCGGTGCGCGCGCTGATCGACGATCTGCAGGCCTGGCTGGAGCACCGGCCGGTCAGCGTGCGCCAGGACGACTGGCGCCATCGCAGCCGGCTCTGGCTGCGCCGCCATGCCGGTCTGGCCCTGGGCGCGACGCTGGTGACGCTGAGCCTCAGTGCCGGCCTGAGCGCTGCCCTGTGGCAGTGGCAGCGCGCCAGCGCCGCGGCGCGCAGCGCGGAGGCGGTGAGCCGCTACCTGGGCGAGCTGCTGGCCTCGGCCAATCCCGACCAGCATGGCGGCCAGCCGCCGACGGTGCTGCAGCTGCTGGAGAAAAGCCGCCAGGAGCTGGACCAGAAGTTCGCCGACGATCCCGAGACCCGGCTGCGCCTCACCGAGGTGCTGGTGACGACCTATCGCGATCTGAACCGCTACGACCACGCGATACCGCTGGCCCAGTCGCAGATCGAGCAGGCCACGGCGCGCTACGGCGCCGACGATGTGCGCACGCTGGAGGCGCGCCAGGACCTGGCGCGCATCTATGTGTCGCAGGGCTCGCCGGCCCAGGTGATCGCGCTGGCCGAACCGCTGCATGCCGCCCTGGTGCGCGCCTATGGCGAGGTCTCGGGCCCGCATGCCAATCTGCTCTATCTGCTGGCGGTGGCCTATGCGCGGGTGGGCCGGCTGGACGATTCGGAAGCGGTGCTGGCGCGCGCCCGGCCCATCGTCGACCGGCTCTACCGGCCGGAGGAGTTCGAACATCTGTTCTTCGAGAACTATGTGCACTCGCTGCGCGTGGCCCAGGGCCGGCTCGGCGAGGCCGAGGCGCTGCTGCGCGCCACCGAGCCGCGCTGGGCCGCGGCACCGGCGCGTTATGCGCGCTTCGTGCTGGTGCTGCGGCGCAATCTGCTGGCGGTGCAGCTGCGCCAGTCGCGCTATGCCGGTTTCGAGAGCGCCGCCCGCGGCCTGCTGGTCGAGATGGATGCGCTGCTGGGCCCGGGCAACGATATGGCGGCCGGCATGCGGGCTGAGCTGGCGCGCTATTACAGCGAGACCGGCGACGCCGACCGCGCCGCGGCCGAGCAGACCCAGGCCCTGGCCCAGCTGAAGGCGGCGGCGGTGGCGCACCCGGCCCAGCGCCTGCCCCGCCAGGCCGCCGCGCTGCTGGCCCAGACCCTCGCGGGCGCGGCCAATCGCACCGCCACCACCACCACCACCGCAACGGCCGGCGCCGCCTCGGCCCTGCTGGCCGAGCTGCAGGCCACGCCGGCCGTCAGCGGCCCGGCCCGGGTGGAGGCGGCCATGGCCCTGCTGCGGGTGGGGCTGCTGCAGCAGGATCTGGCTTTGGCCGAGCAGGCGCAGCGCCTGGCGGGCGCCGAGGCCGTGCTGCAGACCAGCCGGATGCTGGCCGCGCGGCTGCAGCAGCTGCAGGGTCAGGTCTTGCGCGCGCGCGGCGACGCCGTGGCGGCGCTGCCGCTGATCGAGCGGCAGCTGCAGTACCTGGACCAGTTGCCCGAGCCCCAGCCCTATCTGCGCTGGAGCGCCCAGCTGGACTGGGCGCTGGGCCTGTGCCGGGCCGGCGATACGCGGCTGGCCGAGGCGCTGCAGCGGGCCGATGCCCTGCGGCCGCCGACCCTGCCCGCCGGCAGCCAGGGCCTGGACGGACTGCGACGGCAGCTGGGGCAGGGCCGCTGTGCCAGCAGCGCCGGCTGGGACGGCTTTTTCTGAGAGCCCTCTCTAGAGCGACTGCGGCGCCGCTGCGGCCCCTGATTTATCCCAGGGCCAAACCCGCAGAAACCCGCTAGGCTGAATCCGGCCCTGCCGCTAGCCTTGCCGCCCAAAGCTAGCCATAACTAGGAGACTCTCGCTATGCCCACCATTCCCGCCGACAGCCTGGCCCTGCAGCGCTTCTATCACTGGGAGCGCACGGCCCCCGGCCGCGTTGCCCTGACCCAGCCCATGGGTAATGGTCAGGTGCAGGACTTCAGCTGGGCCCAGGTGGCCGACGGCGTGCGCCGCATGGCCACCCATCTGAAGGCCCAGGGCTGGGAGCCCGGCTCCAAGGTCGCCATCCTGTCCAAGAACTGCGCCTGGTGGCTGATGAGCGATCTGGCGATCTGGATGGCAGGCTATGTGTCGGTGCCGCTGTACCCGACGCTGGCGCCCGAGACGATCCGCCAGATCCTGACCCACAGCGAGGCCAAGGCCTGCTTCGTCGGCAAGCTCGACGGCTGGGAGGGCATGCAGCCCGGCATTCCCGAGGGCATGCCCTGCTTCAGCTACCCGCTGTCGCCGGCTGACGCGATCCAGCGCTACGAGGGCTGGGACGCGATCTGCGCCCGCAACCAGCCGCTGCAGGGCGAGGTGATGCGCCCGGCCGACGAGCTCTGCACGCTGATCTACACCTCGGGCACCACCGGCAATCCCAAGGGCGTGATGCACACCTTCGGCGGTTTCGCCTGGGCGCTGCAGGCCGGCATGGGCCGCATTCCGCTGAATATCGAGGACCGCATGCTGTCCTATCTGCCGCTGGCCCATGTGGTCGAGCGGGTGTTGGTCGAGCATGGCTGGTTGAAGACCGGCATGCATGTGTTCTTTGCCGAGAGCCTGGACACCTTTGCGGCCGATCTGCAGCGCGCCCGGCCCACCGTGTTCTTCTCGGTGCCGCGCCTGTGGGTCAAGTTCCAGCAGGGCATACACGCCAAGATGCCGCCGGCCAAGCTGCAGCGCCTGCTCTCGCTGCCGCTGATCGGCGGCCTGGTGCGGCGCAAGGTGATGAAGGCCTTGGGCCTGGACCAGTGCCGCATCGCCGCCGGTGGTGCCGCGCCGATGCCGCTGGCCCTGCTGCAGTGGTATAGCAAGCTGGGCCTGAACATCAACGAGGGCTATGGCATGACCGAGAACCTGGCGGTCTCGCACATCACCATCCCCGGCCAGCTGGCCCAGGGCACGGTGGGCCCGGCCTACGACGGCGTGGAGACGCGCATCGATCCGGTCAGCGGCGAGCTGCAGATGCGCAGCCCGGCCGTGATGCTGGGCTATTACAAGGAGCCCGAGCTGACCAAGGAGGCCTTCACCGATGACGGCTGGCTGCGCACCGGTGACAAGGCCCAGATCGATGCCAAGGGCTGCCTGCGCATCACCGGCCGGGTCAAGGATTTGTTCAAGACCAGCAAGGGCAAGTATGTGGCGCCCGCGCCCATCGAGGACAAGCTGGGCATGCACCCGGCCGTCGAGGCCTGCATGGTGGCCGGCGCCAATCTGGGCCAGCCGCTGGGCATCGTGATGCTCTCGCCCGATGCCGCCCAGCGCACCGGCACCGATGCCGACCGCCAGCAGCTGATGGTGCAGCTGACCGAGCATCTGGACGACATCAACAAGCGCCTCGATCCGCACGAGCAGCTCGACTGTCTGGTGGTGGTCAAGACCGCCTGGACGGTGGACAACGGCTTCATCACCCCCACCTTCAAGGTCAAGCGCAACCGCGTGGAAGAGGTCTACGGCCCGCATTTCGAGGACTGGGTCGAGAAGCGCAAGAAGATCGTGTTCGGCGACTGATCCGTTGTTGGCGCGGCTGCGCAGACAATGCCAGCCATGAGCTCCAAACGCCGCGGCCTGCTGAGAACCTGGTCCCTGGCCCTCAAGGGCCAGGTGCTGGCGGTGTATTTCGCCGCCCGCGACCCGGCCGCGCCCTGGGGGCCGCGCCTGCTGGCGCTGGCGGTGGCGGCCTATGCGCTGAGCCCTATCGACCTGATCCCCGACTTCATTCCGGTGCTGGGCTGGCTGGACGATCTGCTGCTGGTGCCGCTGGGCCTGTGGCTGGTGCTGCGGTTGATGCCGCCGGCGGTGATGGCGCGAGCCCGCCTGCGCGCCGAAGCGGTGCTGGCCAGGCCGCGCAGCTGGGCTGCCGCGGCGCTGATCGTCGCACTGTGGCTGCTGCTGGCCGTGCTGCTGGTGCTGGGGTGGCGCGGCTATGCGGCGTCGGCCTGAGCTGCGGGAGTGCCGGGGCGCTGAGTTAAGCTGACCTGCCATGAGCCGTATCACCTTGCGTCAGCTGGACAGCGCCATCGAGGGACATCTCTTGCTGGGCCTGTTGCGGCAGCAGGGCCTGGAGGCCTGGCTGCTGGGTGAGCATTTGCTGGGCGGGGTCGGCGAGCTGCCGGCCTGCGGCCTGCTGCGCCTGGTGGTGGACGAGGCCGACCGAGCCAGCGCCGAGGCGCTGCTGCGGGACTGGGATGCGGCCACACCGCTGCCCGACGCGGCGCTGGCGGATCCAGGACCTGACAAGGGGCTGCGGCCCGCATGAGTGTCGCGGCGCTGGTGGATCGTTGAACGCATAGAAAGGGCATGGGATGGAACTGGCTGACGACGTAAGGGCCTGGCGATGAAGCGCGGCATCTGGCTGTTGCTGTTCGCGGTGCTGGCCCTGACCACGGTCTGGGTCATGCCCTATCTGAGCCTCAAGGAACTGCGCACTGCTGCCGCCGACGGCGATGCCGAGCGGTTCTCGGCCCAGGTGGATTTCGAGGCCCTGCGCCAGAACCTTAAGCGCGGCGTGCAGGACCAGCTGCTGGGTGCTGAGCGCGATGCGCAGGGCCGGCCCTCGCCGGCGCGCGCGATCGGTGCCGCGGTGGCGGGCGCGCTGCTGGGCCCTATGGTCGATACCCTGGTGACGCCCGAGAGCCTGGCGCGCCTGATGCAGGGCCAGCGCCCCGCTGCGGCCGCCACCGGGCTGGGCGGCCCGGCCGCTCAGGGCGGCGACAGTCCGCCGCTGGAGACCGCGATGCGCTATGAAAGCCTGAACCGCTTTGTCTTCAGCGTGCGGCCACGCGATGCCGAGGCCGACGAGGCACCGGTGGAGCTGGTGCTGCACCGCCGGGGCCTGCTGCAATGGCGGCTGGCCGAGCTGCGCCTGCCCTGACCCCCGATCCCAACCCCCTCACCATCTGCGAAGGACGCCCGCCATGTCATCTGCTCTCCTCCTCTTCAGCCGCCGCACGCTGCTCAGCCTGGGCCTGCTGGCCGCCGCCAGCGGCGCTGCCCTGGCCCAGACCGGCAGCGTGGCCACGGCCGCCGCGGCCACCGCGCCGGCCGGCGACAAGGTCGTCTATCACATCGACAATGCGGCCGCCCAGGCCACCAAGGGCCTGCGCAATATCCGCAACCATCTGGATGTGGCGCCCGATACCAAGATCGTGGTCGTGACCCATGCCGACGGCGTGGACTTCCTGATGGAAGGGGCCAAGGACAAGAGCAATCCCAATATCGATTACGGCGCCCTGGTCTCGGCCCTGGTGGCGCGCGGCGTCACCTTCGAGATCTGCGAGATCACGCTGAAGAACCGCAATCTGGACAAGAAGCTGTTTGTGCTGGACGCGCAGTTCACGCCCTCGGGCGTGCTGCGCGCCGCACGCCTGCAGTCGCGCGAGGGCTATGCCTATCTGAAGCCTTGAAGCTGAAGCCCTGAGGCAGCGGAGGCGGTGGCCTGGCCTCAGGCCTGCAGGCTTTCGGTCGCCAGATAGCGCTGGCGGAAGCTCTCGAAGTCCAGGGTGTCGGCCGCCTCGATGCGGCGCTGCTCGGCCAGCGACTCCGCCGCCAGCTGTGCATAGCGCTGGCGCTGGGCCTCGCTCCAGGGCAGGGCCAGCAGCTGCTGGCGGGCCTGTTCGGACTGGGCGCGCACGAACTCGATGTGCGAGTCGCCGAAGTCCTGCGCCATCGCGGCCAGCACCCGCGCCGAGGGCGTCAGCGCAGGGTTGAGCAGGCGCGACCGGGCCAGCTGCAGCGCCTGGCCGTGGGCTTGGCTGCCCTGGGCGGCGTCCAGCGCGGCTGCATGGGGCGCGCAGGCCTCGACGATCTCCAGCCCCCATTTCTGCAGCGACACCTCGGCGTCGTCGCGCTCCAGCAGCAGCCCCGGCTCGCGGCCGCGCGCCGCGGTGCGGTGCTGGTTGCGGCCCAGGCGGGCGATTTCCTCGGGCGTGTCGGGCGGGCTGTCGCTGGCCAGGCACAGCAGCAGAAAGCTGTCCAGGAAGCGCAGCGTCGAGGCCTCGATGCCGGTGGCGACGAAGGGGTCGAGGTCCATGCAGCGCACCTCCACATACTCGACACCGCGTTCGCGCAGCGCATGCAGCGGGCGCTCGCCCTGGCGTATCACCCGCTTGGGCCGGATGGTGCCGTAGAACTCGTTCTCGATCTGCAGCAGCGTGGGGCTGAGCTGGTTGTAGTCGCCGCCGGGGTTGCGTATGCCTATGGCCTCGTAGGCCGGATAGGGCTGGGTCAGCGCACCCTGCAGCGACTCGGCATAGCGTTCCAGGCAGTTGTAGCTGACCGCCAGGCTGGCCTGGGCATCGCTCTGGTAGCCCAGCCTGCCCATGCGCAGCGAGGTGCCGTAAGGCATGTGGAAGCTGTGCTGGCCCAGCGGCTGCAGCTCGTGCTGACGGCCGGCCACGAAGCTGGCGCACAGCGCCGGCGAGGCGCCGAACAGATAGAGCAGCACAAAGCTCCAGCGGCGGAAGTTGCGGATCAGGCCGAAGTATTCGGCGGTGCTGGTCTCGGGCAGCGACCAGTTGTAGTGGATGCCCGAGATGGTCTGCATGCGCCGGCCGTAGCGCTGGCCCAGGCCCATGCGGTAGACGCTCTTGGCCCGGCCCACATTGGAACTGCCGTAGCGACCCAGCGGAATGGTCTCGTCGGTGGGCAGGCCGCAGGGCATGGAGCTGACCCACAGGCGCTCGTCGCCGCAGGCCTGGTCCAGGGTCTGGTAGACCGCCTGGTGGATCTCGCTGAGCTCGGCCAGGCAGGGCTCCACCCCGGCATGCACGCCGGTGATCAGCTCCAGCTGGCTTTCGCTGAAGTCGGTGGTGATGTGGGCATGCGTCAGCGCCGAGCCCAGGGCCAGCGGGTGCGGCGTCAGCGCCAGCCGGCCATCCGGCAGCGCACGCAGGCTTTCTTTCTCCAGGCCCCGGCGCATGCCGTCCAGCCGGCGCGCCGGGAGGGTGGAATCGCCCATGCGAAATCCCCTTGTCTTGTTGTGGACGCGCACGGTAACAGACTCGGCGCGGCCTTGTGCCATTTGGGGTTTGTACCAGCCTACACTCGACGCGCTGTCATCGCCAAGACTTATGCATAACAACGAGCTTCAGATGGGAGAAGCCTTCTGGCGTCAGGCGCCGCATGCGGCGCTGCGCGTCTGGGCTGGGGGGGAGCGCTGCGAGCCCAACGAGGCGGCCCGGCGCTGGGCGCTGGGTCAGGGTCTGGCCGTCCATGAGCTGGCCGAGCGCTGGCAGGGCCTGGCCACGCGGCTGCTGGCCCGGGCGCAGGACGGCCAGACCCAGCGCTGGCGGCTGGGCAAGCCGGGCCCCGTCTTCGAGGCGCAGGCCTTGCGTCTGCCGGATGGCGGCCTGCTGCTGTGGTGGACCCCGGAGACCAGGAGCGAGGCCGAGCGCGAAGCCGCGCAGGCGCTGGAGCCCGCCCTGCTTGCGCTGGACGCGGCGGGCGTGGGCGTCTGGCGCCGCATCGACGACGAGACCAGCTTCTGGAACGCGGCCATGTACCGGCTGCGCGGGCTCTCGCCCGACGATCCGCGGCCGCCGCGCAAGCTGGTGCAGCTGACCCTGCATCCGGATGATCTGGCCGGCTGGGAGCAGCTGAAGCAGCGCAACCGGACCAGCCGCGAGCCCTATGAGTGGGAGTTCCGCGTGGTCTGGCCCGACGGCACGCTGCGCTGGCTGGCGACCCGCGGCCGCGCGGTCTTCGACGGCGAGGGCCGCATGCTCTATATGGCCGGCATCAATATGGACATCACCGAGCGCCGGCGGGTCCAGAACCTGCAGCTGGAGCAGCAGCGCCTGGACCAGGCCAAGCGCACCCAGACCGAATTCCTGGCCCGCGTCAGCCATGAGCTGCGCACGCCGATGAATGCGGTGCTGGGCTTTGCCCAGCTGCTGGCCTACGACGCCAGCGAGCCGCTGAGCCCGCGCCAGAGCGAACGCCTGGCCCGCATCGACGCGGCCGGTCGCCATCTGCTGGCCCTGATCGACGATGTGCTGGATCTGGCCCGCATCGACATCGAGCAGCAGCCACTGGCCAGCGAGCCGGTGCCGCTGGACGCGCTGGCCCGCGAGGCGATGGAATGGGTGGCGGCCGAGGCGCGCGCCGCCGGCATGCAGCTGCGCCGCGCCCAGGCTCGCCTGCCCGGCCGGGTGCGCGGCGATGCGCGCCGCCTGGGTCAGATCGCGATCAATCTGCTGACCAATGCGATCAAGTACAACCGGGTCCAGGGCTGGGTGGAGGTCGACACGCTGCAGCGCCAGCATCCGGACAGCGGCGCGCCGCAGTGGGCGCTGGTGGTGCGCGACAGCGGGCGCGGCATACCGGCCGAGCTGCTGGCCCGCATCTTCGAGCCCTTCAACCGCCTGGGCGCCGAGCTGGAGGGTATTGCCGGCACCGGCATAGGCCTGACCATTGTGCGGCAGCTGGCCGAGCGCATGGGCGGCAGCGTGGAGGTGCGCAGCCAGCTGGGCGTGGGCAGCGAGTTCCGCGTCTGGCTGCCGGCCGACGAGGAGGTGACCCAGCCGGCGCCGCTGGTGGAGCTGCCCGATCTGCGGCCGGCGGCGACGCGGGCGGACGAGGCGCCCTACAAGCTGCTGTGCATAGAAGACAACCTGACCAACCAGCTGCTGGTGCGCGAGCTGCTGGCGCTGCGCCCCCAGGTGAGCCTGAGCTTTGCCGGCGACGGCAGCAGCGGCATCGCCAGCGCGCTGCAGCAGCGGCCCGACGCCATCCTGCTCGATCTGCAGCTGCCCGATCTGCACGGCAGCGAGGTGCTGCGCACGCTGCGGCGCTCGCCGCTGATGGCGCATTGCCGCATCATCGCGCTCTCGGCCAATGCGATGCCGGCCGATTTCGAGCGCGCCCGCGCCCAGGGCTTCGACGATTACTGGACCAAGCCTATCGACATCGGCCGCTTCCTGGCTGGCATCGACGAGCTGCTGGCGCGGCGCTAACGCTGCGCTGGCGCCGGCGGGTCGGCCGGCAGCAGGCGCGGCCGGTGGCCGCGGCGCTCGGCCGTCAGACGCTGGCGTGCGATGCGCTCGCCCTCCAGCGGGTCGGCGGCGCTGTGCATGGCCTCGGCGCGGCGCCGGGCGTCGGCGGCCTTGCTGCGGCTGTTCTGGTCGGCTCGCGCCTCGCGGCTGATCGCCCAGTCCTGCGCACTGTAACGGCCCTGGCCCTTGCGGCATTGCAGCGCGCGACGGTGCTCATCCAGCAGGAACGCCTTCTCGGCCATGCCCAGCGTGGTGGAGCTGGCGCTGGTCTCCAGGTCGCGCAGCTCGGCATCGCTGGGGCAGCTGTTGGCGGGGCCGGGGTCGGCCTGCGCCTGGGCCGGCGCAGCCGGCACCGCGGTCTCGACGGCCGGGACCGGGAGGCGCGGCACGGCCAGCTCGTTGGGGCGCAGCAGGCGCGTCTCGGCCTGCTGGGTGCCGGTCGGGCAGGGGCGGTCGGCGTAGCGCAGCTCGCCGGCGATCCGGCATTTCCAGACCTCGGTGGCGGCCGCCGGCGGCGCCAGCGCCAGCAGCAGCAGCAAGGGGCTCAGCAGCAGGATGTTCATGGGCGGATTCCGGGCAGCGCGACAGCAGGACGTGTCGCTCTCCCATTAGCGCGACAGCGCCTCAGCGGTTGACGGCGAGGGGCGCAGAGTCCGTTTCCATGCCCTGGTGGTGGCTAAGAAAGACCTGCCCCTCGAACCAGTCGGTCCAGCCGCCGGCACGCAGCCGGTCCAGCACCGGGCCCTTGATCTCGGAGAGATCGAGGCGGATCTGCTGGCGCGCGAGCGCCTGCTGCAGCTCGCGCAGCGCCTCCAGCCCGCTGAAGTCGATCGCATTGACCGGCGACATCTGCAGCAGCACCCGGCGCGTGCCGGGCTGCTGAGCCAGATGGCCCTGCACCACATCGCTCAGGCCGCGGGCATTGGTGAAGAGCAGGCTTTCGTCGATGCGCAGGCCCAGCACATCGGGCCGGCATTCGACCGCATGGCGGTCGACATTGCGGTAATGCTCGGTGCCGGGCACCCGACCTATCAGGGCAACATGGGGGCGGGCGGTGCGCTTGAGCAGCAGCGCGATCGAGCCCAGCACGCCCAGGCCCAGGGCCAGGGCCACATCCCAGCTCAGCACCGCCAGGGCCACGGCGCCCATCAGCAGGGCTTCGGCGCGGTCATAGCGCCAGGCCTGGCGGAAGGGCGCGAAACGCAGGCCGGCCAGCACCGCGACGATGATGGTGGCGGCCAGCACTGCCTTGGGCAGCAGGGTCAGCGGCTCGGCCAGCAGCCACATGGCCAGGCCCATCAGCAGGGCCACCAGGGCGCCGGCCAGACGGCTGCGCGCGCCGGCGTCGACCATCAGGACGCTGCGCGAGAAGCTGGCCGCCACCGGCATGCCGCCGCTGAGGCTGGCCAGCAGATTGGCGCCGGCCAGGCCGCGCAGCTCGGCCCGGGCATCGATGCGCTGGCCGGCGCGCCGGCCCAGCGATTCGGCCACGACCAGGCTGGACACATAGCCGACCAGGGCGACCAGCAGGGCGCCGGGCAGCATCGCGGCCCACAACGAGGCCTGCAGCGGCGGCAGCGCCAGCGGCAGGCCCAGCGGCGGCAGCGCGCCGACCAGGCGAACACCCTGGTCCTGTGCCTGCACCGCCCAGGCCAGGGCCATGGCCGTCAGCAGCACCAGCAGCGGTGCCAGCCGGGCGAGCAGGCCGCTGAGCCCGCGGCGGGCCAGCATCAGCAGGGTCAGCGCAGCCAGGCCGAAGGCGGCCGTGAGGCCGTGCACCGTCAGCCCGCTGGTCCAGGCGCTGGCGAGCAGTGCCGGCAGATCGAAGCCCTGGGCCGGGCTGCCCAGCAGCACCGGCAGCTGGCTGGCGGCAATGGCCAGCGTGGCGCCAGTCTCGAAGCCGTGCAGCACCGGCACCGAGAGCAGGGAGGCCAGTGCATCCAGGCGCAGCGCGGCGGCCAGGGCCAGGATCAGGCCCACCTCGGCAGCCAGCACCAGGGCGGCGGCGCTGGGGCTGACGCCGGTCGGTGCCTGGCCCAGGGCCTGGGCGATCATCAGGGCCAGCACCGCGACCGGGCCCACGCCCAGAAAGGGGCTGCTGCCCAGTGCCGCATAGGCCAGCAGCGGCAGCAGGCTGGCGTAGAGCCCGACCTCGGGTGGCAGGCCGGCCAGCATCGCATAGGCCAGGCTTTGCGGGATCAGCAGCACGCTGACGACCAGGGCCGCCAGCAGATCCTCGCGCCAGACCGGAGGCTCAGAGCGCATTGAGCGGGATCTTCAGGTAGTGGACGCCGTTGCTCTCGGCCGGCGGCAGCTGGCCGGCACGCACATTGATCTGCACGGCCGGCAGCATCAGCTGGGGCATGGCCAGGCCGGCATCGCGCTGCTGGCGCATCGCGACGAAGGCGGTCTCGGTGATGCCGCGGTGCAGATGGATGTTGTGGCTGGCCTGCTGCTCGACCGTGCAGACCCACTGCGGCGCGCGCCCGGCCGGCGGGTAGTCGTGGCACAGATGCAGCCGGGTGTGCGGCGGCAGGGCCAGCAGGCGCTGCACCGAGCGGTAGAGCTGGGCGGCGTCGCCACCGGGGAAGTCGCAACGGGCGCTGCCGTAGTCGGGCATGAACAGGGTGTCGCCGACGAAGACGTCGTCGCCGACCTTGTAGCTGACGCAGGCCGGCGTGTGACCGGGCGTGTGCAGCACCTCCACCATCAGCTTGCCGACGCGGAACTGCTCGCCATCCTCGAACAGATGGTCGAAGGGCCGGCCATCGCCGCGGATGTCCGGCGCATTGAAGAGCCGGCCAAAGAGCTGCTGCACCTGGCGGATCTGCGCACCGATGCCGATCCGGCCGCCCAGACGCTGCTGCAGCCAGGGCGCAGCGGACAGATGGTCGGCATGGCAGTGGGTCTCCAGCAGCCAGTCGAGCTGCAGCTGCCGCTCATGCACCCAGGCCAGCAGCAGCTCGGCGCTGTCGCTGCTGGTGCGGCCGGACTTGGGGTCGTAGTCCAGCACCGGGTCGATGATGGCGGCACGGCCGGTGGTCGGGTCGGCCAGCACATGGCTGACGGTGCCGGTGGCCGCATCGTAGAAGGAGCGGATCAGGGCGGTGGCACTCATCGCGCTCGCGCTCGCTCAGCCGCCCAGCTTCTTCTTCAGAAGTTCGTTGACCAGGGCCGGATTGGCCTTGCCCTTGGTCGCCTTCATCGCCTGGCCCACCAGCGCGTTGAAGGCTTTGTCCTTGCCGGCGCGGAACTCGTCCACCGATTTCTGGTTGGCGGCCAGTACCTCGTCGAGGATGGCCTCGATGGCGCCGGTGTCGCTCATCTGCTTCAGGCCCTTGGCTTCGATCAGGGCATCAACGTTCGAGCCCGCGCCCGTCCAGAGGGCCTCGAAGACCTGGCGGGCGGCGTTGTTCGAGATCGTGCCGTCCTGGATGCGCTGGATCAGCGCTCCCAGCAGGGCTGCGTCCACCGGGCTGGCGTCGATGCTGCGCTCCTCGGCGTTGAGCCGCCGCGAGATCTCGCCCATCACCCAGTTGGCCACCAGCTTGGGCGCGCCGCAGACGGCCTTGGCCGCCTCGTAGTAGCGGGCGGTGGCCAGGCTCTGTGTCATCATCGTCGCGTCGTACTCGGGCAGGCCATCGGCTTCGACGAAGCGCTTGACCATCACGGCCGGCAGCTCGGGCATCTCGCCCCGGACCCGCTCGACCCACTCCGGCGCGATCATCAGCGGCGGCAGGTCGGGGTCGGGGAAGTAGCGGTAGTCGGCCGAGTCCTCCTTGCTGCGCATCGCGCGGGTCTCGCCGCTGTCGGGGTTGAACAGCACGGTGGCCTGCTGGATGGGCAGGCCGTCCTCGATCTGGTCGATCTGCCAGTTCACCTCGTAGTCCACCGCCTGCAAGAGGTAGCGGAAGCTGTTCAGGTTCTTGATCTCGCGGCGCGTGCCATAGGGCTGGCCGGGCTTGCGCACCGAGACGTTGACGTCGCAGCGGAAGGAGCCCTCCTGCATATTGCCGTCGCAGATGCCCAGCCACATCACCAGCGCATGCAGGGTCTTGGCGTACTCGGCGGCCTCGGCGCCGGAGCGCATATCGGGTTCGGAAACGATCTCCAGCAGCGGGGTGCCGGCGCGGTTCAGGTCTATGCCCGACTGGCCGTGGTAGTCCTCGTGCAGGCTCTTGCCCGCGTCCTCTTCCAGGTGGGCGCGGGTCAGCTTGACGGTCTTCTTCTCGTCGCCGACAAAGAACGTCACCTCGCCGCCCTGCACCACCGGAATCTCGAACTGGCTGATCTGGTAGCCCTTGGGCAGGTCGGGGTAGAAGTAGTTCTTGCGCGCGAAGATGGATAGCGGCGCCACCCTGGCGCCCACCGCCAGGCCGAAGCGGATCGCCCGCTCGACCGCGCCGCGGTTGAGCACCGGCAGCGTGCCGGGCAGGGCCAGGTCCACCGGCGAGGCCTGGGTATTGGGTGCGGCGCCGAAGGCGGTGGAGGAGCCGCTGAAGATCTTCGAGACGGTGGAGAGTTGGACGTGGTTTTCCAGGCCGATCACGACCTCGTAGCCACGGATCAGTTTGCTGCTAGCTGCCATGTGCTTAGATTCCTGCGGGGGCTTGGGTATGCCAGTCGGTGGCCTGCTGCAAGGCATGGGCGGTGTGCAAGAGCTGACCCTCCTTGAAGTAGTTGCCCAGCAGCTGCAGACCCACCGGCATGCCGCCTTCGCCGAAGCCCACCGGCACGCTCATGCCGGGCAGGCCGGCCAGCGAGCCGGGCAGCGTGAAGATGTCGGCCAGATAGGCCTTGACCGGATCCTCGGCGCCCTCGCCGGCCTTCCAGGCCACGCTGGGAGCCACCGGGCCGGCGATCAGATCGCAGTGCGCGAAGGCCTGCTGGAAGTCGTCGGCGATCATGCGGCGCAGCTTCTGCGCCTGCAGATAGTAGGCGTCGTAGTAGCCGTGGCTCAGCACATAGGTGCCGATCATGATGCGGCGCTTGACCTCCGGCCCGAAGCCCTCGGCGCGGGTCTTCTTGTACATATCCAGCAGATCGTCGAACTGCGCGGCGCGATGGCCGAACTTGACGCCGTCGAAGCGCGAGAGGTTGGAGCTGGCCTCGGCCGGCGCGATGATGTAGTAAACGGGAATGGCCAGCTCGGTGCGCGGCAGGCTCACATCGACCAAGGTGGCGCCGAGCTTCTGCAGCTGGGCCAGACCCTCGCGCACAGCCCTGTCCACATCGGCCGACAGCCCTGCCGGGAAGAACTCCTTGGGCAGGCCGATGCGCAGACCCTTCAGCGGCTGGGCCGCGGTGGCGCCCTCGCGCGCAGCCAGCATCTGGGCATGGAAGTCCTGCGGCGGCTGTTGCACGCTGGTGGCGTCGCGCTCGTCGAAGCCGCTCATCGCGGACAGCAGCAGCGCGCAGTCCTCGGCACTGCGTGCCATCGGGCCGGCCTGGTCCAGGCTGGAGGCGAAGGCGATCATGCCGTAGCGCGAACACACGCCGTAGGTGGGCTTGATGCCGGTGATGCCGGTGAAGCTGGCTGGCTGGCGGATCGAGCCGCCCGTGTCGGTGCCGGTGGCGGCCGGCAGCAGGCGGGCCGCCACGGCGGCCGCGCTGCCGCCCGAGGAGCCGCCGGGCACGCGGCTGGCATCCCAGGGGTTGCGGACAGCGCCGTAGGCGCTGTTCTCATTGGCCGAGCCCATCGCGAACTCATCGCAGTTGAGCTTGCCCAGGGACACCGTGCCGGCCGCCTTCAGCCGCGCCACCACGGTGGCGTCGAAGGGGCTGCGATAGCCGGCCAGCATCCTGGAGCCGGCGGTGGTGGGCATGTCGGCGGTGACGAAGATGTCCTTGTGCGCGATCGGCACGCCCAGCAGGGCCCCGCTCTCGCCGGCGGCCCGGCGCGCATCGGCGGCCCGTGCGGCGTTCAGCGCGGCGTCGGCATCGATATGCAGGAAGGCGCCCAGCCCGGACTGGGCGGTAACACGCGCAAGCAGATGTTGGCTCAGCTCCTGGCTGGAGACCTGCTTGGCCTGCAGGGCCTGGCTCAGCTGGGCCACGCCCAGCGCATGGAGGGGTTTGCTCATCATGCCGCTCATTCGATGACCTTGGGAACCAGGAACAGACCGTCCTCGACGGCCGGGGCGCTGCGCTGGTTCAGCTCGCGCTGGTTGCCCTCGCTGACCGCGTCCTCGCGCAGGCGCAGGCTCACCTGCTGCACCGCGGACAGCGGGGTGTACAGCGGCTCGACGCCGCTGGTATCGACCGCGCTCATCTGCTCGACGATCGAGAAGAAGCCATTGAGCTGGCCGAGCAGGGCGGCCTGCTCGGGCTCGGCCAGTTCCAGCCGTGCCAGGTGGGCGATGCGGCTCACGTCTTGTGGGGTCAGGGCCATTGGAGACGACGGTCTAAAAGTGACAAAAAACAAGCCCCGATACGGGCTTGCGCTAGCAGTGAATAAGGGGTGTTCGGGTATTATCTCCGCTTATCTCCATGGCACCGGGGCTGCGTGGCTTGCCAAGGCCACGCAGCCCCGCGCACATGGTGCGAACACCCCCGAACACCCCCGAACATCCCCCTTCCCGAACCGCCCACCAGCCCGTTTCAGGTCGATCGCCCTCATGCCTAGTTTGGCCGCCCTGCCCTGAACGGCATCCAGATACCCACCATGTTCGCTTCCCTGCGTCGCTATTTCTCGACCGACCTCGCCATCGACCTCGGCACCGCCAACACCCTGATCTATGTGCGCGGCAAGGGCATCGTGCTGGACGAGCCCTCGGTGGTTGCCATCCGCCATGAGGGCGGACCCAATGGCAAGAAGACCATCCAGGCCGTCGGCGCCGAGGCCAAGGCCATGCTGGGCAAGGTGCCCGGCAATATCGAGGCGATACGCCCGATGAAGGATGGCGTGATCGCCGACTTCACCGTCACCGAGCAGATGCTCAAGCAGTTCATCAAGATGGTGCATGACTCGAAGATGCTCAAGCCGAGCCCGAGGATCATCATCTGCGTGCCCTGCGGTTCGACCCAGGTCGAGCGCCGCGCGATCCGCGAGTCCGCACTGGGCGCCGGTGCCTCCGAGGTCTATCTGATCGAGGAGCCGATGGCGGCCGCGATCGGCGCCGGCCTGCCGGTCTCGGAGGCCTCCGGCTCGATGGTGGTGGACATCGGCGGCGGCACCACCGAGGTCGGCGTGATCTCGCTGGGCGGCATGGTCTACAAGGGCTCGGTCCGCGTCGGCGGCGACAAGTTCGACGAGGCCATCATCAACTACATCCGCCGCAACTACGGCATGCTGATCGGCGAGCCCACCGCCGAGGCGATCAAGAAGAACATCGGCTCGGCCTTTCCCGGCTCGGAAGTCAAGGAGATGGAAGTCAAGGGCCGCAACCTCAGCGAGGGCGTGCCGCGCAGCTTCACCATCTCCAGCAACGAAATCCTGGAAGCGCTGACCGATCCGCTCAACCAGATCGTCTCGGCCGTCAAGAACGCGCTGGAGCAGACGCCGCCCGAGCTGGGCGCCGACATCGCCGAGCGCGGCATGATGCTGACCGGCGGCGGCGCCTTGCTGCGCGATCTGGACCGCCTGCTGGCCGAGGAGACCGGCCTGCCGGTGCTGGTGGCCGAGGACCCGCTGACCTGCGTGGTGCGCGGTTGCGGCATGGCGCTGGAGCGCATGGAGCGCCTGGGTTCGATCTTCACTTCGGAGTGAAGCCGCTTGCGCGAGCGGCAGACTGTGCAACGCGATCGCGCCCCAAGCCATGCCCCTAGGCACTCTTGATCGCAGCCCGCCGCCCTTCTTCCGCCAGGGACCGTCGGCACTGACCAAGCTGCTGCTGTGCGCCGCGCTGGCCATCTTTCTGATGGTGGCGGACGCCCGCTTCAAGCTGGCCGATCCGGCGCGTGCCGGCCTCTCGCTGCTGCTGCATCCGGTGCAGCAGGTGCTGCTGGCGCCGGTGGATGCCTGGGAGCGCGGCGGCGATTATCTGCGTGGCACCGAGCGCGCGATGGCGGCCGAGAACCTGGCGCGGCGGCAGCTCGTGGAGCAGGCCGAGCGACTCTCGCGCGCCCAGCAGCTGCAGGCCGAGAACGAGCGCCTGCGCGCGCTGCTGGGCCTGCAGCCGGCGCTGGCGGTGCAGTCGCTGGCGGCCGAGGTGCTCTACGAGAGCGCCGACCCCTATTCGCGCCGGGTGGTGATCGATCGTGGCGCCAGCAAGGGCGTGCCGCTGGGCGCGCCGGTGATCAACGAGCAGGGGGTGCTGGGCCAGGTGACGCGGGTCTATCCGCTGTCGGCCGAGGTGACCCTGCTGGTCGACAAGGATGCCGCCATCCCGGTGCTCAATACCCGCAGCCAGCAGCGCGGTGCGGCCTTCGGTGGCAGCGACGGCGCCGGCATGGAGCTGCGCTTCATGCCGGCCAATGCCGATGTGCGTGAGGGCGACCTGCTGACCACTTCGGGCCTGGACGGGGTCTATCCCGCCGGCCTGCCGGTGGCCACGGTCAGCCGGGTCGAGCGCCGCGGCGACAGCAGCTTTGCCCGCGTGCTGCTCAAGCCGGTGACCCGGCCCGACACCGCCCGACATGCGCTGGTGCTGCTGCCGCCGACCGAGCTGCGGGCGGCGCGTGCGGAAGCGCTGGCGACGGCGGCGTCGCAGGAGCAAGGCAAGGCGGGGGGGCAGCGATGATCATGCCGCGCGCCGCCGGTCAGCTGCTGCTGCCGGTCAACCCTCTCTTCATCGCGCTGAGCCTGGTGCTGGCCCTGGCCTTCAACATGATTCCGATGGGCCGCCAGCCGGCGGTACCCGATCTGCTGGCCCTGGTGCTGGTGTTCTGGAATGTGCACCAGCCGCGCCGCGTCGGCGTGGGCTGGGCCTTTGTCTTCGGCCTGCTGGTGGACGTGCACCATGGCGCACTGCTGGGCCAGCATGCGCTGTCCTACAGCATCCTCAGCTATGGCGCGATCGCGCTGCATCGCCGTCTGCTGTGGTTCGGCCTGGTCGAGCAGGCCCTGCAGGTGCTGCCCCTTTTTGTGCTGGCCCATCTGGTCTCGCTGCTGGTGCGCATGGCGGTGGGCGGCATGTGGCCGGGCTGGTGGCTGCTGCTGGCGCCGCTGCTGGAGGCCCTGCTGTGGCCGCTGGCCACCGTGCTGCTGCTGGCACCCCAGCGCCGCGCGCCTGACCCCGACGCGCACCGGCCGCTATGACGCCGCTGAACGATGGCGAGCGCGAGCTCGGCCGCACCCGCTGGCGTGCCGTGGTGGCCGGCGGCTTCGTGCTGTTCTGCTTCAGCCTGCTGGTGGCGCGCCTGGTCTGGCTGCAGATCCTGCAGCACGAGACGCTCAGCGAGCGGGCCGAATCCAACCGCACGGCGGTCGTGCCCATCGTGCCCAACCGCGGTCTGATCAAGGACCGCAACGGCGTGGTGTTGGCGAGCAACTACTCGGCCTACACGCTGGAGATCCAGCCCAGCAAGGTGGCGGACCTGGAGGCCACCATCGACGCACTGGCCGAGGTGGTCGAGATCCAGCCCCGCGATCGGCGCCGCTTCAAGCGCCTGGCCGAGGAGAGCAAGCATTTCGAGTCGCTGCCTATACGTACCAAGCTCAGCGACGAGGAGGTGGCCCGCTTCACCGCCCAGCGTTTCCGCTTCCCCGGTGTGGACATCAAGGCGCGGCTGTTCCGCAGCTATCCGATGGGCGAGGTGGGCAGCCACCTGATCGGCTATATCGGACGCATCAACGCCGCCGAGAAGAAGGCGATGGACGACTGGGACGAGGAGGCACTGGCCAACTACCGCGGCACCGAGTACATCGGCAAGCTGGGGCTGGAGCAGGCCTATGAGCAGGAGCTGCATGGCATCACCGGCTTCGAGCGGGTGGAGACCAGCGCCGGCGGCCGTGCGGTGCGCCGCCTGGCCCACCAGCCGCCGACGCCCGGCAACACCCTGATCCTGTCGATAGACATCCGGCTGCAGGCCCTGGTGGAGGAGCTCTACAAGGATCGCCGCGGTGCGCTGGTGGCGCTGGACCCGCGCAGCGGCGAGGTGCTGGCCTTTGTCTCCAAGCCCACCTTCGACCCCAATCTCTTCGTCGACGGCATCGATGTGGAGAACTGGCGTGAGCTCAATGAATCGATCGACAAGCCGCTGCTGAACCGCGCCTTGCGCGGCACCTATCCGCCGGGCTCGACCTTCAAGCCCTTCATGGCCATCGCGGCGCTGGAGAGTGGCAAGCGCGCGGCCCACACCATCATCAACGACACGCTGAGCTTCACCTTCGGCGGCCGCCGCTTCGGCAGCCCCGAGAACGAGCGCGGCGGGGCGATGGACATGCGGCGTTCCATCGTCGAGTCCAGCAATGTCTATTACTACACCCTGGCCAACGAGATGGGCGTGGACCTGATCCACGAGCAGCTCTACCCCTTCGGTTTCGGCCAGCGCACCGGCATCGACCTGCAGGGCGAGGTGACCGGCGATCTGCCGTCCACCGAATGGAAGAAGCGCCGCTTCAAGCGGCCCGAGCAGCAGAAGTGGTATGCCGGCGAGACCATCTCGCTGGGTATCGGCCAGGGCTACAACAACTTCACGATGCTGCAGCTGGCCAATGCCACCGCCACCCTGGTTTCTGGCGGCCAGCGGTTCAAGCCGCGCCTGGTCAAGGAGATCGAGGACGTGGTCAGCCATGAGCGCCGCCGCGTCGCCAGCGATGCGCTGGAGCCGCTGCCGCTGAAGCCTGCCCATGTGGCGGTGGTCAACGAGGCGCTGGCGGGCGTGCCGATCGCCGGCACCTCGCGCCAGGTCTTCGCCGGAGCGCCCTACGCCAGCGGCGGCAAGACCGGCACCGCGCAGGCGGTGGGCGCCCGGGCCGGCGAGAAGTACAACGCCGCCAAGCTGGAAGAGCACAAGCGCGATCATTCGCTCTATATGGCCTTCGCGCCGGTCGAGGCGCCCACGGTGGCGCTGGCGCTGATCGTCGAGAACGCGGGCTTCGGCTCGGCCGCGGCCGCGCCCATCGCGCGCCGCGTGTTCGACTATCTGCTGCTGGGCCAGTACCCCAGCGAGGAAGACATCGCGCTGACCCAGCAGGGCAAGACCAAGGCACCGGTGGGCCTGCCGCGGCCGGCCGCTAGCGTGCCCCTGCCCGGGGCGCGGCTGAGCGGTGCCGCCGGGCCGGTGGAGGCGGCCGCAGCGGCTGCCGCAGCATCGGCGGCGGCCTCGGCGCCTGCCGCCAAAAGGGAGCCTCTGCGATGAATGCCGTCCTCAGCCGCGCACCGCTGCGTCAGCGTCTGAAGCCCTGGCTGGCCGGCTATGACGGCATCCTGCTGCTGGCGCTGGCCTGGTTGGCCGGGCTGGGCCTGATGAGCATGTACTCGGCCGGCTTCGACCATGGCACACGCTTTGTGGACCATGGCCGCAATATGCTGCTGGGCCTGGGCCTGATGCTGCTGGTGGCACAGCTCTCGCCACAGCGCCTGATGGCGCTGGCGCTACCGCTCTACAGCCTGGGCGTGCTGCTGCTGCTGGGCGTCGAGTTTGCCGGCGTGACCAAGAAGGGGGCGACCCGCTGGCTGGATATCGGCATCACCCAGATCCAGCCCTCGGAGCTGCTCAAGATCGCGCTGCCGCTGATGTTGGCCTGGTGGTTCCAGAAGCGCGAGGGCCAGCTGCGCACGCTGGACTTTGGCGTGGCGGCCTGCATCTTGGCACTGCCGGTCGGGCTGATCGCCACCCAGCCCGATCTGGGCACCTCGCTGCTGGTGGCGGCGGCCGGCCTGGCGGTGATCTTCTTTGCCGGCCTGTCCTGGCGGCTGATCGTGCCGGCCTTTGTGATCGCGCTGCTGGGCATCAGCGCCCTGGTCCTCAGCGAAGAGAGCATCTGCCAGCCGGATGTGGAATGGCCGGTGCTGCGCGAATATCAGAAGAACCGTGTCTGCACACTGCTGGATCCGCACAAGGACCCGCTGGGCAAGGGCTTCCACATCATCCAGGGCGAGATCGCCATCGGCTCGGGCGGAATGACCGGCAAGGGCTTTATGAAGGGCACGCAGACCCATCTGGAGTTCATTCCCGAGCGCACCACCGATTTCATCTTTGCCGCCTATGGCGAGGAGTTCGGCTTTGCCGGCGCTATGGCCCTGTTGCTGGGCTACACGGTGCTGATACTGCGCGGTCTGGCCATCGCAGCCAGCGCGCCGACGCTGTTCGGGCGCCTGCTCGCCGGGGCGGTGAGCCTGAGCTTCTTCACCTATGTGTTCGTCAATATGGGCATGGTCAGCGGCATCCTGCCGGTGGTGGGCGTGCCGCTGCCGCTGATCAGCTATGGCGGCACCGCGATGGTGACGCTGGGGCTGGCTCTGGGCATGCTGATGTCGGTGGCGCGCAGCCGCCGTTCCTATGTGGCCGGCTGATCGTCCTCGGACGGGGTGGTGGGCGGCGGGGCCGCGCTGAAGCGAACGGTGAAGCGGGCCCCGGGGCCCTCGGGGTGGTCGCGCCGGCTGCGGGTGTCGTCGAGGCTGATCTCGGCGCCATGCTGCTGGACGATCTCGCGCACGATGGCCAGGCCCAGGCCCGAGCCGTCGACATTGGTGCCCAGCGCCCGGTAGAAGGGCTGGAATACCTTGTCGCGTTCGCTCTCAGGAATGCCAGGCCCCGAGTCCTCCACCTGCAGCACGGCCACCTGGCCGAAGGGGTCTTCGACCACCCGCACCGTCACCGTGCCGCTGGCCGGGGTGTAGAGCAGGGCGTTGTCGACCAGATTGCGGATCAGCTCGCGGATCAGCAGCGGCTGGCCGTGGATGCGCAGACCGCAGGCCTCCTCGTCGGGCCCCTCGTAGCCCAGGTCGATGCGCTTTTCCAGCGCACGTGGCACGAAGTCGCGCACGGTCTCGATCGCCAGCTCGGCCAGATTGACCGGCGAGCGCCGCGCGGCATGCTCCTGGTCCTCGGCGCGCGCCATGGCCAGCAGCTGATTGACCATATGGGCGGCGCGCTGGCTGGACAGCGAGATCTGCTGCAGCGAGCGCTTCAGCTCGGATGGCGAGCTGCGCCCCTCGTCGATCTCGCGCTGGGCGAACTCGGCCTGGGTACGCAGCCCGGCCAACGGCGTTTTCAGCTGGTGGGCGGCATCGGCGAGGAAATGCTTCTGGCTGCTGATCGACTGGTCCAGGCGCTGCAGCAGGTCGTTGATGGCGCGCACCAGTGGCGCCACCTCGTCGGGGATGCGGCGTTCGTCGATGGGGCTGAGGTCCGAGCTCTCACGCGAGCGGATGCGGCGTTGCAGATCGTTGAGCGGCGCGATACCGCGTGCCAGCGCCAGCCAGACCAGCACCACCGCCAGTGGCAGGATGATGAATTGGGGCAGGATCACGCCCTTGATGATTTCATTGGTCAGGCGCGAGCGCCGCCCCAGCGTTTCGGCTACCTGGACCAGCATGGTCTGGGAAGCGCCGGCCATGCCCTCGGGCGCCACCCACAGATAGGCCACCCGCACCGACTCGTTGTTGACCTCGTCATCGCGGTAATGCAGCTGCCAGGGCACGATGGGCTGGCCGGGTTCGGGCTCCGGCACCGGCAGCTGGGCGTCGCCGCTGAGGAATTCGCCGCGCAGGCCCAGCACCTGATAGAAGACCGTGTCGGCCTGATCGGCCCGCAGCAGCGCGGCGGCCTCGGGGGCAAGGGCATAGCGGGCATGCTTGTTGTGCACATCGCGTGGCACCGCGGCCACCTGCAGACCCAGATTGCGCGCCATCTCGCCCAGCTCGCGGTCATAGGGCCGGCCGGCGATGTTCTGCGCCACCAGCCAGGTCAGGGCCACGCTGATCGGCCAGATGACCAGCAGCGGGGCGAGCATCCAGTCGAGGATCTCGCCAAACAAAGAGCGCTGTTCAGGTTCGGCGCTCATCGCAGCGCTGGCGGCGCCATTCAGCCGGGAATCTTTTCGAGGCAATAGCCCAGACCGCGCACGGTGGCGATCCGTATCGGGCCCTGCTCGATCTTCTTGCGCAGGCGATGGATATAGACCTCGATCGCGTTATTGCTGACCTCCTCGCCCCATTCGCATAGGCGCTCCACCAGCTGGTCCTTGCTGACCAGTCGGCCGGCGCGCTGCAACAGCACCTCCAGCAGGCTCAGCTCGCGGGCCGAGAGCTCGATCATCTGCTCATTGATATAGGCTACCCGCCCGGTGGCGTCGAAGGACAGCGGGCCGTGCTTGATCACATTGGAGGCCGTGCCCAGACCGCGCCGAGTCAGGGCGCGGACCCGCGCTTCCAGCTCCTGCAGAGAGAAGGGCTTGGCCATATAGTCATCGGCGCCCAGGTCCAGGCCCTTGACGCGCTGCTCGATGCTGTCGGCCGCCGTCAGGATCAGCACCGGCATGGCCGAACCGCGGGCGCGCAGCTTGCGCAGCACCTCCAGGCCATGCAGCTTGGGCAGGCCCAGATCTAGGATCACCAGATCGAACTCGTGCGAGGCCAGTGCCGCATCCGCTTCCGTGCCCGAGCCGACCTGGTCGACGGCGTAGCCCGAGGCCCTCAGCGAGCGCAGCAGGCCATCGGCCAGCACCTGGTCGTCTTCCGCAATCAGAATGCGCATGCGAGTTCTCCAGCATCGGAAAGATGCCGCATTCTAGGGAGCGAAATACTGCTGACAGGAATTGGCAGCAGGCGGCGATTCGACTACTGTACAGATATACAGATTGCGCCATAATGCGCGCAGCTCATTGAGGAGATCTTATGGACGCCCCGATCAAGAACGCCAACCCCGAAAAAGCCAAAGCCCTGCAGGCCGCACTCGCCCAGATCGAGAAGCAGTTCGGCAAGGGCTCCATCATGCGCCTGGGCGAGGGCGAGGTGATCCAGGACATCCAGGTGGTCTCCACCGGCTCGCTGGGCCTGGACATTGCGCTGGGCGTTGGCGGCCTGCCGCGGGGGCGTGTGGTCGAGATCTATGGTCCGGAGTCATCGGGCAAGACCACCCTGACCCTGCAGGTGATTGCCGAGATGCAGAAACTCAACGGCGTCTGCGCCTTCATCGACGCCGAGCATGCGCTGGACATACAGTACGCACAGAAACTGGGCGTCAATCTGCAGGACCTGCTGATCAGCCAGCCCGATACCGGCGAGCAGGCGCTGGAGATCGTCGACGCGCTGGTGCGCTCCGGTTCGGTGGACCTGATCGTGATCGACTCGGTGGCGGCGCTGACGCCCAAGGCCGAGCTCGAAGGCGAGATGGGCGATGCCCTGCCGGGACTGCAGGCCCGCCTGATGAGTCAGGCCCTGCGCAAGCTGACCGCCACGATCAAGAAGACCAACTGCATGGTCATCTTCATCAACCAGATCCGCATGAAGATTGGCGTGATGTTCGGCAGCCCGGAAACCACCACCGGCGGCAACGCCCTGAAGTTCTACGCTTCGGTGCGACTGGATATCCGTCGCATCGGTTCGATCAAGAAGGGGGACGAGGTGATTGGCTCGGAGACCAAGGTCAAGGTGGTGAAGAACAAGGTGTCGCCACCGTTCAAGACGGCCGAGTTCGACATTCTCTATGGTGAAGGCATCAGCCGTGAGGGCGAGATCGTCGATATGGGCGTGGTGGCCAAAGTGGTCGACAAGTCCGGCGCCTGGTATGCATACAAGGGCGAGAAGATCGGCCAGGGCAAGGACAATGCACGCGAGTTCCTGCGCGAGAACCCCGAGATTGCCCGCGAGATCGAGAACAAGATTCGCGAGTCGCTGGGCGTTGCCTTGCTGAACGGCTCGGCCGAAGCGGAGTGATGCAGGTGGCGTCGGGCGCAGCAGGGGGCGAGCCCGGTGCCGCGCTGACGCTGGTGCAGCGGCTTTGGGCCTTGTTCCAGGCGCGGCGCTGGGATGAGGCACAGGCCTTGTTCAAGCCCGCGGCGTACTGTCACTGGTGGGCCAGCCGTGAGCGGCTCAGTGGGGCTGCCGCCATCATCCATGTCAACGCGGTCTACCCCGAGGGCTGGACACTCCATCTGCTGGAGCTGCAAGCTTTGGCGGATGGCCGGGTGCTGAGTCTGGTGCGCGTGGATCAAGGCGGGACCAGTTTCTATGCCACCAGCTTTTTTCAGATGGAGGCGGGGCTGATCGCGAGCGTGGACGAGTACTGGGCGGATTGCCAGCCGGCGCCCGACTGGCGCCGGGACGGCCGTTTGCCCGGCCTGGAGCCTCTGCCCATGGATCGGCGCCCGGGGCTGAGCCTCGCTTGTTGATTGAAGCGTCCATGATGAAGCGCGCTGCTCAGCCGCTATCCCTGAAGGCGCGTGCGATCGCCTTGCTGGCTCAGCGCGAGCAGAGTGCCGGAGAGTTGCGGCGCAAGCTGACGCGCATTGCACGCGCTGCTCATGAGAGCGTTGCGAATCCTGCGGATGCCTCGGTCGGGCCGACGGTCGCCGAGCAGGTCGAGGCCCTGCTGCAGTGGCTGCAGGATCAGGGTCTGCTGAGCGAAGCCCGCTTCGTTGAGGCGCGGGTGCAGGCGCGTGCGCGCGGGCATGGCAATTTGCGCATACGCCAGGAACTGGCGCAGCATGGACTGACGCTGGATCCGCAAACCGCAGCGCAGCTGCGCGCCAATGAGTTCGAGCGTGCGTTGGCCGTATGGCGTCGCAAGTTCGGCGGGCAAACCGCCGTCGATGCAGCAGCGCGTGCCAAACAGATGCGTTTTCTGAGCGGCCGAGGCTTCTCGGCCGAGGTGGTGCGCCGTGTGGTGCAGGTGGGCGACGGGAGCGAGGATTAGCACTGCCCTGGTGCGCCGATGACAGGCTGGCGACAGGTTTGCGGCGGCGCAGCATGCTACATTGCCGGCTTGCGCAAATGTGCCCGCCGGCCTAGCCAGGCCTGCGGGCGCGCTTTTGCGTGTCCTGCCTACCGCACAAGTCCTGGCCCCATGTCCCAGTTCTCAGCCTCCACCGAGCGCCAGCTGATGCACCGTCGAACGGTCGATGTGCAGGTGTTCGCGCGTGAAGACGGGCTGTTCGACGTTGAAGCTCGCTTGCAGGACAGCAAGACCCGTGACATTGCACTGGCCGGTGGCATACGGCGTGCCGGTGAGCCGGTGCACGACATGCTGCTGCAGTTGGTGGTGAACCGCGAGCTGGAGATACTGGCCGCCGACTCGTCAACCCTTTGGATGCCTTACCCCGGCGCCTGCGACCAGCATGGCGATGCCTATGCCCGGCTGGTGGGGCTTAACTTGATGAAAGGCTTCCGCCTGGGCGTCAAAGAACGTCTGGCCGGGATCAAGGGCTGCACCCATCTGACCGAGCTGTGCCAGTTTCTGCCTACCGCGGTGATCCAGGCCTTTGCCGGCGTTGTACTCGACACCCGCGAGGGCGATGCCGCGGGCCAGCCGCCTTTCCAGATCGACCGCTGTCATGCGCTGCGCAGCGACGGTGCGATGGTGCAAACTCACTACCCTCGCTGGTACCGCGGGGGCCAGGCAGCGCAAGCTGACCAGGCTCACAAGGTGCCCGCCTCTTCTTCCTGACTTACCCCTCTAAGCGAGACCCCCTATGAAGATTCACGAGTACCAGGGCAAGGAAATCCTGCGCCAGTTCGGCGTGCCGGTGCCGCGCGGCATCCCCGCGTTCACGGTGCAAGAAGCGGTCGAGGCCGCGCAGAAGCTGGGCGGCCCGGTCTGGGTGGTCAAGGCGCAGATCCACGCTGGTGGCCGTGGCAAGGGCGGTGGCGTCAAGCTGGCGCGCTCGATGGACGACGTGAAGGCGCTGGCCGAGCAGATCCTGGGCATGCAGTTGGTCACGCATCAGACCGGCGCGGAAGGCCAGAAGGTCCGCCGCCTGTACATCGAAGAAGGCGCGGACATCAAGAATGAGCTGTACGTCTCGCTGGTCACCGACCGCGGCACGCAGAAGGTCGCCTTCATCGCGTCCAGCGAAGGTGGCATGGACATCGAGGAAGTGGCTCACTCCACGCCTGAAAAGATCATCACCGAGATGATCGATCCGCTGGTGGGCCTGACCGCCGAACAGAGCAAGAAGATCGCCGCGGCCATCGGCCTCACCGGCGCTTCGGTCGACCAGGCCGTAGACATCTTCGCCAAGCTCTACAAGTGCTATATGGATACCGACGCGTCGCTGGTCGAGATCAACCCGCTGAACTGCGACTCCAAGGGCAATCTGATCGCGCTGGATGCCAAGTTCAACTTCGACGCCAACGCGCTGTTCCGCCACCCCGAGATCGTCGCCTACCGCGATCTGGATGAAGAGGATCCGGCCGAAGTCGAAGCCTCCAAGTTCGACCTGGCCTACATCTCGCTGGACGGCAATATCGGCTGCCTGGTGAACGGCGCCGGCCTGGCCATGTCTACGATGGACACCATCAAGCTGTTTGGCGGCGAGCCGGCCAACTTCCTGGACGTGGGCGGTGGCGCCACGGCCGAGAAGGTGACCGAGGCCTTCAAGATCATGCTGAAGAACAAGTCCGTCAAGGGCATCCTGGTCAACATCTTCGGCGGCATCATGAAGTGCGACACCATCGCCGAGGGTGTGATCACCGCCTGCAAGGCCGTGAACCTGTCCGTGCCGCTGGTCGTGCGCATGAAGGGCACCAACGAAGAGCTGGGCAAGAAGATGCTGGCCGAGTCGGGCCTGCCGATCATCTCCGCCGACACCATGGCCGAAGCCGCGACCAAGATCGTCGCTGCCGTCAAGTAAGCCCTGCTGCAAGGAAAGAAATCATGTCGATCTACATCAACAAAGACACCAAGGTCATCACCCAGGGCATCACGGGCAAGACCGGTCAGTTCCACACCCTGGGCTGCCAGGCCTATGCGAACGGCAAGAACGCCTTCGTCGCCGGCGTGAACCCCAAGAAGGCGGGCGAGAAGTTCTCCGACATTCCCATCTACGCGACCGTCAAGGAAGCTGCCTCGCAGACCGGCGCCACCGTCTCGGTGATTTATGTGCCGCCCGCCGGCGCCGCTGCCGCGATCTGGGAAGCCGTCGAGGCCGACCTGGACCTGGCGATCTGCATCACCGAAGGCATCCCCGTGCGCGACATGCTGGAAGTGCGCAACAAGATGAAGGCCAAGGAGGCCGCCGGTGGCAAGCGCACCCTGCTGCTGGGCCCCAACTGCCCCGGCCTGATCACGCCCGACGAGATCAAGATCGGCATCATGCCCGGCCACATCCACAAGAAGGGTCGCGTCGGCGTGGTCTCGCGCTCCGGCACCCTGACCTATGAAGCCGTGGCACAGCTGTCCGAGCTGGGCATCGGTCAATCGTCGGCCGTGGGCATCGGCGGCGACCCGATCAACGGTCTGAAGCACATCGACGTGATGAAGGCCTTCAACGACGATCCGGACACCGACGCCGTGATCATGATCGGCGAGATCGGCGGCCCGGACGAGGCCGAAGCCGCCCGCTGGTGCAAGGCCAATATGAAGAAGCCGATCGTCGGCTTCATCGCCGGCGTCACCGCCCCTCCGGGCAAGCGCATGGGCCACGCTGGCGCGCTGATCTCGGGCGGCGCCGACACGGCCGACGCCAAGCTGGCCATCATGGAAGAGTGCGGCTTCACCGTGACCCGCAATCCGTCCGAGATGGGCAAGCTGCTCAAGGGCCTGCTCTGATCGCGCGTCAGAGCACGGGCCGCTGCGTAATTTCACGCATCGGCCCCGCCGTCTGAGCGCCGACAATCCGGGCATACAGCCTGGCGGCATATTCGAAAAGGGGCGTGAGCCCCTTTTTGCGTCTGCACCTCGGCTGTTGAACAGGCCCGGCTATAGTGCAAGCGCGGCGGCCACGGAATCCACACCAACACAAAGCTCTCCATGGACATGCTTACCAGCCCTGAGTTCTGGCTCGCCGTCGGCCAGATCATCATGATCGACATCCTGCTGGGCGGCGACAACGCTGTCGTGATCGCGCTGGCCTGCCGCAAGCTGCCACCGGCCCAGCGGCGCCTCGGCATCCTGTGGGGTACCGCCGGAGCCATCGGTCTGCGCGTGGTGCTGATTTTCTTCGCGCTGACCCTGCTGAAGCTGCCCTATCTGAAGCTGATCGGCGCCATTTTGCTGCTGTGGATTGGTATCAAGCTGCTGATGCCCGAGGCGGATGAGGAGCACGCCAATATCCAGGCCAGCGACAAGCTGTGGGCGGCGGTGAAGACGGTGATCGTGGCCGACTTCGTGATGAGTCTGGACAATGTGATCGCGATTGCCGGTGCCGCCGAAGGCGCGGGCGGCGATCACCAGATGCCGCTGGTGATCTTCGGCCTGCTGGTGTCCATTCCCATCATCGTCTGGGGCAGCCAGCTGGTCATCAAGCTGATGGACCGATTCCCTGTGGTCATCACCGTGGGCGGCATGCTGCTGGGCTGGATTGCCGGCACCATGGTGGTGGGCGACCCGGCGTTGGCGGCCTGGGTGCCGGCGGTGCCATCCGCCAAGGTGGGTGGCACGCCCGAGGTGCTGCCGGCTCTTTACTACGGCTGTGGCGTGGCCGGTGCGCTGCTGGTACTGGCCATCGGAAAGTTGATGGCTGCACGCCAGGGCCAGGCGGCCGCCTAGGGCCGCGCTGATATGGCCGGCGGCGGATTCTGGAAACGCGTGCTGGGCCGAGGCGCGGCCGCCGAGGCAGCGCCAGCGCCGGAAACCCAGGCCGGCAGCTCGGTGGCTGCTGGCTTCGAGCCCTCGCGTCAATCGACGCTGGAACGCTACGAACTCGGCCCCGAGCTGGGCCGCGGTGCGATGGCGGTGGTCCATCTGGCGCGCGAGCTGGCGACGGGCCGTCAGGTGGCCATCAAGCGGCTGGCCCTGCAGCGCGAGGTGGCCGCCGAGGATCTGCTGGATGTGCGGCAGCGTTTCATGCGCGAGGCCCGCGCTGCCCGGCACCTTCAGCATCCCGACATCCTGCAGGTGCTCGATGCGGGCGAGGCCGGCGACGATGCCTGGATTGCGATGGAGTACGTCCAGGGCCAGGACCTGAGCCATTACACCCGGCCCGGCAGCCTGCTGCCGCTGCGCGAGGTGATGGCCATCGCAATCCGGCTTGCGCGTGCCCTGGCCTATGCGCATGCCCAGGGCGTGGTGCACCGTGACATCAAGCCCAGCAATGTGATGCTGGACCGCGAGCGCGGCACGCTCAAGATCATGGACTTCGGCATCGCTCGTATCGCCGATGGCAGCCGTACCCGCACAGGTCTGGTACTGGGCACCCCGTCCTTCATGTCGCCCGAGCAGTTGGCGGGGCTGAAGGTCGATGGCCGCAGCGATCTATATTCGCTCGGCGTGATGCTTTACCAGCTGCTGACCGGCCAGTTGCCCCATCATTCCGATTCCATGGCCCAGCTGATGTACCAGATCGCCAACCAGCCGCCGCCTGATGTGCGCCACCACAGGCCGGAGCTGCCGGAGACGCTCGCCCTGGTGCTGGCGCTGGCGCTGGAAAAGCGGCCCGAGCTGCGTTACGCCAGCGGTGAGCAGCTGGCCCTGGACCTTGAAGCGGTGCTGACCCAGCTGCCGGCGGATCCAGCGATGGCGGGCCCCGCCGGCGCTGGCGCCGCTGTCGATCCCTTCGCGCAAACACTGCGTATCGAGCGCAAGGAACCCGGGCAGAATCCCGGGTCAAACTAAGACCCCTTCGCCAACAAAGCCGACATGCCTCTGGAGATCTTCAGCGCTACCGATGTGGGTCGTGCCCGCGACAACAACGAGGACTCGGTCGCGGTGGAGGAGTCGGTCGGCCTCGCGGTGCTGGCCGATGGCATGGGCGGCTATAACGCTGGTGAGGTGGCCAGCCAGATGCTGACCAGCTTCATCAAGTCGGAGCTCGGGCGCTGGCTCAAGGAGGCCGGAACCCAGGCGGGCAGTCAGGACGTGCGGCGCGCGATGGACATCTGCGTGGACAACGCCAACCGCGCCATCTTCAACGCCGCCAACACCAATCCGCGCTACGCCGGTATGGGAACCACACTGGTGCTGGCGGTGTTCCGTGAGGATGGGCTGCTGCTCGGCCATGTGGGGGATTCACGTGCCTATCGTTTGCGCAATGGTCAGCTGAGCCAGGTCACCCGTGATCACAGCCTGCTGCAGGAGCAGCTGGACGCTGGTCTGTTGACCCCCGAAGAAGCGGCGTTCTCGAACAACCGCAACCTTGTCACGCGCGCCGTGGGTGTGGAAGACACGGTGATGCTGGAGCTCCACCAGCATGAAGTTCTGCCGGGTGACTTGTTCCTGCTTTGCTCGGACGGGCTTTCCGACATGCTGGACGACGATGCCCTGGCACAGTTGTTGATAAGCCACCCTTCTCTGTCGGAAGCGGCCCGGGCGCTCATTGATGCCGCCAATGACATGGGCGGCAAGGATAATATTGCGATCGTCTTAGCGCGATTCGAGGGTCGTGCCAAGCCGGCGAGCCGGCCCTGGTGGGCATTCGGACGCCGCTGAGCGTGCACAATTGCACGGCCGCAGGGTCGGCGTACAAGACAGACAACAGGACTTGAGGTCAAGCATGGGCAAGTTGGTGGTTTCGCTCGATGGCGTGGTAATCAAGGAAGTCCAGATCACCAAGGACAAGACCACGCTTGGCCGGCGGCCCTACAACGACATCGTGATCGACAACCTGGCGGTCAGCGGTGAGCATGCCGTGCTGCAGATGGTGGGCGCCGATGTCTTCATCGAGGACCTGAACTCCACCAACGGCACCTATATCAACGGCAAGGCCATCAAGAAGCAGTTGCTGGCCAACAGCGACATTGTTGAAATCGGCAAGTACAAGATCAAGTATCTGGTCGAGGATGGTGGCGACTACGAGAAGACCATGATCCTGAAGCCGGGGGCAGCGGTGCCCGCCATGCCCCCCAGCAGCGGTTTTGGCAGCTCCAACTTCGGCGGGCTGTCCGGCGCCAGCAATGCGCTGCCCGCCAGCATCAAGGTGCTGACCGGTGCTGCCGCCGGCCGTGAGGTCAGCCTGACCAAGGTGGTCACCACGGTGGGAAAGCCGGGCGTCCAGGTGGCATCCATCACCAAGCGGCCGAGCGGCTATGTGTTTGCCCATGTCGAGGGGGCCTCGCGCCCGACCGTCAATGGTGCGCCGTTGACCGGAGAGTCGATCGCGCTGCGCAGCGGCGACGTCATCGAGCTCGCTGGCACGCAGATGCAGTTCATCCAGGCCGGCTGAGCTGCGTGGCGAACTGGCAGCGTGCGCAGCAGTTCACACTCGGTTTCCCCCGCTTGCGGATAAACCATAGAAACGCGACTTCCGCGACTTGCGCCGATCGGCCAGTCGCGTAAATTGGGGTCGGCTCAAACACCGCCGGCTGCGGTGTGCCCGGGACGCACAGGTCCTGCCACCTTGATGACCATGAAGATACGCGTTCTGGGCTGCTCCGGCGCCATCGCCGCCGGGTTCAAGACCACGGCGTTCCTGCTCGACGACGACATCCTGATCGATGCGGGCACCGGCGTGGGTGATCTGAGCCTGGAGGAGCTCGCGGGCATCGACCATATCCTGCTGAGCCACTCCCATCTGGATCATGTGTTGGGCATTCCCCTGCTGGCGGACTCGGTGCTGCGCCTGCGTGCCGCACGGGGTCGCCCGCCGATTCAGGTCTATGCACTGGCCGAGACCCTCACCGCCCTGCGCCAGCATGTGTTCAACGGCATCATCTGGCCTGATTTCACGCGGTTGCCCAGCACCAGCCAACCTGTGCTTCAGCTGCACGCCATCCAGCTGGGCGAGCACTTGAAGCTGGGCGGGCGCGTCGTCGAGGCCCTGAGCGCCGCGCACACCGTGCCGGCGCTGGGCTTCGCCGTCCATGGCACGAACGGCGGCGGCTGCTGGGTCTACACCGGGGATACCGGCCCTAACCCGGCCTTGTGGGCCCGGCTGCGTGGTCTCTCCATCGCCCATCTGATCATCGAAACAGCCTTCAGCGACGAGGAGCAGGCCTTGGCGGCCCTGAGCCAGCATCTCTGCCCGCTGCGTCTGGGCCAGGAGCTGGCCCAGCTGGAACGCCCCGTCTCGGTGCATATCACGCATATCAAACCGGGCGAGCTGGAGGCGGTCATGAGCGAGATAGCCGCGCTGGGCCTGCCGCATCGCTTGCAAGCGCTGGCGGCCGGGCAAGTGCTGAGCTTCTGAGCCCGGGCCGATGACCGACTGCTTTTGTCACATCGGGCGCCGAACAACAATTTGCGCGCACCGGACTGACAAAAAACGTCAGTCCATCGAACCAAACGGGTCGCCAACAGTGAAGTCCGTCACGAATCAGCCGATCCACAGGGCTGGCACGACCCCTGCATTCAGGGGGGATGTCTTCACCCCCAACCCCTCTCCAGGAGTACTGACATGAGCATCAAGAAGCGCGCCCAACAAGGTTTCACCCTGATCGAACTGATGATCGTCGTGGCGATCATCGGTATCCTGGCTGCCGTGGCCCTGCCGGCTTACCAGGACTACACCACCAAGGGCAAGGTTTCGGAAGCGGCATCCCTGGCGGCGACCGCTGTCCGCAATGTTCAGCTCGCTTTCAACGCCGGTGAACTGCATACCGTGGCCAAGGACAATGCGTCCTTCGGCATGGCGGCCGCAACGGATATCAAGGGCAAGTACGTCAAGTCGGTGACGGTTGCTTCGGTTGACGCGAACAGCGCCACGGTGACGATGGAAATGCAAGGCACTGGCAACACCACCGACGTTGATGGCAAGACCGTGATCTACACGGTGACCTGTGTCAAGGACGCGTCCTGCACTGCTGCGGTCTCCGGCACCGTGGCGGCCAAGTACCTGCCCAAGACCTAATTGACGGTTTTGTAGAGCAATTCATCGCGAGGGCGACCCCAAGGGGTCGCCCTTTTCCTTTGGCACCATACGGTTCGTCTTTTTTCTCCAAGACACGTCATGAGCACCTTGGTCTCTGCAGGCTACGGATCCGCGAACCCGCGGGCACTATCGCGCCACACCATTCCCCTGCTCAATGCGCTGTTCGTACTGTCGGGTTTCTCTGCGCTGATCTACCAGTCGATCTGGTCGCAGTACCTGGGGCTGGTGCTGGGGCACGCCGCCTATGCGCAAACCCTGGTGCTGATGATGTTTATGGGCGGTATGGCCTTGGGCTCGTGGTGGGTCAGTCGGATCAGCCTTCGCTTTGCTCGCTTGATCGGTCTGTATGCGCTCGTGGAAGGGATGATCGCCGTTGCCGGCACCGTCTTCCACCCAGTCTTTGGTGCATATACGGAGTTCAGTCAGGGCGTGGTGTTGCCGGCGCTCGCGGATTCTGCGTGGGCCACCGCTTGGCAATGGGGTAGCGCGGCAGCATTAATTGCGCCGCAGACCATCTTGCTCGGGGCGACCTTTCCGCTCATCGCCTCCGGGATCTTGCGCTTCGGGGTTGACCGTGACGGCGAGGTGCTTGGCACGCTCTACTTCACGAATGGCATCGGTGCTGCCATTGGCGTGTTGTGCGCAACATTTCTATTGCTTCCGCGCTGGGGTTTGCCGGGTGCTTTGCTGGTGGCCGCTGGCATCAATGCGGTGCTAGCGGTCTGCACCGCTTACTTGAGTCGCCACAGCGGCGAAGCCGAATGGCGTCCGCAGCCAGTTGCCGCTGCGGAGGCAAAAGGGAGCACAGCTCAGGCTTCACTGCGCCGTCTTAGCCGAGCGCTGCTGGCGGCGACCTTCCTGTCAAGTGCTGCTTCGTTTGCGTATGAGATCAGCTGGGTTCGCCTGTTGAACCAAGCCCTGGGTACGACGCTGCATGGCTTCGAGCTGATGCTAGCGGCGTTCATCGCCGGGCTGGCCCTTGGCGGCTTGTGGGTGCGGCGCAGGGCCATGGTGGTGCGCGATGTTGCACTCTATGCCGGCTATGTGCAGATCGCGATGGGTGCATGCGCGCTGCTATCGGTTCCAATCCTAGCCAGCAGCTTTGAGTGGGTGGCCTGGATCATGGCCGCCTTGGCGCCGACCGCCCAGGGCTATCTGCTCTACAGCCTGGCGACTGCCACGATTGCCATCCTGGTGATGGTGCCGGCCGCCTTTTTTGCAGGCATGACCCTGCCTTTATTCACGACCGCATTGTTGCGTGAGGGCGCGGGCGAGAGAGCTGTTGGTCAGATCTATGCAGCCAATACGCTGGGGGCGATCCTGGGCGTGCTGGCGGCCGTGCATCTGCTGATGCCGCGGCTAGGGGTCAGCCTGACCCTCGTGACGGCCGCCGCAGTGGATGTGCTGATCGGGATTGCGCTGCTGCGTGGGGTCAGTCCACGCCGCTGGGCGCCCAAGGTGGTGGTGGCGAGCCTCGCTGCGGCGCTGCTGCTTGCGCTAGTGGTTCGATTCGGTCTCCCCGAACGCGCAATGCAAGCCTCAGGCGTGTTCCGGCACGGACAAACCACGGCCAAGACCGAGCATTTGCTCTTCTACAAGGACGGTGCCACCGCCTCGATCGCGGTGAACCGCGCTGCGAACGTCTCCGTCATTTCGACGAACGGCAAGCCTGATGCTGGCCTGACAGGATCGGCGGACGAGCCAAGCTCGGATGAGGTGACCATGTTGATGCTGGGTGCACTGCCGTTGGCTCTGCATCCGAACCCCGAGCGCGTAGCGCTGATCGGCTGGGGATCAGGCTTGAGCACCCACACGGTACTTGGATCGCCTGTGCCCAAGCAGGTCGATACGATCGAGATCGAGCATGCAATGTGGGAGGGGGCCAAGCTGTTCAACGAGCGCAACTGGAGGGCCTACGAGGACCCGCGTTCGGCGGTTCGCTTCGAGGACGCACGGCGCTTTCTTTCCGGAGGGGTGGCCCCCTACGATGTCATCGTTTCGGAGCCATCTAATCCCTGGGTTAGCGGTGTTGCGAGCCTCTTCACTAAAGAGTTCTATGCGATCGCGAAACGCCATCTGAAAGACGACGGTCTTCTCATTCAGTGGGTTCATCTCTACGAAATGTCCGATGCCTTGTTGGCTGAAATGGTGGCGGCTTTGTTGGTCGAATTCC
Source organism: Burkholderiaceae bacterium (assembly GCA_041920215.1). GTDB lineage: Bacteria > Pseudomonadota > Gammaproteobacteria > Burkholderiales > Burkholderiaceae_C > JAYRSJ01. Next base: position 22,338 of record JAYRSJ010000015.1, on the reverse strand, counting down.
CGAACAGCGATGTTTACCTCACCAACTTTGCGGATCTCATCGTGGTCGGCGCCAAGGGCAAGCTGGGCGAAGCCAGCAACGAGCCGTGGAGACACGCCCAGCTCGCGCGTGAGTTGCGCAGGGTTGGCTTGGACAGTGCCGATGATCTGAAGGTTCGGCGTATCGGAGGACCGGCGACACTGCGCAACTTCGTGCGAGTTCAAGGCGCAAGCGCTCATACCGACTTTCATCCGACGGTGGCCTTGGCGGCCCCCGCCAAGCGGTTCGAGCGCCGGAATGCCTTGCAACTGCCGCAATTGGTTGCGCAGGGAATGCCACTGCTGAATGTCTTGGAGTGTCGCAAGCCGCTGCCCTCGATCACCAAGGTCATCCCTGACCCGTTCAGTCAGATGGCGCGTAATCATGTCGATGCAGTTCAAGCTGCACAGGCAGTACTTGGGAAGCAAGATACGGCAGAGCTTTACCGCCGCAATGGCAGCATGGCAGAGACGTCAGCCATGTTGTTTGCTTTCCGGCGCGGGCTGCTGCCTTTCGACCCTGTGGCATTGCGCCAGCAGCTTGGATTCCTGGCCGGTTCTACATTGGGGCTGCTCGATGCCGAGTTGCAAGCAGCACTCTGGGATGTCGATGAATGGCAGCGCGCCATCCCCAAGCTGACCGACAATCATCGGGCGCAAATTGCGTTGTATGCGGCGATGGCTGCTGCCGACTGGCGCAGGGCCGCAGAGAAGGCGCGCCAGCTGCTCGGACCGGAGGGCGGCAATGCCACACTACCGTTACGTGAACAGTACTTGGTGCTTGGAATGCTGGCATCGCTGGCGCTCGGGGAGGGAGATGCGATTGCCCGTTGGGAGCGTGAGTTCGGCAGTCAGGTTCCCCCGGGGGCGATGACTGGTCTAAGGCATTTCCTGAGGACCTGGGCCTTGCATGAAACCTCCTGCACCTCGTCTCGCCGGCCTTGACCGAGCGTGGCGCGCCGATCGAACCGGATCAATGTTGTGAACTTCCAGAACCTACCGCGTTGGCTGGTTGTGCTGACCGCCTCGGTTCCCGTCCTGCTGGCCTATAGCCTTACCCCAGTCGCCACGATCTTCAACCAACTTGCCGCTGTCGGGGGCTGGGGACTGCTGCTTCTTTTCCTGCAGGGCGATGAGGGCGAGCTGAGGCGAGCGGTTCTGCCTGCCATGCTGGCGCTGCTTGTGTTGATGTTTGCGGCCGGTGCGTCACCGCTGTGGACGGGTCTGCCTGTATCGCTGGCACTCTCCAGCGCCAGCCTGCTGCTGGCCGCGCTGGCGCTGCTGCTCGCCGCTGGGCGCTTGTCCGCCTCGGCAGCGCAGGCCTGGTGGACGGCCTGCTGCTGGGCCCTGCTGCTCGCCAGCGCGGGTTCGGCTGCGGTGGCGGCGGTGCAGGTCTTTGCGCCGGCCTGGGCCGATGGCGACTGGATCGCGCGCTCGGGCGTGGTCGGCCGGGCCGTCGGCAATATGCGCCAGCCCAACCATCTCGCCAGCCTGATGATGTGGGCCGCGGTGGCGGCTGTCTGGCTGAGCGAGTCGGGGGCCTGGGCGCGCCGCCGTCATACCCGGCTGATGCTGCCGCTGCTGCTGTGGATGGCGGTGTTCACGATTGTGCTGAGCGCATCGCGCACCGGCCTTCTGGGCCTGCTGGTGCTGGCGATCTGGGGTGCTCTGGACCGCAAGCTCGCACCGGCCACGCGCTGGAGTCTGGCCGCTACGCCGCTGATGCTGGGCCTGAGCTGGTGGCTGATGTCGCTGTGGGCACACAGCGGTGGCCATGCCTTTGGCGCCGAATCGCGTCTGGCCGAGGGTGCGGGTTCACCCTCGCGACTGGCCATCCTCGCCAACAGCTGGACCCTGCTGAAGATGCAGCCCTGGACGGGTGTGGGATGGGGTGAATTCAATCTGGCCTGGACGATGACGCCTTTTCCGGACCGGCCGGTGGCGTTCTTCGATCACAGCCACAACCTGGCGATGCAACTGCTGGTCGAACTGGGACTGCCGCTGGGCGCTGCGGTGCTGCTGCTGCTCGGCTGGTCGCTGTGGCGGGCCTGGCGCTTGACACGCCAGGCCACCGGGCCTCGCGCGGTGATGCTGTCGACCAGCCTCATGCTGGTGCTGACCATCGGTCTGCACAGCCTGCTGGAGTATCCGCTCTGGTACAGCTACTTCCTGCTGCCCACGGCTTTTGCGCTCGGGCTCTGTCTGGGCGGCGGTGCCGAGCGGGCTGAGCGCGGTGCTGTTGTGTCTGAGCTGGCTTGGCGCCTCGGCCTCAAGAGCGTGGGTCTGCTGCTGGTGGTGGGCAGCCTCTTTGCCGTCTGGGACTATCTGCGCGTGGTGGCCATCTATATGCCGCCAGCCCAGGCTGCCCCGCTGGCTGAACGCATCGCCGTCGGGCAGCGTTCGGTGTTCTTTGCCAGCCAGGCCGACTATGCGGCTGCCACCAGCCTGGGCAAGGACGCGGCCGCCCTGGAGGCGACCCGGCGTACCGCCCATAACCTGATCGATGTGCGCCTGATGATGGCCTGGGCCAAGTCCCTGCATGCTGCCGGGGACACAGACAAAGCACGTTATGTGGTGGCGCGCCTGCGCGAGTTCCGCAGCCCGGCTGCGGAGGACTGGCTGGCCGAGTGCGACGAACCTGAGCGGCGGCCGCAGCCTTTCCAGTGCGAGCCGCCGCAGCGCGATTACAACTGGCGCGAGCTGCGCTGACGCAGGAGCTGTCGCCTGGGCGGCGGCGCCCCGTTCAGGGCGCCGTGCCCAGGCTGCCGGGCGGTGCGCCGGCCCAAAGCTTGCGCAGGCGGGCCAGCTCCTGGTCGTAGAGCTTGTTGACCCGCACCAACTCGACCTTCTGGTTCTCGATCAGCTCGCGCTGGGCCTGGACCGCCGCGTCATTGCCATCCAGCTGCTGCTTGAGCTTGGCCGGCAGGGGCTTGCCCTTGTAGAACTCGGCTTCGTCGAGCAGCGGCTTGCGCTCCTTGGCCAACTCCTCGATGCGCCGCTCCGAGTTGCCCATGGCCTTCTTGATGTCGTCCAGCGCGGCGTCGCGTGCGGCCTGGTGGGCCGCCTCGTCGCGATAGCGCAGCATCAGATTGCGATCGCGCCGGACGGCGTCGGCTTTGGCCGCACGTTCCTGTGCCAGCTTGCGCTGGCGGGCCTCCTGGGCGACTCGCTCTTCCGGCGACATGGCCGCCGGCACGACGGCGCGCAGCGAGCCGTCCGAGTTCAGGATGCGCTGCTCGCGGTCATTGCACTCGATGATCAGGCGATCCGAGGTCAGCTTGCGGCCGTCCGCTGTGACGCAGGTGAAGATGGGGGCGCCTTGGGCCTTGGCGGTCTGGGCCTGTGCCGCGGCGGCGCCCAACGCCAGCATCAGCATCAGCGTCATCCCGGAGGGAGTGTTTCGCGGCAGGCGGCTCATGGTGTGTGTGTGGCGCTGCTCAAACGCCGTAGCGCTGTCGGTAGGCTTCGACGGCCGGCGCATGGGCGGCAGCGTCGGCTGAGGTGTGCAGATACTGCAGCAAGTCGGCCAGGCCGGCAATTGCCTGTACCGGCAGACCGAAATGCTGCGTGACGTACTGCACTGCCGACTGTTGGGCATCGACGCCGTTCTCGGCTGCCTTTTCCTGACGATCCAGGGCGATGACCACACCGCAGGGCGTCGCGCCGGCAGCCTTGATCATCGCGATCGATTCGCGCACCGAGGTGCCGGCCGAAATCACGTCATCGATGATCAGCACGCGGCCCTTTACCGGTGCACCGACCAGGGTGCCGCCCTCGCCATGGTCCTTGGCCTCCTTGCGGTTGTAGGCAAAGGGCTTGTTGTGGCCCAGACGCGCCAGCTCGATCGAGAGCGCGGCCGCCAGCGTGATGCCCTTGTAGGCGGGGCCGAAGATCATGTCGAACTGCAGGCCGGAGGCCAGCAGACGCTGCGCATAGAACTGCGCCAGGCGGCCCAGCTTGGCCCCGTCATCGAAAAGGCCGGCGTTGAAGAAGTAGGGGCTGAGCCGGCCGGCCTTGGTCTTGAACTCGCCAAAACGCAGCACGCCGGCATCGACCGCGAAGGCGACGAATTCCAGAGCCAGGGCGTCGGAGTTGGGGGCGGGTGCGTTCGTCATGGTGGCGGGCCGGCAGGGCTGTGTTTGCGGCCGGATTGTAGAGGCCGATCGGCCGCGCCCGCGGGGCCCAAAGAGAGCAGGCCCGACCCCCTTGCAGGGGACGGGCCTGGTGCTATTGCCGCGTGTGTACCGCGCTTAGAACAGGGCCTTGAACTGCAGGCCGTAGGTCCGCGGATCGTTGATGAAACCGGTCAGGTTGTTGAAGTCGATGGCGCCGTTGACCACCACCTTGTCGGTGATGTTGCGCACAAAGCCGGCAAGCTCATACTTGCCGTTGTTCCAGATGTAGCCGACCCGCAGCCCGCCTTCGGTCAAGGGCTTGCCGGTGAACTCGACGGCCCTGTAGAGGAAGAAGTTGACTTTGGAGCGGTAGGCCCAGTCGGTATACAGGTAGTACTCGTTACCGTCCGCGGTCGGGATGCTGTAGCGTGCCGTCAGGTTGGCGATCCACTTCGGCGCGTTGGGCAGCGGGTTGTCGTAGATGCTGTAGTTGCCGTTGGCATCGGGCGTGCCGATCATCGTGGCGCCGCTGCCTGCGGCCGGCATCGCCAGGCTGCGATCCTTGATCTTGGTGTCGTTGTAGCTGGCCCCCACCGTCAGCAGCAGGTTCTCCGTGGGCAGCAGCTCGAGGTTCATCTCGAAGCCCCGGCCTTGGCCCTTGCTGGCGTTGAGCAGCGTATTGGCGTTGCTGGTGCCGCCGACTGCGGTCAGCTGCTGGTCCTTGACCGTGTACGCGAACACATTGGCCGACAGGCGCGCGCGGCGGTCCCAGAACTCGCTCTTCACGCCCAGCTCATAGGACGTCACTGTCTCCGGGCGGGCCTGTGACTGCGGGCCGAATCCGCTGGCCGGATAGATTGAGGCCGCGCGGAAGCCGGTGGCGACGCGGCCATAGAGATTGGTCTGGGCATCCAGTGCATAGGTGCCCGAGAGGTCCCAGTTGACCTTGCTGTCGGAGGTGCTGGCGCTGGTGCCGGCGCTCTCGTTGACCTTGCCGGTCGTGCTCAGCGCCTTCTTGTCGCGGGTGTAGCGCAGGCCTGCGCGAACCGTGAAGTCGGGGCGCATGGCGTAGTTGACGGAGCCGAACAAGGCCCAGGCCTGGTTGGTCTGGCGCGAGCTGACGAGGGCATCGGCCGGCGGTGCCAGATAGTCGACGCTCTGCATCGTGTACTTCTCGTCGAACAGGTAGAGGCCGGCCTGCCAGCGCAGCGCGTCCGTGCTGCTGGACTCAAGCCGGAACTCCTGGCTCAGCTGACGATGGTCGCTCAAGGCGTCTGAGGTCTCGACCGGGAAGAACACATCGCCCTCGTTCTGGTAGGGCGGCAGCTGGAAGTCCGGGCCGGGAATCACATGCAGCTTGTAGCCGCCGTCCACATCGGCACGGCTGAAGGGCTTGACCGTCTCGATGGCGGTGATCGAGTGCAGGTTGGCACCCGGCAGTGCCCACTTCAGGCGCGCGCTGGCGCCCGTGGCCTTCAGGCTTTGCTCGTTCCTGGCATCGATATACATCTTGGCCGGGTCGAAGCCCTCGACCAGATCATTGCTGCCGGGTTTGATGATGCTGGCGCGGAACATGCGCGGGCTGCCGTCCAGGTCGCGGTGGTGCACATTGAACAAGGCGCTGAACTGCTGGTGCGGCTCGTACAAGGCCTGCAGGCGCAGCGCACGATCGTCATAGCCCTCGGTCTTGGGCGTGGCGGCGTTGGGCAGTTGGTTCTTCACCCAATCGCCCCGGTGCTGGGCCAGCGCGGAGATGCGGGCCGACCAGTCGCCGCTGAGCGGCAGGTTGGCGGCCGCCTCCAGATTGAGGCTGCTCTGGCTGCCGGCGGTGATGCTGAAGTAGCCGTCCTTGCGCTGCGACGGACGCACCGAGTCGAACTTCACCACGCCGGCCGGCGTGTTGCGACCGAACAGCGTGCCCTGCGGGCCGGCCACCACCTCGACTGCGCGCAGATCGAAGGCCGGGAAGCCTTTCAGGATCGGGTTCTCCTGCACCACATCGTCATAGATCAGCGAGACGGGCTGCGAGGCATTGAGCCGAAAGTCGGTGTTGCCGTAGCCGCGCAGATAGAAACGCGGAAAGGCCCGGCCGAAGGATGACTCGATGTTCAGGCTGGGCACGCGTCCGGACAGAAAGCGCACGTCCTGGCCGCCGGAGGCCAGCACATCGAGCTTCTCGCCCGAGATGGCCGAGACGGCATTCGGCACGTCCTTGATGTTCTCGACCCGGCGCTCGGCCGTGATCACCACGGTCTCCAGCTTGTTACGCTCGGCGGGCGCGGCGCCTTCGGTCTGGGCCTGGGCGGCCGGCCAGGCGGCCAGGGCAAAACTCAGGGCCAGGGCGAACTGGCCCGGTGTCGGGCAGTGTTGGGAAGTCAGCTTGGACATGGAATCACTCCGAATGGGATGGTGCGAGCGACGAGGACAAAGACGGGACGCGAGGACGCTGCAAGGGAAAACCAGCGGCAAACGTTTGCCACCGGACGGCATGAAATCTAGCAAGTCGCGTGCCCCGAAGTCATCGCGAGCCGGTGTTTATGACGGTTTTGTTGCCAAAACACTGCAGACGGGCGCCGCTGTCGGCATGCGATACGCTTGGCACCTCCTCACACCGACCTTTCGTCCCGCCCACCCATGCGCCTCATCACTGCCAATCTCAACGGCATCCGCTCCGCCGCGAACAAGGGCTTTTTCGACTGGCTGCCCGCCCAGCAAGCCGACGTGCTGGGGGTGCAGGAGGTCAAGGCGCAGGGCGATGTGGTGGAGGGCACCTTCTGCAGCAGTGGAGCGCTCAAGGGCCATTTCCATTACGCGCAGAAGAAGGGCTACTCGGGGGTGGGCCTCTACACCCGGGAGGAGCCCAGCGATCTGATCCTCGGCTTCGGTGTGCCCGAGTTCGACGACGAGGGCCGCTGGATCGAGAAGCGCTTCGACAAGCCTGGGCGCAAGCTGAGTCTGATCAGCTGCTACTTTCCCAGCGGCTCCAGCGGTCCCGAGCGCCAGGCGGCCAAGTACCGCTTTCTGGATGCGATGTTTCCGCACCTGATGGCCCTGAAGGCCCAGCGCGAGTTCATTCTTGTGGCCGATGTGAACATCGCCCACAAGGAAGCCGATCTGAAGAACTGGAAGGGCAACCTCAAGAACAGCGGCTTTCTGCCCGAGGAGCGTGCCTGGCTGGACCAGCTGTTCGGCAGCGGCAAGACGCAGGGCGGTCTGGTGGATGTCTACCGCCAGCTCCACCCTGATACGACGGACGAGTGCTACACATGGTGGAGCAACCGCGGCCAGGCCTATGCGAAGAACGTGGGTTGGCGGCTGGACTACCACTTTGCGACGCCGACGCTCGCGGCCCTGGCCCGGCGGGCCGCGATCTACAAGGATCAGAAGTTCAGCGACCATGCGCCGCTGACGATTGACTACGACTTCACGCTATAGCAAAAAGCGGCTGTCGATCCGGCCAGGGGAGCAGGCACCATGAATCTCAGCAAGACACCCGGCGCCAACGCCGCGTTTCCGGTCGGTTTCGTTCCTCTGCAGGGCACGCCGCGTGACTGCGAAGACTGTGGCAAGGCCGAGCGCGTCGGCTTCCAGTTCGATTTCGCCTACCAGCCCATCGTCGATGTGCGCAGCGCCCAGGTGTTTGCGCATGAGGCGCTGGTGCGCGGGCCGCAGGGTGAGGGTGCGATGACGGTGCTCTCCCAGGTCACCGAGCAGAACCGCTACCGCTTCGATCAGGCCTGCCGTGTCAAGGCCATCAAGGGTGCCAGCGAGCTGGGCATGCAGGAGCGGCTCTCGATCAACTTCCTGCCCAATGCGATCTACAAGCCGGAGCGCTGCATACAGACCACCTTGACCGCCGCCCGGGCCTACGGCTTTCCGCTGGAGCGCATCATCTTCGAGGTCACCGAGGGCGAGCAGGTGGAGGATGGTCCCTGGCTGATGGAGATCCTGCAGGAGTACAAGCGCTGTGGCTTCAAGACCGCCATCGACGACTTCGGCGCCGGCTTTGCCGGCATGTCCCTGCTGGCCGATTTCCAGCCCGACCTGATCAAGATCGACATGGCCCTGATCCGCGGCGTAGACCGCCGCCCCGCGCGCCAGGCCATCGTGCGCAGCCTGGTCCGCCTGTGTGAAGAGCTGAACATCCAGGTCATCGCCGAAGGCATAGAGACGAGCGGCGAGCGCGATTTCCTGCTCGATGCCGGCATTCACCTGATGCAGGGCTATCTTTTTGCCAAGCCGGCCTTCCGCGCGCTGGTCGCGGCATCGCCCGCCTCGCTCGCCTTGACGCCGCGCTGACGCCAGCTTGGGCGCGGCCTCCCGCGCGAAAGCCGGCCGCGATCGAGGCGCTGGCCAGGTTCTATGCCGACTCCGCCGGTCCGCTGGAAGCCCTGCTGGCCAAGTCGGCCGACAAGGCGGAACTGGCCCCCCTGTACGGCGCCGTCAAGGCCATCGAGGCCCAGGCCGTGGCCACCACCCAGTCCGTCGTGAAGATGATGGACGCTGGCGATGCCGCCGGCGCGCAGGCTCTGCTGTGGTCGCAGGCCAAGCCCCAGTATGTGCAGTGGCTGGCCGCAATCAACCAGCTGATCGACTATGAAGAGCGCCGCATCCAGGCCGAGAACAAGATTGCCCTGAACCAGGCGGATGGCTTCCTGACGGTGATGCTGAGCGCTCTGGCGCTGGCGCTGCTGTGCGGTGCGGCGCTGGCCTGGGCACTGTCGCGCAGCATCGTGCGACAGCTGGGGGCCGAACCCCAGGCCCTTGGCGATGCGGCCCGGCGCGTGGCTCAGGGCGACCTCAGCCCGGTGCCCGGTGCGGCCCAGGCGCCGGCAGACAGTGTGCTGGCCTCCCTGAGCGCGATGCGAGAGGGCCTGGCCGGCATCGTGGCCCAGGTGCGGCAGGCTTCCGATTCGATTGCCACCGGCTCGGCCGAGATCGCTACCGGCAACGCCGATCTGTCCACTCGCACCGAGCAGCAGGCCTCCAGCCTGCAGCAGACGGCTTCCTCGATGAGCGAGATGAACTCCGCGGTCAAGAGCAATGCTGACACCGCACGCCAGGCCACCCAGCTGGCCGCATCCGCCAGCGCCGCGGCCGCCAAGGGCGGTCAGGTGGTGGGGCAGGTGGTGTCGACCATGGACGACATCAGCGCCAGCTCGAAGAAGATCGCTGACATCATCGGCGTCATCGACGGCATCGCCTTCCAGACCAATATCCTGGCGCTCAATGCCGCCGTCGAGGCGGCGCGAGCCGGCGAGCAGGGGCGTGGCTTCGCGGTGGTGGCGTCCGAGGTGCGCAGCCTGGCGCAGCGCAGCGCCGATGCGGCCAAGGAGATCAAGTCGCTGATCGGTGCCAGCGTGGTGAAGGTGGAGGCTGGCACTCAGCTGGTCAGCGACGCCGGTGCCACGATGGACGACATCGTCAGCCAGGTGAAGAATGTGTCCGACCTGATCAGCGAGATCGGCGCCTCGGCGCAGGAGCAGACCGAAGGCATAGACCGGGTCAGCGGCGCAGTCTCCGAGCTGGACCGCAGCACCCAGCAGAACGCCGCCCTGGTGGAGCAAAGCGCGGCGGCCGCCGAAAGCCTGAAACAGCAGGCCGCACGCCTGGCCGAGGTCGTGCGCGTCTTTCAGCTGAACTAGCGACAAGCCGACGCGGCGTGCCCGCTAGCGGGCTGCGGCCGCGTCATGGCAGGCGCAGGCTTCGCCCTGGGCCGCGGCCAGCAGCTCTTCCAGCACGCCACAGGCATGCTGCTCGTGCCGGGCATCGCAACGCGCCTGCAGGGCCAGCAGCTGCTTCTCCAGCGCCTGCATGCTGGCCAGCCTGGCCCTGACCCGGGCCAGCTGGCCGGCCACCAGCGCGTCGACCTCGGCCAGCTGGGCCGGGTCCTGGCTGTCCAGCCCGCGCAGCAGGCTGGCCACCTCGGCCAGCGGCATGTCCAGTGCGCGGCAATGCCGCACAAAGGCCAGGCGCTCCAGATGCTGGCGGCCGTAGTCGCGATAGCCATTGGCGCTGCGCGCCGGCCCCGCCAGCAGCCCGCTCTTCTCATAGAAGCGGATGGTCTCGATGTCGACGCCGGTGGCTTTGCTGAGTTCGCCGATGCGCATGGCTGTGCTGCTCTCCTTACGTCGGCAGCATAGCCTGCCGGCCCACGCCCTCAGCGCCAAGTACGCCGCCGCGAGCGGCGATCCAGATCCTGCGCGGGCAGGACGACGCTGCGCCATTGACCGTTGAAATCTATGGCCCGCGCCGGACCGCTCAGCCGTTTCTCGGCCAAGGCTCTTGCCAGCTGCGGTGCGGCCATGCTGGTGCCGCTGAGTGTTACCGCGGTGCCGCTGCGCGTGCCGGCTGCATGCAGGCCATGCAGCACAGGCGAGTCTTCGCAGAGAGCCATCAGCGGTGTGGGCCGTTGTGTGATACCCGGGATGCGCACCGCTGAGTAAGGCGCCGGAACCAGTTTGCCATTGCTCTGCCTCAGCAGGCCGCCCACCACACGGGTGGCTTCGCCATTGGCCAGTCCGTTGATCGTGCCGGCGCGGCGCCGGAAGCTGTCGCCATCAAACATCACCGTGCGGCCGCTGCCGTCATAGTCGATGTCCTGCCCGTCGTGCAGGATGGCCTGCCGACCGTAGCTGCGATAGCCAAATGACTTCTCGTCGCGCTGCGAATAGATATTGCAGTAGAACGCAGTGCTGCCGGCATTCGCCCGCACCTCGATACGCCAGCTGCCGGCCGGTGCGCAGCGCTGCCAGGGGCCATAGGCGGCGGTGGGCGCCACCGTCAGCAGCCCCATCCAGAACTTCCCGTTCGCAGGATGCGGGTGCAGCCCCAGCAGGGCGATCACCGCTCCCTGGCTGTCGCGGAAGCTGATCTCACGGGCCGCAGCGCCACCGCCGACCGGTCCGGCCGCTCGCAAGGGGGTGGGGGGGCCGCCGGGCGGCGTCACGATCAGCGTGATGTCCAGCCGCCGTGGCTTGCGGCTGGGTGTGCGGTAGTTCTTGGGCCTGAACCAGAGCTCCAGATAGCTGGACGTGCCGTCGTCCGGGCGCAGCAGCCAGTCGATGCTGAAGGCCTTGCCAGCGGCCAGCTCGCTCCAGGCATGGCAGCGCGACAGATAGCTATTGCCCTCCGGCAGCACTACCTCCAGCGAGCCCGGTCCGCTGGCGGCGCTGCGCATCTGAATCAGCGCGTCGACGGCCGATTCGAACATCGAGCTGCCATCCTTGGGGCCGGCGATATTCCCGAGGCTGGCGTTGATGATCACCGGACAACGGCGTCCGCCGCTCGCGGCATCCGCCTGTGCCAGCACATAGCGCATCGCATCGTAGAGATGGGCAGCCGGTGAGATGCATAGCGTGGACTCCAGCGGTCTGAGTTGCACGCCGACGATGGCGGGCGCCGCTGCCAGCGCCGCCGGCGGCGTCGCACCGCAGGCCAGATCGCAGACATGGGCGCCATGGGTGATCCGGTGCCGCAGCAGATGGGCCAGGCCCAGGTGCTGGTAGACGGCCTCTTCATCCGGGCGTCCCTGGTTCGCGGCGGCCGCCATCGCCTGGTTCATGGTGCCCATATCCAGGCTGCGTCCCAAGCCCCAGTGCGGGTCGCAGGCCCTGCGGCAGGATTGGTCCCACAGCGCTAGGAAGCGGGTGTGCCGCTGGCCCTGAGTGTCCTGCCAGCTGAAACGTTCATGGGCGACCGGCAGGCCGTCGTCGATCACGCCGATGATGGCGGGCGGCATCTGCAGCAGGCTGTGGCCAAGGCGGGCCGGCTCCACGGCTTGTGTCGGCCAGGCGTCGGCCACCAGCCCGATCTCGTAGCGCTCGATGGCAAGCCGGATCGCGGCCCATGCCTGCCGCACCGGGCCACTCAATCCGTCCGGCGCCAGTCCGTCGCGCAGATAGGTGATGAAGGCCGGGCTGGCCAGCGCGGTGCAGAAGCGCAGTGACGCGAGTCCCTGCAGCGGCTGGGCATACTGCCCCGCCAGCCGCAGCTGCCTGGCCGGCAGGCTCGCGGCCTTGTGATAAAGCCACCCGACCGAGACGCTGTCGGTCTGCCTCAGCTCCAGCATCAACCACACCGGACGGTCTCCGATCGTTGCGACTCCGGGAGGCAGCGCATCGCGGAAGCCACTTGCCAGCGCCCAGCTGGTGAAAGCATCGCAGCGCGGCTCCAGATCCTTATCGCGCCGCGCGTGCTGCCGTGGCTGTGTATCCGCAATCAGCGCCATGTTGCTATATCCATTCCTGAGCGGCTTGCTGCCACAGCCAGCTGGGAAGATCGCCGTCCACCGCCCTGGGCGGGCGCAGGGAGGGTTTCTGCTTCAGGGCCATAGCCAGCGCTGCCGCGTAGACGGCATCGGTCGGAAGGCTCAGAAAGTCCTCGGCCAGCAGCGGTCCGGGCGTGAAGCTGATCGGCGGCGGCGGGGCCAGGCCGCGGCAGCGGCTGAGTAGAAAGCCGGCCAAGGTCCAACCCAGTACCCGTCCTGCATGGCTATCGATGGGGAAATGAACACCTGCCACCGTGCGATTGATCGCGATGCGACCGGCTAGCCTGAGCAGGGTTCTGGCGCGCTCGCTGTCGGGCTGCAGTCCGAGCAGATAGATCAGCGTATAGGCTACGGTATGCGCCTCGGTCGAGTGCCCGCTCGGGTAGGCGCTGTGCTGGGGCGTCAGGATCATCGGCTGCACCTGATGCGAGAACTGCACCGGGCGGGGGAAGGCAAAGGCATGCTTGAAACGCATCTCGACCGTGATGGCCAGCCGCACCGCGGCTGCCAGCAGTTCCAGCGTGCGCGGTGTACGCTGCGGATGCAGCCCCATCACTGCGGCCCAGTAGGTGGCCAGCTGCGGTACCTGGGACAGCAGCTCGGTGGCGCGTTCCTCGCGCAGCGCCGCATACTCGATCACCAGCTCGACCTGCCGGTTCATCGCGCCGGCCTTGCTGAGGTCTGGGCGTTCGATGGTGACCAGGCGGGCATCGTCAGCGCACAGACAGAGTCCATGCGCTCCCACCCTGGCATAGCTCAAGCCTTCCAGCAGCGCGCTGTCGACCAGGCAGTTGCGCACCCAGGGTTCCCAGCGCTCGAACGGCGCAATCGCGTCGAGCGGCTGCAGCACCGGGCTCAGGATGGCGTCTTCGTCGAACGCACCTACCAGCCCATCGCGGCAGGTGATGGCGCCGCCCACGTCCAGTCCGCTGTCCGTGCCGGCCGCTCCACCCGCTCCACCCGCTCCACCCGCTCCACCCGCTCCACCCGCTCCACCCGCTCCGCCGGCGCCACCGGCCCCACCCAGCCATAGCGCGCCCCCGGCGCCACCAGCGCCCCCAAAGCCGCGCGCGCCGCCAAAGGCGGCCTCCAGCGCATATCGTCTGGCTCGGTAGATCATGTGCTTGCTCCCTGTTGCGCTCAAGCCTGCGGCACGCCCGCCATCGCCAGGCTTTGGGCCCAGACTTCGCCGGTCGGATAGCCCATGCTGGGCGAGCGGGCGCGGTACTCGGCGATCGTGAAGTGGCGCTCGCGTTCCAGCAGCCGGCCGGCCCACTGGCGTGCCTCGGCGATTCTGCCGAGCTGCACATGGGCGATCGTCAACACTCTTAAGGTTGACGTGTGGCTGTTGTTGAGCCGCAGCGAATGCTGGGCACGCGCTATCGCCAGTGTCCACTGCTGTGCTGATAGCGCGGCCGTCGCGGACAGCGACTCGAAGAAGTAACGCATCGGATCCAGCGGTGACAGCTCGAGCGCGCGCTCGGTCGAGTGCAAGGCAGCGCTGCCCTCGCCCTTGAACGCCAACAAGGTGCCCTGGAACAGCCAGGCCAGCGGCTCGCTGGGATTGGCGGTTATCGCGCGCTCGTAGCGCTGCGCGGCAGTGTCGAGGTCCTTGAGCAGATTGCAGTGCACAAAGCCGTCGATCGCCAGGGTCAGCGAGGAGTTCGGGTCCATGTCCAGGGCCCGTTGGGTGTGCTCCAAGGCCTGGCTCGAGTCGCGCACCCGATCACCCCAGCCCTGCTGCACCCGCAGCACATGCCATTTGGCCATCCAGGCATGGGGGGACGGGTGGTGCCGGTCGCGCTCGATCAGGTGCTCGAGCATCTGCCGGGCGCGTTCGAAGTCCTGCCGGCTGACGCCGTGCAGCAGTTGCACGGCTGCCATCAGCAGGCAGTAGTTCTCGAGCGTGGCCATTGGGGCACTGCGCGTACGCTCGATCGCGCGCGTGGCCAGCGCGACGCTGAGGTCCTGTGCGATGCGGGCGAACATGCCATCCGTGCCTGCAAAGACGGACGCGGCGCTACCTGTGTAGCTGTGTGCCCAGATCACGGTCGCGTCCTTGGTCTCCACCAGTTGCAGCGCAATGCGCATGCGATCGCCGTCCAGATGCACGCGGCCCGACAGCAAATGGTCCGCCCGTAGGTGGCTGCGTATGCCGTCCAGTGCGTTGGCCCGGCCGCGGAAGGCCGAGGTCGACAGCCTGGAGATCAGCCGCAGGGCCGGGTTGCGCGACAGCGCGTCGATGATCTCGTCGGCGATGGTGTCGCCCAGATAGGCCTGGACGCCGCTGAGATCGAAGGTGTCGAAGGGCACGACGGCGATGCTGGCGCGCAGCTCGGCCTGCCGGGCCAGCGGGCGGGCTGAGGCGCCGGCGCCGACCGGCTGGGTCAGCAGGAAGGTCCGGACCGGCTCGACGGTATCGCGCAGATAGCAGTCCCCCAGGTCCTCCACGCTGACGTCCAGCCCGTGGACCAGGCGATCGCGCACGCTGGCCGGTACCGCCGTCTGCCCGGGCGGGGCCAGGCGTGCCAGCAAGACGGCTTGATTGACTTCCGGGCCGAAGATGTCCAGGTCAGACACCTGGATCTCGCCGCTGGATATGGCGGCGCGCAGCAGGATGTGGTGCTCGGGCGGCTCGTCGCCGTTGGCGCGGGTGGCCAGTTCGTGCAGGTCCAGCGCGGCGCGCACGGCATCGAGCTCGTCGTCGAAGAGCAGCATCATGCCGTCGCCCATATGCTTGACCATCTGACCGCGATGACGTGGCAGGCAGCGATCGCGGGCTTCGCGCACCAGACCCATCCAGCGTTCGGGAAAACGTGCGGTGCTGAGCTGCACCAGGCGCACCGATTCCACGACGTCGATCACCAGGATCGTGCGCCATTGCCGATCCAGTACCAGGTCTAGCGATCCCTTGCCCATGCGGCCTGCTCTCGCGCTGGAGACGATGGTTGATTCTGGGAGACAAGACTTTGTTGCACAAGCTTGCAAAGTCCCGGGCTCACGCGACTTTGGTCAAATGCGCGCTCAACCCCCCGCCCAATCCGATCATGGCCCTGCAATACCTGACCCTCCCCGTTACCGCCTTCCAGCAGAACTGCTCCATCGTCTGGTGCGATGAAACCCTGGAGGCGGCGGTGATCGATCCGGGCGGGGAACTGCCGCGGCTGCTGGCCGCGGTACGCGAGCGTGGACTGGCGCTGAAGGCGATCTGGCTGACCCATGCCCATATCGACCATGCCGGCGGCGCGGGCGAGCTGGCGCGCAGCCACGGCCTGCCCATCGTCGGACCGCATCCCGGCGACCAGTTCTGGATTGACGCGCTGGCGCAGCAGAGCGCGATGTTCGGCTTCCCGCCAGCCGAGCCCTTCGCGCCCAGCCGCTGGCTGGCCGACGGCGATACGGTGAGCGTCGGCCGCCAGACCTTGACGGTACGGCATTGCCCCGGCCACACGCCGGGCCATGTGGTCTTCCACTCGGCCGCGGCCAAGCGCTGCTTCGTCGGCGATGTGCTGTTTGCCGGCAGCATAGGCCGCACCGACTTTCCCGGCGGTGACCATGCCACGCTGATCGCCTCCATCGTTGAGCGGCTCTGGCCCATGGGCGACGACACCGTTTTCATCCCCGGCCACGGTCCCGAGAGCAGCTTCGGCCGCGAGCGCCGCAGCAATCCCTTTGTCAGCGGCCGCCATGGCTGAGCGCGGCGTCACCGACTGTGAGCAGAGGCTGACAAGGCCTGGTGAATAGTTCACAAGCGGCGCCAAGAAGATTCACCGCCTGCCAGCGGCCGCTGGCCCTAGTCTTGATCCGACGAATCCATCACGCGCTGTCGTCGGCGCAGGTCCAGGGAGTGGAACCATGCTTGATACCGCTGTTCATGCCGAGATCCAGGCTTTTGCCCCGCATCTGCCCGAGCGCCGCCGGGCGGCCAGCCTCAGCAGCCATTGGCTGGGCCTGGTGCTGGAGGAGCTCGACTATGGTGTGCTGCTGGTCGAAGCCGCCGGCCGCGTGCTGCACGGCAATCGCGCCGCGCGGCTGACGCTGCAAGACGGCCATCCGCTGCAGATCCAGGGCAATCAGCTGCATGCTCGCTTCGGGCGCGACATCAAGCCCTTGTTCGATGCGCTGGCCCAAGCCCAGCACGACGGGCGGCGCTGCCTGCTGCGCCTGGGCGATGGCGAGGAGCAGGCCAATGTGGTGGTGGTGCCGCTGAACCGCGATGTCGAGCAGTCGGCCGTGCTGCTGGTGCTGGAGCGCCGCCAGCTCTGCGGCGAGCTGGCGGCCCAGTGGTTCGCGCTGCGCTACGGCCTGACGCCGGCCGAGACCGAGGTGCTCAAGGCCCTGAGTGCCGGCGCGCCGCCCAGCCGCGTGGCCCAGAGCCAGGGGGTGGCGATCTCGACGATACGCACCCAGATCCAGAGCATCCGCGCCAAGTCGGGCGCCACCAGCATCCGCGAGCTGATGGGCCAGCTGGCGGTGCTGCCGCCGCTGATGTCGGCGCTGCGCAACTGAGCGAACGCCGGGGCACGGCTGCCGTAACATCCGGCAACACAATGCGATCCGGTGGTCGCCGGCCAGGTGCCCGATGCAAAGCACGCCGAATGTTCTTGCGCAGTTCCAGGCGCCCGAGCTGGCCCTGCTGCCGCCTGCCCTGTTGGCGCTGGCCCAGCGCGGCGTGGTGCGCAGCTACCGTAAGGGCACGCTGCTGATCGAGGAGGGCACCCAGGGCGACTGCCTCTATCTGGTGCTGAGCGGACGGCTGCGCGCTTTCGGCTGCGATGCCCGCGGCCGCGAGGTCACCTACGGCGCCTACGGCCCGGGCGAATATGTCGGCGAGATGAGCCTGGATGGCGGCCCGCGCGCCGCCAGCATCGTCACCGAGACGCCCTGCCGCTGCGTGCTGCTGACCCGTGAATCCATACTGGCCCATATCGCCTCGCATCCCGAGTTCGCGCTGGAGCTGCTGGCCAAGGTGATACAGCGCGCTCGGGCGGCCACGCTCTCGACCAAGCAGCTGGCGCTCAACGACGTCTATGGCCGGCTCAGGGCCTTGCTGGAGAACCCGCCGGCCGACGAGCGCATGACCCACCAGGCCATGGCCCAGCGTCTGGGCTGCTCGCGCGAGATGGTGTCCAAGCTGCTGAAGGACCTGGAGCAGGGACGCCATATCGCCCGCGATGCCGACGGCCGCTACATCGTCAAGGGCCGGCTGCCCGAGCGCTGGTAGCGGTGCGGTCCGCGCCGGCGCTCAGCCCGTCTTGCGCAAGGGCGGTGCCACCTCGAAGCGCCGTGGCGGCTTCTCGGCCTTGGCATAGAGGTTCTCGACCTTGGGGATATTGGCCTCCAGATCGCGGATGCGGGTCGGGCCGGCCGGGTGGGTGGAGAGCCAGGGCGGTGGCGCGCCCTTGCCCACCGCGCCCATCTTCTCCCACAGGCTGACGCCGGCCTGCGGACGGTAGCCGGCGCGGGCCGCCAGCTCCAGGCCCACCAGATCGGCCTCGGTTTCGTCCTCGCGGCTGAACTTCAGCGTCAGCAGCTGGCCGCCCATATTCAGCAGCGTGTCGCCCACATTGCCCAGGCCCAGCAGGCTGGACAGCAGGCCGGCGCCCAGCCGGGTGGCGGTGGTCTTGGCCATGCGCTCGCGCGCATGCTCGCGCAGCGCATGGGCCACCTCATGACCCATGATGGCCGCCACCTCGTCGTCGTCCAGCTTGAGCTTCTCGAGGATGCCGTAGTAGAAGGCGATCTTGCCGCCCGGCATGCAGAAGGCGTTGAGCTGCTCGCTGCCGATCAGATTGACCTCCCAGCGCCACTGGCGCGCGCGCGGGTTCCAGGGGTAGGCATGCGGGATGATGCGCTGGGCGATCGCACGCAGGCGCTGTAGCTGCGGCTGCTGGGCCGGTGCCAGCACGCGCTGCTGCTGGGCCTGCTGCATCATCTGCTGGTACTGCTGGGCGCCGGCGGCCTCCACCTGTTCGGCCGGCACCAGCTGGGCCAGCTTGCTCTGCTTGCCCACATTCACGCCGTCCTGGGCCCAGGCCGGCAGGCTGGACAGGGCCGCGCCGCCAGCCAGCAGGCCGGTGAACAGGCGGCGCTGCGGCTGCGGCGGCGCGCAGCTGCGGCAGTCGCACTGGCCGAAGCCATAGCGCGGGGCGTCGGGCAGATGCGGGTTGCTGAGAACCTGGAAGTCGTCGTGTGCGGCCATGGCGGGTATTTTGGTTCAAGTCCGGGTGCTTAGTCCTGGCGCCCCGCAGGTCAAGCCGGCTGGGCGAGAATCAAGCCCATGTCGCAACACCCCGTTCAAACACCGGTCGAAACCGGCTTCGATGCCCTGCAGTTTCGCGCCGCCCTGGGCATGTTCGCGACCGGCGTCACCATCGTCACCGCCCGCGCTGACGACGGCAGCCTGGTGGGGCTGACGGCCAACTCCTTTAACTCGGTCTCGCTGGCCCCGCCGCTGGTGCTGTGGAGCCTGGCGATGCGGGCCGGCTCGATGCCGGTGTTCGCGCGCGGCTCGCATTACGCGATCAACATCCTGGCGGCCGACCAGAAGGATCTGGCGCAGCGCTTCGCCACCCGCGATATCGACCGCTTTGCCGGCGTGGCCTGGCGCGAGGGCGCCGGCGGCGCGCCGGTGCTGGACGGCGTGGCCGCCGTCTTCGAATGCGCCAACCGCAGCCAGTACGAGGAAGGCGACCATGTGATCTTCGTCGGCGAGGTCGAGCGCTGCGGCCGCAATGCCGGCGCCCAGCCGCTGATCTTCCACGGCGGCCGCTACTACACCGAGCTGCCGCTCTAGCCGGCCCGCTAGCCGGCGCCCGCCGCCAGCAGGCGCTGACGCAGCTGATCCAGCTCGGCGCGCAGGGCGGCGTTCTCGGCGCTCAGCGCCGCCACGCGCTGCTGCAGCGCTGGCAGTGTGTCGGCTTCGCCGGCCGGCACCGGCTCGCCATCTGCGGCCGCGTCTGCCTCGCTGCGCTTCGGCGGGCGGCTAGCCGCCTTGGCCTCGCGCACCTGCTTGGCGGCCTGCCTGAGCTGTGCCGGCCCGGCGCTGGCCGCCGCCACCTGTGCCTCGACCGGCAGGCTGGCCACCGCCACCGCCGCGGCCATCGAGAGCTCGCCGGCCTTGACCGCCGCCACCACCTCGGGCGCGGCCTGCTTCTGGATCTTCTCGATCTGCAGCACCTGGCTGGGCTTGATGCGCGCCGCCCTGGCGACCGCCTCGCGGGTGCTGATTGGCGGCTCGGGCGGCAGCTCGGGCGCCGGCGTGGAGGCCGAGCCCGGGGTCTGCGGCTCGGCCTGCTGCGGCCGGCTGCGGCGCGCCTGCACCAGTTCCTTCTTGCGCAGGGCCAGCAGGCCGCGCTGGAAGTCCGAGACGCTGCGCCGCCCCAGCTGCTGGTCGATCATCCACAGCTGCACATCTTCCAGCGAGCGCAGGCGCGGGTTCTGCACCGTCTGGAAGGGCAGGCCATGCTTGCGGCAGAGCTGGTAGCGGTTGTGGCCGTCCACCAGCACCTCGCCCCACAGCACCAGGGCGTCGCGGCAGCCCTCGGCCAGCAGGCTGCGCTCCAGCGCGTCCAGCTCAGCGGGACTCAGCGGGTCGATAAAGGCTTGCAGCTCGGGCTTGATCTGAATGTTCATCGGCAGGGGGCGGCGTGGTGCGGCGGCAAGGGGCGCGCATTGTAGGGGGTGGTCCGCGGCGGATGCGGCTTGTTACCGCTGCTGCCATCTTGAAACGCCGCCCGCCCACCCCCAGTTCCAGAATCGAAGGCGGGCTGCGCCCGCCCCTTCGTTCGTTCGCCCCTTCCCTGCCGCCCAGCCGTACCGAGGTCCTCACCATGCTCGTCACCTGCTCTCACTGCCTGCGCAAGAACCGCGTGCCCGAGGCCCGGGCCGCCCAGGATCCGCAATGCGGGCATTGCGCTAAGCCGCTGCTGCCGGCCGAACCACTGGAGCTGACCGAGCAGAACTTCGACGCGGTGATCGGCGGCAGCGAGCTGCCGGTGCTGGTGGATTTCTGGGCGTCCTGGTGCGGGCCCTGCCGCATGATGGCGCCGCAGCTGCTGACGGTGGCGCGCCAGCTCAAGGGCCGGGTACTGGTGGCCAAGGTCGACAGCGACATGAACCCCAAGCTGGCCCAGCGCTATGCGATACGCAGCCTGCCGACGCTGGCGCTGTTCGAGGCCGGCCAGGAGCGCCAGCGCATCGCCGGTGCGCTGCAGGCGCCGCAGATCCTGGAGTGGGTCAGCGGCGAGTGGGTGGGCTGAGCCACGCGCGGCTGGCGCTCAGGCCTGCGAGCCCAGCAGCGGCGGGCTGCGGACCGCGCGGCGCCAGCACAGCGGCCCCGCCAGCAGGGCGAAAGCGGCGCCCGCCAGCAGCAGGGGCCCCAGGCCGAACCAGCCGAACTTGAGGCCCAGCCACAGCAGGACGGCGGCGCCCATGGGCAGCGCGAACAGCAGACTGGCGCTGCAGCCCGGCGTCAGCGCCGACCAGTTCCCCCACAGTGCCAGGCCGCTGAGCAGCGCCACCAGACCGAAGGCGAGCAGCTGCTGATGCGTGGCGGGCCAGGGCAGCAGCAGGGCCAGCAAGCCAAAGCCCAGCAGGCACAGGCCGACATGGCCGGCCATCAGGCGCAGGGCCAGCGCCCGGTTGGCCGCCGCGCCGCGCGGCAGGCCGGGTGCCAGGCGCAGCAGGCCCAGCTCCGGGCGCCGCTGCGCCATCGCCAGCCGCTGCTGCTGGATCGCCGCCAGGCAGACGGCCAGCATGCCGAAGCTGATATTGCCCAGGCCGGCAGCGGCCTGGTCCAGCACGCCGATCAGGCTCAGCAGTAGCATGACCAGCAGTGCGACGCCGAAGAAGATGGCCAGCGACATCAGCTGCGCGCTCCAGTGCGCCGACAGGCCCAGGGCCAGCTTCAGGCCCGTCAGGCCGCGGCTGCTGCCTTGGCGCAGCGCCCGCTCCAGATCGGCGCGGTAGAGCCGCAGCTGCAGCGCCAGCTGGCGCTGCGCCAGCCAGCCGGGCGTTGTGCCGAGCTGGCGCTGGGGCACCTGGGCCGCGGCCTGTTGCCAGGCCTTGCGGCGCTGGTAGGCGCGCTCATGGCGGGCGTCGCCGTCCTGCAGCAGCCGCTGCAGCAGCCAGGCGCCCAGCAGCAGGCACAGCGCCGCCAGCAGCCATTGCGCCGCGGGCGTGTCGCGCAGCATGGCCAGCGCGGCCTGCACCGGCGGCAGCCGCAGCAGCCAGGGCAGCGCGACAAAGGGCAGCCAGCCCAGCGCCCACAGCAGCGGCCAGCGCATGCACGCCGCCAGCGCCAGCAGCCCACCGGCCAGCGGCAGGCCGGCGCTCAGCGGGCCCTCGCGCAGCAGGGCCGAGAGCAGGAAACCGCCGCCCGCCAGGCCCAGCCAGACCCCCTGCAGGCTGCGCCGCAGCCCGGCCACATGGCCGGGCACCAGGCGGGCCAGCACCGGCGTGTTCTGCAGCAGCAGGCTGTTCACCAGCGCCAGCCAGGCGCCGATCAGCAGCAAGAGCGCGCTGCTCAGCAGGGCCGCCAGCGCGGCGCCGCTGCCGATGCCTATCCACAGGCCCAGCGGCAATCCGGCGCCCAGCAGCGCCAGCAGCGCGAGCAGGAACCAGCGGCTGCTACGGTGGCGTGCGCCCTGCCAGGCGGCGATCAGCGGCGCCGCGGTCATTGAGTCAGCTCCAGGAACAGGTCTTCCAGGCTCACCGCCTGGCTTTGCAGCGGCCCGTCCGCGCTCGGTTCGGGGTGGGGACCGCGGGCCAGCAGCTGCAGCCGGCCGCCGTCCAGCGGGCGCCGGCTCAGCGTCTGCAGCCGATGCTGGGTCAGATGTTGCTGCAGCGCTGCGGCCGGACCCGTCAGGCGGCGGGTGTCCTCCATCAGCGCGTCCAGCGGCGCCTGCAGCGCAATGCGGCCCTGGGCCAGAAAGGC
>JAYRSJ010000014.1:0-106166 GCA_041920215.1 Burkholderiaceae bacterium | reverse complement strand
TGTGCTAGGCGCCGCAGCGGCTGACGCGCCGCCGGCCGAGACCGGCCCGCCGCTCCCGCCGGAGCCGCCCGCCGAGGCCGGCCCGGCAGCGGCGCGGCCGGTCGCGACCGCCCGGCGCTGGCTGCCGGCCGCGGCACTGGCCCTGCTGGCCGCGCTGGCGGCACTGGCCTATCTGAGCCAGCAGCGCGCACCGGCGGCGCAGCAGACGACGCGCAGCCAGGCCATCAGCCTGCCAGCGGCTGAGGTCAAAGCCTCGGCCCCGGCCGAGGCTGCTGCGGCAGCGCCGCCCGGCGCGCCGGTCGAGGCCGAGGCCGAGGCCCAGGCTGTGGCCCCGGCCGTCCGCGCCAGCGCGCGCCCGCCCCGCCCCGCCCCGACGGCAGGGACAAGACCCACCCCCGCGCCAGGGGCCTTGTCGGCCGCCTTGCCACCAGCGCCCCCGGCGCCGCCCTGCACCGAAGCCGTGCTCGCACTGGGTCTGTGCCGCCCGAGCAGTTCGGCCCTGCCCAAGCCTGAGCCAGAGAGGAGCCCCTGATGCCCACCTTCGCCCGAACCCTGTGCGGCGCCGCCCTGCTGGCGGCCCTGGCCACATCCGGCCAGGCCGCGCCGCCGCAGTACAAGATCGCCACCGCCTCCGACAAGGGCACCTACTACGCGATCGGGCAAGACCTGGCACGGCTGGTGGCGCCGGACGCCGGCATTGCGCTGGAGGTGCTGCCCACCTCGGGCTCGGCCGCCAATGTCAAGCTGCTGCGCGAGGCGCCGGGCGTCAAGCTGGCGGTGGTGCAGGCCGATGTGTTTCAGGCCTTCATCGACCGCGCTGGCAGCGGCAATGCCGAGGCCGAGCGCATGATCCGGCCGCTGCGGGTCATCCTGCCGCTCTACAACACCGAGATCCACTACATCGTGCGCGCCGATTCACCGCTGGAGTATCTGCACGATATTCGCGCGGCCCGCATCAACGGCGGCCTGGTGGGCAGCGGCGCGGCCCTGATCACCCACACCCTCTATCGCATGATGTTCGATGCGCCCATGCCCGAGGCCCAGGCCAGCTTCCTGTCCAACGAGGAGGCCCTGGTCAAGCTGATCGGCGACAAGTCGGTGGATGTGGTGGTGGTGGCGGCCGGCCAGCCGGCACCGCTGATCGCGAATATGCGGCCGGAGGCGCAAAAGTTCATCAAGCTGCTGAAGTTCGATCCCCAGCATCCGTCCAGCAAACGGCCGCTGTCGGTCTATGCGCCGGCCACCGTCCGGGCTGCCAGCTATCCGCAGCTGCTCGGCGAGGACTTCAGCACCATCTCGGTCGGCGCCTTCCTGGTCACCTACGACTACAAGCTGGCCGGCACCCAGGCCAGCTTCGGCCGCCTGGGCCGGGCGCTTTGCAGGAACTTCGAGCGCCTGCAAAGCGAGGGCCACCCCAAGTGGCGCGAGGTGCAGCTGAAGCTGCCCGAGCTGGGCCCGGGCTGGACCTATTACCCGGCCACCAGCCGCGAGCTACGCAGCTGCCAGCCCCGCAAGATCTGCTCCGCGGAGGAGCGGATCCTGGGCCTGTGCAGTTGAGCGTGCGGCCGGCGCGCCTCAGGCCGGCCTGCGCTCAGCACTTGATGCCGGCATGCAGCGCGACGATGCCGGCACTGAGGTTGTGCACATCCACATGGCCGAAGCCGGCCGTCTTCATCATCGCCTTCAGCTCGGCCTGGGGCGGGTGCATGCGGATCGACTCGGCCAGATAGCGGTAGCTCTCGGCATCGCCGGCGATCAGCTGGCCCAGCTTGGGCAACACCTTGAAGGAGTACCAGTCGTAGGGCTTGCGCAGCGGCTCGGCCACCTGCGAGAACTCCAGCACCAGCAGGCGGCCGCCGGGCTTGAGCACCCGGCACATCTCGGCCAGCGCCTGGTCCTTGTGGGTCATATTGCGCAGGCCGAAGGCCACGCTGACCAGATCGAAGCTGGCGTCCTTGTAGGGCAGCTTCTCGGCATCGCAAAGATTGGTGGGCAGCACCAGGCCCTCGTTGAGCAGGCGGTCGCGGCCCTGGCGCAGCATGGCCTCGTTGATGTCGGTATGTACCACCATGCCGCTGGCGCCCACCTTGCGGGCAAAGGCGCGCGACAGATCGCCGGTGCCGCCGGCGATGTCCAGCACCCGCTCGCCGGGCCTGAGATTGGCCACCGCGACGGTATAGGCCTTCCAGGCCCGGTGCAGGCCCATGGACATCATGTCGTTCATGATGTCGTAGCGCGAGGCCACCGAGTCGAACACACCGCGTACGCGGCTGGCCTTCTCACGCTCGTCAACGGTCTGGAAACCGAAATGGGTGCTGCTGCTCATTGCATCGATCCTTGTCAGTGGCTGGCGCAGGCGCTGCCGGCCTTGGGCGGCATGGGCCGGTCACGCTCCACGCCGGCGGCCGCCAGGCGCGCCTCGTAGTCCTGCCACAGCTGGGCCTCGCGGGCGCCCAGCTGGTAGAGATAGTCCCAGGAGAAGATGCCGCTCTCGTGGCCGTCGCTGAAGCACGGGCGTATGCCGTAATGGCCGACCGGCTCCAGCGCGTCGATGCCCACCTCGCGCTTGCCGGTCTGCAGGGTCTCCTGACCGGGCCCATGGCCCATCACCTCGGCCGAGGGGCTGTAGACCCGCATCAGCTCGATCGGAATGCGGAAACGCGCGCCGTCGCTGAAGGCGATCTCCAGCACCCGCGATTGCTGGTGCACGGTGATGTCGGTGGGCGTGGGGCTGTCGGGCTTGAGACCGGCCATGGGGACAGGCGCCGGGGCGCGGGACGGTTGGTCAGGGCCGCAAGTGTAGCCCTGCCGCCCTCAGAAGCTCAGATAGTCGGGCAAGCTGCCGTCCCTGCCCTTGATCTGTGCAAAGCGCGCTGCCAGCCGCGACTGCACGCTCACCGGCAGCGCGGCGAAGCCGCTGCCGCGGGTCAGATCGTCGCCCTTGAGCAGGCACCAGTAGAGAAAGCGCATGGCCGCGCCGCTGCGGGCGATGTCGGCCGGGCGGGCTTCCAGCAGCACAAAGCTGGTCAGCGTGATCGGCCAGCTGTCCGCGCCGGGGCGGTTCAGCAGCGTGGCCTGGTCATCGCCCTTGCGATGCATCTCGCTCTCGAGGATCGCGGCCCGGAAGCCAGCCTCCGAGGGCGCGACAAAGCGCCCGGCCGGATTCTTCAGCTGCACCGCGTTGAGCCGGTCGCGCAGCACCCGGTCATGGCTGGTGTAGCTGATCGCGCCGGGCTGGCCGGCCAGCAGCTTGATCACGCCGTCGTTGCCGTCGGCGCGCTGCACCGCGCCCGGCCAGGCGGGCAGCTGGCCGGCGCCGACGGCGGCGCCGAAGTCCGCCGAGGCCAGCGACAGGTAGGCGCTGAAACCCTCCGAGGTGCCGGACTTGTCGGCGCGCACGATGCGCAGCACCGGCAGCGCCGGCAAGACCAGGCCGGGGTTGAGGGCCGCAATGCGCGCATCGTTCCAGCGCTCCACCCGGCCCAGCATCAGCTCGGCCAGCAGCTCACCCGTCAGGCGCAGCGCCGGCTTGCCGGGCAGATTGATCACCGGCACCACACCGCCCACCAGCATGGGCAGCTGCACCAGGCCGCGCCGGGCCAGCTGCTCGGGCGGCAGGGGCGAATCGGTACCGCCAAAGTCCACCTGACGCTCGCTGATCGCGGCAATGCCCTTGCCCGAGCCAACCGCGCGGTACTCGATGCGGGCACCGCCCGCCTGCGCATAGGCCTGGGCCCAGCTGGCATAGACCTTGGACGGGAAGGTGGCGCCGGCGCCTTGCACCGGGGCCTGGGCCTGGGCCTGGGAGGACAAGGAGCCGCTCAGGGCCAGCAGCAGGGTTAGACGGGTGACGATGGACAGCAGGGACATGAGGGGCGCTTCAGCAGAAGCCACGAGCATCGCCGCCGTTAGTGACACGTTTGTGACATGTCCCTATGGGGCAAAGCCCGGCGACGCAGGGCGCCGCCGGGCTCGGGACCCGATCGGTCCGATCTCAGCCGCCGGGGCTTACCAGCTCAGACCCAGGCTGTAGTTCAGGTTGACACTGCCGCTGTAGTACACGACGCGCACATAGACCGTCTGCGCCGTGCTGCCGCTGTTGCGATAGCTGAGGCTGTCGCTCAGGCCGGCGGCGCGCTCGCTGCGGGCCAGCACCGAGCCCGCGGCGTTGTACAGATAGAGGTCGTAGTCGGTGCTGCCATTGGGCATGGGCAGGCTGGCGGCCAGCGTGCGACCGGCCGGCAGGCTGATGCGGAAGTAGTCCGTATCGCTGCTGGTGGCCAGCCTGGCGCTGATCGTCGCCGGTGCGCTGACCGGATTGGCCGCGCTCAGCGTGTTGTTGGGCTCGACCTCGCTGCTGCCACCGCCGCCACCACCCCCACCGTTGATCGCCTGCAGCGCGGCCTGGGCGTCCAGGATGCCGCTGCCGCACTGGCTGCAGCTGCCCGGGAAGGCGCGCGCCGAGCTGATCAGCGCCTGCGCCACCTGGTCCGGCGTGGCCGTGGGCTTGGCGCTGAACAGCAGGGCCGCGACACCGGCCACATGGGGCGCGGCCATCGAGGTACCCTGGTAGTAGGCATAGTTGTCGCTGGAGGGCGTGGTGCTGCCCGAGTTCAGCGTCGACAGGATGCCGTTGCTGCTGCCGGCTGCGGTATTGCCGCCCGGCGCGGCCAGCTCGACCACGCTGCCGTAGTTCGAGTAGGGCGCGCGGGCGCCGTAGCGGTCGGTGGCCGCCACGGTGATCACGCCGCTGCAGTTGGCCGGGGTGAAGCCGCTGGCATTGGCGTTGGAGTTGCCTGCCGCCACCACCACCACCGCGCCGCGCGAGCGCGCGCCGTTGATCGCATTCTGGGTCGTGGTGTCGCAGCTGCCGCCACCGCCCAGCGAGAGGTTCAGCACCTTGGATGGCGTGGCATTGGCCGGCACACCCGGCACGCTGCCGCCCGAGGCCCAGACGATGCCGTCGGCGATGTCCGAGGTATAGCCACCGCAGCGGCCGAGCACACGCACCGACTGGACCTTGGCGTTGTAGGCGATGCCGGCGATGCCGGCGCTGTTGTTGGTGCGCGCGGCAATGGTGCCGGCCACATGGGTGCCGTGCCAGCTGCTGCTGGAGGCGGGGCTGCCGCTGCCGCACTGGCCGGCGGTGTTCCAGTCGCCCGGATCGCTGGCATCGCTGTCGCGGCCGTTGCCGTCATTGCCGGTGAAGGTGTCGGCAATCATGTCGTAGCCGGCCACGATCTGACCGCTCAGATCGGCATGGGGGCGGATGCCGGTGTCCAGTACCGCCACGGTGACGCCGGCGCCGGTGGCGATGTCCCAGGCCGCCGGGGCACGAATGCCGCCGGTGTTCTCGTACAGATCCCATTGCTGGCTGTAGCTGCTGTCATTGGGCGTCAGCAGCGCGTACATCTTGCGGTCGGGCTCGACGTACTCGATCGTGGCGTCGCTGGCCTTGAGCTTGGCCGCCAGCGCGCGCAGCTCGGTCTCGGGCAGCGCGCGGTCCAGCTTCATCACATGGGCGCCGACCCCGGTCTGGCGCAGCAGTGCCAGCTGCAGGCCGGCCTGGGCGGCCAGGCCGCGGGCCTGCTCGACACGGCCGTCCAGCAGCGCCTTGTCCAGCGTGGCGGCACGGGCGACCAGCTGGCCGCGCTCCAGCACCTGCTGGCTGGCGTCGCGGTATTTGACGATCAGCCGGTCCGTCTGGGCCTCGGCCATGGGCTGGCCGAGCTCGGCCAGCGCCGGGCTGCCGGCCTGGGCGCTGGCGGCAACGGCCAGGGCCAGGGTTGCGGCCAGGCTCAGGGCCTGGCGTTTGAATCGATGCGATTGAATCACGATGAGTCTCCGAGAAATGATCAGACGCCGCGTTTGGCGACGCCGCTTGCGCCCCGCCCTTCGTCGAGGGCTAGGGGCTGTGGCCGGCCTGCGGATGGCAGGAAGGCCGCCTTGCGCTCTCGTTCGGGTCAAGACCTGACCCCCTCCGATCGAAAGCCGGCGCAGTGTAGGCAGCGCAATGGGCGCTGGGCGCACACCCTGTAAGGCTTTGCAGGATGGGTTTGCACCAAGTCACAGGGACCTTACGAATAGCCGGGGCGGGCCTGTCGGCCTAAGCTGCGCGCCACCCTCACGAAGCACGCAAACCCATGCCACGCTTGAAGATTCTTGCCGCCGCCGGCGCGGCACTCGCCGCCCTTGCCGGCCCGGCAGCCCAGGCCCTGGACCTGAAAAACCTCAACCCCGATGTCGCCGCCTGTCACGACTTTTACGAACATGTGAACAGCCGCTGGGATGCCAGCACCCCGCTGCCGCCCGAGCGCGCCCGCATCGGTAGCTTCATCGATCTGCGCATCGCCAACGACCGGGTGCTGGAGCAGGGTCTGGCCGAGTTGCTGGCCCGTCCGGCCCTGCAGAACACGCCAGGCCTGCAGCGCGTGGCCGCCTTCTATGCCAGCGGCATGGACCTGGCCGGTATCGAGAAAGCCGGCCTCGGCGCGCTGCAGCCGCTGCTGGCGCGCATCCAGGCGCTGCAGCAGCGCGAGCAACTGCCGGCCCTGCTGGCCGAGCTGAACCGGCACGATGTGGCGGCGCCGCTGGCCGCCTATGTCTGGCATGACAGCAAGGACACCCGCCGCCACATGCTGAGCCTGCGCCAGGCCGGCCTGGGCCTGCCGGACCGGGAGGACTATTTCAAGAGCGATGCGGTCTCGACCCGGCTGCAGACGGCCTACCGCGTCTATGCCGCCGCCCTGCTGCGCGCCGCCGGCCAGGGCGCCGGGCCGGAGGAGATAGCGGCCCTGATGGGCTTCGAGAAGCAGCTCGCCGAGGCCTCGCGCACCCGGGTGCAGCTGCGCGATCCGCAGGCCAATTACAACGCCATGGATGCCAAGAGCCTGTCCCAGGCCGCGCCGGGGCTGGACTGGGCGGCCTATCTGGCCGCCTACAGCGGCCGGCCCGAGGGCGTGGCCCGCTTCGTCGTCGGCCAGCCCGAGTTCGCGCGCCGTCTGGCCGAGCTGGCGGCCAGTGCAGATCTGGCGCTGTGGCGGCGCTATCTGACGCTGCGACTGCTCGATGCCACGGCTGATGCGCTGCCCGCGGCCTTTGCCGAGGCTCACCATGCCTATCACGGCCAGACCATCGCCGGCCTGAAGGCGCCGCCGCCGCGCAGCGAGGCAGTGATTCTGGCGATCGGCGGGCGCACCGGCGGGGCGCCGCTGGGTCAGGGCCTGGGCGAGCTCTTCGTCGCCCGCGCCTTCCCGGCCGAGGCGCAGCAGCGCGCCCAGCAGCTGGTGGATGACATCAAGGCCGCGATGCGCGAGCGCATCCAGACCCTGCCCTGGATGAGCAAGCCCACCCAGCAGCGCGCGCTGGAGAAGCTCGACGCGATGGCGTTGAAGATAGGCGCCCCCCAGCAATGGCCGGACTACAGCAGGCTGGAGATCCGGGCCGACGACTATGCCGGCAACCGCCTGCGCGCCGCCGTCTGGCAGAACGCGCGCCGCGTGGCCGATCTGGACCAGCCGGTGGACCGCAGCCGCTGGTTCACCAGCCCGCATATCGTCAATGCCTTTGCCGGCGGCCTCAACGAGATCGTCTTCCCGGCCGGCATCCTGCAGCCGCCCTTCTTCGACCCCCGGGCCGATGACGCGGTCAACTACGGCGGCATAGGCATGGTGATAGGCCATGAGATCACCCACCATTTCGACGACCGCGGCCGCCAGTACGACAGCGTCGGCAATCTGAACGACTGGTGGACCGCCGAGGACGCGGCCGCCTACCGTGCCCGCGCCGATCAGGTGGTGGCGCTCTACGGCGGCTACGAGCCCCTGCCCGGCGAGCGCATCAACGGCCGCCAGATGCTGGGCGAGAACATCTCCGATATCGCCGGCATGCCGATCGCCTACGAGGGCCTGCAACGCGCGCTCAAGCGCAGCGGCAAGACGGCCAAGGTCGAGGGCTACACGCCCGAGCAGCGCTTCTTCCTGTCCAACGCGCTGATCTGGCGCAACAAGGCGCGCAGCGAGCTGCTGATCAACCAGCTGCGCACCGGCCAGCATTCGCCGGGCAAGTTCCGCGTGCTGGGGCCGATGAGCCAGATGCCGCAGTTTGCCCAGGCCTTCGCCTGCCAGCCGGGCGATCCCATGGTGGCGGCCGAGCCGATCCGGGTGTGGTGAGCGAGCCCAGCAGCTCCAGCCGCGGCCAGGGCGCTGGCTAAGATCAGGCCCTCTTGATCCGGAGCACCCTAGTCATGACGCTTGCCACCGCCCGCCGCCTTCTCGTCCTGGGCCTTGCCGCCGCCGCCCTGCCCCTGCTGGCTGCTGCCGACAGCGGCTGGCCGTCCAAGCCGATCCGCTGGGTGGTGGCCTATCCGGCCGGCGGCGGCTCGGACTTTCTGGCCCGCCAGCTGGCACCCCAGCTGGGCCGTCAGCTGGGCCAGACCCTGGTCATCGACAACCGGCCCGGCGCGGCCGGCATCATCGGAACCGACAACGCCGCCAAGTCGGCGCCCGACGGCTACACGCTGCTGACCGGCGACAACGGCGCCATGGTCTTCAACAGCATGCTCTACAAGAAGCTGCCCTATGCGCCGGCCGATCTGCAGCCGGTGGGCTTTATGGCGCGCTTCCCGCTGATGCTGGTGGTGCACCCCGAGGCCGGCTTCGCCAGCGGCGCCCAATGGCTGGAGTCGGTCAAGCGCAACCCCGGCAAGTACAGCTATGCCTCGCCCGGCATCGGCAGCCCCCACCATCTGGCGATGGAGATGGTCAAGCAGCGCAGCGCCAGCTTCATCGTCCATGTGCCCTACCGCGGCACCGCCTTCTCGACCCAGGACCTGATCGCCGGCATTGTGCCCATGGGCATTCTGGATACCGCCGCCGGCCTGCCCCATGTGCGCGCCGGCAAGCTCAAGGCCCTGGCCGTGCTGTCGGCCAACCGCATCCCCCAACTGCCCGAAGTGCCCACCTTCGGCGAGTTGGGCCTCAAGGGCGTGGACGTCAGCGCCTGGCAGGGCCTCTTCGTGCCCAAGGGCACGCCGGCACCCATCGTCGAGCGCCTGTCGCTGGAGATGCGCAAGGTCCTGGCCCAGCCGGCCCTGCGCGCCAAGCTGGAGGACTTCGGCCTGGAGGTGGCGCCCAGCGATGCAGCAGCCCTGGCCCGCTTTGTCCAGAGCGAGACCCAGCTCTGGCACCAGCTGATCCGCGAACGCGGCATCAGCGCCGACTGAAGGCCCGCCTCAGCAGCCCTGCAGGGCCTCGACCAGACGCTGGTCCAGCGCCGGCAGGCGCGAGCGCAGCGCGGCCAGGCGCGCGGCATCGGCGCTGCGCCTGGCCTCGCCCCAGACCGGGTTGGGGAAGTGGCTGTCCCAGTCGAAACGGGCGATCACATGCCAGTGCAGATGGGGCACCACATTGCCCAGGCTGGCCAGATTGATCTTCGTGGGCGCCAGGTCCTGGCGCAGCCGCTGCTCGACCCGGCAAACCAGCTCCATGCAGCGCTGCCGCTGCTCGGGCGGCAGATCGCTGAACTCGGCCACATGGGGCTGCCAGATCAGGCGGTAGAAAGCCGGGCAGACCGCATCGTCGGCGCGGATCAGCCGCCACAGCGGGGTTTGCAGCAGCAGCAGGCCGCCGCTGTCCTGGCACAAGAGGCAATCGCTAAGTTCCATGCGCCCACTGTAAGCGAGCCAGACCGATGCAGGGCCGAGCATGGCGGCCCCAAGACCATGGCAGAACCCCTGTCGCAAGTAATACACTAACGAATTATCTGCGCGCACCCATGACTTCAGGCAGGGATGGGACGGCGCAAGCGACGGAATCCGGCGGGCGGCTCAGGCGCGCGATTCGGCACATCGTCGCTCGAATCGCCGAGTTCGTCGCCAGGCGCTGTCGCCGCTCGGCGCCCCCACCTATGGTTGCGACAGCCCGATCCGCCGCGACGGGCTGAACAACCCGGGCCGCAGCGCCCTCGCCTGCAGCTTCCAGCAGGCACTCAAGGAGCACCCACAATGACGAACCACACCCCGCCCCGTCGACACCTCAGCGCCATCGCTGCCGGTCTTGTCGCCAGCTTGCCCCTGCTGCTGACGGCCCTGCCCGCAGCCGCCCAGACGAGCACCGGCCTGAAGCGGGTCGAGATCAGCGGCCGCGCCGACCCGGTGCGTGCTGACGTCTTCAGTGCCTGCCCCGATGTCAGCGCCCAGCTGCAGCAGTCGCTGAAGCGGGTGCAGTACCGCGTCGGCCGGGAGGCCGAGCTGCAGGTTGACTTCCGCCTGGACGGCAAGGCCGTGGTCGATGTCTCGACCAGCGGTGGGCCCTTCGAGTACCGCGGCCATACCCGCCGGGCGGTGGCCCAGCTGAGCTGCGCCGCCGACGGCCAGGCCCAGCAGCACTACCGCTTCATCGTCGCCTTTCTGAACGAGCGCGACGAGGATGGCGGCGGCCAGCGCATCGCGCTGCGCGCCGCGCCGACCGCGCGGCTCTGAGCGCGGCCGGCTAGACCAGCACCCGCTCGATGCCGCCGTTGTTCGCCTTGGCGACATAGGCCGGCATCCAGTCCTCGCCCAGGATCTGGCGCGCCATCTCGACGACGATGTAGTCGGCCTCCAGCAGGCCGTTCTGCAGATCGCCGCCGTAGCGCGTCAGGCCCTGCAGGCAGCTGGGGCAGCTGGTCAGGATCTTCAGGTTCTCGCCGGCCGCCACCTTGCCGCTCTCGCGCAACTGGGACTCGGTCTTGCGCAGCTCCTCTTCCTTGCGGAAGCGCACCTGGGTCGAGATGTCCGGACGGGTCACGCCCAGCGTGCCGCTCTCGCCGCAGCAGCGCTCGCTCTTCACCACCTCGGAGCCGACCAGGGCCTTGACCGTCTTCATCGGCTCCTGCAGCTTCATCGGGCTGTGGCAGGGGTCGTGGTACAGAAAGGCCTGCTTGGAATCGAGCGTGATGCCCTTCTCCAGCAGGTATTCGTGGATGTCGATGATGCGGCAGCCTGGGAAGATGTCCTCGAACTTATAGCCCTGCAGCTGGTCATAACAGGTGCCGCAGCTGACCACCACGGTCTTGATGTCCAGGTAGTTCAGCGTGTTGGCGACGCGGTGGAACAGCACCCGGTTGTCGGTGATGATCTTCTCGGCCTTGTCGAACTGGCCCGAGCCGCGCTGCGGATAGCCGCAGCACAGATAGCCCGGCGGCAGCACGGTCTGCACGCCGGCATGCCAGAGCATGGCCTGGGTCGCGAGGCCGACCTGGCTGAACAGCCGCTCCGAGCCGCAGCCCGGGAAGTAGAACACCGCCTCCGTTTCGGCCGTGGTGCTGGCCGGGTTGCGGATGATGGGGACGTAGTCCTTGTCCTCGATGTCCAGCAGCGCGCGCGCCGTCTTCTTGGGCAGGCCGCCGGGCAGCTTCTTGTTGATGAAGTGGATCACCTGCTCCTTGATCGGCGCCGGGCCCAGGGTCGCGCGCGGTGCGGCCGTCTGCTTCTTTGCGAAGCCCTTCAGCAGCTCGTGGGCCAGGCGCTGGGCCTTGAAGCCGACGCCCACCATCGCGCTGCGGGCCAGCTTGATGGTCTCGGGATTGGTGGCATTGAGCATGAACATGGCCGCGGCGTTGCCCGGCCGCCAGCTCTTCTGCCCCATCTTGCGCAAGAGATTGCGCATATTCATCGTCACGTCGCCGAAGTCGATCTTGACCGGGCAGGGGTTCGCGCATTTGTGGCAGACCGTGCAGTGGTCGGCCACGTCCTCGAACTCCTGCCAGTGCTTGATCGAGACGCCGCGGCGGGTCTGCTCCTCGTAGAGAAAGGCCTCGACCAGCAGCGAGGTGGCGAGGATCTTGTTGCGCGGGCTGTAGAGCAGGTTGGCGCGCGGCACATGGGTGGCGCAGACCGGCTTGCACTTGCCGCAGCGCAGGCAATCCTTGACGCTGTCGGCGATGGCGCCGATATCGCTCTGCTGCATGATCAGCGACTCATGGCCCATCAGCCCGAAGCTGGGCGTGTAGGCATTGGTCAGATCGGCGAAGGTGCCGTGGGTCGACGCTTCGGGGCGCAGCAGCTTGCCCTTGTTGAAGCGGCCCTCGGGGTCGATCCTGGCCTTGTAGTCGGCGAAGGGCGCCAGCTCCGCGTCACTGAGAAATTCCAGCTTGGTGATGCCGATGCCGTGCTCGCCCGAGATCACGCCGTCCAGGCTGCGCGCCAGCTTCATGATGCGGGCGACCGCCTCATGCGCCGTCTGCAGCATCTGGTAGTTGTCGGAGTTGACCGGGATATTGGTGTGCACATTGCCGTCGCCGGCGTGCATATGCAGCGCCACCCAGACCCGACCGCGCAGCACCTCCTTGTGGATGCGCTTGCACTCCTCGATGATGGCCGCGAAAGCGCCGCCGGCGAAGATCGATTGCAGGGGCTTGAGGATCTGCGTCTTCCACGAGGCCCGCAGGCTGTGGTCCTGCAGCTGGTCGAAATAGCTGCGCTCCTCGTCCCTGGGCAGATCGAGCTCGTCTTTCCAGCGGGCCCAGCGGGCGCCGATCTCGGCCAGCAGGGTCTGGGCCTGCTGCACGCGGTCCTCCAGCAGCTCGGCGCTGGGGATCTCGCTGGCATCGTCGCTCTTGCCCAGCGGCAGCTTGCCCTGGCCAAAGAAGGCCTTCAGCGCGTCCACCAGGGCCAGCTTGTTGCGCAGCGAGAGCTCGATATTGATACGCTCTATGCCCAGCGTGTACTCCCCCATGCGCTCCAGCGGGATCACCACGTCCTCGTTCACCTTGAAGGCATTGGTGTGCTTGGAGATCGCCGCGGTGCGCTTGCGGTCCAGCCAGAACTTCTTGCGCGCATCGGCCGAGACGGCCACAAAGCCCTCGCCGCTGCGGCCGTTGGCCAGGCGCACCACCTCGGAGGTGGCACGGGCCACCGCGTCCTCGTCGTCGCCGACGATGTCGCCGATCAGCACCATCTTGGGCAGGCCACCACGCTTGCTCTTGGTCGCGTAGCCCACCGCCTTCAGATAGCGGTCGTCCAGATGCTCCAGGCCGGCCAGCAGCACCGGCGCGGGCGCGCCGGCCTCGGTGTTGACGCCGCCCTCGGTGCGGGCCAGCGCGAACATATGGTTCTTGATGTCCACGATGGAGGGCACGCAGTCCTTGGGGTTGCCGAAGAACTCCAGGCAGACGGTGCGCACATGCTTGGGCATGCGGTGCACGATCCAGCGGGCGCTGGTGATCAGGCCGTCACAGCCCTCCTTCTGTATGCCGGGCAGGCCGGCCAGGAACTTGTCGGTGACGTCCTTGCCCAGGCCCTCCTTGCGGAACACGCGGCCGGGAATGTCGAGGCGCTCGCTGCGCTCGAGCTTCCTGCCGCTGGCATCGAAATAGCGCAGCTCGAAGCTGGCCGTCTCCACATCGTGGATCTTGCCCAGATTGTGGTTCAGGCGCACCACCTCCAGCCACTTGGCCTCGGGCGTCACCATCCTCCAGCTGGCCAGATTGTCCAGCGCCGTGCCCCACAGCACTGCCTTCTTGCCGCCGGCATTCATCGCGATATTGCCGCCTATGCAGCTGGCCTCGGCCGAGGTGGGGTCCACCGCGAACACATAGCCATGCTGCTCGGCCAGGTCGGAGACCCGCTGGGTCACGACGCCGGCCTCGCTGTAGACGGTGGCCACCGCGCGGCCCACGCCGGGCAGCTCCACCATCTCGACGCCGCGCAGCAGCTCCAGCTTCTCGGTATTGATGACCGCGCTGCGCCACACCAGCGGCACCGCGCCACCGGTATAGCCGGTGCCGCCGCCACGCGGGATGATGGTCAGACCCAGCTCCACGCAGCCCTTGACCAGATTGGCCATCTCGGCCTCGCTGTCGGGGGTCAGCACGACGAAGGGGTACTCGACCCGCCAGTCGGTCGCATCGGTCACATGCGAGACACGCGAGAGGCCGTCGAACTTGATGTTGTCGCGCGCGGTGTGGCGCGCCAGCAGCCGGGTGGCGCGGCGGCGCAGCTCGGCCACCTGCTGGAACTGGGCGGCAAAGCCGTCCACCGCCTGCCGGGCCGCGCGCAGCAGCTCGCCCACCAGGGCGTCGCGCTGGGCATCGCCCTGCGGGTCGCGGCGCTTCTCGACCTCGTGCAGCCGGTGCTTCAGCGCGTCGATCAGCAGTTGGCGGCGCTTGGGGTTGTCCAGCAGATCGTCCTGCAGGTAGGGATTGCGCTGCACCACCCAGATATCACCCAGCACCTCGTAGAGCATGCGGGCCGAGCGGCCGGTGCGGCGCTCCTGGCGCAGCTTGTTCAGCAGTTCCCAGGCCGGCGCACCCAGCAGGCGGATCACGATCTCGCGATCGGAGAAGGAGGTGTAGTTGTAGGGAATCTCGCGCAGGCGCGGCGCTTCATGCGCGGCGTCGGCGTCCTGGAGTTCGGGCATCAGCGGATGCGGTGCATTCATGGCGACCAGGCGCTGACGAGGCGCCCTGGGTTGGCTTGCGTGCGCGGCAAGCGGGGGCTGAGAACGGGGCAACAGAGACTCGACGCCGGCGGGCTTTTGGCCTCGCGCCGGGCTGGGCCACCCCGGGATGGGGGCGGGCCCTTGTGCGCTGCGGGAGGCGCAATGGGCGCCCTGTAACAACGTCGAGGCCGAATCCTACCGCAGCGCAGCATGACCGCCCCCGGCCGAGGCCATTGCTGCCGCCCCGCGGGACCACCGCAGCACCGCGCCCCATGCACCAGCCTGGCGTGGCGCCGCCACAGGCCGGGGCGTCGGCGCCCCATGATCAGGCTCAATCCTCTTGTCCGGCGGACACAAACATGTCACAACCCCGGTGTCACAATCCGCCGCCCGAGGACCCATAGCGATGGCTAACACCGCGCTCCTCGTCCGTCCCCCAAGCTTTCATGGAGCGAAGCAGACAATGATCAAAGCACAACACCTCGCGACCGCAATGCTGGCCGCTGGCCTGGCCACCGGAGCCCAGGCCCAGACCGAGATCCAGTGGTGGCATTCGATGGGCGGCGCCCTGGGCGAGTGGGTGAACGATATGGCCAAGGACTTCAATGCCGGCCAGAAGGACTTCAAGATCGTGCCGACCTTCAAGGGCAGCTACGACGAGTCGATGACCGCCGCGATCGCCGCCTTCCGGGCCGGCAATGCGCCCCATATCCTGCAGGTCTTCGAGGTCGGCACCGCGACGATGATGGCCAGCAAGGGCGCCATCGTGCCGGTGGGCGAGGTGATGAAGAAGACCGGGGTCAACTTCGACCCCAACGCCTACGTGCCCGCGGTAGCCGGCTACTACACGGCCCCCAACGGCCAGATGCTGAGCTTCCCCTTCAACAGCTCGACCACGGTTTTCTACTACAACAAGGACGCCTTCAAGGCCGCCGGCATCGACCCCAACACCCCGCCCAAGACCTGGCCCGAGGTGGCACTGGCGGCCGCCAAGCTCAAGGCCAGCGGCGTCAAGTGCCCCTTCACCACCAGCTGGCAGAGCTGGACCCAGCTGGAGAGCTTCTCCGCCTGGCACAACGTCGAGTTCGCGACCAAGAACAACGGCTTCGGCGGCACCAGCGCCCGCATGGCGGTCAGCACGCCGCTGCATGTGCGCCATATCGAGAACCTGGCGAATATGTCCAAGCAGGGTCTGTTCGTCTACAAGGGTCGCGGCAATGCGGCGGACGCCACCTTCGTGTCGGGTGAGTGCGCGATGACCACCGCTTCGTCCAGCATGTATGCCAACGTCAAGAAGAATGCCAAGTTCGCCTACGGCATCTCCACCCTGCCCTACTACCCCGATGTGCCCGGCGCGCCGCAGAACACCGTGATCGGTGGCGCCAGCCTGTGGGTGATGGCCGGCAAGAAGGCCGATGAGTACAAGGGTGTGGCCAGCTTCTTCAGCTATCTGTCCAGCACCGCGGCCGCGGCGGCCAGCCATCAGCGCACCGGTTATCTGCCGGTGACCAAGGCGGCTTTCGACGCCACCGACAAGTCGGGCTTCTACAAGGCCAATCCGGGTACCGATGTGTCGGTGACCCAGATGATCCGCAAGACCACCGA
Organism: Burkholderiaceae bacterium; assembly: GCA_041920215.1. Lineage (GTDB taxonomy): Bacteria > Pseudomonadota > Gammaproteobacteria > Burkholderiales > Burkholderiaceae_C > JAYRSJ01. The sequence continues at coordinate 90,141 of JAYRSJ010000014.1, read as the reverse complement.
CAAGTCGCGGGGCATCCGCCTGGGCAATTTCGTGCAGATCCGCACCATCATCGACGAGGAACTGGAACAGGTCTGGGGCGGCAAGAAGAGCGCCAAGGAAGGCCTGGACACCATCGTCAAGCGTGGCAACGAGCAGCTGGAGCGCTTCGAGAAGTCCGCCAAGCTCTGAACTGGATCGTGATGAACAAGCCCGCCGCCCTGCTCTGCCGGGGCGGCGGGTTGCTGCATTTTTGAGAGCACCACAATGTCCGTAGAAAAACGTGTGCGCTTCAAGTCGGCCTGGCTGCCCTGGCTCTTGATCGCGCCCCAGGTGCTGGTGATCAGCGTCTTCTTCTTCTGGCCCGCCGGCCAGGCCCTGCTGCAGTCGCTGCAGCAACAGGACGCCTTCGGCATGTCCACCGAATGGGTGGGGCTGGAGAACTTCCGCAATCTCTTCAATGACGAGAGCTATCTGGCCTCGTTCAAGACCACCGCGGTCTTCTCCATCCTGGTCGCGGTGCTGGGCCTGAGCAGCTCGCTGCTGCTGGCGGTGATGGCCGACCGCGTCGTCAAGGGCGCCGGCGTCTACAAGACCCTCTTGATCTGGCCCTATGCGGTGGCGCCGGCGATTGCCGGCGTGCTGTGGCTGTTCATGTTCGCGCCCTCGATCGGCATCGTCGCCTATGCGCTGCAGTCGATGGGCTTCGACTGGAACCATCTGCTCAACAGCAACCATGCGATGACCCTGGTGGTGCTGGCGGCCGTGTGGAAGCAGATCTCCTACAACTTCCTGTTCTTCCTGGCCGGCCTGCAGTCGATCCCGAAATCGCTGATCGAGGCCGCGGCCATCGACGGCGCCAGCCCCTGGCGGCGCTTCTGGACCATCGTCTTCCCGCTGCTCTCGCCGACCACCTTCTTCCTGCTGGTCATCAACATCGTCTACGCCTTCTTCGACACCTTCGGCATCATCGATGCGGCCACCCATGGCGGCCCGGGCAAGGACACCGCCATCCTGGTCTACAAGGTCTATTACGACGGTTTCAAGGCCATGGACCTGGGCGGCTCGGCCGCGCAGTCGGTGGTGCTGATGTTCATCGTGATCACGCTGACGGTGATCCAGTTCCGCTATGTCGAGAAGAAAGTGAACTACTGATATGCAAGCCCTGAACTTCGCACAGGGGCCGGGAGGCTGCCATGGTTGAGCGCCGTCCCGCCCTGACCCTGCTATCGCATCTGGTGCTGATCCTCGGCGTGCTGATCGTCGCCTTTCCGCTCTACATCACCTTCGTGGCCTCCACCCACACGGCCGATGCCATCGTGCAGGCGCCGATGCCGCTGCTGCCGGGCGAGCATCTGCTGGAGAACTACGGCGCCGCGCTCAGCGGCACCGGCGGCGGCGAGGGCTCCAAGGCCCCGGTGGCACGCATGATGACGGTGAGCCTGATCAGCGCGCTGGTGATCGCGATCGGCAAGATCGCGATCTCGCTGCTCTCGGCCTTTGCCATCGTCTACTTCCGCTTCCCGATGAAGAACTTCTTCTTCTGGGCCATCTTCGTCACGCTGATGCTGCCGGTGGAGGTGCGCATCGGGCCGACCTACCAGGTGGTGTCGGACCTGGGACTGCTGAACAGCTATGCGGGCCTGACTGTGCCGCTGATCGCCTCGGCCACCGCCACCTTCCTGTTCCGCCAGTTCTTCATGACGGTACCGGACGAGCTGGTGGAGGCCGCGCGCATGGACGGCGCCGGGCCTATGCGCTTCTTCAAGGACGTGCTGCTGCCGCTCTCCAGCACCAGCATCGCGGCGCTGTTCGTGATCCAGTTCATCTATGGCTGGAACCAGTATCTGTGGCCGCTGCTGGTGACCACCGACGAGCATATGTACCCGGTGGTGATCGGCATCAAGCGCATGATCAGCGGCGGCGATGCGGCCAATGAATGGAACATCATCATGGCCACCGCGATGCTGGCCATGATCCCGCCGGCCCTGGTCGTGATCCTGATGCAGAAGTGGTTCGTCAAGGGCCTGGTCGATACCGAGAAATAAGAGAACAAAAATGGCAAGCATTTCCCTGTGCAATGTGGTCAAGCGCTATGGCCACGGCCCCAAGGCCAATCAGGTGATCCACGGCGTCAATGCCGAGATCGCCGACGGCGAGTTCATCGTCATCGTCGGCCCCTCGGGCTGCGGCAAGAGCACCCTGCTGCGCATGGTGGCCGGGCTGGAGGAGATCTCGGGCGGCGAGATCGCGATCGGTGCCCGCGTCGTCAACCACATCGAGCCCGCCGAGCGCGATATCGCGATGGTGTTCCAGAACTACGCGCTCTACCCGCATATGAGCGTGTTCGAGAACATGGCCTACGGCCTGAAGATCAAGAAGGTGCCGCTGGACGAGATCAAGACCCGGGTCGACAAGGCTGCCAAGATCCTGGAGCTGGGCCATCTGCTGGAGCGCACGCCGCGCGCGCTCTCCGGCGGCCAGCGCCAGCGCGTGGCCATGGGCCGCGCCATCGTGCGCAACCCTCAGGTCTTTCTGTTCGACGAGCCGCTGTCCAACCTGGACGCCAAGCTGCGCGCCCAGACCCGGTTGGAGATCCAGAAGCTGCACCGCGAGCTGGGCGTGACCTCGCTGTTCGTCACCCACGACCAGGTGGAGGCCATGACCCTGGCCCAGCGCATGATCGTGATGAACGGCGGCCATATGGAGCAGATCGGCACGCCCGAAGAGGTCTACCAGCGCCCCGCCACCACCTTTGTGGCCGGCTTCATCGGCTCGCCGCCGATGAATCTGCTGAAGGGCCAGGCCCAGGGATCCAGCTTCACGGTCGGTGGCATCACGCTGGCCCTGCCTGCCCCCGCACCGCGCGATGGCGAGCTGATCCTGGGCCTGCGCCCCGAGCATCTGGACCACTGGAACGCCAGCAGCGGCTGGCCCCTGAAGGTCGAGATGATTGAGATGCTGGGTGCCGAGCGGCTGGTCTACGGCCGGCTGGGCAGCGAACAGTTCGTGCTGCGCATCGACGGCACCCTGGTGCCGCCGGCCATTGGCGACACGCTGATGCTGGAGGTCAGCGACAAGCAGCTGCACTGGTTCGATCCGGCCACCCAGAAACGCGTGGAGCCATCGCGATGAGCAGCCCCTGGCCCCTGCCCTTCTGGATCGCGCACCGCGGCGCCGGCAAGCTGGCGCCCGAGAACACGCTGGCGGCCTTCCGCGAGGGCGCGCGCCACGGCTGGCGCGCCTTCGAGTGCGATGTGAAGCTGAGTGCCGACGGCGTGCCTTTTTTGCTGCACGACGCCACGCTGAACCGCACCACGCCCGAGCGCGGCACGGCCGGCGAACGGCCCTGGGCCGAGCTCTCGCGCATCGACGCCGGCGCCTGGCACAGCCGCGCCTATGCCGGCGAACCCATCCCCAGTCTGGCGGCGCTGGCGCGCTTCTGCATCGCCAACCGCCATGCGCTGAACATCGAGATCAAGCCCACGCCGGGCCAGGAACGCCACACCGGCGAGGTGGTCGGCCGCGAGGCGCTGCGCCTGTGGGCCGGCTCAGGCCTGACGCCCTTGTTCAGCAGCTTCCAGCCCGAGGCCCTGGCCGGCGCCCGCAGCACCGCGCCCGCGCTGCCGCGCGGCCTGCTGCTGGACAAGCTCTGGGACGGCTGGCTCGGCACGGCCCAGCAGCTGGGCTGCCAGGCGCTGATCACCAACTACGCGCTGATGGACCGGGCCCTGGTCGAGCAGCTGCATGCCGCCGGCATGAAGGCCCTGGTCTACACCGTCAACGACCCGGCCAGCGCCCAATGGCTGATCGGCAACGGGGTGGACGGCATCATCAGTGATGCGGTGGACCGCCTGGCGCCCGCCGGCTGAGGACCGGCGGCTCCGGACTGCTCAGCGTCTTGCGCGGTAGTCCGCGCTACAGGTGGAAATCGCCTGCGGCTTCCGGCTGGTACAGCACCCTCGAGATCCGGATGCGGCAGGTGCGGTCCCGAGTCCGCCAGTCAAACACATCGCCCTCGCGGTAGCCCAGGATCGCCGTGCCGATGCCCGAGCAGATCGACACCTTGCCGACACCCTCATCGGCATCCTCCGGGTAGACCAGGGCCACCTCCATTTCCTCGTCGTCCAGCTGCAGCAAGGCCCGCGAGTTCATCGTGACGACGTCCCGCGGCAGCTGCGCCGGATCGACGACGATGGCGCGCTCGATCTCGTGCTCCAGCTCGAACACCGCCGAGACCTGCTCGAGGGCGACAAGATTCCTGAGCCGCTCCTGATCGATCTCCGTGATGTAGATGTCGCCAGCCTGATCCGCAGCGCCTTCGCGCAAGCGCCGGAGATAGCGCGGCGCCGACATGCTGAAGAACTTCATTGCCGGGCTCTGGCTTTCCAGCAGGAAGCCGCAGCGCTGGAATACCTTCAGCGAACGCACATTGTCCGGGTGGATCTTGGCAACGAGCTTCTCGGACCGCATCTCGAAGAACGCGAGCTTCATGCCTGCCTGGACCGCGCTGGCACCGAGCTGGTGGCCCCATTTGTCGCGATTCCCGATGGCCAGCACCATCTCGCAGTCCGGCCCCGTCTTGACGAGACGGACGAATCCGACCGGCACGTCTTGCCGGTCATAGACCATGAAGAAGCGGCCGCCCTGGTTGAACAGATGGGTCAGGACGGGTAACTGGACCCTGCCGATGAGCTGCTCGATGAAGCGGGAGACATGGCGCGAATCGCTCAGATAGCGGGTGACATCCTCGTCCTGCAGCCAGTCCATCAGGGTCAGCGCATGGCTGCGGGTGATCTCGGGGCACAGCGAAACAAAGGGCCGGTTCATCGGTACGCCCCTTGGCAAGGCGTGCCGGCTTGACGCCCGGCCGGCATCGGCGCGTCGACCAGATGAACGGAGACAGGCACGGCGCGGCGCATCGGGTTCAGGCGGCGGCGTGCAGGGGCCAGCTCGGCGAGCGTGTGCCCGTTTTGGGTAGATTCCACGAAAGCGGTCCTTCAGTGCTTGCGTGAGCGTTTGCCGCGGGCAGACGCTCAGCAGCGCGCGGGCGTGGGGCCCGACGATCTGAAGTTTGCGCAAAAGAGGGGGGAAGCGATCGCCGGGCTTAGGGATGTGCGGCCGGCTGTGGCGCATGAGTTCCCGTGCCGGCACGCAACTGCGGCGCGCACAACAAATCAGCCGCCCTGTAGGCAGCCTCATCGATGGCACCGGCGAACGCGGCCTGAGAGCGGATCAACACCATGGCGGCAGTCTATGGTCGGCGGCCGGCTTGAGCAACTTTTGTGATGCAATCCGCACTGGCACGCAGGCGTATTCGACGCCAAGGCATCAGCGGGTCGCCTGCGGCCCGCCCTCAAGCAATCCTCGAATACACCCTCGTATCCCGCGCCTCCCCGCTGGGGCTCAAGGCGTCGCTGCGCAGCACGCCCTCGAACTCGAAGCCGCAGCGCTCGGCCACCGCGCGGCTGCGCAGGTTCTTGTCGTCCATGCGGATCTCGACCCGGCGCGCCTGCAGCTGCTCGAAGGCCATGCGCGCCAGCGCCTGCACCGCCTCGCTGACATAACCCTGGCCCTGCGCGCTCTTGCGTATCCAGTAGCCGATCTCGAAGCGCCGCACCGTCCAGTCGAAGCGGTGCAGGCCGGTGCCGCCCAGCAGGCGGCCGGCCGTGCCGTCCTCGTTCTTGCGATAGATCTGGTAGACCAGATCGCTGCGCAGGATGAAGCGCGCCAGCTGGTGGCGCAGCACCGCCTCGCTCTCCTCGATGCTGGGCGCGCTCTGGGCCCAGGGCATCCAGGGCCGCAGCTCGTCCAGCGACTCGCACACGGCGGCATTGAGCGCCTGGCCCAGGCCGGGCCGCGGAGCGGCCAGGATCAGGCGGGCGCTGGCGATCTCCTCGGGCACCTGGATCAGAACGGGGTCAGGTCTTGCTGTCGCTGTGCTTGTTACCGTGCTCATCGCTGCTTCCCTCCTGCGCGTCAATCGTGATGCTCGTTCATTGGCCGGGCTGCAGCCCGGCGGGGGCCAGGGCGGCGGTATCCGCCGGCCGGTCCGGCTCGACCTCCTGGGCCACGCTGGGTAGATCGCGCACCGCGCGCAGCGTGCCCTGGCGCCACACCAGCAGGGCCAGGCCCAGCGCCCCCACGCCGGCAAAGCCCAGGGCCGAGCGCAGGCCCCAGTGCTCGCCCAGCCAGCCGCCGATCAGCGCCCCCGGGCCGGCGGGCAGCAGGATCAGCCAGCGCATCGTGCTGGTCATGCGGCCCAGCATCGCCGCTGGCGTCACCGCCTGGCGCAGCGACAGGAAGTTGATGAAGATCAGCACCGCCCCCATGCCGAAGCTGAACAGCGTGTAGGCGAACAGCGCCACACCCAGCGCATTGGCCGGCGCCACGGCCAGCAGCAACCAGCCCTGGCCGCTGGCCACAAAGCCCAGCACCAGGCTGGGCCCCGGGCCCAGACGGCGGCTGATGCGGTGGCCCAGCACGCTGGCCAGCACCGTGCCCGCGCCCAGCGCGATATAGCAAAGCCCCACCGTCTGGCCCGACAGGCCCAGGGTGCGGGTGGCAAACAGGATCTGCACCACGGTGGCCGCGTTGTGGAACATCTGCCAGCCGCCCACCGCGGCGGCCAGCGCCACCAGCAGACGATGCTCGCGCACAAAGCGCACGCCGGCCCTCAGATCGCGCCAGAAATGCGAGTCCTCGCGCGGCTTGAGCTGCTCCTGCACGCGGATGCCGCGCAGGATCAGGGCCGAGATCAGCACCAGCACCGCATCCACCGCCAGGGCCATCGGGGCGCCCATCAGCTTGATCAGCGCGCCGGCAAGACCCGGCCCCGCGACCTCGGCGCCCGAGGAGGCCAGCGCGTTCTTGGCATGCGCCTCGACCAGGCGCTCGCGTGGCACCACCTGGGTCAGCACGATCTGCGCGGCGCTGCCAGCGGTGGTGTAGACGGTGCCCAGCACAAAGCCCACCACATAGAGCCAGGTCATCGACAGCCAGCCCATCCAGGCGGCCAGCGGCACGGTGGCCACCACCAGGGCCAGCACGGTCTCGCCCCAGACATAGACGGGCAGCTTGCGCACCCGGTCCAGCCAGACGCCCGAGGGCAGCGAGAACAGCACGAAGGGCGCGATCTCCATCGCGGTCAGCAGGCCCATCTGGGTGGGGCTGGCATTGAGCAGCAAGGCCGCGGTCAGCGGCAGGGCCAGCATCGTGATCTGCCCGCCCAGCGAGCTGATCAGGATGGAGGCGAACAGGCGGCGGTAAACCAGATCGCGCAGCAGATCGCCGGGTGGCAGCGTCAGCGCGCGTTTGAGCTGGTCAAACCAGGACGGTTGCCGGGTTTGCATAAGAAAGAATCTCCGAAAAGCCACGGCCCTCGTGGGGCGGACTCAGCCAGGCACAAAGGCAGGCAGCAAGGAAAACGATGCGCAGAAAGAGGAGACGGGCGGCTGCCTCGGCAGCCAGGGCGCGCGAATCAGCGCGTGGCGCGCGCGCCGCCGCCATGACCGCGAGCGCACACGCCAGCGGCACGGCGGGGTGCGCTGCGTCTGGTGCGGTCGAGGAGCTTGGTCATGGGATCTTGAAAAGGCAAGGCCTGGATGCTAAGCCCTGGCTTGAGCGCGGACAAGTGAGTTCCGGCACGGCCGTGCGGCAGACGCCACAGCCGCTGGCGCGCCACGGCCTGTCCGGCCGGCTCGCTCAGAAGCCTACCGCGGCGCCATCGCGGCGCGGATCGCTGGCCGCCACATAGCCCTCCAGCGCCGGATCGCCAGCGGGGTCGAGACGCCAGATGAACTGGCCGGCGCCGAAGTCCTGGTAGCTGTCGTGGATGTCGCCGATCTGGTGACCCAGGTCACGCAGGCCCTCAATGGTATCGGGCCGCATGCTGCGCTCGACATTGATCGACAGGCCCTCGTTGAAGCGCCAGCGCGGTGCATCGCAGGCGGCCTGCGGCTGCTGCCGGTAGTCCAGCATGCGCACCAGGGTCTGCATATGGCCCTGGGGCTGCATATTCCCGCCCATCACGCCGTAGCTCATCACCGGTTGTCCGTCGCGGGTCAGGAAGGCCGGGATGATGGTGTGGAAGGGGCGCTTGCCGGGCGCCACCTCGTTGGCATGGCCGGCCTCCAGCGTGAAGCCATGGCCGCGGTTTTGCAGCGAGATGCCGTACTCCGGCAGCACCAGGCCGGAACCGAAGCCCATGTAGTTGCTCTGTATGAAGCTGACCATCATGCCGCTCTCGTCGGCCGTGGTCAGGTAGATGGTGCCGCCCTTGACCGGATTGCCGGCCTTGAAGTCCTGCGCCCTGCCCCTGTCGATCAACCGGGCGCGCTCGGCCAGATAGCCGGGGTCCAGCATCTGGGCCGGCGTCATCAGCATGCTGGCCGGCTCGGCCACATAGCGGTAGACATCGGCAAAGGCCAGCTTCATCGCCTCGATCTGCAGATGCTGGGAGGCCACGCTGTCCACCGCATGGGCGCCCAGGTCAAGGTGCTTCAGTATGCCCAGCGCCATCAGCGCGGCGATGCCCTGGCCGTTGGGCGGAATCTCGTGCAGGGTATGGCCGGCATAGTCCTGGCTGATGGGCTGCACCCACTCAGGCTGATAGGCGGCAAAGTCAGCGGCTCGCATCGCGCCGCCGGTGCTCCTGGCGAAGGCCTCCACCGCGGCGGCGATCTCGCCGCGGTAGAAGGCCTCGCCACGGCTCTGGGCGATCAGCCGCAGCGTGCGTGCCGCGGCCTTGAACTGGAACAGCTCGCCCACCGCCGGCACCCGGCCGCGGGGCAGAAAGGTCTCGGCAAAGCCGGGCTGGCGGGTCAGCTCTTCGACCCGCGCGGCCAAGCTCCATTTCTGCTGCACGATCACCGGCACCGCATAGCCGCGCTCGGCGATCTCGATGGCCGGCGCCATCAAATCGGCAAAGGGCAGCTTGCCGAAGCGCTCGCTCAGCGCCACCCAGCCGCCCACCGCGCCCGGCACGGTCACCGCATCCCAGCCGCGCTTGGGCAGGGCCAGGCTGGCCTCGCCGTACTTGCGGCGGAAGTAGTCGGGCGTCCAGGCCTGGGGCGCGCGACCCGAGGCATTGAGACCGTGCAGCTGCTGGCCGTCCCACAGGATGCAGAAGGCGTCCGAGCCCAAGCCATTGCTGCAGGGCTCGACCAGGGTCATGCAGGCAGCGGTGGCGATGGCGGCGTCGACCGCATTGCCGCCCTGGGCCAGCATGCGCAGCCCGGCCTGGGCGGCCAGCGGATGCGAGGTCGAGACGATGTTGCGGGCGAACAGCGGGCTGCGCTGGCTGGCATAGCCACTGGTCCAATCGAAATCGTGCGGCTGGCTCATGGTGCGACTCGGGCTGTGGGGCGGCAGGAGGATGAAGCGGATTGTGCGGCGGCCCACATCGCAAGAAAAGTCAATAATTCTTGCCATCTACACAAGAAAAGCTTGTCATGCCCAGCCTGCGCACGCTGAAGAGCTTTGTCGCCGTGGCCCGTCACGGCTCTTTCGCCGCCGCGGCCGCCCAGGTGGCCCTGACCCAGGCGGCGGTCAGCCTGCAGATGCGCAATCTGGAGGCCGAGATGCAGCGCGCCTTGTTCGACCGCGGTGGGCCCGGCGGCCACGGCGGACCGGGCGGACGCCGGGCCCAGCTGAATGCCGCCGGCCAGGCGCTGCTGCCCTGGGCCGAGCGCATGCTGGCCCTGGACGCCCAGCTGCACGAGGAACTGCGCAGCGCCGCGCTGCGCGCCGATCCCATGGCAGGCGCCTACCGCCTGGGCGCGGTGGTCTCGGCGGTGGCGCCGCTGGCGCATGCGGTGGCGGCGCTGAAACAGCGCCACGCCGGCCTGACGCTGACCCTGGTGTCGGCCCGCTCGGCCGAGCTGTCCGGCATGGTGGAACAGGGCGCGCTGGACGCTGCGGTGCTGGTGCGCAGCGCAGCCAAGCTGCCCGGCTCGCTGGGCTGGATGCCGCTGTACGAGGAGCCGCTGGTGCTGCTGGCCCCCGCCGCGACGCGCCGGCGCAGCGCCGCGCAGCTGCTGGCGCAGGAACCCTTTCTGCGCTTCGACCGCAGCGAACGCACCGGGGCGCTGATCGACAAGGCGCTGCGGCAGCTCGGGGCATCGGTGCAGGACTTCCTGCAGCTCAACTCGATCGAGGCCCTGGTCGAGCTGGTGCGCCAGCAGGTCGGGGTGAGCCTGCTGCCCCGGCTGCGCCGCGCCAGCTGGGAGCAGGACGCGAGCCTGCGGGTGATCGCACTGCCAGGCCTTCCGCTGCAGCGGCCCGTGGGCCTGCTGTACCGGCGCGAGCTGCGGGGCCCGCTGACCGAGGCCATCGTCCAGCAGCTCAGGGCCCCGCCGCCGGCCGCCTGACCGGCCCCACGCCCCGCTGGCACTAAGCTTGCGTGCCCAGCCCCCATCGTTTCAGCCACCACGAGCCCTGCCATGACGAGCCCCAGCCCCCTGCACAACATTCCCGGTCGCAGCAAGAAGCTGCCCCCTTTGCGCGTCGGCGTGGGCGGTCCGGTGGGTTCGGGCAAGACCACCCTGGTCGAGGTGCTGTGCAAGACCCTGCGCCAGCGCTACGACCTGGTCGTGGTCACCAACGACATCTACACCAAGGAAGACCAGCGCCTGCTGACCGTGGCCGGCGCGCTGGAGCCCGAGCGCATCATCGGCGTGGAGACCGGCGGCTGCCCGCATACCGCGATTCGCGAGGACGCCTCCATCAATCTGGAGGCGGTGGACCGGATGCTGAAGCTGTTCCCGCAGGCCGACATCGTCTTCATCGAATCGGGTGGCGACAATCTGGCTGCCACCTTCAGCCCCGAGCTGTCGGACCTGACGATCTATGTGATCGATGTGGCCGCCGGCGAGAAGATCCCGCGCAAGGGCGGTCCGGGCATCACCAAGAGCGATCTCTTCGTGATCAACAAGACCGATCTGGCCCCCTATGTCGGCGCCAATCTTCAGGTGATGGAGGCCGACACCCGGCGCATGCGCCCCAGCCGCCCCTTCGTGATGAGCAATCTGAAGACCGGCAGCGGTCTGGACCAGATCATCGACTTCATTGAGCGCAAGGGGCTGCTGACAGCCTGACGTGGCCGCGGCAGAGAGGCTGCCTCAGGCGCGCGCCGGCAGCCTGTGGGGCGCCGGCACGCCGCTCAGCTCGGCGTGACAGCGTCCTGCGCATCCGCTCTTGGACAACGCGGCGTCGAAGACCTCGCGGGCGCAGTCATGGCAGCAGCCACAGGCCGAGGCGACCTGGGTCTCGTCCTGCAGCAGGTCGAAACTGTGCACACCGTCTTGGACGGCGCGGCGGATATCGCGGTCGGAAACGCGGTGGCAGAGGCAGACGATCATGGCGTGAGCGGGGGTCGCACCGCGGTGCAGCGGCAGAACCCTACTCTAACGCAAATGCGAACTCTTCTCAATCAAATTCGCAAACACCACCGAGAGCCCCCAGGCGCGCCGGGGGTTTGCAGGTCGATCAGCCCATCTGGCTCTGCAGCCAGTTCTGTTCACCCAGCTGCGCCACCAGCGCGATCTGGGTCTCCAGATGGTCGATATGCTCCTCGGTATCACCGAGGATGTCCTCCAGCAGCTCGCGCGACACATAGTCGCGCACCGACTCACAGTAGGCGATGGCCTCCTTGAGCTGCGGATGGGCCGCGGTCTCTATCTTCAGATCGCAGTGCAGGGTCTCGACCGCGCTCTCGCCGATATAGAGCTTGCCCAGATCCTGCAGATTGGGCAGCCCCTCCAGCATCAGCACCCGCTCGATCAGGCGGTCGGCGTGCTTCATCTCCTCGATCGATTCCTCGTACTCATGCTTGGCCAGGCGCTCGAAGCCCCAGTTCTTCAGCATGCGGGCATGGAGGAAATATTGATTGATCGCCGTCAGCTCCATCTTCAGCTGGGCGTTCAGATAGTCGATGACCTTGGCATCACCCTTCATCGTCGTCTCCTTGGCTAGATACAGCGCTGCATTGTGCGTGCTGGACGCAGGCCGGCGACAAAACCGCGACGCCGCGGTTTGCATAAGAAGCGTTTCTGTTCCAGCGCAGCCGCGGCGCCACCGGGGCATTGCAATTGCAAATCGTTCGCATTTATGATGTCACCATGGATGCGATCACCCCACTCATTGGCCAGCCCGCGCTGGCACCCGCCCCGCCAGTCGGCTCCGGCCACAGCGGGCCAGCCGCAGCGGCCAGCACCGCCCCGGCCGGCGGCCCGCCCGGGCGCCGGCGCCTCAGCAGCCAGGCCCTGCTGGGCGCCGAGCGCGAGATCGAGATCGATCATGCCGGCCAGATCTACCGCCTGCGTCTGACCTCGCTGGGCAAGCTGATCCTGACCAAGTGAGTCGCAGCGGCCGCCGTACCGCGCCCGCCGCAGGGCGATCGACGGCCTCCATGCACCCGCCCGCCCTAGCGCCAGCCCTGCCCCTTTCACATGCCAGACCGAATCGAGGAAGTACGCCATGTGCAGCAAGAGCGCCGGCTCCGCCCCCTATGTCTTCACCGCCCTGCTGGCCGAGCAGCGGGCCGCAGCGGCGACGGCCGAGCTGCCGCCGGGGCGCGGCTCGCGGCGGCGGCGGCTCTGGGAGCTGCCCTCACAGGCCCTGTGTCCGGTGATCGGCGTCTGCCTGCCGATGCCGCTGCTGCGTCTGCGGCTGGGCAAGGCGCTGGGTGGGGCGGCGCAGGGCAATGACTACGAGCTGCATTGCGGCGCCATCAATGAATGCAATCGGCGCTCCGGCATTGCCGAGTTGCTGCAGCGCGAGCTGGACCAGCGTTATGCACTGGCCCTGCGCCAGGCAGCCACTCACAAGAACGGCGAGGCCCTGGCGCGCTGGTGGCAGGCGGCGGCCCGCACCGGCAGCGATGTAGCGGGGGCGCTCTGGGCCACGCTGACGCATGCGCGCTGCGACAACGCGATGCAGGAGCAGGTGCTGCGCGACATCCATATGCTGCAGCATCAGGTAGGTACCGCCGACCGCGCCGATCTGCGCCGCCTCGAGGCCCTGGCCGAGGAGAACGCGGTGCTGGGCCGCGAGCTGGCCCAGGCGCAATCGCGCGCCAGCCGGCTGCTGGCGGAGCGGGCGAGCCAGATCGAGAGCCTGCAGGCCGATCAGCTGCGCCTGCGCGGCGAGCTGTTGCAGCGCGACACCGCGCTGGCAGGGCTGCGCGAGGAACTGGCGCAGCTGGAAGCCGCCGTGCCGGGGCTGCGCCACCGGCAGGAGCAGGCCCAGCAGCTGCGTCAGCAACAGCAGCGCATCCATCAGCTGGAGCGCACGCTGCTGGCTGAGCAGCAGCAGGCCGAGCGTGACCGGCGGCGCCACGCCGAACGCCTGCAGCAGCAGGCGCTGCAGCGCGCGCAGCAGCCAGCGCCCCCGTCCACCGAAGCAGCGCGACCGGACCTGCCCCCGCCGCCGCTGAACGAGCAGGCGGTGCTTTGCGTCGGCGGCCGCCCGGCGGTGGTACCGGTCTACCGCCAGCTGATAGAGCGCACCGGTGGCCGCTTTCTGCACCATGACGGCGGCGAGGAAGATGCGGCGGCCAAGCTCGACGCCAGCCTGGCCGCGGCCGATCTGGTGATCTGCCAGACCGGCTGCATCAGCCACGACGCCTACTGGCGGGTCAAGGATCATTGCAAGCGGCACGGCAAGCGCTGCGTCTTCGTCGACAAACCCAGCGCCAGCAGCCTGCAACGCGCGCTGGGCCAGCTGGGCCAGACGACGTCCGCACCGTCCACCCCGGCCGAGGCGGACGGCAGCCCGGGCTAAGCTATTTACCGCCCGCCGTGCCGCGCAGCTTCAGCAGCATCGGCGAAGGCGGCGTCACCGAGGCATCGAAGGGATGGGCGCGCTGGCCGCCGATCGCGCCCAGGATGCGGCGCACATAGTGGCGGGTCTCGGCATAGGGCGGCACGCCGCGATAGCGCTCCACCGCGCGCTCGCCAGCGTTGTAGGCCGCCAGCACCAGCGAGACATCGCCCTCGAAATAGGCCATCAACCAGCGCAGATAGGCCATGCCGCCACGGATGTTCTGCACCGGGTCGCTGATGCGCCGCACCTTGAAGCGCGCCGCTGTATCGGGAATCAGTTGCATCAGCCCCTGCGCATTCTTGGGCGATACCGCCACCGGATCGAAGTTCGACTCGGTGGCCATCACCGCCAGCACCAGATGCGGGGAGAGCTGGTACTCGGGGGCCTCCAGCTGGACGAAGCGCACGATGGGTTCGGGTGCATGGGCCGGCAGCGGTGGCGGCGGGGGTGGCGGCAGTGTCTTGACCGAGCGCGCGGCGACGGCCAGCGGTGGCGGCTCGCCATCGGGCGGATTCAGGCAGGGCGGCGGTGCGCCCAGCGGCTCGCCCAGCGAGCGCGCCATATTCTGCGCCTGGCTCAGGCCCTGCTCGGCCGCAGCCGCAAAGAGATGGGCCGCCTGCGCATCGTCGCGTGCAATGCCGCGGCCGTTGCTGAGCATCCAGGCCAGGTTGTACTGCGAGATGGCATCGCCAAAACGGGCAGCACGACAATAGAGCTGGGCGGCCAGCACCGGGTCGCGCGGCTGGCCGTCCTCGCCATGCTCGGCCGCCTCGGCCTCGCGCCGCCAGCGCTCCACCTGGGCCGGCACCACCGGGCCGGTCTCGGCCGGCGGCATCGCCGGGCGGGGCAGCGCATCCAGGCTCAGTTCCAGCGCCGTGCGCGTCTGCGCGGCGGCCGCACCCGAATAGGCGCAGGCGAGCAGCAGCAGCAATCGAAGCAGGCGAGGCATGCCGGCAGTCTAGCGACCCGCCGCCGGCTTGAAACTCCTCGATTCAGGGCCTTGCGGGTCGCCAACACGGCCCGGGGAACGAGGCAAGAGCAAACGAGGAGCGATATCAGCGCAGCGCGGGCGTGAGCTGGCGCATGGCCTTGACCGCACCCTCGCCCATGCCGGCGCCAAAGCGCTTGGCCAGACGCTCAGCGATATTCGCGTGCGGGGTGTAGTCGATGATGTCCTCGGCCTTGATCACCTCGCGTGCTACCTGATCCAGCGTGCCGGTGGCATCGGCCAGGCCCAGCTTGATCGCCTCCTCGCCGTTCCAGAACAGGCCCGAGAACAGCGCGGGATCATCCTTGAGTCGGGCTCCGCGGCCTTCCCGCACCACGCTGATGAACTGCTGGTGGATCTGGTCCAGCATCGCCTGGGCATAGGCACGCTGCTGGGGATCTTCGGGCGAGTAGGGGTCGAGCATGCCCTTGTTGCTGCCGGCGGTCAGCAGGCGGCGCTCCACGCCCAGCTTGCCCATCAGGCCGGTGAAGCCAAAGCCGTCCATCAGCACGCCGATGGAGCCGACCACCGAGGCCTTGTCCACATAGATCTCGTCGGCCGCGGCCGCAATGTAGTAGGCGCCCGAAGCGCAGATCTCCTCGACCACCGCATAAACCTTCTTGCCGTGCAGGGCCTTGAGGCGCTGGATCTCGTCGTGGACGATGCCGGCCTGCACCGGGCTGCCGCCCGGCGAGTTGATGCGCAACACCACCGCCTGCGCGCCCTTGTCGTCAAAGGCGCTGCGCAGCGCCGACAGCAGCAGCTCGGCGCTGGCCTCGGTATCGGCGGCGATCTCGCCGCGCACCTCGATCAGCGCGGTATGCGGGCCGCTGGGCGGCGTGCCCACGCCCTGCTGCGCGAACAGCAGCCACAGCACCGCGCAGACCAGGCCCAGCCAGGCCAGGCGGAAGAACACGCGCCAGCGCCGCTCGCTGCGGCGGTCGGCCAAGTAGTCGCGCGCGAACTGGGCCAGCAGGGCCTCGTTGCCGCCGGCATGGGCAGCGCCGCCGGGCGCCGCTGCGGCATTGCTGGGCTGGGGATCAGGGATCGCGCGCGGCAGATCGTCGTCGGTGGCGTTCATCGTGATGTCGTGGTGAGCCTATTCGTCAAAGGCCGGGCGGGTGTCGCGGGAAGGATACCAATAGACCAGCCCCTCGCGCTCCTCGACCCTGATCTTGGTGAGGCCCATGCGGCCGCACATGCCGGTCACGCAGCGCCCGCTGAGCGGATCGTAGACCGCGCCATGGATGGAGCACATGATGTAGCGCTTGTCACCGTCCAGGAACTCGCCCTCCTGCCAGTCCATCTCGGTCGGCACATGGGCGCAGCGATTCAGATAGGCAACCACCTGGCCATCGAAGCGCAGCGCGAAGGCGCGCGCGGGCTGGCGGTACTGCAGCACGTCGAAGACATGGGCACGGCCGCGCTCCTGGAGCTCGTCGGAGCTGCACAGGGGCAGCGCCTGGGTCGGGTCGGGTGTCGGGTTCATGCGTTCCTGATCAGCCAGTCGTGCAGCTCGGGCACCGAGTGCGCGATATGCAGCGGCCGGAATTCGTCGAAGGTCTGGTGGTCGTGGGCGCCGTAGCCAACGCCTACGCTGGCGGTGCCGGCGTTCAGCGCCATCTGCAGATCGTGGCTGGTGTCGCCGATCATCAGCGTGCGCTCGGGCTCGGCGCCAAACTCGCGCATCAGCTCGTTGAGCATCAGCGGGCTGGGCTTGCCGGCGGTCTCGTCGGCGGTGCGGCTGCCATCGAACAGCGCGCCCAGCTCGGGCGCCACCTTCAGCGCCTCGTCCAGGCCGCGGCGGCTTTTTCCCGTGGCGATGGTCAGCCAGTGGTGGCGCGCCTTCAGCTCGCGCAGCATCTCCAGCGTGCCTTGGAACAGGGTCACCTCATGCTGGGCAGCGAAATAGTGATGGCGGTAGCGCAGGCCCAGCTCCGGGTAGCGCGCCGGGTCCAGGCCCGGCACCGCATGGGCCAGGGCCTCGTGCAAGCCCATGCCGATCACATAGCTGGCTTGCGCGTCGCTGGGGCGCGGCAGGCCCAGGTCCTCGGCGGCGCGCTGTATGCAGCGCGTGATCAGCGCGGTGGAATCGAACAGGGTGCCGTCCCAGTCGAAGGCGATCAGGTCGAATTTCTTCATCAGGCTATGGCTTGCTAAGTGCCGCGATCAGCTTCTCACATTCGGGCGGCAGCGGTGCTGTCAGCTCGATCTCGGCCCCGCTGGCCGGGTGGATGAACTTCAGGCGCCGGGCATGCAGGAACATGCGGTCGAACTTCAGCGCGCCGCGGGCGATCGCTCGGTTGGCCTCGCGATCGCCATACTTGGGGTCACCGACGATGGGGTGGCCCTCATGGGCCAGATGAACCCGGATCTGGTGGGTGCGGCCGGTCTTGATGGTCACGTCCAGCAGGCTGTAGCCGGGCAGCTGCTGCGCCACCCGCACCAGGCTGATCGAGCGCTTGGCTTGCTCGGCCTGCGGGTCGTGCGAGCTGGTGACCGCGCGCACCCAGCGCTCGCCGTCGCTGCCGGTGAACTTCAGCAGCGCCACATCGATCACCTTCTTGTTCGCGGCCCAATCGCCGATCACCAGGGCCGCATAGGTCTTGCCGATAAGTTTGGGGCCTTGGCGCTCGCGGAACTGGTCCTGCAGCGCGGTCAGCGCACTGCGCTTCTTGGCGATCAGCAAAATGCCCGAGGTTTCCTTGTCGAGGCGATGCACCAGCTCCAAGAACTTGGCCTGGGGCCGCGCCTGGCGCAGTTGCTCGATCACCCCGAAGCTGACGCCCGAGCCGCCATGCACCGCCACGCCGGCCGGCTTGTTCAGTGCGATCAGATGCTCATCCTCGAACAGCACCGGGAACTCGCGCGCCGGCACCGCTGCCGCCGCTTCGGCACTGCGCTCCGGCAGGCGCACCGGCGGTATGCGCACAAGATCGCCCAGCGCCAAGCGCGTGTCGGCATGGGCCCGCCCCTTGTTGACCCGCACCTCGCCGGCCCGGATCACACGGTAGACATGGGTCTTGGGCACGCCCTTGAGCTCGCGCAAGAGAAAGTTGTCCAGGCGCTGGCCGGCACTGCCCTCGTCGATCTCGACCAGACGAACCGCCGGCACCGGCGGCTCAGGCCGCACGGCCGTCCCCCGGGGAACTGCCTGGGCGGTCGCGGCGCCTTTAGCCCTTATAATCCTCTGAACCACTTTTGCGCCGTAAGTATTTGATTTGCCTGATTTTAGCCGGGCAGAGCGGATGGCTTGGCGGACCTGAGGTGGCGGCCCCGCTGCGGTGGGGCAAAACAAGCGGTGATGCAACGCGCGCGTCAAACGGCGGGCCCCTTCCCCAAGTGAATGGGCGGCCAGGCGATGCGCTCGGAAGCGCAAACGTAGAACGAACCACGCTGACGGTATCGCATTGGCGAACCGGCGGCACCAGACAAGGTTTCAGTCGATATGAGGCCGTCGCGAGACTGATCGCGACGACCTGATATCAGCGTCCAGCAGTCCTCACGGATGATTCCCTCGAACTCCCCCACCCCCCACCGCATGCAGATGCAGTCCCGCGCCGCGACCCACCAGGTCCGGGCCGCAGGTCTGAGCAGCCGTGGCCGGGCCTTGTGGCGCGTTGACGCCGCATGCATGGGATCGATGGGCAAGGCTCCGCCTGCTGCCACGCACGCGCCAACGCTTGCGGCCTGATCGGCGTCGATCACCGCAAGTCCAGGGCGATTCCTTCCTCGGTTCCTCCACGTCTGCACGTGCATCGATGAGTCGCCCACCGGTCGCCGGCCGGGGGTGACGGGATGCTGCGCGCCCGATGGTCCTTCGTGCACGAGGGGACCGACGGCGTGCGAGGAGTGTTTGATGAAGCGCATGTTGATCAATGCGACGCAGCAGGAAGAGCGTCGCCTGGCCATTGTTGATGGCCAGAAGCTGCTGGACTTCGAGACCGAGATCGAGGGACGCGAGCAGCGCAAGGGCAATATCTACAAGGCGGTCGTGACCCGGGTCGAGCCCTCGCTCGAAGCCTGTTTCGTCGACTACGGCGAGGACCGCCACGGCTTCCTGCCTTTCAAGGAAATCGCCCGCCAGTACTTCCGTGAAGGCACGGATGTGCGCAGCGCCAAGATCCAGGACGCGATCAAGGAAGGCCAGGAACTGCTGGTCCAGGTCGAGAAGGAAGAGCGCGGCAACAAGGGCGCGGCCCTGACCACCTTCGTCTCGCTGGCCGGTCGCTACCTGGTGCTGATGCCCAACAATCCGCGCGGTGGTGGCGTGAGCCGCCGCATCGAGGGCGAGGACCGCGAGGAGCTGAAGGAAAACCTCGACCAGCTCGAATACCCCAAGGGCATGAGCCTGATCGCCCGCACCGCCGGCATCGGCCGCTCCGCCGCCGAGCTGCAGTGGGACCTGAACTACATGCTCAAGCTCTGGACCGCGATCGATGACGCGTCCAAGGGTGGCAAGGGCGCCTACCTGATCTATCAGGAGTCGTCGCTGGTGATTCGCGCGATCCGCGACTACTTCACCGCCGACATCGGCGAGATCCTGATCGACACCGACGATCTGTACGAACAGGCCAGCCAGTTCATGAACCACGTGATGCCCGACCAGGGCCATCGCGTGAAGCGCTACCGCGACGACGCGCCGCTGTTCAGCCGCTTCCAGATCGAGCACCAGATCGAGACGGCCTTCAGCCGCACGGTCAACCTGCCCTCGGGCGGCGCCATCGTGATCGACCACACCGAGGCCCTGGTCTCGGTGGACGTCAACTCGGCGCGCGCCACCCGCGGCGGCGACATCGAGGAGACGGCGACCCGCACCAACCTCGAGGCGGCCGACGAGATCGCCCGCCAGATGCGGCTGCGCGACCTGGGCGGCCTGATCGTCGTCGACTTCATCGATATGGAAGAGTCGAAGAACCGCCGCGAGGTCGAGCAGCGCCTGCGCGACGCGCTGCGCCAGGACCGCGCCCGCGTGCAGTTCGCCTCGATCAGCAAGTTCGGCCTGCTCGAGCTCTCGCGCCAGCGCCTGCGCCCGGCCCTCTCCGAAGGCAACCACATCACCTGCCCGCGCTGCAACGGCACCGGCCACATCCGCGACACCGAGTCCAGCGCGCTGCAGATCCTGCGCATGGTCCAGGAAGAGGCGATGAAGGACAACACCGCCGCCGTGCATGTGCAGGTGCCGGTGGAGGTCACCTCCTTCCTGCTCAACGAGAAGCGCACCGAGATCACCAAGATCGAGCTGAAGCAGCGCGTCACCGTGCTGCTGGTGCCCAACAAGCACCTCGAGACGCCGAACTACAAGCTGGAGCGCCTGCGCCACGATGACCCGCGCCTGGAGAATCTGCAGGCCAGCTACACGATGATCGAGGAGCCGGAGGACGAGGTGGGCATCACCCGTCGTCGCGACACCGAGAAGAAGAACAAGCAGGAGCCGGTGATCAAGGGCATCCTGCCCGAGCAGCCGGCACCGGTGGCGGCACCCAAGCCCGAGCCGGTCAAGCCGGTCGCCAGTGCCGCGGCGCCCGCCCCGGCGGCAGTACCGGAGGCCGCCGGCGGCGGCTTCTTCGGCTGGATCAAGAAGCTCTTCGGCGCCGAGGCGCCAGCGCCGGTGGCCGCCCCCGCCACCGAGCCGGCCAAGTCGGCCGACGGCGAGCGCAGGGAGCGTCAGGGCCGTGGCGAGGGCCGCGAGGGCCGTGATGGTCGCCGCCGTGGCGGCGATCGCAATGGCGAGCGCCGCGACAAGCGCGAAGCCGGACGTGGCGAGCGCAGCGAGCGTGGTGAATCTGCGGCCAAGCCGGCCGGCGAGGCACGCGAGCAGCGCGCCGAGGGCCAGCGCGGTAGCCGCCGCAACGAAGGCCGCGGCACCGATGCCGAGCTGCGTACCGGTGAGCGCGGCGAACGCGCAGACCGTGGCGAGCGCGGTGAGCGTGGCGAGCGAGGCGAGCGAGGCGAGCGCGCTGAAGGCAATCGCCGCCCGCGCGGCGAGCGCAAGGAGCGCAGCGAGGGCCTGGCCGCGACGATGAGCGAGCAGCAGGATGCCGCCAAGCTGCAGGCCGAGCAGAATGCCTTTGCCGACACACAGCCGGCCGGCATCGAGGGTGCCAATGCGGCCGAGAGCGGCAGCAGCGACGAGCGTCAGGGCCGCCGCCGCCGCCGCCGTGGTGGTCGTGACCGCGAAGAGGGCCAGGCTGTCGAAGCCGGGCAGGACGTCACGGCAGACTCCGCTGCAGCCCAGGCCGACACGCCTGCCGCAGACAGCGAGGCCTTGACGAACGCCGGCGAAGGCGCCGAAGCCAGCGCCGCGGCGGCGGCCGAGACCGGTGAGCAAGCGCCCAACGCTGAGGAGGCCGAGGGCCAGGGCCGCCGTCGTCGCAGCCGCGACCGCTATCGCCGCGAACGTCGCGATGACGCGTCCGCCGTCGAAGCCGGCAGCGAGGGCGAACTGGCCCAGCTGTCGCAGCCGTCCGAGCACGGCGCAGAGCAGGCCGCACCGGCCGTCGTCAGTCAGCCCGTTGCTGCCCCCCAAGCCCTTGCCCCGGCTGAGGCCGCCGCACCGGTAGAGCTGCCGCGCTACGCGCTGCCCATGGCCGAGCTGCAAGGCATCGCCGCTGCCGCCGGCCTGCAATGGGTCAACTCGGATGCCGACAAGGTCGCCGCCGCCCAGGCCGCCATCGCGGCCGAGCCCAAGCCCGTGCATGTGCCGCGCGAACCCAAGCCCCTGGCGGTGATCGACGAAGGTCCGCTGGTACTGGTCGAGACCCGCAAGGATCTGGGTCAGATCAAGCTGCCCTTCGAGCAGTGACCCTGCCTCTGCGGCCTGCACAGGCCGCAGGACGAAAAGACAAACGCCGCCCGGCCAAGGCCGAGGCGGCGTTTTTCATATCGGCTGCGGATCGGTTCAGTCGCGCATTTCGACAAGGACGAAGGCGGCCGCGTACTCGGATTCATCGCTGACGGTCACATGTGCGCTCAGCCCCCTGGCCTCGAACCAGGCAGCCAGCTCGCCATGCAGGCGGATCTCGGGCTTGCCGCTGGGCGCCTTGACGATCTCGCAGGCGCGCCAGCTCATCGGCATGCGCATGCCCAGCCCTATGGCCTTGGAGAAGGCCTCCTTGGCCGAGAAGCGGGTGGCCAGATAGGCCACGCCCCGCGCCTCCACCCTGGCACGACGCTCGCGAAATACCGCCAGCTCATGCGGACCCAGCACCTTCTCGGCAAAGCGCTCGCCACGCCGCGCGAGGGTCTCGCGGATGCGACGGATGTCGCAGATATCGGTGCCGATGCCGTAAATCATCGGCTCAGCCGTAGGCGCGCTGGATGCAGCGCTGGTAGTCGCACACCGTCTCGGCATAGCCCAGTTCCAGCGCGTCGGCGATCAGTGCATGGCCGATCGACACCTCCAGCACGCCGGGCACGGCGCGCAGAAAGTCCGTCAGGTTGTCGCGGTTCAGATCATGGCCCGCATTGATGCCCAGACCTTGGGCCAGCGCGGCCTGCGCTGTCGCGGTGAAAGCGGCCAGCACCTCGGCCTGGCGCGGCGTGCCCCAGGCGCTGGCATAGCTCTCGGTGTAGAGCTCGATGCGCTCGGCACCGAGCCGGGCCACATAGGGCATGGCCTCGGGCTGCGGATCCATGAACAGGCTGACCCGCACGCCCAGGCTCTTGCACTCCTGGATCAGCGGTGCGAGGCGCTCCATGTCGGCCGGCAGGCTCCAGCCATGATCGGAGGTGAACTGGGCCTCGCTGTCCGGCACAAATGTGGCCTGGTGGGGCCGGACCTCGCGGATGAAGTCCATCAGGTTCTGGGTCGGGTTGCCCTCGATGTTGTATTCGGCCGCGGGCCAGGCCTTCAGCAAGGCGGCCAGCTCCTGCACATCATGCGCGCGGATATGACGCCCGTCGGGGCGCGGATGCACGGTGATGCCCTGGGCACCGGCCCGCAGGCAGAATTCGGCAGCGCGCACGACGCTGGGAATGCCCAGGTGGCGGGTGTTGCGCAGCAAGGCCACCTTGTTGACATTGACCGAGAGCGCGCAGCGCCCCTCGTGGCTGCGGGCATCGGGAGCGACCAGCGGGTTCATCGGTTTCCTCGGAGCATGGGATTCAGCGGTCCAGCAGCTTCTGCACGTCCAGCATGACCTGGCGGGTGCGCAGCGGCTTGTGGCCCAGATGATAGTGAAGCAGGCCGCGCAGGGCCGCCTTGAGCGGGGTCAGCTGCGGCTGGCAGGCCTGGCGCAGCGCCGCCATGCTGCCATGCTGCAGTGCTGCCTGCAGCTGGATCAGTCCGGCAGCGCTGAAGCACGGAGCCTCATGATGCGGCTCCAGCACGCCGGACTCGGGCGAGAGCATGTACAGCGCACCCGCCGCCAGCGGTGCCTGGGTCTGGGTGGCCAGGCTCAGATCAGGCAGCAGGCCCAGCTCGGCCAGCAGCCGCAGCTCAAAGGCGCGCAGTGCCGCCTGGGCCG
This sequence comes from Burkholderiaceae bacterium, assembly GCA_041920215.1. Taxonomy (GTDB): domain Bacteria; phylum Pseudomonadota; class Gammaproteobacteria; order Burkholderiales; family Burkholderiaceae_C; genus JAYRSJ01. The sequence goes on along the minus strand of JAYRSJ010000014.1, from coordinate 66,884 downwards.
CCGGCTCGTCGGGCTGACGCAGCAGCGGCAGGGTATCGGCATAAGCGTCGAAGAGGCGCGGATGCGGGTCCTGGCGGGCCAGCAGCTTGAGCAGCAGCTCGTTCAGGTAGTAGGCGCTGAAGAGCGCAGCGCCGCCGGGCAGCACCGCACCGCCGGCCCATTCGGCGCCACGCAGCGTCAGCACCTCGGCCTCGCCTTCGCTGCCCCTGACAGGCCTGGACAGGCTGACCTGGATGCGTTGAAAGGGCAGCAGCACCGCTCGCAGCTGCGAATACGGCCGCTTGGCACCCTTGGCAACCACCGCCAGGCGACCCTGCTCGCGGGTGAACAGGTCCAGCACCTGGCTGGATTCGCTCCAGTCATAGTGGTGCAGAACGAAGGCCTGCTGTGTGGACGGCGCGCGCGAGCCGCGGGCGGACATCGATGGCGTTACTCGTAACCGTAGGAGCGCAGATGCTCCTCGCTGTCGGCCCAGCCTGAGCGCACCTTGACCCAGAGCTCCAGGAAGACCCGGCCCTGCATCAGATGCTCCAGCTCCTGGCGCGACTCCGAACCAATGCGCTTGAGCAACTCGCCGCCCTGGCCGATCACCATGCCCTTGTGGGCATCGCGCTCGACGACGATGGAGGCCGAGATGCGGCGCAGCTCGCCCTCGTCTTCCCATTTGTCGATGATGACCGTCGAGGTGTAGGGCAGTTCGTCGCCGGTCAGGCGGAACAGCTTCTCGCGGATGATCTCGCTGGCGAGGAACTTCTCGCTGCGGTCGGTCAGCGCATCCTCGTCGTAGAACCAGCCTTGCTCGGGCAAATAGGGCTTGAGGATCTTGAACAGGCGGGTGACATCGGCCTCCTTCTTGGCCGACAGCGGCACAAACTCGCTGAAGTTGCGGCGCTCCTGCATGCTTTTCAGCCAGGGCGCCAGATCGGCGCGGCGGTGCACGGCATCGAGCTTGTTGGCGATCAGCACCACCGGCCGGTCCTCGGGCAGCAGCGACAGCACCTTGGCATCGTCCAGGCCGAAGCGGCCGGCCTCGACGACGAAGAGCACCAGGTCCACATCCGACAGCACGCCATGGACCGTGCGGTTCAGATTGCGGTTCAGCGCGGCGTTGTGCTTGGTCTGGAAGCCCGGTGTGTCGACGAATACGAACTGCGCCTCCTCGACGGTGCGCACGCCGGTGATGCGATGGCGGGTGGTCTGGGCCTTGTTGGAGGTGATGCTGACCTTCTGGCCCACCAGGGCATTGAGCAAGGTGGACTTGCCCACATTGGGCCGACCGACGATGGCGATCAGGCCGCAGCGCTGGGCAGGCCCGGCGGTTGCCGCAGCGGGCACAGAGGAGTTGGTAGCGTCGGTCATGGCTTGACGGCGGGAAAGCCGCCCCTGGTCAGTCGCGCAGGCCGGATCCTGGCCTGTCGCGGGCAATCAATTCGTCGAGCATGCGACGGGCGGCATCTTGTTCGGCGGCGCGGCGCGAGCGGCCCTCGCCATTCTTGGCCAGGCTCAGGGCCGGCACCGCGCACTCGACCTCGAAGGTCTGGGCATGGGCCTGCCCACGGGTTTCGGTGATGCGGTAGCTGGGCACGGCCAGGCGCCGGGCCTGCAGCCACTCCTGCAAGGCCGTCTTGGCGTCCTTGCCCCAGTTGTCGCTGCCACTGCTGTTGATCAACTCGCCCAGCAAGGCGCGCACCACCTCGCGCGCGGCGGCATAGCCACCATCGACAAAGGCGGCGCCGATCACCGCCTCCAGCGCATCGGCCAGGATGGACGGCCGCTGTGCGCCGCCGCCGCGCGCCTCGCCCTCGGAAAGGCGCAGCGCCTGCGGCAGCCCGAGTTGCAGCGCCAGCTTGTGCAGGCTGTCCTCACGCACCAGATGGGCCCGGATGCGGGTCAGATCGCCCTCGTCAGAGCCAGCATAGCGCTCGTACAGCAGGCTGGACACCGCCAGACTCAGCACCGCATCGCCCAGAAACTCCAGCCGCTCGTTGTGGTCGGCCCCGAAGCTGCGGTGCGTCAGCGCACGCGCCAGCAGACCGGCCTCCTTGAAGCGGTAGCCCAGACGTTGCTGAAGTGACTCTAGCGTGCTGCTCATGAAACCGTTAGTGCTCTTGCATCCTGCGGCGCACCCTCACTGGGACTCGCCGGAGTACTTGATCAGCAGGTAGACGGGGCCGGCCAGGTCGACCTGCTTCTCGTAGGCGAAGCTGATCTTGACCTTGTCGTTCTCCTTGCTGATCTCCAGATCCTGCGGGCCGATACTCTGGATCGAATACTCGACCTGCTTGATCTTGTCGAAATCGGCACGTGCCGCCGGCACCGTCGGCGGATTGCTCTGTGCGATGCGATTGATCGCCTTCTGGATCGTGTAGTACTCGAGCACGGTGGGGAAGACGCGCGCACCGACGACGCCGATGAACGCCAGCGCCACCCCCCAGAACAGCAAGCCGATCAGGCTGATGCCACGCTGACTCGCCTTTTGCTTTCGCATGGATCTGATCCTTTGTCTTTCAGTTGAAGGTACCGATGCGCTTGAGATTACCGAAATTCATCCAAACCATGAAGGCTTTGCCGACGATGTTCTCATCCGGCACGAAGCCCCAGAAGCGCGAGTCACGCGAGTTGTCACGGTTGTCGCCCAGCATAAAGTAGTGTCCAGCCGGCACCTTGCAGACCACGCCCTCGGGGCTGTAGCGGCAGTTGTCCTGGTAGGGGAAGGGGCCGTCGTGGCGATCGGCACGGAACAGCGGGCTGCGGCGCGGGTCGACCAGGATCTGGTGCTCCTTCTCGCCCAGCTTCTCGGTGAAGCGCGGCCGGTAAGCCATGCTGTCGTCGTCGTAGTAGTCGCCCTGGGGTTGGACCGGCGCCAACTGGCCATTGATGTAGAGGCGCTGGTTCAGATAGCTGACCTCGTCACCGGGGATGGCGGCGACTCGCTTGATGTAGTCGATGCGGCTGTCTTCGGGGTAACGGAACACCATCACATCACCACGCTGTACCGCGTTGTTGTCGATGATCTTCTTGTTGATGACCGGCAGTCGCACGCCGTAGTGGAATTTGTTCACCAGGATCAGGTCACCCACCAGCAGTGTGGGCACCATCGATCCGGACGGAATCTTGAACGGTTCGAACAGGAAGGAGCGCAGAAAGAAGACCGCCAGGATCACCGGGAACAGGCCCGCGGTCCAGTCCAGCCACCAGGGCTGGCGCAGCACGGCCTCGCGAGCCTGGCTGACATCGCCATCGACCCGGCTGATGCCCTGCGCAGCCAGCTTCTCGCGACGCTGGGCATCGGCCTCCAGCAGCTGAGCGGCAGCACGCTGCCGTGCGGGCTCGAAGTGGAAGCGCTCGGCCAGCCAGTAGCCCAGGGTCACGACGGTGAGCACGAAGAGCAGCAGCGAGAAATTGCCGCTCCAGTAGCCGGTATACCAGCCGCCCAGGTAGGCGATCAGGGCAGCATAGAGAATTCCGGTCAGAGCACTCATCAGATTCAGTCGTCCCTCATTCGGTCGGTGGGTGGTTGTCGATCAATCATCAACCTGGAGAATCGCCAGGAAGGCTTCCTGCGGCACCTCGACAGAGCCGATCTGCTTCATGCGCTTCTTGCCCGCCTTCTGCTTCTCCAGCAGCTTGCGCTTGCGGGTGATGTCGCCGCCGTAGCATTTTGCCAGCACGTTCTTGCGCAAGGCCTTGATGTTCTCGCGCGAGATGATGTTGGCGCCGATCGCGGCCTGGATGGCCACGTCGTACATCTGGCGCGGGATGATCTCGCGCATCTTGGCCGCCACCTGACGGCCGCGGTACTGGCTCTGCGTGCGGTGCACGATGATGGACAGCGCGTCGATGCGGTCACCATTGATCAGCATGTCCACCTTGACCACATCGGAGGCCCGGTACTCCTTGAACTCGTAGTCCATCGAGGCATAGCCGCGCGACACGGATTTGAGCTTGTCGAAGAAGTCCAGCACGATCTCGGCCAGCGGAATCTCGTAGGTCAGCATCACCTGGCGGCCGTGATAGGCCATGTTCAGCTGAACGCCGCGCTTCTGGTTGGCCAGCGTCATCACCGGGCCGACATAGTCCTGCGGCATGTACAGATGCACGGTGACGATGGGTTCGCGGATCTCGGCGATCTTGCTGAGCTCGGGCATCTTGGAGGGGTTCTCGACCTCGATCACCTCGCCATCGCCCAGCTGCACCTCATAGACGACGCTGGGCGCGGTGGTGATCAGGTCCTGGTCAAACTCGCGCTCTAGCCGCTCCTGCACGATCTCCATATGCAGCAGGCCCAGGAAGCCGCAGCGGAAGCCGAAACCCAGCGCTTGGCTGACCTCGGGCTCGTAGCGCAGCGAGGAGTCGTTGAGCTTGAGCTTCTCCAGCGCGTCGCGCAGCGAGTCGTACTCGCTGGCCTCGGTCGGATACAGACCGGCGAACACCTGGGGTTGAATCTCCTTGAAGCCCGGCAGCGCCGTCTCGGCCGGGCCCAGATTGTTGGGCAGCTTCTTCTCAAGCGTGATGGTGTCGCCGACCTTGGCGGCAGCCAGCTCCTTGATGCCGGCGATGATGAACCCCACCTCGCCGGCATTGAGCGCATCGCGCGGCTCGCTCTTGGGCGTGAACACACCCAGGTGCTCGGCCGGGTAGATGGCATTGGTGGCCATCATGCGGATGCGCTCGCCCTTCTTCAGCGTGCCATCGACCACGCGTACCAGCATCACGACGCCGACATAGGCGTCGTACCAGCTGTCGATGATCATCGCGCGCAGCGGCGCCTCGACCACGCCCTTGGGCGGCGGCATGCGGGCGATCACGGCCTCGAGGATCTCGTCGATACCCATGCCGGTCTTGGCGCTGCAGGGAATCGCATCGTCGGCATCGATGCCGATCACATCCTCGATCTCGGCCTTGGCATTGTCGGGATCGGCATTGGGCAGATCCATCTTGTTGAGCACCGGCACCACCTCGACACCCAGATCCAGCGCGGTGTAGCAGTTGGCAACCGTCTGCGCCTCGACACCCTGGCTGGCGTCAACCACCAGCAGCGCGCCTTCGCAGGCCGACAGCGAGCGACTCACCTCGTAGGAAAAGTCCACATGCCCGGGCGTGTCGATCAGGTTCAGGTTGTAGACCTGACCATCCCTGGCCTTGTACTGCAGGGCTGCCGTCTGGGCCTTGATCGTGATGCCGCGCTCGCGCTCGATGTCCATCGAGTCCAGCACCTGCGCCTCCATCTCGCGGTCCGAAAGCCCGCCGCAGCGCTGAATGATGCGATCCGCCAGCGTGCTCTTGCCGTGGTCGATGTGGGCAATGATGGAGAAATTGCGAATGTGGTTCATGCTGTTTATTGCCGCGCCGGGTCGGTAGACACAAGGACTGAGCCCTTGCAGCGCAAGCTATCAATCGCGAAGCGATGTGAAGGCGCGAAGCGCCGTGCTGAAGCTAAAAAAAAGGCACGTCGAAGCGGTGACGCGCCTTCCAACAAAACTAATGGCAACTGCTTGTTGGGCCTTCATTGTAGCCAAAAGCCCTGGTCTGGAAACCGCCGCCAAGCCTCCGAACCCGTCGTTGCGACCTGCCAACAGGATATTTTCCACAACTTATCCACAAGTCTGGAAAAAACCAGCAGCACGCACCCTGGGTGGCTTGCATTCTTGTTTTTTTAGGCCGAATCAACCGTGTTGCAGCGGACGATTCTAGCGGACAACTCGACGAATCGGGCTTCAACCCTCAAGTTAGCGAGCGCCAACACCAACAACCCCAAGCGGGATTGCTGACCTGGCGCGGGCTTGTTTGCCATCTTGTGAAAAGACCCGCCGCCACAGTCGGTTGCAGCGGACGAGTCCGGCCCTCATTCAGCGGCTCTGCTGAGGCTTGATCAGCACAATGCTGGCCGCGTTGCCGCGCCGCACCACCAGATGCGCGACCTTGTTCTTGTCGAGCGCCGCGACCAGCGACTGGAACTGCTTGGCCGAGCTCAGCTCACTATTGTTCAGCGACAGCAGCAGATCCCCCTCACGCAGCCCGGCACGTGCAGCCGGACCTTCGACCGCCTCGACGCGCACGCCATGGCGCAGCCTGAGCTCGCTCTTCTGCGCACTGCTGAGGTCGGACACCGTCAAGCCGAGGCTGGCCGCTGCGGCCTGTGCGGGCGCCTGTGAGCTGCCGCTATCGGCACCGGCGCGTTGTGCGCGGCCCTCATCGAGCTCGCCAACGGTCACCTGCAGTTCTTTGTAGCCGCCGCGCCGGAACACCTGTACCGCAACCTTGCTGCCCGGCTTGGTTGCACCAACCATGCGACGCAGATCGTTGGCCTTGGCGACGGGCTTGCCGTCGAACTTGGTGATGACGTCACCGCCCTCGATGCCCGCCTTGTCCGCCGGGCTGCCGTCCTCGACGCTGCGTATCGCCGCACCCACCGGCTTGCCCAGACCGATGGCCTCGGCCACTTCCTTGCTGACATCGTCGATGCCCACGCCGATACGACCGCGTATCACCCGGCCGCCGTCGCGCAGCTGGTCGGCCACACGCATGGCCTCGTCGATGGGGATCGCGAAGGAGATGCCCATGAAGCCGCCCGAGCGGCTGTAGATCTGCGAGTTGATGCCCACCACCTCGCCACGCATATTCAGCAGAGGCCCGCCGGAGTTGCCGGGGTTGATTGCGACGTCCGTCTGGATGAAGGGCAGGAAGTCACCGGTGTCACGTGCCTTGGCACTGACGATGCCCGCCGTCACCGTGCTGTCGAAGCCAAAGGGCGAGCCAATCGCCATGACCCATTCACCTACCTTGAGGCGGCTGACGTCACCGACCTTCACCGCCGGCAGACCGCTGGCCTCGATCTTGACGACCGCGACGTCGGTGCGGGCATCGGTGCCGATGATCTTGGCCTTGAACTCGCGCTTGTCGGTCAGGGTCACCCAGACCTCATCGGCGCCATCGACCACATGCGCATTGGTCATCACATAGCCGTCGCCGCTGACGATAAAGCCCGAGCCAACGCCGCGGCGCTGCGGCTGTTGGGCCTCGTCATCGCCATCCGGCGCGCCGCGCCGCTGATTGGGCACCGGGATGCCGAAGCGGCGCAGGAACTCCTGCATCTGCTCGTCCATCTGGGGCATGCCGGCGTTGCCGCGCACACGCTCCGAGGTACGGATGTTCACCACGCTGGGCGCAGCCCGCTCGACCAGCTGGGTGAAGTCGGGCAGTTCACGCACCTGTGCCTGCACCGCCGGCGCGGCCAGACTCAGGCCCATCGCCAGGGTCAGCGCAGAGAGGATGGCCGCCGGACGGCGCAAAGAGTAAGGGCTGTGGGTTGCTGAGCTCATAGACATGCTTGCTGTGAAATTCGACGACAAGACGGCGACGGGCCTGCGCCCTGGGCGTGCCCCGCCGACAACCGCAGCGCAGATGGGGATGGCCTTGCGGGCTTCAAGCCCCGGCAAAACTGCGGCCGCTCGACTATGCGCAGGCATGGGCCCGTATGTCGTTCGTCACGCCTGGCCACACCCGGGGCTTCAGCTACGCGCTGCGAACAGGGTGGCACGCAGCAGCGGCCAAAGGGCAGGCGCGTCGCCGCGACTCAGCAAGAGACCGGGTGGCACCAGCCTGAGCCTGCCGGGCCAGCCTGCCGCACCCTCGGCGGTATCGGGGTACAGGCGCAGCCACAGCCAGCCGCCCAGATCGATCAGCACGATGGGCCTGACCTTGAGCTGCTCACAGCCAAGCCCGGCCCGCCACCACCAGCCTTGCCCATCCCAGCTCAGCCATTGCCTGCGGGGAGCGCCCCAGCGCCAACCTGCCCAGACTGCCACACCCAGCAAGACCAGCGCCCCAGCAACGAGCAGAGGCCATGAAGGCCTCTCCAGGCGGCTGCAGGCATGGATGCAGATCTGAGCGAGGACCAACAGCAGCATAGCGCCGCACCATAAGGCCGCGGCTAGCTGCCACGCCCTGCCCGCCACACTGCCGATCTCGAAAGCGGGCGCATGGCGAGCGGCCGCCATGGTTCACACGCTCAGAGGCGCTTGAAGATCAGGGTACCGTTGGTGCCGCCGAAGCCGAAGTTGTTCTTGGCCGCGTACTCGATCTTCATCGCTCGCGCCTCGTTGGCGCAGTAGTCCAGGTCGCACTCGGGATCCTGGTTTTGGAGATTGATGGTGGGCGGAGCGATCTGCTGATGCACCGCCAGCGCGGTGAACACCGATTCGATGCCACCGGCGCCACCGAGCAGATGGCCGGTCATCGACTTGGTCGAGCTGACCACCAGTTGCTTGGCGTGCTCGCCGAAAGCCAGCTTGATGGCATTGGTCTCGTTGATATCGCCCAGCGGCGTCGAGGTGCCATGAGCATTCATATAGCTGACCTGATCGGCGTTGATGCCGGCATTGCGCAGGGCAGCGCGCATCGAGCGCTTGGGGCCGTCCACATTCGGTGCGGTCATGTGATACGCATCCGCGCCCATGCCGAAACCGGCCAGCTCGCAGTAGATCTTGGCGCCGCGCTTCTTCGCGTGCTCGTATTCCTCGAGCACCAGCACGCCACCCCCCTCACCCAGCACAAAGCCGTCGCGATCCTTGTCCCAGGGGCGCGATGCGGCCTGGGGATCGTCGTTGCGGGTCGAGAGTGCCCGGGCCGCGGCAAAGCCGCCTATGCCCAGGGGCGACACGGTGGATTCCGCGCCGCCGGCAATCATCACATCGGCATCGCCGTACTCGATCAGGCGCCCCGCTTCGCCAATGGCGTGCAGGCCCGTCGTGCAGGCGGTGACGATGGCCAGGTTGGGGCCCTGGAAACCATACTTGATCGACACATGGCCCGAGATCATGTTGATGATCGAGGCCGGCACGAAGAAAGGCGAGATCCGACGCGGTCCACGCGCCGTCAGCTCGGCATGGGTCTCCTCGATCATCGGCAGACCGCCGATGCCCGAGCCGACCAGCACGCCGATACGCTCGGCCTGTTCTTCGCTCAACTGATCACCGGTCGGCAAACCGGCGTCCTGCACCGCCTGCATGGAGGCCGCCAATCCGTAGTGGATGAAGCGATCCATGGTGCGGGCTTCCTTGCTGGAGATGTAGTCCCCGACGTTGAAGTCCTTGACCTCGCCAGCGAACTGGCAGGCGAAGTTCGTGGCATCAAAGCGAGTGATGCGGTCAATGCCGGACTTGCCGGCCAGGATATTGGCCCAGCCTTCAGCCACCGTGTTGCCCACGGGGCTGATCAGACCAAGACCGGTGACGACAACGCGACGACGGCTCATGCGAACAGCAGATCAGTTGGGGGTGCTTGAGAAGGCTCGCGCCTCGCTCAGGCCTTCTGGTGCTTGACGGCGTAGTCGATCGCCAGCTGCACGGTGGTGATCTTCTCGGCCTCTTCGTCCGGGATCTCGATGCCGAACTCGTCTTCGAGGGCCATCACCAGTTCCACGGTATCCAGAGAATCTGCGCCCAGATCGGCCACGAAGGCCTTCTCATTGGTCACATCGGACTCAGGCACGCCGAGTTGCTCGGCGATGATTTTCTTGACACGTGCTTCGATATCGCTCATGACTCCTCCAAGAGGGGTTTGCTAGGAACAGCCCGGGATTCTAAGGCCTCTAGAGTCGCCCACCTAGGACAGGGCCTGGCGACAGTCTTGGAGGCCCTCACCGGCCGGGCAAATCCGGTGGGTCGGCGCAGCTGCACCGACCTCAGTTCATGAACATGCCGCCGTTGACATGCAGCTCGGTGCCAGTGATGTAGCCAGCCGCCGGCGAGGCCAGGAAGCCCACCGCCGCGGCGATCTCCTCTGGCGCGCCCAGACGGCCCAGCGGGATCTGCGCAAGCAGCGCGCTCTTCTGCGCCTCGGGCAGCACCTCGGTCATGTCGGTGGCGATGAAGCCCGGCGCAATGCAGTTGACGGTGATGCCGCGACTGCCCAGCTCGCGCGCCAGCGAGCGCGTCATGCCGGCCACGCCGGCCTTGGCGGCCGCATAGTTGGCCTGGCCGGGATTGCCGGAGGCACCGACCACTGAAGTGATGCTGATGATGCGGCCATGGCGCTGCTTCATCATCGTGCGCATCACCGCGCGACTCATGCGGAACACGGCCTTGAGGTTGGTGTCCAGCACCGCATCCCAGTCCTCGTCCTTCATGCGCATGGCCAGCTGGTCCCGCGTAATACCGGCGTTATTGACCAGCACCTGCAAACCGCCCAGGCTCTTGACGATCTCGTCCACCGCCGCCTCGCAGGCGGCCGCGTCATTGACATTCAGCACGATGCCACGACCGCCCAGCGGCGCCAGCGCTTCGCTGATGGCGGCAGCCCCTGCCTCGCTGGTGGCCGTGCCCACGACCACCATGCCCTGCTGGGCCAGATGCAGGGCGATGGCGCGACCTATGCCGCGGCTGGCGCCGGTGACCAGCGCGACTTGCTTTGTTTCACTCATGGTGGATCAGCCCAGAAGATTCTTCGCCTCGACCAGCGAGGCGGGGTCCAGCACCGTGGCGCTGAGCAATTCGGCGTCGATGCGCTTGACCATGCCGGCCAACACCTTGCCCGGACCGCACTCGATGATGTGAGTCAGCCCGCGGCCCTTCAGCGCCTGCACCACCTCGACCCAGCGCACCGGGCCGAAGGCCTGGCGGTAGAGCGCATCGCGCAAGGCGTCGGCCTCCACCGTGATCGCCACATCGATGTTGTTGATCACGGGGAAGGCCTGTGCACCGAAGTTGACAGCCGCGAGCTTCGGGCGCAGGGCCTCGGCCGCCGGCTTCATCAGGCTGGAGTGGAAAGGCGCCGATACCGGCAAGGGCAACGCGCGCTTGGCGCCGGCCGCCTTCAGCACTTCGGCAGCCTTCTCGGCACCCGCCTTGCTACCGGCGATCACGGTCTGTTTGGGATCGTTGAAGTTGACCGCCTCGATCACCTCGCCCGACTCGCCCGCCACCTGCAGGCAGACCTGGCGCACGGTCTCACCGTCCAGGCCCAGGATGGCATACATCGCACCGGCACCAACCGGCACCGCAGCCTGCATGGCCTGGGCACGGAAACGCACCAGCGGCAGCGCGTCGGCCAGACTCAGCGCACCCGAGGCGACCAGGGCGCTGTACTCACCCAGCGAGTGGCCGGCTGCGGCCACCGGCAGCAAACCGGTCTCGGCGATCCAAGCCCGGTAGCAGGCGATGCCTGCGGTCAGCATCACCGGCTGGGTATTGGTGGTCAGGTCCAGCTGCTCCTTCGGGCCGTTCTTGATCAGCGCGCCAATATCCTCACCCAGCGCGCTGGAGGCTTCAGCCAGCGTGCGCGCCACCTCCGGATGGTCGCCCCAGGCGTCCAGCATGCCCACAGCCTGCGAGCCCTGGCCGGGAAACACGAATGCAAACTTTGCGCTCATCGTCTTCGATCTCGTTTTTGTGAAGGGCTTCAGAAATCCAGCAGCACCGCACCCCAGGTGAATCCGCCGCCCACACCTTCGAGCATCAGGGTGTCGCCGGCCTTGATCTTGCCGCCGCGCACCGCCGCGTCCAGCGCCAGCGGAATGGAGGCGGCCGAGGTATTGCCATGCTCGTCGACGGTGACAATCAGCTTGTCCAGCGACAGCTTCAGCTTCTTGGCCGTGCCCTGCATGATGCGGATATTGGCCTGGTGCGGAATCAGCCAGTCGATATCGGCCTCGCTGCGCCCAGCTTTCTCCAGCACCGCACGGGCCACCTTGTCCAGCACCCCCACCGCCAGCTTGAACACCGCCTGGCCGTCCATCTTCAACAGCGGATCACCCAGCACCCGGCCGCCCGCCACCGTGCCAGGCACGCAGAGGATGTCGGCATGACGACCATCGGCATGCAGCTCGGTGGCCAGGATGCCCGGGGTGCTGCTGGCGCCCAGCACCACCGCGCCGGCACCATCGCCGAACAGCACGCAGGTGGTGCGGTCCTTGAAATCGAGAATGCGCGAGAACACCTCGGCACCGATCACCAGCGCCTTGCTGGCTGCGCCGGTCTTGATCATCGCGTCGGCAACCGTCAGAGCGTAGACGAAGCCGGAGCAGACCGCCTGCACATCGAAAGCGGGACAGCCAGCGACACCCAGCTTGGCTTGCAACAAGGTGGCGGTCGAGGGGAAGACCATGTCCGGCGTGGAGGTCGCGACGATGATCAGATCGATCTCGTGCGCCGCCACGCCGGCTGCCGCCAGCGCCGCCTGGGCGGCCGGCAAGGCCAGATCGCTGGCGCTCACGCCCTCCTCGGCGAAGTGGCGCGCATGGATGCCGGTGCGCTCGACGATCCACTCGTCCGAGGTCTCGATACCGTCGCGCGCCAGCTGCGCGGCCAGTTCGGCATTGGACAGACGCTTGGGCGGCAGATAGCTGCCGGTACCGAGAATGCGGGCGTAGCGGGGTGAACTGGGGGTGGCGCTTGTGGTCATGCAGCTTGGGCGGCCGCGGCCGCCTTGTCTCCTGCATCGCCGTTGCGTTCGGCAGGCATGGCCTGCAGCGTGGCGATGATGCGATCGTGAACCCGGTCCAACAACCGGTTGCGGGCGGCATCATACGCCCGGTTCAAGGCCTGCTCGAAAGCGAAGGCGTCGGCCGAACCATGGCTCTTGAACACCAGGCCGCGCAGACCCAGAAGGGCCGCGCCATTGAAGCGGCGGTGATCGACCCGCCCCTTGAAGCGCTTCAGCACCGGCAGCGCCAGCAGCGCGATCAGCTTGGTCAGTGCATTGCGACTGAACTCGGTCCGGATGATGGCAGCGATCATGGTCGCCAGCCCCTCGGCCGTCTTCAGCGCCACATTGCCGACAAAGCCGTCGCACACGACCAGATCGGTAGTGCCCTTGAAGATATCGTTGCCCTCGACATTGCCATAGAAATTCAGCATGCCGGCAGCATCAGCCTGGCGCAGCAGCTCGCCAGCGCGCTTGATGGTCTCGCTGCCCTTGATCACCTCTTCACCGATATTGAGCAAGCCCACGCTGGGCTCTTCCTTGCCCTCCACCGCTGCCACCAGGGCCGAGCCCATCACTGCAAACTGCAGCAGATGCTCGGCACTGCAATCCACATTGGCACCCAGATCCAGCACCGTGGTAAAGCCGCCGCCCTGGTTGGGCATCACCGAAGCAATCGCCGGCCGGTCTATACCCTCCAGCGTCTTCAACAGGTAGCGCGCCACCGCCATCAAGGCGCCGGTATTGCCCGCCGAGACACAGGCCTGCGCGGCTGGGCCCGCGCCGTCGGCACCGGGCTTGAGCTGACTGATCGCCACCCGCATCGAGGAGTCTTTCTTGCGCCGCAGCGCGACCTCGACCGGATCGTCCATGCTGACGACCTCGCTGGCCGCCACGATGCGGCAGCGCGGCCATTGCGCCGCCGGAGCCAGGTCTTGCTCGCGCCCCACCAGCAGCAGTTCGGCCTCGGGGTGCTTGTCGAGGAAAGACCGACAGGCCGGCAGCGTCACAGCCGGGCCGTGATCGCCCCCCATGCAGTCGACCGCAACACGCACCACGGCGGGCGCGCCAGTTTCAAAAGAAGTCATTGGGGCAGTTCAGTCCGTGGCCAGCCGGGCGGGCCGGCACCCATGCATTGTTTTGACGCGCCGTCACCTTACGCGAGCCCTGAGGGGCGAACAAGCGGAGCCACCCGCAAGCCGGCGGCACCAAGACGCGCAAGGCGAAAACACAAAAACCCGGCCCTGCACAGCAGGCAGGCCGGGTCTTGCAGATACCTCATCCAACACAAGGCGGAACACCCAGGCGCCAGGGCCGGGCGCATCCCGCTGAAACGCCTGGTTTACGCGTCAGCCTTGGTCTTCAGCACCTTACGGCCACGATAGAAGCCATTGGGGCTGATGTGGTGACGCAGATGCACCTCGCCAGTGGTCGGCTCGATTGCGGTACCCGGGTTCACCAGCGCATTGTGCGAACGGTGCATGCCACGCTTAGAGGGCGACTTCTTGTTTTGCTGAACAGCCATGATTTCTCCAAAGGTTCGGTCTGGGGTCCGGGTTGCACCGGCGGCTGAGGCATGGAGACAAGCCGAGACCTGCGCAGCCCACTCACTTACCTCTTACCTCAACTCCCGGCGAACAAGGCTTCTGCGACGGCGGTGCACCACGCTGGCTGGTCTGCCTATGCAGCCCATATGCCGACAACGCGGGCGCCACCATGCGCCAAATTCCGCTCGAACCGGGGAAAGCCGGCGATTCTAGCATGCCGGCAGCCAAAGACAAAGGCTGCCCACAAAACCTGAGCGCTCTCAGGCGTCCGATTCACCCTTTTTCTTCAGCGCCGCCAGCACTGCAAAGGGATTGGGGCGCTCCTCCGGCACAGCCTCCTGCCCCGCAGCCATCGGCAGGGGCTGAGGGCAAACCGGGTGGCGCGGTACCAGAGGCATGGCCAGCAAGAGTTCGTCTTCCATCAGCTCGCGCATGTCCATGCGACCCGCAAAGGCCAGAACGTCCTCGTCGCCCTGCGCATCCAGCTCCGCAGCCAGTTGCTCATCGCGCACGAAGCGGAACGATCGATCGAGCGCCAGCAGCTCTGTCACCGGCCGGAGGCAACGCTGGCATTCCAAACTGACCTGAGTCTGGGCCTGCAGATGCAGCCAGACCTCCGGCTCGCCACCGCGCACGGGTCGCAATTCACCGGCGATGGACCAGCTCACCACAGGCCAGCCGTCGGCCGGCGCATCCGCCGCGGCCGATTCAGCCAGGCGCTCGAAGTCGGCGGCCGGCCAAGCGCCGCTGAGACTGGCGCCATCACGCGCAAAGGCTTCGACATCGAGCTTGCGCGGGTCGTGGCCGCCCTGATGGCCGCCGGGGGATTCGGGGCTTGTATTGCTGGAACGGGTCATACGCGCAAGTGTAAGGTCACCTAGCGATGGGACAATCGTGCCATGTCCGAACGCACTGACGCCGCCCGCCCCCTGGTGCTGGCCTCCACCTCCCCTTACCGGCGCGAGCTGCTGCAGCGCCTGCGCATACCCTTCGAGGTCTGCGCCCCCGAAGTGGATGAGCAGGGACGGGTCGGCGAATCGCCCCCGGCGCTGGCCCGCCGCCTGGCGCTGGCCAAGGCCCGCGCCATCGCACAGCGAAAGCCCCAGGCCCTGGTCATCGGTTCGGACCAGGTTGCCGAGCTCGACGGCGAGGCCCTGGGCAAGCCCGGCAGCCATGCCAATGCACTCGCACAGCTGCGTCGAATGAGCGGGCGGGTCGTCTGCTTCCACACGGCAGTCGCCTTGGTCTGCGAGCAGAGCGGATTCGCCGCGCAAGACCTGGCCCCGGCGCGGGTGCGTTTCCGCAGCCTGAGCGAGCGCATGATCGAGCGATACCTGGCCGCCGAGCAGCCCTACGACTGCGCCGGCAGCGCCAAGGCCGAGTCCCTGGGCATCGCCTTGCTGGAATCGATCGAATCCGACGATCCGACCGCCTTGATCGGCCTGCCACTGATACGCCTGTGCTCCATGCTGGAGCGCGCCGGCCAGCCTGTGCTGGGGGCGGTGCCGGCATGAGCGCTCGCCTCTACCTCGTGCCCAATACCCTGGACTTCGGCGTACCGGGCAACGAAGTGCCGCTCAGCGATGTGCTTGCGCAGCAGGTGATCGCAGTCTCGGCCCGCCTGCAGCACTGGGCGGCCGAAAACGCCAAGACCACGCGCGCCTTTCTGAAGCGCGTCGATGCGCTCCAACCCCTAAATCACACACTTCAGTCGGTGCAGATCATGGAGCTGCCGAGGCCGCCCAAGGGACAGCCCGTCGCCCAGCTGAATGACGAAGCCCAATGGCAGGCTCTGCTGGCGCCGCTGCGTGCCGGACATGATCTGGGCCTGATCTCCGAAGCCGGATTGCCGGCCATTGCCGACCCAGGCGCGCGCCTGGTGGCAGCCGCGCACCGCGAGGGTTTTGCAGTCCTGCCGCTGAGCGGCCCCAGCTCGTTGCTGATGGCCCTGGCGGCCAGCGGCCTGAATGGCCAGAGCTTTGCCTTCGTCGGCTATCTGCCGGTCGAGGCCAACGCGCGCAATGCGCGTATCCGCGAGTTGGAGGCCCTGTCGCAGCGCCAGCAGCAGACCCAGCTGATGATTGAGACGCCCTACCGCAACAGCGCCCTGCTGCAAGCCCTGCTGGCCCAGCTGCGCCCGCAGACCCGCTTGTCGGTGAGCTGCGGTCTCAGCCTGCCCGAGGGATGGACCCGCAGCTGCACCGTGGCGCAATGGCGCGCCAAACCTCAGGCACTATCGGACAAGCTACCCGCGGTGTTTGCACTGCTGGGCGGCTGAGCCAGCCGCAAAGGACTGAGGGCAGCGCCCTTTCAGCCCTCGGCTTCGCGCGCCGCGTCGGTGGCCGCCGCCTCGGGAGTCGGTGCAGACTTGGCACCAAAGAGGGCAGCGACCTTTTTCTTGGGCTTGATGTAGGCCGACAGCCCCTTGCTGACAGGGCTGGCCGCAGCCGGCGCCTTCTCCCAGGCCGGTGGCTCGGCACTGGCGCGGGCTTCATAGGGCTTGTCAAAGAAGGGGTCGCGCGAGGCCCCCGGACGCGGCGCACGGCGCACCGGCTCGGCGGCCGCATCATCGGCCGGCGCGGCACGGCGCGGCTCGCGGTAGGGCTCACGCGCCGCGCGCGGGCCCTCGCCGGATTCGGACTCGCTGCGGCGCGGGCGACGCGGGCGTTCCTCATCCAGCTCGATGGCCTCCAGATCGATCTTGCGCTTGATAAGCTTCTCGATGTCGCCGATCAGGCGCGCGTCCGAGCGCGCCACCAAGGTGACCGCCAGGCCGGACGCGCCGGCACGGCCGGTCCGGCCAATGCGGTGCACATAGTCCTCGGCATTGAAGGGCACGTCGAAGTTGAAGACCGCGGGCAGATCAGCGATGTCCAGGCCGCGCGCCGCCACATCGGTGCAGACCAGCACATCGACCTCGCCGCGCTTGAAGGCATCCAGGGCCTTGAGTCGCTCGTCCTGCGACTTGTCGCCATGCAAGGCATTGGTGCGCAGGCCGTCACGCTCGAAGGAGCGCGCGAGGCGGGCGCAGCCCAGCTTGGAGTTGACGAAGACAATCGCCTGGCGCAGCGCACGTTCCTTCAGCAGATGCAGGATGGTGCGCCGCTTGTCCTCATCCTCCACGCTGTAGAAGCGCTGCTCGACCGTCGAAGCGGTGGCATTGGGCCGCGCCACCTCCACCAGCACCGGCTGCTGCAGATAGCTTTCGGCCAGGCGCTTGATCTCCGGCGAGAAGGTGGCCGAGAACAGCAGGGTCTGGCGCTGCTTGGGCAGGAAGCTGAGGATGCGCTGCAGGTCGGGCAGAAAGCCGATGTCCAGCATGCGGTCGGCCTCATCGAGCACCACATACTCAACCTGGTTGAGCACGCAGTTCTTGGCCTCGATATGGTCCAGCAGTCGGCCCGGCGTCGCGATCAGCACCTCGACCCCACCCTTGAGCTGCAGGGTCTGGGGCTTCATGTCGATGCCACCGAACACGCAGGCCACCCGCAGACTGGTGTGCTTGGAATAGGCCTTGACGTTGTTGGCCACCTGATCGGCCAGCTCGCGCGTCGGAGCCAGCACCAGCGCACGCACCGGATGGCGCGCTGGCGAGGCGCTGGCATTCTCGTGCTTGAGCATGCGCTGCAGCAGGGGAATAGAGAAGGCAGCCGTCTTGCCAGTCCCAGTCTGGGCGGCACCCATCACATCTCGCCCCTCCAGCACGATGGGAATCGCCTTGGCCTGAATGGGCGTCATCGTCGCGTAGCCGGAATCGGCCACGGCACGCAGCAGTTTGGCATCCAGGGGAAGGGTATCGAAGCGGGCAGGAGGCGCCGCGTTGGTTTCAGTCATGGCTAGATTATCGTTCATGCCTGAACAGGCCTCCCAAGCGGCCCAGCCGCCGTCATCGCGCCACCCCATCACGTCCGCGGAAGACCAGCCAGGATGGGGTGCGGAAGCGCACGATGCGCCAGTACAGACCGATATAGCCGACCGCGAACAGCAGCATGCAGCCCGCCAGCAGGGGAGTGGAGTCCCAGAACAGCAGCGCAGGCACCAGCGAGGTGATGCAGAGCATCCACAAATAGGGCGCCGTCATGGAGTTGCGCCGGGTCAGCTCGCGGGCGTCGCGCGCCCCCACCGCCCAACGAACCAGGCGGCGGTAGATCAGGGAATGCAGATGAATGCCATCGGGCTCGCCCGGCGGAGCGCTCCGGATCACCTTACGCCGGTAGATGGAGAACACCGTCTCGAACACCGGGTAGATGCACACGGTGAGCGCGAACAAGGGCGAGACCTCGGGGTTGCGCGCGATCAGCAACACCCCCAGTTCGGCCAGATAGAAGCCCACGAAGTAGGCGCCCCCGTCGCCCAGAAAAATCATGCCCGCAGGAAAGTTCCAGACAAAGAAGCCCAGCACGGCACCGACACCGATCAGGGCCCAGAGTGCCAGCTCGGTATCGCCGACCAGGTAGGCCACATAGGCCAGCGACAACAGCATCAGGCTGGCACACATCGACGACAGCCCGTTGAAGCCGTCGATGATGTTGACCGAATTCGCCACCCCCGACACCGCGAACACGGTGGCCAGCATCGCGCCCGCCGTCGTCGCCACCGCCCAGTCCAGGCCCGGGACATCGGTGCGGGTGATCAAGGCACCGAGCAGCCAGATCCCCAGAGCGGCCGACACCGCGGTCGCGAGCAGGCGCTTGCCGGGCGACACCCGCTTTGTGAAATCCTCGATCAGCCCGGCGGCAAAGGCCGGCAGGCTGCATAGCAACAGCAGAGCGCCGAAGCGCGCATGGGCGTGCTGCTGCCAGCCCAGATAAAGGGCTGCCACGCAGACGCCCGCGAAAATGCCTATGCCCCCGATGCGCGGCACCGGCCGCGCATGAAATTTCTGCGGGCCCGACAGATCGTGATCAGCCGACAGATGGCCGTGGTGCCGCGACGAGCGCAGCACGTACAGGGTCACCAGGGCGGCCACCGCAAAGGGGAGGAACAGATACACCATGGTGGGCAAGTGTAGCGATGCGCATGATCGCGATAGCTGTCCCCTCGGCGGCGACGTTCACTCTGCCCCCCCGCACCCATGCCTATAGAATCGGCCGCCGCTCGACTTCAGCGCGTCCATCCAGCCGCACTTGCCGGCTTGATCACCGTTTCGCCTCACTCAATTTATGCGCAGCATCCCAAACAGCCACCCCACGCCATGTCTGCGGGCCCCGGCCCGTCTCCGCCTGCGCAGCCGGGTAGGCGCACTCCTCGGCAGCCTGCTGCTGGCGGCATGGCTGCCGGCGGCACTGGCGCAAGGCGTGGTCCCGCCGGAGACTAACGCCGCTTCACAAAGCAGCGGCCCGCTACGACTGACCCCACCGAATGGGGGAAACAAAGACGAGCCCATGCAATTGCTGGCGGTCCCCCGAGCGCAAGATCGGGAGACTGGAGCGAAGACTGCAGCTAGGTTAGACCGGCACACCGAGAACCTGAGCGACTACCAGAATGCTGTCCAGGCCGGCCTGCTGGAGCCGCTGAGCGAGTTCGAGACCTTTGTGAGCCAGCAGGCACAGAAGGTCGTGCGCCGTATGGGCGTGCAGCTGATGCGCGAAAACCTTGCCGCCGGCACCGAGCAGGACAGTGTGCGTCAGGTGCCAAGCGACTACCTGATAGGCATCGGCGACGAGCTTCAGCTGACACTCTGGGGATCGGTCGACGGCGACCTGCGCCTGGTCGTCGATCGCGGCGGCCGCATCACGATCCCGCGCGTCGGCCCGGTCATGGTCGCAGGCACCCGCTATGCCGATCTGAACGAAACCCTGCACAAGCGGGTCGCTCAGGTGTTCCGCAACTTCCAGCTCAGCGCCAGCCTCGGCAAGCTGCGTGCGATACGGGTTTATGTCACCGGCTTCACGAGCAAGCCGGGCTCCTACACGGTGTCCAGCCTGTCGACCATGGTCGGTGCGCTGGTGCAGGCCGGCGGCCCCTCGGCAGCCGGAAGCTTCCGCAGGATCGATCTGCGCCGCGGCGGCAAGACCCTGGCGACGCTGGATCTGTACGACCTGCTCGTGAAGGGCGACAAATCGTCCGACCTGCCGCTGCAGGCCGGCGACGTGGTGCATGTGCACCCGATCGGGCCGCAAGTCGGCGTGCTGGGCAGTGTGAACCGCCCCGCGGTGATCGAGCTGCGCGAGCGCGAAACCGCCGCTGATGCACTGAACTATGCCGGCGGCTTGAGTGCCGTCGCAGATCGTAGCCGCCTCAGCATCGAACGCCTCGCCGACCGCAGCGGCAGCCGCATCGTCCAGCTGGCCCTGCCTCAGGACGCGAGGCACGAGATGAGCGACGGCGACCTGCTGCGCGTCTTCAGCTCGGTCATTGCCCTGCTGCCGCAGCACCGACAGCACAAGCGCGTGATGGTTCAGGGTGAGGTGGCCAAGCCTGGTGAGTACATCATGCCGCCCCAGAGCACCCTGGCCGACGTCATCAACGCCGCCGGTGGTCTGACGCCGCAGGCCTATATCTTCGGCACCGAGTTCAACCGCGAGAGCGTGCGTCGCATCCAGCAGGAAAACTACGAGCGGGCGCTGCGCGATCTGGAAACCGAGTTCGCCAAAGCCACCACGACCCAGCGGGCCCTGACCGCCGACGAAGCGGCGGCGCAGGCCGGCCGTGCCAGCGCCAGCGACCGGCTGATCGCGCGCCTGCGCGCCGTCCGTCCGACCGGCCGCATCGTGCTGCAGCTGGACGCCCGCGCCAGCGCCCGCGATCTGCCCACTCTCGCGCTGGAGGACGGCGATCAGCTGCACATCCCTGCACGTCCCAATACCGTCGGTGTGTTCGGCAGCGTCTTCAACAGCGGCAGCTTTCTGGTGCAGGAAGGCAGCACGATCAGCGACATGCTGCAACTGGCCGGTGGCCCGACGCGCGGCGCCGATACCGGCAGCCTCTTCGTGCTGCGCGCCAATGGCAGCGTGGTCAGCGCGCGTCAGAGCAATAGCGGCTGGTTCAGCGTGAGCAGCAGCCTGAACGTGGCCGCTCTGCCGGGCGACACGGTGTTCGTGCCGGAGGAGCTCAACAAGTCCACCTTTGTCCAGTCGGCCAAGGAGTGGACACAGATCCTGTCGCAGTTCGGCCTGGGCGTTGCGGCCCTGAAGTCCCTGAACTGATAGGAGCCAGCTGCTGTGACAACAACAACGCAATCTGACGTCTCTGCCATGCCTGCTGCTGCAGAAACCATCTCCTGGGGCGAACTGCTGCAGCCGGTCAGGACGCACTGGCTCAAGCTCGGCGCGGCGTCCGTGCTGGTCGGCTGCATCGGCCTGGGCATCAGCTTCATCGTGCCACCCACGTTCACGGCCCGCACCCAGGTACTTCCGCCGGTTCAGCAGCAACCAGGCATGGCCGCGATGGCCGCGCTGGGTTCTTTGTCCGCACTGATCGGCGGCGGCGGCGGCCGCAACTCGGCCGACCAGTACGTAGGGCTGCTGCAAAGCGCCACCGTGCTTGACCGCATCGTGGATCGCTTCAAGCTGGTCGAGCTCTACGACTCGAAGTTCAAGATCGACGCACGCAAGGAGTTCATCTCGAATATGCGCGTCTCCGTCGGCAAGAAGGACGGGATGATCGCCATCGAGGTCGATGACAAGAGTCCGCAGCGTGCAGCCGAGATGGCCAATGCCCTGATCGAAGAGGTGCAAAAGCTGTCCTCAACGCTGGACATCAGCGAAGCGCAGCAAAGGCGCGGCTTCTTCGAGCGTCAGCTGCGACAGGCACGCGCTGACCTAGCGCAGTCGCAAGATGCACTGGCCGCCTCTGGCTTTTCCGAGGCCACGCTCAAGTCCGAACCCAAGGCGGCCGCCGAGAACTATGCCAGGCTCAAGACCGCGCTGCTGGCGGCCGAGGCCAAGCTGCGCGGCCTGGAGTCTGCGCTGATGCCGGGCACCCAGGAGGTGCAGCAGCAGCGCGCGGTCGTCGCGACATTGCGCGAGCAGCTGCAACAGTTCGTGCAGACCGAGGCGCCCAAGGGACCGAGCTATGTCAGCGCCTACCGCGACTACCGCTACCACGAGGCGCTGGTCGAGATGTACACCAAGCAGTTCGAGCTCGCCAAGCTCGATGAAGCGCGCGAGGGCAGCTTGCTCCAGGTGGTTGACCAGGCCCTGCCGCCGGAACGCAAGAGCCGGCCCAAACGCTCGGTGGTCGGGCTGCTTAGCACGCTGGCCGCCTTTGTCACCTTCAGCTGTGCTCTGGTGCTGCGCGAGCGTCGGCAACGCCGCGGCGCGGCATGATTGCGCGCGATCACGCCGCAATGCGGCGACTGGCAAACCGGGGCCGTCGCGCGGCGACTTGAGCCAGCGAGCGCGAGGTCGATGAAGCTACGCGAGGTCGCCGCCTACCTGGGCGTGCGGGTGCTCAACGGCATCCTCGCGTTCGTGACGCTGGCACTGCTCACCACCTGGCTGGACCCCGAGGCCTACGGGCGCTATGCGCTGGGCATGGCGGTCATCGGCGCCGGCTCGGCGATCGGCTTTCAATGGCTGGCCACGGCCAGCAACCGCTTCTATGCCGCTCACCAGCAGGCACCCGCAGAGCTGATCGGCACCACCGCCCGGCTGTGGCTGGGCCTCGGCCTGCTTATCCCGCTGCTGGCACTGGCGGCCTGGCGGCTGGGACTGCTGCCAGCGGACAGCTGGATGACGGCGCTTCTGCTGGGTTGCGCGGTGGCAATGATGGGCCTGTTCAATATCCTGCTGCAGTTCGCGAACGCACGCGCCCAACCGGCTCAGTACGGACGCATGACGCTGATTCGCTCGGTCGGCATCCTGGCGCTGGCCGCCTGGCTGATCCATGGTCTGCAGGCAGCCTGGCCTGCCGAGCAGCTGTTATGGCTGGCCGTTCTTGCCGCGACGACGCTGGCCTGCTGCTTCAGCGGCACTCGCAGGCCGGCCGGCGGCCTGCTTTGGTCGTCGAGCGTGGCTGGCACCCTGACCCGCTACGGCCTGCCACAAGCCGGGAGCTTCGTGGCACTGATGGTGCTGGACCTCAGCGATCGCTTCTTCATCGGCTTATGGCATGGCGCGCGGGCTGTGGGCGGCTATGCCGCCGGCTACGACCTGACCCAGCAGACCATTGGCGTGCTGCTGAATGTGCTCTACCTGGCCGCCTTCCCGCATCTGGTGCGCTTGCATGAGCAAAAGCAGACCAGCCAGACCCAGGAGCTGCTGCAGCGCCATGCGCAAACCATGCTGCTTGTGGCAACCTGCGCCAGCAGCTTCTTTGCCACCATGGCACCCGACCTCGCGCGGATCATCCGAAATCCCGAGCTGGCCGGCGAGGCCAGCCGGCTGATGCCGGTGATCGCCAGCGCCATCGCCTTGGCCGGCCTGAAGGCCTATGCGCTGGACGTGGTGTTCCAGCTGCATCAGCGCACCCGCGACACGCTGCTGATCACGCTGATCATGGCCATTGCCAACGTGCTGCTCAATCTGGGGTTCGTGCCGCACTATGGCGCGAGCGCTGCTGCATGGTCCGCCCTGGCCTCCTTCGGTCTGGGCGCAGCGATCAGCTACTACTGGGGCCGGCGCCACTGGGACATGCCGGCACTGGGCGGCAGCGCGGCCAAGGCCCTGATGGTGGCGGCAGGCGGCGCGGTAGCGGGCCTAGCGGCCCGCGGCAGCACAACATCGGCTGACTGGCCCCTGCCGGCCATCGCTGCAGCTAGCCTGCTGGCATGGTCACTGAGCGTCCTTGCGCTGGCACTGGCTTGCAATGCGGCCGGTGCACGTGATCTCGTCCGGCGCCTCGTGCTCAAACGGCACTGAGGCACAATCCTGCGCCACTCCTCTCTCCGCAATGGCAATCGTCGGCACCATCCTGCTCCTGCTCGCATTCACGGTTTGGCGGATCCGTGGTGACGTCGCCCACCCTGCAACGACGTTTCCCGCCGTGTGGGGTACGACGCTGCTGCTCATCAGCCTCGCCCAGCCCATGGGCTATTTCCCGGTTCAGGCGCCGGCCCTGTTGCTGTTTCTTGCGGGCAACATGGTGTTTGTGCTCAGCGCATTGGGTGGCAGCCAACTCGCGCGGCGGATTCGCGCCACACCGAAGGGCAACGCCCTTGATCTGGACTTCCGCCGCCTCACCCTCTTTGCCCTGCTGATCCATGCAGCGCTGCTGCCGCTTTGGTGGGTGGAAGTGCAGGAAATCACCGACGGAGCGGAGGACATTCTTCAGTTCGCCTTCCAGTTGCGCATCAAGAGCGTCTACGACGAAATCACCGTTGGCTCCCTGGTCGGCAACTACCTGGTGCTCGGCTTCATCCTGATACCGGTCTTCGCCTTGGGCGTGATGCAGGGGCGCGTCGGCATGGGTGTGACACTGCTGCTGGCCCTGCCATGGCTGATCACCAATCTGCTGACGAACGGGCGCTCAAGTCTGGTGCAGCTCATCCTGGCCATCATGTATCTGCGGCTCATTCAGGGTCAGCGACTCTCCACCAAGGCGCTGATCGGACTGATCGCCATGTTCTTGCTGATCTTTGGTGCCGGCGCCGTGCTGGTCGGAAAAGGCGGCATTGAGCAGGACAGCGCTTTGCTGGAGATCGCCGAGCTGATTGTCCGAAACTTCTTCGACTATGCACTGCAGGGCCCTATTCTGTTCTCAGCGTATTTCGAGAATCCGAGCAGCATCTCGCCGAGCTGGGATGCGTTCCGCGTGCCCTGCCTGGCGCTCCAACGGCTAGGCCTCTGTGATCCCGGTCCATTGCACCAGGACTTCCTCTATTTCGGGCGCAGCGGCGATCAGATCGGCAACGTCTACTCGATCTTCCTTTCGACCGAGCCACGCTATGGCATCCTGGGCACGCTACTGATTCTTGCTGTCTATGGGGCCTGGGCCGCTTACCACCACCAGCGCTGGCGCGAAGGCAGTTCCTTGCTGCACGGCATCGTCGCCGCATTCCTGTTCTCCGCCATCGTGCTGTCGATCTTTCTTGACAGCTTCTTCCCGCTGGCTAACTTCCTGATCAAGGTTGCACTGACCTGCATGCTGCTGGGCATATTTTTCAAGGCCCGCCGGCCGCTGCTGCCCGGCGCTGGGCATGCCGGCGCATGATGGGTATGTCTGGACACCAGTCACTCGGGGCGCTCACGCAGGGCGCCCAGCAGCCCAGCACACGCTTCCGCTGGACTCAGCATGAGGCCCAGCTGGCGCAGCTGGGCTGGCAGACGCAGACGCTGCACGCGCGCTTTAGCGCCTACCCGCCGGCCAGCCAGCTTGCGCGCCCGCTGTGGGGCATGGCCGCGCTGGCTGATGCGAGCAGTCGCGTGCGGCAACTCAATGCCTCGGCCGACATCGTCTTCCTGCAGCGCGAACTGCTGGCCACCCTCTACAGCGCCGAGCGCTGGCTGCGGC
This sequence comes from Burkholderiaceae bacterium, assembly GCA_041920215.1. Classification (GTDB taxonomy): domain Bacteria; phylum Pseudomonadota; class Gammaproteobacteria; order Burkholderiales; family Burkholderiaceae_C; genus JAYRSJ01. The sequence continues at coordinate 41,520 of JAYRSJ010000014.1, read as the reverse complement.
GCCCCTATCTGTTCGATGTGGACGATGCCATCTTCCTCGGCCGGCGCGGTCACAACGCCGACCGCATCGCCGCCGGCGCCGCCCACATCGTCTGCGGCAATGCCTTTTTGGCCGAGCATTTCTCGCGCTTCGGCCCGGTCAGCATCCTGCCGACGGCGGTGGACATCCAGCGCTTCAGCCCTCGCCCCAGGCTGCCGGAGCGGCCGACGCTGGGCTGGTCCGGCAGCTCGAGCGGCTTTGCCTATCTCTACAGCATCGAAGCCGCGCTGGCGCGCGTGTTCGAGCAGGTGCCGGACGCCGAGCTGCACATCGTGGCCGATCAGGCGCCCGTGTTCCGCCTGCTGCCGCAGGCCCGCGTTCGCTACACCCGCTGGAGCGCCGACATCGAGGTCGCAGCGCTGCACGGCTTCAGCGTCGGCCTGATGCCGCTCGAAGACAGTCTCTGGGCGCGCGGCAAGTGCAGCTTCAAGATGCTCACCTATATGGCCTGCGAACTGCCCTGCGTCGTCTCGCCCGTGGGCATGAACAGCGAGGTGCTGGCCCTGGGCGACTGCGGTGTGGCGGCCCGCGCGACGGACGAGTGGGTGGACGCTCTCTGCGAAATGCTGCGTGACGAGAGCCTCGCCAGGCGCCGGGGACAGACCGGGCGCCTGCTCATCGAAACCCATTTTGCCCAGCCGGTGATCGGCGCCCGACTGGCCGCGGCGCTGGAGGCCTGCCGATGAGCGCAGCAGCGCCCGCCCACATCGTGCATGTGATCACCGGCCTGGGCCAGGGCGGTGCAGAAGCGATGCTGCACAAGCTGCTGCGCCAGGCCCGGCTGCAGCCGTCGGCTCCCGCTCAGGAGGTGTTCGCGCTGGGTGCCGACGGCGTGGTAGGCCAGCGCCTGCGCGCCGAGGGCGTGCCGGTCACCGCGCTGGGCCTGGCGCCCACGCTGCACAACCCCTGGCGGCTGTGGCCGCTGCTGCGCAGACTGCGACAGCTGCCCCGCGACACCGTGGTCCAGACCTGGATGTACCACGGCGACCTGATCGGCGCACTGGTCGCCCGCATCGCTGGTCAGCGACGCATTGTGTGGAACATACGCCAGAGCGGCATCAGCGCCGGCGACATCAGCCGCAGCACGCGTGCGGTCGTGGCCCTCTGCGCCCGCCTGTCGCACCACCTGCCCCTTAGCATCGTCGCCAATGCCCACAAGGCCATTGCCGTTCACACGTCCGCCGGCTACCGGCCGGACCGCTTTGTCTGCATAGGCAATGGCTTCGACGGCGAGCGGTTCAGGCCAGACCCGGTAGCCCGGCAGCGGTGGCGCCAGCAGCTGGGCCTGACAGCGGACCAGCTGCTGGTCGGCAATATCGCCCGGGACGATCCGCAGAAGGATCTGCCCGGCTTCCTGCGCATGGCCGGCCAGCTGGCCGTGCAAGACGAACGCCTGCACTTCGTGCTGGCCGGTCGCGGCGTGTCGGACAGCGCCGCGCTGCGCGAACTGAGCCAGGCCTGCGGGCTCTCCGGACGCCTGAGCCTGCTGGGCGAGCAAGCAGAACCCCAGCAGCTGTTGGCCGCCATGGACCTGTTCTGCCTCAGCTCGCGGGCCGAGGGCTTTCCCAATGTGCTGGGCGAGGCGATGTGCTGCGCCCTGCCCTGCGTGACGACCGACTGCGGCGACGCGGCCGAGGTGATCGGCGATGCACGCTGGGTCGCGCCGGTGGCCACGCCCGAGGCACTGGCCCAGCGCGTGCAAAGCCTGCTGAGCCTGACACCGGCGCAGCGCGAGGCACTGGGCCAGCAACTGCGCCAGCGGGCCCTGGCCCGCTTCGGCATCGCCACCGTGTGGCAACAATACCTTCAGCTCTACAGCAGCCTCTGACCTTCTATGTGCGGCATAACCGGCTACCTCAGCAGATCCAGCCAGACCCTGGAGACCCACCATGCCCAGTTGCTGCGCATGACCGATGCCATCGTCCATCGCGGCCCGGACGGGGACGGACACTGGGTGGACCCGGAGCGCGGCGTCGCGCTGGGGCATCGGCGCTTGGCCATCGTCGACCTCTCGCCGGCCGGCGCCCAGCCCATGCACTCCAGCTGCGGCCGCTATGTGCTGGTCTTCAACGGCGAGATCTACAACCACCAGCAGCTGCGCGAGCAGCTGCAGCCCCATGACTGGCGGGGCCACTCCGATACCGAGACCATGCTCGCCGGCTTCAGCCGCTGGGGCCTGATCGGAACGCTCGAGCGCCTGGTGGGCATGTTCGCGCTTGCCGTCTGGGACCGGGAACGCCGCAGCCTGCTGCTGGCGCGCGACCGCATGGGTGAGAAGCCGCTCTATTACGGGCGCTTGCCGGCCGGCGATCTGGTGTTCGGCTCCGAGCTCAAGGCCTTGCGGGCGCATCCGCAATGGCAGGGCGAGATCGACCGCAATGCGCTGGCCCTTTATATGCGCCACAACGCGGTACCGGCGCCGCACAGCATCTACCGCGGCATCAGCAAGCTGATGCCGGGTGAGTGGCTGGAGTTCGGCCCCGACGGCCAGCAGCGCCAGGGCCGCTACTGGCAGCTGGAGACACTGGCCGAGCAGCCGCAGGATCTGGCGATCGCGGCGGACGAGCGAGCCGCCACCGACCGGCTCGAGGCTCTGCTGAGCCAGGCCGTGGCCGGCCAGATGGTGGCCGATGTGCCGCTGGGTGCCTTTCTTTCTGGCGGCGTGGATTCATCGACCATCGTCGCGCTGATGCAGCGCCAAAGCGCCCAGCCTGTGCGGACCTTCTCGATCGGCTTCGACGTGCCGGGCTATGACGAGGCGGTGCATGCCAAGGCCGTGGCCCGCCATCTGGGCACCGACCACACCGAGCTCTACGTCCGACCCGAGGACGCGCTGGCGGTGATCCCGCGCCTGCCGGCCATCTACGACGAGCCCTTCGCCGATTCCTCGCAGATCCCGACCTTCCTGGTCTGCCAGATGGCCAGGCGCCATGTCACGGTCGCGCTCTCGGGCGATGCCGGCGACGAGCTGTTCGCCGGCTACAACCGCTATCTGCTGGCCGACCAGGTCTGGCGTCGCCTCGCGGCCGTGCCGCTGCCGCTACGGCGCGCCGCCGCGACCCTGCTGCTGGCGCTACCGCCGGGCGGGTGGAACCGCCTGGGCTCGCTGGCCGGTACGGTGGTACCGGCGCTGGCCAGGCATGGCGCCATCGGCGACAAGCTGCACAAGTTCGCCGCCAGCGTGCTGCCGGCGGCCAGCGTCGAGCAGATGTACCGCGCCCTCGTCTCGCACTGGCAGCAGCCCGATGCGCTGGTGCTGGGCGCACACGAGGCGCCCAGCCTGCTCGATGGCATGCGGCTGGACCGCCCCGGACGGCACGTCATCGACGCGATGGCGCTGATCGATCAGCAGACCTATCTGCCGGACGACATCCTTGTCAAGGTCGACCGTGCCGCCATGGCCAACAGCCTGGAAACCCGCGTGCCCATGCTCGATCACCGGGTGGTCGAGTTTGCGCTGCAGCTGCCCATGTCCTTGAAGCTGCGCGCCGGCAGCGGCAAATGGCTGCTGCGACAGGTGCTGTACCGTCATGTGCCGCGGGAGCTGATCGAGCGGCCCAAGCAGGGCTTCGCGGTGCCCCTGGATCAATGGCTGCGCGGCCCACTGCGCCCCTGGGCCGAACATCTGCTCGATGCCCAGCGGCTGCAGTCACAGGGCCTGCTGAACCCGGCGATGGTGAGCCAGAAATGGCAGGAACATCTCTGCGGCCGTCGCAACTGGCAGTACCTGCTGTGGGACGTGCTGATGCTGCAGGCCTGGCTGGAATCGGCCTGAGCCGGTGCAGCGCGATGGCACAATGTCCGCTGCGCCTTGCGAGTCAAGCCCTGCCCCTGCGACCGAGAAGACCGACGTGAACGACTACGGAGTGATGAAGTGCATGACGCCGTGAATGCCGCCGCACCGAGGTGCTCGCCAGCCCGGCCGACACTGCGCGGGAGTCGTGCCGCTTGAAAGTCGCCATCGTCGCCAACTCCGCCTGGTACTTGCAGAACTTCAGGCTTGCGCTTGCGCAGCGTCTGCGTGAGGTCGGGCATGCGGTGGTGTTCATCGGCCCCGCGGACGGCCACGAGCACAAGCTGCAGCAGGCCGGCTTTGCCTACTGTCACTGGCCGCTGGCCAGCGCCGGCACCAATCCCTGGACCGAAGGGCGCAGCGTGCTCGCGCTGCATCGCCTCTTCGCGGCGCAGCAGGTCGATGCGGTGCTGTCCTACACGCCCAAGGCCAATATCTACAGCGGCATCGCGCTGCGCGGCCGCGGTCTGCGCTACCTGCCCAATGTCTCGGGCCTGGGCCGCGCCTTCATCAAGCCCAGCCCCTTGCTGCGGCCCCTGGTCTCGGTGCTGTACCGGCTGGCCTTCAAGCCGGCCGGCAAGGTCGTGTTCCAGAACGAGGACGATCGCGAGCGCTTCGTGGCGGCGGGCATCGTCGAGCGCGACCGCACCTTGCGCGTGCCCGGCTCCGGCGTGGATCTGCGGCGCTTCACGCCATCGGACACGCCGCCGGCGCTGCCGTTGCGCTTTCTGTTCGTCGGACGCCTGTTGCGCGACAAGGGCGTCGAGGAGTTCGTCGAAGCAGCGCGGCGCATCCGGCGCGACCAACCCGACACACGCTTCGTGATGCTCGGCTCCTCGCACTCCGACAACCCGGCGGCCATCAGCCGCGAGCGTCTGCAGCAATGGCTGGACGAAGGCGTCGTCGAGCACATCGAACAGCTCGACGACGTCAGGCCACAGCTCCGTTCAGCCCATTGCGTGGTCCTGCCTTCCTACCGCGAGGGCGTACCGCGCAGCCTGCTGGAGGCCGCCGCCATGGCCAAGCCCATCGTCACCACCGACGCGCCGGGCTGCCGGGACACCGTCATCGACGGGCTCAGCGGCTACCTCTGCGCACCGCGCAGCGCCGCCGCGCTGGAAGCGGCGCTGCGGCGCATGCTGGCGCTGGGCGCCAGCGAGCGCGAAGCCATGGGTCAGCAGGGCCGCCGCTTTGTCGAACAGCACTTCGACGAGGAGCGCGTGCTGGAGACCTATATCACGCTGCTGGATCAGCGCTGATCAAGGCCGGGGGGCGACACCCTCCACCAGACTCAAGCCGGTCAGATTGCTGCCGCCCAGACTGAGCTGCGCCAGCTGCTCCGGCCCCACCCTGCGGGGGCTCAGCAAAAAGGTCAGCGTCAGGCCGGCCGGCCCGGCCGCATCGACACGCAGCTCGCGCAGCGGCAACTCGTCGCCGCGCTCGCGACGGTAGTAGGCCAGCAGGGTCGGACGCACGCCGAGCGACGTGACTGCGGTGCGCTCGCCCAGCAGCTCGATCTGCCCCTCGCCCTGCACATCGGCCAGCAGCAGTGGCAGCGGCAGCGAGCCGCTGTAGCCGGGCGGCAGTCGCAGTTTCAGCGTAGGGAAACTCGGGACAAGCGCCTCATCGCTGACCGTTGGCATGGCATAGGCATGGCGCACGTCCAGCTCGACTTCGGCCCCCACCGGAATCACCAGCGTATCGCCGAAGTTCTCGACCGAGGCTCGCGAGTACATCTCCATGCTCATATTGCCCACAGCATTGGCGTAGAACGCTCGCATCTGATCGGAGTAGGCGAAATCGTCTGAAGCCAGCACCGGGTTCAGCGGAGCGATGACCAGCGATGAATCAGCCTCCAGGTCGCCAACAGAGGCGACCTGCTGAGCACGGTTCTGGTAATAGACACCAAAGTGCGCGTCATACATCTCCCAGCGACCGGCTCGGAACACCTCGGACACCACATGGCCGTCCAGGCCATAGACGCGCGCTTCGTAGCCCAGTGCCCGCCACAGCCAATGCTGAACACTGGCGGCATCGTCGCAGAAACCCGTCCCGAGAGAGCGCAGATAGAAATCGGGCTGGTGCGCATAGGTCGCCGCGACAATCGAGGCGTGCGGCACATGCTGATCGCGCACGAAGCGCCAAACTCGCCGCGTCAGCGGCTCCTGCAGATCATCGGTCGGCATGCGCATGGCCCGCTCGATCAGGTCGGCCATGCTGGCCAGGCGATCGCCATCGTGCAGCAGATGGACCTCGACCGGCATGCCGCCCACATTGCGCAGCCGGCGCAATCCGGCCGCCTGCGCCGCCGCGTCGCTGCGGCCGGCCAGCGAGAACTGCTCCAGCAGCCGTCCCTGCTCGTCCAGAGCGTACCGGACGCCGCGACGGAAAGGCATGGTCTGGATGACGCTGGCCGACAGCTCGGGGGCCTCGCTGGCGAAGCGCGCGACTGCCAGATCCAGGGCTATGCGCTGCTCCTGACCCTGCAGTGCCTCGATGCGGGGCGCCATCAGATCCTTCAGCTCGGGATGGGCCGCCACCAGCAGGCGCGGGCGCAGACGGGCCAGCACCTGCTCGGTCGATGCATCGCGAAGCGCCGACAAGCGCGTACGGTCCGGCGTCTCGGCCAGAGCCAGCCGTGCTTTCAACGCGGCCTCAAGTTCGGCCAGCCAGCGGGGCTCGTGGATCTGCTGCGCCAGCTTGCAGTAGTCGCCCAGCTGCCTAGCATGCTGCTGCAGCAGCCGATCAAACTGCGTCCGCGGGGCGTCGACGGCCAGGCCCAGGCCATCCAGGGCACGCCCATAGGCCAGCAGGGCCTGCTGCATCCAGGGGCTGGCCCCCGCCGAGGCGGCGCTATTGCCATACAAGGCCTTGTCCATATCCAGGGCAGCGCCCGCGCCGCACTGGGCCAGCACCAGCGCCCCCGCGCCGGAAGAAGCGGGGGCGCCGGGCTGGGCACTGTCATAGAGGCGATCAAACAGCGCGGTCAGCGGGCTGATCGTCAACTGCTGGCCGGCCGCGGACAGGCGTGCCGCCACCGCCAGGCCATGGCTGTAGCGGACCTCGGACACCACACGCTGGCCGCTGAGCGGACGCGCGAACTGGAAACGCCCGCTGGCGTCGCTGGGCGTGGATTGCTGCAGCACCGCACCCTGCGCATCGAGCTCGGAGAACACGATGCCGGCCATGGCCGGGATCACGCTGCCCGTCGTCGGCGGCACCGGCGGCGGTGCCGGCGGGGCGGTCGACGTGGCACCACCGCCGCCGCCGCAACCCAGCTGCGTGGCCAGCAGCAGGGCCACGGACCATCCCGCGCCACGGCGCCACAGCAATGTGGGCAGGCTGCAGCGCCCCGGCAAACCGTCCGACTCAGACAAGCTCCTCCGCGACAGGCGTCCGGTGGTCAACAGCGCTGCACTGTTCTTTTGCACGCCAACTCTCCCTTGATTCACAGGCCCGTAGTATTTCCGGGCTTGCGCGGGCTGCACCATCCCACAGAGGGGTGATGCAACACAGCCCGATGAGGCTGGCGCTGCGGGCAGGCGCCCAGGAGTTCAGGCGCTCAGTTCAGAGCAGCTCGCGATACAGGGCCATCGTGGCGTCGCGCATCGTCTCGATGGCGAACTCGCTGCGCACCCAGGCGCGAGCGGCCTCGCCCAGGCGTGTGCGCAGGCCGGTGTCAAGCACCAGCGTATCCAGTGCATCGCCCAGCGCGGCGATGTCGCGCGGCGGAGTCACCAGGCTGGTCACCCCATCCTTGTTGAGGTAGTTGACCCCGTTGTCGAGCTGGCAGACCACGGTGGGCTTGCCGAAGGCCATGGCCTCGGCGCTGGCAATGCCGAAGGCCTCCGACTGCTCGATCGAGGGCAGGCAGAACACATCGCATATCTGCAATGCGGCCGCCAGCTCGGTGCTGCCGATCTCGCCCATAAACCGTACCCGCTCCCCCAGGCCCAGCTGCTGGGCATGGCGCTGCAGCTCGGCGCTCAGCGGCCCGGTCCCCACCATCAGCAGCAGCGCATCGCTGCGCATCCGGGCGATCGCCGAGATCAGGTGCTGATAGCCCTTGTAGTAGACATGGCGGCCAACGCTGAGCACGATGGGCCTGCCCGCTGACCACTGCCGCAGCGAAGCCAGGGCCTGCGCATCCGGAACCAGCGCATCCAGGCGGGCGAAGTCGATGCCGATCGGAACGATGCGCACCTTGCGCTCCAGGTCCGCTCCCGCCAGCTGGCGCGAGCTGCTGAAATGCTTGGGCGTGAAGACGACGATGCGATCGGCGCGCCTGAGGGCCTTCTGCTGCATCGGGCCATACAGTTTCAGCAGCGCGCGCTGACGCACGATATCGCTGTGCCAGGTCACCACGACCGGCAGGTTCTTGGCAGCCTGTATCGCGGCCAGATCGCCCCAGGGGTTGGGCGCGTGCACATGCAGCAGATTGGAGCCGCCCTCGGACAGCTCGGTCTGCACCGCACCCAGAATGCCCGGGCAGACCGGCACCGAAGCCAGCATCGCGTAATACGGTACCGACACGATGCGGTAGGGCGTGGGCTCGGGCGCCGGGCGCACTCCCCAGGCTGGCGCGCTGGCGACCAGGGTGGGGCGTGCCTGGCTGCTGATCGAGCGCAGCAGCGCATCCACATGGGTCTCCATGCCGGCGAAAGGCGGGGGTACGAACTTGCCGACGTGAAGCGGTCGAATCGAAAAAGGCATGAGGTGGTCAGCGGATTGGCACGCATTGTATGTATCAACCGCGCCGCTCCTCCTCATGCCTGAGCCGCAGCGGCCGCTGCAGCAGCACGCTGGGCAGATGGGATTCGCGGCTGATGAAAGCCGCGTAGCGCAGCAGCTGCATGCCGCGCTCTGGGCCGATCAGCCGGAACAGCAGACGCAGGGTCCGATCCACCCAACGCAGCCGCCAGCCCAGCTGCGAAAGATTGTGCGTATTGATCGCAGGCGTGGCCCCGCTCTGCCCCTGGCGCTGCAATCCGGCACGCCGCAGCGCCTGCTGGAAGGCGCCGGCAGACTCGAAGGGATTGCCGACCCCGCGGCCGGCCACATCCAGCGCCCGACGCATCAGCGGCCCGATGCGGGTCTGCCCGTCGTCCAGCAGGGCAAAGCTGTACGGCAGCTGGCGCAGCTCGGCATGCCCGGCTGCCAGCAAGGCCTGGCAGTAGCCGGCCACCAGGTCCGCCAGCACGGAGCCCGCTGCCAGTTCGTGGCGGTCCTGGTGCTTGGATAGGCGGCCGGGCTCTGCAGGCGCGACCCCGCTGAAATGGAAGAACAGCAGCGCCTGCCCATTGACCAGCAGGCCGGCCTCGCCGCGCCGCAGATCGCGTTCGTGCAGATTCCAGTACGCCACATTGCAGCCCGGATGACGCAGCACCCGGGTCGCGTCGAAATAGGCCGGGATCAGATTGGCCCATTTCTGATCGACAAAGGTGCCGAAGGCCACATCGTTGTAGCCATAGCTCAGGCAGCGCTGCTCCCACCAGTCCAGCATCGCCAGCGCCTGCTCGCAACGCCGCAGCGCGATGAAGCCCAGATTGAAGACCCCGTTGCGCAGGAAGTCGATGTCCGAGGGCCTGTGCCCATCCATCAGCGGGCTCAGCGCATGCGGGGTCAGCACGATGGCGGCCTGGTCCAAGGCCTCGTGCACCGGCTGCAGCGCGCCGTACAGGCAGATGTCCGGGTCCAGATAGACCAGGCGCTCGGCCCCCAGCGCAAACAGCCGCTTCAGAAAGCTGGGCTTGAGCGCGGTGTTCAGCTCGAGGATGTCGTACTTGTAGGCAATGCGCTCGAAGTCGGGCAGCCCGAGCTCGTCCGCAAAGCAGACCTCCAGCCCCAAGCCCTCAGCAAGGCTGCGCAGCGCGGCGCTGCGGCGCTCCACCAGCAGCACCCGCAGCACCGCCCCTTGACAGTGCCGCGCCACCGACTCCGCCAGCACCTTGGCATAGGCCAGATAGTTCGCCGACACAATGGTCGCGTAGCAGGTGCTGTGGCTCATGGCTTGCGGACCAGCATGTTGTAGGCATAGGCCGCGAAGTCGCTGGCCAGTCCGAAGCTGAGGCGGTTCAGCCACTGCGACTTCTGACCGCCGAATTCAGGGCGGATCTTCAGCAACTCGAAGCCGCTCTGCTGCAGCAGCCGCTGCGCGCTGCTGCGGGTGAAAAAGCGCAGATGGGTATGGTCGAGAATGCCCGACTCGGTGTAGCGGAACTCACCGCGGCACAGCAGCGGCAGCAGCACCGAGACATGGCGCAGATTGGGCAGGGCGACCAGGGCCAGCCCGCCGGGGCGCAGCCAGGCGCTCACCTTGTCCAGCACCGCCTCAGGCCGTGCGAAATGCTCAAGCACATGGCTGAGGATCAGCACATCGAAACTGCCCGCCCCGAACGCGCATTCCGGATCCAGCACATCCAGCTGCAGCACCTGGTCCACCCGACCCAGCGAGCGGGCAGCCTCGGCCGCGTCGTCGCGCAGCTCGATGCCGGTCGTCCAGGCGCGCGGCCAGCGCTGCTTGACCAGGGCCAGGTTCGCGCCCGCACCGCAGCCCACCTCCAGCACCCGCGCCGGCGGCGGCGCCCCGTCCAGCAGCGCCAGCAGCTCCTTGCGCGCTGTCATGTAGTAGCCCGAGAAGGCAGCGCTGCCTTGGGTGATGCTCTCATTGATCATCGTGAGCCTCGACCGGCACAGCGTTGCGCCGCAGCAAGCGGGCCGGAGAGCCCGCCAGCACGCTGCCGGCAGGAAAGGAATGGGTGACCACCGCATGCGCACCGACGACACAGCCGGGGCCCAGCGTCACGCCCGGCAGCACGCAGGCGCGAAAACCGATGAAACAGCGGGGCCCGATATGCACCGGCCCCAGCTCAAGCAAGGGCATGCGCACCAGCGGCCGCGGGTCGGGGCTGAACACATCGTGCCCCGAATCGGAAATGTAGACGCCCTCGCTGAGCAGGCTGCCTGCCCCGATGGAGACGTGCGTGGTCGCGGTGATCGTGGCATGCCGGCCTATGGTCACATCGTCGCCGATCTCGATGCGCGGGGTGAAGCGCTGCTGCTCCCAGCGCTCGATGGCCTCCAGCCAGGCATGGGAGTCGATCACGACACGATCGCCGAGGAAGATGGCCCCGGCACCGCGCAGACGGCGCGGCCAGCGGACGCAGGCCTCGCGCCCGATGGCGCCCAGTCCTGAGGGCCGGTAGGCCAGGCGACGCGCGAGCTTCTTGATCAGTTCCAGCATGGTCAGTCCCGGTCGGAGGCATCCGCAGCATGCCCGATACGCAGGAAGTGAATCAGGTGCAGTGCAAGCAGCAGGCCATTGCCGAGCAGATAGCCCAGCAGGAAAAAGCTGGCACCCAGGCCCTCGGCCAGCAGCAGTGCGAAAGCCGGTGCCAAGGCTGCGAGCAAGGCGGCGGGCCATAGAAAACCGTGCGCGCCGCGCGCCAGCAGCGCCTGGCCCAGCGCGATCACTGCACAGGCCAGCAGCGTATTGGCCGCAGCCAGGCTGACCAGTCCAGGGCCCAAGCCACCACCCTGCTCGCCCCCCTGCCAGGCCATGAACAGCAGCGCCACCGCCAGCAGCGGCAGCGCCAGCACAGCCAGCACGCGCAGGATGTCGCGGCACAGGAACTCGAACGCGCAGTCACGCGCGCACCAGATGGGGTAGCGAACGTGGACCCACAGACCCACCGCGGCCACCGCCAGCGCCAGGGTGCGGCTCAGCATCCCGTAGTCGACCAGGGCCGAAGCTTCCAGATAGACGCCTGCCACCAGCGCATCGGTGCCGACATTGAGAAAGCCGGCGAGGCCCAGGCACAGCAGGGACAGGGCCTGCGACGGCGGGCAGAGCTCGACGCGCGCCTGCGATCGGCGGCTCAGGCGCGCCAGGCCTCGGCCGGCCAGCCAGACCAACAAGGCCTGCGCTGCCAGCTGCACGGCGGCCAGCGCCAGCAGCCCCCCCCCCGCCAGCAGCAGCCCCACGCTGGCGAGCAGCGCGATGCCGCTGGCCCAGGCCATCTGCCACTTGTCCTCGCCCAGCCAGGCCACGCCATTGAAGGCGGTGAATCGCCCCAGCGCCAACAGGCGCAGATGCTGGGCGCTGAAGATCATTGCGACCGCTGGCCAGCCCAGGGCTTGAAGATGGCTGGGCCGATCCGGCAGCAAGAGCAGGAACAACAGCTGCAGGCTGGCCAGCAGCAGCGCACAACGCCAGGCCAGCTGCCGCCACAAACTCGTCCAGTTGGCAGGCAGATGCTCGGTCTCGCCGCTCAGCTGCAGCGCGGCGATGCTTCGCACCAGGGGCTGAAAGTAGGCCGATCCGGCCAGGCCCACCAGCGCGCTGCCGACACCGAAGATCACCCAGGCGGCCGCGCCGCGGGCGCCCAGCTGCGCCTCGATCAAGGGCAGCAGCGCAATGGTCTGCCCCGCCTCCAGTGCCGCGAACACCAGCCCGGCGCCAATGCCGCGGCGCGTGCTTGCACGAACCGGTGTGGCGGCTCGCGAGGAGGCTCTCAACACGGCGGCCAAACGCCCCACTCACTGCGGCCATGGCGCGGCGCACGACTTGCGATGCCGACGGCGATCTCAGACGCTTTCGATGACAAGTCTGCAGTTAACATGCGTGCCGACACTCTTCATGCACAGGTACAGGGCGCCCGGATTCTAGCCGCGGCAAGCACGCTCGCCGACGGCACCCCCTCGATGGCTCATGCGACGATCTACATCAACGGCAAGTACCTCGCCCAGGGGCTGACCGGTGTGCAACGCGTCGCCGGCGAGCTGGTCCAGGCCCTGGACCGCCTGCTCGGCGAGCAGCGCATGGACGCATCGGCCACCCCGGCACCGCACTGGGTGCTGCTGCACCCCCGCTCGGCACGCCCACCGGCGCTGCGCTGCATAGAGCCACGTCCGCTGGGCCCGGCCGCAATCGCGGGGCATCTCTGGGAACAGCTGCTGCTGCCCTGGGCTGCGCGCGACGGGCATCTGATCAATCTCGCCGGTTCCGCGCCCTGGATGGGTCGGCGACAGACCGCGATGATCCATGACGCCGCCGTCTTCGATCATCCCGAGGCCTATACCCGCAGCTTCGTGCGCTGGTACCGCGCCCTGTTCCGGCATCTGTGTGCCAGGGCCACGCCGCTGCTGACGCCCTCCGCCTTCTCGGCCGACCGCTTGCAGCATTGGCTCGCGCCCACGCAGCTGACGCTGCTGCCGGGCAGCGGTGATCATTTTCTCGCGATCGATGCCGACACGGCGGTGCTCACGCGGCTGGACTTGCTGGAGCGGCCCTTCTTTCTGGCGGTCGCCAGCGCCAACCCCACCAAGAACCTGGCCGCGCTGCGCCGGGCCTATGCTGCGTATGCCGAAGCGGCGGCGCACGACCGGGTCGCCCTGGTGCTGGTGGGCGGGCGCAATGCGCGCGTCTTCCGCGACGCATCGTCAGCCCCCCGGCAAGGCGGCCTGATCGAGGCCGGCCCGGTATCCGACGCCGAGCTCAAGGCACTCTATCAGCGCGCGCTGGCGCTGGTCTTCCCGTCGATCTACGAGGGCTTCGGCATTCCGCCGCTGGAGGCCATGCACTGCGGCTGCCCCGTCATTGCGGCCCGGGCCGCATCGCTGCCCGAGGTCTGTGCTGATGCGGTTCACTACATTGCTCCCGACGATCCCGCCAGCATCAGCGCGGCCCTGCGACGCATCAGCGGCGATGCCGCTTATCGAGCGCAGCTGCGCGACGCCGGCCGGGCACGCGCGGCCCGCTTCAGCTGGGCCGCGTCGGCGCAAAGGCTGCTGGCCTTGATGACCCAGCCCGCCCCTCTGCCCGGGTCACTGGTGCAGAATGCGCGCTTCCAACCGTCAAGCCAACCGCAAGATCGCGGCAGCACCCAACCATGAACCAGCCTCGCATCGCGCTACTCGTCCTGCTCGCCACTCTCTTCAGCGCTCATGTCCGGGCCAGCGGCCCGATGCAGGCGCCGACCGAGGCGCAGGCCACGACGCAGACCAACGCCCAGACGGAAGGCGAACGCCGCTTCATGGAGAACAAGGAGCAGGCGCTGCGCCTGCTGCGCGATGCCTCCGATCCCCAGCGTCCGCTGACCGCCGCCGAGACCATCATTCCCGATGTCGACGATCTGGCCCAGCGCTTCAAGCGCACCAAGGCCAAGCTCAAGCCCGAGTACCTGGCCGCCTACCGGCCCGGACCGGCCCATGAGGTGCTGCGCGCCCAGGGCTGCGAGGTGCTGGAGGCAACGCCCATGGGCACGCCGATCGACGGCAAGGAGCTGCACATCGAATACATCGCCTTCCGCTGCAGCAGCGGCGACCAGGGCACGCTGACCGTCAGCCGCAACGCACCGCCCGAGGTCAAGGTCAGCCTCGACGGCGAGCTGATCACCGACAAGGTCGCCGGTTCGCCCGCCATCGTGCGCTACTTCCGCGCCCAGCAGTCGCGCCGGCTGGCCATCACCCAGTCCTGGATGGCGGGCCCCAACTACCTGCTGACGCTGCAGCAGGCGCTGCCCGTCATCACCGGCAACACCCAGCGCGGCATGGCCTGGAGCAAGGCGCGCTATCTGGCCGAGGCCCTGCATCAGGCCTACGCTGCACGCTGAAACAGCCGCGTGCGACCGACAATGTCGCGCGTTGATGCAGCCCGCTCAGCCGCCGCTGGCGCGCAGCACCTCACCCAGGGTCGTGCGCCCTTCGGCCACCAGCTCCACACCGCTGTGCAGCAGACCGTCGTCGGCCGAGCGGCCGGCCAGGCGTAGCAGGGCCAGCTCGCCATCGCCGGCCGAGATGCGGTGCGCCATCTCGGGGCCGACCTCGATCAGGTCGTAGATGGCCATGCGGCCCCAGTAGCCGGTGCCCGAACAGTGCGCGCAACCCACCGGCTTGCGCAGGCGGCCGCCGTCGGCGATCTGGAAGCGCGCCAGCATGGCCAGCGTCGCGTCGTCGGGCTCATGCTGGGGCTCGGCACAGTGCTCGCACAGCCGCCGCACCAGGCGCTGGGCCATCAGGCCGCGCAGACTGGCACCGATCAGGAAGGGCTCCACGCCCATATCGATCAGCCGCGTCACCGCGCCGATAGCACTGTTGGTATGCAGGGTCGACAGCACCAGATGGCCGGTCAGGGCCGACTGGATCGCGATCCGGGCGGTCTCCTCGTCGCGCACCTCGCCCAGCAATATGGTGTCGGGGTCGTGGCGCAGGATGGAACGCAGCGCCGCCGCGAAGGTGAAGCCGATATCGGCATTGACCTGCAGCTGGGTGATGCCGCGGATCTTGTATTCGACCGGATCCTCGACGGTGATGATCTTCTTGGCCTTGTCATTGGCCAGCTCCAGCGCCGTGTAGAGCGTCGTGCTCTTGCCCGAGCCGGTGGGGCCGGTGACCAGCACGATGCCGTTGGACAGACGCCCCCAGGACTCGAACATCGCCGCATGGCGGGCCGACATGCCCAGATCCTGCAGCCGGGTGGGCTTGCGCTCCTGGCGCAGCAGGCGCAGCACGATGGACTCACCCAGGGCCCCCGGCAGTATCGAAACCCGGATGTCGAAGCTCTCGCCATTGACCCGCGCACTGATGCGTCCGTCCTGCGGCAGACGGCGCTCGGCGATATCGAGGCTGGCCAGAATCTTCAGCCGGCAGGCCACGGCGTCGAAGCGCTCGCGCGAATAGCGGGCCTGCTCCAGCATGTCGCCGTCGACCCGGGCCCGCACGACAAAGTCCGCCTCGTGCGGCTCGAAGTGCAGATCCGAGGCTCGCAGCGTGACGCCGCGCGAAAGCACGGTGTTGACCAGCTCGATCGTCGGGCCCTCCTCGGCCAGCTCGCGCAGCGCGCGCAGATCATCGTTGCTGCCCAGCGAGGTGGCTTGCTGATCACTCTGGGCCTCGCGCTGCAGCTGCTCGTAGACCGAGGGCAGCATCAGCGCCCAGCTGAAGCGTCCGGCGCCGGCCTGGCGGGCCTTGCGTCCGAAGAGTTCGCGCAGTTCGGCGCCCGGAGCGTCCTTGAAGGCCACCTCCCAGGTTTCGCCCGCAGCGCGCACGCTAACGCCCTTGCTGCTCAGCCAGGCGCTGGACAGGCCCAGGCTGCGCGCTGCTGCCTCACGGGCGGCCGCTTCACCGGGGGTCAGGGCATCCATCAGCGCGAAGCCCAGCTGTTCGGCGGCGGCCTGGTACAGCGGCAGCTCGGCCACCGCATTGAGCCTCAGCAAGGCGGCCAGCACGCTGATGCCGGACTGGGCCATCAGCGCCGGCGCTGCCGCTGCCGAACGCTCGTCAAGCAGCTGCTGTGCCAGCAAGCGCTCGAGCAGGGCCTGGGCGTCGAGCGCCTTCAGTGTCGCCGCCGGGTTTGTTGCTTCATTCTCGCTGCCGGCCGGCGAGCCGACAGGCCGCCGGGTTTCAACGCTATCCATCTGTACTGTCCAATCCGCAGGCGCGCCGGGGTTTGAAGCCGCCCGGCCGGTGCGCGAGTCTAACTCTGACACCCCTCGCCATATCCGAAGATCCTCGACGTTCCTCGATGACTGCTTGATCACGCTCCGGTGATTTCCGGGCACGCCTGGCGATAGCCAGGACAACTCAGGGGCGTCGGGCCACCTTGATCTCACGCTCCACAAAATACCAGCGGCCACGGCTCAGGGCCAGCAAGGTCAGATACTGGCTGTGCTGAATATCCACCCACTGTTCGGCCTGGGCGCTTGCGCCGGCATCGAAGGCTTGGGCGCTCAGCAATACCGGCTGCGGCCCCGAATTCTTGGCGGCTTTGCCAGCGTTGGCAGGGGCCGATGGCATAGGGCCCGGCGTTGTCTTCTGCCCCTTGCGACCACGCAGCAGCACCAGCCAGGCGGTGCCGGCGATGGCGCTGCTGAAACGCACCCTGACCCGGCCGGGCAGCACCACATCGGGCATGTCCAGACCGAGATGCCCCGAGCGTTCCGGCTTGGCGCCTATGGCTGCCAGAACATTGTCGACGCTGGTCGCCTGCAGCACCGCGTCCGACAGCACCTGGGCCTGCGCAGCACCGCTAAAGCCCAATGGCAGCAGCGGCAACAGCGGTGCCAGGCACAGCCAGGCGCTGGCCCGGCGGCGGCTCAGGCCGGGCTCAATCCAATCCCTCGTCTTCGTCTTGTCCACCATCACTTTGGCGCGTTCCATTGTCTAGAGAGCCATCTTGAAGCCAATGAAAAAGGGGGGCACAAGGCCCCCCTTCAACCAAACACGAGCGGTAGAAGTAGTGTGATTACTTCTTGATGCCGGTCTGGGCGTCTTGGTCGATATGGTCGCGGTCCGAAGCCTCGACGTTCACGAAGTCAGCACCTTGCGAGCTGGACACTTCGGTCAGAGCACCCGACACCGTGTGGTAGATGTAGTTCTGAACACGCAGGGTCGAAGCCTTGGTCGACGAGATGCGCAGACGGGTGTTAGCCGGCAGAGCCTCGCCAGCGGCGGCGGTCAGACCACCAGCACCGCTGTTGTCGGCACCCACGTGCGAGCTGTTGTTGCTCAACGCGGTGTCGATTTCTTGGCTGGTGAAGTAACGAGCGCCACGGGCCGGCAGCGTGCCCAGGTTGCCCCACTTGCCGTACTTGCCATCAGCACGGATGTACTGACCGATCAGGTCGGCGTCGGTGGTTTCGCTGTTGTTGATGACGCGCACGATGCCCATGTAGAAGGCGTTGTTCGGGTCATACGGCAGGAAGTTGCGGACGTCGATCTTCACGCCACCACCCAGGCCAGCCAGCGGACGGCGGCAGGATTGGTTGGTCTGCTCGACCAGCGTACCGGCATTGGTTTCCTTGATCAGCTGTGCGATACCTTCGAAGGTCGACTGCGGAATCTCGGTGTTGCCCGGAACGTTGTAGCAGATGTAGTACTGGTCGGTGGTCGACGACGAGTAAGCCGTGCCAGCGCCCAGGTTGGTACCTGCGTTGGTGAACAGCAGCGAGTCGTTGACACCGGCGTTGCTACCAGCAACCGACACCAGCTGAGCATGGCTGAAGGTCACGGTCCAGTCCTTGCCGCCATTGCTGGCGACAGCGGTACCGGCGGACGACACGACGTTGGCGCCACCAGCCAAGCACATCGGGTTGTTGGCCAGAGTGACGCTCGAGCCCGAGGCGAAGCCAGCGCTCGAGAACAGCTTCAGGACCAGCGAGGCGGTGTCCACGGCACCGTCGGTGCTCAGGACAGCCGGCGTTGCCAGATCACCATAGCCAGCCGGGGTGTTAGCACGGAAGCTGTAGAACTGGCCGTCGACGTCGATGTCCCAGGCAGCGGTGTTCAGGTTGCGGAAGTTCACCGAACCCAGCGACATCGAACCGGTCGAACCGATGTTGGTCGGGTCGGTCGAGAACGACTTGTTCTCAACGGCCGGGTTGGTCGTGCGGTTCGGGGTCCACGACTGCTTGGCGATGCGGACGTTCAGGGCCTGGTCCAGCAGGATGTAACCGTTGTTGGTCACACCGCCGGCACCCGACTCACCGACCACGCCAACACCGGAACCGGTGAAGTTGACGGCGTTCAGGCTGACGCGCTTGAAGGGATCCGAGCAGACGTCGGTAGCGATTTCGCTGGCGCCGTCGGCGTCAACGATGCCGTTCACGGTGAACAGATTGGTCACCAGAGCGTACTTGTCGCCACCGCCAGTAGCCGGAGCAGCGTCGAAGGCCACGCCGGACACGGTAGCGGCCAGCACAGCACCCTTGGTCACGTTGAAGTTGACCTGGACCTGGCTCAGGTTGGCCGGAGCAACGTCCTTGTTGACCAGGCGGAACTTGTAGCGCAGAGCGGTGTTGGTGGCGTCAACAGCCTCAACAGCGATCAGCTCGACAGCAGCCTTGCCGGCGGCGGTAGCGCCAGCGTTCAGCACCGGGATAGCCTTATAGCTACCGCCGTCGAAGACCTTGAATTCGATCACGCCGACGGTCGGCAGATCAGCGCCGACCTTCCACTTCGCGCCTTGACCCAGGGTCAGCACGATGTTGAAGTCCTGGCTCGAAGCGGCGTTGGCGCTCAGCGAACCGGCGTAGGTGAAGGTAGCCGTGGGGGCGATCACAGTCTGGGCATCGGACGCGATCACTTCGCGGGCGATGGTAACGCCCGACTGGCTGATCGTGGCCGCAGAGACAGCGCCGACAGCAAACAAGCTAGCGACTGCCACTGCAATTTGCAATTTCTTCATTGCTTTCATTGAGTAAACCTCATGTTTGGTTAACAAACGGCGCTCCTCCCCACGAGGTGCGGACCACCGCCTTCAACAATCGCGTCTTGCCTCATCGGCCGAGCTAAGCGTTGTCGGGGCGGAGTCTAAGCCATCTTTTTCAGCCCTCGCAACGCCAGAGTCAAAAAAACAGCCTAGGAAACACCGGACAGAAAGGATTTTGAGGGTTAATCATGAATACGCGTGACTCCTACACCCTAGGTACGTTGCAGCCCCACAACATGCGCCTGTCGCTAGACTACAGGCCGCGACGGCCAGACCCCAAGCAAGGCCGCTGCCTTGCGCCCCAATCTCCACGCCCTTCCTATCCGAACCTAGCCCTTGATGAACAGCTACCGCTACACAGCCCTTGACGCCACGGGCAAGCGCTTGCGCGGCAGCCTGCTGGCCGCCAACGAGCAGGAGGCGCAGACCACCCTGGAACGTCAGCAGCTGGTATTGATCAGCCTGAGCCTCGGCACTGCCGAGGGCAGCGCCGGCAGGCCCGGGAAATCCGGTAGCGGCCCCAAGCTGGAGGTATTGCTGGACGAAATTGCCACCCTGCTCGAGGCCGGCGTGCCGCTGGCCGAGGCGGTTGGCACTCTGGCGCAAGGCCTGCCGCGTGAACACCCCTTGCAGCAGGTCTTGACGGGCCTGCGCGGTGGCAGCAGCTTTTCCGAAAGCCTGGCCGCTTCGGGCCTGGCCCTGCCTGACTATGTAGCGCAGCTGGTGCGCTCCGGTGAAACCACCGGCAAGCTGGGCGCCGCCCTGCGTGCCGCCGCCAATCATGTGGAGGACGACGCGCGCTTCAAGCAGGAGGCGCGCAATGCGATGCTCTACCCCGCCGTGCTGGTGGGCAGCGGCATCGTGGCGACGCTGGTGATGTTCATCTTCGTCGTGCCGCGCTTCGCGGCCATCCTCAACAACCCCAAGGCCGATCTGCCCATGCTCAGCCGCCTGGTGCTGGGTGCTGGACTGTGGCTGACCCAGCATCAGCTGCTGGTGGGCATCGCCGTCGCGGCGGTGGTGGCGCTGATCATCTGGCTGTCCCGGCGTGCCGATGCCCGTGCCGCAGGCTGGGAGCTGGCAGCCAGGCTGCCGGTGCTGGGCCCGTGGACCCTGCATGCCGAGCTGTCGCGCTGGTCCTCGCTATTCGGTGTGCTGCTGGAAAGCCGTGTGCCGCTGCTGACCGCGCTGGCCCAGGCGAACTCGACGCTGCGGCGTGCCCGCCTGCGCAGCCAGGCGGCGCTGGTGCTGGCTGAGGTGCGGGGCGGCAAGGCCCTGAGCCTGGCCCTGGCCGAGCATGCGATGCTGGACGCCGCCGGCCTCAACCTGATCCGGGTGGGCGAGCGCTCCGGCGCACTGCCGCGCACCGTGATGTCGCTGGCCCGCATGCACAGCAACCAGAGCCAGCAGCGCCTGAAGCGCTTTCTGGTGCTGCTGGAACCGCTGACCATCCTGGCCATCTCGGTGGTGCTGGGCGGTATCATGATCTCCGTGATGCTGGCCATCACCAGTCTCACCAATGTGCTCTAAGTACCCCATGCCCACGCCCTTCCCCCCCTCTCGTTCGCGCCAGCAGCGTGGCTTCACCCTGCTGGAAATGCTCATCGTCATGGTGATCATCGGCCTGCTGGCCGGCCTCGTCGGCCCCCGTCTGTTCGGCAAGGTGGACAGCTCCAAGGTCCAGACCGCGACCACGCAGATCAAGATGCTGCGCAGTGCCATCGGCATCCTCCAGCTCGACATCGGCGCGATTCCGACGCAGGAGCAGGGCCTGAAGCTGCTGGCCGAGGCGCCGGCCAACGAGCCGCAGCGCTCCCAGTGGAAGGGCCCTTATATCGACGGGCAGCTGCCGCTGGATCCCTGGGGCCAGCCCTTTGTCTACAAGGTGCCCGGCGAGAACGGCCAGCCCTTTGCCATCGTGTCCCTGGGTGCTGACGGCAAAGAAGGCGGCGAAGGAATCAACGCCGATGTGGCGTTCTGACGCAGGCGCTGCGCCGAAGCCCTGCCCTTGTCCCGCCTCACGCGGTTCCTGCGGCTCCCGCGGTTCACGCGGTTCCAGCAGGGCCGGCGCTGCCGGCGGTTTCACGCTGCTGGAGATGATCGTCGTGATGGTGCTGCTGGGCCTGCTGGCGGGCCTGACCCTGCCCTCGCTGAATCGCTGGTACGCATCGCTGCAGGCCCGATCGGAGGCCTCGCTGGTGCTTGAGGCCCTGCGGGCGCAGGCCTTCCGTGCCGGTGCGCTGCGTCGCGATCTGCTGCTCGACGAGCGCAGCTTCGGCCCCGCCGGCACCGAGCCCGGCCTGGCCCGCATCGAGCTGCCGGCAGGCTGGTCCCTGGGTCGCGTGCATGCCACGGTCTTCCGTGCCAACGGGCTCTGCGATGAAGGCTTGGTGGCCCTGCGCAGCGCCACCGACACGGCACTGCTGGTGCGCATCCACGGGCCCAGCTGCGACTTCAGCTGGCAGCCCGACAACAGTGCCGCCGCGCGATGAAGCCGGGCAGCAGGCAGTTGGGTCGCATGCGCCGCGAGCGCGGCCTGAGCATGATCGAGGTACTGGCCGCCATGGTGATCTTCGCCAGCAGCGCGGTGGTGCTGTTCAGCTGGATAGGCCAGACCGCTGATCGCCTGACCCGGCTCAAGACCGAGCAGCAGCAGCTGCTCGGCAGCCTGGCCGCGCTGGACTATCTGCGCGCGCTCAACCCGATGGCCACGCCCAGCGGCCAGGCCCCGCTGGGCGACTGGACCCTGCGCTGGGAGGCCCAGCCGGTTGGCGAAGCCCAGATGGTGCGCAACGAGGCCGGCGGCGATGGCGCCTATCTGGTGCGCCTGTATCTGGTGCGCGCCTCGGCGCGGCTCAAGTCCGGCACGCTGGCCGAGCAATCGCTGTATCTGACCGGCTGGCAGCAGCTCCGGGAGACCCGCAATGTCCTGCCCTTCGCGCGCTAGCCGCAGCGGCCGGCAGCGCGGCCTGACGCTGATGGAACTGCTGGTGTCTATGGCCATCCTGAGCCTGGTGATGGCGCTCGTGGCGCAGGCCGTGTCGCAGACCGCCCTGGTCGCCCGCGCCGCCCAGGACAGCGCTCAGGAGCTGCATTCCAGCTGGAACAAGGGCTGGGTGCTGCGCGATCTGTTCAGCAATCTGGCCGCTGCCCCCGAGGGGGGCGATGAGCCGCTCAAGGGCGCGGCGGACCGGATCAGCGGCCTCAGCCTGGCATCGATCTCGGGCACCGCGCAAGGGGTGCAGGCCTTCCGCCTGCGCCTGGAGCGCGACCGGCAAAGCCAGCAGACCCTGCTGATCGACGAGCTGTGGGCGCCCACCGGCGGCGGCGAGCCCCGGCCAGCCGTGATCGCGCGCTTCGACAAGCCGGTGGAGTTTGCCTTCCAGGACGCCGCAGGGCGCCTCCATGACGAGTGGCCGACCGCCGCCTTCGACCCCAAGGACGTGCATGCTGCGGTGCTGCCGCGCGCCATCGTGCTGCGCGAGAGCCAGAACAAGGAGCCCTTGATGTGGTACCCCTTCCAGGGCGAGACCCGGCGGCTCTATCCGCGGCCCAAGATGTTCTGGGAGAACTGAGCGATGGCAGCGATGGGCGCGAGGATCGCTCGCCGGACCGGGCCTGCCGGGCCAGCGGCCCGCGGCTTCGCGCTGGCCATGGTGTTGTGGGTACTCGCCGGCCTGGCCGTGGTCGCCGCCACCGTGGCCAGCCAGGCCTACAACAACGCGATGAGCGTGAAGCTGCTGCGCGAGCGCGTGGCCGCCGAAAGGGCGGTGATCAGCGCGACCTCGCGTGCCGCCTTCATTGCCGCCACCGGCGTGCCGCGCCACCTCAGCATCGACAGCTATGCCGGCCGGCTGTTCATGGACGGCCGCACGATGCGCCTGGGCCCGCAGGAGCAGATCAGCTTTCAGGATCTGCGCGGCCTGGTGAACCTCAACCGCGCGACGGCGGCACGGCTCAGCGCGCTGATGCGCTTCTGCGGCGCCGACGAGGGCCTGGCCGCCGAGCTGGCCGATACGGTGGCGGACTATATCGACGCCGACGGGCTCAAGCGCCTGCAGGGCGCCGAGACCTTCGAGTACCGCAGCAGCGGCCTGCCGCCGCCGCGCAACTCGCCCCTGCTCAGCCCCGAGGAATTGCGCCGGGTACGCGGCATGGACAAGCTGGCCGACGGCTGGCGCGCCCGCAGCTGCGACGATCTGGTGGCCACCCAGGGCGACGGCAACTTCAACCGCAACACCGCCCCGCGCCAGGTGCTGATGCTGGATGGCCTCGACGAGGCCACCGCACAGGCCAGTATCGATGCCCGCGTTGACGGGCTGGCCCAGTTGCCAGGCGCCCCCACCTCGGGCGAGACCAACCCCTTCAGCTGGGCCGGCGTCAGCACCGTCGGACGGGCGATGCGGGTGCGGCATCAGCTGCAGCCGATAGAATGGTGCTCCGAGTTTGTGCTTGAGTTGACGCCGAGCACCGGCGACCGCCCCTGGATCATCAGCCACGCCAAGACCTTGAGCTGCAGCTTGCCAGCCGGGGGCCGCGAGGCCGATTTCCCTGCCGTAGATTTCCAGTTACCAGAGCGCGAGCGCGCCCGACTCAATGCTGCACCCCGTCAACCGTTTGGCAACTAGCGAAGGCCAACCACCGAAGATCGAAGCGCTGGGGGTCAAGGCGTGGCGGCGCGTGCTGCTGCTGCCGCGCCAGCTCTGCGTCTTCGAGTCCCTGCCCTGCGAGGGCCTGGCCTGGCACGAGTACCGCAACTTCGCGAGCCTGCAGGCGCGCCGGCTGGCGCCCTATATGCACTGCGGGGTCAACGCGGTCGTTCGCTCGGGCCGTCTGATGCTGTGGTTCTGGGACCAGCAGGAGCTCGACACCCTGCTCGGGCAATGCGGGACCAGCGCCGCCAACAGCCGGCTGATGGTTGAAACCCTCTTCATGCCCCTGCCGCGCAGCAGTGGCGATATCGAACTGCAAAGCCCCGAGGGTCGCGACCGCATCAAGGTCGAAGCGGGAGCGATCGTCAGCTCGCAGTGGGAAGAGCGGCAGCAGCGAACGCCCGGCATCGCCCTGCCATGGCGCAACCGGCCCTGGGCCTTCGAGCTGATAGGGAACCGGCCGCAGGTCCGCCGCAGCTCGCTGCCAGGGCTTGGCGCCGCCGCCCTGCGCCATGCGCCGCTGGCTGTCGGTGGCGCCGCCGCGCTGTACCTGCTGTTTCACGCCGGCGTCTACCTGGGTTCGTCCTCCCGGCTCGCCGTGCTGGAACGCGAAGCCGATGTGGCGGACCAGCGCATCAGCAGCCTGTCGGCCGTGGGCCAGGAGTTGCGGCAGGAGACGCAATGGCTGAGCAGCTACCGGCAGGCGGCCGCCAGCGTCGACCTCCAGCATCTGATCGACGCGCTGGCACCGGTGCTGGAGCGGCATGGTGTCGTGTTGAAGGAGTTCGACCTGCGCAATGAACAGCTGCGGATCGCGGTGATCACCGCCGGTGGCGACATCGATCTGCCCGCTTTGCTGGACGCCTTGTCACGCCTGAGCGGCGTCAGCGATGTGCAGCTGCGGGACAACACCGAGCTGCGCCAGGCCAGCTTCAGCCTGCAGGTCAGCGGGCTGCGCCGCCTGCTTGGCCCGGGAGCCTGAGCGTATGCAGCAGCAGCAAACCATCGACAAGCCAAGCCTCAGTGCCTCCCAGCGTACCTGGGGCCTGCTCGCGATCACCGCGGCCATCGTTCTCTGGCTGGGTGCCGACGAGCTGCGGGGCCATACCGCCCAGCTCAAACAGCAGATAGGCTCGGCGCAAAAGCGCATCGAACGCTCGTCGCCCGAAGCGCTGGAAGCCCGGCGTGCCGAGGCGCGCCTGCTGGTCGAGGAGCGCAAGGCCATACTGGCCCGGCTCAAGACCGACGAGAACGAGCAGATGACACGCGCCCGGCTGGTCTACGAGCTGCGGCAGAAGTGCGATGCGGTGCCCGTCGTCTGCCGCGTCCGGCTGGCGGACCTGTCGGTCGGCCTCGCGACCCGCGCCAACCCGGGCACCTCGGCGACTGCCCCCGCGGGCACCCCCTCGCCCAAGGAGGCGGTCGGCCTGGAGGCCCTCGGCGTGGGCCGCGCCAGGGCGGTGCTGTCGGGCAGCTTCAAGGACGATGAGCTGATGTCGCTGTACCGGCAGTTCGCCCAGGATGGCAGCTACCAATGGCGGCTGAACGCCGCCGTGGTCAAGGCCAACAATTTCGAATTCGACGTCGAGCGTCTGGTGCTGTACGACAGCAGCGCAGCCGGTACCGGGGAGGCCCAGCCATGAAGGCCCACCCCAACACCGGCATGCGGGGCCGCGCCCAGGCCGGCCTCTTGTTAGGCCTGGCCTTCGCGCTCGCTTGTGCCGCAGCCCTCGGCACCGGCTGGTACCTGGCGAATGCCGCGGCGACGCCGGCTGCGGCGGCCGGTGCCCCGTCAGCCGCTCAGCCCCCCGCTGCCCAGCCCCGCGCCAGCGCAGCGGCAGCGCTGGCCGCCGCATCCGCACCGGCACGGGCCGCCTCGGATGTCGTGCCCTGGCCGCTCTGGGAGTTCCAGCTGGCCCAGCCCCTGCCCGAGCGCGATCCACCGCGCACACCGCTGCCCTGGCGCATGATCGGCGCCGGCCGCAGCGGCGGCAAGTGGCAGCTGATCGTGCTGCGCGAGGGGAAGACCGAGCCCGAGTATTTCGCGGTGGGGGATAGCCTGCCGGGCAACTACCGCATCACCGCCATTTCTGACGAGGACGTGACCCTGCGCCAGGGCCGTCGGACGCTGATCCTGTCTTATATCGGAACGCAATGAAACGCTCCCTCTTCCGCCTCAGCATCACGGCCGCCGCCTGCACCCTGGCGGGCTGCGCAGCAGTCGCGCCGACTCGGGTCGCGCCACTGGATTTCAATCGCAGCCCCAAGGCCCTGCCCGCCGAGACCGTGCCGGGCGCGGAGCCAGCGGCAGCCACCAGTTACGGCCGCCTGCCGAGCTACGGTCGCGCCGCGGCCGGCGGCACCGAGGCCGCCAGACCCGCCGCGGCAGCGCGCGCACCCGCCGAGGAAGCAGCGCCCGACGCCAATGACGAGGTCTCGATCGCGATCGAGCAGACACCGCTGCCGATGTTCATCCAGATCCTGTACGGCAGTGTGCTGAAGCGGCCCTACAGCATCGACGCAGCGGTGCAGACGCGCACCGAACCGGTCACTTTCAAGACCTCCAAGCCGATCAGCAAGCAGCGCATGAACGAGCTCGCGGCCACCCTGCTGCGCAGCTACAACCTGACGGTCCAGGATCTGGACGGCCTGGTCAAGATCGGTCCGCAGACGCCGCCGGGCCAGAGCGGCAGCAACACCTTGCTGCAGGGCCGGCAGTTGCCGGCGCGGACCAACGATTTCGCGCAGATCCACCACCATGTGCAGTTGGAAGCGGTGCGTACCGCCGACATGACCCAGTGGCTGCGCCAGGTGATGGGGCAGCGGGTCACGGTCACCGAGGACAATGCGCGCAACGGCTTCCTGCTGAGCGGCAACGCCGGCGATATCCGCGTGGCCTTGTCCCTGGTCGAGAGCTTCGACCAGCCGCGCATGCGCGGCCGCGTGGCGATCCGCATCACGCCCGCCTATGCCACGGTGGCCGATATGGCGCAGAAACTGGTCGATATCCTGGCCACCCAGGGCATCTCGGCCAGCACCACCAGCGGTACCAATGCCGCCGCCGTGGTGGTGATGCCCATTCCCAGCATCGCCAGCCTCTATGTCTTTGCCAGCAGCCAAGCCATGCTGGACCATGTGCGGCTGTGGGCCCGGGAGCTGGACAAGGCGCCCAAGCAGAACGCCGGGGCCGGACTGTTCACCTACCCGGTGAAGTATGCCGATGCGCAGGAGCTGGCCCGGACACTGGGCGAGCTGCTGGGCGGCGGTGGGGGCGCGGCCTCCACCGGCGCGGCCTCGACCGGGGGCGCGAGCGCCCCGCGCGTGACCAGCTTCGGCCGGGTGGTGGTCAACAATGCGACCAACACGCTGATCATCCGTGGCACCAGTGCCGAGGAGCAGCAGCAGATCAAGGATCTGCTCAAGGAGCTGGACCGGCCGACCAAGTCGGCCATGATCGAGGTTGTCGTCGCCGAGCTCCAGCAGGGGCTCTCCGAGGAACTCGGCATCGACTGGAAGGCCAGCAACTCGGCGCTGAGTTCGACCGTGGCGCGTTCGGCCAGCCTGGGCTCCACCGGTTTCAACCTGTCCTACGTCAACAGCGCCCGCGACCTGCTGCTGACCATCAATGCGCTGGCCTCGAAATCGCAGGCCCGCATCCTGTCCAATCCGCGCGTGCTGGCCCGCAATGGCGAGACCGCGACCATCCAGGTCGGCAGCGAGGTGCCGGTGGTGACCAGCCAGCAGACGACCGGCACGACGGGGGGCTTGCCGATACCCGCTCCCACGACGGGGGTGCTGCAGCAGATCCAGTACCGCTCCACCGGCGTGATCCTCAAGGTGCGCCCGGTGATCAACTCGGGCAACCGCCTGGACCTGGACGTCTCGCAGGAGGTGAGCTCGGCCGCCATCACGCAGACCGGCGTCAGCGCCTCGCCCACCATATCGACGCGGCGCATCGAGACCAAGCTCTCGCTGCGCGACGGTTCGACCATCCTGCTCGGCGGCCTGATCTCGCAGAACGGCTCGGTCTCCGAGGCGGGCGTGCCGCTGCTCAAGGACATACCGGGCCTGGGCAGCCTGTTCAAGAAGGCCGGCGACGAGTCCAGCCGCACCGAGCTGCTGGTGATGATCACGCCCCATGTGGTCAACGACGATTTCGAGGCGGAGGAAATCTCCGCGGCCATGCGCGACAGCTTCGGCGCCTGGGCACAGGACCTCAAGCTGTCGCGGGTGGCTACCGAGCCGCCACCGGTTCAGCCCCCGGTGCCGAATGCCGCACGCACCCAGGACGAGGACGAGCTGCCCCCCTTGCTCACCCAACCCGCCCTGCCCCCGGGCACCGCCAACTCAGCGCTGGGTGGCAAGCCGGCGGCAGCGGCCAATGCAGCCGACGAGGGTGTGATCACCAGCAGGCCGCTGACCGGGGCGCAGGGTCAGGCGGCTGCGGCGACGCCGCCTGCGCCAGCCGCCTCCGGCGCCGAACCCAAGCCCGGCGACAAGAAGGCGCCGCCCAAGCCGGCCGCGGCCGATGCAACGCCCCCAGGCATGAAGGGCCAGCAGGTCACCGACCCCAAGGTGCTGGACGACATCAAGAAACTGCTCGAGCGCAAGTGAACCGGCCGCGTGGCATATGGGCCTGAGGCCTGCTGGCGGGCACCCGGCCGCTACGGGTGAGCTGGCCTACCGGCCAGAGATCGATGGGCTGCGCGCGCTGGCGGTGCTGTCGGTCATCGCCCACCACCTTGCGCCCGCCTGGCTGCCGGGCGGCTATGTCGGCGTCGACGTCTTTCTTGTCATCAGCGGCTACCTGATAGGCCGCCTGGTGGTGGTGGCCATCAGGGCACAGAACTTCAGCCTGGCCGACTTCTGGGGGCGGCGCGCAAAGCGGCTGCTGCCGGCTTTCCTGCTGATGCTGGCGGCCAGTGCCATCGTGGCCGAGTTCGCGCTGCCGCTCTACGAGCTGCGGCAGTTCTGGGGCAGCCTGGGCAGCGCCGCGCTGTCGGCCTCCAATTTCTTCTTCTGGCGCAACACCGACTACTTCGGGCCGGAGGCCGCCGCCGTACCGCTGCTGCACACCTGGAGCCTGGGTGTCGAGGAGCAGTTCTATCTGCTTTTCCCGCTGGCGGCCTTGCTGCTCTACCGCTGGCGCCGGTTGGATTCGCGTCGGCTGTGGTGGGCCTTGCTGCTGGCGGCCCTCGGGCTGGCCGCGCTGCTGTGGTTGTGGCGGCCGGTGGCGGCCTTCTATCTGCTGCCGGCTCGCGCCTTCGAACTGCTGGCCGGTGTCGTCATCGCGGTACGGCAGCCCTCCGCACCAGCGACCACCCATGGCGCCAAGAACTGGCTGGGCAGCGTCGCGCTGACGGCCCTGCTCGCGCAGATGTTCATCGCCGTGGAATCAGGCGCTGAGCGCTTTGTCCAGATCAGCTTGACCGTGCTGTGCAGCGCCTGGCTGATCAGCCAGTTCAACCGGCACAGCCAGATCGGCCGCCTGCTCAGCCTCGGCCCCATGCGCCGTCTGGGGCAGGCCTCGTACAGCCTCTATCTCTGGCATCTGCCGGTGCTGGTGCTGCTGCCCTTTCTGCTGCCGTCGACCCCGGCGTGGGCCATGGGCCTGCTGGTGCTGGTCCTCGGCCTGGCCAGCCACCGATTCGTCGAGCAGCCACTGCGCTATGCGCCTTACCTGCCGCAGCGGCCGGCACTCGCCGTGGGCCTGGGGCTGATGCTGGCCTGCGCCAGCTATGCGGGCCTGCGCCATGCCTGGCATGGCCTGCCCCGTCCGCCCAGCCCCGATCAGCGTGCCGTGCTTACGCAGGGCTACGACTACGCTAGCGACTACGAGCTGGGCCGCTGCTTCCTCGCCCCCGAGATGAGCGTGCAGAGCCTCCAGACCTGCCGGCTGCCAGGCCGCGCCGCTGCCACGGACACAGCCCTGCTCTGGGGCGACTCGCATGCGGCCCATCTCTTGCCTGGGCTGCGTATACAGAGCAAGCGGCAGGCCGGCAACTGGCAGTCCCTGACCCATTGGGCGGTGGCCGGCTGTGCACCGCAGCTGAACATGGCGTCGCGCTATCGCGACGACTGCGCAGCCGTCAACCAGACCTTGCTCGGCAGGGCCGCCGCACTGAGGCCGCAGCTGGTCATCCTGGCTGCGGACTGGCTGGCCGCACCGACGAACGAGCTGGCGCCTCTGGTGCGGCAGCTGCGTGCCCTGGGCGCCAAGCGCATCGTCGTCATCGGTCCGGTGCCGCGCTGGAAGACGCCCCTGCCCTATCTGCTGGCCCAGCATTCGACACAGCTGCAATCCATGCCCACAAGGCTTGACGAACAGGCGCTGGACCCGCGCCTCTGGTCGATGGACCAGCGACTTCGGACCGAGGCAGCAGCGCTGGGGCTGGACTACCTCTCCGCCCTCGGCGTGCTCTGCAACGGCAAAGCCTGCCGAACGCGCAGCTCAGAGCTCAGTGCCGAGCTGACGAGCTGGGACGAGGCCCATCTGCGTCCCCAGGCCTCGGCCCAGTTGGCCGAGGCACTGATCGCGCTCGTTGATGCCACCGGACCACGCGCCGCTCAGGACGCTGCGCCGAGCGCCGGCGAATAGCTGGGGACCAGCTGAGACAGGCGGCGGCGCAGCGCGACGACATCATCGGCATCGGTTGCAAGCATCGCCTCTATCGCCGCCATCAGATCGGCGCAGGGCGGCGGCTCCAGTACGGCGATACGCAGTCGCTGCACTGCGGTCGCCAAGGTCTTGTCGCTGTCGGCCAGCAACTCCTCGTACAGCTTTTCGCCGGGCCGCAGACCGCTGAAGACAATGCGCACCTCGTCCAGGCTGCGCCCCGACAGCCGGATCATGTCGCGCGCCAGATCGACGATGCGCACCGGCTCGCCCATGTCCAGCACATAGACCTGGCCGCTCTCGCCGATGGCGCAGGCCTGCACCACCAGGCGCGCGGCCTCGGGGATGGTCATGAAGTAGCGGGTGATGTCGGGATGGGTCACGGTGACCGGCCCGCCCTTGGCGATCTGCTCCTTGAACTTCGGGATCACGCTGCCGCTGGAGCCCAGCACATTGCCGAAGCGCACAGCCAGAACATAGCGGCAGCAATTGTCGGAGCATTCGTGAATGGAACCGCACCGGCTCAGCGCCGCAGCACGGCCGCCACGGTGCGCAGCAGCAGCCACAGATCGCCGCCCAGGCTGTGGGTCTGCACATAGCGCTGCTGCAGCGCCAGCTTGGCCGGCAGTATCTCTTGCAGATAGCAGCGCTCGGGATCGGCGGCCGCGGCCAGCAGCCGGCCCTCGTCGCGGTACTCGATCGAGGCCAGATCGGTGATGCCGGGCCGCACCGACAGCAGCAGCCGGCGCAGCTCCGGCGGGTAATGCGCCACATAGCGCGGCACCTCGGGACGCGGCCCGACCAGGCTCATCGCGCCGCGCAGCACATCCCAGAGCTGAGGCAGTTCGTCCAGCTTGCTGGCGCGCAGCCAGCGGCCGCTGCGGGTGATGCGTGCGTCGTCGCTGGCGGTGATCTGCGGACCGCCGGCATCCGTGCGCATGCTGCGGAATTTGTGGATCTCGAACAGCTGCCCGTACCGCCCCACCCTTTGCTGGCGATACAGCACCGGCCCCGGCGAATCCAGGCGCACGATCAGCGCGATCAGCGCCAGCAGCGGCGCCAGCAGCAGCAGGGCCACGCCGGCCAGCAGCACGTCG
The DNA here is from genome assembly GCA_041920215.1 of Burkholderiaceae bacterium. Lineage (GTDB taxonomy): Bacteria > Pseudomonadota > Gammaproteobacteria > Burkholderiales > Burkholderiaceae_C > JAYRSJ01. Next base: position 10,115 of record JAYRSJ010000014.1, on the reverse strand, counting down.
AGCAGGCGTTTGGCCACCGGCCGCGCCCTCAGCAATCCTGCACGAGGATGCCGCGCACCGCGGCAATCACCCGCTGCACATCGGCATCGCTCATGCGGGTGTAGAGCGGGATGCTGACCATGCGCTCGAAGGCCTTCTGCGAATGCGGGAACTGCTCGGGCGAGAGGCCGTAGCACTCGCGCCAGTAGGGCTGCAGATGCAGCGGGATGTAGTGCACGCTGCAGCCTATGCCGCGCGCGTACATCTGCTCGATGAAGGCGTCGCGCGCGATGCCGGCCTTGTCGGCCAGGCGCAGCACATAGAGATGCCAGCTGTGCAGATCGCCCTCGGGCGCCTGCGGCGGCAGGATCAGCGGCAGATCGGCAAAGGCCTCGTGGTAGGCGGCCGCGATCTGTTCGCGCCGCAACTGCAACGCCGGCAGCCTTTTCAGCTGCTGCAGGCCCAGCGCCGCGGCGATATCGGTCAGGTTGTACTTGAAGCCCGGCGCAACGACCTCGTAGTACCAGCTCGGCACGGTGGCGGTGAAGCGGTCGAAAGCATTTCGGTCGATACCATGTAGCCGCATGATGCGGGCGCGGCGGGCCAACTCCGCATGGCGCGTCACCAGCATGCCGCCCTCGCCGGTAGTCATGGTCTTGTTGGCATAGAAGCTGAACACCGTGGCATCGCTGCCCATCGTGCCGATCAGCTCCTTCTCCAGCGTGCTCGGCAGCGCATGAGCCGCATCCTCGACAACGTGCAGCCCGTGCTTGCGGGCGATATCCAGGATCGCGATCATGTCCACCGCCAGCCCGGCATAGTGGACCGGGATGATGCAGCGGGTGCGCGGCGTGATCGCCGCCTCGACCAGGCGCGGGTCGATATTGAGCGTGGCCGGATCGATGTCCACCAGCACCACATCGGCGCCCAGATAGCGCACCACCTCGGCAGTGGCGGTGAAGGTATGGGTGGTGGTGATGACCTCGTCGCCGGGGCCTATCCCCAATGCCTCCAGCGCCAGATGCAGGCCGGCGGTGGCGGAGTTGACCGCGATGCACTCGGTCTGGCTGTCCTCGGCGTTCTGGCCAAGATACTCGGCGAAGGCCAGCTCGAAGCGGCGGGCCTTGGGCCCGGTCGTGACCCAGCCCGAGCGCAGCGTGTCCACCACCTCGGCGATCTCCTCCTCGCCGATCTCGGGCAGGGCGAAGGGCAGGAAGGGCAATGCGGTCGGATCACTCATGGCTGGAACTGATGATGTTGGCGCAAGGTCATGGCACAAGCTCATGGCACCGGGGGCGGGGCGGCCTGCGATTGTCTCAGGCCAGCGCATCAATGAAGCGCCGCGCCAGCACCGGATAGCTGTGCTGGGCCAGCACGAAGGCGCGGCCGCGTGCACCCATCGCGGCGCGCGCGGCGTCCGGCAGGGCCGCCAGCTGCCGTGCGCCGGCCGCTACCGCCACCGCATCCTCGGCCGCCACCGTCAGGCCGGCACCGGCTTCGAAGACCGGGTCATTGCCGGCCTCCACCGAATGCAGCACCGCACGCCCGGCCATCATGTAGTCCATCAGCTTGTTGGGCGCGATGCCGAAGCGGTAGATCGGCGTGCGCTGCCAGCCGATATAGGCGATGTCGAAGGCGGCCAGCAGCGTCGGGATCTGGGTCTTGGGCACCGGCGGAAACATCGCCACATTGCTCAAGCCCTCGTCGCGCACCCGCGCCGCCAGACGTTCGCGCTCATGGCCGCCGCCCACCATCACGATGGCCAGAGGCTGGCTGCCCGGCTCGTTCTTCAAGAGCCGGGCGGCGTCCAGCAGCACATCCAGCGCATTGGGCAGGCCCATCGAGCCGGCATAGCCCAGCACCTTGCGCCCGGCCGCGCGCAGCGTGGCCAGATGCGCGGCCAGCTCGGGCGCCAGCGCCTCGCCAGGCTGCTCCCATTCCTCGGGTGCGATGCCGTTGGGCACGATGTGCAACTTCTTCAGATCCAGCCCGTGCGCGGCCATGTGGTCCTGCACCTTGGGCAGCATCGAGACCACCACATCGGCATCGCGATAGGCGTCGTTCTCGGCCTTCTGGCACAGCAGGGCAAAGGGGTGGCGCGGCGACATGCCGGATAGCTCGATCGGCGACAGCGGCCACAGATCGTGCACCTCGTAGACCAGCTTGGCGCCGGCCTTGCGCGCGATGCGGCGAGCCGGCCAGATGTCCATCGGATAGGTGCTGGAGGCGATCACCACCTCGGGCGCGAAGCTCTGCACCAGGATGTCGGCGTCCCTGGCCACCTGGCGGCAGAAGGAGGCGATATTGCGCAGCCGGCCCAGGCCGTTGCCCTGGTAGGCCGGCGTCTCGTACCAGCAGTAGGAGATGCCGTCTATGGTTTCGCCGCCGGGCCGCGGCTGCTGGCTGCGCACATGCGACTGCGAGGCCGCCAGTATCAGCACCTGATGGCCCTGGCGCAGCCACTCGCGCGCCAGGTAGTAGGGCCGGTATTCCATGCCGTGCTGCGGCGAGCCGGCGTAATGGTTGATCAGCAGAATCCGCATCAAGACCTGGCCCCATCCAGGGCGTTCAAACGTTGAAGAAAGCGGGCCACCGAAGGCGCGAACAAGCCATGCTCGGCCACCCAGACGCGGTTGGCGGCACCCGCCGCTGCGGCCGCCCCGGCATCTGGCGCGAGGGCCTGCAGCTGCGCAGGCAGACGGACCTCATCGCCCTCGGCCAGGATCAGACCGGCGCCCGGCTGCAGCAGCTCGCGGTTGGCCGGCAGGTCCGAAAGGAGGGGCAGGCAGGCATGCGCCATCGCCTCCAGCACCGAGACCGACACCGAGTCACTCTCCGGCAGGCTCAGGTACCAGCGCGCCTGCGCATACCACCCGGCCTGGGTCTGCGCATCCAGCCGCCCGACAAACTCGACCCGGTCCGCCAGACCCAGGGCCTGCACCTGCTGCGCCAGCGCGCCGCGCAGCGAGCCGTCGTTGGCCAGCACCAGCCGCGCCTCGGGCCGAACCGCCGCCACCGCGGCGAAGGCCCGCAGCACGCGCTCGGGCCGGTAGAGGGGCTCCATCCCGCGGTTGGCAAAGAACAGCCAGGGCTGCTTGCTCGCGGGCGGTGGTGGCAGGGCTTCCAGGCCGAAGGGAAAGGTCATCACCTCGGCGGCGCCCAGGGCCTGCATGCGCTCGCTCATATGCCGCGAGTCCGAGCTGAGCAGCGCACAGGCGGCCAGCACCCGCCGAGTCAGCCAGAGCCAGACCCAGCCGCGCTCGGGCGTCACCAGGATGTCGCTGCCCCAGGCCGAGCCGGCGATGCGGGCGCGCAGGCGCCACAGGCGCTTGGCTAGCCAGGCCAGCGTGCCGTGCGAGGTCAGGTAATGGGCATGCAGCCAGTCGGCATCCACGGCGACCAGCCAGCGTCCCAGGCGCGGCAGGGCCTTCAGCAGCGCGACATTGCCACCGCCATGGCGCGGCGATGTCTGCAAGGCCAGGCGCCGCTGCGCCGGCACCAGCGCATCGAAGCCGGGCGCGAAGCCGCGCGAGGACACCGCCCAGAGTTCCACCTGCGGGGCCAGCGCGCGCGCCCACTTGAGCAGATGGGGGCTTTCGCCATCGCCGATCAGAACCAGACGCAGTGGCTTCATGGCTCCGGCTCCGGCTCCGGCTGCTGCGCCGGCACATCGCCCGCCCAGGCCCGGTAATGCACCGCCAGCCAGGGCTGCTGGGCCAGCAGCTGGGCGTCGCCGTGCCGCACATCGCCCACCACCCGCGCCGGCTGGCCGGCCACGATGGCGAAGTCGGGCACGCTGCCGCGCACCTGGCTGTAGGCGCTGACCACCACGCCCTTGCCGATCTGCGCGCCCGGCTCGATCAGGCTGTGCGGCCCGATGAAGCTGTAGGGGCCGATCACGATGGGCGCCTTCAGATAGCCCGGCACAGGCCCGCGATGCTGCACATAGTGGCGCCCCAGCAGGCGCAGCGCACGGTGCGAGCTGTGGCTGACGATGGAGACGAAGTTGGTGATCTGCACGCCCTCGCCTATCGTCACGCCGCCGCTGGCCTCGATGAAGTTGAACTGACCGATGAAGACATGGTCGGCCAGCTGCAGTCCGGCCTCGCCCTCGATGCAGCAGCTGGGCGCGATGCGGGTGTGCGGCAGCGGCTGCCGCGCCGCGCCGTGCTCGCCGAAGATCATCCGGAAGAACAGCCAGCGCCACAGTCTGCGCCGGCAGCGGTTCAGCCAGGCCTTGATCGCGAAGCTCATCCCCGTTCCCATCATGCGCTGCGCCCCCCCGGCGGCACCGGCACAGGGTCCCAGCGGGCGAGGCGCCAGAAGAAATAGCCGAAGTAGGCGCTCATCGCCATCGACACGCCCCAGGCCGCACCCAGCAAGCCGCCGCGCTGCAGGCCCAGCAGCAGGCCGGCCAGGAACAGGCCCTGCCCCACCAGCGCGAGCCGCAGCGCCCAGCCCTGGGCCGACCAGGCCAGCGGCACGACCGACAGCGGTGCGGCCACGAAGTGCAGCGCGATATAGGGCGCCAGCGCCCGCGCCAGCTCGCCGGCATCGCGCCAGCGTTCGCCGAAGGCCAGCGCGAACAGCGCCGGCCCCCACAGCAGCAGCACCAGCAGCAGCGGCAGGGCCAGCAGCAGCAGCAGGGCCATGCTGTGGCGCACCAGCTGGCGGGCCTCGTCCGGCGCCGCGCAGGCGGCCAGGCGCGGATACAGCGCCTGCGACAGCGCGCCACCGACCAGGCCCGCCGGCGCCTTCAGATAGCGCAGCGCCAGCGCCCAGTAGCCGGCCGCCGATTCGCCCGACCACTGGCTCAGCAGCAGCAGGCTCAAGCTGTCCTGCAAGGCACCGGCAAAGGCATGCGGGGTGTTGAGCAAGGGAAAGTCGCGGTGCTGCAGGGCCAGCGGCCGCAGCTCGGCCCAGCGCTGGCGCGCCAACGCACCCCAGCCCCCTTGCGGCGCCGGCCGCCCCAGCAGGGCCGCCGCCAGCAGGCTGGCTCCCGCGGCGCCGGCCAGCAGGCCCAGCGCGCCCCATTGCAGCAGGCCCAGGCCCAGCTGGGCCAGTGCGCCGCCGCCATACTGCAGCACTCGGGCTACCGCCAGGCGCTGGAAGCGCTGGGCCCGCGTCGCCCAGAGCATCAGCCACTGGGGCGCGGCACCGGCCAGCACGGCCAGCGGCAGCAGCCAGGCGAGGGCCAGGTCCTGCCACAGCCACAGCAGCAGGCCCAGCAGCCCGGCCAGGGCCAGTACGACCAGCAGCACGCGGGCACACAGACCCATCAGCCGTGCCGCCTCGCCCTCGTCGCGCGCCAACGGCAGTGCGAACTCGTAGCGTGCGCAGCCCACCACCGCCAGATTGGCCGCCAGGGTCCATACCATCGCGAACTGGCCGTACTGATGCGGCGTGTAGAGCCGGGTCAGCCAGGGCCCCAGCAGCAGCGGCAAGGCCTGGGCCAGCGCCCCGCCGGCCAGCAGGGTCAGCGTGGCGCGGACCAGGCCATGCTTCATCAGCCCCGCGCCTCGCCAGCCCGACCGGCCAGCGCGTCGGCCAGGGCCGACAGCACGCGGTCCTGCTGCGCCTCGCTCAGGTCCGCGCTCATCGGCAGGCTCATCACGCGCTCGGCCGCGGCCTCGGCATGGGGCAGGGCCCAGGCCGGTGCATGGGCGGCATAGGCCGGCTGCCTATGCAGGGGGCGGGGGTAATGGATCGCGGTCGGCACACCCGCCTGCTGCAGCGCCGCCTGCACCGCCGGGCGCTGTTCGAGCAGCACGGTGAACTGGGCCCAGACGCAGTCGCGGTCCGCTCGCACGGCCAGACGCTGCAGCGGCAGCGCAGCCAGGCGCTGCTGGTAACGCGCGCCGATCGCCAGGCGCTGCGCGATCTCCCAGTCGAAACGCTCCAGCTTGGCCAGCACGATCGCGCATTGCAGCGTGTCCATGCGGCCGCCCACGCCGACGCGGGTGTGGGTGTAGCGCTGACTCTGGCCATGCACGCGGATCTCGCGCGCCGCCTGCGCCAGCGCATCGTCGTCGGTAAACAGCGCGCCGCCATCGCCGTAGCAACCCAGCGGCTTGCTGGGGAAGAAGCTGGTGGCGCCGAAGGTGCTGAGGCCGCAGCTGCGGCGGCCCTTGTAGCGCGCCCCGAAGCTCTGCGCAGCATCCTCGATCACCGCCAGGCCATGGCGGGCCGCGATCGCATTGATCTCTTCCATATCGGCCACCTGGCCATACAGGCTGACCGGCATGATGGCCCGTGTGCGCGGCGTGATGGCCGCCTCGATCAGGCCAGCATCGATATTGCAGGTATCAGGCTCGATGTCGACGAACACCGGCACGCCGCCCAGCAGCACGATGACCTCGGCCGTGGCCGCGAAGGTGAAGGGCGTCGTGATGACCTCGTCGCCCGCTTGCAGGTCCAGCGCCATCAGCGCAATCAGCAGGGCCTCGGTGCCGCTGGCCACCGTCACGCAATGCGCCACGCCGACGTAGGCGGCCAGCGCCTCCTCCAGCTCGCGCACCTCGGGGCCCATGATGTACTGGCCATGGTCCAGCACGCGCTGGATGCGGGCATCGATGGTGGGCTTCAGCGCCGCGTACTGCGCTTTCAGGTCAATGAAGGGCAGGCTCAAGGCAGCAGCTCCACATGATCGCCAAGCAGGCGGTAGCGTTCGCCGGTGGCCGGGCAGCTCGCCTGGCCCTGGGCATCGAATCGCAGGCGCTCGCCGTGACGGCTCATCCAGCCGATGCGGCGGGCCGGCACCCCCACCATCAGCGCATGGGCGGGTACATCCTTCTGCACCACGGCACCGGCGCCGATGAAGGCGTACGCGCCGACGGTCACACCACAGACGAGGGTGCAGTTGGCGCCCAGCGTGGCACCGCGCCTGACCAGCGTGCGGCGGTACTCGTCCTTGCGGACGACGGCGGCGCGGGGGTTGTAGACATTGGTGAACACCATCGACGGCCCGCAGAAGACCTCGTCCTCCAGCGTCACCGCGTCATAGACCGAGACATGGTTCTGCACCTTGCAGCCGTCGCCAATCTGCACGTCGTTGCCCACATAGACGCCCTGCCCCAGCGAGCAGCGCGCGCCGATGCGGGCGCCGGGGCTGATATGGGCAAAGTGCCAGACCTTGGTCCCCTCGCCCAGCTGCGCACCGGCGTCGACGATGGCGGACTCGTGTTTCCAGTAGCTCATGCGATAGGGTTCAGAAAACAAGGGGAAGGCCGACGCGCTGGCCGTCGCGGGCGCTGCGGTAGGCGGCGATCAGGATCTCCAGCGAGCGCAGGCCCTCGTAGCCATCGACCTCGGCATGGGCCTCGCCCCGCAGGGTCTGGATCACATTGTCGTAGTACAGCGGATGGCCGAAACCGTAGACGCTGCCGCTGCCCTGGCCGATCTCATAGCTGGCGGACAGCACGTCCGCATCCTCGGGCCGCGCCTCGGCGAAGGCCCAATGCTCGATCTTGTTGACCGCCGTGCCGCCGATGCGGGCCGTGCCACGCTCGCCGATGATGGTGATCGAGCCCTCGAGGTTCTGCGGCCAGGTCAGCATGGTGACATTGATCGAGGCCAGACCGCCATGGCGCAAACGCAGCGCCAGCACGCCGGTGTCCTCGGCCTCGATATCGCGTGCCAGCGTGGCGGTGTAGGCATGGACGTTGTCCACCGGACCAACCAGCCAATCCAGCAGATCCACATAGTGGCTGGCCTGGTTCATGAAGGCACCGCCATCCAGATCCCAGCGGCCGCGCCAGGGCGCGGCGTCGTAATAGCTTTGCGGGCGGGTCCAGAACACATTGACCGTGCTCATGTAAATACGCCCGAAGCGGCCCTGGTCAATCGCCTTCTTGAGCCGCTGAACCGTGGCGTTAAGCCGGTTCTGCTTGACGACGAAGAGCTTGACACCGGCATCGCGACAGGCGCGCACCATGGCCTGCCCGTCCTCGAACTTGGTGGCCATGGGCTTCTCGCTGAGCACATGGATGCCGGCCCGGGCCACGCGTATCGCCTGCTGGGCATGCAGGCCGCTGGGCGTCGCCAGCACCACCACATCGACCGCACAGCCCGCCAGCAGCCCCTCCAGTGAGGCGAAGCCGGCCGCGCCGGTCAGGGCCACCGCCTCCTGCAAGGCCTGGGGCTGGGTATCGCAGACCGCTACCAGTTCGGCACGCTCGGCATGGCGCTGCAGGGCCTGGATGTGGTTGCGGGCGATGCGGCCGCAGCCCACCAGGGCAAAGCGGATCTTGCGGTCAAGAAGGGGGGCGAACAGGGTCATGCTCCGGCCAGCTGCAGGCGAAACCGCGATTCTACGGGGCCACCTCCCGCGCACCCCCTAAAATCGCTGCAAATTCAACGAGTTGACGATGACCCAGCACACCCCTCCCGCGCCCCATCACGCGCCCGCCGCGGCGGACGAAAACCAGCTGATCACCGAGCGTCGCGAGAAGCTGGCCGCGCTGCGCGCCAAGACCGCGGTGCCCTTCCCCAACGACTTCAAGCCCCAGCACCGCGCGCTGCCGCTGCAAGAGCAGTACGGCGCACTGGACAACGAGGCGCTGGAACCGCAGGGCGTGCAGGTCAGCGTGGCCGGCCGCCTGATGCTCAAGCGCATCATGGGCAAGGCCAGCTTCGGCACGCTGCAGGACGCCACCGGCCGCATCCAGCTCTTCGTCACCAAGGACGCCCTGGGCGAGGAAGCCTATGACGGCTTCAAGCACCTGGACCTGGGCGATATCGTCGGCGCCGAGGGCCTGCTCTTCAAGACCAAGACCGGCGAGCTGTCGGTGCGGGTGACAAAACTGCGCCTGCTGACCAAGAGCCTGCGCCCGCTGCCGGACAAGTTCCACGGCATGAGCGACCAGGAGCAGAAGTATCGCCAGCGCTATGTGGACCTGATCACCGACGAGGACGCACGCAAGCGCTTCGTGGCCCGCTCCAAGGCGGTGTCCTCGATCCGCAGTTTCATGGTGGACAACGGCTTCCTCGAGGTCGAGACGCCGATGCTGCACCCTATCCCCGGCGGCGCCAATGCCAAGCCCTTCATCACCCACCACAACGCGCTGGACCAGGAGATGTTCCTGCGCATCGCGCCCGAGCTCTATCTGAAACGCCTGGTGGTGGGCGGCTTCGAGCGCGTGTTCGAGATCAACCGCAACTTCCGCAACGAAGGCATCTCGGTCCGGCACAACCCCGAGTTCACGATGATGGAGTTCTATGCGGCCTACTGGACGCACCATGATCTGATGGACTTCACCGAGGCCGTGCTGCGCCACGCCGCGATCGCCGCCACCGGCAATGCGCGCGTCAGCTATGCCGGCAAGGAAGTGCACCTGGACGAGCCCTTCACGCGCCTGTCGGTGCGCGACTCGCTGGTGGCGCATGCCGGCCTGACGCAAGCCCAGGCCGACGATGCCCATGTGCTGCGCGAGCGCCTGAAGGAACTGGGCGAGGAAGCGCCCAAGCACTGGACCCTGCCCGAGCTGCAGTTCGGCATGTTCGAGGCCGCGGTGGAAGAAAAGCTCTGGCAGCCGACCTTCATCATCGACTACCCCGTCGAGGTCTCGCCGCTGGCCCGCGCCTCCGACACCAACCCGGCCATCACCGAGCGCTTCGAGCTCTTCATCACCGGCCGCGAATACGCCAACGGCTTCTCCGAGCTCAACGACGCCGAGGACCAGGCCGCACGCTTCCACGCCCAGGTGGCCAACAAGGAAGCGGGCGACGACGAGGCGATGTTCTATGACGCCGACTTCATCCGCGCGCTCGAATACGGCATGCCCCCGACCGGCGGCTGCGGCATCGGCATCGACCGCCTGATGATGCTGATCACCGATTCGCCCAGCATCCGCGACGTGATCCTGTTCCCGGCCCTGAGGCGCGAGCGAGATCAGTCCGCTGCGGACTGATCGACCCATGCCGGGGGCCCGGCGGCCTGGCTGCTGGTGGGATGCGCGGCGCGAGACCTGTTCAGCAGCAGCCCGCGCCAGCGATGGATCGGACTCCCGGTGCGTGAGCGTCGCCCGCAAGCATTGGGCTGTTGGCGCCGATCTAAATTTGACCCACCGGGGATGCGGACAAAAACTTGGACTGGTTATGCGGCGATGCCCAGGCGCCGACGATGCTGGGCGGGACTG
>JAYRSJ010000013.1:0-119650 GCA_041920215.1 Burkholderiaceae bacterium | reverse complement strand
CGATCGGCCTAGCCTTCCAGGTGGTGGACGACATCCTGGACGTGACCCAGGATTCGGCGGTGCTGGGCAAGACTGCCGGCAAAGACCAGGATGCCAACAAGCCTACTTATGTGTCGGTGCTGGGCCTGGACCAGGCGCGGCACTATGCCGACCGGCTGCGTGACGAGGCCCACCGGGCCCTGGCGGCCAGCGGTTTGTCCAACACCGCCTGGCTGAGCCTGCTGGCCGACAAGGTTGTCGAGCGCGACAACTAAACACAGGTGTCTGCGATAGCGATGAATTACGCCTTGCTGAAGACCATCAACAGCCCTGCCGATCTGCGACTGCTGCCGCGCCAGGAGCTGAACAAGCTGGCCGATGAGCTGCGCGCCTTCGTGCTCGACTCGGTGTCCAAGACCGGCGGCCATCTGGGCTCCAACCTGGGCACGGTGGAGCTGACGATCGCCCTGCACTATGTGTTCGACACGCCCCGTGATCGGCTGGTCTGGGATGTGGGTCACCAGACCTACCCGCACAAGGTGCTGACCGGTCGTCGCGAGGGCATGGCCGGCCTGCGCCAGCTGGGCGGCATCAGCGGCTTCCCGCGCCGTGACGAGAGCGAGTACGACACCTTCGGTACCGGGCATTCGAGCACCTCGATCTCGGCCGCCCATGGCATGGCCATGGCTGCCAAGCTCAAGGGCGAGGATCGCAAGGCGGTGGCCATCATCGGCGACGGCTCGATGACCGCGGGCATGGCCTTCGAGGCGCTCAACAATGCCGGCGTGGCGCATGGCGGCCCAAATTCGTCGGTTTTGGGCGATGTGCTGGTGATTCTGAACGACAACGATATGTCGATCAGCCCGCCGGTGGGGGCGCTGAACAAATACCTGGCGCGCTTGATGAGCGGCAAGTTCTACGCCGCCGCGCGCGAGGGCGCGAAGACGGTGCTGAAGAACACGCCGCTTTATGAGTTCGCGCGCCGCTTCGAGGAGCACACCAAGGGCATGGTCGTGCCTGGAACGATCTTCGAGGAGTTCGGGTTCAACTATGTGGGCCCCATCGACGGTCATGACCTGGACGCGCTGATTCCCACGCTAGAGAACCTGCGCGACAAGAAGGGCCCGCAGTTCCTGCATGTGGTGACCAAGAAGGGGGCAGGCTACAAGCTGGCCGAGGCCGATCCCGTCAAGTACCACGCCGCCTCGGGCAAGTTCGATCCGGCGGTGGGCTTCGTCAAGCCGGCAACGCCGCCCAAGCTGACCTTCACGCAGGTGTTCGGCGACTGGCTGTGCGATATGGCCGAGCAGGACCAGCGCCTGGTCGGTATCACGCCGGCGATGCGCGAGGGCTCGGGCATGGTCGAGTTCCACAAGCGCTTCCCGGCCCGCTACTACGACGTCGGCATCGCCGAGCAGCACTCGGTGACCTTTGCCGCGGGCCTGGCTTGCGAGGGCATCAAGCCGGTGGTGGCGATCTATTCCACCTTTTTGCAGCGTGCCTACGATCAGCTGATCCATGATGTGGCGATTCAGAACCTGCCGGTGCTGTTCGCCCTCGACCGTGCCGGTCTGGTCGGGGCCGATGGCGCGACCCATGCGGGCAACTACGACATTGCCTTTACTCGCTGCATTCCCAATATGGCGGTGCTGACCCCGGCCGACGAGAACGAATGCCGCCAGGCGCTCTACACCGGCTTCCAGCATGAGGGCCCGGTGACGGTGCGCTATCCGCGCGGCTCGGGCGTTGGTACCGAGATCCAGAAGGCCATGCAGGCCCTGCCCTGGGGTCGGGGCGAGATCCGCCGGCGCGGCTCGCGTATCGCGATCCTGGCCTTCGGCACCTTGCTCTACCCGGCGCTGCAGGCGGCCGAGTCGCTGGATGCGACGGTGGCCAATATGCGCTTCGTCAAGCCGCTGGATCTCGAGCTGGTCGCCGAGCTGGCGCGTACGCATGAGGCCCTCGTCACGGTGGAAGACGGCTGCGTGATGGGCGGGGCCGGATCGGCGGTGCTGGAAGCCCTCCAGGCGGCGAGCCTGGCCCTGCCGGTGCTGCAACTGGGGCTGCCGGACGAGTTCGTCGAGCATGGTGACCCCGCCAAGCTGATGTCCCTGTGCGGATTGGATGCGGCCGGTATCGAGCGCAGCATCTTGCAGCGCTTCGGCGCCAAGCCGGCCCTGCTGCGGCCGGCGGCCGCCAACAGCTGAGCCCTCAGGCCAGCCTGTCCAGCAAGGCCGCGGCTTCGGCGCGCAGCGCCACGGCCATGGCCTCAGCCTGTCCATGGGCAGGCCGGTACAGCGGCTTGTGCAGCCACACTTCGTAGGGCACCGAGACGCTGAAACGCCGCCATACCAGGCCGGCACCGCTGCTGGCCAGCGCGGTCAGCGGATTCACGATGGACAGACCCAGGCCAGCCTGCACCATCGCGCACAAGGCCACTGCGCTGTGCGTCTGCAGCCGTAGGCGGCGCTGTACCCCCCGATCGGCAAAGACCCGGTCCAGGGCCAGGCGGTAGGGGTCCTCGCTGCCCAGGCTCAGAAACTCCTCGCCGGCGAAGTCGTCGGGCTGCAGGTACGCGCGGCTGGCCAGTCTGTGGGTGGCCGGCAGGATGCAGACCTCGTCCGCCCGCATCAGGCACTCCTGCTGCAGCCCGGCATCGTTGAGCGCCTGCTCGGTCAGACCCAGATCGAAGCGTTGGGCCGCCAGCCATTCTTCCAGCAGCGGTGGCTCCTGGGGGGTGATGTTCAGCGCAACGGCCGGTGGCAGCCGGGCGCAGGCGCCAGGCAGCAGGGCGTGGCTGAAAGCCGGCAGGCTCAGCAGCTCCAGGGCGCCATCGTCGCCCCGTGCCAGGGCCTGCGCGCGCGCCTGCACCCGCTCCAGGCCCAGGTAGGCACGCTGCACCTCGTCGAACAGCGCCAAGGCGCGCTGCGTGGGCTTGAGTCGGCCGCGCTCGCGCTCGAACAGTGCATAGCCCAGTAGTTGCTCGGCACGGGCCAGCTCGCGGCTGAGCGTGGGCTGAGAGCTGTGCAGCAGGGCCGCAGCTCCGGTGACTGTGCCCGCGCGCATCAGGGCGCGAAAGACCTCGATATGGCGATGGCTGAGCATCGCCAGACCATATCAGGATTGAATGAGTTGTCCAAAGCAAAGCATTTGATTGCATAGGTAGGGGATGGCATGCTGGCGGCTTGCCTGACTGAATGCCACGGAGACCCCCTCGCCATGCCGCAACAACGTCCGCCCGCCCTGCTGTGGTCCCTGGCCCAGCGCTTCGGCACACCGTTATGGGTCTATGACGCCGCCATCATCCGCGCCCGCATCGCCGAGCTGCGGGCCTTCGACACGATTCGCTTCGCCCAGAAGGCTTGTTCCAACACCCATGTGCTGCGTCTGATGCGCGAGCAGGGCGTCAAGGTGGATGCGGTATCGCGCGGCGAAATCCTGCGCGCGCTGAAGGCCGGCTACGAACCCGGCGGCGACGAAATCGTCTTTACCGCGGACCTCTTGGACCGCGAGACCCTGGCCACCGTGGTCGAGCAGCGCGTGCCGGTCAATGCCGGCTCCATCGATATGCTGGCCCAGCTTGGCGCAGTCTCAGCCGGCCACCCGGTCTGGCTGCGCATCAACCCTGGTTTTGGCCATGGCCATAGCAACAAGACCAATACCGGTGGCGAGCACAGCAAGCATGGCATCTGGCATGCCGAGCTGGACCTGGCATTGGCCGCTGTGAGGGCCCATGGCCTGCAGCTGGTGGGCCTGCATATGCATATCGGCTCGGGCGTCGACTACAACCATCTGAGCCAGGTCTGCGGTGCGATGGTCGGGCTGGTGCGCCAGACCCGGGCGGCCGGCCATGATCTGCGGGCCATCTCGGCCGGTGGCGGCCTGTCCATCCCCTACCGCGAGGGCGAGGCCCGTATCGACACCGCGCACTACTTCGGGCTCTGGAACCAGGCCCGCCAGCAGGCCGACGCCCTCTTGGGTCATGCGCTGCATCTGGAGATCGAGCCGGGTCGCTTCCTGGTGGCCGAATCCGGCCTGCTGCTGACCGAGGTGCGTGCCAGCAAGGACGCCGGCAGCAATCACTTCGTGCTGGTCGATGCCGGCTTCAACGAGCTGATGCGGCCGGCGATGTATGGCAGTTTTCACGCGATGAGCCTGCTGGCCGCCGATGGCCAGCCGCGGCCGGCCCGGCCCACCGTGGTGGCCGGGCCCCTGTGCGAGTCGGGTGATGTCTTCACCCAGGGCGATGGCGGTGTGGTGCTGCCGCGCGAGCTGCCCGAGGCGCGGGTCGGCGACCTGCTGGTGATCCACGACACCGGCGCCTACGGCGCGTCCATGTCCAGCAACTACAACAGCCGCCCGCTGACTGCCGAGGTGATGATCGAGGGTGACGACCCGGCCAGTGCCCGGCTGATACGGCGCCGCCAGACGGTCGAAGAACTGCTGGCGCTGGAGTGATATTGCTATCGCACAAACTTTGGGCAATAGGTCCTGCCAATCGGACCGATTTGATTAACCAAAACTAAGGCCACGCCGACATCGATATCATTCAATCCGTTCGTTAACCACTCACCCATGAACGGGAGCAATTGAGATGTCTCTGATCAACACCCAAGTCCAGCCCTTCAAGGCCCAAGCCTTTCACAACGGCAAGTTCATCGAGGTCACCGAAGAGAGCCTGAAGGGCAAGTGGTCCGTGCTGATCTTCATGCCGGCCGCCTTCACCTTCAACTGCCCCACCGAAGTGGAAGACGCCGCCGAGCACTATGCCGAGTTCCAGAAGGCCGAGACCGAGGTCTATATCGTCACCACCGACACGCATTTCTCGCACAAGGTGTGGCACGAGACCTCGCCGGCCGTTGGCAAGGCCAAGTTCCCCCTGGTCGGCGACCCGACCCACGCCCTGACCAATGCCTTCGGCGTGCACATTCCCGAAGAGGGTCTGGCGCTGCGCGGCACCTTCGTGATCAACCCGGAAGGCGTGATCAAGACCGCCGAGATTCACTCGAACGAGATCGCCCGCGACGTCAAGGAAACCCTGCGCAAGCTCAAGGCGGCCCAGTACACCGCCAAGAACCCTGGCCAGGTCTGCCCGGCCAAGTGGAACGAAGGCGCCAAGACCATCGCTCCCTCGCTGGATCTGGTCGGCAAGATCTGAAGCAGATCTTTCGCCCGTGCTGAGGCCTGTCCTCATCACCGCCTGCAGCATTTCCGGCGGCCCGCGTGCCGCCGGGGTGCCCCTGGCCGCCTATTCGCAAAGGAGGCCAGCTCTCAAAGTCGCTTGATACAAGAAGGAAGCATCACCATGTTGGACGACACCCTGAAGACTCAGCTCAAGGCCTATCTGGAGCGCGTCACCCTGCCGTTCGAGATCCAAGCTTCCCTGAGCGACTCTGAGAGCTCCCGCGAGCTGCAGCTGCTGCTGCAGGACATCGCTGTGATGTCCGACAAGATCACGCTGAAGCTGGACGGCCAGGACGCGCGCCGCCCCTCCTTCAGCCTCAAGCGCCTGGGGAGCGAGCAGAGCCTTCGCTTCGCCGCCATTCCCCTGGGCCATGAGTTCACCTCGCTGGTGCTGGCCCTGCTGTGGACCGGTGGCCATCCGCCCAAAGTGGCGCCCGAGGTGATCGAACAGATCAAGAGCCTGGACGGCGACTACGCCTTCGAGGTGTACATGAGCCTGTCCTGCCACAACTGCCCGGATGTGGTGCAGGCGCTGTCGCTGATGTCGGTGCTGAACCCCAAGGTGCGGACCGTGGTGATCGACGGCGCCCTATTCCAGGACGAGGTCAACGGCCGCGAGATCATGGCCGTGCCCAGCGTCTGGCTCAATGGCGCGCCCTTCGGTTCGGGCCGCATGACGGTGGAAGAGATCGTGGCCAAGCTCGATACCGGCGCTGCCGCCCGCGATGCAGCCAAGCTGAGCGCCAAGGAGGCCTTCGATGTGCTGATCGTCGGCGGCGGGCCGGCCGGCGCGGCGGCCGCAGTCTATGCCGCCCGCAAGGGCATACGCACCGGCGTCGCTGCCGAGCGTTTCGGGGGGCAGGTCAACGACACGCTGGCGATCGAGAACTACATCTCGGTGCTGGAGACCGATGGCCCCAAGTTCGCGACGGCGCTGGAGCAGCATGTCAGGCATTACGGCGTCGACATCATGAATCTGCAGCGCGCCGAGAAGCTGATCCCGGCCAGCGGGCCCGGTGGCCTGATCGAGGTGCAGCTGTCCCATGGCGGCTCGCTCAAGAGCAAGACCGTGATCCTCTCGACCGGTGCACGCTGGCGCAATGTCAATGTGCCCGGCGAGCAGGAGTACAAGAACAAGGGCGTGGCCTACTGCCCGCATTGCGACGGTCCGCTGTTCAAGGGCAAGCGGGTGGCGGTGATCGGCGGCGGCAATAGCGGCGTCGAGGCGGCGATCGACCTGGCCGGCATCGTGGCCCATGTCACGCTGCTGGAGTTCGGCGAGCAGTTGCGGGCCGATGCGGTGCTGGTGGACAAGCTCAAGAGCCTGCCCAATGTCAGCATCCACACCCAGGCCCAGACCACCGAGTTCACCGGTGCGGACGGCAAGCTCAATGGCCTGAACTACACCGACCGTGCCAGCGGCGAGGCCCGGCGCATCGAGCTGGAAGGGGTGTTCGTGCAGATCGGCCTGGTGCCCAATACCGAGTGGCTCAAGGGCACGATCGAGCTCAGCAAGTTCGGCGAGATCATCGTCGACGCCAAGGGCCAGACCTCGATCCCCGGTGTGTTCGCCGCCGGCGATGCGACCACCGTGCCTTACAAGCAGATCGTGATCGCCGCGGGCGATGGTGCCAAGGCCGCGCTGTCGGCCTTCGACCACCTGATTCGCCACTGAGCCCGCCGCCCCGCCAATGAAAAAGCCCGCGCATCGCGCGGGCTTTTTTGGGGGGTCAGGACCCAGCGATCAGTTGGCGAACTTGTAGTCGGTCTTGGCCTTGGTCTTCAGGTCCTGCTGGTAGCTGGCCAGCTTCTGCTGACCCAGGCGCTGCAGGATCTGCGGCTTGACGTCGTCGAAGGCCGGGAACTGCGCGTCGCGGGTGTCTTCCAGCTTGATGATGTGGAAGCCGAACTGCGACTTGACCGGTTCCTGGGTCATCTCGCCCTTCTTCAGGGCCACCAGGGCCTGGCTGAACTCGGGCACATAGTTGCCCGGGTTGGCGAAGTCCAGATCACCACCGTTGGCGGCCGAGCCGGGGTCCTTGGAAACCTTCTTGGCCAGATCCTCGAACTTGGCGCCGCCGTTGAGTTGCTTGATCAGGTCCTTGGCCTCGTCTTCCTTTTCCACCAGGATGTGGCGGGCACGGTACTCGGTACCGGCATTGGCCGCCTTGTACTTTTCGTACTCGGCCATGGCCTCGGCATCGCTGACCGGATTCTTCTTCGCATAGTCGGCGAACAGCTCGCGGATCAGGATGCTCTGACGGGCCAGTTCCATCTGGGCCTTGTAGTCGGCGCCGGCGGGAATGCCGCGACGCTCGGCTTCCTGCATGAAGATCTCGCGCAGCACGACTTCATCCTTGACCTGGGCTTCCAGCTCGGGCGAACGTTGTTGCTGGCCGCTCTTGGTAACCTGATTGATCAGCAGCTCGGCACGTGCCTTGGGCACGGCCTTGCCGTTGACGATGGCGATGTTCTGCGCACTGGCCGTCACGGGCAGGAACGCAGCGGACAGGGCCGCAACGGAGGCGGCGAGCACAAACTTCTTCATGGTGGGTAGGGCTGCAATCAAAGAAAAAGCGCCATGGGGCGCGGGATCAGCAACAGGGCTTCAGTGCTCGTCCGGTGTGCGGGCATCGATTACCAGGGCATGGATGCCCCGCTGCATCAGATCGGCGAGGGCATCATATACGAGCCTATGCCGGGCCACCCGGGGCAGGCCGGCAAAGCGCGGGCTGCTGATTCTCAGACGGTAATGGCCGCCTTCGCGGGCGCCGGCATGGCCGGCATGCTGGGCGCTGTCGTCCTGCAGCTCCAGCTGCGCGGGTGCCAGGGCCGTGTGCAGGCGCTGCTCCATCTCGGCCATGGAGGCACGGGGGGAGGGGGGCGTGTTCTTGTCACTGTCGTTCATCATATTCATTCGGGCTTGAAGTCGATCGCGGCCGAGTTGATGCAAAAGCGTTCGCCGCTGGGCTCGGGGCCGTCGGGGAAGACATGGCCCAGATGCGAGCCGCAGCGCTGGCAGCGCACCTCGATGCGCACCATGCCGTGGCTGGCATCGACCACACGCTCCACCACCTCGGCATTGACCGGCGCCCAGTAGCTGGGCCAGCCGCAACCGGCATCGAACTTGGTGCTGGCCTCGAACAGCGGCGTGCCGCAGCCCACGCAGTTGTAGTGGCCGGCCTCCCAGTGATCCCAGTACTTGCCGCTGAAGGCGCGCTCGGTGGCGGCATGGCGAGCCACCTGGTACTGCATCTCGTCCAGCTGGGCGCGCCATTCGGCATCGGTCTTGTGGACGGGATAGGGCTTGTCTGAAGGGGTGTGGCTCATGCTGCGGGCGGTTCGGCTGCGTCGGTCTTGCAGTGTAGTCAGCGGCGCAAGACCGGGTCGCGCGCCGGTGAATACCCTGATGCCCCTGTGTAACGAGGGTGACTCTGCGGCCGTGACCGCGGGGGTTAGACTGGTCCGCAGGCTGCCTCAGACAGCCACAGACACAGGAGACGCTCGATGGCACTGATGGGCCGCATGATGTCCATGCCCTTGCTGATTTCCTCGCTGATCCAGCATGCCGCCAGGCATGCCGGCGACACCGAGATCGTCAGCAAGCGTTGTGAAGGTGATCTGCATCGCTATACCTGGCGCGACGCGGAGCTGCGCGCCCGCAAGCTGGCCCAGGCCCTGGCGCGGCTGGGCACGGTAGCGGGTGACCGCGTCGCGACGCTGGCCTGGAATGGCTACCGGCATCTGGAGATCTACTACGGCAGCTCGGGCTCGCAGCGGGTCTGCCACACGATCAATCCGCGCCTCTTCCCCGAACAGATCGCCTGGATCGCGAGCGATGCGCAGGACCAGGTGCTGCTGTTCGATCTGAGCTTTCTGCCGCTGGTGGAAAAGCTGCGCGAACACATGCCCAGCATCCGCCACTATGTGCTGATGACCGACCGCGCCCATATGCCTGCGGCCAGCAGCATCCCGGGCCTGCTGTGCTACGAGGAGCTGATCGAGGCAGAGGACGGTCGCTACGACTGGCCCAGCTTCGACGAGCAGCAGGCCTCCAGCATCTGCTACACCTCGGGCACCACGGGCCACCCAAAGGGCGCGGTCTACAGCCATCGCTCGACCGTGCTGCATGCCTATGGCTCGGCCCTGCCGGATGCGATGGACTGTTCCAGCAAGGATGTGATCCTGCCGGTGGTGCCGATGTTCCACGTCAATGCCTGGGGCCTGCCCTACAGCAGTGCCATCGTCGGCGCCAAGCTGGTCTTTCCGGGGCCGCATCTGGACGGCAAGTCGCTCTACGACCTGTTCGAGAACGAGGGCGTGACCTTCAGTGCCGGCGTGCCCACCGTGTGGCTGGGACTGCTGAACTATGTGGCGCAGCACCAGCTCAAGTTCAGCAGCTTCCGGCGCACGGTGATAGGCGGCTCGGCCTGCCCGCCGGCCATGCTGAAGACGCTGATGGACGACTACGGTGTCGAGGTCATCCATGCCTGGGGCATGACCGAGCTCTCGCCGCTGGGGACCCTGTCCAAGCTCACCGCCCGCCAGCTGGAGCTGCCGCCCGAGCAGCAGCGCCGCATCCTGGAGAAACAGGGCAAGGTGATCTACGGCATCGATATGGCGGTGATCGACGATGCCGGCCAGGCTCTGCCCTGGGATGGTGCCAGCAGCGGCAATCTGGTGGTGCGCGGCCCCTGGGTGATAGACAGCTATTTCGGCCAGCAGAGCTCGCCCCTGGTGCCGGTGCGCGCCGCCGATGGCACGAGCCTGGGCCAATGGTTCCCCACCGGCGATGTGGCCACCATCGATGCCGACGGTTTCATGCAGATCACCGACCGCAGCAAGGACGTGATCAAGAGCGGTGGCGAATGGATCAGCTCCATCGATCTGGAGAACATCGCGATGGCTCACCCGGCGGTGCACGAGGCGGCCGCGATCGCCTGCGCGCATCCCAAGTGGGATGAGCGGCCGCTGCTGGTGGTGGTCAGAAAGCCCGGCGCCGAGCTCAGCCGTGAAGAGCTGCTGGGCTTCTATGAGGGCCGCATCGCCAAATGGCAGATTCCCGACGATGTGGTCTTCGTCGACGAACTGCCCCATACCGCCACCGGCAAGCTGCTCAAGCTCAAGCTGCGCGAGCAGTTCAAGAGCCACCGCCTGCCCGGCCTCTGAGTCGGCCCGCTGGGGGTAGTCCCCAGGCCATGGCTGGCGCGGCTTCCATTACCGTGGGGCCGCGTCACAGCGACAACAGCTCGACACGCCTTTCATACACAAAGGAGACAACGATGGTCAGCAATAGCAAGAACGCCCTCCGACTGGTCACCGCCGCAGCGCTGCTGACGGTGGCGGCTGCCGCGCATGCGCAGAAGGGCGAGACGGTCAAGATCGCCTGGATCGATCCGCTGTCCGGTCTGATGGCGCCGGTGGGCCAGAACCAGGTCAAGAGCTTCCAGTTCTTCGCCGAGAAGTTCAATGCCAGCAACCCGGCCGGCGTCAAGTTCGAGATCATCGCGATCGACAACAAGCTCAGCCCGGCCGAGTCGCTGAACGCGCTGAAGTCGGCCATCGATCAGGGCGTGCGCTACGTCACCCAGGGCAATGGTTCGGGGGCGGCGCTGGCCATCATCGACGCGGTCAACAAGCACAACGAGCGCAATCCCGGCAAGGAGGTGCTGTACCTGAACCACTCGGCCGTCGATCCCGATCTGACCAATAGCAAGTGCAGCTACTGGCATTTCCGCACCGACGCCGACACCTCGATGAAGATGGAGGCGATGACCACCTTCATGAAGGACCAGCCCGACATCAAGAGCGTCTATCTGCTGAACCAGAACTATGCGCACGGCCATCAGGTCGCCAAGTACGCCAAGGAGATGCTGGCCCGCAAGCGCCCGGACGTGAAGATCGCCGGCGAGGATCTGCACCCGCTGGCCCAGGTGCGTGACTTCGCGCCCTATATCGCCAAGATCAAGGCCAGCGGCGCCGACACGGTGATCACCGGCAACTGGGGCTCGGACCTGGCCCTGCTGGTGAAGGCCGCCAACGAGGCCGGCTACAACGGCAAGTTCTTCACCTACTACGCCGGCGTCACCGGCACGCCTACCGCGCTGGGCACCGGCTCGGCCGGCCGCGTCTACCAGATCTCCTACAACCACTACAACATGGGCGGCCAGATGTCCAAGTGGCAGCAGGAGTTCCAGGACAAGTTCAACTCGGACTTCTACACCGGCAGCGTGATCCACATCTACACGCTGCTGGGCGAGGCCTTCGCCAAGGCCAAGAGCACCGACCCGGTCAAGGTGGCCGCGGTGCTGGAGGGCATGAAGACCAAGAGCTTCAATGGCGAGGTCGAGATGCGCAAGTCCGACCACCAGCTGCAGCAGACCCTGTACCTGTCGGTCTGGCAGAAGACCGACGCGAAGAACAGCTACAGCCCGGAGAAGACCGGCATGACCTTTGTGCCGGTGCGCACCTTCGAGCCCTATGTGTCGAGCACGCCGACCTCCTGCCAGATGAAGCGGCCGGGCTGAGCGACCCGATTGACCTGATCAGCCTGCCCTGATCGCACAGCGGAGCCCGCCGGGGCTCCGCTGCAGCGGTTCCTTTCGTCAACGCGGCTGCGGCCCTTGCCCTGACCACCCGTGGACCAATTCCTGATCAATCTGCTGAACGGCCTGTCCTCGGGCCTGCTGCTGTTCATGCTGAGCTCGGGCCTCACGCTGATCTTCAGCATGATGGGCGTGCTCAACTTTGCCCATGCCAGCTTCTATATGCTGGGCGCCTACTTCGCCTACACGCTGTCCGGGCTGGTCGGCTTCTGGCCGGCCCTGCTGATCGCACCGCTGCTGGTGGGCTTGGCGGGCGCCGGCTTCGAGCGCCTGGCCTTGCGCAAGGTCCACAAGTTCGGCCATGTGCCGGAACTGCTGATCACCTTCGGCCTGTCCTATCTGATCCTGGAGCTGGTGCAACTGATCTGGGGCCGCACCGCCTTGTCCTTCAATCCGCCGGCGGCCCTGCAGGGCCCGGCCTTCACCTTCATACAAAGCCCCGGCCAGGGCATGAGCCTGGCCTTGGGTGAGGCCGGTCCGGGGCTGTGCGCGGCGGCCGGCGTGATCTGCTCCAAGTTCCCGCTGACCCGCGCCTTCATGATGGCGGTGGCCCTGGCCATGCTGGTGGCGCTGTGGCTGCTACTGACCCGCACCCGCATCGGCCTGGTGATACAGGCCGCATTGACCCATCCGGAGATGGTGGAGGCCCTGGGCCACAACGTGCCGCGGGTGCTGATGCTGGTGTTCGGCAGCGGCTGTGCGCTGGCCGGCCTGGCGGGCGTGATCGGGGGCATCACCTTCGTCACCGAGCCTTCGATGGCCATCATCGTCGGCTCCATCATCTTCGTGGTGGTGGTGGTCGGCGGGGTTGGCTCGCTGGCCGGGGCCTTTGTGGCCTCCATCTTGATCGGCCTGCTGCAGACCCTGCCGCTGACGGTGGACGGCTCGCTGGCCACGCTGTTCAAGCTGGGCCCCGATACCTTCGGCTATCCGCTGCTCAAGCTCAGCCTGTCCCAGGTCGCACCGATACTGCCCTATCTGCTGATGGTGCTGATCCTGATCTTCCGCCCCAAGGGCCTGATGGGTACCCGGGACGAATGACATGACGCACACACCCGCGCACCTGCCGCATTACCACTTCAAGCCCTACAACGTCGGCCGCTGGTTCGTCTGGGGCCTCTATGCCCTGATCCTGGCGGTGGCCCCGCTGATCTGGACCTCGGGCCTGTCGCACACCATGCTGTCGCAGATGGGCATCGCCATCATCGCCTGCCTGGCCTACAACCTGCTGCTGGGCCAGGGCGGCATGCTCAGCTTCGGCCATGCGGTCTACAGCGGGCTGGGCAGCTACCTGGCCATACACACGCTGAACCTGGTGTCGGCCGGGCAGCTGAGCCTGCCGATCAGCCTGGTGCCCCTGGTCGGCGGCCTGGCTGGCCTCTTCTTTGCGCTGCTGTTCGGCTATGTCTCGACCAAGAAGTCGGGCACGCCTTTCGCGATGATCACGCTGGGCGTGGGCGAGCTGATCTGGTCCATGTCGCTGATGCTGCCCGAGTTCTTCGGCGGCGAGGGCGGCATCTCCACCAACCGGGTGGTGGGCCAACCCTTCTTCGGCATCAGCTTCGGCCCGCAGATCCAGGTCTATTACCTGATTGCCGTCTACTGCTTCGTCTGCACCGCGCTGCTGTTCGCGCTGACGCGCACGCCGCTGGGCCGCATGCTCAATGCGGTGCGCGACAACCCCGAGCGGGTCGAGTTCATCGGCTATGACACCCAGTGGGTGCGCTTCCTGGCCTTCATGATCTCGGGCTTCTTCGCCGGCGTGGCCGGCGGCCTGGGCGCGATCAACTTCGAGATCGTCACCGCCGAGGTGGTGGGCGCGCTGCGCTCGGGCGGCTATCTGCTGTTCACCTTCCTGGGCGGTGCCACCTTCTTCTTCGGGCCCATCATCGGCGCGGTGCTGATGGTGCTGGCGGGCGTGCTGCTGTCGGAGCTGACCTCGGCCTGGCTGCTCTATCTGGGCCTGGTCTTCCTGTTCATGGTGATGTATGCGCCGGGTGGCTTCGCGGCGCTGATCATGATGAATCTGCGTGTCGCGGCCTTCGGCAAGCTCTCCAAGCTGTGGACCAGCTATCTGGCCCTGTTCGGCACCGGCCTGGCGGTGCTGCTGGGCGCTGCCGCGATGGTGGAGATGCTCTACCACTGGCAGCTCAATGCCGCCCTGGGTCCCGAGATGAGCTTCATGGGCATTGCGCTGAACAGCCAGGGGGTTGACGCCTGGGTCGGGGCGATCTTCCTGCTGCTGGCCGGCCTGGGCCTGTTCGAGCTCGCGCGCCGTCAGTTCAAGGCCGAGTGGGACGAGATCCAGGAAGACATAGAGAAAGAGATCAAGCGTCGGGAGAGCCTGTCCACATGAGCGAGCCGAACCGGCCTTCCCAGGCCTATGCGCTGGAGCTGCGCGCGCTGCGCAAGAGCTTCGGCAAGAGCGAGATCATCCGCGGCGCCGAGCTGGCGGTGCGTCCCGGCGAGCGGGTCGCCATCATCGGGCCCAACGGGGCCGGCAAGAGCACGCTGTTCAATCTGATCAGCGGCCGCTTCGCGCCCACCAGCGGCGAGATCCATCTGCATGGCCGGCGCATCGACGGCATGAAGCCCTATGCGGTGAATCGGCTGGGCCTGTCGCGCAGCTTCCAGGTCAGCAATCTGTTCACCCGGCTGTCGGTGTTCGAAAACATCCGCTGCGCGGTGCTGTGGTCCATGGGCCATCGCTATGCCTTCTGGAAGTTTCTCGCCGACCTGGACGATGCCAACGACCGCGCCGAAGAGGTGCTGGAGATGATCAAGCTCGACAAGCGCCGCGATGTGCCGGCGATGAATCTCACCTATGCCGAGGCGCGCCAGCTGGAGATTGGCATCACCATTGCCGGCGGCTCCAGGGTGATCCTGCTGGACGAGCCCACCGCCGGCATGAGCAAGAGCGAGACCAAGCGCTTCATCCAACTGATACGCGAGGTCACCGAGGGCAAGACCCTGCTGACGGTGGAGCACGATATGGGCGTGGTGTTCGGCCTGGCCGACCGCATTGCGGTGCTGGTCTATGGCGAGGTGATCGCCTTTGACACACCCGAGGCGGTGCG
Organism: Burkholderiaceae bacterium; assembly: GCA_041920215.1. Lineage (GTDB taxonomy): Bacteria > Pseudomonadota > Gammaproteobacteria > Burkholderiales > Burkholderiaceae_C > JAYRSJ01. The sequence continues at coordinate 104,805 of JAYRSJ010000013.1, read as the reverse complement.
CGCCAACGCAAGAGTGCAGGAAGCCTATCTGGGCTCGGTACTGGCCGAGCAGCAGGCGGCGGGAACCGCGGGGGTGGCGGCATGAGCGCGAACAGCGACGCGGGAAAGGACCAGGGCGGCCGCTTGTTGAAGCTGGACAATGTCCATGCCTTCTACGGCAAGAGCCATGTGCTGCATGGGGTCAGCATGGAGGTCAGGCCCGGTGAGATCGTCAGCCTGCTGGGCCGCAACGGCTCGGGGCGTTCCACCACCGTCAAGACCATCATGGGCCAGGTCGACGGCACCGGCAGCATTCAGTTCGGCGCACAGGCGCTGCTGGGCCGCAAGGCCTACGAGATCGCGCATCTGGGCCTGGGCTATGTGCCCGAGAACCGCGACATCTTCCCCAAGCTGACCGTGCATCAGAACCTGATGCTGGGGCAGAAGGGCGGCGCCAAACAGAAAAATGCGCGCTGGGGCTTCGACGATATGTACCAGATGTTCCCGCGCCTGAAGGAGCGCCAGCATACCGAGGCCGGCGTGCTGTCCGGCGGCGAGCAGCAGATGCTGACGCTGTGCCGCACGCTGATGGGCGACCCCGATCTGATCATGATCGATGAGCCCACCGAGGGCCTGGCGCCCAAGATCGTCGAGCTGGTGGCCGAGTATCTGAAGGAGCTCAAGCGCCGCGGCATCTCGGTGCTGCTGGTCGAGCAGAAGCTGGCCATCGCGCTGGAGATCTCGGAGCGCTGCTATGTGATGGGCCATGGCCGCATCGTCTTTGAGGGCACGCCGGCGGATCTGCGCGGCAACACCTATATCCGCAAGGAGTGGCTGGAGGTCTGAGGCCGCGTGCCTACCAGCGCCAGCCCTGCTGCCACAGCTGCCGCAGTGCCAGCGCCTCGGCCTGCTGGCGCAGCAGCGCCGGCGCCTGCCCCGGGCGGCCGCAGGCGGCGGGCAGGGCGGGGCTCAGCCACAGCGGGCCGCCGTCGCGCTGGGTGCGGGCCTGACCGTGCCGCTCGGCGCGCAGCAGGGCCAGACGCCAGGCCTGCCGCGGGCGACCGCGCACAGGGGTCTGGCCATCATCGGCCAGCAGGCCCAGCCAGTCGCCGGCGGCGATGCGGTGGGCGGCCACGAGAATGTCGTGTGCCAGGCCCGCGCCCCGCGCCAGCCTGCGCACGACCTGACCCTCGGGGTCGCGCAACAGGCTTGCGGTAGGCTGGTTCAGGGGGCTCAGGCTCGGGTGGGAACGAGCGATCAGACGATCGAAACTGGCCAGTTCATGCATGAATGAAAAACTCCGCTGCCCATGGTGTCGCCGGCGTTTGCCGGTCCCGGGGCAGCGGAGCCGCAACGCTTTAGCCGCATTTGTAGACCGCCCGCAAGTAGTTGGTAAATCGGCGGTGACACCATTGAAGCGTCGGTAGCCATTCTAGCCGCAGCCGACCCGGCGCCGTCAAGCGCCGAGCATTGTCACGCCAGGGACAGGTCGGCGCGACGGGCCATGCCTAGAATCGAACGATCGTTCTATTTGTCCTTTTTCCCGAGCAAGCAAAGAAGGGGTCAGCATGACTGCTACTTACGAAGTCCGCGGCGCGGTGGCCGTGATCACGCTCAGCAATCCGCCGGTCAACGGCCTGGGCTACGAGACCCGCAAGGCCGCCGCCGCCGGCATCGTGCAGGCCGAGGACGATGCGGCGGTCAAGGCGGTGGTGATCACCGGCGCCGGCAAGGCCTTCTCGGGCGGGGCGGACATCCGCGAGTTCGGCAGCCCAAAGGCCCTGGCCGAACCCAATCTGCTGAGTTTGATCGCGGTGGTGGAGAACTGCAGCAAGCCGGTGGTCGCCGCGGTGCACACGGTCTGCATGGGCGGCGGCCTGGAGCTGGCGCTGGGTTGCCACTACCGCGTGGCGGCTCCGGGCGCCAAGATCGCGCTACCCGAGGTCAAGCTGGGCCTGTTGCCGGGTGCCGGCGGCACGCAGCGCCTGCCGCGCGCGCTGGGCGTGGAGCCTGCGCTGAACATGATCGTTAGCGGCGAGCCGGTCGCGAGCGAGCTGCTGGCCCAGGTACCGGGGCAGCAGTTGTTCCAGAAGATCATCGAAGGCGATCTGCTGGAGGGCGCAATCGCCTATGCCAACGAGGTCGCCCGAGATCACGAATCCGGGCGCCCGCTGCCCAAGGTGCGCGAGCTCAAGGCCCGTCACCCCAATCCGGAAGCCTTCTTCCAGTTCGCCCGCAATATGGTCGGCGGCATGAGCAAGAACTTCCCGGCGCCGCTGCGTTGCCTGGAGGCGGTGGCTGCCTCGGTGAACCAGAAGTTCGACGACGGCATGAAGGCCGAGCGCGAAGGCTTTGCGGCGCTGATGATGACACCGGAATCCAAGGCCCTGCGCCATGCTTTCTTCGCCGAGCGCGCCGCCAGCAAGATCGGCGACGTGCCGGACAGCACGCCGCAGCGCGAGATCAAAAAGGTGGGCGTGATCGGCGCCGGCACCATGGGTGGCGGCATCGCCATGAACTTCCTGAATGCCGGCCTGCCGGTCACCATCCTGGAGACCAAGCAGGAAGCGCTGGATCGCGGCGTGGCCACCATCAGGAAGAACTACGAAGCCCAGGTCAAGAAGGGCAAGCTGAAGGAAGACAAGTACGCGCAGCGCATGGCCCTGCTGTCCACCACGCTGAGCTACGAGGACCTGAAGGACAGCGACCTCATCATCGAGGCGGTGTTCGAGGAGATCGGCGTCAAGGAAGCTGTGTTCAAGCAGCTGGACGCGGTCGCCAAGCCCGGCGCCATCCTGGCCTCCAACACCTCGACGCTGGACGTGGACAAGATCGCGTCTTTCACGAAGCGCCCGCAGGATGTGGTGGGCATGCACTTCTTCAGCCCCGCCAACGTGATGAAGCTGCTGGAAGTGGTGCGCGGCAAGGCCACCGCCAAGGACGTGCTGGCCACGGTGATGGCCACGGCCAAGAAGATCAAGAAGACGGCCGTGGTCTCGGGTGTGTGCGACGGCTTCATCGGCAACCGCATGATCGAGCAGTACAGCCGCCAGGCCGGCTTCCTGCTCGATGAAGGCTGCAGCCCGGCGCAGGTGGACCGCGCGGTCGAGAAGTTCGGCTTCGCGATGGGCCCCTTCCGCATGGGTGACTTGGCCGGCAATGACATCGGCTGGGCGATCCGCAAGCGTCGCTACATCGAAAAGCCGACTATGAAGTACTCGGCCAGCGCCGACCGCCTGTGCGAGCTGGGTCGTTATGGCCAGAAGACCGGCGCCGGCTGGTACGACTATGTGCCGGGCAAGCGCGATGCGATCCCCTCCAAGGTGGTCGACGAGATGCTGGCCAAGCACCGGGCCGCGATCGGCATCCAGACCCGCCAGATCAGCGACGAGGAGATCGTGCAGCGCCTGGTGTTCGCGCTGGTCAACGAGGCGGCCCATCTGCTGGAGGAGGGCATCGCCCAGCGCGCCTCCGATGTGGACATGGTCTACCTGACCGGCTACGGCTTCCCGCTGTGGCGCGGCGGCCCGATGTGCTATGCCGACACGGTGGGCCTGTTCAATGTGGTGCAGGCGATGCGGCGCTTTGCCAAGAACCCCAACGACGACGCCAAGTTCTGGGAACCGGCGCCGCTGATCCAGCGCCTGGTCGCCGAAGGCAAGTCCTTCTCCTGAAGCCTCTCTAGCGAGCGAGTACCGAACATCATGAGCAACGCCGTCATTGTTTCTACCGCACGCACCCCGCTGGCCAAGAGCTGGAAGGGTGCTTTCAATATGACCCATGGCGCGACCCTGGGCGGCCATGCGGTCAAGGCCGCCGTCGAGCGTGCCGGCATCGAGCCCGGCGCCATCGAGGATGTGCTGATGGGCTGCGCCACGCCCGAAGGTGCCACCGGCGGCAATATCGCGCGCCAGATCGCGCTGCGCGCCGGTCTGCCGATCACGGTGTCCGGCGTCACCATCAACCGTTTCTGTTCCTCGGGCCTGCAGACCATCGCGATGGCCGCGCAGCGCGTGATCGCCGGCGAGGGCGATGTATTCGTCGCTGGCGGTGTGGAGAGCATCTCCTGCGTGCAGAACGAAGCCAACCGCCATATGTACGCCGACAGCTGGCTGACCCAGAACAAGCCCGAGATCTACTGGAGCATGCTGCAGACCGCTGAAACAGTGGCCAAGCGCTATGGCATCGACCGCGAGCGCATGGACCAGTACGGCGCCGCCAGCCAGCAAAAGGCCTGTGCGGCCCAGGCTGCCGGCAAGTTCGCCGATGAGATGGTCAGCGTGACCACCACCATGGGCGTGGTCGACAAGGTGCTGGGCATGAGCAGCAAGGAAGTGACCATCAGCGCCGATGAAGGCTTGCGCGAGGGCACCACCTATGAGGGCATCAAGGACCTGCGCTCGGCCCTGCCGGGCGGTCTGATCTCGGCCGGCAATGCCAGCCAGTTCAGCGATGGCGCAGGCGCCTGCGTGGTGGTCAGCGAAGAGTACGCACAGAAGCACAATCTCAAGCCCCTGGGCCGCTTCCTCGGTTTCGCGGTGGCGGGTTGCGAGCCCGACGAGATGGGCATTGGTCCGGTATTCGCAGTGCCCAAGGTGCTGAAGAAGCTGGGCCTGAAGGTCTCGGACATCGACCTGTGGGAGCTCAACGAGGCCTTCGCGGTGCAGGTGCTGTACTGCGCCGACACGCTGGGCATCCCGATGGAGCGCCTGAACGTCAACGGCGGTGCCATCGCGGTGGGCCACCCCTACGGCGTCTCGGGCCAGCGCCTGACCGGCCATGCGCTGATCGAAGGCCGGCGCCGCGGTGCCAAGCGCGTCTGCGTGACCATGTGCATAGGCGGCGGCATGGGCGCGGCCGGGGTCTTTGAAGTGCTCTGATTTCGCGACGGAGCCTGCATTCATGCGCCAGACCCTGGACTTTCTGCTCAACGACTGGCTCAAGGTCAGCGACCTGACCCAGCGCGAGCGCTTTGCCGAACATTCGGCCGAGACCTTCGCCGCGGTGCTGGACAGCTGCGAGCGGATCGCGCGCGAGAAGTTCGCGCCCTTCAACCGCCTGGCTGATACGCAGGAGCCTCACTTCGACGGCGAACGCGTGCAGTTGCCGCAGGCCACGCATGAGGCCTTGGCCGCCTATATCGAGTCCGGCATGCTGGCCGCCGCGCAGGACTACGAGATCGGCGGCATGCAGCTGCCCTGCGTGATCGAGATGGCGGCCAATGCCTTCTTCAGCAAGGCCAGCGTCGCGATGAGCGGCTACGCCATGCTTACCAGCGGCAATGCCAGCCTGCTGATGGCCCATGGCACGCCGCTGCAGCGCGAGGTCTTCGCCAAGAACGAGTTCGCGGGCCGCTGGTTCGGCACCATGTGCCTGTCCGAGCCGCAGGCGGGCTCCTCGCTGTCGGACGTGGCCACCCGGGCCGAGCCGGACGGCGAGGGCTTCGAGCAGGACGCGCTGGGCCCACGTTATCGGCTCAAGGGCAACAAGATGTGGATCTCGGGCGGCGAGCACGAGATCAGCGAGAACATCATCCATCTGGTGCTGGCCAAAATCCCCGGGCCGGATGGCAAGACCATCCCCGGCACCCGCGGCATCTCGCTGTTCATCGTGCCCAAGAAGATGGTCAACGAGCGTGCCGAGCTGACCGGCGAGCGCAACGATGTGGCGCTGGCCGGGCTGAACCACAAGCTGGGCTATCGCGGCACGACCAACACCTTGTTGAACTTCGGCGAAGGCAAGTTCAAGCCGGGTGGCAATGCAGGTGCGGTGGGCTATCTGGTCGGCAAGCCCGGCGAAGGCCTGAAGTGCATGTTCCACATGATGAACGAGGCGCGCATCGGCGTGGGCCTGGGCGCGGTGATGCTGGGCTATGCCGGCTATGAAGCCAGCCTGGACTATGCGCGCCAGCGTCCGCAGGGCCGGCCCATGACGGCCGCCGGCAAGGATGCAGCCTCGCCGCAACGGCCGATCATCGAGCATGCCGACGTCAAGCGCATGCTGCTGGCGCAGAAGAGCTATGTCGAGGGCGGGCTGGCACTGGAGCTGTTATGCGCGCGCCTGGTGGACGAGCAGCACAGCGGCGCGCCGGAAGCCGCGGCCGAGGCCCAGGCGCTGCTGGAGGTGCTGATTCCGATCGCCAAGAGCTGGCCCAGCGAGTGGTGCCTGGAGGCCAACTCGCTGGCCATCCAGGTGCTGGGCGGCTACGGCTATACGCGCGACTTCCCCGTAGAGCAGTACTGGCGCGACAACCGCCTGAACATGATCCACGAGGGCACGCATGGCATCCAGGGCCTGGACCTGCTGGGCCGCAAGGTGGTGATGGACGACGGCAAGGCCTTGCTGGCCCTGGCTGCGCGCGTAGCCAAGACCGTCGCGGCAGCACGGCAGCAGCCCGCTCTGGCCGAGCAGGCCGGGCAGCTCGCCGCCGCCATGGCGAAGCTGGGCCGTGCCACCCGGGAGGCCTGGGCCAGCGGCGTACCCGAGGAGGCCTTGGCCAATGCCACGCCCTATCTGCAGGCCTTCGGCCATACGGTGCTGGCCTGGCTGTGGCTGGAGCTGAGCCTGTGCGCAGCCGGCGATTCGGACTTTGCCCGCGGCAAGCGCGCGGCGGCCCGCTATTTCTACGCCTACGAACTTCCTAAGATCGAGGCCTGGCTGGCCGTGGTGTCCAGCCGCGAGGCCTTGTGCAGGGAGATGGGCGATGCCTGGTTCTAAGCTGATCTGGATAGAGCGCCTGGTCTGGATACTGATTTACGGCGGCGCGCTGGCGGCCAGCCTCGGACTGTTCGTGCTGCGGGGCGGCGCTGCGCCGCTGGGCGGCGGGCTGATCACCGTCGGCGCTGTGGCCGCCGCTGCCGGTCTGCTGCTGATCTGGCTGCGCTCGCGCTGGCCCTGACTGTTTCTGGAGACAAACGATGACAACGACGACACGTGTTCAAGACCTGTTCGATCTGAGCGGCCAGGTGGCCCTGGTGACCGGCGGCTCGCGCGGCCTGGGTCTGCAGATCGCCGAGAGCCTGGGCGAGGCCGGTGCCAAGATCATGCTGAGTTCGCGCAAGGCCGCCGATCTGGAGGAGGCGGTGGCCCTGCTGCAGGACCGCGGCATCGACGCCCGCTGGATCGCCGCCGATGCGGCCGACGAGTTGCAGGCCCGTGGCGTGGTCGGCCAGACCATGGAGCGCCTGGGCCGCATCGACATCCTGGTCAACAACGCCGGCGCCACCTGGGGTGCGCCGGCCGAGGACCATCCGGTCGAGGCCTGGGACAAGGTGATGAACCTGAACATCCGCAGCCTCTTCGTGATGAGCCAGGAGGTGGCGCGCCAGAGCATGATCCCGCGCCGCTACGGCCGCATCATCAATGTGGCTTCGATCGCCGGCCTGGCCGGGAACACGCCGGCGATGAAGACCATTGCCTACAACACCAGCAAGGGGGCGGCGGTGAACTTCACCCGCGCGCTGGCCGGCGAGTGGGGGCAATACGGCATCACCGTCAACGCGCTGGCGCCGGGCTTCTTCCCCAGCAAGATGACCAAGGGCCTGCTGGCCGCGCTGGGCGAGGAAAACATGGCGGCCAAGGCGCCGCTGAACCGCATCGGCGATGATGAGGACCTGAAGGGCGCCGCCCTGCTGTTCGCCTCGCGCGCCGGCAAGCACATCACCGGCCAGATCCTGGCGGTGGACGGCGGCGTCTCTGCCATCCATGGAGCCTGAACACGCATGAGCCGCCACAAGTCCGCCCCGCTCGCCTTTCCCGTTCACATCCCCTTCGTCGAGCAGCTGGGCTTCGAGCTGCACAGCATGGGCGAGGGCGCTGCCGAGCTGCGGGTGGACCTGCGCGAAGGGCATCTGAACTCCTGGGAGGTGGCCCATGGCGGCGTGCTGATGACGCTGCTGGATGTGGCCATGGCCCATGCGGCACGCAGCATCCATGCCGATCAGCCGGGCTTCGGCCCCGGGGTCGTCACCGTCGAGATGAAGACCAGCTTCATGCGCCCCGGCGAGGGCGAGTTGCGCGCGGTGGCCAAGCTGCTGCACCGCTCCACCACCATGGCCTTCTGCGAAGGCTCGGTGCTGGGCGAGGACGGCAAGCTCTGTGCCCATGCCACCGGCACCTTCAAGTATCTGAAGGCGCTGCCTGGCCGGGGTCGCAGCCTCAAGCCGTTGCAGCGCAAGGACGAAGCCGGCTGAGCGTCGGTCCGAATAGAACGATCGTTCGATTTTGTCGCCCGCGAGACGCCGGGCGCACTGCGCGCATGCTTCAATGCGCCGGTCTGATCTTGCTCAAGGAGGTATGCACCATGACCGTCAATCGCCAAATCCAGCTCGCCAGCCGCCCGCAGGGCGAGCCCACCGCCGACAACTTCAAGCTGGTCGAGAGCGCCGTGCCGGCGCTGGTCGAGGGCCAGGTGCTGGTGCGCAACCACTACCTCAGCCTCGACCCCTATATGCGCGGCCGCATGAACGAGGGCAAGAGCTACGCCCAGCCGCAGCCCCTCAACGAGGTGATGATAGGCGGCACGGTGGGCGAGGTGGTCGAGTCCAAGAACCCGCATTTCGCGGTCGGCGACAAGGTCGTTGGCATGGGCGGCTGGCAGGAGTACCAGCTGGTCGACGCCAGCCAGCGCGGCGTGCTGCAGAAGGTGGACACCACCCACATCCCGCTGTCGGCCTATCTGGGCGCGGTGGGCATGCCCGGCGTCACCGGCTGGTATGGCCTGGTCAAGATCATCAACCCCAAGGCCGGCGAGACGGTGGTGGTCAGCGCCGCCAGCGGCGCGGTGGGCACCGTGGTGGGCCAACTGGCCAAGGTGCGCGGTGCGCGCGCGGTCGGCATTGCCGGGGGTGCTGACAAATGCCGTTATGTGGTCGAGCAGCTGGGCTTCGATGCCTGCATCGACTACAAGGAGCACAAGGACGTCAAGAGCCTGTCTGCGGCGCTGAAGGCCGCCTGCCCGGACGGCATCGACGGCTATTTCGAGAATGTCGGCGGCATGATCCTGGACGCGGTGATGCTGCGCGCCAATGCCTTCAGCCGCGTGGCGATGTGCGGCATGATCTCCGGCTACAACGGCGAACCCATCCCGATGATGGCGCCCCAGCTGATCCTGGTGAACCGCATGAAGATCGAAGGCTTCATCGTCTCCGAGCATATGGAGGTCTGGCCCGAGGCGCTGAAGGAGCTGGGCACGCTGGTGGCCACCGGCAAGCTCAAGTACCGCGAGAGCGTCGCCGACGGCATTGCCGCCGCGCCGGAAGCTTTCCTCGGGCTGCTCAAGGGCAAGAACTTTGGCAAGCAACTGGTCAAGCTGATCTAAACCGCTGTGGCCCTGGTCTGGACCTGCTGCGCGCTCGACGCCCTGAGTGCGCGCGAGCTCTATGCGCTGCTGAAGCTGCGCAGCGAGGTCTTCGTCGTCGAGCAGCGCTGCATCTATCTCGACCCGGATGGGCAGGACCTGATGGCCCTGCACCTGTTGGGTCGTGATGCGTCCGGCGCGCTGCTGGCCTGCGCGCGTCTGATCCCGACACCGGCCGGCCCCAAGATCGGCCGCGTGCTGAGCGCGCCGGCGGCGCGCGGCGCCGGCCAGGGCAGGGCGCTGATGCAGCGCGCCATCGCCGAATGCGAGCAGCGCTGGCCCGGCCAGGCCATCGCCTTGAGCGCGCAGGCGCATCTGCAGGGTTTCTATGCCAGCCTGGGCTTTGCGCCCGTCTCGGCCGTCTACGACGAGGACGGCATTCCCCATATCGATATGCGCCGGGAGCCGCCGCCACCATGAGCGAACTGATCCTGCACCATTACGCCGGCTCGCCCTTCTCCGAGAAGATGCGCCTGATCCTGGGCTACAAGGGCCTGGCCTGGCGCAGCGTCACCGTGCCGGTGATACTGCCCAAGCCCGATGTGCTGGCGCTGACCGGCGGCTACCGCCGCACCCCTTTCTTGCAGATCGGCGCCGACATCTTCTGCGACACCGCGCTGATGTGCCGCGTGGTCGATGCGCTGCATCCTGAACCCAGCCTCTATCCGGCCGAGGCCGGCGGCGCGGCCGAGATCCTGGCGCAATGGGCCGATAGCGAGCTGTTCTGGGCGGCCATTCCCTACACCATGCAGCCGGCCGGTGCCGCCGCCATCTTTGCCGGCGCGCCGCCCGAGATGCTGCAGGCCTTTGCGGCCGACCGCGCCGCGATGACGGCCGGCATGCAGCGGCCCAGCACGCGCGACGCCACCGCCGCGCTGCAGACCTACCTCGGCCGGCTGGAACGCCAGCTCGACGGCCGGCCCTTTCTGTGCGGCAGCGTGCCCAGCATCGCCGACTTCTCGGCCGTGCAAAGCCTCTGGTACATCCGCCGCGCGCCGCCGGTGGCCGGCATCCTTGAGGCCTTTCCACGCCTGGCGGCCTGGTTTGATCGCATCGCCGCCACCGGCCATGGCCGCAGCGAGAAGCTCGGCAGCGCCGAGGCCATCGCCATTGCCCGCAGCGCCACGCCGCAGTCCACCGAGGTGCAGGCCGGCCAGGGCTTCGAGGCCGGCGATGCGGTCGAGGTGTCGGCCACCGACTACGCCCGCGATGCCGTCAGCGGCACGCTGGTCGGCCTGAGCGCCGCCCAGATCACGCTGCGCCGCGAGGATCCCCGTGCCGGCATGGTGCATGTGCACTTTCCGCGCATCGGCTATGCGCTGAAGAAGGCGGCGCAGCAGACCTGAAGCGACAAGAGAGAAGCAGGAGAGCCAAGATGAAGACTTACCAGGGCCGCACGGCCGTGATCACCGGCGCCGGTTCGGGCTTCGGCCTCGAAGTGGCGCGGCTCGCTGCGGCGCGCGGCATGAAGCTCGTGCTCTGCGATGTGCAGCAGGATGCGCTGGACAAGGCCGCGGCCGAGTTCGAGGGCCGCGTGCCGGTGCTGGCGCGGCGCGTGGACGTGGCCAAGGCCGATCAGATGCAGGCGCTGGCCGATGCGGTGCAAGAGCGCTTTGGCGCGCCCAGCTTTGTCTTCAACAACGCGGGTGTGGGCTCGGGCGGCCTGGTGTGGGAGAACACGCTGGCCGACTGGGAATGGGTGCTGGGCGTCAACCTGATGGGCGTGGTGCATGGGGTGCGCCTGTTCACCCCGATGATGCTGGCCGCCGCCGCGGCCGACCCCGGCTACGAGGGCCATATCGTCAACACCGCCTCGATGGCCGGCCTGCTCAATGCGCCCAATATGGGCGTCTACAACGTCAGCAAGCATGCGGTCGTGGCCTTGAGCGAAACCCTCTATCAAGACCTGTCCCTGGTCAGCGAGCAGGTCCGTTGCTCGGTGCTGTGCCCCTTCTTCGTGCCCACCGGCATCTCGCAGAGCCACCGCAACCGCCCCGGCGAGCTCGCGGCCGGCAAGCCGACGCGCAGCCAGCTGATTTCGCAGGCGATGAGCGACAAGGCGGTGTCCTCCGGCAAGCTCAGCGCCGCCGATGTGGCAGCCCTGGTCTTTGCCGCGATGGACGAGGATCGCTTCTATGTGTTCAGCCATCCGCAGGCCCTAGCCAGCGTGCAGACCCGTATGGAAGACCTGATGATGGTGCGCAACCCCAGCGACCCCTTCAAGGACAAGCCGGCGCTGCGCCAGCAGCTGGTCGAGTCGCTGAAGAAGGCCTGAGCAAGGCCGCCCGGCCTGGGCGCGCTGAGGGTCTGGCACACTCGCGTCCCGAGTTTTCCTGCCGCCTTGCCGGCCCCCGCCATGTCCACAGCCCCGTCCCCTGCCACCGCGCCACGCCACGCCCTGGTCATCGGCGGTGGGCCGGCAGGGCTGATGGCGGCTGAACGCCTGGCCGCAGCCGGGCTGGGCGTCGAGCTGTGTGATGCCATGCCCTCGGTGGGCCGCAAATTTCTGCTGGCCGGCAAGGGCGGGCTGAACCTCACCCATTCCGAGGACTCCGAGGCCTTCGTCGGCCGCTATGCGCAGCGCGCGCCCGAGGTGGCGCGCTGGCTGGCCAGGCTGGATGGACCCGGTCTGCGCGCCTGGGCGGCCGAGCTGGGCGTGCCCACCTTTGTCGGCAGCTCGGGCCGGGTGTTCCCGGTCGATATGAAAGCCGCGCCGCTGCTGCGTGCCTGGCTGGCGCGGCTGCGCGCGGCGGGGGTGCGCTTCCAGATGCGCCAGCGCTGGCTGGGCTGGGATGCCCAGGGTCAGGTCTTGCTGCAGGGCCCCGAGGGCCTGCAGCTGCGCCGGCCGGATGCGCTGGTGCTGGCACTGGGCGGTGCCTCCTGGCCGCAGCTGGGTTCGGATGCGGCCTGGGTGCCCTTGCTGCAGCAAAAAGGGGTGGCGGTCGCCGCACTGCGGCCGGCCAACTGCGGCTTCGATCTGGGCCTGCGCCGCAGCGGGGCCGAGGCGCCGGGCTGGAGCGCGCTGTTTGCCGAGCGCTTCGCCGGCCAGCCGGTCAAGCCGGTGCGCCTGAGCGTCGCCGGCGACGACGGGCCGCTGTTCGATCGCCAGGGGGAATTCGTGGTCACAGCCACCGGCATCGAGGGCTCGCTGGTCTATGCGGCCTCCAGCCTGATACGCGAGGCGATCGCGGCGCGCGGCGAGTGCCTGATCCATCTGGACCTGCTGCCCGACCGCAGCGCCGAGTTCGTGGCTGCCGAGGTGGCGCGGCCGCGCGGCTCACGCTCGCTGTCCACCCATCTGAAGAGCCGGCTGGGTATAGAGGGGCTGAAGGCCGGCCTGCTGCACGAGGTGCTCAGCAAGAGCGACTACGGCGATGCCCGGCAACTGGCCCAGGCGCTGAAGCATCTGCCGCTGCGGCTGGCCGCCGCCCGGCCGGTGGCCGAGGCGATCAGCACCGCCGGCGGCGTCGTGCTGGAGGCGCTGGACCCGGGCCTGATGATCAAGGCCCTGCCCGGGGTGTTCTGCGCCGGCGAGATGCTGGACTGGGAGGCGCCCACCGGCGGCTATCTGCTGACGGCCAGCATGGCCAGCGGCTGGGTGGCTGGCGAGGCCGCCGCCGCCTGGCTCGAGCAGGGCGGCGGCCCGGCGCGCTGAGCGCGGCCCGCGTTGCGCTGCCCCTGTGGCACACTCGCGCGCTTCCGAGTTTTCGCCCCCTTGCTGTTGTGGACAAGATCCTTCTTCAGATTGCCGCCGAGCTGAAAGTCCGCCCGGCCCAGGTCAACGCAGCCGTGGAGCTGCTGGATGGCGGCGCCACCGTGCCCTTCATCGCCCGCTACCGCAAGGAAGCCACCGACGGGCTGGACGACATCCAGCTGCGCGAGCTGGAGGCCCGGCTTTCCTATCTGCGCGAGCTGGAGGAGCGGCGCGCCGCGGTGCTCAAGAGCATCGAGGAACAGGGCAAGCTGACGCCCGAGCTGCGCGCTGCGGTGGAGGCGGCGCCTACCAAGCAGGAACTGGAAGATCTGTACCTGCCCTACAAGCCCAAGCGCCGCACCAAGGGCATGATCGCCCGCGAGGCCGGCTTGGAACCGTTGGCGGACAAGCTCTTCGCCGACCCCACGCTGGACCCTCTTGAGCAGGCCGCCGGCTTCGTCAATGCCGACGCGGGTTTCGCCGACGCCTTTGCAGTGCTGGACGGTGTGCGCGATCTGCTGTCCGAACGCTGGGCCGAGGATGCGGTGCTGATCGGCAAGCTGCGCGAATGGCTGTGGGCCGAGGGCCTGTTCCAGTCCAAGCTCTGCGAGGGCAAGGACGAGAATCATCCCGATATCGCCAAGTTCCGCGACTATTTCGACTACGCCGAACCGATCCGCACCGTGCCCTCGCACCGCGCGCTGGCGGTGTTCCGCGGCCGCAGCCAGGAGTTCCTCGATGCCAAGCTGGTGTTGGACGAGGAGGTGGTGGCCGGCCAGCTGGGCCTGGCGGAAGGCCGCATCGCCCGCCATCTGGGCTGGAGTCATGCCAACCGGGCTGGCGACGCGCTGATCCGCAAGACCGTTGCCTGGACCTGGAAGGTCAAGCTCTCGATGAGCCTGGAGCGCGATCTGTTTGCGCGTCTGCGCGACGAGGCCGAGAAGGTAGCGATCAAGGTCTTTGCCGAGAACCTGCGCGACCTGCTGCTGGCCGCGCCGGCCGGCAAGCGCGTCGTGATGGGCCTGGACCCAGGCATACGCACCGGTGTCAAGGTGGCGGTGGTCAGCGATACCGGCCGCGTGCTGGACACGCACACCGTCTACCCGCATGAGCCGCGCAAGGACTGGGAAGGCGCGCTGCACACGCTGAGCCGCCTGGTGGCCACGCATGGGGTGAACCTGATCGCGATCGGCAACGGCACGGCCAGCCGCGAGACCGACAAGCTGGCCGCGGACCTGATCAAGCGCATCCAGCAACTGGCCCCCGGCACGCAGATCGAGAAGGTGGTTGTCAGCGAGGCCGGCGCCTCGGTCTACTCGGCCTCCGAGTTCGCGTCCAAGGAACTGCCGGAGCTGGACGTGAGCCTGCGCGGCGCGGTGTCGATTGCGCGGCGCCTGCAAGACCCGCTGGCCGAGCTGGTCAAGATCGACCCCAAGAGCATCGGTGTCGGCCAGTACCAGCATGATGTCAACCAGAGCGAGCTGGCCCGGACGCTGGATGCGGTTGTGGAAGACTGCGTGAACTCGGTGGGCGTGGACCTCAATACCGCCTCGGCGCCGCTGCTGTCGCGTGTGTCGGGCCTCTCCGGCGCGGTGGCTGCAGCCATCGTGCGCTGGCGCGATGCGCACGGCGCGTTCAGGAACCGCCAGCAGCTGCTGGACGTCAGCGGCCTGGGGCCCAAGACCTTCGAACAGGCGGCCGGCTTCCTGCGCATCCGCGATGGCGACAACCCGCTGGACCTCTCGGGCGTGCACCCCGAGACCTATCCGCTGGTGCAGAAGATCCTGGCCAGCGTGCAGCGCCCGGTGGCCGAGCTGATGGGCAAGAGCGACGTGATCCGTGCGCTCAGGCCCGAAGCTTTTGCCGATGCGCAGTTCGGTGCCATCACGGTGAAGGATGTGCTCGCCGAGCTGGAGAAACCGGGCCGCGATCCGCGCCCGGACTTCAAGGTGGCGCGCTTCAACGAGGGCGTCGAGGACATCAAGGACCTCAGCGAGGGCATGGTGCTGGAGGGCACCGTTTCCAATGTGGCGCAGTTCGGCGCCTTCGTGGATCTGGGTGTGCACCAGGACGGTCTGGTGCATGTGAGCCAGCTCTCGAACAAGTTCGTCAGCGATGCGCGCGAGGTGGTGAAAACCGGTGACATCGTCAAGGTCCGGGTGCTGGAGGTCGATCTGGCCCGCAAGCGCATCTCGCTGACGATGAAGCTGGACGCTGCGGCCTCGCCGCGCGGCAAGGCCGGCGGCAGCGACAACGCCTTCCGGCCGGCGGCCCGCCAGGAGCGGGCGCCGGCCGCGCGTACCGCCGGCAGCGCGGCGGCCGGCGGCAATGCAATGGCCGCGGCCTTCGCCAAGCTGCAGGGCCGGCGCTGAGGCCAGCGATCCGGCGCTTCATCGCATCGCGCCAGCAGGAATCGGCGCGATGCACTATCGTGCCGCTCGCTGCGCCCGCAGCCCTGAAATGCCAGCACCGAAAGCCAGACACCATGTTCAGCCTCAATCCGCGTCAGCTCGCCTGCGCCCTGACCGTTCTTTCCTACAGCGCCGTCTGGGCTCAGGAAGGCCCCACTGGCCCGGGCGATGCCCAGCCCCGCGCCGGTACCAAGCTGGAGCGGGTGGAGATCACGGCCAGGCCACAGAGCGACAACGAGCTGCGCCGCCGCGCGCCGGTGGCCAAGCAGATCTACGGCCGCGAGGAGTTGGACAAGTACGGCGACAGCAATGTGGCCGATGTGCTGAAGCGCCTGCCGGGCGTCAGCGTGCAGGGCAATGCGCCGCGCATGCGCGGCCTGGGTGCCGGCTACACGCTGATCCTGATCAACGGCGATCCGGCCCCGCCGGGCTTCCAGCTGGACCAACTGAACCCGGCCCAGGTGGAGCGCATCGAGGTCACCAAGGGACCGACCGCCGAGCAGAGCGCCCAGGCGGTGGCCGGCGCGATCAACATCATCCTCAAGGACGCGCCACGGGTGCGCCAGCGCGATCTGGGCCTGCGCCTGGGCTATAACGCCGACCGGCCGGTGGGCGGGCTCAACTTCACCTGGGGCGAACGGGTGCTGGGCGGGGTGGCGGTGTCGGTGCCGGTCTCGCTGTTCCAGTGGCGCGGCCGCAATGAGAGCCGCACCGAGCGCCTCGCGCCCGGCACCGACGGTGTGCTGGTCGATTCGGTGCAGGAGGCCAGCCAGCGTTTCTGGGGCCATGGCTTCAACACCAGCCCGCGGCTCAACTGGAAGATCAGCGACGAGGAAAGCCTTTCGCTGCAGAGCTTCATACAGCGTGGCAATTGGAACAACAGCACCCGCTACAGCAACGAGGCCGATGCCCAGGCCATTCTGGACGAGCCCAACGACGGCAAGGGCAGCTGGCAGATGGTGCGCGCCAATGCCCAGTACGCCAACCGCTTCAGCGACAGCCAGCGCGTCGAGCTGAAGCTGGGCGCCCAGTCCGCCAAGGGGACCTTCGATGTGCTGACGAGTCCGGTCAGCGGCCTGCTGCGCCGCTCGAATGGCGATAACGAGGATCGCAACATCACCCAGGGCGGCAAGTACGCCCAGCTGATCGGCGAGGACCACAATCTGACCGTGGGCTGGGACTTCGAGTGGCGGCAGCGCGACGAGCGGCGCGAAACCACGATTGGCGGCGTGGCCCAGCTGCCGGAGTTCGAGGGCCAGCCCTTCGGCGCCCGCATCAACCGTCAGGCCTTGTTCATCCAGGACGAGTGGGAGCTGTCGCCGCAGTGGTCGACCTATCTGGGTCTGCGCGGTGAACGCATACTGACCGAGAGCCGCGGCAGCACGGAGCAACTGCGCAACAGCAGCCGCGTCATCACGCCATTGTGGCACCTGAACTACAAGCTGGATCCCAAGGGCCGCGATCTGATCCGCGCCAGCCTGACCCGCAGCTACAAGGCGCCCGAGCTGAATGCGCTGCTGGGCCGCCCGGCGCTCAATGGCCGCTATCCGGACGAGACCCAGGCCAATGCCGAGGGTTCGCCGGACCGGGCCGGCAACCCCCTGCTCAAGCCCGAGCTGGCGACCGGCCTGGACATCGCTTTCGAGAAGTACTTTGTCGGCGGCGGCATGTTCAGCATCGGCGTCTTTCATCGCAAGGTCGATGACCTGATCCGTAGCCGCACCACGCTGGAGACGGTGGCCTGGTCGCCGGTGCAGCGCTGGGTGTCGCGGCCGGTCAACTATTCCAAGGCGACGACCAGCGGGCTGGAGCTGGAGCTCAAGGGGCGGGCGGGCGAGCTGATGCCGGCCTTCTTCGACCCCAAGCTGCCGCTGAATCTGCGCGGCTCGCTGAATGTCTACCGCTCGCGTGTCGAGGCGTTGCAGGGCCCGGACAACCGTCTGGACGGGCAGCAGCCCTGGTCGGCCAATCTGGGCTTTGACTACCGTTTCAGCAGCCTGCCGCTGAGCACAGGCGCGAGCCTGGCCTACACCCCGGGCTACAAGACCCGCCAGTCCGAGACCCAGTGGCTGGATCAAGGCCGGGCACGCGGCATCGATGTGTTCGCCCAGCTGGCGCTCAACCGTACGAGTTCGCTGCGCCTGATGGCCAACAACTTCGCGCCGGTCGATGGCCGCTCGCGCACCCTGCTGGCAAGCGGCGAATTCAGCGACACCGTGCGTGAGGGTCGCACCTGGTGGGGAGCGATGCTGGAGTTCAAACTCTGATGGCTGGCACGCCGGCGCTGCAGATCCATGCCGGGCCGCGTGCCCGCGCCCGCCTGCGCGAGCGCGGTCTGCGGCCCGAGGACGTGCGGGTGCTGCCGGCGGCGGCCGGTGGTCCCAAGGGCCTGATCCTCAATCCGCTGGACCAGTTCCTGTTCGGCGACTGGCTGCTGCGTGCGTCGCGCGAGCTGCATCTGCTGGGCGCCTCCATCGGTGCCTGGCGCATGGCCAGCGCCTGCCTGGCGCGCAATGCCGCCGAGGCGCGCGCCAGCTTCGAGCGCCTGGCGCAGGACTATTTGCACCAACGCTATGACAGCGCGCCCGGCCGGCCACCCAGCGCCGCCGTGGTGAGCCGCGGCTTCGCCGGTCTCCTGGCCGAGCGCTTCAACGGCCTGGAGGCCCAGGCCCTGACCCACCCGCAGTACCGCCTGCATGTCTTTACCTCGCGTGGCCTGCACCTGCTCGGCCGCGAGGGCCGGCTGCGCACGCCGCTGGGCTATGGGGCTGCCTTTGCCTGCAATCTGTTCGGCCGCCACGGCCTGGGGGTCTGGCTGGAGCGGGTGGTGTTTTCCGATCCGCGCGCGCCGCTGCCCGTGGCGCTGAACGACTTTCGCAGCCGCCAAGTGAGCCTGAGCGCGACCAACTTCCAGGCCGCTCTGCTGGCCAGCTGTTCCATCCCCTTCTGGCTGCAGGCGGTGCACGATATCGAGGACGCGCCGCGCGGCGCCTATTGGGACGGTGGCATCACCGATTACCACCTGCATCTGAACTATGCGGCCATGGCCGACGAAGCCCTGGTGCTGTATCCGCATTTCCAGCGTGAGGTGATCCCGGGCTGGCTGGACAAGGGCCTGCGCCACCGGCACCGGGCCAGCCGGGCGCTGGACAATGTGGTGCTGCTCTCGCCGCACCCCGACTGGGTGCGGCGACTGCCGCGCGGCAAGCTGCCGGACCGAGCCGACTTCAAGCATTACGGCGACGATGTGGCCGCCCGGGCCAAGGCCTGGGGCGCAGCGATTGCTGCCAGCGAGCAGCTGCGCGACGAGTTCATCGAGGCCTGTGAGCGCCCCAGCCTGGACGTGCCGGCTTTGTGAGGCGCCGAGGCATGGCCTACAATCGGGGCCTCTTCAAGCAACAAGGGCGAGAAAGGCACGATGGTTATGACACCGCGAACTACGACCACCACCCTGATGGTTTAGTCGGCTGCGGCTCGTCTCGTCTTTCTCCTGGCTTTGCAAAGCCATCCACGAAGCGCGGCACCCGGCCGCGCTTTTTGTTTTTCGGGCCTGCCTTGAGCATCGCAGCGTGAGCGCGGGCCGCCCCTGATTCCCGGAGTGTTCACGATGATTTCGATTCAATTGCCCGATGGCTCCAAGCGCGAGTTCGCGCAGGCGGTGACGGTGGCCGAGGTGGCCGCATCGATAGGTACAGGCCTTGCCAAGGCAGCCCTGGCCGGCCGTGTGGGCAGCGGCGCGGCGGCGCGTCTGGTCGATACCAGCCATCTGATCGAGGCCGATACGCAGCTGGCCATCATCACCGACAAGGATGCGGACGGCCTGGAGGTGATACGCCACTCGACCGCCCATCTGCTGGCCTATGCGGTCAAGGAGTTGTTTCCCGAGGCCCAGGTCACGATCGGCCCGGTGATCGAGCATGGCTTCTACTACGACTTCAGCTACAAGCGGCCGTTCACGCCCGATGATCTGGTCGCCATCGAGAAGAAGATGGCCGAACTCGCCAAGAGGGACGAGAAGGTCCTGCGCTCGGTGCTGCCGCGCGACGAGGCTGTGGCCTACTTCAAGAGCATCGGCGAGGCCTACAAGGCCGAGATCATCGAGAGCATTCCGGCGGACCAGGCCGTGTCGCTCTATGCCGAGGGCAGCTTCACCGATCTCTGCCGCGGCCCGCATGTGCCGTCCACCGGCAAGCTCAAGCACTTCAAGCTGATGAAGGTGGCGGGTGCCTACTGGCGCGGCGACCATCGCAACGAGATGTTGCAGCGGGTCTACGGCACGGCCTGGGCCAGCAAGGAGGAACTGCAGCAGTACCTGACCATGCTGGAGGAGGCCGAGAAGCGCGACCACCGCAAGCTGGGCAAGGAACTGGACCTCTTCCATATCGACGAGCATTCGCCGGGCACGGTGTTCTGGCATCCCAAGGGCTGGACCGTCTGGCAGGAGGTCGAGCAGTACATGCGCCGGGTCTACCGTGACAACGGCTATCAGGAGGTCAAGGGCCCGCAGATCCTCGACCAGGGCCTGTGGGAGAAGACCGGCCACTGGGACAAGTACCGGGACAATATGTTCACCACCGAGTCGGAGAAGCGCGACTACGCGCTCAAGCCGATGAATTGCCCCGGTCACATCCTGATCTTCAAGCACGGCATCAAGAGCTACCGTGATCTGCCGCTGCGCTTCGGCGAGTTCGGCCAGTGCCATCGCAACGAACCCACCGGCGGCCTGCACGGCATCATGCGGGTGCGGGCCTTCACCCAGGATGATGGCCACATCTTCTGCACCGAAGACCAGATCCTGCAGGAATGCGTCAACTACACGGCGCTGCTGCAGAAGGTCTATAAGGACTTCGGCTTCAGCGACATCATCTACAAGGTGGCCACCCGGCCCGAGGCCCGTATCGGCTCGGATGAGGTCTGGGACAAGGCCGAGTTCGCGCTGATGGAATCGCTGCGCGCCTCGGGTGTGGAGTTCATCATCGCGCCGGGCGATGGTGCCTTTTACGGCCCCAAGATCGAGTACACGTTGAAGGACGCGCTGGGCCGCCAGTGGCAGTGCGGCACCATGCAGGTGGATTTCTCGATGCCGGCCCGCCTGGGCGCCGAGTTCGTCGATCAGGATGGCCAGCACAAGACGCCGGTGATGCTGCATCGCGCCATCGTCGGCAGCCTGGAGCGCTTCATTGGCATCCTGATCGAGCAGCATGCCGGCGCGCTGCCGCTGTGGCTGGCACCGACCCAGGTGGTGGTGGCCAATATCACCGATGCGCAGGCCGACTACGTTGCCGAAATCGTGAAATCACTGCAAAAACAAGGAGTTAGGGCTCAGGCTGATTTGCGGAACGAGAAGATCACGTATAAAATCCGCGAGCATTCTGTGCAAAAGGTTCCGTACATCCTCGTCGTGGGCGACAAGGAGAAGGCAAATGGAGCCGTTGCGGTGCGCGCCCGTGGCAACCAAGACCTCGGCGTGATGTCCCTGGAGGGCTTTGTCCAAAAGTTCTCCGCCGATATCGCGACCAAGGCCTGATCGGTTGGATCTGGCGCGCTTTTGCTTATAGGTGAGCCCCTTGCCTTGGGCTCTTTGAAAGGTCTGCACCATCGCTACTTTTGCTGATCGCCGAGCGATTCCTGAGCGCAAGCACAGGCTCAACCGCGAAATCATGGCTCCCGAAGTCCGCCTCAACGGTCCGGAAAACGAACCGCTGGGCATCGTCAGCATTCAGGAAGCCCTGCGCATGGCGGGCGAGCTGGATGTGGATCTGGTTGAGATCTCTGCCACGGCCACGCCGCCGGTCTGCCGGCTGATGGACTATGGCAAGTTCAAGTATCAGGAGCAGAAGCGCGCTGCCGAGGCCAAGGCCAAGCAGAAGATCATCGAGATCAAGGAAGTCAAGTTCCGCCCGGGTACGGACGAAGGTGACTACCAGATCAAGATGCGCAATCTGCGCCGCTTCATCGCCGAGGACGGCGACAAGGGCAAGGTGACGCTGCGCTACCGCGGTCGCGAGATCACGCACCAGGACATCGGCATGCGGCTGCTGGAACGCATTCGCGATGAACTGGCCGATGTGGCGGTGGTGGAGAACATGCCCAAGCTGGAAGGCCGGCAAATGATCATGGTTCTTGCCCCTAAGAAGCGCTAAGAACCCAAAGCAGCAGTTCGGTTTTTGCCGAGGCGCTGCGCGTTTTCAGGCCCGTCGATCTGGTCGTCGGCGGGCTCATTAGTCTCCAGAGGCTGGCAAGTGTTGCGAAACCCGCAACCGCCCCTGGGACGCATTTAGAAGGAGCATCACATGCCCAAAATGAAGACCAAGAGCAGCGCGAAGAAGCGTTTTCGCGTGCGTCCGGGTGGCACCGTCAAGCGCGGTCAGGCGTTCAAGCGCCACATCCTGACCAAGAAGACCACGAAGAACAAGCGTCAGCTGCGCGGCGCCGTGAGCGTGCATGAGACCAATATGGGCCACATCGCTGCGATGCTGCCTTTTGCTGGTCTGTAATTCCACGAACTGAAGGAGATACAACATGCCTCGCGTCAAACGTGGTGTTACCGCACGTGCTCGTCACAAGAAGGTCCTGGCTCTGGCCAAGGGCTTCCGTGGTCGTCGTAAGAACGTCTTCCGCATCGCCAAGCAGGCGGTGATGAAGGCGGGCCAGTACGCCTACCGTGACCGTCGTGCCAAGAAGCGCGTGTTCCGCCAGCTGTGGATTGCCCGTATCAACGCGGCAAGCCGTGGCCTGGGTCTGACCTACAGCAAGTTCGTTGCTGGCCTGAAGAAGGCCCAGATCGACATCGACCGCAAGGTCCTGGCCGATCTCGCCGTCAACGATCCGGCTGGTTTTGCCAGCATCTTCGCCAAGGTGAAGGCCGCTCTCGCTTAATTGCCCGACCGCGCAAGCGGTTGCGGCTGCCTCGGTGTCACAACCGCGGCGCGCCTTTAAAGGCCGACACCCTGGTGCTCGGCCTTTTCTTTTTTGCTACCGAAACCATTGATCGCCCCGCGATGAACGACCTCGATCAAATGCTGCAGACGGCCACCGCCGATTTCGCCGCCGCCCAAACGCCCGCTGATCTGGAGAACGCCAAGGCCCGCTTTCTGGGCAAGAGCGGCCAGGTGACTGAGCTGATGAAGGGGCTGGCCAGCCTCGCGGTCGAGGAAAAGAAGAGCCGCGGTGCCCAGATCAACCAGCTCAAGCAGGGCATAGAGGCCGCGCTCAGCGCGCGCCGTCAGGCGCTCGCCGACGCCGAACTGACGATGCAGCTCAAGGCCGAGGCCCTGGACGTGACCCTGCCGGGGCGCAGTCGCGGCACCGGCGGGCTGCATCCGATCACTCGCGCGATGGAGCGTATCGAGGCCATCTTCGGTTCGATGGGCTTCGATGTGGCCGATGGCCCGGAAATCGAGAACGACTGGTTCAACTTCACCGCGCTCAACACGCCTGCGGACCACCCCGCGCGATCCATGCACGACACCTTCTATGTGGAAGGGGGTCATGTCTTGCGCACCCATACCAGTCCCATGCAAATCCGCTATGCGGTGCAGCATGTCAAGAAGCATCGGGCCTTGATGGAGGCGGGCGGCGTGATGCCCGAGATACGGGTGATCGCGCCCGGCCGCACCTATCGTGTGGACAGCGATGCGACCCATTCGCCGATGTTCCACCAGGTCGAGGGCCTATGGGTGGGCGAGAACATCTCGTTCAAGGATTTGAAGTCGGTCTATGTGAACTTCATGCAGCAGTTCTTCGAGACGACGGACATGGAGATCCGCTTCCGTCCCAGCTACTTCCCCTTTACCGAGCCCAGCGCCGAGATCGACATGATGTTCGGCTCCGGTCCGCTGAAGGGGCGCTGGCTGGAGGTCTCGGGCTCGGGGCAGGTGCATCCGCAGGTGATACGCAATATGGGACTGGACCCCGAGAAGTACATCGGCTTTGCCTTCGGTTCGGGCATAGACCGGCTGGCCATGCTGCGCTACGGCGTCAACGACCTGCGCCTGTTCTTCGATGGCGATCTGCGCTTCCTGAGTCAGTTCAAGTAAGCCCCATACCGCCAACGAAGACGCTAGAGAGTTAAGACCATGCAATTCCCTGAATCCTGGCTGCGGGCCTTCTGCAATCCCGCGCTGAACACTCAAGAGCTGGCTGAACTGCTGACCATGTCCGGTCTGGAGGTCGAAGAGCTGCGTCCGGTGGCACCGCCTTTCCAGGGCATCGTGGTGGCCGAGATCCTGACGGCAGAGCAGCATCCCAACGCCGACAAACTGCGCGTCTGCACGGTCAATGCCGGCCTCGGTTTCAACAATGGGGAGCCGTTGCAGATTGTCTGCGGTGCGCCGAACGCACGCGCCGGCATCAAGGTGCCGCTGGCCACGATCGGCGCCGAACTGCCCCCGGGAGAGGACGGCAAGCCCTTCAAGATCGGCAAGGGCAAGCTGCGCGGTGTCGAGAGTTTCGGCATGCTGTGCTCGGCCCGCGAGCTCAAGCTCAGCGAGGACCATGGCGGGCTGCTGGAACTGGCTGCCGCTGCTGTCGTTGGCCAGGACATCCGCGAGC
Organism: Burkholderiaceae bacterium; assembly: GCA_041920215.1. Lineage (GTDB taxonomy): Bacteria > Pseudomonadota > Gammaproteobacteria > Burkholderiales > Burkholderiaceae_C > JAYRSJ01. The sequence goes on along the minus strand of JAYRSJ010000013.1, from coordinate 80,810 downwards.
ACCTCAAGCTCGACGACACCCTGTTCACGCTCAAGCTGACGCCAAACCTGGCGCATTGCCTGAGCGTCTATGGCATCGCCCGCGAAGTTGCCGCCCTGACAGGTGCGCCGTTGCAGGCCCCGAGCTTCGCGCCCGTTGAAGTCAAGCACCAGGACAAGCTGCCGGTGTGCATAGAAGCTGCAGATCTGTGCGGCCGCTTCTCGGGCCGCATCGTGCGCGGAGTCAACACCAGCGCCAAGACGCCTGACTGGATGGTGGAGCGTCTGGCACGCTGCGGACAGCGCTCGGTCTCGCCGCTGGTGGACATCTCCAACTACGTGATGTTCGAGCTGGGCCGCCCCAGCCACATATTTGACCTCGACAAAATCCACGGCGAGCTGATCGTGCGCTGGGGCAAGCAGGGCGAGCAGCTGAAGCTGCTGAACGGCAACACCATCGAGGTGGACGAGCAGGTCGGCGTGATCGCCGACCGCCAGCAGGTCGAATCGCTGGCCGGCATCATGGGCGGCGATGCCACCGCAGTGTCCGACGAGACCCGCAATGTCTATGTCGAGGCTGCATTCTGGTGGCCCAAGGCGGTGATGGGCCGCTCGCGCCGCTATAACTTCTCGACCGACGCCGGCCATCGCTTTGAGCGCGGCGTTGATCCTGCGCAGACCGTCGAGCACATCGAGCGCATCACGCAGCTGATCCTGGAGATCTGCGGTGGCGAAGCCGGTCCCATGGACGACCTGGTCACCCAGCTGCCGGCGCGCCAGCCGGTGACGCTGCGCGTCGCGCGTGCCGCCAAGGTAATAGGCATGCCGCTCACCCAGGCGCAGTGCGCTGCGGTCTTCAAGCGCTTGGGCCTGGCTTTCGTGGAGGCTGAAGGCATGCTGACGGTGACGCCGCCGAGCTACCGCTTCGACCTGCAGATCGAGGAGGACCTGATCGAGGAGGTGATCCGTGTGCTCGGCTATCCGCAGCTGCCGGCCACGCCCCCGTTGGCGCCGGTGGTCGGCAAGGTTCACAGCGAATCGCGCCGCTCCGTGCATGCGCTGCGCCATGCGATGGCGGCCTGCGGCTATTACGAGACCATCAACTTCAGCTTCGTCGAGGCGCGCTGGGAACGGGACCTGGCCGGCAATGCCGCGCCCGTCCAGCTGCTGAACCCGATCGCCGCGCCGCTGGCGGTGATGCGCAGCAGCCTGATCGGCAGCCTGATCCAGGTGCTGCGTCACAACCTGGCCCGCAAGGCGCCGCGCGTTCGTGTCTTCGAGATCGGTCGCGTGTTCCTGCGTGATGACTCGGTGCTCGAGAGCGACAGCACGATCGCCGGTGTCCAACAGCCGATGCGCCTGGCCGGTCTGGCATATGGACCCGCGGATCAGCCGCAGTGGAGCCAGCGCGATCGCCAGGTGGACTTCTTCGATGTCAAGGGTGATCTGGAGGCGCTGTTTGCACCGCGTCAGCTTAGCTTCGTTGCAGCCGAGCACCCGGCCCTGCATCCTGGCCGCAGCGCCAAAGTGCTGCTGGACGGCACGGAGATCGGTGTGATCGGCGAGTTGCACCCGAGGTGGCGCCAGAGCTATGAACTGCCGTCGGCGCCGGTGCTGTTCGAGCTGGATTTGGATGCTGCTCTGGCCCGCAGCCTGCCGCAAGGCCAGGGGGTGCCCCGTCAGCAGTTGGTGCAACGTGATATCGCGGTGATCGTCGGCGAGAGCGTCACGCATGATGCGCTGATGCAGGCGATCGCTTCTGCCCAGCAAGACCTGGTGCGGTCGGCGCGCCTGTTCGATGTTTTCAAGCCGGCTCAGCCTACGGGCGAGCTCCAGGCTGGTGAGCGCAGCCTGGCGGTGCGCCTGGAGTTGCTGGACGACGAAGCGCCTCTGACCGATGAACGCATCGAGCAGACGGTCAACAAGGTGCTGTCGGCCCTGGGCGAGCGCCTGGGTGCGCGCCTGCGCGGCTGAGCGGGGGAGTGGGAGATGAGCGACGAGGATCTGATGGCGCAGGCGCGTGTGCTGCTGGGCAGCCTGGAAACGCCGACCCTGACCAAGGCTGAGTTGGCCGAACTGTTGTTCGACAAGCTGGGCCTCAACAAGCGCGAGTCCAAGGACATGGTCGAGGCATTCTTCGACATCATCCACAAGCAGCTGGTGCAGGGCCGCGATGTGAAGCTCTCGGGCTTCGGCAACTTCAATATACGCCGCAAGGCGCCGCGCCCTGGCCGCAATCCTCGCACCGGTGAGGCCATCCCCATCAAGGCGCGCAATGTGGTCACCTTCCATGCCAGCCACAAGCTCAAGGGACAGGTGCAAGGTGATACACCCGCCGGCGAAGACTTCGAGTAGAGTCTGACCTCCCTCCCTGAAGCCCTTGATTTCAATGGACAAAGCGCTTCCCGCCATTCCCGCCAAACGCTACTTCACCATTGGTGAGGTCAGCGATCTGTGCGGCGTGAAGCCCTATGTGCTGCGCTACTGGGAACAGGAGTTCACCCAGCTGAAGCCGATGAAGCGACGCGGCAACCGGCGCTACTACCAACATCACGAGGTGCTGCTTATACGTCGCATCCGGGATCTGCTGTACGACCAGGGCTTCACGATCTCGGGCGCCCGTAACCAGCTCTCCGAACCCGGTGCGATGCGCCTAGACGCCGATCAGGCCTTCCGCGACGAGGCGGCGTTCGCGGCCGAGCCTCGCCCTTCCATGCCCGAGCAGGGCGTCGAGGCCGGAACGCTGGCGATGTTGAGTGAGGGCGAAGACCTGTCGCTGCTGCAGATTCGCAGTGAATTAATTTCGATTCGGGACTCGCTTCTTGTTTAATACTTGAAAACTAGTCTATAATCTGAGGCTCAGTCGGGGTGTAGCGCAGCCTGGTAGCGCACTTGCATGGGGTGCAAGGGGTCGCGAGTTCGAATCCCGCCACCCCGACCAAAAATAAGAAGAGAACCACGGCCTGGATGCGAAAGCAGCCAGGCCGTTTTCCGTTGTGGGTCTTATGCGGCCTTGGTGGAGCGTAAAAGGCGGTCAGCTCAGCAAGCTGCAGCGCCCATGCGGGCGATGCGTTGGCGCAGGAAGAGCTCGGCCAGATTGGACTGGGGGCTCAGTCGCTGGCCGATATAGAGCTCCTGGCGGCGCTCGGCGATTTGGCTCCGCAGGCGGTTGGCCATCACGCCCAGCGGATCGAGCCCCTTGGTCTCAGCGTGGCGGATGGCCTGCCAGAGCTGGTGCATGGGATGGGCCTGCAGCGCGACTAGATAGGCCTGTACCACCCGCAGCCGCCCCTGCACCTGCTGCTCGGCGCGCACGATCCACTGCAGCTGGGCCTGGCGGTCGCTGCCACAGACCTTGATGGCCGGTTCGCCGTGGGCCAGCAGCAGGGCTTCCAGCTGCGGGCGGTCGGACGCGGCATAGGCCTTGTTGACGGCCATCATCTGCTGCTCCCGGCGGTGCCGCTCCCCCTCGCTGGCCGCAAGGTCGGGATGCAGTCGCATCGCGGCGCGGCGATAGAGCTGCTTCAGTGTGGGCGGCGCCAGCTCGTCCAGACCACCCTCGGGGGCCGCGCTCAGCGGCGCCGCCTCCGGCAGGCAGGCCAGCGCGGGCAGGGCGGTGGCTTTGGGTGCCTGCGGCCAGGTGGGGTTCATGCCGCCGCGCTGCAGCGCCTCGCACAATATGCACACGGCTTGATGGACCTGGGACTCCAGCGCATCGAGCTCCAGATAGAGCGGCCCCAGCTGTTCGATATAGCGATCGACGAAGCGCTGCACATCGGCGCGCAGCCGGCTGAAGGTCTGCTCCTGCTCCGCCAGATAGCGCTGCAGATCGGCCATTTGGGCCTGGCGCCTGAGCAACTCGTGCCGCGTGATCGCCAGATTCATCATGTGCTGTCCTCGCGGCCTTTCTATGCGTCGTCACCTGGCCGACATTGTGACTGCGCGCCGCAGGGGTGCAAAGAAAAAGAGCCCGCCAAAGCGGGCTCGGATGGCCGAACTAGGGCAAACACTCAGGGCTGCGATGCGGCGCTGGCGGCCGCGTCTGGCACCACGCTGCCCAGTTCGGTCGAGCCGGATTGGTTGGCGATGGCCGCCGCCGGTGCGGGGGCGGCTGGCGGCACACTGCTGGCCGCGATCGGCAGCAGCGGCACAATCAGCAGCGCCACGATGTTGATGATCTTGATCAGTGGATTCACCGCAGGGCCGGCGGTGTCCTTGTAAGGGTCGCCCACGGTGTCGCCGGTGACAGCGGCCTTGTGCGCCTCGCTACCCTTCTTGTGCAGCACGCCGTCGGCGTCCTTGAAGCCTTCTTCGATCAGCTTCTTGGCGTTGTCCCAGGCGCCGCCGCCGGTGCACATCGAGATGCCGACGAACAGTCCAGTGACGATGGTACCCATCAGCAGGCCGCCCAGCGCGGCCGGGCCGAGCAGCATGCCCACCAGGATGGGGGCGACCACCGGCAGCAGCGAAGGAACGATCATTTCCTTGATTGCTGCGGTGGTCAGCATGTCCACCGCAGCGCTGTAGTCGGGCTTCTTGGTGCCGGCCATGATCTCGCCGCCTTGGAACTGGCGGCGTACCTCAACCACCACCGCGCCGGCGGCGCGGCCGACAGCTTCCATCGCCATCGCGCCGAACAGGTAGGGGATCAGGCCGCCGATGAACAGGCCGACGATCACCTTGTGGTCGCTCAGGTCGAAGGACAGATGCATGCCGCGCGCTTCCAGCGCGTGCGTGTAGTCTGCGAACAGCACCAGAGCGGCCAGGCCGGCGGAGCCGATCGCATAGCCCTTGGTCACCGCCTTGGTGGTGTTGCCCACCGCGTCCAACGGATCCGTGATGTCGCGCACGCTGCTGGGCAGCTCGGCCATCTCGGCGATGCCGCCGGCGTTGTCGGTGATCGGACCGTAGGCGTCGAGCGCCACGACGATGCCGGCCATGCTCAGCATCGAGGTGGCGGCGACGGCAATGCCGTACAGGCCGGCCAGTGCATAGGCCGCGTAGATGGCCGCGCAGATGAACAGCACCGGCCAGGCGGTGGACTTCATGCTGACGCCCAGCCCGGCAATGATGTTGGTGCCATGGCCTGTGGTCGAGGCCTGCGCGATGTGCTGCACCGGGCTGTATTGTGTGCCGGTGTAGAGCTCGGTGATCCAGACCATCGCTGCGGTCAACAACAGACCGACCACACAGGCTCCGAAAAGCTGCATGGCGCTGGCCGTCATGCCGCTGCTCATGGCAACCGGCTGCGGGAACATCGCGCTGGTGATGAAGTAGAAGGCCACGAGAGACAGCGCGCCCGCGACGATCAGACCCTTATAGAGCGCCGGCATCACGTTCTTCATGCCCGGGCTGGCCTTGACGAAGCCGCAGCCGATGATGGAGGCGATGATGGACACGCCGGCCAGCACCATCGGATAGATCACGGCGGCGGCAGGCGCGCCGGTCACCATAAGGGCGCCCAGCGCCATCGCGGCGATCAGGGTCACTGCATAGGTCTCGAACAGGTCGGCGGCCATGCCGGCACAGTCGCCGACGTTGTCGCCGACGTTGTCGGCGATAACGGCGGGGTTGCGCGGATCATCCTCGGGAATGCCGGCTTCCACCTTGCCCACCAGATCGGCGCCCACGTCGGCGCCCTTGGTGAAGATGCCGCCACCCAGGCGCGCGAAGATCGAGATCAGCGAGGAGCCAAAAGCCAGGCCCAGCAGCGGCTTGAGCGTGGCTGAGTCAATCTGCTCACCCTTGGTGAGATACCAGAAGAACAGGCCCACACCGAGCAGGCCCAGGCCGACCACCAGCATGCCTGTGATGGCGCCGCCCTTGAAGGCGACATTGAGGGCCGGGCCGATGCCCTGAGTGGCCGCCTGCGCGGTGCGCACATTGGCGCGCACCGAGACGTTCATGCCGATGAAGCCGCAGGCGCCTGACAGCACCGCGCCGATGACGAAGCCGACGGCGCTCGTGGCGTCCAGGAAGACGGCGATCAGGATCGCCAGCACCACGCCGACAATGGCAATCGTCTTGTATTGCCGCGCCAGATAGGCGGCAGCACCCTGCTGGATCGCCGCAGCGATCTCCTGCATGCGGGCATTGCCCGCGTCCTGGCTGAGGATCCAGCTGCGTTGTATGAACCCGTAAAGAACCGCCGCCAGCCCGCAGGCCAGCGCGAAGTACAGCGCCAAACTCGTCGACATCAATATGTCTCCTTTGTTGTATCTGCCGTGGAGAGGGAAGCCCTGTTGCCCAACGCCAGTTCTGCACGCCGCTCACCAGGTCCGCGACTTCATGCTAAGGGAGGGGCAAGACCGCGCGATTGAGCGTTTACCAGTGGGTGCGGGTAAACCGGGGCGCCGCCCCCTGAACCGGGGTCGGGTCTTGCGTCAGGGCAGGGCAAGGCGGGTGGCTAGAATCCGGGTTTCCCCTGGCACAAAGCATCCCAAAATCATCATGAGCCTGCATAACGTCACCCCCGGCCCCAAGGCGCCCGACGAGTTCAACGTGATCATCGAGATCCCGATGAACGCCGATCCGATCAAGTACGAAGTCGACAAGGAAAGCGGTGCGCTGTTCGTGGATCGCTTCATGACCACCGCCATGCACTATCCGTGCAATTACGGCTACATCCCGCAGACCCTGTCGGATGACGGCGATCCTGTGGACGTGCTGGTGATCACCCCCTACGCGCTGACGCCCGGTGTGGTCGTGACCTGCCGTGCCATCGGCGTGCTGAAGATGGACGACGAGGCGGGCGGTGACGCCAAGCTGCTGGCCGTGCCGACCACCAAGATCCTGCCTATGTACAGCCATTGGAACAAGCCCGAGGACGTCAACAAGATGCGCCTCAACGCGATCCAGCATTTCTTCGAGCACTACAAGGACCTTGAGCCCGGCAAGTGGGTCAAGGTGCAGGGCTGGGAAGGCCCGGAGGCCGCGCGCGCCGAGATCGTTGCCGGCATGGAGAACTACGGCAAGGCCAACAAGGCCTGAGCCTGACATCCGAGCCACGGAGGAAAAAGCGCCCGCCGGGCGCTTTTTTCATGGCGCGGCCTTGAAGGGCTGGCGCAGGGCCAGGTCTTGCGCATACTCGTTCATTGCCTCGCCCTCGCGGCCGAGGAAGTCGGCGATCGCGTGGCGGAACTCGGCATGGGCCAGCCAATGGCTGGACAGCGTGGGCGCGGGCAGCAGCCCGCGGGCCATCTTGTGCTCGCCCTGGGCGCCGCCCTCGAAGCAGGCAAAGCCCTGGTCCATGCACCAGGCCAGCGGCTGGTAGTAGCAGGCGTCGAAATGCAGGCAGGGCGCAGCGGCTAGCGCACCCCAGTAGCGGCCCCAGGCATGGCGGCGCTGCAGGTCGATGGCCAGCAGCGAGGCGGCCACGTTTGCGCCATCGCGGCGGGCGATCAGCATCAGCCAGTGCTCCGGCTGGCTTTGCGCGATGCGGGCGAAGAAGTCGCGGCTCAGATAGGGCGTGCTGCGATGCTCGCGGTAGGTTTGCTGGTAGCAGCGATAGAAGAAGTCCCAGGCCGCGCTGTCGATCTGCTCCCCCTGCAGCCATTGGTAGCTGATGCCGGCTTCGCGCACCCGGCGCTGCTCCTGCTGGATCTTCTTGCGCTTGTCGCGGTGCAGAGCGGCCAGATAGTCGTCGAAGCCAGCGTAGGGCAGGGGGCTGCGGTTGCGCCAGTGGAACTGCAGGCCCTGGCGCTGCAGCCAGCCCTGCTTCTGGGCCAGCCCATGCTCGGCTGCGGTCCCGAACAGCAGATGGGCGGACGAGAGGCACAGTTGCTGGCTGAGGTCGCGCAGGCCGCGCCATAGCAGTTCGTGCACCTCGCGCTGCTGGCCATGGGCGGCCAACAGCCGGCTGCCCGGTACGGGGGTGAAGGGCACGGCCGCCAGCAGCTTGGGGTAGTAGGCCAGGCCATGGCGCTGGTAGGCATCGGCCCAGGCCCAGTCGAACACGTACTCCCCATAGGAGTGGTCTTTCAGGTAGGCGGGGCAGGCCCCCACCAAGGCCTCGCCCTGCCAGACGCTGAGGAACTGCGGCCGCCAGCCGGTTTCAGGCACCGCGCTGCCCGAGGCATGCAGGGCCTGGAGATAGTCCAGGCGCATAAAGGGCGTGGGCTGCTCCGACTGCGCCAGCAGCGCGTTCCAGGCCGGAACCGGCAGCGCGAACGGGTCCGCGCTGATGCGGAGCTCGTAGGGGCCGGACCGGGCAAGCGACTCATTCATGGGCTGCGGATCTTAGGCGGGCCTGCAATTCCCCGTGTATTGATGGCAGGATTCGCCTCATGCACTTCGACAATCTCTACAACCACGATTTCCTGCGCATTGCGGTGGGTGTGCCGCTGTGCCGGGTGGCAGATCCGGCCTACAACGGCGCCCAGACGGCTGCGCTGCTGGCCGATGCAGCCGCCCAGGGGGCTGCGCTGGCGGTATTCCCGGAGCTGGGCCTGTCGGCCTACAGCTGCGACGACCTCTTTCATCAGCGCGCGCTGCTGGACGGCTGCGAGGCCGCGCTGGCTGAGGTGCTGAAGGCCTCGTTGGACCTGCCCACGGTGGCGGTGGTGGGCCTGCCGCTGCGCTTCGAGCAGCGCCTCTTCAACTGTGCCGTGCTGCTTCAGCGCGGCCGCCTGCTGGGCGTGGTGCCCAAGACCTATCTGCCCAATTACGGCGAGTTCTACGAGGCACGCCAGTTCAATGCGGCGGACGAGGCCATCGGCAGCGAGATCGAGCTGCTGGGTCAGTGTGTGCCATTCGGCAGCCAGCAGATCTTCAGTGCAACCGATTTGCCGCTGTTCAAGCTGCATGTTGAGCTCTGCGAGGATGTCTGGGCGCCGATTCCGCCATCGTCGTTCGCGGCGCTGGCCGGCGCCACTGTGCTGGTCAACCTCTCGGCCTCCAATGTCACCGTCGGCAAGGCGAGCTACCGCCGCCAGCTGGTGGCCCAGCAATCGGCCCGCTGCCTGGCCGCCTATGTCTACAGTTCGGCCGGCGCCGGCGAATCGACGACCGATCTGGCCTGGGATGGCCAGGCCCTGGTCTGCGAGAACGGCGAACTGCTGGCCGAGTCTGAGCGCTTTGTGCGCCGCACCCAGCTGCTGTGCGCCGATGTGGACTTGGAGCGGTTGGCGCGCGAGCGCATGCGCCAGAGCAGCTTCGGCCAGTCGGTGCGTGTGCATGCCTCGCAGCTCAGGGGCTTTCGCAACAGTGGCTTCGCGCTGGGGCTGGCGCGCGACAGGGCCCTGCCGCTGCGGCGCCGTGTCGAGCGCTTTCCCTATGTGCCGGCCGACCGCGTCCACCGCGACGAGCGCTGCCAGGAGGTCTACAAGATCCAGGTGCAGGCCCTGGTGCAGCGCCTGGCCTCCAGCGGCATCCAGAAACTGGTGATCGGCATCTCGGGCGGTCTGGATTCGACCCAGGCCCTGCTGGTGGCGGCCCAGGCCATGGACCAGCTGGGCCTGCCGCGCAGCCATATCCTGGCCTATACGATGCCCGGTTTCGCCACCGGCGAGCGCACCCGCGACCAGGCCTGGCGTCTGATGCGTGCGGTGGGCTGCCAGGCTCGCGAGATCGATATACGCCCCAGCTGCCTGCAGATGCTCAAGGACCTCGGCCATCCCTATGCCGATGGCCAGCCGGTCTACGACATCACCTTCGAGAATGTGCAGGCCGGCGAACGGACCAGCCATCTGTTCCGCCTGGCCAATCACCAGGGCGCGCTGGTGCTGGGCACCGGCGATCTGAGCGAGCTGGCCCTGGGCTGGTGTACCTATGGGGTAGGCGACCATATGTCGCACTACAACGTCAATGCCAGCGTACCCAAGACGCTGATCCAGCATCTGGTGCGCTGGGTGGCCGAGACCCGGCAGTTGGGCGCGGTGGATCATCAAGTGCTGCTGGACATCCTGGGAACCGAGATCAGCCCCGAGCTGGTGCCGGCCGGTGCGGCCGGCCAGGCTCTGCAAAGCACGGAGTCAGCGATCGGTCCTTACGAACTGCAGGACTTCAATCTCTTCTACACGCTGCGCCACGGCTATGCGCCGGCCAAGATCGCCTTTCTGGCCCACCATGCCTGGGGCGACCGGAATGTGGGTGCCTGGCCGGACGAGGCCCATCAGGCCCGCAAGCAGTACGCGATGCCCGAGATCAAGCGGGTTCTGCGCCTTTTTGTGAAGCGTTTCTTCAAGGGCAGCCAGTTCAAGCGCAGCTGCGTGCCGAACGCGCCTAAGGTGGGCAGTGGCGGCTCCCTGTCGCCGCGCGGCGACTGGCGTGCGCCCAGCGATTCCGAGGCCGCGGTCTGGCTGGCCGACCTGGAGCGCATCCCCGATTGAGGCGGGGTTCCGTGCTTAAATCATGCCGAAGTCCAAACTCAGGAGCTGTGCCCCATGAAGCAGATCACCGCCATCATCAAACCCTTCAAGCTGGACGAGGTCCGCGAGGCCTTGGCCGAAGTCGGGGCCTCCGGCCTGACCGTTACCGAGGTCAAGGGCTTTGGCCGGCAGAAGGGCCATACCGAGCTCTATCGCGGCGCCGAGTATGTGGTGGACTTTCTGCCCAAGGTCAAGGTCGAGGTTGTGGTCAAGGACGACGATGTGGAACGCTGCATCGATGCCATCCTGAAGGCGGCCAAGACCGGCAAGATCGGTGACGGCAAGATCTTCGTCACCCCGGTGGAGCAGGTGGTGCGCATCCGCACCGGCGAGACCGACGAAGCAGCTGTCTGAGCGACAGCCTTGCTGTCGGCGCAGCGTGCTCGCGTCAACTTCGCGGCGCGGGCAGCTGCGTCACCAGCTGGGTGCCGCACAGCACATCGTGCAGGAACTGCCGCTGCGGATGCAGACGTGCCACCAGCACATAGGCAAGCACCCCAGCGGTAAGGCTGCCGAAAATAGGCCACAACCCATGCAGACCCAGCAGATGGACGCTCAGCAGGGCCGGCAGGAACCACAGCCAGCTCAGCAGGTAACGGGCCAGCGCGCGCGCCTGACTCAGGGGGCGGCCAGCCTGATCGAGCACCCGTAGATGCCAGGCCTTCATCGCGACGGTCTGGCCGCCATGCGACCAGAACCAGACGAAATAGACGCCCAGCACGATGAAGAGGAAGACCTGCAGGCCTAACTGACCCTGCAGCGCATGGCGCTGTTGGGTGAGGGCTGAATAGAGGTAGCCGGCGACGAAGACGACGCCGAACAGCAGCATGCCCTCATAGAGGAAACAGGCCAGGCGGCGGGCAAAGCCGGGTGCGGCGGCACGGCTCTCGGTGGTCGTGCTGTGTGTCTGACTCATCATGACGCTCAGGGCTGACTGGCGGCGGCGGGCGCTTTCTTGGGTAGCAGGGTCCGAGCGTCGACGCGGTGCGGATCGGTCTCAATGCGAAGCGCGGCGCTGGCCGCCGGAGCCGGCTTTGCGGCCCTGCTGATCAGGACCGTACTGGCGCCTGGCCTGGCTTGCATCAGCGTGGGGGCGCCGAGGCCCTCATCGTTGCGCGCTGGCGTCAGCGTAAGCAGGCTCGAGGCAGCGGCCGGCTGGCCGCTACGTGCCACAGAAACTTTGTCGACGGGCGCGCCTGACTTGCCTGCCGGGGGCTGTCCCTGGCCGGCAGGCTTCTTGCGGCTGGCCTTATCGGCCAGCGCCTCGCGCTGTTCGGCCGGCAGCGCCTGGTAGGCCTGCCATTTGGCTTCACGGTCCTGGTCCTTGTGCTGTCGGCTTTGCTGGAAGCGCAGCCTGGCAGCTTGGCGCTGGGCCGGGCTCATGGCGGCCCATTCGGCGACGCGCGCTTGCAGGCGCTCTTGCTCCTGTGGTGGCAGGGCCTGATAGCGGTTGGCAATTTCGACCCAGCGTGCGCGCTGGGCCTCGGGCAGCTTCGACCATTCGACGGCCAGTGGGGCCAGCAGCGCTTGCTGATCGCGGCGCAGTTCGGCCCAAGGGTAGGCGGCGACACTGGTGCTGGGCCCTAGCTGTGCCGCGCTGGTGGCAAGCGGCGCGGCCGTGCTCACCTGGCCGTGTGCCATACCGGCGACCACCAGCAATGCCGACAGCATCAGGAGGCAGCGCGGAACCTTATTTGTCATCGACGGGTGTTTCGGCCTGGGCCGGCTGCTCTTCTTCGTTGAGGTACTCGGTGAAGCCCGGGTCGCCATACGCGGCCGGTGGCAGACGATCGGACAGCAAGGCAGCGTCGACTTCGGCGGCGGCCTTGATCTGCTGGTACCACTGGCTTTGTTGAATCAGTAGCAATCCCAGCGCCAGTAGCAGCAAGGGCAGCACGGTGCCCAGCTTGTACCAACGGCTGCCAGGCTTGGACTCGCCCCCCAGGGCCAGTTGCTGCCCCTGCACGAGCACGTCGCTTGCCGTGGCGGGGCGGTTGGTCTGGGCCTGATGCGCCACGGCCAGGGCCTTCTCCCGGGCGAAGCGCAGGCGCTCGGAAATATCGGCGGGCAGTTGTTCGGCATGCTCGCTCAGGTCGGCAGCGATGCGCAGACCGAAGCGGGCCATCTGTGTGTCGCGCTCTCGCTCGGAGTGCGTCTGCGGCGGCGTTCTCATAATGTGATTCCCTTGGCCCGGAGTGTTTTCGCCAGAGCATGCACCGCCCGGGAGCAGTGCGTCTTCACACTGCCTTCCGAGCAACCCATCACGGCCGCCGTCTCGGCGACATCCAATTCCTCCCAGTAACGCAGCAGAAACGCTTCGCGTTGACGGGTCGGCAGGGCGGCTACTTCCTGGTCTATCAATTGCAAGGTCTGTGCCCGCGACACCTCGTCCGCTGCACTTTCACTGCCCATCGCGCCGTCTGCCGTCTGCAGCAATTCCAACAGATCGAAGTCGTCGCTGCCCTCGTCGTTGGAGAAGTCCGACATATTTTGCATGACGGCCTGCCGCACCTTGCGACGTCTGAACCAGTCCATCGTCGCATTCGAGAGGATGCGCTGGAACAGCAGGGGCAACTCGGCGGCCGGCCGGTCGCTGTACTTCTCGGCCAGGCGGATCATCGCGTCCTGCACGATATCCAGAGCCGCGTCATCGTCACGCACCAGATAGGCGCTGCGCTTGAAGGCGCGCCGCTCGACGCTGCGAAGGAATTCGTTGAGTTCTTTGTCGGTGGCCAAGTGGCTGGCGGGGTTAACCCGCATCGGGCGAAAACGCGGCGGATTATTGCATTGACGCCGCCAGCAGGCCGCGCGGCATGGCGATGCAGCGATCTCGGTGCATAATGTTGCTTCGCACAAGAGCTTTAGGGTCTCAAGCTGGCCGCCCGACCGGGGCGCCTCGTTTTTGACCGCGCAGGCTCCGAATCCGCCTCACAAGGGCGCGAAGAGGGGCACCGATGGTTTTTCGTCAGAGAAAATCGCAAAGGTTCGATATGGACATGTCTGCCGCGGACGCCAAGCGTGCACCTGCCACCGATGGCCGGGCACAACCGCACACCAATTCCCCCTCCGCTGAGCCCAATGGCTCGGAAATTCTCGTTCGCTGCCTGCAGGCCGAAGGTGTCAAATACCTTTGGGGCTACCCGGGCGGCGCAGTGCTCTACATCTACGACGCACTGTACAAACAAGACACCATCCAGCATGTGCTGGTGCGCCATGAGCAGGCGGCCGTGCATGCTGCCGATGGCTATGCCCGCGCCACAGGCGATGTGGGCGTTGCTCTGGTGACCTCGGGTCCAGGTGTCACGAATGCCATCACCGGCATCGCGACCGCCTATATGGACTCCATTCCCATGGTGATCATCACCGGCCAGGTGCCGACGCCGGCAATCGGTCTCGATGCCTTCCAGGAGTGCGACACCGTGGGCATCACCCGCCCCATCGTCAAGCACAACTTCCTGGTCAAGGATGTGCGCGATCTTGCGCTGACGCTGAAGAAGGCCTTCCACATCGCCCGTACCGGCCGACCAGGCCCGGTGGTGGTGGACATCCCCAAGGACGTGTCGCTGAACAAAACGAGCTTCAGCTACCCCAGCCATGTGGAGATGCGCAGCTACAACCCGGTGCGCAAGGGGCATTCGGGTCAGATCCGCAAAGCGGTGCAGCTGCTGATGCAGGCCAAGCGGCCCTATATCTACACCGGCGGCGGCGTGATCCTGGGCGAGGCTACGGCCGAGTTGCGCGAGCTGGTGGATTTGCTGGGCTATCCCTGCACCAACACGCTGATGGGCCTGGGCTCGATGCCCGGCACCGATCCGCGCTTCCTCGGCATGCTGGGCATGCACGGCACCTATGAGGCCAATATGACCATGCAGCACTGCGATGTGCTGCTGGCCGTCGGCGCACGTTTCGATGACCGTGTGATCGGTAACCCCAAGCACTTCGGCTCAGTCGAGCGCAAGATCATCCATGTGGATATCGATCCCTCGTCGATCTCCAAGCGGGTGCGGGTGGACATTCCCATCGTGGGCGATGTCAAGGATGTGCTGCAGGAGTTGATCCACCAGATCAAGGAGGCGCAGGTGCGCGCCGACTCGAATGCGATCAACGCCTGGTGGAGCCAGATCAACGAATGGCGTCGTCGCGACTGCTTGGCCTACAACCGTGACAGCGACGTGATCAAACCGCAGATGGTCGTCGAGACGCTGTGGAACCTGACCCGTGACCGCGACACCTACATCACCTCCGATGTGGGCCAGCATCAGATGTGGGCTGCACAGTTCTACCGCTTCGATGAGCCACGCCGCTGGATCAATTCCGGGGGCCTGGGCACCATGGGGGTGGGGCTACCCTATGCGATGGGCATCAAGCTGGCAAAGCCGAATTCGGAAGTGTTTTGCATCACCGGCGAGGGCTCCATCCAGATGTGCATTCAGGAGCTCTCGACTTGTCTGCAATACAAGACGCCGGTCAAGATCGTCTCGCTGAACAACCGCTATCTGGGCATGGTGCGGCAATGGCAGGAACTCGATTACGAGGGGCGCTATTCCCACAGCTATATGGATGCGCTGCCCAACTTCGTCAAGCTGGCCGAAGCCTACGGGCATGTGGGCCTGCTGGTCGAGAAGCCGTCGGATGTGGAGCCGGCGCTGCGCGAAGCCATGCGCCTGAAGGACCGCACCGTCTTCCTTGACGTGCGCACCGATCCGACCGAGAACGTCTGGCCCATGGTCAAGGCGGGCAAGGGCATTTCGGAAATGCTGCTGGGCTCCGAGGATCTGTGAGGCGCTGAAGTCCGGCTGGCCTGGTGCTGTTACCGCAGCGCCGGGTGCAGACGGGCGGAGGCGACGAGCAGCGGAACACCCAGCAAATCACCAAGCATCGAAGCGCGTGACCAAGGGCCGTCGGTTACCGCCGACGGCCTGAAGAGTGCGCAGGACGAAGGACACCCATGAGACACATCATTGCACTGCTCATCGAGAACGAGCCGGGCGCGCTGTCGCGCGTCGTAGCGCTGTTCTCGGCCCGCGGCTACAACATCGAAAGCCTCACCGTGGCGCCGACCGAGGACCCCTCGCTGTCGCGCATGACCATCGTCACCACCGGCTCGGACGAGGTGATCGAGCAAATTACCAAGCACCTGAACCGCCTCATCGAGGTCGTTAAGGTGGTCGACCTGACCGAGGGGCATTACACCGAACGCGAGCTCATGCTGATCAAGGTGCGCGCGGTCGGCAAGGAGCGCGAGGAGATGAAACGTACTGCCGACATCTTTCGCGGCCGCATCATCGACGTGACCGAGAAGACTTACACCATCGAGTTGACCGGCGACGCCAGCAAGCTCGATGCTTTCATTGACGCGATCGATCGCAGCGCCATCCTGGAGACCGTGCGCACCGGCGCCAGCGGCATTGGGCGCGGCGAACGCATCCTGCGGGTCTGACCCGCCGCCACGAACAACACCCCGTACTGATTTTTCCCTGGAGACCGATATGAATGTTTTCTACGACAAGGACGCCGACCTGAGCCTCATCAAGGGCAAGAACGTCACCATCATCGGCTATGGCTCACAAGGCCACGCCCATGCGCAAAACCTGAACGACAGCGGCGTCAAGGTCACCGTCGGTCTGCGCCGTGGCGGCGCGTCCTGGGCCAAGGCCGAGAACGCCGGCCTGAAGGTCGCGGAGATCGCCGAGGCGGTGAAGTCCGCCGACGTCGTGATGATCCTGCTGCCCGACGAGCAGATCGCCGACGTCTACAAGAAGGAAGTCGAGCCCAACATCAAGCAGGGCGCCTCGCTGGCCTTCGCCCATGGCTTCAACGTGCACTACGGCCAGGTCACGCCGCGTGCCGACCTGGATGTCTGGATGGTCGCCCCGAAGGCCCCCGGCCACACCGTGCGCGGCACCTATACCCAGGGTGGCGGCGTGCCGCACCTGATCGCCGTCTACGCCGACAAGAGCGGCAAGGCGCGTGACCTGGCCCTGAGCTACGCCTCGGCCAACGGCGGCGGCAAGGCGGGCATCATCGAGACCAACTTCCGCGAAGAAACCGAGACCGACCTGTTCGGCGAGCAGGCCGTGTTGTGCGGCGGTGCCGTCGAGCTGATCAAGGCCGGCTTCGAGACCCTGGTGGAGGCCGGCTACGCGCCCGAGATGGCCTACTTCGAGTGCCTGCATGAGCTCAAGCTGATCGTAGACCTGATCTACGAAGGCGGCATTGCGAACATGAACTACTCGATCTCGAACAACGCCGAGTACGGCGAGTATGTGACCGGCCCGCGTGTCGTCACCGAGGCGACCAAGGACGCGATGCGCCAGTGCCTGAAGGACATCCAGACCGGCGAGTACGCGAAGAGTTTCATCCTCGAGAACAAGGCCGGCGCGCCCACGCTGCTGAGCCGTCGTCGCCTGACCTCGGAGCACCAGATCGAGCAGGTCGGCGAGAAGCTGCGCGCGATGATGCCCTGGATCAAGAAGAACCGCCTGGTTGATCAGAGCAAAAACTGATCGGGGGTCCTCCCTTGTTGCCAAGCCGCGGGCCCTCCCGCGGCTTTTTCTTTGGAGCGCTGCTGTATCCTCCCGCCCCATGACCGACAGCCACCACAAGAACCCTGAGCCGCTTGACGAGGACGACGTACTCGAGGCCGTGCGCCCGCGCCGCAAGGGCATCTACATTCTCCCCAATCTTTTCACGCTGGCAGCGCTGTTCAGCGGCTTCTATGCCATCGTGATGGCCATGGGTGGCCGTTTCGAACAGTCCGCTTATGGTATTTTTGCGGCGATGGTGCTGGACAGTCTGGATGGCCGGGTGGCGCGCATGACCAACACCCAGAGCACCTTCGGCGAGCAGATGGACAGCCTGTCCGACATGGTTTCCTTCGGCGCGGCGCCCGCCCTGATCATGTATGTGTGGGCCCTACAGGGACTGGGCAAATGGGGCTGGTTCGCGGCCTTCGTCTATATCGCCGGGGCGGCTCTGCGACTGGCCCGTTTCAACACCAATCTGGCCGTCGTTGACAAGCGCTTCTTCCAAGGGGTGCCTAGCCCCGCGGCTGCGGCGCTGGTAATTGGTCTGGTCTGGGTGTTGGACGATGCTGGCTACCGGAACATCCATCAGGACCTGCCTCTGGCATGGCTGGCCTTCGGCTTCACGCTGTACGCGGGTCTGACCATGGTGACGAATGCACCCTTCTACAGCTTCAAGGACATCAGCTTCAAGCGCTCAGTCCCTTTCATCGTCATCGTGGCGATTGCGCTGGCGATCGCGGTGATCAATATCCATCCACCCGCGGTCCTGTTCGGTCTGTTCTGCGCCTACGGTGTCTCGGGCTATGGCGTCTATGCCTACAAGCGGATGAAGGGCCGGCCGGTAAGCGTGATTGCCACGTCAACCGACGAGCCCGACGAAAAGGGCCTGCACCAATGATGCAGGGCCGTGCTATATTGCAACGCATGTTTATTCGCACCGCTCTGCTACTAGGCGTCCCGCCCCGGGCGCATTGATCGCACACGTCTAGACATCTCTGCATCAAACCAGCCCGCCAAGCCAAAGCTTCGCGGGCTTTTTTGTGTCCTGAAATTCTGTTAACAGCCCCACCTCACCGACTGGAGACTCTCATGGCTGACAAGCTGATCATCTTTGACACCACCTTGCGTGACGGCGAGCAATCGCCCGGTGCCTCGATGACGAAGGACGAGAAGCTGCGCATCGCGCGCCAGTTGGAGAGGCTGCGTGTCGACGTGATCGAGGCTGGCTTCGCGGCCTCAAGCAATGGGGACTTCGAGGCGGTCAAAGCGATTGCCGATGCCATCAAGGACAGCACCGTCTGCTCGCTGGCGCGAGCCAATGATCGTGATATCGCCCGCGCCGCCGAGGCGCTCAAGGGGGCAGCGCGATCGCGCATACACACCTTCATCGCCACCAGCGAACTCCATATGGAGAAGAAGCTGCGCATGACCCGCGACCAGGTGCTGGAGCAGGCCATACAGGCGGTGCGCTTCGCCCGCAATCTCTGCGCGGACATCGAGTTTTCGCCCGAGGATGGCTATCGCTCCGATCCGGAGTTTCTCGCCCGTGTGGTCGAGGCGGTGATCAAGGAGGGTGCGACCACGATCAACATCCCGGACACCGTGGGTTACGCGATCCCGGAGCTGTATGGCAACTTCATCAAGACACTGCGCGAACGGGTGTCCAACTCGGACCAGGCTGTCTGGTCGGTGCATTGCCACAATGACTTGGGCATGGCGGTGGCCAACTCACTGGCCGGTGTGCAGATCGGGGGGGCGCGCCAGATCGAATGCACGATCAACGGTCTTGGCGAGCGAGCCGGCAACTGCTCGCTGGAAGAGGTGGTGATGGCCGTGCGAACCCGGCGCGACTACTTCGGCCTGGACGTGGGCATAGAGACCAGTCAGATCGTGCCTGCTTCGCGCCTGGTGTCACAGACCACCGGTTTCGTGGTTCAGCCTAACAAGGCCGTGGTCGGGGCCAATGCCTTTGCCCATGCCTCGGGCATACACCAAGACGGCGTGCTCAAGGCGCGTGACACCTACGAAATCATGCGTGCCGAGGATGTGGGCTGGAGTGCCAACAAGATCGTGCTGGGCAAGCTCAGCGGCCGCAACGCCTTCAAGCAGCGTCTGCAGGAACTGGGTGTTGCGCTGGAGTCTGAGGCCGAGATCAACGCTGCCTTTGTCCGTTTCAAGGATCTCGCCGACCGCAAGAACGAGATCTTCGACGAGGATATCATCGCCTTGGTGATGGATGAGTCGGTCACGGCCGAGCAGGAGCATTACCGGCTGGTGGCCTTGTCACAGCGCTCGGAGACCGGGGAGCGTCCGCATGCCAGCGTGGTCTTTGCCGCTGGCGCGGTTGAGCATCGTGCCGACAGCGATGGCAACGGGCCCGTCGATGCCAGCCTACGCGCGATCGAGTCCAAGGTTCAAAGTGGAGCCGAGCTGGTGCTCTATTCGGTCAATGCCATCACCAGCGGCAGCACAGAATCGCAGGGCGAGGTGACGGTGCGCCTCCAGCACGCGGGCCGGGTGGTCAACGGTGTTGGTGCCGACCCGGATATCGTCGTGGCTTCGGCCAAGGCATATTTGAGTGCCTTGAACAAGTTGCAGAGCAAGACCGAAAGAGTCGCCGCCCAGGGCTGATCGGGTGTGAGGGCAGAACCGATAGGTAACTTGAGGTTCTGCTTCTAAGTTTTTGATCTTGCGGCACTTTTGTTAGTCGCCTAAACTCGGGTCGTTGTTGTTGGGGGCCGGATTGAAAACTGTTCTGAGTGTCTTGTCTGCGGCGCTGCTGGGCACTGCGCTTGTCGCCGGGGGGGCTCTGCTGCCCGTTCAGGGCGCCGAGGCTGCCACGGCCGCGAAGTCCCAACGTGCAAGCGGCAAGACGGTTCGCAAAGCCGACGCCGGCAAGCTCAGCAGCAAACGCGTGCGCGCGGCGGCCAAGCCCAGGGCCAAGGTGGTTCGCGCCGTCATTGCAGAACGCCCCACTTTTGGTCAACTCTACGGCCTGCATGCAGTCGACGACCCGCTGGACCTGAAGTCGAGCGTCGCGCTGGTACTGGACCAGGACACCAACGAGGTGTTGCTGGCCAAAAATTCTCAGGCCGTGCTGCCCATCGCCTCCATCACCAAGCTGATGACGGCGCTGATCGTGGTCGAGGCCGCCCAGCCACTGGACGAGTTGCTGACAATCACGGATGAGGATATTGATACCGAGAAAGGCAGCCGTTCACGTCTGTCGGTCGGTTCGCAGCTGACGCGGGGCGAGATGCTGCATCTGGCTCTGATGTCCTCGGAGAACCGGGCGGCGAATGCGCTCGGGCGTCACTACCCTGGCGGCTTGAGCGCCTTCGCCGCGGCGATGAACCGCAAGGCCATGGCCTTGGGTATGAGCGATACCCACTATGTGGAGCCTACCGGCCTATCCAGCCGCAACCAGTCCAGTGCCCGCGATCTGGCGGTGCTGGTGAAGGCCGCACATGAACACCAGCTGCTGCGCGAGCTGTCGACATCGCCCGAGCATCAGGTGGCGCTGGGCCGTCGGCAACTGCAGTTCCACAACACCAATGGCTTGGTGCGCAGTCCCAGCTGGGATATCGGCCTGCAGAAGACCGGCTATATCGCCGAGGCGGGCCGTTGCCTCGTGATGCAGGCGCAGCTGGCAGGCCGCAAGCTGATCATGGTCTTCCTGGACTCGACCGGCAAATACTCTCGCATCGGTGATGCTGAACGGGTGCGCAAATGGATCAGCAAGACCCCGGCCGAGGCCTTGCAGGCGATCGCGGTCTCGGGCTGATTGCCCTCATTTCCTTGCTCCGCGCGGCGATGATGGCGCGCGGCCTCCGATCAGGCAAGGTTCAGGTATTCCCGCGGTAGCCCAGGGCTGCGGAGATTTGCGCCGCTGTCTCGCGCAGCCGTGGCGCCCAGCTTTCCTCTAGCCGGTCGGCCGGCGCCGAAATCGACAGCCCGGCAATCAGCTTGCCCTGGTCATCGTAGATGCCAGCCGCCATGCAGCGCACGCCCAACTCCAACTCCTCGTCATCGCGCGCCAGACCGCGCTGGCGCACCAGACCCATCTCGCGCTCCAGCGCCGCCATATCGGTCAAGCTGTTCTTGGTATGGCCGGACAGCCCGGTTCGGGTTGCATAGGTGCGTACCCGCTGCGGATCATCGCTGGCCAGGAACAGCTTGCCGACCGAAGTCAGGTGCAGCGGCGCCCGACCGCCAACGGCACGTACCACCTGCATGCCAGAGCGCTCGCTATAGGTACGCTCGATATAGACGATCTCGTCGCCCTGGCGCACCGACAGATTGACCGGCTGATGGGTGAGCTTGTGCAGCTCCCGCATCGGCCCCAGCGCTGCATCGCGCACGTCGAGCCGCGCTTTGACCAGATTGCCCATCTCCAGCAAGCGCATGCCCAACCGATAGCTGCCGGCTTCCGGGCGGTCCACATAACGACCGATAGCCAGGTCGTTGAGAATGCGATGGGCGGTGGAGGGGTGCAGCCCAGTGCTTTCGCTGATCTGCTTGAGCGAGACCGGGTCTTGGTGGCTGGCCAGCACGTCCAGCAGCGCAAAAGCGCGTTCCAGTACCTGGATGGCGGGTGTCTGCCCTTCTTTGCTTTTCATGCTTTGATTGTGCGGGAGTCGATTTGTTTTTGTATCGCGAAACAGCAGTTCGGCTGATGCGACTGTTGCTCTCTTGCTGCGTTGCGGCAATCGCTGCCACCTCGCCTGCCGGCTGGGCGTCGGAGCCGGTGGAGAGGGGGGCATCCGCACCGGCTCAAGCGCCCTGGCTGCTGATGCCCAGGCTGCAGGGGCGACTGGTCGCCGCCGAACTGGGCCTGGTGATCAACAAGGCCGATCCCTATTCGGTGGCGGTGGGTGCCTACTATGCCAAGCATCGGGGCCTGCGCCCCGACCAGGTGCTGGAAGTCGAGCTGCCGCCGCGGCCGCAGCTGAGCGCTGAGGACTTCGCGCGATTGCGTCAGCAGATTCAGGATCGTCTTCCCGAGGCGCAAGCCTTGGCGCTGGCTTGGACCCAGCCCTACGCGGTGGGCTGCCAGTCCATCAACGGTGCGCTGGCCCTGGGCCTGGATGCCGATCTCTGCCAGCGCAGCTGCGCGCCCAGCCCGCCCTCGGCCTATCCGCGCTATCTGGGTCGCAGACCAGCCAGCGATCTGGGATTGTTGCCCTCCATGTTGCTGGCGGCGCGCAGTGTTGCGAGTGCGCAGGCGCTGATTGATCGGGGCATTGCGGCAGATCATAGCGGCGGTGGGCCTGGTGCGCCGGCACAGGCGGTCTTCGTCCGCACCGCGGACCGAGCGCGCAATGTGCGGGCCGCCAGCTTCCCGCCACCCGGGCCGCTGCAGCCGGCCAATGTGCTGGTGCGGGTGGAGAGCGCCCCGGTTGGCATGCTGGATGATGTGCTGCTCTATCAGACCGGACTGCCGCGGGTCGCAGGCTTGGAACTCATCACCTGGCGCCCCGGCGCGCTGGCCGACCACCTGACCTCGTTCGGCGGCCAGTTGCTGCGCGAGCTGGAGGGGCCGCAGATGAGTGCGCTGGACTGGCTGGAGGCCGGTGCTACGGCCAGCTATGGCACGGTCAGCGAGCCCTGCAACCATTGGCAGAAGTTCCCCCATCCGCAACTCCTGCTGCTGAACTATCTGCAAGGCGCAAGTGCGCTGGAGGCTTACTGGCGCAGCGTGCTGTGGCCGTCGCAAGGCGTCTTCATCGGCGAGCCGCTGGCCGCGCCTTATGCGATACGCCGTTTGGCCAGTCCCTGGTAGGGCTGCCTCAGCGCATCGACCGCCTGCTGGCCGGAGCGCACCGCACCCTCCAGCGTTGCGGGATAGGGACCGTCGATGTAATCGCCCGCTGCGCACAGCCCCGTGGCGATCAAGGGGGCGGGGCGCCGCAGCCCGGGTACACAGGCGAAGGTGGCTCGCTTCTCGGCCAGCACACGTAGCACGCGCGGCGGCTGGGTCCAGCACAGCTGGCGTTTGACCTGGATCAGCACCGCTTGCCCGGTGGCATCAAGGCCGCGCTCCACCCAGGCCGCGGCACCGCTGATCACAAAGGCGAAGCGGCCCGGTGCCTGGCCCAACTGGCCCAGATCGAAGGCGAACTGGGCCGGTTCCTGCGCGTCCTCGTGCAAAGCCAGCATCGGTGCCGTCAGGCGGCTGCCTGGGCTGTCCAGATAGACGGTGATGATGGGCTCGTAGCGCAGGCCACGGGCAGTCTGTGACCAGGCCGGGGCATGGGGCTCGACCAAGCGGGCGGCCTCGGCTGCGGTACAGGCCAGGATCAGGGCAGTGTGAGCTGGCTCGTTGTCGACCTGCCAGCCCTCGGCCAGTACCTCCAGGCGGTTCACCCGCTGCCCCAAGCGCACAAGCGCACCCTGCTGCTCCAGCCAGCGCTGGGCGGGTTCGGCCAGCAAGGCGCTGAGCGGTCGCCGGGGCAGCAGCAGGTCGGCAGCACCGGGGCCGCTGAACACGGCATCCTTCAGCACCCGCAGAAAGACCTGAGCGCTGGCATGGCTCGCCGGCGTGTTGAGGGCAGCGATGCAAAGCGGGTTGATCAGCTGCAGTTGCACGCTGGTCGGCAGGCGTGCGCAAAGTTCGGCCACACTAAGTGCGGGCGGGCAGCGAAAGCGGCGTGCCAGCCACGTCCCGCAGTGCAGCAGCAGCTGGAGGCGTGCGGCCAGAGGCCAGGCCCGGCTGGCCAGCACGCCGCGGGCGAAGGCGGGCAGTGCCGGGCCGGCTGGCAGCTGCAGCAGCTCAAGATCGGGATAGCGCAGCTGCAGCGGCTGGCGCAGCAGGGCGGCGTCGGTATCGACTCCAACTGTGCGCATCAGGCCCAGGCAGGCCTGGTAGGCGCCGATCAGGATGTGTTGGCCGTTGTCCAGGTCGGGCGTGTCCGCGAGGCTGCGAGCGCGCCCCCCGAGTTGGCCGGCCATCTCGTAGAGGCTGACCTGCCAGCCCTGCTGTGTGGCCGCCACCGCGGCAGCCAGGCCGGCCCAGCCGCCCCCGACGACAGCCAGGCGGCGTCTCTGCTGGGCGCTCATCGGCCGCGCCAGTTGGTCTTCATCGCGATCCAGAGTTTGCGCAAGGGCGTCAGTGCGATCCGCTGATGCAGCACCTGGAACTGCTCGGCCTCGATCTCGCGCAGCAGGGCGCGGTAAATATGGGCCATCATCAGGCCAGGCTTCTGTGCTGAGCGATCCGCCGCCGGCAGCAATGCAAAGGCCTCGTCGTAGAGCGCATGGGCGCGTTGGGCCTGGAACCGCATCAGGGCGCTGAAGCGCTCGCTATAGCCCCAGGGGCTCTGGCGTTTCAGGATCTCGTGCGCCTTGACGTCGAACTGCTGCAGCTCGGAGATGGGCAGGTAGATGCGGCCACGCCGCGCATCGTCGCCAACGTCGCGGATGATATTGGTCAGCTGCATGGCCAGGCCGAGCTTGTGCGCATAGGCGATGGTTGCCGTATCGCCGCGGCCGAAGATGCCGGACGCCACCTCGCCGACGACGCCGGCCACCAGATGGCAATAGCGCGCCAGGCCCTGGAAGTCCAGGTAGCGGGTCTGTTCCAGATCCATCTGGCAGCCGTCTATCACCGCATTGAGGTGGTCCAGACGTATGTCGTACGCGGCGCAATGCGGCATCAGAGCCAGCATCACCGGATGGCTGGGCTTGCCGGCAAAGGCTGCGGCGGCCTCCTTGCGCCACCAAGCCAGCTTGGTGGCGGCGACGCCGGGATCGCTGATCTCGTCAACCACATCATCGACCTCGCGGCAGAAGGCGTAGAAAGCGGTGATGGCTGCACGGCGCGGTGGCGGCAGAAACAAGAAGGCATAGTAAAAGCTGGATCCGCTCCTGGCTGCCTTGTCTTGTACGTATTGCTCTGGCGTCACAGCAGCTCCGCGGCGCTGGGCCTGTCGATTGCGCGCATGTGACACGCCCGCCAGAACAGGGCGGGCAGATCCGATGGGGCGAGGGCAGGGCGGTGCAAAAGGCTTGCGTAATCCATAGCCTTGATTTTCTCAAGAATGCGCAGGCCGCCTTGTACCACCAGGCGCAGTTCCCAACCCGCCCGGCCCGGGATCTGATGCACCAGCGGCGCGCCTTCCTGCATCAGCGACTCGGCCCATTCGCACAGCGTGGCGATCAGGCGGCGCGCGGCCGGGCTGTCCTCGCAATGGGCGACAGCTCTGTCACTGACATCATGAGCATGCAGATCGCTGGCAGGAATGTAGACCCGCCCGGCAGGACCGTCTCGGCTGAAGTCCTGCCAAAAGTTGATCAGCTGCAAGGCGCTGCAGATGGCGTCCGAACGTTGCAGCGCCACCGGCTCGCCAATGCCATAGAGATGTAGCAGCAGGCGGCCGATCGGATTGGCCGAACGGCGGCAGTAGTCCAGCAACTCGGCACGGTCCTGATAGCGGGTTTTGACCAGATCCTGCTCAAAGGCATCCAGCAGGTCCTCCAGCAGCGGCAGGGGCAGCCGGTACTGGGCGAGTACCGGCGCCAGCGGGTCGAACACGCGGGCCGACCAGCGGCCCGACGTCGCCCGGCCGCTGGCGCAGGCGTGCAGATCGGCCCGATAGGTCTGCAGATCGAGCAGGCGTTGCCGGGTGTCGACCTGCCCCTCGTCGGCCAAATCGTCGGCGGTGCGAGCAAAGTGATAGATCGCCGCAACAGCGGGCCGCAATGCGGGCGGGCACAGCCAGGAGGCGACGGGAAAGTTTTCGTAGTGCTCTATGCTCACGGCCGGCATTGTGTGTGTTTTGGCAATTCTGCATTGCCCTGGCGACGCTCAATGCCTGGCTTGGCTGGTTTGACAGCCTCAGAGGCGGTCAATACATTACTGACCGATTAGTCAGTATCTGATGGCGGCACGGTGGCTCATGGGCTGTCGGGGCTGCATTGCAGCCGGGCCCGCTGCTCCGGCGCTTTTCGAGGTCACCCATGCCCAAACTGTTCCTTCCTGCCTTGCTCTCGCTTGCCGGCCTGCCCTTTCTGCTGATGGCTTGTGGCAAGCCCGCGCCGGTGCCCGAGCCTGTGCGGGCGGTACGCACCGAGGTCTTGCGCACGGACCGGGTCGAACAGACGCTGGAGTTCCCTGCCGAGTTGCGTGCACGCAGCGAGTCGCGTCTGTCCTTCCGTGTTGGCGGCAAGCTGCTGGAGCGTCGTGTCGGCCTGGGCGATGCGGTCAAGCCCGGCCAGCTCCTGGCGCGTCTGGATGCGCGCGATCTGGTGTTGGCCCAGGAAGCGGCCCGGGCAGCCATGCTGGCGGCGCGTGCTAACCGCGACCAGCTGGGCGCGGATTACAAGCGCTTCATCGATCTGCATGCGCAGGGATTCATCAGCGCGGCCGAGCTGGAGCGGCGCGATACCGCTTTCCGCGCGGCCCAGGCGCAGCTGGACCAGGCACGCGCTCAGGCGGATGCCCAGCTCAACCAGGCGGGCTATGCCGCACTGACCGCCGATGCGGCGGGTGTCGTGACCGCTATCGAGGCAGAGCCTGGCATGGTCGTCGGTGCGGGTACGCCGGTGCTGCGGGTGGCGCATGAGGGGCCGCGTGATGTGGTGTTTTCGGTGCCTGAACATCTGATCGGGCAGCTTCGTGCGGCGGCGGCGCGCCCGGGGGCCTTGACGGTGAGCCTCTGGGGTGAGGACAAGGCGCCGGTGCCGGCGCAGCTGCGCGAGGTGGCCGCGTCGGCGGATCCGGTGACGCGCACTTTTCTGATCAAGGCCGATGCCGGCCGACTGGATGCCAGGCTGGGCCAGACCGCCATCGTGAAGCTGAGCCTTCCGCGTGCCGAGCAAGCCCTCAAGCTGCCTGTGAGCGCGGTGCTGGAGCAGCAGGGCAAGGCCTCGGTTTGGTTGCTGGACGGCAAGACCATGACGGTGCGTTTGCAGCCCATCCAGATCGCTGGCGCGGATGGCAACGAGGTGGTGGTGGCCTCGGGCCTGATGCCGGGTCAGGAGGTGGTGACGGCAGGTGTGCATGTGCTGACGCCTGGCCAGAAGGTTAGCCGCTACGGTGCGGTTCCTTCTGGGGCGGCGGCTGCCAATGCAGCCGCTTCGCGCTGAGGAGCCGGCATATGAGCAGCTTGAACCGCCCGAGCTCGGGCTTCAATATCTCGCGCTGGGCACTGGAGCATCCGGCGCTGACCCGCTACCTGATGGTGGTGCTGATGGTGATGGGCTTCGCCGCCTATTTCCAGCTGGGACAGGATGAGGATCCGCCCTTCACCTTCCGGGCGATGGTGGTGCAGGCTTTTTGGCCCGGTGCGACTGCGCAGCAGATGGCGGAGCAGGTGACCGACAAGATTGAGCGAACGCTGCAGGAGGTGCCCTATGCGGACAAGATCCGCAGCTACACCAAGCCGGGCGAATCGCTGACGATGTTCCTGCTCAAGGACAGCTCACCGCCCAAGGAGGTTGCCGGAATCTGGTACCAGGTGCGCAAGAAGGTTGGCGATATGCGCCATACCTTGCCGCAGGGGGTGATAGGGCCGGTCTTCAACGACGAGTTCGGCGACGTCTACGGCTCCATCTATGCGCTGTCTGGCGATGGCTTCAGCCGCGAGGAGCTGCGCGAGCATGCCCAGCGCCTGCGCGACGAGATGCTCAAGCTGCCAGATGTGGCCAAGGTCGAGATCTTTGGCGTGCAGCCTGAAAAGCTCTTCATCGAGGTGTCGCAGAAGCGCATTGCCGAGCTGGGACTGGACTTCAGTCAGGTGATCAATCAGCTGGGTGCCCAGAACGCGGTGGAAGGTGCGGGTCTGCTCGACTCTGGCAATGGCAGCTTTCAGGTCCGGGTGGAGGGCCAGCTGAACTCGGTACAGGCCCTGAGCGACTTCTCGATCCGGGCCATCAACCCGCAGACCGGTCAGGCCAGCACCTTGCGCCTGGGGGATATCGCGGTGATCAAGCGTGAGTATGTCGATCCACCGGCGGTGATGGTGCGCCATCAGAGCAAGGATGTGCTGGCCCTGGGTGTGTCGATGTCCAAGGGTGGTGACATTGTCGCGCTGGGCAAGGCGCTGCAGCGGGCGATCGCGCAGCTGCAGCAGCAGCTGCCGGTTGGGCTTGAGCTGGCGCAGATCCAGGATCAGCCGCAGGCCGTGACCCGCTCGGTCAACGAGTTCGTCAAGGTGCTGATCGAGGCCGTCGTCATCGTGCTGGCGGTGAGTTTCATCGCGCTGGGGCTACACACGCGGCCGCTGCGTATCGACATCTGGCCAGGGCTTGTGGTGGCCATTACGATTCCGCTGGTGCTGGCCATCACCTTTGTGACCATGTTCTATTGGAGTGTGGGCCTGCACAAGATTTCGCTGGGCTCCCTGATCATCGCTCTGGGCCTGCTGGTCGACGATGCCATCATTGCCGTCGAGATGATGGTGCGCAAGCTGGAGGAGGGCTATGACAAGATGCATGCGGCCACCTTCGCCTATGACGTGACTGCGATGCCCATGCTGACCGGGACACTGATTACCGCCGTGGGTTTCCTGCCCATAGGCATGGCCAAGTCGGTGACTGGCGAGTACACTTTCGCGATCTTTGCGGTGACGGCGGCAGCCTTGCTGATCTCCTGGCTGGTGTCGGTCTATTTCGTGCCCTATCTGGGCGCCTTGCTGCTTCGGACCCATCCGGCCAAGGACGGCGAGGTGCATGAGCTCTTTGACACGCCCTTCTACAACCGCTTCCGTGCGGTCGTGCGCTGGTGCGTCGAGAACCGTTGGAAGACCATAGGCTTGACCGTGCTGACATTCGCGCTGGGCTTGGTGGGCATGGGTCGGGTGCAGCAGCAGTTCTTCCCTGATTCCAGCCGGCCCGAGATCCTGGTCGATCTGTGGCTGCCCGAGGGCTCGACCATTCAGCAGAGCGCTGAGGTCGCCAAGCGCTTCGAGGCCCGCATGATGCGGGAGCCCGGTGTGCAGACGGTGAGCAGCTGGATAGGCTCGGGTGTGCCGCGCTTCTACCTGCCGCTGGATCAGATCCTGCCGCAGTCCAATGTCAGTCAGGCCATCGTGCTGCCCAAGGACCTGTCGGAGCGCGAGGCTTTGCGCAAGCGGCTGCCCGAGTTGCTGGCCAAGGACTTCCCCGAGGTGCGCGGCCGGGTCAAGCTGCTGCCCAACGGCCCGCCTGTGCCCTATCCGGTGCAGTTCCGGGTGGTCGGCGAGGATGTGCAGCAGGTCAGGCTCTGGGCTGATCGCGCCAAGGAACTGCTGCGTGCCAATCCCAGCATGCGCGGCGTCAACGACAACTGGAACGAATCCATCAAAGTGCTGCGCCTGGATATCGACCAGGACAAGGCGCGCGCGCTGGGGGTCACCAGCCAGAGCCTGGCGCAGGCTTCGCGCACGATCTTGACCGGCACCACCGTGGGACAGTATCGCGAGGGCGACAAGCTGATCGACATCGTGCTGCGACAGCCGCTGGAGGAGCGTCAGGCGATCACCGACCTGGCCAATGCTTATGTGCCTACCGCCAGCGGCCGCAGTATTCCCCTGACTCAAATCGCCAAGGTGGGCTTCCATTGGGAGCCTGGCGTGCTGTGGCGCGAGGGCCGCAACTACGCGATCACGGTGCAGGGCGATGTGGCCGAGGGTCTGCAGGGCGCCACGGTGACCGCCCAGCTTTGGCCGGCGCTGAGACAGCTAAAGGCCGAGATGCCGGCCGGCTACGACATCGAGATCGCCGGTGCTGTGGAGGAGAGCAGCAAGGGCCAGGGCTCGATCGCCGCCGGGGTGCCGCTGATGCTGTTCATCACCTTCACCCTGCTGATGCTGCAACTGCACAGCTTTTCGCGCGCCATGCTGGTTTTCTTGACCGGCCCGCTGGGTATCGCCGGGGTGGCCGCGGCACTGCTGCTGCTGAACCGACCCTTTGGCTTTGTTGCACTGCTCGGCGTCATCGCGCTGATGGGCATGATCATGCGCAACTCGGTGATCCTGATCGACCAGATCGAGCAGGATCGAGCCCGTGGCGTGCCCGCCTGGTCGGCCATTGTGGAGTCGGCGGTGCGGCGCTTCCGCCCCATTGTGCTGACGGCTGCCGCCGCGGTGCTGGCGATGATTCCGTTGTCGCGCTCGGTGTTCTGGGGGCCGATGGCGGTTTCCATCATGGGGGGACTGATCGTTGCCACGGTGCTGACCCTGCTCGCCCTGCCTGCGATGTATGCCGCCTGGTTCCGCATCCAGCGGCCAGCTGCAGCCTCGCGTTTCTGACCCTCAACTACCGTGTCCGTTCAGGCCTGGCCGCCCCCGCGTTAAACCGGGGGGCGGAGAGGGTCTGGCAAGCGGCTACAATCTCCGGTTTGCCGAAATGCCACCGGGCTGATGGGATCTTGAAAAGGTCTTGGCAGCCTGGATACCACTCGCGCGGGTGGCGAAATTGGTAGACGCACCAGGTTTAGGTCCTGACGCCTTCACGGGCGTGCCGGTTCGAGTCCGGCCCCGCGCACCATCACTTTGTTTTTCCGAGTCAACTATGGCTGTCACCGTCGAAACCCTCGAAAAGCTCGAACGCCGCATCACGCTCACGCTGGCGGCCGCTGACATCAACAGCGAAGTCGAGAACCGTCTAAAGAAGCTGGCGCGCACCGTCAAGGCCGATGGCTTTCGCCCCGGCAAGGTGCCTATGAGTGTCGTGGCCCAACGCTACGGCTACTCGGTCCAGTACGAAGTGATGAACGACAAGTTGGGTCAGGCCTTCCAGAATGCCGCCAACGAGGCCCAGCTGCGTGTGGCGGGCATGCCGCGCATTGCCCAGAAGGATCAGGCGGGTGAAGGCGAGATGGCTTTCGACGCCACTTTCGAGGTCTACCCGGAAGTCAAGCTGGGCGATCTCTCGGCAGCCGAGGTTGAGCGCGCTTCCAGCGAGGTGACCGAGGAAGCCATCGACAAGACCGTCGAGATCCTGCGCAAGCAGCGTCGCAGCTTTGCTCAGCGTGCTGCGGCCGACGCAGCCGTTGACGGCGATCGTGTCAGCATCGATTTCGAAGGCAAGATCGACGGCGAGCCCTTCGCTGGCGGCAAGGCCGAGGGCTTCCAGTTCATCCTGGGCGAAGGCCAGATGCTGGAGGCTTTCGAGAAGGCTGTGCGCGGCATGAAGGCGGGCGAATCCAAGACTTTCCCGCTGGCCTTCCCGGAGGACTATCACGGCAAGGATGTGGCCGGCAAGGAGGCTGACTTCCTGGTGACCCTGAAGAAAATCGAGGCTCAGCATCTGCCTGAAGTGAACGAGGCTTTTGCCAAGGCCCTGGGCATCAAGGATGCGACGGTGGAAGCGCTGCGAGCCGATATCAAGAAGAATCTGGAGCGCGAGGTCAAGTTCCGTGTGCTGGCGCGTAACAAGGCTTCCGTGATGGACGCCCTGGTCAAGGTGGCCGAGCTGGACGTGCCGAATGCCCTGGTGGCCGGCGAAACCGAGCGCATGGTCGCTGCGGCCCGCGAGGACCTGAAGAAGCGTGGCGTCAAGGACGCTGACAAGGCCCCCATCCCTGAGGAGCTCTTCAAGCCCCAGGCCGAGCGCCGCGTGCGCCTGGGACTGGTCGTGGCCGAGCTGGTGCGTGCCAACAACCTTCAGGCCAAGCCCGAGCAACTGCAAGCACATATCGAGGAGCTGTCGCAGAGCTACGAGAAGCCCGCCGAGGTGGTGCGCTGGTATCTGAGCGACCGTCAGCGGCTTGCCGAGGTCGAGGCGGTCGTGATCGAGAACAATGTCACCGACTTTGTGCTCGCCACGGCCAAGGTGGTCGACAAAGCCCTGCCTTTCGACGAGCTGATGGCCGCATCGGCCGGCTGATCGCCGCGGCTGCCGTCGCCCTCCGGGCGGCTGCCATCGCAAGGGCGCCGTGCCGCAAGGTCGGCGCCTTTGTCGTTTCGGGCGCCGCTGGCGGCGCCGCGACATAATCCGTCTACCCAAGACAAGGATTCGAGGAACCAATGAGCGCGCTGGAAACTAGCAATCTGGGCATGGTGCCCATCGTCATCGAACAATCGGGCCGCGGCGAGCGCGCCTACGACATCTACAGCCGGTTGCTGCGCGAGCGCATCGTTTTCCTGGTCGGTCCGGTCAACGATGCGACCGCCAATCTGGTCGTGGCACAGCTGCTGTTCCTGGAGAGCGAGAACCCCGACAAGGACATCTTCCTGTACATCAACTCTCCGGGCGGCAGCGTGTCGGCTGGTATGTCTATCTACGACACCATGCAGTTCATCAAGCCCCAGGTGTCTACCCTGTGCATGGGCATGGCGGCCAGCATGGGCGCCTTCCTGCTGGCGGCGGGGGCCAAGGGCAAGCGTCTGGCCCTGCCGAACAGCAAGATCATGATCCACCAGCCTTTGGGTGGGGCCCAGGGTCAGGCGACCGACATCGAGATTCATGCCCGTGAGATTCTGAAGACGCGTGAACAACTGAACCGCATCCTGGCCGAGCGCAGCGGTCAGAGCCTGGAGAAGATCCAGGCCGATACCGAGCGCGACTATTTCATGTCGGCGGACGAGGCCCGCAGCTACGGCCTGATTGACGAAGTCATTGCCAAGCGCCCCTGAGACGCGGCTTCGGTGACCCGCCCAACAAGCGGCTGATCGGGCCCTTTTTGCACGCAGGTCCCGATCAGTGTTTGAACTATCATCCCCCACAGGCAGTAACGCCTGACTGTTGAAGCAGATCCATGGCCGAGAAAAAAGGCAATTCCAGCGAGAAAGTCCTCTACTGCTCCTTCTGCGGCAAGAGCCAGCATGAGGTGAAGAAGTTGATCGCTGGCCCGTCGGTATTTATCTGCGACGAGTGCATTGAGCTGTGCAATGACATCGTGCGCGATGAAGTGCCGGCGGACAGCGCGCCGGCACGCGCCGGCAAATCCGATCTGCCCGTTCCCAGCGAGATCAAGAGTAGCCTCGACAACTATGTGATTGGCCAGGATGTCGCCAAGAGGACCCTGGCCGTCGCGGTCTACAACCACTACAAGCGCCTGCGCCATATGGCGGGTGCCAAGGACTCGGTCGAACTCTCCAAGAGCAATATCCTGCTGATCGGGCCGACCGGCTCGGGCAAGACCTTGCTGGCACAGACCCTGGCCCGCTTGCTGAACGTGCCCTTCGTGATCGCCGATGCGACCACGCTGACCGAGGCGGGCTATGTGGGCGAGGATGTCGAGAACATCATCCAGAAGCTGCTGCAGAACTGCAACTACGACGTCGAGCGCGCTCAGCGCGGCATTGTCTACATCGACGAGATCGACAAGATCAGTCGCAAGGCTGACAACCCCTCGATCACACGTGATGTGTCGGGTGAGGGTGTCCAGCAGGCATTGTTGAAGCTGGTCGAGGGCACGATGGCCTCGGTGCCGCCGCAGGGGGGACGTAAGCATCCGAACCAGGACTTCCTGCAGATCGACACGACCAATATCCTGTTTATCTGCGGTGGCGCCTTCGATGGCTTGGAGAAGGTCATCCAGAACCGTTCCGAGAAGTCGGGCATCGGCTTCGGCGCCACGGTCAAGACCAAGAGCGAGCGCCGGGTGTCCGAGGTTTTCCGCGAGGTGGAGCCCGAGGACCTTATCAAGTTCGGTCTGATCCCGGAGCTGGTCGGCCGCCTGCCGGTGGTGGCAACCCTCGGCGAGCTGACCGAGGACGCGCTGGTGCAGATTCTCACCGAACCCAAGAACGCCTTGCTGAAGCAGTACCAGCAGCTGTTTGCGATGGATGGAGTTGAGCTGGAGGTCCGTCCGTCCGCGTTGGCAGCCATTGCCCGCAAGGCGCTGGCACGCAAGACCGGTGCACGTGGCCTGCGGTCCATCATGGAACATGCGCTGATCGACACGATGTTCGAGTTGCCCGCCCTTGATGGTGTGGCAAAGGTCGTGCTGGACGAGCACAACATAGAAGAAGACGCCAAACCCCTGCTGGTGTATCGCGAGCAGGCCAAGGCCAGCGCCTGAGCTGGCTCAGTATTTGCTGCACATTCCGACACGTCGGCGTCTTGCATTCAGCTGCTCAGGCCCTAGATGGGCCTGAGAAAGAGAGGTTTTCATGTCCGGTCACCCCATCCTTCCCGCGGAACCCATCACCCTGCCGCTGCTGCCGCTGCGCGACGTGGTGGTGTTCCCGCACATGGTGATCCCGCTCTTCGTCGGCCGCCCCAAGTCCATCAAGGCCTTGGAAGCAGCGATGGAGGCCGGCCGCCAGATCATGCTGGTGGCCCAGAAGGCTGCCGGCAAGGACGAGCCCAAGTCGGACGATATGTTTGAGATGGGCTGCGTCTCCAGCATCTTGCAGATGCTCAAGCTGCCCGATGGCACGGTCAAGGTGCTCGTCGAAGGGCTGCAGCGCGCTACCACGTCCAGCATCACTGACGGCGAGGAGCATTTTGTCGCCGAAGTGCTGCCAATCCCGCCCGAGGCCGATGCCCAGCCCGAGGTCGAGGCCTTGCGGCGCGCGGTGACCCAGCAGTTTGATCAGTACGTCAAACTCAACAAGAAGATACCGCCCGAAATCCTCACCTCGATCGCCGGCATCGACGATCCGGGTCGTCTGGCCGATACGATCGCGGCCCACCTTCCGCTGAAGCTGGACGCCAAGCAGTCAGTGCTCGATCTGTCCGAAGTGGCCAAGCGCTTGGAGAAGCTGCTCGACCTGCTGGAGCACGAGGTCGACATCCTGCAGGTGGAGAAGCGCATCCGTGGCCGTGTCAAGCGGCAGATGGAGAAGAGCCAGCGCGAGTACTACCTGAACGAGCAGGTGAAGGCCATCCAGAAGGAGTTGGGCGACGGAGAGGATGGCGCCGATATGGAGGAGCTGGACAAGAAGATCCAGGCTGCTCGCATGCCCAAGGAAGCGCGCAAGAAGGCTGATGCAGAGCTCAAGAAGCTCAAGCTGATGTCGCCGATGTCGGCTGAGGCGACGGTGGTGCGCAACTACATCGAGACCCTGGTCAATCTGCCCTGGAGCAAGAAGACCAAGATCAAGCACGATTTGGCCAATGCCGAGAGTGTGCTCAACGAGGATCACTACGGGCTCGAGAAGGTCAAAGACCGCATCCTTGAATATCTTGCGGTCCAGCAGCGCGTCGACAAGGTCAAGGCGCCGATCCTGTGCCTGGTCGGCCCTCCCGGCGTCGGCAAGACATCCCTGGGGCAAAGTGTGGCGCGGGCGACCGGGCGCAAGTTCGTCCGCATGGCTTTGGGTGGCGTGCGTGACGAGGCCGAAATTCGGGGGCACCGGCGCACCTATATCGGCTCGATGCCGGGCAAGGTGCTGCAGTCGCTGTCCAAGGTGGGCACACGCAATCCGCTGTTCCTGCTCGACGAGATCGACAAGCTGGGCATGGACTTTCGCGGCGATCCCTCGTCGGCCCTGCTGGAGGTGCTCGACCCTGAGCAGAATCACACCTTTGGCGATCACTACATCGAAGTTGATTTTGATCTGTCCGACGTGATGTTTGTGGCGACCAGCAATTCGCTGAACATTCCGCCGGCCCTGCTGGATCGGATGGAAGTGATCCGGCTGTCGGGGTATACGGAGGACGAGAAGGTCAATATCGCCCAACGCTATTTGCTGCCCAAGCAGCGCAAGAACAATGGCGTCAAGGACGAGGAGATGGACGTCACCGAGTCGGCTATTCGCGGCATCATTCGCTACTACACCCGTGAGGCCGGCGTGCGTTCGTTGGAGCGAGAGATCTCGAAGATCTGCCGCAAGGTGGTGAAGAATCTGGCGCTCAAAGTCATCGAAGGCAAGGCGGTCGTTACCGAGGACAACCTCAACGATTTCCTGGGTGTGCGCAAGTACGACTTCGGTCGCGCCGAGAAGAAGAACCAAGTCGGTCAGGTTGTGGGTCTGGCCTGGACCGAGGTGGGTGGCGATCTCTTGACCATTGAGGCGACGGCGATGCCTGGCAAGGGCAATATCATCCGTACCGGTTCGCTGGGAGATGTGATGAAGGAGTCGGTCGAGGCGGCCCGTACTGTGGTGCGTTCGCGGGCTCGCCTGCTGGGCATCAAGGACGAGTTGTTCGAGAAGCGCGACGTCCACATCCACGTGCCGGACGGCGCCACGCCGAAGGATGGGCCGAGCGCCGGCATCGCGATGACGACGGCCTTCGTCTCTGCGCTGACGGGAATTCCGGTGCGCGCCGACGTCGCAATGACAGGCGAGATTACCCTGCGTGGTGAGGTCACTGCCATCGGCGGCCTGAAGGAAAAACTGTTGGCAGCCCATCGGGGGGGTATCAAGACCGTGATGATTCCGGAAGAGAACGTCAAGGACTTGCAGGACATCCCTGAGAACGTTAAGAACCAGCTCGAGATCGTGCCGGTCAAGTGGATTGACCGGGTGCTGGAAGTTGCCTTGGAGTCCGTGCCTGTGGCACTGAGCGACGAGGAGTCGGCCGTGGCTGCCAAGGCTGACGCGCCTGTGGCTGCTTCATCCGCTGCGACGCACTGAAATTTGACGCCTGTGGCTCTTGGGGCCTTGCATGCGTTGAGAAATTCAGTATAGAATCTTAGCCTCAGCGTAGGTGAGGCGAGATACTGAATTCGACTCTTCGTGCGGTGAGATTTGCGGGTGTAGCTCAGTTGGTAGAGCGCGACCTTGCCAAGGTCGAGGTCACGAGTTCGAGCCTCGTTACCCGCTCCAGGCATATAAATGGGAAGCCCCGGCTTCCCATTTTTAATAGGGCGAAGCTGTAGCTTCGTTTCTCGTCGGTACAACCAAATACCGGTGGGTGAAAAGTTTGATTTCTAGGGCGCGGTAGCAAAGCGGTTATGCCCCGGATTGCAAATCCGGTTAGTCCGGTTCGACTCCGGACCGCGCCTCCAAGAACTCAATGCGGGTGTAGCTCAGTTGGTAGAGCGCGACCTTGCCAAGGTCGAGGTCACGAGTTCGAGCCTCGTTACCCGCTCCACGAATCAGCGATGGTTCAACCGGTTAGCGCCGGGCTTGATGACCCCATCATTAGGCGAAAATGCGGGTGTAGCTCAGTTGGTAGAGCGCAACCTTGCCAAGGTTGAGGTCACGAGTTCGAGCCTCGTTACCCGCTCCAAACCCGAAGGGAAGTCTTAGGACTTCCCTTTTTCTTTGCTGCGACGCATGTCCCTCCTGCATCGCCATGGCCGGCAGTGATAATGCCGACGCTTCAGCGCCGCCCGGGTGGTGAAATTGGTAGACGCAGCGGACTTAAAATCCGCGGCCTTGAGAGAGGCGTACGGGTTCGAGTCCCGTCCCGGGCACCAGTCGCGCGCTGTTCATCAGGAGTAGTCGGTGGCGGGTGGCGATGCGCAAAAGGGCTTGCTGAACGAGGGCGTCAGACGACGGGAGGTGCTGGGCTGGGCGATGTATGACTTCGCCAATTCCGGCTACACGACGGTGGTGCTGACGGCGGTCTACAACGCTTACTTTGTCAGCGTCATCGCCGACGCCGGCACGTCTGCTACCTTGATCTGGACCCTGCTGATCGCGGCCTCGAGCTTGCTGGTCATGCTGGTCATGCCAGCCCTGGGTGCTTTTGCCGACCGGCATGGAGCCAAGAAGCGGTTGCTCGGTCTGATGACGCTGGGCTGCGTCATCTCTACGGTAGGTTTGGCGTTCGCCGGGCGTGGCGATATGGGGATCGCAGCGGTGGCTGTGGTCCTGTCCAACACCTGCTACGCCTGCGGGGAGGCCTTGATTGCGGCCTTTCTGCCCGAACTCGCGCGGCGCGAGGCGCTGGGCCGGGTTTCTGGTTGGGGGTGGGCCTTCGGTTACTTTGGCGGCATGCTCTCGCTGGGGCTGAGTTTGGCCTACGTGCTGCATGCCCAGGCGCAGGGCCTGAGTGCCAGCGAGTTCGTGCCGGTCACCCTGTTCATCACAGCGGCGGTCTATGCGCTGGCGGCGCTGCCGACCTTTGTACTGTTGCGCGAGCGCGCCAGACCACCGGCCGCGGCGGCCTTGTCCGGCTGGGCTGGGCTGTGGGTCTCCTGGCGCCGGGCCCGTGCCTATCCCGACTTCCTGCGCTTCCTGGCCTGCGGCACCAGCTACCAAGCAGGCATTGCCGTCGTGATTGCACTGGCTGCCGTGTATGCCGAGCAAACCTTGGGTTTCAAGCAGGCTCAGACCATGGCCTTGATCTTCACCGTCAATATCGCCTCAGCCATTGGCGCATTCGGTTTCGGCTATTTCGAGGACCGGATCGGCCACAAGAGGGCGTTGGCCTTCACCCTGGCGGGCTGGATCCTGATGACAGTCATGGCCTACGGTGCCAGCACTGCAGCCCTCTTCTGGGCGGCGGCCCTGCTGGCGGGCTTGTGCATGGGCTCCAGCCAGTCCTGTGGTCGAGCCCTGGTCGGCGCACTGACTCCCGCCGGCCAGCAGGCGGAGTTCTATGGCCTGTGGGCTTTTGCGACCCGCTTGTCCGCCACCCTGGGCCCGCTGAGCTATGGCCTGGTCACGGTGCTGACCGAGGGCAATCATCGTTTGGCCATACTCAGTACCGGCGGCTTCTTTCTGCTGGGCTGGTGGGTGCTTGCCGGCGTAGATGTCGCGCGCGGCATGGATCAAGCGCATCCGCGTGTGGATGGCGCTTAGCCGGATGATCAGAGCGCGATCTGCGCGATGCTAAACGGTGCGCCTGCTAGCGCGGCGCTGGCCAGGCTTCGCAGGCTGCCGGTATCGCCGGTGGCCTCTAGCCGCAGGGAGGTCGCCCGCGGCGGCGGCGCCAGATTCAGGGCCAGCCAGCAGCGCTGTACTTGCCGTGCGACGGCCTCCTCGACATGAAGCAGCCGCACCGCCGGTCCTAGGGCCTGCTGCAACAGCGC
Organism: Burkholderiaceae bacterium; assembly: GCA_041920215.1. GTDB lineage: Bacteria > Pseudomonadota > Gammaproteobacteria > Burkholderiales > Burkholderiaceae_C > JAYRSJ01. The sequence continues at coordinate 42,139 of JAYRSJ010000013.1, read as the reverse complement.
TTCGATCAAGGGGTAATGCGTGCAGCCCATCAGCACCGTATCTACCCCAGCCGCACGCAAAGGCGCGCAGCAGCGCTCGACGAGGGCCCGCAGGGCGGGGCTGTCGAGTGTGCCCGTTTCGATCAAATCAGCCAGCCCTGGGCAGCCTTGGCTGATGACGCGAATGCCCTCGGCATGCTGCCGCAGCAGGGCCTGGTAGCGTGCGCTGGCCAAGGTGGCGGGGGTGGCCAGGACACCGACCCGGCCATTGCGGCTGGCGGCGGCAGCGGGCTTGATGCCGGGCTCTATCCCGACGACGGTCATCGCCGGCCAGCGTTGTCGCAGTGCGGCCACTGCGTGGGCGGTCGCGGTGTTGCAGGCCACCAGCAACAGCCGGGCACCCGCGGTGCAGAGATGCTCGGCAATGCGCAGGCTGCGCTCCTCAATGAAGGCGCTGCTGCGTTCGCCATAGGGCGCCCATGCCGTGTCGGCTACATAGTGCATGGGCACATCGGGCAGCAACTGCTGCAGCGCGCGCAACACGGTCAGGCCGCCGACGCCAGAGTCGAATACACCGATGCAGGGCAGGGGAGAGGGGGCATGGTTGTTGAGCATCAAGCCGCGCAGTCTAGTGCGAACCGCAGCGGCTGCTTGCGTCGCGAAAATAGAACGATCGTTCTATTTTTTCATCTTGTGCCGCCTCGGGGACTCAGCGACGATCCGCCAGGCCCGTAGAATCCCGATTAACGTTAACGTCAATTCGTCCTGGAGTGCTTCGATGAAGGTATTGGTTCCCGTCAAACGCGTGATCGACTACAACGTCAAGGTGCGCGTCAAGAGCGACGGCAGTGGCGTCGACATCGCCAACGTCAAGATGTCCATGAACCCCTTTGACGAGATTGCCGTCGAAGAGGCGGTGCGCCTGAAGGAAAAAGGCGTGGTCACCGAGGTGATCGCCGTCTCCTGCGGCGTGACCCAGTGCCAGGAGACCCTGCGCACCGCGATGGCCATCGGTGCGGACCGCGCCATCCTGGTCGAGACCGACGCAGAGCTGCAGCCGCTGGCTGTCGCCAAGCTGCTGAAGGCCCTGGTCGACAAGGAGCAGCCTCAGCTGATCATCCTGGGCAAGCAGGCCATCGATGACGACTGCAATCAGACCGGACAGATGCTGGCCGCCCTGACAGGTCTGCCGCAAGGTACCTTCGCCTCCAAGGTTGAAGTGGCCGACGGCAAGGTGGCGGTCACCCGCGAAGTGGACGGCGGCCTGGAGACCGTGTCTCTGAGCCTGCCGGCCGTGGTCACGACCGATCTGCGCCTGAACGAGCCGCGTTATGTGACGCTGCCCAACATCATGAAGGCCAAGAAAAAGCCGCTCGATGTGGTCAAGCCTGCCGATCTGGGCGTCGATGTGTCGCCGCGCATCAAGACGCTGAAGGTGGAGGAGCCGGCCAAGCGCAGCGCGGGCATCAAGGTGCCGGACGTGGCCACCCTGGTGGCCAAGCTGAAGAACGAAGCCAAGGTCATCTGAGGCCTGAGACAAGAATCTGGAGATCGAAAGACCATGACCGCTCTCGTTATTGCCGAACACGACAACACCACCATCAAGGGTGCAACCCTGAACACCGTGACCGCGGCCGCTGCCTGTGGCTCGGACGTCCATGTGCTGGTGGCCGGTGCGAATGCCGCTGCAGCCGCCGCGGCTGCGGCCCAGATCGCTGGCGTCAGCAAGGTTCTGCATGCCGACGCTGCTCAGCTGGCCGATGGCCTGGCGGAGAACCTGGCGGCGCAAGTTGTCGCTGTTTCGTCCGCCTACAGCCACATCCTGTTCCCGGCCACTGCCTCGGGCAAGAACGTCGCCCCGCGCGTCGCCGCCCTGCTCGACGTGGCCCAGGTCAGCGATATCACCAAGGTGATCAGTGCCGACACCTTCGAGCGTCCCATTTACGCCGGCAACGCCATTGCCACCGTGCAGAGCGCCGATGCCACCAAGGTGATCACGGTGCGCACCACCGGCTTTGATGCTGCCGCCGCCAGCGGTGGCAGTGCCGCAGTCGAGTCCGTGGCCAGCGTCGCCGACAGCGGCAACAGCAGCTTCGTTGGCCGCGAGGTCACCAAGAGCGACCGCCCTGAGCTGACCGCCGCCAAGATCATCGTCTCCGGCGGCCGTGCGCTGGGCAGCAGCGACAAGTTCAACGAAGTGCTCACCCCGCTGGCCGACAAGCTGGGTGCTGCGCTGGGGGCCTCGCGCGCCGCGGTGGACGCCGGCTATGCGCCCAACGACTGGCAGGTCGGCCAAACCGGCAAGATCGTCGCGCCGCAGCTCTATATCGCGGCCGGCATCTCCGGCGCGATCCAGCATCTGGCCGGCATGAAGGACTCCAAGGTGATCGTCGCGATCAACAAGGATCCCGAGGCCCCGATCTTCTCGGTGGCCGATTACGGTCTGGAGGCCGATCTGTTCACCGCCGTGCCCGAGCTGGTGAACAGTCTCTGAGCCCGACCTATTGACTGAGCCCCAGGGCGCCCGACTGCACGGTCGCGGCGCCCTTGCTTTTTTCGGATACCGCCCTGGAGACCCATGATGAGCTATCGCGCCCCCGTCAAAGACATGCTGTTCGATATGCAGGAGCTGGCTGGCCTGCAATCGCTGACCGAGATCCCCGCCTTTGCCGACTATGGCGTCGACACCGCGCAGGCGGTGCTGGAGGAATGCGCCAAGCTGACCGAAGACGTGATCGCCCCCTTGAACTGGGAGGGCGACAAGAACCCCAGCTACTGGAAAGAGGGTCAGGTCTTCACCACGCCCGGATTCAAGCAGGCCTTCCGCCAGTTTGCCGAAGGCGGCTGGCAGGGCCTGCAGCATCCGACCGAGTTTGGCGGCCAGGGCCTGCCCAAGACCATAGGCGCGGCCTGCGGCGAGATGCTCAACAGTGCCAACCTCAGCTTCGCGCTGTGCCCGCTGCTGACCGACGGCGCCATCGAGGCCTTGCTGACCGCCGGCAGCGATGAGCAGCGCGCTACCTACATCCCCAAGCTGATCGACGGCAGCTGGACCGGCACGATGAACCTGACCGAGCCCCAGGCCGGTTCGGATCTGGCCCTGGTGCGCACCCGCGCCGAGCCGCAGGCCGATGGCAGCTACAAGATCTTCGGCACCAAGATCTTCATCACCTATGGCGAGCACGATATGGCCGAGAACATCGTCCATCTGGTGCTGGCCCGGGTGCAGGGCGCGCCCGAGGGGGTGAAGGGCATCAGCCTTTTCATCGTGCCCAAGTTCATGGTCAATGCCGACGGCACGCTGGGTGAGCGCAACGACGCACACTGCGTCTCCATCGAGCACAAGATGGGCATCAAGGCCAGCCCCACCTCAGTGCTGCAGTTCGGCGACAACGGCGGCGCCATCGGCTATCTGGTGGGGCAGGAGAACCGCGGCCTGGAGTACATGTTTATCATGATGAATGCGGCCCGTTTCGGCGTCGGCGTGCAGGGCATCGCGGTGGCCGAACGGGCTTACCAGAAGGCCGTGCAGTACGCGCGTGACCGGGTGCAGTCGCGCCCCGTCGATGGCTCGGTGGCTGGCAGCGCGGCCATCATCCACCATCCGGATGTGCGCCGCATGCTGATGACCATGCGCGCCCTGACCGAAGGCAGCCGGGCTATGGCCGTGGTGGCTGCGGCAGCCTACGATGCCGCACACCACCATCCGGACGCCGAGACCCGCAAGCAGAACCAGGCCTTCTACGAGTTCATGGTTCCGCTGGTGAAGGGCTATAGCACCGAGATGAGCCTGGAGGTCACTGACCTGGGCGTGCAAGTGCATGGCGGCATGGGTTTCATCGAGGAGACGGGCGCTGCCCAGTACTACCGCGATGCCAAGATCCTGACCATCTACGAGGGCACGACCGCCATCCAGGCCAATGACCTGGTGGGCCGCAAAACGACCCGCGACGGCGGCGCACTGGCACGTGCGCTGGCAGGGCAGATCGAGGCCAGCGAAGCCCTGCTGGCCCAGCGCAGCAGCGACGCGGCCCAGTCGACGCTGAAGCGCCTGCGGGCGGCGCGTCAGGCCTATCTGGAGGTGGTGGACTTCATCGCCGCCCAGGGCAAGGCCAAGCCCAACTCGGCCTACGCCGGCTCGGTGCCTTATCTGATGCTGGCCGGCAATCTGGTCGCCGGCTGGCAGATGGCGCGTGCGCTGATGGTGGCCGAGGACAAGCTGGCGGCCGGCGAGGATGCGCCCTTCATGAGCGCCAAGATCGCCACCGCGCGCTTCTATGCCGAGCACATCCTGAGCCGCAGCGGCGGCCTGCGCGACGCCATCGTCGAGGGAGCCGACAGCGTCACCGCGCTGGCCCTGGACGCGTTCTGATGCCATGTCGCCGAGCTGAGCGGGGCCGGTCGGCCCCTCATTTAGCCGGTGAACAAACAAGTTAGCTACGGAGACCTTTGTGGCCCTGCCTACCGTTCTGCAAAACCTGCCCCTGCCCATCATCGGCTCGCCCCTGTTCATCATCAGCAATCCCAAGCTGGTGATTGCGCAGTGCAAGGCCGGCGTCATCGGCTCGATGCCTGCGCTGAATGCCCGCCCGGCCGAGCTGCTCGACGAGTGGCTGAACGAAATCACCACCGAGCTGGCGGCCTATAACAAGGCCAATCCCGACAGGCCGGCCGCCCCTTTTGCGATCAACCAGATCGTGCACAAGAGCAATGACAGGCTGGAGCACGATATGCAGCTCTGCGCCAAGTACAAGGTGCCCATCATCATCACCTCGCTGGGCGCCCGCGAGGACGTCAATCAGGCCGTGCACGCCTGGGGTGGCATCGTGCTGCACGACATCATCAACAACAAGTTCGCGAAGAAGGCGATCGAGAAGGGCGCCGACGGCCTGATCGCGGTGGCGGCCGGTGCCGGTGGCCATGCCGGCGTCAAGAGCCCCTTCGCGCTGATACAGGAGATCCGTCAGTGGTTCGATGGCCCGCTGGCGCTGTCGGGCTCGATCGCCAGCGGCGATGCGGTGCTGGCGGCCCAGGCCATGGGGGCCGACTTCGCCTATATCGGCTCAGCCTTCATCGCCACCGAGGAGGCGCGCGCCAGCGAGGCCTACAAGCAGATGATCGTCGACAGCAGTAGCGATGACATCATCTACAGCAATCTCTTCACCGGTGTGCACGGCAACTATCTGCGTGGCTCCATCGTCAACGCCGGCATGGACCCAGACGCCTTGCCCGAGTCCGACCCCAGCGCGATGAACTTCGGCGGCGACGCGAAGAAGGCCTGGAAGGACATCTGGGGCTGCGGCCAGGGCATAGGGGCGATCAAGGAGGTGGTGCCGACCCGGGTGCTGGTGGCCCGACTGGCGCGTGAGTACGCGGCAGCCCGGCAGCGTCTGGCGCTGGCGACCTGATCGTCTGGCGGTGCGTCTGCCCGAAGGGCTGGAGCAGCGCCAGCGCGCAAGACAAAAAAGCGGCCCGAGGGCCGCTTTTTCCATTCATGCAGGCGCTGTGCGGAGCGTTCAGAACGTCTCCCAGTCGCCATCGTCTCGTGCCGCGGCAGGCGCCGGTGCTGGCACGCGGGCCGGCGCTGCGGCCGGCCTGGGGGCCGTCGTGGGGCGAGGCACTACCGGGCCGGCGGCCCTGGGTGCGGGCGGGGCGCTCGCCGGCTTGCTGATGGCCGGCTTGCTGCCCGGCGGCTTGGGTGCGTGGAAGCTGCCCGCGCCGCTGGACTGCGCCTCATTGCCCAGCTTGAACACCGACACCACCTCGGTCAGGCGGTGCGCCTGGTCCTTCAGGCTCTCGGCTGCGGCGGCCGATTCTTCGACCAAGGCGGCGTTCTGCTGGGTCATCTGGTCAAGCTGCACCACGGCACCGTTGACCTGGCCTATACCGTCGCTCTGTTCGCTGGCGGCGGCGGTGATTTCACCGATGATGTCGGTGACCCGCTGCACGCTGGAGACGATGTCGTTCATCGAGGCGCCCGCCGCCTCAACCAGCCGCGTGCCCGCTTCGACCCGGTCGACGCTGGCGCCGATCAGCCCCTTGATTTCCTTGGCCGCCTCGGCGCTGCGCTGCGCCAGGCTGCGCACCTCGGAGGCCACCACCGCGAAGCCACGGCCCTGCTCGCCGGCACGGGCCGCTTCCACCGCCGCATTCAGGGCCAGGATATTGGTCTGGAAGGCGATGCCGTCGATCACGCCGATGATGTCGTTGATCTTCTTGGAGCTGTTGTTGATCTCGTCCATCGTCGTCACCACCTGACCGACCACCTCGCCCCCCTTGGCGGCCGCCGAGGAGGCCGAGGAAGCGAGTTGATTGGCGGTCTGGGCGGCGTCGGCTGTCTGGCGCACCGTGCCGGTCAGCTGCTCCATCGACGAGGCCGCTTGTTGCAGATTGGAGGCGGTCTGTTCGGTGCGCTGGCTCAGATCCTGGGCGCCGATCGCGATCTCGCTGGAGGCGGTGGTGATGGAGTTGCTGGCCGAGCGGACGTCCAGCAGGATGTGCTGGATCTTCTCCGCAAAGGTGTTGAAGGCCAACGCGATGCGGGCGATCTCATCCTTGCCCTGGGCCGGCAGACGCTGGGTCAGGTCGCCGCCACCGGCGCTGATCTCGTCCAGCGCGGCGCGCACCCGCTCCAGTCCGCGCAGCATCGCGGTGATCGCGGTGGCCATCAGCACCACGGCCAGCACCATCACCAGCAGGGCCACGACCGCGGCGGCCCGCAGCAGCGAACTCAGCGAGGCCAGGGCTTCGCTCTTGGCCGCGGCGGTGACCAGCACCCAGGGCGTGTCGGGGATGGCGACGCCACGCATCAGGTAGGCAGCATCGCCGACATTGATCTCTACCCAGGGGGCGCCCGCCAGCTGGATCTGTTCCAGGGCCTTGGCATCGAGCTGGGGTGACAGCTGCGTGACCGGCTTCAAGGCCAGGTCGGCGTTCGGATGGGCAACGATGCTGCCATTCTTGGACATCAGGAAGGCGAAGCCGCCCGGCGTGGGCTTGATTGCCTTGACGGTGGCGACCACGTCGTCCAGAAACACATCGGAGGCGATCACAGCCTGGGTGCTGCCGCCTTGCTTGATCGCCTGGGCGAAGGTCACGACCAGCAGCTTCTTGGCGGCATCGACATAGGGGTCGGTGATGACCGTGTCATTGGCGCCCGCGGCCAGGGTGTACCAGGGCCGGCCCGTGGGATCGTAGTCGGCCGGCAGGTCCTGCGGCGTGTTGAAGACGATGCGCTTGTCAGCATGCCCGATATAGGCCGCATCCAAGCGGCCCGACACCGCCGCCTGCTGCAGCAGGGGCACCGGATCGGCGGCCTGACCGGCCGGTTGCAGCGACTTGATGATGTCGCGCTGGCTGCGTACCCACTGGTTGATGGCGGCGGCACGCGCCGAGGCCAGCTCGTCCAGTGCCGAGCGCACCTGCTCTTGCGTGTGACCGCGCACGATGACGTAGTTGGCGATCGTGGCGGCGCACAGGGCCAGCACCACGACACCGACGCTCAGGCCTATCAGGCGCGTCTTGATCGAATCGAACATGAGTACTCCTTGAACGCTGCGATCTCTAGGGGCTCCACCTTGGCGGTGCAGCCTCAGCCCCGGCTCAGAAGGTTTCCCAGTCGCCTTCAGCGATGTCGGCGGTGGCCTTCTTGGCCGCGACGGGCGGGCTTGCGGTCGGTTGCGGCGCGCGGGCCGCAGGGGCGGGCGCCTTGCTGAAGACGGGTGGCGCAGGCGGCCGGCTCAATGCCGGCTTGGCCGGGGCCGCCGGACGGGCCGGCGCGACGACTGGGCTGGGCGCGGAGACTCGCGCTGCCGGCGCGCCGCCGCCATGGTTGGCCAGCCTGAACACCGCCACCGCCTCGACCAGGCGCTGGGCCTGTTCCTTGAGGCTCTCGGCCGCGGCGGCCGATTCCTCGACCAGGGCCGCATTCTGCTGGGTCATCTGATCGAGCTGCACGACCGAGGTGTTGACCTGTCCGATGCCATCGCTCTGCTCGCTGGCGGCGACGCTGATCTCGCCGATGATGTCGGCCACCCGCTGCACGCTGGAGACGATGTCGTTCATCGAACTGCCCGCGTCCTGCACCAGGCGGGCACCGGTCTCGACCCGCTCGACACTGGCACCGATCAGGGTCTTGATCTCCTTGGCCGCCTCGGCGCTGCGCTGCGCCAGGCTGCGCACCTCGGACGCCACCACTGCAAAGCCGCGTCCCTGTTCGCCAGCGCGAGCCGCTTCCACCGCCGCATTCAGCGCCAGGATATTGGTCTGGAAGGCGATGCCGTCGATCACGCCGATGATGTCGTTGATCTTCTTGGAGCTGGTATTGATCTCGTCCATCGTGGTCACCACCTGGCCGACCACATGACCACCCTTGGCGGCAGCCGCAGCGGCGCTGGACACCAGCTGATTGGCGGTGCGCGCCGAGTCGGCGGTCTGCTTGACCGTGCTGGTCAGCTCTTCCATCGAGGAGGCCGCGATCTGCAGGTTGGAGGCGGTCTGCTCGGTGCGCTGGCTCAGATCCTGGTTGCCGGTGGCGATCTCGGTGCTGGCCGTGCCTATCGAGTCCACCGAGTGGCGCACCGTGCCAATCATGTCGGCCAGGCGGCCGCGCATGCCCTCGGTATCGCGCATCAGTGCGCCGATCTCGTCCTGGCGGTCGCTGTGCACCGGGGTCGAGAGATCGCCCTTGGCGATGGACTGCACCGCGGCATTGAGCGTGGCCAGCGGGGTGGCCACCCAGTTGCGCATCATCCAGAACAGACCGAAGCCCAGGCCGGCGGTGGCGCCGCCCAGCAGCAGCCAGAAGGGCACCAGCGTAGCCCAGTGCGAGGCCATGGCCTCGCCGCGGGAGATCTGGGCCACCACCCAGAGCCCGGATTTCTCATTCTTGCGCAGCACGCCGAAAATGTCGTTGCTGTTGCTGCCCAGGACATTGCTGATGTCCTCCACATAACCATCTTCATCCGCGTCCGCCAGCTGCTTCAACAGGTCAGGGGCCACTTCGCTGACCCGTTTGCCGCGTGCGCTGGGATGGGCGGCAAAGACGGCCTGGCTGGGGTTGCTGCCGACATTGAGCACGTAGATGCCACCGGTCTCGAAGAACTTGGCGCTGTTGGCCATCTTGCTCATCGCCGCCTCAAAGGCGTCGAGGTCGAAGCCGACCGACAGCATGCCGATCACCTTGCCCGCATCGCTGTTGACGGGCTGGTAGTAGCTCATATAGGTCTTGCCGCCGGCCTGACTGCGGCCGGCGTAGGACTTGCCGGCGCGCGCGGCGACGGCGGCCGGATGCTGGGCACCCAACATCGCTCCCAGCTGGCGCTGGCCGCTGGCGTCCTGCACCGAGGTCGTGATCAGCTCGAAGTCATCGCCCTTGAGCACATAGCCGGCGGCGATGCCGCCGGTGGTGCCGGCGAACTTGTCGACCTGGGTGAAGTTGCCGTTGAGCTTGGGCCCCCAGTCGCGCAACTCGCCGGTGGCTTCGTCGAGCGTGAAGCTGGGGCCGAACTCCTGACGGAAGGCGCCGAAGGACTTCTCGACCAGGATGCGCGATGTGTCGTCCAGCGCGTCCATCGAGTCGACCAGGGATTGCGACTTGTCGCCCACCCAGGCCACGACGCGCTCATGCGCCACCTTGGTCAGCATCACGCTGACCGCGCCACTGATGCCTAGCAGGATCACTGCCAGGCCGACGCCACCCACCAGGGAGACACGGCGAGCGATCGATGTGATTCCGGTAGCCATTTCTACTCCTCGCTCTAGAGCCCAACGCGCTTGCAGCGCCACTGCTTATACGGGCACCGTCAGCGGCCTTGCTGCGCTGCCCTCATCTCTCAACTCAAGCAATCACCTGATCCATCAATCCCATCTCGGCGCTGCTCATCAGGCCCTCGATGTCCATCAGGATCAGCATGCGGTCGTTGACGGCACCGATGCCGGTGATGAAGCTGGTATCGACCGCGCTGGCGTTCAGCTCGGGCGCCGGGCGGATCGCGTCGCGGCTGAGTTCCAGCACATCGGACACCGAATCGACCACGGCACCGACGACGCGATTGCGTACATTCAGCACGATGACCACGGTGAAGCTGTTGTACTCCGCCGTCGGGCAGCCCAGCTTCAGGCGCAGATCGACGATGGGCACGATGACGCCGCGCAGATTGACCACGCCCTTGATGAAATCGGGCGCGTTGGCGATGCGGGTGGGGGCCTCGTAAGAGCGGATCTCCTGGACCTTCAGGATGTCGATGCCGTATTCCTCGGCGCCGAGCCTGAAGGTCAGGTACTCACCGCTGGCCGGGCCGTGGGCGCGCACCGCGAGATTGGCACCGCCATCGTGACGGACCAGCTGGGTGTTTTCGGAGACTTGTTCCATGGCAGACCTCTTGCTAGGTGCGGGGTAGGGGTGAGGGGGTGATGTGGCGATGCTCAAAAGCTTTCCCAGTCGCTGTCCGATCCGGCGCTGACCAGGGGCTTGGCAGGCGCCGGTTTGGACGCCGCAGGCTTGGACTTGCTGCGGCTGGCGGCCGTGGGAGCCGCCGCTCGCTGCGGCGCAGGGGGGGCTGCGGGTGTTGCTACGACCGCGGGGCGCGGGCGCGGGGCCGGCGCCAACGACGCCTTGGCATCGATGCGGAACTTGTCGACCGCCAGGGCCAGCGCTTCGGCCTGATCCTTCAGGCTCTCGGCGGCGGCGGCCGATTGCTCGACCAGCGCCGCGTTCTGCTGGGTCATCTGGTCCAGCTGCACCACCGACTGGTTGATCGAGCCAATGCCTTCGCTCTGCTCGGCCGACGCCGCGCTGATCTCGCCGATGATGTCGGAAACGCGCTGCACGCTGGAGACGATGTCGTTCATCGAGCTGCCGGCGTCCTGCACCAGGCGCGCGCCGATCTCTACCCGTTCGACACTGGCGCTGATCAGGGTCTTGATCTCGCGGGCCGCTTCGGCGCTGCGCTGGGCCAGGCTGCGCACCTCACCGGCCACCACCGCGAAGCCGCGGCCCTGCTCGCCGGCACGGGCCGCTTCCACCGCTGCATTGAGCGCGAGGATATTGGTCTGGAAAGCGATGCCATCGATCACGCCGATGATGTCGCTGATCTTCTTGGAGCTGGTATTGATCTCGTCCATGGTTGCCACCACCTGGCTGACCACCTGGCCGCCCTTGTTGGCGGCGCTGGAGGCCGAGGACACCAGCTGATTGGCGGTCTGGGCGGAGTCGGCCGTCTGGCGCACCGTGCCGGTCAGTTGCACCATCGAGGACGCCGCCTGCTGCAGATTGCTGGCGGTCTGCTCGGTGCGGGCCGACAGGTCCTGGTTACCGCTGGCGATCTCCACCGAGGCGGTGCGTATGCTGTCGGCCGAGGTGCGCAACTGCCCGACCAGCTGCTGCAGCGACTGTTGCATATGCTGCAGCGAGCGCATCAGATGCGAGGCCTCGTCCTTGCCCTCGATCTGTGTCGCGGCGCTGGTCAAATCGCCCTTGGCGATCGCGTCGGCCAGGGCCTCGGCGTCCACCAGGGGGCGGCAGATGCTGGTCATGTTCAGCAGGGTCAGCGGGACCACCACCGCGGCGCTGAAGCCCAGGCCCAGCAGGAAGACCAGGAAGACGAGATCCTGCGTCGATTCGGCCTGCTTCAAGCTGGCCTGCGCTTCATGATCGACGGCGACCCGCAGCTCGTCGACCATCTTGTCCGCCTCATAGGACTGGGCCTTGGCCTGCGCCAGCAGGCGGTTGGCGACCGTGGCCGTGTCGTAGGCACCCGCCGCCAGCTGGTCCAGCACCGGCGCGGCCTTTTGCGCATAGCCGTCGATCAGGGGCTGCAGCTTGGCGGCGATCTGAGCAGATCGCCGGCCCTCGGCCGCTGCCAGCTTTTTGACATCGTCCGCCAGCGATTGCCGCACCGCCTCCCAGCGCGCCCGGTAGGCCTTGACCTCATCGGGCTTCTCATAGCTGATGATCATGTCCTTCTCGTAGCGCCGCAGATTGCCCATATCGGCGGTCAGACGGGTCATCAGCTCGGACTCGACCCGGGTCTGTTCGAGAAACACCGTTGCCTGCTTGCGCAGGCTCTGCATGCCATAGAGACCGACGCCGCCGACCATGGTCAGCAGGGCCAGCACCATGGCGATGGCGCCGATCATCCGGGTGCGTATCGTGAACTGGCGCAGCAGGGCTCGCAGAGTCATCAGGGCGTGTTCCTCGTGGCTGTGTAGGGGGCAGCGAGTCGTGGCTTCAATCGATCAATGTCGCGAGCGGCGTACCAGGCTGCCGACATCCAGGATCAGCGCCACCCGGCCATCGCCCATGATGGTGGCGCCCGAGACGTCCTGTACCTTGCGGTAGTTGGCCTCCAGATTCTTCACCACCACCTGCTGCTGCCCCAGCAGTTCGTCGACCAGCATCGCGACGCGGCCGCCCTCGGCCTCGACCACGACCATGATCGAGCTGACATGCTCGAAGTCGAAGCGCGGCACATTGAAGACCTGCTCCAGCTCGACCACCGGCATGAACTCGTCGCGCACCTCGACGACCCGGCCCGAGCCACCGACGGTCTTGATGGTGTCTGCCTGGACCTGGAAGGACTCGACCACCGAGGCCAGCGGCAGGATGTAGACCTCTTCGCCGACGCCCACGCTCATGCCGTCCATGATGGCCAGCGTCAGCGGCAGCCGCACCGAGACCTTCATGCCATAGCCCTCGGCGGAATCGATCTCGACGGTGCCGCCCAGCGAGGTGATGTTCTTCTTCACCACATCCATGCCGACGCCGCGGCCCGACACATCGGTGACCACATCGGCGGTGGAGAAGCCGGGCGCGAAGATCAGGCCCCAGACTTCCGAGTCGCTCATGCTGTCCGGCGCGTCTATGCCCTTCTCACGGGCCTTCTTGATCAGCTTCTCGCGGTTCAGGCCACGGCCGTCGTCGCGCACCTCGATCACGATGGAGCCGCCCTGGTGCGAAGCCACCAGGGTGATGGTGCCGTGCTCGGGCTTGCCGCGCGCCAGACGTTCGGCCGGCAGCTCGATGCCGTGATCGCAGCTGTTGCGCACCAGATGGGTCAGCGGGTCGGTGATCTTCTCGACCAGGCCCTTGTCCAGCTCGGTGGCCTCGCCCTGGGTCACCAGCTCGACCTTCTTGCCCAGCTTGGAGGCCAGATCGCGCAGCATGCGCGGGAAACGGTTGAAGACGATGGACATCGGGATCATGCGGATCGACATTACCGATTCCTGCAGATCCCGGGTGTTGCGCTCCAGATCGGCCAGCCCCGATGCCAGCTGCTGGTAAAGCGCCGGGTCCAGGCCGGCGCTGTTCTGCGCCAGCATGGCTTGGGTGATCACCAACTCGCCGACCAGATTGATCAGCTGATCGACCTTCTCGACCGAGACCCGCAGCGTCGACTGGTCCATGCCGCCGGCCGGGGGGCGGGCTTCGGCGGGCTTGACCGCGGCGGGCTTGACCGCCGGCACCGCAGCCTTGGGCGCCTCGGCCGCCTTGGCGTCGCCCGTGGTGGCCGGCACACCGGGCGCATCGTCGAAAAAGCCGTAGCCGGGATCCTTGTCCTCGTCCTTGACCGCGGGCGGCGCGCCTGGTGCGCCGTCGTGGAAGCCGTAGCCATCGCCGAAGGGCAGCAGCTTGACCTGCTCACGGGCCACGTGGAAGGTAAAGAGGTCCAGCAGATCGTTGTCGCTGCTGCTGGTCAGCACCTTGAAGCGGCGCATGCCATCGGCCGACATGCCGGCATCCAGCGGTTCGATCGTGCCGAGGTCGGTGATCTCCTTGAAGAGGTCGACCAGGTTGTCGGCGACAGCGGGGTCGGGCAGCGGGCCGACCTGCAACTCCAGCAGTCGCGCGCCAGGCTTGGCTGGCGCAGCTGGGGCGGCGGCCGGTGCCGGTGAGGGCGCCGGGGCAGCTGCCGGAGCAGGCCCCGAGGCGTCGAGCTCGCGCCCTTCGACCAGGGTGCGTATATTGTGCAGCAGCTCGCTGGTGTCCACCGGGTCAGCGCCCGAGCCCTGGTGCCGGCCCAGTTGGGCCCGCAGCGCATCGCCCGACTGCAGCAGCACGTCCACCATCGGTGCAGTGGGGGTCAGCTCATGGCGACGCAGCTTGTCCAGCAGCGTTTCCATCTGGTGGGTCAGCTCGGCCACATCGCTGAAGCCGAAGGTGGCTGCACCGCCCTTGATCGAGTGGGCGCAGCGGAAGATCGCATTGAGCTCTTCATCGTCCGCCGACTCGATATTCAGGTTCAGCAGCAGCTGTTCCATATTGTCCAGGTTCTCGCTCGCCTCCTCGAAGAAGACTTGGTAGAACTGGCTCAGATCAATGCCGGCACTGAGGCTGGCGCCCTCGGAGGTCATCTCTCCCATGCTGTGCTCCTCGCCTTGGCGTCTTAACGAATCACCTTGCCGATCACCTCGATCAGCTTGGCCGGGTCAAAAGGCTTGACCAGCCAGCCGGTAGCGCCCGCCGCGCGACCCGCCTGCTTCATCTGATCGCTGGACTCGGTGGTCAGGATCAGGATGGGCGTGGTCTTGAACTTCGGGTTGTCGCGCAGTTTCTTGGTGAGGCTGATGCCGTCCATACGGGGCATGTTCTGGTCGGTCAGCACCAGATCGAAATCGCGCGTGCTGGACTTTTCCCAGGCATCCTGACCATCGACCGCCTCAACCACATTGAAGCCGGCGTTCTTGAGGGTGAAGGAAACCATCTGGCGCATCGAGGCCGAATCGTCGACAGCAAGAATTGAATGCATCGCTTTCTCTCCGGATAACAAGCAGGTATCGGTTAATTTCTGAAAATCTTTAGAACAGCTCGATCGAGCCGGCGTCCATCTCGTCCTGGGTGACGGGGTTGGGGCGCAGCGGAGCGATCTCGACCACCGCCTCGCCGTCTTCGTCGTCGCCGAAGGTCTCGCGGGCGATCTGGTCGGCGCAGTTACGCAGGCGCTGGCTGGTGTGGGCGATCAGCTGGGTGGCCATGTCCTGAAACTGCAGCGCGGTGATGGCCCCGGCAATATGCTCCATCACGCTGTGCAGGCCGGCGCTTTGGGCGACGTTGTCGCCGCCGCCCTCGGCGGCCTGGCGCAACAGCGTGTTCAGGTGGTTGGACGCGGTGTAGAAATGGGTGGACAGCGATTCGCCGGCGTCGTCTAGCAGCCGCTGCAGGCGTTCCAGATCGTTCTGGACCGTCATTAAGTGGTCCTGTATCTCGGCTGCGGCCAGCAGCGACATCATGCCCGGCGACTCGGGAGCAGGTGTTTCGTTCATCAGCATCGACGCTCCACTGTTGTTCTTCCTCGCCTGTCTCGCTGTGCCTGCGGGCAATTGCCCGTCGTGCGCTGGATCTTCGGCATTTCTTGTCCCGGTGTCGACTGGACTATCGGTTTGAATCCGTCCTATTTGTTGAAATCGGCAAAAATTCCAGTGTGGTCGCGAAGTATTTACCCTGGGCGCAACAGCTTGAGGACTTGGCGGCGGCCTGTTGCCGACCCGCGTCGGCCCGGGGCATGAGGCCATTCTTGGCATACTCCCGCCCCATGACGACATCGAGCGCCCAGCGCCCCTTGCAAATTCTCCACGTCGAGGACTCTGAGCTTGATCACCAGCTGATCCTGGCTCAGCTGCGCCGGGCCGGTCTCGTCATCGAGGTCGAGCGGGTCGACACTCTGGCCCAGGTGGGCGCGGCGCTGCAGCGCGACTGGGATGCCATCATCTCCGACTACAACCTGCCGGGTTTTTCCGGCTTGGTGGTGCTGGACATGCTCAAGGCCAGCAAGCGCGTGATCCCCTTCATCCTGGTCTCGGGCGAGATCGGCGAAGACACGGCGGTGGCGGCGATGCGCACGGGCGCCTCCGACTATCTGCTAAAAAACAATTTGACGCGTCTGGCGCCGGCCCTGCAGCACGCCATCGAGGCCAGCGAGTCGCAGAAGGCCAGGCTGCAAGCCGACCGCGAGCTGCGCAAGAGCAAGCAGCGCCTGCACGAGCTGGCCGGGCATCTGCAGACCAGCGTCGAGATGGAGCGTGCCGCGATCGCGCGCGAGATCCATGACGATGTCGGTGGTTCGCTGACGGCGCTCAAGTTCGATCTGGCCTGGATGGCCCGGCACACCCAGGACGAGGCGCTGCGCCAGCGTGTGCAGGCGGCGCTGGAGACGGTCAGCAATGCTATCGATGCCAGCCAGCGCATCATGCACAACCTGCGGCCGGCGATTCTGGAGCAGGGCCTGGTGGCGGCGGTGCAGTGGATGAGCCTGCGCTTCGAGCGCCGCACCGGCATTGTCACCACGCTGCGTACCAGCCACGAGCAGATTGCGCTGCCGGCAGGCGTGCCCTTGGTGGCCTACCGCACGGCTCAGGAGGCTCTGACCAATGTCTCCAAGCATGCGAAGGCCAGCCGGGTCGATATCGAACTGAGTGTTGGCTCGGGTGTGCTGACCCTCGAGGTCAGTGACAATGGTCAGGGGCTGGCGCCCGGCGATCTTGCCAAGGCCCGGTCATTCGGCATCCGCGGCTTGCACGAGCGGGCCGCAACCGTTGGAGGATGGGTGGACTTGAGCAGCAGTAGCAAGGGAACCAGTCTGATCCTGTCGGTGCCGCTGGCGGCGCCGGATGGTCCGGAAGACGAGGCCGCCGAGGCTCTGGAAAGCCACGATCCTTCGGCCTGGGGCGGCCTATGATCCGCGTGATTCTGTGCGATGACCATGCCCTGATACGCCGCGGTATCCGCGACACGCTGTCTGACGCGGAAGACATCGAGGTGGTGGGCGAAGCGGGTGACTACGGCGAGCTGCGCAGCCTGATGCGCCAGCTCGCCAGCGAAGGGCGCGACTGCGATGTGCTGGTGCTGGACATCAATATGCCGGGCCGCAGCGGCTTGGACGTGCTGCATGTGCTGAAGGACGAAGGCGCCCAACTGCGTGTGCTGATCGTCTCGATGTATCCGGAAGACCAGTACGCGATCCGTGCGCTCAAGGCCGGCGCTTTCGGCTACGTCAACAAAGGCGGCGATCCGCAGCTGCTGGTGCAGGCCGTGCGCACCGTCGCCCAGGGACGCAAGTATGTGACGCCCGAGATCGCGCAGATGCTTGTCGAGAGCCTGACCGCGCCTGCCACCGAGCAGGCCCATCACAAGCTGTCCGACCGCGAGCTCCAGACCCTGGTGATGATCGCCTCCGGCAAGCGGCTCTCGGACATCGCCGAGGAGCTGACGCTGAGCCCCAAGACGGTCAGCGTCTACCGCGCCCGGGTCCTGGAGAAGCTGGCGCTGGCCAACAACTCCGAGCTCACCGTTTACGCGATACGCAACGGCCTGGTCGAAAGCTGAGCTGAATACCCGAGCGCAGCCAGGGGGTGCTGGGATCCTGTTTGCTGAATTTTCAGTAATTACTGAAAATTCAGCAAACTTTTAAGCCAGATCAAACGTCTTTTTCGGGGCGTTTGCGCTGACGCAAGGAGCCTACTGCATGCATACGATGAGTCCACTGGTGCGCAGCTTCGTCGCGCATTTTGGCGAGATGGGCAGCCGCTGGGGTATCAACCGCACCGTCGGCCAGATCTACGCGCTGATCTTCGTGTCGCCGCGGCCACTCAACGCCGACGAAATGGCCGAGGCGCTGGAGTTCAGTCGCTCCAACGTGTCGATGGGACTTAAGGAACTGCAGGCCTGGCGTTTGGTGCGACTCAAGCATCTGCCCGGGGACCGGCGCGAGTACTTCGAGGCGCCGGGAGATGCCTGGGAGATCTTCCGGACGCTGGCCGAAGAGCGCCGCCGTCGCGAGGTGGAGCCCACGCTGTCCATGCTGCGCAATGCGCTGCTGGACAGTGCCAGCAGCGAGGAAGACCGCTACGCGCAGGAGCGCATGCGCAGCATGCACGACCTGATCGAGCTGCTGACCAATTGGTTTAGCGATGTGCAGCGCATGGACAGCCAGACCCTGGCCCAGTTGATGAAGATGGGCTCCAAGGTGCAGAAGCTGCTGGAGTTCACCGGCAAGGTGCGCCTGGTGGGCGGCGGCAAGGAGTGATGCGCGATGGATGCCTTGTTGCTGGCGCGGCTGCAGTTCGCCGCCAATATCTCCTTCCACATCCTCTTTCCCACCATCACCATCGCGTTGGGTTGGGTGCTGCTGTTCCTGCGCTGGCGCTGGGTGTGCAGCCGCAGCAGCGTGTGGCTGGAGGCCTATCGTTTCTGGACCAAGGTCTTCGCGCTGAGCTTCGCGCTGGGTGTGGTCAGCGGCATCACGATGAGCTTCCAGTTCGGCACCAACTGGCCAGGCTTCATGGAGCGGGTCGGCAATGTGGCCGGCCCCCTGCTGGGCTATGAGGTGCTGACGGCTTTCTTTCTCGAAGCCAGCTTTCTCGGCGTGATGCTGTTCGGCCATGACAGGGTGTCCGAGCGGATACACCTGCTGGCCACCGCCACCGTTGCCTTCGGCACCACCTTGTCGGCGTTCTGGATCCTCAGCCTCAACTCCTGGATGCAGACGCCACAGGGCTACGAAATCATTGCGGGCGAGTTCCATGTGCTGGATTGGTGGGCGCTGATCTTCAACCCCTCCTTCCCCTACCGGCTGGCGCACAAGCTGCTCGCCTCGGGTCTGACGGTGGCCTTCGTGATCGCCGGGGTCAGTGCCTGGCAGCTTCTGAAGGGCTGTGCCAGGCCCTATACCGCGCCCATGCTGCGCCTGGGGCTGTGGCTGGGCGCCTTGCTGATACCGCTGCAGATCCTGGCCGGCGATCTGCATGCGCTCAACACCTTGGAGCACCAGCCCGCCAAGATCGCCGCGATCGAGGGGGTGTGGGAGACCGAGCGTGGCGCGCCGCTGCTGCTCTTTGCCCGGCCGGACGAAGCCAGTCGCAGCAATCAGCTCGAGCTCGGCGTCCCGAAGCTGGCCAGCCTGATCCTGACTCACGAGGTCGATGGCGAGATACGCGGCCTGAACGAATTCATCGGTGCGCATCCGCCGGTGGCGCCGCTGTTCTACGGCTTCCGGCTGATGGTGGGCATGGGTCTGCTGATGCTGGGCTTCAGCTGGTTCAGTCTGTGGCTGTTGCGGCGGCGCCCGCCCGAGCAACTGCCGCGCCTGTGGCTGCGCGGTCTGGCGCTGATGAGCTTTTCCGGCTGGATCGCGACGCTGGCCGGCTGGTATGTCACCGAGATCGGCCGCCAACCCTTCATCGTTCATGGCTTGCTGCGTACCGCCGAGGTGGCTTCCGGTACGCCGGCACCCACCATCGCGCTGAGCTTGGCCGCGTATCTGAGCCTGTACCTGGCCCTGCTGATCGCCTATGTGGCGGTGATCAAGCAGATGGCCGAAGGCCGTGGCGGCAAGCCGTCCACTGTGCCTGCAGCCGAGGAGCAGCCGGCATGACGACGACAATAGACCCCGCACTGAGCGCCGTGCTGAGCCCGGCTTGGCAGGGCCATGAATGGCTGCCCCTGCTCTTCATGGGCCTGATGGGCCTGGCCCTGTTGCTCTATGTGGTGCTGGACGGCTACGACCTTGGCGTGGGCATGCTGATGGGCTTGGCACCCGAGATCCACAAGGACCGCATGGTGGCCAGCATAGGCCCCTTCTGGGATGCCAATGAGACCTGGTTGGTGCTGGGCGTCGGTCTGCTGCTGGTGGCCTTCCCCAAGGCCCAGGGCCTGATCCTCAACGCGCTGTACCTGCCGGTGACGCTGATGTTGCTGGGACTGATGCTGCGCGGCGTGGCCTTCGACTTTCGGGTCAAGGTGCAGGCACAGTGGAAGCCGCTGTGGAACCTCGCCTTCAGCGCCGGCTCGCTGCTGGCGTCCCTGGCCCAGGGTTGGATGCTGGGCCGCTACATCACAGGCTTTGCCGCCGGCTGGGGCTATCAGCTGTTTGCGGCGCTGATCGCGCTGGCCCTCTGCGCGGCCTATCTGCTGCTGGGGGCGGGCTGGCTTCTGATGAAGGCCGAGGGCGGGCTGCAGGGCCTGGCCCAGCGCTGGGCCAAACGGGCCTGGCCTGCGGTGGTGCTAGGCCTGGTGCTGGTATCGCTGGCCACCCCCTGGGTCAGCCAGGCGGTACGCGAGCGTTGGTTCCAGCTGCCGCAGCTGATCGCGCTGCTGCCGATCCCGCTGGTCACCGGTCTGGCCCTGCTGGCGCTGCGCGCCAATCTCAACTCGAGTCGGGTGCTGGGCAAGCTGTGCTGGCTGCCTTTCGCGCTGACCGTGCTGGTGATGCTGATGGGCTTTTTCGGCCTGGCCTACAGCCTCTATCCCTATGTGCTGATCGAGCGGATGACGGTCTGGCAGGCGGCTGCCGCCCCCAAATCGCTGCAGTTCATCCTGGTGGGGGCGCTGCTGACCGTGCCGGTGATCCTGGCCTACACCGTCTTTGCCTACCGGGTGTTCTGGGGCAAGAGCAGCGGCGAACTGTCATACGGCTGAGACCATTCATGCCGCGCTGGCGGCAAGTGAGGCCGGCCAGACGGCAGTTCGTCGCCTGCGTCTGGCCCGCTTCCGCAGGGCTTCGCATACTGGCGCCCATAGCGAAAAGGGAGCCTCTGATGCCAGGATTCATCGCCAAGCGAAAGCGCGCCGTTCTTGTGGCCCTGCCGCTGTTCGCCCTGCTGGCTGCCAGCCAGCCGGTGCAGGCCAGCGAGGTGGTGAAGCTGGCGCGCCTGGTGCTGACCGGCCAGCGCGCCAGCCCCGACCGCCTGCAGGCCCAGGCCAGGCTGGAGCGTCTGCCCACCGTGGTGGTCGAGGGCCAGCGCACCGAGCCGCAGATGCAGCTGGCCGAGCAGAGCCGGCGCGGCGGGCTGCCGCGCGCGCTGTGATGCGCCGCCCTCAGTCCCAGCTCGGCGGCTGCGGATGCAGCCGTGCCATCATGTAACTGTCCACATAGCGGCCGGCGCGCAGCGCATAGGCGCGCTGGCGGCCCTCGATCTCGAAGCCGAAGCGCTGGTAGAGCTTCAGCGCCCGCTCGTTGTCGACATAGACGCCCAGCTCGATGCGCAGGACCTGAGCCCAGTTGTCGGCATAGTCGATCAGGGCTGCCATCAAGGCCTTGCCCACACCACGCCCCTGGGCCTGCGGGGCGACCGCCAAGCCCAGACTCATCACATGGCGGCGTCGCAGCGCCGGGCCGGCCGCATGCAGACTGGCGCTGCCGACGAGCTCGCCGCCGGCCATGGCCACCAGGGGCAGGTCGCTGCCGCCGGACGACAGATTGTTCTTCAACCGCTGCTCCCATTGCTCGGCCGAACCGTAGGGCAGTTGCATCAGGCCGGGCAGCACCTCGGGATGACTCATCAGCAGGGCCATGGCGGCGGCATCTGTCGTCTGGCTGCGTCGTATCGTGATGTCCATGGTTTCCTCCTGGTGGGATGGCGCGGCAAAAAAATAGCCCGCTGGGTCTCAGCGGGCTCGGGGGATTTCGGTGGGGTTCTAGTGCCTGGGCCTGCCGCTGTACCGGCCCCTGTGCTGATCGTCGAAGCTGACAAAGCGATGCATCTGCTGGGAGCAGATAGCTAGGGTTAGGTTTTGATGGCTGACGGACGACATGGAATCAGTATGCGGGGCCGATCGCGGCGGCGTCAATCGGGCCGGCGTCGTGCCGCAGCGACAATAGCGCCATGCCACGCCTGTCTCCCATCGCTGCGCCCACGCCTGTTGTCGAAGTAGCGGTTCGTCCGCGCGGCCAGCCGCTGCCCGCCACGCGCTATGCGCTGCGCACCGGCCCCAGTCCGATCGACGGACAGGGCGTGTTCGCCGAGGAAGCGATTCCGGCGCGGCGCAAGATCGGCGAAATGCGCGGGGAGTCGATCTCGGTGCGCGAAGCGCGGCGCCGCGCCAAGGGGCGGGCGCGGGTGCATATCGTCGAGGTATCGGAGACGCGCGCGGTTGACGCCACCGATTCGACCGAGCCCATGCGCAATATCAACCACAGCTGCGGCCCCAATGCGGTGTTGCGCATACGCCAGGGACGGGTGGAGTTCTACGCGCTGCGCGATATCGCGCCCGGCGAGGAGATCACCTGCGACTACGGCGACAGCCACCATGAGGGCCGGCTCAGCTGCCGTTGCGGCGCGCCGAACTGCAAAGGCAGGCTCTGAGCGCGGCGGGCGGTCGCCGCGCCTTCGCTCAGGCGCTGGCGTCGTTGGCCGCTTCCGGCGCCTGCTGCTGCAGCCAGAACAGACGCAGGTCCTGCACCGAGAACAGCGCGTCGTCCAGCAGCACCTCCTGGTCCACCGTCTCGCCTTCCTCATAGGCTTCGGCGATGTACTGCTCGCGCTGCTCGCCCGGGGGCAGCGCGACGGCGGCCACTGACATCAGCATCGCGTCCAGCATCTGGCCGGCCTCGCTGTCCTCGTCGAAGCAGTACCAGTCCTCGCCCATGTCCTCGACGGCCTGCATAAAGCCCTCTACCCACAGCACGCCGCTGGGCGGCAGCTGCTCCAGCTGTGCGGCATTGAGCACGCCCTGGGCCAGCAGCTCGGCCTTGGTGGCTTCGTCGAACTCGGTGATCAGCGGCGTCAGCAACATCAGCTCGGGCTCATTGGCCAGGGTCTCGGGATCGAGCGCATCGGCGATCTCGTTCCAGCGCGTCATCAGCGCTTCCATGAAGCTCTCGGTCTGCTCCTGCTCGTCCAGCACCTCGGCCCAGCCCTCGCCGAACAAGGCGTCCATGGCCTCGATCGGCGATACCGTCACCGGGCCGCAGACCAGGGCGGTCAGATAGCCATCCAGGGTGTCTATGGTCAGCGGCGCTTCGTCCGCGTCGGCGGCCGCGGCCAGCAGATTGAGCAGGGCGGCCAGGCGCTCGGCATTGTCGTGGTCGATATCGGTATTGCTCATGGCTGGCCTCAGGCTGGATGAAAGAAGAAAGAAAGGAAGGAAGAAGAATTCGCAATAGGAGGGGCGGGCGCGGAAAAGAAAAGGGGCCCTGAGGGCCCCTCCGGTCCGGCATTGTCGGTGCTTCAGGCGCGCTCGGCCACCCAGGCCGAGACGCTTTGCAGCGCCGCTGGCAAGGCCGCGGGCTGGGTGCCGCCGGCCATCGCCATATCGGGCTTGCCGCCGCCCTTGCCGCCCACCTGTTGGGCGACGAAGTTGACCAGATCGCCAGCCTTGACCTTGGCCACGCTGTCGGCCGTGACGCCGGCGGCGATCTGGACCTTGTCGCCGTCCACTGCAGCCAGCACGATGGCGGCGGTCTTGAGCTTGTCCTTGAGCTTGTCCATCGTTTCGCGCAAGGTCTTGGCGTCGGCGCCCACCAGCGTGGCCGCTAGCACCTTGATGCCCTTGACGTCGACGGCTTGCGACAGCAGCTCGTCGCCCTGGGCCGAGGCCAGCTTGCTCTTGGCCGCGGCGAGTTCCTTCTCAAGCAGCCGGACCTGGTCGAGCACCGCGTGGATGCGCGACTCCAGCTCTGCGGGCGCAGCCTTCAGCGTGCCGGCCACCGCCTGCACGGTGGACTCCAGCGACTGCAGATAGGCCAGCGCATTGTCGCCGGTGACGGCTTCCACGCGACGCACGCCGGCGGCCACGCCACCCTCGGCGACGATCTTGAACAGGCCGATGTCACCGGTGGCCTTGACATGGGTGCCGCCGCACAGTTCCTTGGAGGATCCGATCGACAGCACGCGCACGGTCTCGCCGTATTTCTCGCCGAACAGCATCATCGCGCCACTCTTCTGCGCATCGTCCAGAGCCATCACCTCGGCCTTGGCCGCAGCGTTGGCGAGGATCTCGGCGTTGACGAGGGCTTCCACCTTGCGGATCTGCTCGGCGGTCATCGGCGCGTTGTGGGCGAAGTCGAAGCGGGTGCGCTCGGCATTGACCAGCGAGCCCTTCTGCTGCACATGGGCGCCCAGCACCTCGCGCAGGGCCTTGTGCATCAGGTGGGTGGCGCTGTGGTTGCGCACGGTCTTGGCGCGGGCCTCGGCGTTGACACGTGCCGTGAAGCCATTGCCCACGATGACGCCGCCTTCCACGACCCGGCCGTGGTGTCCAAACACATCGGCCTGGATCTTGATCGTGTCCTCGACGACGAAACGGGTCGTGTTGTTGCGCAGCTCGCCGCCGTCGCCCACCTGGCCACCGCTCTCTGCATAGAAGGGCGTGTGGTCCAGAACGATCACGGCGTCGTCGCCAGCCTTGGCCGACTCGACGGACACGCCGTCGATGTAGATGGCCGTGACCTTGCAGTCCTCGCGCACCAGCGCGTCGTAGCCGTGGAAGGCGGTGGGTGTGCCCTTGTACTCCAGGCCGGCCGCCATCTTGAACTTGCCGGCCGCGCGGGCCTGCTCGCGCTGGCGGTTCATCGCAGCTTCGAAGCCGGCCTGGTCCACCGTCACGCCGCGCTCGCGGCAGACGTCGGCGGTCAAATCCACGGGGAAGCCGTAGGTGTCGTGCAGCTTGAAGGCCACTTCACCAGGCAACATCAAACCTGGCTTCTCTTCCCCGAGTTCCTTAGACGTCGCTTGCAAGACATCGCTGAGCTTCAGAGCGTCCTCCAAGATTTCCATCCCGCTTGCGATGGTCTGGAAGAAACGCTCTTCCTCCTGCTTCAGCACCTCGGTGACGCGGACCTGGGCCTGGCGCAGCTCGGGGTAGGCATCGCCCATCTGGTTCACCAGCTCAGCGACGATCTTGTGGAAGAAGGGCGTGCGTGCGCCCAGCTTGTAGCCGTGGCGGATCGCGCGGCGGGCGATGCGGCGCAGCACATAGCCGCGGCCTTCGTTGCCGGGGATCACGCCGTCGACGATGGTGAAGGAGCAGGCGCGGATATGGTCGGCGATGACCTTCAGCGAGGGGCTGTCATTGTCGCAATCGCCGCCGCCGGCCGCCTCGTCCACCGCCTTCTTCGCCGCGGCCAGCAGGCCGACGAAGGTGTCGATCTCGTAGTTGCTGTGCACATGCTGCAGCACCGCCGCCAGGCGCTCCAGGCCCATGCCGGTGTCCACGCTGGGCTTTGGAAGGCGGTGCATCACGCCGTCCTCAGTCCGGTTGAACTGCATGAAGACGTTGTTCCAGATCTCGATATAGCGGTCGCCGTCCTCGTTCGGGCTGCCCGGGGGGCCGCCGGCCACGTCGGGGCCGTGGTCGTAGAAGATCTCGGTGCAGGGGCCGCAGGGACCGGTGTCGCCCATCATCCAGAAGTTGTCGGACATATAGCGGCCGCCCTTGTTGTCGCCGATGCGCACGATGCGCTCTTGCGGCACGCCCACCACCTTGTTCCAGATCTCGTAGGCCTCGTCGTCCTCGGCGTAGACGGTCACCCACAGCTTCTCGGCCGGCAGCATGAACTTGGTGGTCAGCAGCTCCCAGGCGTAGGAAATAGCGTCATGCTTGAAGTAGTCCCCGAAGCTGAAGTTGCCCAGCATCTCGAAGAAGGTGTGGTGCCGCGCGGTATAGCCGACGTTGTCCAGGTCGTTGTGCTTGCCGCCCGCGCGGATGCACTTCTGGCTGGTGGTGGCGCGGCTGTAGGCGCGCTTGTCGAAGCCCAGGAACACGTCCTTGAACTGGTTCATGCCCGCGTTGGTGAAAAGCAGGGTCGGATCGTCGCCGGGCACGACCGGGCTGGACGCCACGATCTGGTGGCCCTTGGACTCGAAGAACTTCAGAAAGGTTTGACGGATCTCTGCGGCTTTCATTCCGGGGCTTTCCTGTTCACCTGGGGCCCCGCGGGACCTAGGGTAAATGCTTGATTTTGGGAGGCTTTTGATTATAGGTGCGGCCCCGCCAGCCACCGGCCGCGCCACTGCGGGTAGAGTGGCGCATCGAGAGACAAGCAATGCCGCGATGGAGACCTTGATGGATAGCAAGACCAGCCCTCTGGCCGCCCTGGAAGACGCCAGCCTGCTCAAGACCCAGGCCCTGATCAATGGCGAGTGGATCAGCGGCAAGAGCCAGTTCGCCGTCACCGACCCGGCCACCGGCGCGCATCTGGCCGATGTGGCCAATCTGGCCGAGGCGGACTGCGAGGCGGCCATCGCCGCCGCCAGCAATGCCCTGCCGGCCTGGCGCAGCAAGACCGCCAAGGAGCGCGCCGCCATCCTGATGCGCTGGCAGCAGCTGCTGCTCAAGCATGCCGATGATCTGGCCCGCATCATGACCGCCGAGCAGGGCAAGCCCCAGGCCGAGGCCCGCGGCGAGGTGGCCTATGGCGCCAGCTTCATCGACTGGTTCGCCGAGGAAGGCAAGCGCATCTATGGCGAGACCATCCCCACCACCGACGCCAACAAGCGCTATCTGGTGCTGAAGCAGGCGATCGGCGTCTGCGCCGCGATCACGCCCTGGAACTTCCCCATCGCGATGATCACCCGCAAGGTGGCGCCGGCCCTGGCGGCCGGTTGCACCGTGGTGATCAAGCCGGCCGAGGCGACGCCGCTGTGCGCGCTGGCGGTGGCCGAGCTGGCCCAGCGCGCCGGCATGCCGGCCGGCGTGCTCAATGTGATCAGCGCCGACGCCGAGCAGAGCGTGGCGGTGGGCAAGGTGCTGTGCGCCAGCGATGCGGTGCGCCATCTGTCCTTCACCGGCTCCACCGAGGTCGGCCGCATCCTGATGCAGCAATGCGCGCCGACGATCAAGAAGCTGTCGCTGGAACTGGGCGGCAATGCGCCCTTCATCGTCTTCGACGATGCCGATATCGACAGCGCGGTCGAGGGCGCGCTGGCCAGCAAATACCGCAATGCCGGCCAGACCTGCGTCTGTGCCAACCGCCTCTATGTGCAGGACGGTGTCTACGAGGCCTTTGTCGAGAAGCTGGCCGCCAAGGTCGAGGCGATGAAGGTGGGCAACGGCTTCGAGGCCGGCGTGACCCAGGGGCCGCTGATCGACGATCAGGCCCTGGCCAAGGTCGAGGCCCATGTGGCCGATGCGCTGGCGCTGGGCGCCCGCCTGGTCACCGGCGGCAAGCGCCGCGAGGACCTCGGCCCGCGCTTCTACGCACCCACGCTGCTGGCCGATGCGAATGCGCAGATGCTCTGCGCGCGCGAGGAGACCTTCGGGCCGGTGGCCCCGGTGTTCCGCTTCAAGACCGAGGCCGAGGCGATACAGCTGGCCAATGCCACCGAGTTCGGCCTGGCCAGCTATTTCTACAGCCGCGACATCGGCCGCATCTTCCGCGTCGGCGAGGCGCTGGAGTACGGCATGGTGGGTGTCAACACCGGCCTGATCGCGGTGGCCGAAGTGCCCTTCGGCGGCGTCAAGCAGAGCGGTCTGGGCCGTGAGGGCTCGCACCATGGCATCGACGATTATGTGGAGCTCAAGTACCTCTGCCTGGCGGACATCCTGAAGTAAGGGGCGGTGGCGCCCATGCCCTGGAGTTCGTACACCCGCCGCATGGCGGCCGCGCCACGGGCCGCCTCGCTGGCCTTCGCTGTGCTGCTGCTGGGCCTGCTGCTGACGCTGGCGGCCGTAGCCTGGCTGCGTGCCGATGCGCAGCAGCGCGCCGAGGTTGAGTTCGAGCGACTGGCCGACCGGGTCGAGCGCGAGGCCCTGCGCCGGCTGGGCAATCCGGTGTTCGGCCTCAACGGGGCCCGCGGCGTTTTTGCCGCCAGCCGCGAGGTGAACCTGGCCGAGTTCCGCGCCTATGTGGAATCGCGCCAAATGGCGACCGAGTTTCCCGGCGTGCGCGGCTTTGCCTATGTGGAGCGGATCGAGCGTGCGGCGCTGCCGGCCTTCGAGGCCGCGGTGCGGGCCGAGGGCGCGCCGGCCTTCCGGGTGCGCGGAAGCGGCAATGCCGCCGATCTCTACCCGATCAAGTACATCGAGCCGCTGGCCAACAATCTGGCAGCCTGGGGCTTCGACCTGGGCTCGGAGGTGCGCCGGCGTGCCGCGATCGAGCAGGCCATCGCCAGCGGCGAGACCACGCTGACCCTGCCCATCGTGCTGCTGCAGGACGAGCAGCCCAGCCCTGGCTTTTTGCTGTTTCAGCCGATCTACCGCGTGGGCGCCGACCCGGTGACGCCCTTGCAGCGCGAACAGGCGCTGCGCGGCCTGGTCTATGCGCCGCTGATCGCCCGCGAGCTGTTCGCCGATCTGCCACGGCTGGCCGACGGTCTGCTGGACCTGGAGGTGGCGGTCGGCAATAGCCGGCAGCTGGAGCGCGTTTTTCCCGCCGCTGGCGCCGCGCCGGCGGCAGAGCGCGGCGCGCTCAAGGCGCAGCGCCGGCTCGGCTTCGGCGGCCGCGATCTGCAGCTGAGCCTGCACAGCCTGCCCGCCTTCGACGCCCGCATGGAGGCCCGTGCGCCGATGCTGGCCGGCCTGGGTGGCATGGCCCTGAGCGCGGCGCTGGCCCTGGCGATCTGGCTGCTGGCCAGCGCCCGCCAGCGTGCCCAGGCCCTGGCCGACGCGATGACGGCCGATCTGAGCCGCCTCGCCCATGTGGCGCGTGGCACCACCAACTGCGTGATCGCCACCGATGCCGAGCTGCGCATCAGCTGGGTCAACGAGGGCTTCACCCGCGTCACCGGCTACACGCCGCAGGAGGCGCTGGGCCAGACGGTGGGTACGCTGCTGGGCAGCGGGCTGGCCGATCCGGCAGCCCTGGCCACGCTGGCCGCCGCGGCCGAGGCCGGCCAGGGCTGCCGGGTCGAGATCCAGAACCGCCGCAAGGACGGCAGCCTCTACTGGGTGGAGACCGAGGTGCAGCCGGTGCACGACCAGGGGGGGCGTCTCAGCGGCTTCATCGAGATCGCGCTGGACATCACCGAGCGCAAGGCCGCCGAGCAGGAGCTGCGGCGGCGCAGCGAGCTGATGGCCAGCGCCGAGCGCCTGGCTGGCGTGGGCGCCTGGGAGCTGGACACGGTCAGCGGCGCGGTGCACTGGAGCGGCCAGCTGCTGAGTCTGCTGGATGTGCCGCCCGGCCAGGATTTCGAGTTCGACGATCTGCTGGCCTTGTTCGCGCCCCTGGCCCGTCATCAGCTGGAGCAGGCAATAGAACGCGCCACCGGCGCTGGCACGCCCTGGGATCTGGAGCTGGGCGCACAGACGCCGCTGGGCCGCTTCGTCTGGCTGCGCATCATCGGCGCGCCGGCCTCTGGCGGGCCCGGAGACCGGCGCCTGGTCGGCGCGCTCAGCGATGTGACCGGCCGACGTGAGCTGGAGGCGCGTACCGAGCGCAGCAATGCGGTGCTGCGCTCGGTGCTCGATAACCTGCCCTGCGGCCTGAGCGTCTTCGACGGCCATCTGCAGCTGGTGGCCGACAACGAGGCCTTCCGCCGCCTGCTGGGCTTCCCGGACGAGCTGTTCGCCGGGCACGGTACCCGCTTCGAGGACATCATCCGCTTCAACGCCCGCCGTGGCGAGTATGGCGATCCGGCGGTGGCCGAGCAGCAGGTCAGCCAGATCGTCGAGCGCGCCCGGCATCCGCAAGCCCATCTGTTCGAGCGGCTGCGGCCGGACGGCACGGTGCTGGAGGTGCGCGGCGCGCCGATGCCGGGCGGCGGCTTCGTCACCACCTATGTGGACGTCACCGAGCGCAAGCGCGCGGCCGAGCTGCTGCACCTGGAGCGCGAGCGCCTGGCCAATATCATCGACGGCACCGACGCCGGTACCTGGGAGTGGAATGCGCTGACCGGCGAAGTTCGCTTCAGCGAGCGCTGGGCGGCGATGCTGGGCTATACGCTGGCGGAGCTGCAGCCGCTGACCGTCGCCACCTGGGACAGCCTGGCCCATCCCGAGGACCTGAAGGCCGCCAAACTCAAGCTGCTGGCCCATCTGCGCGGCGAGCAGCCGCAGTACGAGGCCGAGCTGCGCGCGCGTCACAAGAGCGGGCGCTGGATCTGGATACACAGCCGCGGCAAGGTGATGTCGCATGACGCCAGCGGCCAGCCGCTGTGGATGGGCGGCATCCACCTGGACATCACCGAGCGCCGCCTGGCCGCAGAAGCGCAGGAGCGCAGCAATGCGCTGCTGCGCAGCGTGATCGACAACCTGCCCTGCGGACTGAGCGTCTTCGACGCCGAGCGCCGGCTGCTGGCCTGCAATGCGGAGTTCCTGCGCCTGCTGGATCTGCCGCCGGACTGGGTGCAACCCAGGATGGTGGATTTCGAGCAGGTGTTGCGCTACAACGCCGCGCGCGGCGAGTACGGAGAGGGTGACCCTGAGGCGCAGGTGCAGGAGCGCCTGGCAATGGCCTGGGGCGGTGCCTCGCATCAGTTCGAACGCAGCCGTCCGGGCGGCCTGGTGCTGGAGGGGCGCGGCTCGCGCATGCCCGATGGCGGCCTAGTCACCACCTATGTGGACATCAGCTCGCGCAAGCGCATGGAGGCGCAGCAGCAGCGGTCCAGCGCCCTGCTGCAAGCCATGCTGGAGAATCTGCCCTGCGGTCTGACAGTCTTCGATGGTCAGCATCGACTGGTGCTGCATAACCGGCGCTTTGCCGAGCTTTACGACCTCGATGACGCCTTCTTTGCTGACACCCCAGTGACCGTCGATAAGGTAGCGCTGCTGATGAACGAGCGGCGGGAGTATGGTGAGCTGTCGGTTGAGCAGGCGGTGCGGGCCGCGCGGGTGCGGGCGGACGACGCCATGCTAGCTCCCCATTTTTGGGAGCGAGAACGGCCCAACGGGCTGTTGCTGGAGATGCGCAGCGCGCCGCTGCCTGACGGTGGCTTCGTCACCACTTATACCGATGTCGGCGAACAGCGCCGCGCCGCTGCCGAGCTGGCGCGCTCCAATGCCCTGCTCAACGCAGTGCTCGATGCCTCGACCAAGGTGGCCATCATCGCCACCGGGCTGGACCACAACATCCTGGTCTTCAACCGCGGAGCCGAACATATGCTGGGCTATAGCGCGGCCGAGGTGATCGGCCGCATGCAGAACGAGCCGCTGCACGATCCGCAAGACCTGGCCCGGTTCGCCCAGCAGGTCTCGCGCCAGCTGGGCCAGAGCCTGGACTGGCGCAGCGCGCTGCTGCACCCCAGCCAGCTGGGCCGCGAGATCGAGGCCGTCTATGTGCGCAAGGACGGCAGCCGCTTCCCGGCGCTGCGGGTCGTGACCGAGATGCGCGCCCGCGACGGCAGCCTGCAGGGATGGCTGGGCGTGGCCTTCGACATCAGCCGCCAGAAAGAGAGCGAGGCTTCGCTGCGGGAGGCCAAGGCGGTGGCCGAGCAGGCCAGCCAGGCCAAGAGCCAGTTCCTGGCCAATATGAGCCACGAGATCCGCACACCGATGAATGCCATCCTGGGCATGCTTAAGCTGCTGCGGCGCACGCCGCTGGACCCGCGCCAGCAGGACTATGCGGGCAAGACCGAGGGGGCGGCGCGCTCGCTGCTGGCCCTGCTCAACGACATCCTGGACTTCTCCAAGGTCGAGGCCGGCAAGCTGCAGCTGGAGTCGCGACCCTTCTCGCTGCCCGCGCTGCTGGAGGAACTGGAGGTGCTGCTGCGCGCCACGCTGGGCGACAAGCCGCTGCAGCTGCGCCTGGTGTGCGACGAGCGCCTGCCGGTCTGGCTCAGCGGCGATGCGCTGCGCCTGCGCCAGGTGCTGACCAATCTGGGCGGCAATGCGATCAAGTTCACCCCGGCGGGCAGCGTCCAGCTGAGTCTGCGCCTGCTGGGCGAGAGCGAGCGCGGCCTGCGGCTGGGCTTCGAGGTCAGCGATACCGGCATCGGTATCGCGCCCGAGCATCAGCAGCAGATCTTTGCCGGCTTCACCCAGGCCGAGGCTTCCACCACCCGGCGCTTCGGCGGCACCGGCCTGGGCCTGGCCATCAGCCAGCGCCTGGTCGAGCTGATGGGTGGGCAGCTGGAGCTGCACAGCGCGCCGGGGCAGGGCAGTCGCTTCTTCTTCACGCTGGAGCTGGCGCGCACCGAGGCGCCCGGCCCGGATGGCGCGGCTTTGGCGGCGGCCGGCGACGGTCCGCGCCTACAGGGCTTGCGCCTGCTGGTGGTCGAGGACAACCCCAACAACCAGCAGGTGGCGCGCGAGCTGCTGGAGGACGAGGGGGCCGAGGTGCAGCTGGCTGACAACGGCTTGCTGGCCCTGCAGCGGCTGGCGGCTGCGCAGCAGGCGGGCGAAGGTTTCGACGCGGTGCTGATGGATGTGCAGATGCCGGTGATGGACGGCTATGCGGCCACCCGCGAGCTGCGCAGCCGGCCGGGCTTCGCGCAGCTGCCGGTGGTGGCGATGACGGCCAATGCGCTGCCGTCCGACCGCGAGGCGGCGCTGGCGGCCGGCATGAACGAGCACATCGGCAAGCCCTTCGACCTCGACGAGCTGGTGGCCCTGCTGCGCCGCCTGGTCGGGCGCCAGGCCCTGGACGATCGGCCCTACCGCGGGGATGCCGCTGGGGCCGCGCTGGACACGGGCCGACCGGGCCTGCCGCGGATGGACGGCCTGGACCTGGAGGCGGCGTTGCGCCGCATGATGGGCAAGGCTGCCTTGTTGCTGCGCATGGTGCGCGGCTTTGCCCACAGCGCGGCCGAGCTGCCGGCGCAGCTGCGCCAGGCAGCCGCCGCCGGCGATGCCGCCGCCACCCGTGCCGCCCTGCATGGCTTCAAGGGACTGGCGGCGACGGTGGGTGCCAGCCGCCTGGCCCAGCTGGCCGGGCAGGGCGAGGCCCTGTCAGATCAAGGCCTGAGCGCCGACTGGATCGATGCGCTGCAGCGCCAGATCGATGACGATTGCCAGCGTCTGGAGGCGGCCGCCGTGCAGCTGCTGGGCGCAAGCGATGGACCGGCAGCGGCGGAACCGACACCGCCAACCGACCCGGACCCGGTCCTGCGGCAGCAGCTGACGCTGCTGTCCGGGCTGCTGGCCAACTCCGATCTGGCGGCGCTCGATGCGATGGAGCAGCTGCGCCGGCTGCGCGGATCGCTGGGGGCGCAGGCACTGGAGGCGCTGGATGAGGCGATGGCGCAACTGGATTTCGCCGCCGCCCTGCAACAATGCCGTGTGCTGGAACAACAACTCGCGCAGACCGGAAGCAAGCAGGCATGAGCCCCGTCACCGATTTCTCCCTCGATCTGCCCGAGCTCCTGGGCCGCCGGCCGCGCCTGCTGCTGGTGGACGACCAGGCGCTCAATATCCAGGCGCTCTACCAGGTCTTCGCGGCCGATTGCCAGGTCTTCATGGCCACCAGCGGTGCCCAGGCGCTGCAGCTCAGCCGCGAGCAATGGCCCGACCTGATCCTGCTCGATGTGCAGATGCCCGGCATGGACGGCTACGAGGTCTGCCGCCGGCTCAAGAGCGATGCCCAGCTGCGCGACATTCCGGTGATCTTCGTCACCGCCCATCAGGACGACGAGGCCGAGACCGCCGGCCTGGCCTGCGGCGCGGTGGACTTCATCAGCAAGCCCTTCAACCCGGCCGTCGTGCGCGCGCGGGTGCGCACCCATCTGCTGCTCAAGACCCAGAGCGATCTGCTGCGCCAGCAGGCCTTTCTCGATGGTCTCACCGGCCTGCACAACCGGCGCTTCTTCGACGAGCGCTGCCAGTCGGAACTGGAGCGGGCCCGCCGCAACCAGAGCAGCCTGGCACTGCTGCTGATCGATGTGGACTTCTTCAAGCACTACAACGACCACTACGGCCATCTGGCCGGCGATGACGCGCTGCGCGGCGTGGCGCTGGCCCTGCGCAGCGTGGTCAAGCGGCCCGGCGACCTGCTGTGCCGTTATGGCGGCGAGGAATTCGCCTGCGTGCTGCCCGACACCGATGCGGAGGGCGCGAGCCAGCTGGCCGGCCAGCTGGAGGCTGCGGTGCGGGGTTTGGGCACCGCGCATGCGCTGTCGACGGTGGCGCCGGTGCTGACGGTCAGCATCGGCGGTGTGGCCGGCGTGCCCGCGGCGGGCCTGGACACGGCGACCATGCTGGCGGCGGCCGATGTGCAGCTCTATCGCGCCAAGGCCGATGGCCGGGCGCGCTGCAAGGTGCAGGGGCTGTAGAGATGGGGCGGTGAAGCGCCGAGCCAGGGGGCGGTTGGAGCGGGCGATGGGAGTCGAACCCACGTCATTGGCTTGGGAAGCCAAGGTAATAGCCGTTATACGACGCCCGCGCTAGGCCGCGATTCTAGCCGCGCTTTGGGCCGTTTCTCAGGCCAGGTCCAGGTCCGCAGCCCCTTCACCGAAGGCATAGACATCCATGCCCAGCACGCCGTGGGTGACGCTAGCGTGCAGGCGCTGTGGCAGCGTAGCGCGGCCGCCGGCACCGGCCGCTACATACCAGGGCAGCAGGTGTTCGTCGCTGGGATGCATGGCGGCCGCATGCGGGGCCTGGCGGCGGTAATCCAGCAGGGCCGTCCAATCGAGCGCCTGGCTGCGTGCCAGCATCCAGGCGCGGAAGGCCGCTACATCGGGCGCCTCGGGCGCATCCAGCGCACGCATGCCGCCGGGGCCGAAGACCTGGCCCAGATTGTGGGTCAGGCTGCCGCTGGCCAGGATCAGCACCCCCTGGCGGCGCAGCGGCGCCAGCAGCTCGCCCAAGGCGAACTGCTGCGCCGGGCTGGCGTCAGGCACGAGGGCCAGCGGCAGCACCGGTACATCGGCGGCGGGCAGCAGCTCGCGTAGCGGCACCCAGATGCCATGGTCCAGGCCCCCCTGGCCCAGCAGATGGCTGGTGACGCCGCCGGCCTGCAGCAGCGCCCTGACCTCGGCCGCCAGCGCGGGGGCGCCGTCCGGCGCGTAGCGCAGCTGGTACAGCGCGGGATCGAAGCCGCTGAAGTCATGCACGGCATGTTGGCGCGGCGCTGCCAGCAAGGCCGGCGCGCGGGCCAGGCTGTGGGCCGAGACGGCCAGCACCGAGCGGGGCCGGCCATGACGGGCAATCAGCCGCTCGCCCAGGCGGCGCCAGGCACTCGGAGCGGGCCCGCCCTGCAGCGCGGTCATCGGGGAGCCGTGCGAGACGAACAGGCTGGGGAAGTCACCGGGCTGGGGAGAGGTGTGTGAGTCCATGGCTGGATTGGACGCGCGGCCGGCTGCCCGGTACTTGCGGCGGATTGCATGCGTCGTTCAGGCGCTTTGCATGCCGGCATGGCCTCCGGCAGCACGCGGGCGAAGCCGCTACAGTGCCGGCCATGAACAACACCTCCGCTGCCTCTTCATCCCCGGGCGCGCCCCCCTCGGTGCTGATGCTGGCCTGGCGCCAGCTCTGGCGTGACTGGCGGGCCGGCGAACTGCGGCTGCTGGTGCTGGCGGTGACGCTGGCCGTCGCGGCGCTGTGCGCGGTGGCCTTTCTGTCCGACCGTCTGGATCAGGGGCTGAGTCGCGATGCCGCCCAGCTGCTGGGTGGCGATGCGGTGGTGGCCAGCGATCAGGCCACCCCGCCGGCGATCCAGGCGCTGGCCAGCGAGCTGGGCCTGGCCGAGGTCCGCACCGTCAGCTTCCCCAGCATGGCCCGGGCGCCCGAGGCCCAGGGTGGCGCCAGCCGTCTGGTCTCGGTCAAGGCGGTGGGGGCCAGCTACCCCTTGCGCGGCCGGGTGCTGCTGAGCGATGGGCGGGCGGTGGGAGCGCCGGCGGCCGGCGAGGTCTGGGTCGATGCCGGCCTGCTGGACGCGCTGCAGCTCAAACCGGGTGAGCGCCTCCTGCTGGGTGAGTCCAGCCTGCGCATCGCCGGCATCATCGCCACCGAGCCCGACCGCGGGGCCGGTTTCATGAACTTCGCGCCGCGGCTGATGCTGGCCGAGGCCGATCTGGCGGCCACCGGCCTGGTGCAGCCGGCCAGCCGCCTGGTCTACCGTTATGCGGTGGCCGCGCAGGGGCCGGCGCAGCGCGAGGCGCTGCGCAGCTTCGAGCGCCGCGCCAAGGCCTTGATCGAGCCCGGCGACGGCAAGAGCCCGCGCCTGCGCGGCGTGCGCTTCGAATCGCTGGAGAGCGGCCGGCCCGAGATGCGCCAGACCCTGGACCGCGCCGGTAGCTTCCTGAAGCTGGTGGCCATGCTCTCGGCCCTGCTGGCCGCGGTGGCGGTGGCGCTGGCCGCGCGCGACTTTGCCAGCCGCCATCTGGACGATTGCGCGATGCTGAGGGTGCTGGGCCAGCCCCAGCGCCGCATCGCCTGGGCCTATGCGCTGGAGTTCGGCACGGTGGGTCTGGGCGCCAGCCTGCTGGGCGTGGCGCTGGGCTGGCTGCTGCATTTCGGCTTCGTGAGCCTGTTGGCCGGCCTGATTGCGGCCGATCTGCCGGCGCCGGGGGCCTGGCCGGTTGCATTGGGCCTGGGCCTGGGCCTGAGCCTGCTGGCCGGCTTCGGCCTGCCGCCGGTGCTGCAGCTGGCCAGCGTGCCGCCGCTGCGGGTGATCCGGCGCGATGTGGGCAATCTGCAGGGCGGCTCGCTGCTGGTGCTGGCCAGCGGCGTGCTGGGCTTTGGCGCCATCCTGCTGGCCCTGTCCAGCGATCTGCGCCTGGGTCTGATCTCGGCCGGCGGCTTCGGGCTGGCGCTGGGCCTGTTCGCGCTGCTGGCCTGGCTGGCGGTGATGCTGCTGCGCCGCCTGGTGCCGCTGGGCACCGCTGGCCTGCCGCGCTGGCTGCTGCTGGCCACCCGCCAGGTGGCAGCCCGGCCGGCCTATGCGGTGGTGCAGGTCTCGGCCCTGGCGGTGGGCCTGCTGGCCCTGGTGCTGCTGGTGCTGCTGCGCACCGACCTGATCGCCAGCTGGCGGGCCGCCAGCCCGGCCAACGCGCCGGACCGCTTCGTCATCAATGTGCAGCCCGAGCAGGGGGCTGCCTTCCAGGCGGCGCTGCGTCAGGCGGGCGTGAGCGACTACGACTGGTACCCGATGATCCGCGGCCGGCTGGTGACGATCAACGGCCAGCCGGTGCAGCCCAGCCAGTTCGAGGAGGCGCGCTCGCAACGCCTGGTCGAGCGCGAGTTCAATCTGAGCCACAGTGCCCAGCTGCCTGGCCACAACCAGCTGGTGGCCGGGCGCTGGCAGGCCGACGAAGCCGATGGCGTCAGTGTGGAGGAGGGCCTGGCCAAGCAACTGGGTCTGAAACTTGGTGACCGCATGGGTTTCGACATCGCCGGCGTGCCGGTGGAGGCGCGCATCAGCAGCCTGCGCAAGGTGGACTGGGCCTCCATGCATGTCAACTTCTTCGTGCTCTATCCACGTGCGGCGATGCCGGACCTGCCCAGCACCTATATCGCGGCCTACCGCGCACCGGCGGGTGGGCAGCTGGACCGGCAGCTGAGCCGCGACTTCCCGAACATCACCAATGTCGATGTCTCGGCCCAGATCCGCCAGGTGCAGGGTGTGCTGGACCAGGTGATACAGGCGGTGCAGTTCCTGTTCGCCTTCACGCTGGCGACGGGCTTGGTGGTGCTGCTCAGCGCGGTGACCAGCACCCGCGAGGCACGCAGCCGCGAGTTCGGTCTGATGCGGGCCATGGGCGCCAGCGGCGCCCTGCTGGCCCAGGTGCAGCGCGCCGAGCTGCTGGGCGTGGGGGCGCTGGCGGGCCTGCTGGCCGGTCTGATGGCCTTGCTGCTGTCCAGCCTGCTGGCGCGCTATGTGTTCGAGTTCGACTGGGGCGGCAGTCCCTGGGTGCCGCTGGCGAGCATGGCAGCCGGCGCGCTGCTGGCCCAGGCGGCCGGCTGGTGGGGCTTGCGCGGCGTGCTCAAGCGGCCGGTGATGGCCACCTTGCGTCAGGCCGACAACAACTGAGACAGCCCACGATGAAGAACGCCCCGGCCGTGGCCGGGGCGTTGCGGGTGCTAGGCGCGGGGTTCAGCGCACATTGGTGAAGCGCGCCTCGGGCCGGTCGTCCGAGCGGTGTACGGTCTCGACGTTCTTCTTCATCGCCCAGGGACGCATCTGGTGATGGATGGGGATGAACAGATGCTCGTCACGCATGCGCAGCAGGGCTTCCTTGATCATCGCGTTGCGCTTGGGGATGTCGGACTCGACCTTCATCGCATCGGTCAGCTGGTCGATCTTGGCATCGCTGATGCGGAAGTAGTTCCAGTTGCCATCCGAGCCGGTGGTCTTGGTACGCACCAGGGACTGGATGGTGTAGAGCGCGTCATAGGTCGGCACGCCCCAGCCAAACAGGAAGAGCTGATGCTCGAAGGCCTGGACCTTGGGGCTGAAGGTGGACATGGACTCCGCCTGCAGCTTGGCCTTGACGCCGATGCGCGCCCACATCGCCAC
Source organism: Burkholderiaceae bacterium (assembly GCA_041920215.1). Taxonomy (GTDB): domain Bacteria; phylum Pseudomonadota; class Gammaproteobacteria; order Burkholderiales; family Burkholderiaceae_C; genus JAYRSJ01. Next base: position 4,118 of record JAYRSJ010000013.1, on the reverse strand, counting down.
CACCGCCTGGCAGATTTCCTCGTCGTTGACGTAGCGGTTGTTGGGGCAGTTCAGCTGCACCTCGAAGCCCTGCGGATAGCCGGCATCGGCCAGCAGCTTCTTGGACTTCTCGACATCGGCCTTGACCGGCACATCGATGTCCGGCGTGTTGCCGTTGACGCCCGGCGCCACCATCAGGCCCGCCGGCACCGACAGCCCGCGCATGATGGAGCGCTTGATGGCCTCGCGGTCGATGGCGGTGGACAGGGCCTCGCGCACGCGCTTGTCCTTGAAGGGGTTCTTGCCCTTGATATTGGAGTGCTTGAGCTCCTCGCTGCCCTGGTCCATTGCGATGAAGATGGTGCGGACCTCGTTGCCCTCCAGCACCGCCACCTTGGACTCGTTGCGCAGACGCGCTACATCCTGGGTAGGCAGGTCGGTCAGCAGATCGACCTCGCCGGACAGCAGGGCGGCGACGCGGGTGGCGTCGGACTTGATCGGCGAGTAGGTCACCGAGCTGACGTTGCTGGCATTCTTGGCGTCCCACCAGTCCTTGTTCGCCACCATCGTGATCTTCTGGTCCGGCTGCCAGCCGGTGATCAGGTAGGGACCGGTGCCGTTGGTGTTGCGGGTGGCGAAGTTTTCTTCCTTGACCTTCACATCGGGCAGGTTGACCGACTTGTTCTTCTCGGCCCAGGCCTTGCTGACGATGCGGAAGTCGACGATGTTGCGCAGCAGGATGGGGTTGGGGGCCGACAGCATGAAGTCGACCGTGTGGCTGTCGACCTTCTTGATCTCGGCGATGCCGTTCACATAGGCCTGCATCGTGCCCTGGGGCTGCTTGATGCGGGCGAAGGAGAAGACCACGTCATCGGCGCTGAAGGGCGAGCCGTCATGGAACTTGACGCCCTTGCGCAGCTCGAAGCGCACCTGGGTGGGGCTGATCTGGGTCCATTTGGTGGCCAGGGCCGGCTCGACCTGGTAGCTCTTGCTGTAGCGGGTCAGGCCTTCGTAGGCGTGGGAGAGGATGGCGCTGGTCGTGCCATGGTTCTGCGAGTGCGGGTCCAGGGTCAGCACATCGTTCTGCGCGGCCCAGTGCAGGGGTACGGCCTGGGTGCCGGTGGCAGCCAGCAGGCCCAGGCTCAGGGCCAGGGTCGCCAGTTTGAACTTGGTGGTCATCTTGTGATCGCTCCGGGAGATCAAGGGAGCGGTCATCCTAGCGGGACAAGGGGATAACCCGGCTAGGGCTTGTCCCAGGGGGCAGGCTCGATCCGCAGCTGGGCATCGCAGCCGCTGCCGGCCGAGATCATGCGGCGCGCCCAGGCCAGCCACAGCCGTGTCAGCGGCCCGGCGCGGCCCTGGGACTCGGTCAGCAGGCCGCAGCGGTAGCGGGCCTCGGTGTCTGACCAGCGCAGCAGCTTGCAGGCCCCTTGGCGGCGGCGGCTCACCAGCATGCCCACCGGGCAGGGTTCGGCCAGACAGCAGATGCCGCAGCCGTTGCAGGGCTGGCCCAGGGCCGGCTTGGCCGGCGCGGCCGGCTGGATGTGGATGATCTGGCGAGCGCCCACCGCCTGGCCCTGGGGCTCAGGTCTTGACGCCCAGTTCGCGCAGCCGCTCATCCAGATAGCTGTGGGCGGTGTAGCGGTCCGACAGCACCACCTCGTCGCGCGGGTGCAGGAACAGCGGCAGCGAGACGCGGCTGCGGCTGGCGCCCGCGCCGCTGGGGTTGACCACGCGGTGCTGGGTCGAGGGGTAGTAGCCCTGCGAGGCCTCCTGCAGCATGTCGCCGATGTTGATGATCAGCATGCCGAAGTCGCAGGGCACGTCGAACCACTCGCCATCCTTGCCTTGCACCTGCAGCCCCGGCTCGTTGGCGGCCGGCAGGATGGTCAGCAGATTGATGTCGCCATGCGGCGCTGCACGCAGCGAACCTGCGGGCTCCTGGCCGGTCAGCGGCGGGTAGCGCAGCACCCGCAACAGGGTCAGCTGGCTGTCCTTGATCATGTTGGAGAGGGGCTCGCGGTAGTGGCGGGCGATCTCGGCCGGGGTGTAGCGCTCCACCCAGGACAGCAGCTCCTGCGCCAGACCGTTGGCCTGGGCGTAGTACTGCAGCGCATCGTCCTTCAGCGCCGGCGGGATGCGGCCCCAGGGGTAGATGTGGAAATACTCCTTGATGTCCTTCTGGGTGAAGCCCTTGGCCGTCTCGGAGATCTCGGTGGAGAAGTAGCCGTCCTGCTTTTCCTTGGAGAAGGCGTACTGGTGCTTGTCCTGGCCATTGAAGAAGGCCAGCCAGTCGGCATAGATCTTCTCGACCAGGGCCTGCTGTATCGGGTGATTGGTCAGCACGCCGAAGCCGGTCTCGTGCAGGGAGCGGGTGAATTGCTCGGCGGCGTCGGCCGCGCGGTAGTCGACAACTCGGACTTGCATGGCGGGGATCTCCTCAATGTGTCCCGTCGGCCACATGCCATTCAATCGCGGGGCATGGGCTTAGCGCGCAGTCTAGGCGAAGCAGGCCATGATCGCAAACGTTTGCAGCTGCTGCTGCAGCCGCTGCAGGAATCGCCCGACCCTTGCCTACAACGGCCTGACGGGCGGCCGACTGTGGTGCCCTGCACAGTCTCTGTAGTTCCGCGTATTTGGTCGGGAAAGCCCGCAGTGCTACAGTCCGCCGCTTGGAAGTTTGGTCCTTCCCGTCCCCTTTTCTGGCAACAGTCAAGGCGGGTCGCAATCCGCCAACCGGTCGAGCCGTGTCGCGGAAGGTTTGTCAACCAGCCAACAGCCTTGGAAACCGGGGCAGAAGGTGAGCGAAAGATGATGCAGCAATACAGGTCGAACTCCTACCTGTTCGGGGGCAACGCGCCCTACGTCGAGGAGATGTACGAGGCTTACCTCGACAACCCGGGCTCCGTGCCTGACAACTGGCGGGCGTATTTCGACGCGCTGCAGCATGTACCGGCGGTCGACGGCAGCGATGCCCGCGATGTGGCCCATGCGCCGGTGATCGAATCCTTTGCCCAGCGCGCCAAGTCCAATGCCTTCGGCATGAAGGCCTCCAGCGCCGATCTGGCGGTGGCCCGCAAACAGGTCCATGTGCAGTCGCTGATCGCGGCCTATCGCAATGTCGGCTCGCGCTGGGCCGATCTGGACCCGCTCAAGCGCACCGAGCGCCCCAAGATTCCGGAGCTGGAGCCTGGCTTCTATGACCTGAGCGAGTCCGATATGGACATCTCGTTCAGCGCCACGAACACCTATTTCAGCAAGGCCGAGAACATGACCCTGCGCGAAATCGTGCAGGCCTTGCGTGAAACCTACTGCGGCTCCATCGGTGCCGAGTACATGCACACCACCGAGCAGGCCGAGAAGCGCTGGTGGCAGGAGCGTCTGGAGTCCATCCGCTCCAAGCCCAGCTTCACGCCTGAGAAGAAGAAGCACATCCTGGATCGCCTGACCGCGGCCGAGGGCCTGGAACGCTATCTGCACACCAAGTACGTGGGCCAGAAACGCTTCTCGCTGGAGGGGGGCGAAAGCTTCATCGCCTCGATGGACGAGCTGGTGCAGACCGCTGGTGCCAAGGGCGTGCAGGAGATCGTCATCGGCATGGCCCACCGCGGCCGCCTCAATGTGCTGGTCAACACCCTGGGCAAGATGCCCAAGGACCTGTTCGCCGAGTTCGAGCACAAGGCCCCCGAGGATCTGCCGGCCGGCGACGTCAAGTACCACCAGGGCTTCTCCAGCGATGTGACCAGCCCCGGCGGCCCGGTGCATCTGAGCCTGGCCTTCAACCCTTCGCACCTGGAAATCGTCAACCCGGTGGTCGAGGGCTCGGTCAAGGCCCGTATGGACCGTCGCGGCGACCAGGACGGCTCGCAGGTGCTGCCGGTGCTGGTGCATGGCGACGCCGCCTTTGCCGGCCAGGGCGTCGTGATGGAAACGCTGGCGCTGGCCCAGACCCGTGGCTACTACACCGGGGGCACCGTGCATCTGGTGATCAACAACCAGATCGGTTTCACCACCAGCGACCCGCGCGATACCCGCTCGACGCTGTACTGCTCCGACGTCGTCAAGATGATCGAGGCACCGGTGTTGCATGTGAACGGCGACGATCCTGAAGCCGTGGTGCTGTGCACCCAGCTGGCACT
>JAYRSJ010000012.1:0-136943 GCA_041920215.1 Burkholderiaceae bacterium | reverse complement strand
CAGCAAGTGCGGCGGTCATTTCGTGACGCATCCGCACGAGATTGCGCGGCACTATGTGTGCGGCATGTGCAATCCGCCGGCCCGCGCGGGCAAGGGCCGCGCCGCCGGCGCCCTGCAGATGCATTGATCGAAGCTGAGCCGGGACTCCGGGGTCGTGCTCGCCGCGAGCCGCCACCTGCTGCGCTGGCCTCTGCCGGCCCTCTTGGCCTGGGGCTTGAGCTGGGCCGTGTTCGCGGCGCTGGCCGCCCTGGGCGCGCCGCCGTGGGCGGCCCTGCTGCTGGCCGGTCTGCTGGGCCTGGGCCTGAGCCTGACCCAGAGCGGCCGTTGGCGCCGCCTGATGCTGGCCCTGGGTTTTCCGCTGTCGCTGTTGCTGAGCGGCTGGGCGCTGCCGGCCTGGGCCTGGCTGCTACCGCTGGCGCTGCTCGCCCTGGCCTATCCGCATCGCAGCTGGTCGGATGCGCCGCTGTATCCCACCCCGCGCGGCGCCCTGCAGGCGCTGGCCACGCTGGCCCCGCTGCCGGCCGGTGCCCGGATCCTGGACGCGGGCTGCGGCCTGGGCCATGGGCTGGCCGAACTGCATCGGGCCTATCCGCTGGCGCGCCTGGAAGGCATCGAATGGAGTCGACCACTGGCCTGGCTGGCCCGCCGGCGCTGCGCGTTCGCCACGGTGCGGCGCGGCGATATGTGGGCGCAGCGCTGGCAGGGGCTGGCCATGGTCTATCTGTTTCAGCGGCCCGAGTCGATGGAGCGTGCCTGGTGCAAGGCCCGTGCCGAGATGGCGCCGGGCAGTTGGCTGGCCAGCCTGGACTTCGCGGTGGCGGGGCAGGGCGCCCAGCATTGCCTGCAACTGGGCCGCCGCCACCGGCTCTGGCTCTATAAGATCTGAGGGTCTTGTTTGTCGGGTATTTGCGTCCCTGATGCGCTGAGCGCCCTGCAGCGCAAGACCTGACACTCAAGACCTGGCCCTACCGGTCGATATCGAGAACAGCGGCAAGCCTGCCGAAGCGCGGTTGGCGTCGCTTGGGGCAGGGCAACACAGGCTTTATCCATGTTTGTAATCATCGGTTGGCTGTTGGCGATGGCCTGCATCTTCGGGGTCTTCATCGCGCACGGTGGCAATATCGGCGTGGTGCTGAAGGCCCTGCCCTTCGAGATGACCACCATCTTCGGTGCGGCCATCGGCGCGATGCTGGCCACCAATCCGCCCAAGGTGATGAAGGCCACGATGAAGGGGCTGGGCGAGTGCTTCAAGGGCAGCAAGTACACCAAGGCCCGCTACATGGAGTTGCTGGCCCTGCTCTACGACATCCTGCAGAAGGCCCGCAAGGAGGGCCTGATGTCCATCGAGAAGGATGTCGAGGACCCGCACAACTCGCCGCTGTTCAAGAAATACCCGACGGTGGGCAGCGATCACCATGTGGCCGAGTTCATCACCGACTATCTGCGCATGATGGTCTCCGGCAATCTGAATGCGCACGAGATCGAGTCGCTGATGGACAGCGAAATCGAGACCCACCACCACGAGGCCCACGCCGCGGTGCAGGCCATCCAGCGCCTGGCCGGCGGTCTGCCGGCCTTCGGCATCGTGGCGGCCGTGCTGGGCGTGGTCAACACCATGGGCTCGGTCGGCCAGCCACCGGCGGTGCTGGGCGGCATGATCGGTTCGGCCCTGGTTGGCACCTTTCTGGGCATTCTGCTGGCCTACGCCTTTGCCGAGCCCTTGGCCGGACTGCTGGAGTCCAAGGTGGACGAGGCCGGCAAGGAGTTGCAGTGCATCAAGACCACCTTGCTCGCCTCCATGCAGGGCTATGCGCCCCAGGTGGCGATCGAGTTCGGTCGCAAGGTGCTGTACTCTACCGAGAGGCCGACCTTCGTCGAGCTTGAGGGCCACGTGAAGAAGAAGTAAGTCATGGCCGGCGACGCGAAAAAGCTCCAACCCATCATCATCAAGCGCGTCAAGAAGGGCGGCCATGCCGCCCATGGCGGCGCCTGGAAGATCGCCTATGCGGACTTCGTGACGGCGATGATGGCCTTCTTCCTGCTGATGTGGCTGCTGGGCTCGACCACCGAGGGCGACAAGAAGGGCATTGCCGACTATTTCGCCTCGCCGCTGAAGGTGGCGATGTTCGGCGGCTCGGGCGCCGGCGATGCCTCGCATGTGATCAAGGGTGGGGGTCAGGACTTGACCCGCCAGACCGGCCAGGTCAAGGGCGGCGACGTCGAGGCCAAGCGCAGCACCATCAATCTGCGCGCGCTGAAGGAAGAGCAGCGCCGTGCCGAGCGCACGCGGCTGCAGGAGCTCAAGCAGAAGGTCGAGGAGGTGCTGGCCGAGAACCCGCGCCTGGCGGCGCTGGGCGGCCAGATCCGGCTGGACATGACGCGCGAGGGCTTGCGCATACAGATCGTCGACGAGGGCAACCGCCCCATGTTCGACAGCGGCAGCGCGGTGGTGAAGCCCTATATGCGCGAACTGCTGCAGGAACTGGGCGCGGTGCTGACCGAGGTGCCCAACCGGCTGACGCTGGAGGGGCATACCGATGCGCTGCCCTTCAGCGGGGGGGATCGTGGCTACAGCAACTGGGAGCTTTCGGCGGATCGCGCCAATGCCTCGCGGCGTGAACTTGTTGCCGGCGGCCTGCCCGAGGCCCGCATGCTGAGGGTGCAGGGGCTGGCGGCCAGCAAGCTGCTGGACGAGAATGCCCCCCAGAGTCCGGTGAACCGGCGCATCAGCATCATCGTGATGAATCGCGATGCCGAGGATGCGGTGCTGAAAAACCTGCCCGAGCCCGATGAGGAAGAGCTCGCGCAAACAGCACCCGATACACCGGCCAGTTCCGCCTCAAGCCCTTAAACCATCAGCCGATAAGCCTCTCTAGACCCTGCGAGGAATGCCATGAGCACTGATATGAAATTTCTGGTCGTTGACGACTTCTCTACCATGCGCCGCATCGTGCGTGGCCTGCTCAAGGAGATCGGCTACAACAACTGCGAAGAGGCCGAGGACGGCGTCGAGGCGCTGAACATGCTGAAGCAGTCCAAGTTCGATTTCGTGGTCAGCGACATCAATATGCCCAATATGACGGGCTTCGAACTGCTCAAGGCCATCAAGGAAGATCCCAACCTCAAGCATCTGCCGGTGCTGATGGTGACCGCCGAAGCCCGCAAGGAAGACATCGTGCTGGCCGCGCAAAGCGGTGCGGCCGGCTATATCGTCAAGCCCTTCACCAAGGCCACGCTGGAAGAAAAAGTCCAGAAAATCATGCAGAAACTGGCTGCGGCCGCTTGAGGGAGACGGTCATGAAAGCCGACGATTTCGCAAAGCTGGGCAGCGGCTCCGACCCTCTGATGGTCTCGCCCGAGGTGTTCCAGCAGCTGGGCACCATCACCCGCGTGCTGCATGACACCATGCAGCAGCTGGGCGTGATGCCCAAGCTGCAGACCGCCACCGACGGCCTGCCCGATGCCCGCAGCCGCCTGACCTATATCGCCAACAAGACCGCCGAGGCCGCCAACAAGGTGCTGAACTCGGTGGATCAGGCCAAGGCCGAGCATGCCCGCATTTCGGCGGCGACCGCCGAAATGGCCAAGGCCATCACCGCCGATCCGGTCAAGGCGGTGGCCACCGGCGCGGTCTTCAACTTCGTCAAGGAGGTCGAGCAGTCGACCTCGCACATCGACCAGCACCTGACCGACATCATGATGGCGCAGGACTTTCACGACCTGACCGGCCAGGTGGTCGCCAAGGTCGTGACCCTGGCCAACGATCTGGAAGACAGCCTGGTCAAGCTGCTGGTGCAGGTGGTGCCGCCCGAGCAGCGCGAGAAGGTCGACCCCAACATCCTGCAAGGTCCGGTGGTCAACCCCGAGGGGCGCACCGATGTGGTGGCCAACCAGGGCGAGGTCGACGACCTGCTGGCCAGCCTGGGTTTCTGAGGCTCTGATCGCCCTGCAGCCCGGTGCGCCCGCACCGGGCTTTCTCTTGCCTGCCGTGCGATGACGGGCTGAAATCCCCTCTTTATCCGGCTTAAGTTTGCGGCCCTGGCGGCCAACAATGGGCTCGCGCGAAAGCCTCGCGCTTGAGACCTCATTGCCCCTGCCATGGCCGACCAAGACGCCCAGGACAAGAACTTACCGGCCTCGGCCAAGAAGATCGAGCGATCGCGCGCCGAAGGCCAGGTGCCGCGTTCGCGCGACCTGGCGCATTTCGCGGTGCTGCTTGGCGGTGGCGCTGTGCTCTGGGTCGCCACGCCGACGGCGCTGGACTGGCTGCAGCAGGCGCTCGCCAGCAGCCTGCGCTTCGATGCCCAGCTGCTCGCCACGCCCGGCATCCTGAACCAGCGGCTCGGCGATATCGCCCTGCGCGCACTGATGCTGGTCCTGCCGCTGGGCCTCGTGATCATGGCGCTGGCGGTGGCTGCCAATCTGCTGCTGGGTGGCTGGAACTGGACCTTCAAGCCGCTGTTCCCGAACTTTTCCAAGCTCGATCCGATCAGCGGCTTTGGCCGCCTGTTCCAGGCCGAGGGCCTGATCCAGGCCGGCAAGGCCTCGCTGCTGGCCCTGCTGGTGGGCGTGGTCGGCGCCCTGGTGCTGAAGGACCGCATCGCCGCCTATGTGGGCATCATGAGCGTGCCGCTGCCGGCCGCGCTGGCCTATGCGGGCCAACAGCTGATGGCGGGGCTGTCCCTGGTGGGCCTGACCCTGGCCCTGTTCGCCCTGGTGGACCTGCCGCTGCAGCGTCATCTCTATCTGAAGCGCCTGCGCATGTCGCGCGAGGAGATGAAGAAGGAGATGAAAGAGCAGGAGGGCAATCTGGAGATGAAGGCCAAGATGCGCGCCAAGGCGCGCGAGATGGCCAAGCGCCGCATGCTGGCGGCCGTGCCCAGCGCGGATCTGGTGGTGATGAATCCCACCCACTATGCGGTGGCGCTGAAGTACGAGGAAGGCCGGATGGCGGCCCCCAAGGTGGTGGCCAAGGGCGTGGACCTGCTGGCGATGAAGATCCGCGATGTGGCCACCGGCGCCAAGGTGCCGGTGCTGCAGTCGCCGATGCTGGCGCGCGCGCTCTACGCCCATGGCGAGCTGGACCGCGAGATACCCGCCGCCCTGTTCTCGGCCGTGGCCCAGGTGCTGGCCTATGTCTACCAGCTGCGCGCCGCGATGGCCGGCCGGGCCCCGCTGCCCACGGCCATGCCCGATCCCAAGGTGCCGCCCGAGCTGGACCCGCACAACAAGCCGGGCTGGCGCCCCGACGATCTCGACGCCGCCGAGGAGGATGAGGCATGAATGCCCTGACCCTGCAACTGCAACAGCTCTTCGGTCCGCGCGCCGGCGTGCTCGCCGCGCTGGGGGCGCCGCTGGGCGTGGTGATGGTGCTGGCGATGATGGTGCTGCCGCTGCCGCCCTTCATGCTGGACCTGTTCTTCACCTTCAATATCGCGATGGCCATCATCGTGATGATGGTGGCCGCGCATATGGTGCGCCCGCTGGACTTCGCCGCCTTCCCGACGGTGCTGCTGCTGACCACGCTGCTGCGCCTGTCGCTCAACGTCGCCTCCACCCGGGTCGTGCTGATGGAGGGCCATACCGGCACTGGCGCGGCCGGCAAGGTGATCGAGGCCTTCGGCCATTTCCTGATCGGCGGCAACTTCGCGGTCGGCCTGATCGTGTTCGCGATCCTGGTGGTGATCAACTTCATCGTCGTCACCAAGGGCGCCGAGCGTATCGCCGAGGTCGGCGCACGCTTCACGCTCGATGCGATGCCGGGCAAGCAGATGGCGGTGGATGCCGACCTGAATGCCGGCCTGATCGACGAGAAGGAGGCCAAGCGCCGCCGCGCCGAGCTCAGCGACGAAGCCGATTTCTTCGGTTCCATGGACGGTGCCAGCAAGTTCGTGCGCGGCGATGCGGTCGCCGGCATCCTGATCCTGTTCATCAACATCATCGGCGGCTTCATCATCGGCGTGGCCCAGCACGGCCTGTCGGCCGGGCAGGCGGCCGATGCCTACATCCTGCTGGCGGTCGGTGACGCCCTGGTGGCCCAGGTGCCGGCATTGCTGATCTCGGTGGCGGCCGCGATGGTGGTGTCCCGGGTCGGCAAGGACAAGGACATCGGCTCGATGATCGGCCGTCAGGTCTTCGGCTCGGCCAAGGCGCTGGCGATCACCGCCGGCGTCATCGGCCTGCTTGGCCTGATTCCCGGCATGCCGCATTTCGTCTTCCTGCTGATCTCCGCGGCGCTGGGCTGGGGCGCCTGGTGGCTGCGCCAGCGCGAGCAGCAGGCCGAGGCCGCCGCCCGTGCCAAGCCGGCCGCGGCCAGCACCGCGCCCGAGCCCAATGCCGAGGCCAGCTGGGACGATCTGGTGCCGGTGGACACGCTGGGTCTGGAGGTGGGCTACCGCCTGATCACGCTGGTGGACAAGAACCGGGAGGGCGATCTTCTCAGTCGAATCAAGGGCGTTCGGCGCAAGTTCGCGCAGGAAGTCGGCTTTTTGCCGCCATCGGTCCATATCCGCGACAACCTCGACCTGCGCCCCAGCCAGTACCGGCTGACGCTGCGCGGTGCGGTCATCGGCGAGGCCGAGGCCTTCCCCGGCATGTGGCTGGCGATCAATCCCGGCCATGCCAAGCAGCAGCTGATCGGCACCAAGACCACCGATCCGGCCTTCGGCCTGCCGGCGGTATGGATAGAAGACCGGCAGCGGGATATGGCGCAAATGGCGGGATTTACCGTGGTTGATTGTTCGACCGTCATTGCCACCCATCTTTCACACTTGATGCAAGTCCACGCCGCGCGCCTGCTCGGCCGGGTGGAGACCCAGCAACTGGTCGAACACCTGACCAAGCAGGCCCCGCAACTGATTGAAGATGTGATTCCCAAAATGGTCGGTATCGCCACACTGCAAAGAATCCTCCAGCTGCTGCTGGAGGAGGGCGTGCACATCCGCGATATGCGCTCCATCGTCGAATCCATCGCCGAGAACGCCGCCAGCGTCAGCGACCCGGGCGAGCTGGCCCGCCGTATCCGCACCCATATCGCGCCGGCCATCGTCCAGCAGATCTATGGCCCGGTGAAGGAGCTGGACGTGATCGCGCTGGAGCCCGAGCTGGAGCGCCTGGTCACCCAGGCCCTGAATTCCCCCCATGGCGCAGCGCTGGACCCCGGCGTGGCCGACACCCTGGCCCGCAGCGCGGCCGAGCAGAGCCAGGCCCAGGAGGACCGTGGCGTGCCCGCCTGCCTGCTGGTGCCCGACCTGATCCGCGCGCCCATGGCCCGGCTGCTGCGTCGGGCGGCTCCGCGCCTGAAGGTGCTGGGGCATAGCGAGATTCCTGAAACTCACACGATCCGGATCGGTTCGATCATCGGAGGCACAGCATGAATGCGAAGCGCTTTACTGCCCGTACCTCGCGCGAGGCCATGGCCCTGGTGCGCCAGGCCTTCGGCGACGACGCCGTCGTGCTGTCCAACAAGCCCTGCCGCGAAGGTGTCGAGGTGCTGGCGATGCCGCCCGAGGCCATGTCGCAGATCGAGAAGGTCGCCGCCAGCGCCCCCAAGGTCAGCGCCCCCAGCCGGGTGCAGGCCAGGTCGGCGCCGGCTGCCGCACCGAGCCCGCTGTCCCAGCGTGCCGCCCGCCAGATTGGCGCCGAACCCAGCGTCGATGCCGATGTGCAGGCCCTGGCGATGAGCACGCTGTCCTTCCAGGACTATGTGCGCGAGCGCATGCTCAAGCGCCGCCAGGCCGAGCTGAGCGGCCGCCAGGAGCCCAGCCTCGAGCTGCCGCCGGCGCCCGAGAGCGAGCTGACGCCCGAGGGTGTGGCCTCTCTGGCCGCGGCCCGCCGCGAGCGTGCCCGTGCCGCGCTGGAGGCGATGTCGCCGCGCCGTCCCGAGCCGGTGCGCGAGCCCGCGCCCGAGCCGCGCCGCACCCCACCGGTGCTGCGCGACGAGATCCGCGTGCCCCAGGCCCAGGCCCAGCTGCAGCGCGAGATCCCCGGCCTGGCCGAGGGCTCCGTCGGCCGGCGCGACCAGCAGGACATGATGAACGAGCTGCGCTCGATGAAGGGCCTGATCGAGGAGCGCTTCGGCGCGCTGGCCTTCATGGAGAAGCTGCAGCGCCAGCCCGCCCAGGCCCGCCTGACCCAGAAGCTGATGGACGCCGGCTTCTCGCCCGCGCTGGTGCGCAAGCTGGTCGAGGGCCTGCCGGCTGATTTCAAGAGCGGCTCGGCCGACGAGAACGCCTGGGCCGCCCAGGTGCTGGCCCGCAATCTGCTCACCGACGAGGCCAATCCGGCGCTGGAAGAGCAGGGCGGCGTGCTGGCCCTGATCGGCTCCACCGGCGTCGGCAAGACCACCACCACCGCCAAGATCGCGGCCGCCTTCGCGACCAAGCATGGCGCCGCTCAGCTGGGCTTGATCACGCTGGACGCCTACCGCGTCGGCGCCCATGAGCAGCTGCGCGCCTATGGCCGCATCCTCGGCGTGCCGGTGCATACCGCCCACGACCGCGCCTCGCTGGAGGACCTGCTGGACCTGCTCTCGGCCAAGAAGATGGTGCTGATCGACACCGCCGGCATGGCCCAGCGCGACAGCCGCACCGCCGAGCTGCTGGACATGCTGTCGCATCGCAGCATCCGCAAGATCCTGGTGCTCAACGCCGCCCAGCAGGGCGAGACCATCGAGGACGTGACCCAGGCCTGGCGTGCCCAGGACTGCCTGGGCGTGGTGCTGTCCAAGATCGACGAGGCGGTCAAGCTGGCGCCGGCCCTGGACACGCTGATCCGCCACAAGCTGCGGGTGCTGGGCGTCACCAACGGCCAGCGCGTGCCCGAGGACTGGCACCGCCTGTCGGCCCCGGCCCTGGTGCAGCGCGCGCTGCGCAATGGCGCGGCCTCGGCCTGGCGCATGGACAGCGCCGACGTCAATCTGATCTTCGCCGGCGGCCCCGCGCTGTCCCCGGCGCACGCGGGCCAGGCCTCGGCCCTGGGTGCCTTCTAGAACAAGAGAGCCGAGAGCGATCATGCGCGACGCCTACCGCAATCTTCCCCCCCAGGACCAGGCCCAGGGTCTGCGCCGGCTGTTCGCCAGCTCGCGCCTGCGCTTCATCCCGGTGCTGAGCAATCCGCATGTGATCAGCAGCGGCGTGCTGCTGGAGGGCCTGTGCGCCGCCTACGCCGAGCTGGGTCTGCACACCCTGGTGGTCGATGCCGGCGAGATGGCACCGGCCCCCAACGAGCTGGCCGCAGTCGATCTGGCGGCCTGCGTCGAAGCGCTGTCGCCCCAGGTCTCCTACCTGGCCGCGCGCGGCCTGCCGCTGCGCCATATCAATGCCCATGGCTCGGCTGCCCAGTTTCTCGAGGTGGTGGCCGATGCCGCGCCGCAGGCCGACGTGGTGCTGCTGCATGCCAGCGCAGCCGAGCTGGCCCGGCTGGTGGCCTCGCGCGAGCTGCGCCCGGTGCTGTTGGCCGATACCGACCCGCAAAGCGTCACCCATGCCTATGCCGGCATGAAGTGGCTGGCGCAGCGCGCCGGTCTGATGGTCTACAGCCTCTTGCTGGCCTGCCCGCCGCAGCTGCGCCTGGCCGAGCGTATCGCCCAGCAGATCAGCAGCTGCGCCGATGGCTTTCTCGGCGCGGTGCTGCGCGACTGGGCCTGCATGGATCCCCGCCAGAGCGCCGCGGCGCCGATGGCCCCCGAACTGCGCCATCTGGCGCGCGAGTTGCTGATGGCGGCACCCCCCGGCGTGCTGCACGAAGCCGCCGCCGACACGCAGCCGCTGCGTCCGCTGATGCGCCGTCCGCAGCAACGCGGCGCCGCCCTTGCCGTTTCCTGAGAAGCCGCTGGAGCCCAAGATGTACACCGCCACTGGTCGCCTCGACAACTCCTCTCTGATCCGCCAGTACAGCCCGCTGGTGCGACGTCTGGCTCATCAGATGATTGCCAAACTGCCGGCCAATGTGGAGCTGGACGACCTGATCCAGGTCGGTCTGATCGGCCTGACCGATGCGCTGTCGCGCTTCGATGTGGGCCAGGGCGTGCAGTTCGAGACCTTTGCGACCCAGCGCATTCGCGGCGCGATGCTGGACGAGCTGCGCGGCGGCGACTGGATGAGCCGCGGCACCCGCCGCCAGCAGCGCTCGATCGAGAGCGCGGTCCACAAGCTGGAGCAGAAGCTGGGCCGTGCACCGCAGGAGAGCGAGATCGCGGTTGAGATGGGGCTCAGCCTGGCCGAGTACCAGGAGCTGCTCGGCAAGGTGCGTGGCACCCAGCTGGTCTTTCTGGAAGACATGAGCGGCGACGAGGGCGACGAGGACTATCTGGACCGCCATGTGGCTGACGAGGGCAGCAACCCGATGGCCCTGCTGCAGGACCACCGGATGCGCCAGGCCCTGGTGGCGGCGATCAAGAACCTGCCGGAACGCGAGCAGTACGTGATGAGCATGTACTACGAGCACGATATGAACCTCAAGGAGATCGCGACCGTGCTGAAGGTCACGGAGTCGCGTGTCTGCCAGCTGCACAGTCAGGCCATCGCAAGGCTGAGGGTTAAGCTGCGGGACTGGTAACAATCCCTCAACGCTGCCAGAGCCGCGCAACACGCGGCCGGAGGAGACGATGCTCAAGTGGTTGCAGGCCCGCGCCGGCGGTGCGTCCCTGGATCTGACCGCCGGGTCGGACTCCCGTCTTTCCCCTCATCCTTCCCCCGCGGCCGCACCGGGCGCCGGCCTGGAGGTGGTCAAGCGCCTGTCGCGCTCGGTCTCCACGCTGGGTCGCGACGCGGCCGAGGTGCGCGGCGTCATTGAAGACACGCAGAAGATCGTCAGCGCCCAGGTGCAGGCCATGCAGGCCCTGGCCCAGCAACTCGACGAGGTGCAGCGCGCCCAGGGCCATATCGGCGACGCCACCCGGCAGAGCCGCGCCGCCGTCGAGCAGGCACGTCAGGCGCTGGGCGGCGTGGGGGCCGAGGTTGGCGGCATGGTGTCCACCTTGCGCGAGGTCAGCGATGCGGCCGCGCAGATCACGCAGATCGCGCTGCAGACCCGGCTGGTGGCCTTCAATGCCTCGGTCGAGGCCAAGCGGGCCGGCGAAGCCGGCCGCGGCTTCGGCGTGGTGGCCGATGCGGTCAAGGACCTGGCGGCCAAGGTCGAGTCCTCGTCCAAATCCATCATCGGCTCGATCGCCGCGCTGGACGCCCGCATCGACAAGTTCAGCCGCGAGCTCGCCAGCGACGGTACGCAGGCGCGCGACAGCAGCATCCATGCGGCCTTTGCCCAGGTGGAAACCGATGTGGGCCGCATCGCCGCCTCGGCCGAGCAGAGCCGCAACACCAGCGCCCGGCTCAATGAGCGCGCCGCGGTGCTGGAGGGCGAGGTGCAGCAGGCCAGCCAGGGCCTGGCCAAGGCCTATGCCAGCAGCGAGAAGTTTCTGCGCCTTTCCGAGGAGCTGATCGAGCAGATCGCCGAGAGCGGCGTCGAGGTCGAGGACTCGCTCTATATCCGCGGCGCCCAGCAGGCGGCGGCCGAGATCGGCGCGCTGCTTGAGCAAGCGCTGGACAGCGGCGCCATCCAGCTGGGCCAGCTCTTCGATGAGCATTACCGCCCCGTCGCCGGCACCAACCCGCAGCAGCACCTGGCTCCCTTCGCCGAACTGGCCGACCGGCTGTTCCCCGCAGTGCAGGAGCGCATGCTGCAGCTCAGCGACAAGATCGTCTACTGCATCGCGGTCGACCGCAACGGCTATGTACCCACGCACAACCGGCGTTACTGCCAACCGCAGCGCCCCGGCGATGTGGTCTGGAACACCGCCAACAGCCGCTACCGCCGCATCTTCAACGACCGCACCGGCCTGGCCTCGGCCCGCAACCAACGGCCCTTCCTGCTGCAGACCTACCGCCGCGATATGGGCGGTGGCAAGTTCGTGCTGCTGAAGGAGGCCGCCGCGCCCATCGTCGTCAAGGGCCGGCATTGGGGCGGGCTGCGGCTGGCGTTCAACTTCTGAGCGCCGGGCTGCACCGCGATGCCTAGTCGCTCGGACGCCCCAGATAAGCCCTGATCGCGCTGATGTCGCCGCGCTCGTCGAACTCGACAAGATCGAGCACGAAGAGCGCCGTCTGCCCGTCGATCAGAATCTTCAACTCGCCAGCGACCGCCTGGGCCGATTCAAGCACGGACAGGATCTCGATCTCCAGGGTCTGCACCGCCGCAAAGTTCCGCTCCGTTTCCAGCAGGGCCGCGCGTTTGCCGTGCACGGACAATGTCCAGTCCCGCAGATGGATGCGCTCGGAGAACATGGCACGGATGGCCTGCAGGTCCTTGCGCGCATAGGCGGCGAGATAGGCCTTGAAACGGTCTAGGTTCGTCATCCCGCGGACTCTAGCGTGCCGGGCGCTCTGCCGCCCATCCGGTAGCTCGTGCCCGTTCATTCCACGCTTTATGCGTCCTGTCGCGTCCGCCTCGCGACAACGGTGACGCTCGGTATCCTTGACGCAATCTCCACCACCACCGGAACCTCCGATGCCGAACTCCGCCACCGACGCTGTCCGCTTCCGCTGGCTGCTGACGCTGTTTGTCGCTGCATTTGAGTTGGCGCATCTTGCCTGGCAGTGGGCGCACGGCGGCATCGTCAGCCACCACCTGCTTGCCGATCCGGCATTGCCGTCGGTCTCCAACGGTTGGGGGCTGCTCGCACTGCCCGCGCTGGCATGGCTGCTGTCCGGTCGGTTTCTGCGTCGCGCCGGCACGGGCCCGGCCCGGCGCGCGGTGCTGACGGCGGCACTGGGTGCCGCCGCGGCAGGCCTGGTCCTGTCGCTGGCCTTCAGCCTGGGCAGCTCCGACCACGCCGCGCTGGTGCTGGCCGCCATACTGCTCGGTGCCATCGCGCTGCCGGTCTACCGCGCCGAGTACCTGCTGGGTTTCGTCATGGGCATGGCGTGGACCTTCGGTCCCATCCTGCCGGTGCTGATCGGCACGGTGATCGCGCTCGTCTCGCTGACCGTCCGCCGGGCCGCCTGGCCGGCGATGAAATGGGCGGCCGGGCGGGTGGTGGGGGCCTGAGGCGCAACGTGCCGCGCTCTGCGGCGGGCGCCGGCAGTTCGGCGTCTCAAGGCGCCACACAAGCCCTGTTCTTGCCGGTGTGCTTGGCCTCGTACAGCGCCACATCGGCGCGGTCCAGCGCGGCTTCCAGCGTTTCGCCGGAACGGTAGAGGGTAACGCCGGCCGAGAAGGTCACGAACACGTCCTTGCCCTCGTGCATGAAAAGGGCCTTGGTCAGCGCACGCTGCAGCCGGGTCAGCACGGCCTGTGCCTCGTCCAGCGGTGTGCCAGGCAGCATCAGCACGAACTCCTCGCCGCCGTAGCGAGCCATCAGGTCGCCGGGGCGCAGCAGGGCGCTGACCTGCTGCGCCAGCGACTTCAGCGCGGTATCGCCGGCGGCATGGCCCAGCGTGTCGTTGAGCTTCTTGAAGTTGTCGATGTCCAGCAGCGCAAGGGCCAGATTGCTGGTCGGTTGACCGGTCTGCGAGGGCTGGGCCTCGCCGCGCTCCAGCTTGCTCTGCTCGATGCCGAAGGCTGCGATCAGGCCGCGCCGGTTGGCGATCTGGGTGAGCTGGTCGGTCTGTACCTCGTTGGAGAGCTTGCGCAGTTCGCCCTCCAGTTCGTTGACGCGCCGGCTCAGGTCGCTGGCGCGCTCATGTTCGTTGCTCAGCCGGGTCTGCGTGTCGCGTACCAGCACCTGCACGCTGCGGGCATCCTCGACCATCTCGCGCACCACGCCGGTCAGGCTTTCCAGCGAATCGGCCTTCTCGATCACCTCGGCATAGCGGCCCACGCTGTGCTGGAAGCGGTCGGTATGGGCGCCCAGCTCGCCCAGCTCGGCCAGCATGCGGTGGATCAGGGACTTCAGCGAGTCGCGTGCCAGCCGGCGCTCCTCGCGCAGCTGGCGCTGGCGCTCTCGGGTGCCATGCAGCAGCTCGGCGACGCTGCGCACCCCGCGCGCCGACAGTCCTTGCTCCAGCGTGTTGTTCATCGCCTCGCACTGGCCGCGTGCCCAGGAGTCGTCCTCGGCCAGATCGACCAGGCTGGCACTCAGCTCGCGGCACAGCTGACCCATCTCGCCGAACAGATGCTGGCGGTGGTCCAGCAGGCGGCGGGCGCGCTGGCACAGGGCCTCGATCTGCAAGGCCCGCTCGGGCGTGGCGGGCCCCAGCTGCAGCGCGCGCTGCGCCTCGCCCAGCTCGGTGATCAGGTCGCTGACCAGGGCCTCGGGCGGCTGGGGGCTGGCGCCGGGGTGCAGGGCGTGGGCGACCGTGCCCTGCAGGCTGCGGCCGATTTCGCGCCAGGCCTGCGGATCGTTGCCCGGCGCTGCCGCAGCAGGCAGATCGGCGGCCCGGGTCTCCAGCTCGGCCGCGAACTCGCTGTCCGAGAAGAACTGGCTGGGCCGGCCGCCGGCTTCTTCCTCGGCCTCGTCCAGCGTGGTGTCGATATGGGCATCGGCCACATCGCTGTCCCAGCTGGCCACCAGCTGCTGCATGCGCCTGAGCAGGCGCTGCGGATCGCTGCGATTGCCCTCCAGCACCCGCTGCAGCCCGTCCTTCTTGCGCGCCACCGTCCATTGGCGGCCGCCACGCTCCAGGCCGCGCACCAGGCGCTCTATCGCCTGGGCCATGGCCTCAGCCTGGGCGCCGGGCCCGGCCTCCTGGGCCAGGCGCTCGACGCGGCGCAGCGCCTCGTCCCAGCGTGCATCGCGCAGCAGCGCTGCCAGCTCCTGGCGCTGCGCCGGATCGCTAACGCCCAGGCTCAGCAGTCGGCTCAGCAGGGCCTGGGCGCGCTCGGGCAGGGCGGCGCCAGCGGCGGATGCCGCCGCGCTCGTGCCGGCCTCGGCCGCATAGGCGGCCGCGTAGTTCTCGGGCGTGGGCTCCTGCTTGGCGAGGGCCAGGCGGCGCAGCGCGGCCTTGGCAATGGTGGCGGGCGGTTGGCCGGCGGCGGGCTTGGGCGGAGGGGGGCGGCGCTGCTCGTCCATGCAATGGGGCCGTTGTTTGAGTCCGCTCAGCGCAGCTTGCCGAAGGGCCGGCCGGTGGCGCTGATCTCGTTGACGGTGTCGGCCTCGTCCAGCTGGGCCTGGACGATCCAGGGCGCCTTGCGCGGCAGCACGGTCTGCGCCAGCCAGCGCTCCAGCTCGTCGGGCGGCAGCGGCTTGCTGAACAGAAAGCCCTGCATCACCGAGCAGCCCAGGCGATGCAGCACCTCCATCTGGCGCAGGGTCTCGACGCCCTCGGCGATCACCCGCAGGCCCAGAGAGCGGGCCAGCGCGATGATGGCCGTGACGACGGCCGAGCTCTGCGGCGTGATGCCCAGGTCGCGCACAAAGCTGCGGTCGATCTTCACCTCCGAGATCGGCAGCGTGGTCAGATAGGCCAGCGACGAATAGCCGGTGCCGAAGTCATCGATCGAGATCTCGACCCCGACCTCGTTCAGACGGTGCAGGGCCGGGATCACGTTCTGCAGATCCTTCATCAGCCCGGTCTCGGTGATCTCAAGCTGGATCGCGCGGTGCGGCACGCCATAGGCACTGACGCATTGGTGGATGTGCTCGACCAGGTCCGAGCGCTCGAACAGGCGGTTCGGCAGATTGACCGCGATCGAATCGGAGAAGCCGAAGTTCAGCTGCCAGACCTTGGCCTGGCGGGCCGCCTCCTTCAGCGCCCATTCGGACAGCGGCACGATCAGGCCGGTCTCCTCGGCCAGCGGAATGAAGTCGCCGGGCGGCACCAGGGTGTTGCCGCGCTGCCAGCGCATCAGCGCCTCGGCGCCCACCATGCGGGCGGCGCGCACATCGATCTTGGGCTGGTAGTGCAGCACCAGTTCGCCGCGCTCGATGGCCTTGTGCAGCGCGCTCTCCAGCTCCAGGTTCTCGCGGCCGCGGCCGGAGAGCTGGGGCGTGTACAGGGCCATCGAGTTGCGGCCCTGGCTCTTGACCGCGTACATCGCGACGTCGGAGTTGCGCAGCAGGTCGGCCATGGTCAGGCCGTCGCGCGGGTACAGCGCGATGCCCACGCTGGCGGTGACGAAGCATTCCTGGCCGGCGATGAAGATGGGCTCGCGCAGCGCTTCCAGCACCCGCTCGGCCACCCGCTCGGCGTCACGCTCGTCGACCACCTCGGGCAGCAGGGCCACGAACTCGTCGCCGCCCAGCCGACCTACCGCCTCCAGCGTGCGGTGGGAGCGGCCACCGACCGATTCCAGCATGCCCTCGATGACCTGGTCGGAATGGCGCACGCAGCCGCGCAGGCGCCGGCCTACCTCGATCAGCAGCTCGTCGCCGGCGGCATGGCCCAGCGTATCGTTGATGACCTTGAAACGGTCCAGATCGATCAGCAGCAGGCCCACCTCATGGCCCATGCGGCGCGCCTGCTCGATCGCACGCTCGGCCCGCCAGATCAGCTGGCGGCGGTTCGGCAGGCCGGTGAGGGCGTCGAAGTTGGCCAGCTGGCGGATCTTGTCCTCGGCCATGCGGCGGTCGGTCACATCCTGCAGCACGCCGGTGTAGCCGCAGGCATTGCCATGCTCGTTGAACTCGGGCTCGGCCTCGATGTGGATGACGCGCTGGCGCCCGTCCAGCAGCGTGACCGCCAGATCGGTCACCAGCACCGAGTTGTGCGCGATCACATCGCGCAGCAGGTGCAGGAAGAGCTTGCGCTCCTCGCGCGGCACCATGCGCATCGCGCCGATGAAGTCCAGCGACTCGTGCAGGCCCAGACCGAAGACCCGCAGCGCCTCGGCCGCCAGCTTGAAACCGCCTGAACCGCGATGCCACTCGAAGCTGCCCATGCGGGCCAGGTCTTGCGCCCGCGCCAGGCGAGCCTTGCTGCGCTCCAGCTCGATGCGGGTGCGCGAGCTGCGCAGCAGATAGCGCAGGCGGCCTGACAGCAGGCTCCACTGCGTGGACTTGACGAAGAAGTCGGTGGCACCCACCTGGTAGGCGCGATTGATCGAGGCATCGTCGTCCAGGCCGGTCAGCATCAGCACCGGCACCGACTCGAAGCCCGGCATCTCGCGCAGGCGGCGGCAGGTCTCGAAGCCGTCGGGCTCGGGCATCATCGCGTCCAGCACGATGATGTCGGGGCTCCACTCGGCGATCATGCGCAGCGCCTCTTCGCCGCCGGTGGCCTCGGTGATGTCGAAGCCGCGCTCGCGCAGCGCAATTGCCGTCAGCAGCAGATTCACCTCGTCGTCGTCGACGAGCAGCACCCGCGGCTGTTCGGGCAGGTCGGTGTCGAGGTTGGGGCTCGCTGCGGTCATTGCGGAGGGGCGATCAATTCGTTCAGTGCCTGGCGCACCAGGGCGAGCTCATCATGCATGGCGTCCAGCAGATTGTCCAAGCCCTCGGTCTGCCCGTTGCGCGCCATCGTCTCGATTTCGGCACAGCGCTGCGATAGCGTGAGGGCGCCCAGACTGGCCGACGAAGACTTCAGCGTGTGCGTCACATGGCGCACCGTGCCGAGGTCCATGCCGGCCTGCCGCGCCTGGGCCAGCTCGGGCAGCAGGCGCTCCAGCGAGCGCAGATAGGCGTTGATCACCCGCTCCAGCAGCTTGTTGCCACCGCTGGGGTCCAGCTCGCGCAGACGATCCAGCGCCTGCGCGTCCAGGACGGACGGTGCGGCGGGGGCGGCAGACGAGGCAGGTGTGGCGGACATGGGCGTGGCAAACAGGGAGGCGTCACCCGGCTCGGGCAGGGCGGCAACCAGGTTCGGATTATTGCCTCCCCCGAGCCAGTGCAGCAGCAGGGTTTGCAGGGCCTCCAGACGCAGCGGTTTTGCCAAATAGTCATCGAAACCATGCTGGCGCAGCTTCTGCTCGTCACCGCGCAGGGCGTTGGCGGTGACCGCGATCACCGGCGTCGTCGGTGGGCACAGGAAGGTGTGTTCGGCATCGTTGCCGCGGCGGAAGGCGCTCAGGGTCTGCATGCCGTCCATGCCCGGCATATGGATGTCCATCAGCACCAGGTCGAAACGCTGCGCGCACATCGCACGCAGCGCACTCGGCCCGTCGTCGCAGATCTGCACTCGGCAGCCCAGGCGCAGCAGCATCTCGGCGCAGACCTCCTGGTTGACCTGGTTATCGTCTACCACCAGCACATCGGCCTGGCGGCCCAGTGCCGGTGGCGCAGCGGGCGCGCCCGGGCTCCCCGGGGCAGGGGCCAGCAGCGGCAGGCGCAGCTCGAAGCAGGCGCCGGGGCCTGGCTCGCCACAGTAGGCCAGCGAGCCACCCATCAGCCGCGCCAGGCCCTGGGCCTTGGCCAGGCCCATGCCGGTGCCGCCAAAGGGCCGCGACAGGCTGGCATTGCCCTGGGTGAAGGGGCTGAACAGGCGCGGCAGCAGCCGGCTGTCTATGCCTATGCCGGTGTCGCGGACCCGGTAGACCAGGCCCGGCACGCCGCCGACCGCTTGTGCTTCGGGGCGCAGCTGCAGGCTGATGCGGCCCTGGGCGGTGAACTTCAGCGCGTTGTCCAGCAGCTCGTCCAGCACCTGGCGCAGCTTGCCGGTATCGGCCTGGGCCTGGGCCGGCAGGGCCGGGTCCAGGTCCAGCTGCAGCAGCACGCCCTTGGCCGCGGCGGCCAGACTCAGCGCCGCCAGGGCTTCGCGCGCCAGCGCTGCCGGCTGGTAGGTCTGGGCCTGCAGCCGGGTCTCGCCGGCCTGCAGACCGGCGAAGTCCAGCACGTCCTCGATCAGATGCAGCAGCTGCCGGGCCGAGCTCAGGGCCGACTCGGCATGGCGGCGCTGCTCGGGCTGCAGTGCGCTGCCCAGCAGCAGCTCGGTCATGCCCAGCATGCCGTTGAGCGGGGTGCGGATCTCATGGCTCATCGTGGCCATGAACTCGCTCTTGGCGCGACTGGCGGCCTCGGCCAAGTCGCGGGCCCGGGCCAGCTCGCGGTGCTGCTCATGCTCGTCGCTGATGTCGGCCAGGATCACATAGATCAGCGTCTGGCCGCTGCTGTGCTGCTGGGGCCGGGTGCGCATGCGCATCCAGCGCCAGCCGAGGCTGGCATGCCGCAGCCGCAGCACCATATCGCTGGCTTCGCCGCGCGCCTGGGCCTGCAGCCGGCGCGCGTACAGGGCGCGGTCGTCCGGATGCAGACGCTGCTCGAGCAGGGCGGGGCCTTCGCGCAGATCCATGGGCGTGGCGCCCAGCAGCTCCAGCAGCAGCGGCGAGCTGTAGTGCAGCCGGTCCCAGCCCGCGGTGGTGACGAACAGGCATTCGCGCACCGCCTCGGTCACCTCGCGAAAGCGCGCATCGCTTTCCTGCAGCGCACGCTCCAGCTGGCGCTGTGCGCTGACATCCTGCAGGCTCAGCAGCCCGGCCGGCCGACGCAGGCCCGACCAGGCGATCAGGCTGCGCTGCAGCTGCAGCCAGCGTGGCCCCAGCGGCGTGGGCAGCAGCAAGGTCTCACGGACCGTCGAGGCATGGGCGGCACTCGTCGCGCCCGAGGCGTGGGCGGCGCTGTCGGCCAGCAGGCGCCAGCGCGCCGGCTGGCACAGGGCGGCCAGGGCCTCGCCCAGCTGTTCGGTCGCCGGCTGACCCAGCAGCTGTGCGCGTCGCAGCCCGGTCAGGCGTTCGGCTTCGTGGTTGAGGTGCAGCACCCGCGACTGTACGGTCTCCATCACGATCAGGCCCAGCGGCAGGCTGTCGGTCAGCGCGCGCAGATCGGCGGCCGTCAGGCTGCCGGGCAGGGCGGGCAGGGGGTCTCCGGCCGTCTCGCCCGTGGGGCTGGCCGGCGTGGCGGTGGGAAGCGGTGGCGCGTCGTGCATCGGTGGGGATTTCGCTCTCATCTTATCGGCCGCCGGGAGGCGGGCTTGAGCCGCGTCCGGCGCAGCGAAACGTCTACATACAATGCCGCGCATGACAAGCCTCACCGAAGTTGCGCAGCGGCGGCGTCGCAAGCCCTGGATCGCCATCCTGGTGCTGGGCGGGTTCGCGGCCCTGTTGCTGCTGTGGTGGCTGTGGCCTGCGGCACGCCTGAGTCTGGGCGGCGCGGCCTGGCTGCTGCTGGGCGCGCTGCTCAGCGGCCTACTGCTGCTGGCCAGCGTGGCGCTGGGCTGGCAGCTGGGCGTGCGCCTGACGCGACAGCGACTGGGCGAGGCGCTGCGCGACTCGCGCGGCCAGCTGCAGGCCTGGGCCCAGCTCAGTCCCGACTGGCAGTGGCAGACCGATGCTCAGCACCATCTGGTGCGCTGGCAGGCACCGCAGGCCGCGCCGGCCTCCAGCTGGGTGGGCCTGGCGGCCACCCAGGCGCTGTGGGAGCGTTTCGAGCTGGTCGACGCGCCGGCCGCGCTGCTGCAGGAGCGGCTGCAGCAGCACAGCGGCTTCAGTGCGCTGCGGGTGCGGGCCCGCCCGGAACAGGGGCCGGCGGCGCAGTTCGCCGGCGACTGGCTGCTCAGCGCTCAGGCGCGCTTCGATGGCCAGGGGCGTTTCGACGGTTTCTGCGGCATCGCCAGACCGCTGCGCGAGGAGGTCGCGCCGCTGGTGGCCAGCCCCGCACCGGCCGACCTGCAGGCCGCCGGTCTGCTGCCGCCGCGTGATGCTGGCGACGATGACGGTCGCCTGACCGGCTGGATACAGTCGTTGCCCGGGCCGGCCTGGCTACTCAGCGCCGAGCCGGCGCCGGCCACCCGGCTGCTGGCGCTCAATGGGGCGGCGGCCCAGCTGATGGGTCGGCCGGTGGATCAGCTGGGCGGCGAATCCTGGCTGGCCTGCCTGGACATGCTGCCCGAGGAGGTGCGCCTGGCGGCCCAGACGCCGGCCGCCGCCGAGGGCCTGGCCTGCGGGCCCTGGTGGCTGTGCCTGTCGGCGGCGCCCGGCGGTCTGCGGTTGCTGAGCCTGTGGCCGCAAGGCGCGCTGGACAGCATGCCGGCCACGCTGGCGGTGGAGGCGGCCGAGCTGGCCCGGGCCGAACAGGAGTCCTTCAGCTACACCGTCTCGCATGATCTGCGGGCGCCGCTGCGGGTGGTCGAGGGCTTTGCGCGCATCCTGAAGGAGGACTACGGCCGCCTGCTGGACCGTGTCGGCAACGACCATCTGGACCGGGTGATGGGGGCTGCGACCCGCATGCACAGCATGATCGATGCGCTGCTGTCGCTGACCCAGCTGAGCGCCCAGCCGTTGCAGCGTCAGCCGGTCAATCTCTCGCTGCTGGCCGGCCAGGTGCTGGAGGAACTGCGCCGCAGCGCGCCGGAGCGTCAGGTCAGGCTGCAGATCCAGCCCGATCTGCTGGTGCAGGGGGACCCGACGCTGTTGCGCATGGTGTTGGAGAACCTGCTGGGCAATGCCTGGAAGTACAGCAGCAAATGCGAGGTGGCCGAGATCCGCTTCGAGCGCCAGCAGCAGGGCGGCGAGCTGGTCTATATGGTGGCCGACAATGGCGCCGGCTTCGATATGCGCTTTGCCGAACGCCTGTTCGGTGTCTTCCAGCGCCTGCACAGCGCCAGCGATTTCCAGGGCACCGGCGTGGGCCTGGCCTCGGTGCGGCGGGTGATCCATCGGCACGGCGGCGAGATCTGGGCCGAGGCCGAGGTCGGCCGCGGCGCGCGCTTCTACTTCACGCTGCGCGGCTGAGCGCGGCGCTGGGCCGGCAGCTCAGGCCTGACCGGGCAGGGCCAGCAGCTCCACCGCTTCGATCAGGCGCTGGGCCGCGTCGCCCAGCGGGCGGCCTTCGCTGTCGGCCAGCTTCTGCAGCCTGGCCAGCGCCTGGGCACGCGACAGCGAGTAGCGATGCATCAGCACGCCCACCGCCATCGGCACCAGCTGCACCAGCAGCGGGTCCGGGGCGCGGGGCGCTGCGGCCTGTGCGGGGCCGTCGGCCACGGCGGGCTTGTTGGCCCGGTTGGCAAAAGCCGCCTCTACCGCCGGCACGATCTGGTGGATGTCCAGCGGCTTGACCAGATAGGCCACCGCGCCCAGCTCCTTGACCTTGGCCACCGTGGCCTCGTCGGCGAAGGCCGAGAGGAACATGAAGGGGGTCTGCAGCGCCTCGCGCAGATAGGCGGCCACGTCGAAGCCGCTCATGCCCTCCATGCGGATATCCAGCAGCGCCAACTCGGGCCGGTGCTCGCGCGCCAGCAGGATGGCGTCGTCGCCGTTGTCGGCGTCTATGACCTCGTAGCCGGCCTGCGCCAGGCCGTGGGTGAGCGTGGCCAGCACCAGCCGGTCGTCATCGACCACAAGAATCTTGCCCTTTGTGCTCACGTCTGCAAGGTCTCCCTGCCTGGACTCCTGGAACGGCGGCGCTATCGCGATCCGCCCTGTTTATGCGGCGATTGTCGCCTAAGCCTTGATCTGGCTCAGAGTGGCTCCAGCAGCGTCACGCTGGGCGGGCGCAACTCCACCCGGCACAGCACCTCGGCGCCGTCCTGCTGTAGCGCCAGCGTGGCGCTGCGGCGCGGCAGCAGCGCGCGTACCAGGCCCAGGCCGGAGACGCCGCCGGGCACCCGCGCGATGTCGAAGCCCTCGGGCAGCTGGCCGCTGTTGCGTATCTCCAGCGCCAGATGATCCGCGGAGCAGACCAGGCTGCAACCTACGCCGGCACCGCCACCGTGCAGGATCGCATTGCTAAGCAATTCGTTGAGCGTCAGGGCGATTGGTATCGATTCGGCCTCCGGCAGCGCCCAGCGATGCGCCTGGCCGGCCAGCGGACCTGCCAGGCTGAAGGCGATGGTCTGGCTGAACATGCGCTGCACCGAACCGACGATGGCCTCGACCACCTGGCGCACCCGCAGCGGGCCGGTGGAGCCCACCTGCAGGCCGTAGACCTGGGCGATGGCCTGCACCTGGCCGACTGCCTCGGTGATCACCGAGGCCACCTCGGGGCGGCGCGCGGCAATCTGCTGCAGCAGGCCGGCGACGCCCTGCAGATTGTTCTTGATGCGGTGATGCACTTCCTTGACCAGCAGCTCGCGCTGGGCGATCGCGGCCTCCAGCCGGGCCGCCTCGGCGGCGCGCTGCTCGGTCACGTCGCTGGCCACCACCAGCAGCTGTTCGGGCTCGGAAAGGCCGTCGGGCAGGCTGACATCGGCCAGATGCAGCAGGCGCGCATCCCAGATCCGGGTCTGGCCGCGCAGGCTGAGCCGGTACTCGCGCTGCATCACCGCGTCCTGCTGCAGCGCGGCCTCCATATCGGCGCGGATCTGCGCACCCTGCGCGGCGCCGAACATCTGCTCCGGCGTAGCCCCGATCAGCTCCTGCTCGCGATGGCCGGCCAGCGCGGCCGCCACTTGGTTGATCTGTTCCACCTGCAGCGTCTTGGCGTCGTGCAGGCTGATGGCCAGCGGCGCGGCCTCGATGATGCGGCGCAGGCTGGCCTGGGCTTGCAGGGTTTGCGCCTCGGCCTGGCGGCGGCGCTCGATGTCCAGCAGGGCATAGGTCAGCTGGCGGCCGGCGGCCACGCCGGTCACCACCGCATTGCCCACCACCCAGAACTCGCGGCCGTCGTGGCCGCGCAGCCGGCATTCGAAGGTCTCGGCCTGACCCTCGGTCAGCTCGTCCAGATATTGCGCCTGACGGAAGGGGTGGTCGGGCTCGGGCGTGGCCACGCTGCTCATCGGCTGACCGGCGAAGGTCGCCAGATCGCCGCCGAACATGCGCCGCGCCGAGCGGTTCATCCACTCGATGCCGCCGCGGCCCACGGTGACGATGCCCACCAGCACCGAATCGAGCACCGCGCGCTCGCGCTCGGTCTGCAGCATCAGCGACTGCTGGGCGCGCCAACGCTCGTCTACATTGACATAGGTGGCGATCAGGCCCTCGTCGGGGGCCCCCGCGCGCATCACCCGCTTGCTGACCTGCACCCACAGCAGGCTGCCGTCGCGGCGCCGCAGCCTGCGCTCGCCCCGCCACTGGCCCTGTTCGGCCAGCGCGCGCTGCATGGTCTGCTGCAGATGGTGGTACTCGGACGGTGATTTGAACAGCTCATGGTGCTGCAGCGCGTTGAGCTCCTGCACCCGGTAGCCGCTCATGCTGGCCAGGGCCTCGTTGGCACGGGCGACCCGACCCTTGCGCAGGATGGCCATGCCCACATCGGAGAGGCTGAACATCAGCTCGCGGTCCTGCACCAGATGTTCCAGCTCGGCCTGCTGGGCCTTCAGCCGGCTGATGTCGCTGATCACCACAATGGTCTCGGGCGTCTGCTCTGGGGACACCGTGACCGGCCGCAGGCCCAGCGACAGCCAGCGCTGGCTGCCGACCTGGATGAACTCGGCCTCGAAGGGCTGCTCGTCGGGCGCGGCGGCCAGGCGCGGCAGCGCGGCGCTGACCTGGTCGCGCAGGCCGGGCAGGGCGGCGAAGAGCTGCGCCACCGGGGTGCCGGGGGGCTGCTCGCTCGCCAGGCCCAGCATCTGCTCGAAGCCGCGGTTGCAGCGCAGCAGCTGGTCGCCGCGCAGATAGGCCAGACCCAGGCTGGCGCCGTCCATGATGGTGGTCAGCTCGCGCAGCAGCTGCTCGCTGCGGTTCTCGGCCTGCTGCTGGGCGGTGATGTCCAGCGTGACCACCGAGGTGGTGCGCTGGCCGGAGCGCAGCTGACCAGGCTCGACCCGGGTCAGCAGCCAGCGCCGACCCAGCTCAGGGTGCCGCACGGCGTAGCGCACCTCGGCCCGGTCGCCCTTCTTCAGCGCCTTTTGCAGGCGCTCAAACTCGGGCAGCGAGCCCGGCTCGACGATGTCGCGGCCCACACCCTGCAGGCTGGCTAGGCTGTTGCGCCCGTTGCTGCCGGTGCCGCCGCCGGGCTTGGCCGGCCGCGGCCGCAGCCAGCCGGCGTCCTGCTGGAAGGTCGCCAGGCCGACGCCGGCCGTGTCCATCAGCGCATCGAGCTGCTGGTGGGCCAGATCGCGCTCCTGCTCCAGGCTGCGGTCCTCCAGCACCGCCATATAGCGGCGCTGGCGGCTGGCCAGAAAGGCCAGCGGACGCAGCCGACCCAGCAGCCAGCGGTTCTGGCCGTTGGGCGTGCTAAGCATGGCCTGGGTCTGCAGCGTGCTGTTGGCTTCACGCAGTGCTGGCGCAGGGGCGCCGTCGGCCCAGGCCAGCAGCTGGCGCAGCCCCGGCTCGGCCTCGTGCAGGCTGGCCAGCGGCTGCAGGCTGAGCGCGGCAAAAGCGCTGTTGGCGCGCAGGATCAGGCCGCTGTCCTCGAACAACACCATGGGCAGCGGGCTGAGCTCGAACCACTGCTCCATCTCGGCCTGGGCGCGCTCGGCCTGCTGGCGCGCGGCGCGCTCGGCGGTGCAGTCCTGCAGCACGCACAGGCGCAGTGCCGGTTGCTTGTCGGCGCTGATCGGGTGGGTGGTGCTGCGCATCCAGCGTTCGTGGCCGGCGGCGGTGCGCAGGCCGAATTCCTCGGGCACGCCGCCCTGGCCCGGCGCCGGGGCGGGGCCGCCGTCCAGCATCAGGCTGCCGAGGCTGCGGCCCTCCAGCGCCTCGCTGCTTTCGCCGCACAGTTCGGCCAGTGCAGCGTTGGCCGCATGCACGCGCAGCTGTGCATCCAGCAGCAGAGCCGGGAAGGGGGAGGACCAGAAGATCTGGATCAGCTCGCGTGCCCAGGCCGGGCCCTGGCTGCCCAGCAGGGATTCGGCCGAGGCGGTCGGCGGCGCTGCGCTCTTGCTGCGGCCGGGTCGGGCGGGCCGGGTTGGCTGGTTGCTGGGCAGGGCCTGCAGCAGCCAGCGGGCCTCACCCTCGCCCTCCAGGGCCAGCAGGCTGAGCTGGGCGCGGCCGCCTTGGGCCAGATTGAGCGAGGGGGTCAGCGGAGCGCGCCGGCCGGCCTCCATCGCCTGGGTGGCCAGCCGTATCCAGTCCAGCAGCCGGCCGCCGCTGGCGGTGCGCAGCAGGGCCAGTTGCGGCGCCTGGCCATGCTGGCCCAACAGCTGGCGGGCGGGCTGGTTGCAGTCCAGCAGCTGCAGCCTGGCATCCAGCAGCAGCAGCGGCTCGGCATGCTGGACCATCAGGCTGCGCAGGGCCGCCTGATCCTGGGGTAGCAGGGAGAGCTGGGACAGCTGACTGGGCGAGGAGGACACGGGCCGCTGCGCGCTGTCAGCGGCTCACTCGAGCTGAGCGGCCTTGGCCAGCGCGTGCAGCACCGCGTGGTTGATTTCCTGGGCGCCCAGCATCAGCGACTCGGCCGCCTGGCGGTAGTCGAACACCGACTCGGCCTCCAGCGCCTGCACCAGGCCCAGATAGGGCTGGTAGGGCCCGCTATTGTCGACCAGGGCCTGGCGCACCCGCTCGGGCATGGGTATCGATTGCAGCAGCTTGTCGAAGGGCTGCTTGAGCATTTGGTCCAGCAGCGAGAACAGGCCGCAGATGAACATCTCGTCGCGCGCCTCGGCATCGCCCATGCCCTTGGCCAGCTCTTCCATCAGCAGGCCGCGGCGCAGCGCCCCGAACATGATGGGCCGCATCGCATGGTCCTTGCTGGCCGTGG
Organism: Burkholderiaceae bacterium; assembly: GCA_041920215.1. Lineage (GTDB taxonomy): Bacteria > Pseudomonadota > Gammaproteobacteria > Burkholderiales > Burkholderiaceae_C > JAYRSJ01. The sequence goes on along the minus strand of JAYRSJ010000012.1, from coordinate 110,500 downwards.
TCAGCAGCAGGGCCAGCCAGCGCTTGAGCCGGTTGAAGCCCAGCAGCATGATGGCGTGACGGAAGGACGAGACTTCGACAGGCAGGCCGAAGGCGGCCGAATTCATATAGCGCAGCAGCTTGAAGGCGAGGCTGGGGTCGCGCTTGAGCGTGGCCTCCATCTTGTCGATGTCCTCGCCCTGGTCGACCTGGCTCATCAGCTGCACGATCACCTGCAGATCGGCCTGCACCTCGGCCTTGGCGCCGCTGTCCGCGATCTGCTGCATGGGCCAGCCGATCACCGCGCTGGCGCCGTGCTGCTTGAAAGCCTCGTCGGCATCGGCCGCGCTGCGCACCCCTGTGATCAGCTTGGGCAGGCCGGCTCCGGCGCCCGGCTGGCCGCGCTCGTCGTCCAACTCCACCAGGCTTTGCTTGAAGGCGGCCATCAGCGCGGGCGTCAGCGGGCTCAGCAGCCGGCCCTTGAGCAGCAGCTGCATGCCGCGCTTGCGGGCTGCCAGCAGCGCCTCCTGGCGCGACTCGGTTGCCATGAAGGCCGGTATCTCCAGGCCGCTGCCGCTGTTGAGTTCGGCCGCCAGCAGGGCGTCCAGCAGGGCTTCGTTGAGCACGCTGAGCACCGGCTGCGGACCGCCGGCGGGCCAGGTCTCGCTGATGGCTGCCAGCAGCTCCGCCGGGTCCAGCTGGGCGTCGGGGCGCAGCGGAATCAGCGTCAGGCGCGTCGCCGTGATCTGGCGCTGGGCATCGAACAGGGGGGCATAGCCGAGGGCCACGGAGCCCAGGATCGCATGGGTGGAAGTCATCAGCCGTTCAGGTATTGGAACAAGGACATGCGCTGCACCATCGCATAGGTCTTCAGTGCCGCATCGTAGCCTGATTGCTGATTCTGGAACTCGGAAATGCCCTCGACCATGTCCAGATCCTCGGCGGCGGAGCGCTCGGTCTGGCTGTAGAGCTTGAGCGCGGCCAGCCGGTTCTCGCTGCCGTCCAGATTGCTGAGGGTCTCGCCGACCTGGCTGCGCACGCTCTGCAGATTGCCCATCACCGCATCGATGTCGCGCAGTGCGGCCGAGTTGGCCTGGGCGATCTGGGTGGGGGTGCGGTTGGCCACCTTGAGTTCGGCAATGGTGCGGTCCAGCACATTGAACAGGCTCTGGCCGGTGACCGAGGGGCGGATCTCGAAGCGGTCGCCATCGACGCCAGGGCCGGAGATGCCGACGGCCAGGCCGTCGAACTCGAGGTTCTTGCCGGGGATGTAGCTGCCGCTGGCCACCACCGAGCCGCTGTCCACGTCGAGCACGCTGTAGGTCGGGCCGGCACCAGTGTCGGTGATGGAAACCTGGTAGGTGTGGCCGGTCAGGGCCTGGGGATTGGTGACCCGGCCCGCATCGATCCAGGCCTTGGCCGGCGCGCCGGTGCCGGCGTTGGGCAGGGCCAGGGTCTCGAAGGTGCCGTTGCCGGTGCGGGCCTGCAGCCAGGTCTGGCGGCCGTCCACGGTCAGGGGATACTGCTCGGCGCTGCCGGTGTTGACCGTGCCGGGCACGCCGGTGTAGCGCACACCGTTGGCGTCATCCAGGAAGGGTGGTTCACCCGAGCCCTGGCCGCCGAACAGATAGCCGCCCGAGCCGTCGGGGCGGTTGGCGATGCCCAGCAACTGGTTGCGCAGGCCCACCAGCTTGTTGGCCAGGCTGAAGCGCTCGCCGTCGCTGTAGCTGGCATTGCCGGCGGCCACCATGGATTCACGGATCTGCTGCAGCATTTCGCTGGCATCGCCCAGCGCCGATTCGCTCAGCAGCATCGCATTGCGGCTGGCCTCCAGCGCGCGCTGGTTGGCCTCGGCCTTGCCGATGGCGGTCGAGGCGCGCTCGGCGCGCGAGGCGCCGGTGGGGTCGTCGCTGGCCTTCTCGATGCGCTTGCCGGAGGTCAGGCGCTGCTGCGCCTCCTGCATCTGCTCCTGCCGCCGCTGCAGCGTCGCGATGCTGGTGTCGAACATATTCTGGGTGCTGATGCGCATGGCAGATCTCCAGCAGCAGGGTTAGGAGGGCATTAGCGCTGGGCCAGTGCGAGCAGTTCGTCGAAGATGGTCTGGCCGACCTGTAGCACCTTGGCCGCGGCTTGATAGCCCTGCTGGTACTGCATCAGGCGGGCGGCCTCCTCATCCAGATTGACACCGGCCTGGCCGGAGCGCACCTGCTCGGCCTCGCTGGCCACGGTGGTGGAGACGCTGGACAGGTACTCGGCCCCCTGCACCCGCGAGCCGATTTCGCCCATCGCGGCGGCATAGGCATCGGTGATGGTCGCGCCGCGGGCCAGGCTGCCGTCGGGCTGCTGGGTGCGGCCGACGAAGCGCTCGTTCTGCAGGTCCAGGAAGGCCTTGGCATTGGCGTTGTTGCTGCCGGGAAAGGCGGTCAGATCGACGCTGATCGAATCGTTCTCGCGCGGCACGCCGTTGAGGCGCAGCTCGAAGCCCAGATCGATGCCCGACAGCGGGAAATTGCCTATCGTCGCGCCGGCCGTCCAGACACCGTCCAGCACCGTGCCGTCGTTGAGGGTGACGGTGTAGGGGATGGAGTTGTCGGTCGGATCCACTGAACCGAACTCGATGCGCAGCGGCACCCGGTTGTTGGCCGGGTTGACCAGATCCTTGATGTTGCCGTTGACCGCGTACAGCGATTCGATGCTGGCGGTGCCGGTGTTGGCGATGCCGGTGACGCCGGCGATCGGCGAGGCCGCGGCAATGCCATTGGTCTTGTCCAGCACCCGGCGCATCTCGGCCGCGGCCTGCGCCACCGGCTCCAGCACAAAGCTGTCGCCGGGTGCCATCGGCGCGCCGCTCTCGCTGAGCGTGAGGCCGTAGCGCGACTCGATCTCGGCCACCGTCAGCAGCTCGGGCTGTCCATCGGGGCGGGTCGAGAGCTGGTAGCGGCCCGGCGTGCCCGAAGGGTCGGCGCGCAGCAGAAAGCTTTCGGCCGGCACCTTGGTCGCGTCGCTGATGCCGAGCTGCACCGTGGTGGCGTACTTGCCGTCCGGCAGGCGGGCATTGCTCTGCGCCGGCAGTGCACGCGGCGTGCCCACCGTGAAGATCGGCGCGCCCAGGCCCGGCGGGTTGGAGGTGTCCAGGCCCAGCGACTGCTGCAGATTGATGCGGGCCGACATGGCCATCGCCATCTGGCCCAGCAGGTTGCGGGCGTCCTGCAGATCGCGGTTCTGATAGCCCAGCAGCGCGCTGATCGAGCCGCCGCTGAGCACGCTCTCGTCCAGCACCCGTGAGCCATTGGCCTCGGTGATGCTGACCTGGGCGCGTTGCGGGTCGTAGGGGTCGGCGGTGACCTGCAGTTCCTGCGCCTGCGCGCCCAGCACCAGACGCTGTCCGCCGCCGATGAAGACGCCCAGTGTGCCGTCGCTGGCCGGCAGCGTGGTGATCTGCACATACTGGCTCAGCTGCGAGATCAGCTGGTCGCGCTTGTCGAGCAGGTCATTGGCCTGATGGCCGCTGCCATTGGCACGCGCGATCTGCTCGTTGGCTGCACCGATCTGCTTGGCCAGCTCGTTGATCTGGCCCACGTCGGCACGCAGATCGCTGACCACGCCGGTCTGCAGCTCGGCGAGCTGGCGCCCGGCGTTGGCGAAGCGGGCGGCCAGCTCCTGGGCGCGGCCCAGCACCACCTGGCGGGCGGAAGGATCGGACGGGCGTATGCTGACGTCGATCATCGCGTTGAAGAACTGGTTGGCCGCCTGGCCCAGGCCCTGGTCGCCGGGCGGGAACAGCTTCTCCAGCTGCTGCAGCTGCGAGAAGCGGGTCGAGTCCATGAAGGCGACCGACTTGGTGCTGACGGACTGCTTGGTCAGGAACTCGTTGTAGGAGCGGGTGACGGTCTCGACATTGACGCCCTTGCCCAGGAAACCGGCGCCGGTGAACTGGCCCTCGGGCGTGGTCAGCACCACCGACTGGCGCGAGTAGCCCGGTGTGTTGGCGTTGGCGATGTTCTGGCCGATGGTCTGCAGCGCAGCCTGATTGGCGAACATGGCGCGCATGCCCAGCGAAAGCAGTGCGGAGGTTCCCATGGCTGGTCCTTGTCCTCAGTCCGGCGCGCGGCCTCAGGCCATGGCGCGCTGCACGCGCACCGTGGTGTTGATCACGCGCGCCAGCTTGCTGGCGTACTCGGGGTCGGTGGCGTAGCCGGCCTTCTGCAGGCCCTGGGCGAAGCTGGCGGCATTGCCGCCGCTGCGCGCCTTGGCCACCACCTCGCTGTAGCGGGCATTGCTGCCCAGCAGCTTGGCGTAGTCCTTGAAGGCCTCTTCATAGCTGGCATAGGCGCGGAACTTGGCCACGACCTTGCGGGCCTTGCCGTCGATGAACTCGGTGGTGGTCACCTCGGCCACCGGGCCTTGCCAGGCAGAGGTGGCCTTGATGCCGAACACATTGTGGCTGGAGCTGCCATCCTTGAGCTTGATCTCGCGCCGGCCCCAGCCCGACTCGTGAGCCGCCTGGGCCAGCATGAAGCTGGCCGGAATGCCGGTCTGCTGCTCGGCGGCCTTGGCCGCGTCGTCGTGGCGCTGGATGAAATCCTGCACATGCGGTGCGATATTGCGCTTGGCCAGCGCCGGCAGCGGCTGGGTCTGTGCCGGCGTATCGTCGGCCAGGCCCATCTGGCGCTGCAGCTGGCGGGCGATCGCCTCGGACAGGCCGCCGGGCAGGCCGGTCAGCTTGCCGGCGAACTGGGTATCCAGCATCTCGGTGCCCATCTGGGTGGCCGAGTTTTCCAGCATGCCCGAGGACAGGGTGGCGGCGCGCATGCTCTTCATCACCTCCTGCATGAACAGCGACTCGAACTGGCGCGCGGTTTCCTTGATGCTGGACTTGGGGTCGCGGGCGGCGGCGGCGCGCAGGGCCTCGATGCTGCGGTGATCGCCGCTGGGCGTGCTCAGCGCAGCCGGGTTGAAGGGCTTGAAGCTCATCAGATCACCTCCAGCTCGGCATTGAGCGCACCGGCGGTCTTCATCGCCTGCAGGATGGCGAGCAGGTCCTGCGGTGTGGCGCCCAGCGCATTGAGTGCGTTGACCACGTCGGCAAGCTTGGCACCGGCCGGCAGCTGAATCAAGGAGCCCGGCTCCTGGCGGATCGCGATATCGGTCTTCTCGGCCACCGTGGTCTGGCCGCCGGACAGCGGGCCGGGCTGGCTGATGATGGGGGTGGAGCTGATCGTCACTGACAGGCTGCCATGGGCCACCGCACAGGCGGCCAGCGTCACGGCCTGGTTCATCACCACCGAGCCGGTGCGTGCGTTGATGACGATGCGGGCTGCCGGCGTGGCCAGCTCCAGCGGCAGGTTCTCCATATCGGCCAGGAAGCCGACACGCTCGTTGGGATCCATCGGCGCACGCACCCGCACGACCCGGCCATCCAGCGCCTGGGCCGTGCCGGCGCCCTTGGCGCGGTTGATCGCGGCGGCCACCGCGCGGGCGGTGTTGAAGTCGGCGGCATTGAGGTCGAGCTGAATGCTATCGCCCAGCTGCAGTGCGGTCGGTACGCTGCGCTCGACGTTGGCGCCGCTGGGAATGCGGCCAGCGCTCAGATGGTTGATCTGCACCTTGGAGCCGCCGGCCGAGGCGCCGGCGCCGCCGACGATCAGATTGCCCTGGGCCAGCGCATAGATCTGGCCGTCCGCACCGCGCAGCGGCGTGGCGATCAGCGTGCCGCCGCGCAGGCTCTTGGCATTGCCTATGGAGGCCACCACCACATCGACCGCCTGGCCGGGCTGGGCGAAGGCCGGCAGCTGGGCGGTGACCATCACCGCGGCGATATTGCGCGGCTGCATCGTCACGCCCGGCGGCAGGATCACGCCGAACTGCTGCAGCATCGCGGCCAGGCTCTGGCCGGTGAAGGGGGCTTGGGTGGTCTGGTCACCGGTGCCGTCCAGACCTACCACCAGGCCGTAGCCGGTCAGCGGGTTGCTGCGCACGCCGGCCACGTTGGCGACTTCCTTGATGCGGGCCGCGGCGGCCGGGCCGGCCAGCAAGGTGGCCATCAACGCGGCCAGTGCCAGGCACAGCGCCAGCAGCGGCTTGATCGTGGAGGGCAGGAGGCGGGGCATGGTGGTCGCACAGTGGGGAGCTTGTGCGACCGATTCTGGAGAAACTTAAGTCGGCGAAAGACTCAAAAAGAAGCGCGACAACCAGCCTATTCCGGTGGCCTGGCCATAGGCGCCGCGGCCGCGCTGCTCGATGCGCACATTGGCCACCGCCGCCGAGGGCACGCTATTGCCACGCTGGATGCTGCGCGGGTCGACCTGGCCGGAGAAGCGCAGCACGTCGACATTGTGGTTGACGCCGATCTGCTTCTCGCCGGTGATCATCAGATGGCCGTTGGGCAGCACTCCGGTGACGACCGCGGTGATGGTGCCCGAGAAATCGTTGCTGTTGGCATTGCTGCCGCTGCCGGCGGCGGCGGTGGCGCTGTTGGCGCCGATGCTGGCACGGCCGAAGGAGTTGGCGGCGACGCCGGGCAGGGCGGTGATTGCCGCGTCGATGCTGCCGCTGCGATCCAGCGCGCTGCTGGAGCTCTGGGTGGCGCTGATGCGCTCGACGATCTGTACCGTCAGCGTGTCGCCGACCAGGCGCGCGCGGTGATCCTCGAACAGCGGCCGGTAGCTGCTGGCCTGGTAGATCGCACCATTGCTGGGCTGGGCGGGCGGCACATGGGGCAACTGCACCACGGGCGCGCTTTGCAGCTCGACGCTGGGCTGCTGCAGCGCGGCGCAGCCGCTGAGGCCAAGGAGGGCCGAGGCGGCCAGGGCGGTGGCAAGCGTTCTCATCAGTTGGACTCCGCTCAGAGCTGGCCGAGCTTCTGCAGCATCTGGTCCGAGGTCTGCACCGCCTTGGAGTTGAGCTCGTAGGCGCGCTGGGTCTGGATCATCTGCACCAGCTCCTCGACCACATTGACATTGGACGTCTCGACGAAGCCCTGCTGCAGTGCACCCAGGCCGTTGGCATTGGGGGCGCCGGCATTGGGCGTGCCGGAGGAGGCGGTCTCGGCATAGAGGTTCTGGCCGCGCGGATCGAGGCCGGCCGGATTGACGAAGCTGGCCAGCTGGATCTGGCCCAGGGTCTGGGGCTGAGCCTCGCCCGGCAGCGTCACGCTGACGGTGCCGTCCTGGCCCACGGTGAGGCTCTGCGCATTGGCCGGCACGGTGATACCGGGCAGCAGGGTGTAGCCGTTGTTGGTGACGATCTGACCATTGGCGTCGAGCTGGAAGCTGCCGTCGCGGCTGTAGGCGGTGGTGCCATCGGGCAGCTGGATCTGGAAGAAGCCCTGACCCTTGATCGCCAGATCGAGGTTGTTGGTGGTCTGCTGCAGATTGCCCTGGCTGAAGATGCGCGAGGTGGCCACCGGGCGCACGCCCAGGCCGACCTGCAGGCCGGTGGGCAGCTGGGTCTGCTCGGTGGTGTTGGCGCCGCTCTGGCGCAGGTTCTGGTAGATCAGGTCCTCGAACACCGCATGCGAACGCTTGTAGCCATTGGTGGCAACGTTGGCGAGGTTGTGCGAGATATTGTCCAGCTGGGTCTGCTGGGCTTCCATGCCGGTCTTGGCAATCCAGAGCGAGCGAATCATGGCGCGTCCTTGGTTTAAGTCGTGCCAAGCAGCTTGGCGGACTGCTGGCCCTGGGTCTGGGCAATCTGCAGCAGCTTCATCTGCTGCTCGAACTGACGGGCCGCTGCGATCATCGAGACCATGGTCTCGACCGGGCTGACATTGCTGCCCTCCAGCGCGCCGTCCTGCAGCCGGGCGGCCGGATCGGCCGGCAGATCACCGTCGGTGGCACGGAACAGGCCGTCGGCGCCACGCGTCAGCGGGGTCTCGGGTGTCACCAGCTTGAGCCGGCCAATATTGGTCGGGTTGGCGTTGGGGGCCTTGGCGGTCACCGTGCCGTCGCTGCCGATCTGCACCTCGGCATCGGGTGGCACATTGATGGGACCGCCATCGCCCAGCACCTGCAAGCCGTTGCGCAGCACCAGCAGACCCTCGGCATTGACATCCATCGCGCCGGCCCGGGTGTAGGCCTCGGTGCCGTCCAGCCCCTGCACCGCCAGCCAGGCGTTGCCCTGCATGGCCACATCCAGATTGCGGCCGGTGGCCTGCACCACGCCGGCATCGGGCTTGTAGCCTATCGTGGTCTCCAGCGCATAGGCGCGGGTGCTGGCGCCGTCGCCGCGCACCGGCACCGCACGGAAGGCGGCCATCTCGGCCCGGAAGCCGTTGGTGGAGACATTGGCCAGGTTGTTGGCCAGCACATCCTGGCGCTGCATCGAGGCCTTGGCCCCGGCCATCGACAGGTAAATCATGCGGTCCATGGCAGTTCCTCAGCGCGCTTGCGGGCTCAGTCCCATCAGCGCAGGTTCACCAGGGTCTGCATGACCTGGTCCTGGGTCTTGATGGTCTGGGCATTGGCCTGGTAGGTGCGCTGGGCGGTGACCATATTCACCAGCTCGGCGGTCAGATCCACATTCGACTCCTCCAGCGCGCCGGCCTGGATGGTGCCCATATTGCCGTCGCCGGGCGTACCCACCACCGCCTCGCCGGAGGCAAATGTGCGGGTCCAGACATTGCCCCCCAGCGGCTGCAGGCCCTGGGCATTGCGGAAGGTGGCGAGTTCGACCTGGCCGGCCGGCTTGGACTCGCCGTTGGAGTAGCGGGCGGTGACGATGCCGTTCTTCTCGACGATGATGCCGGTCAGCTGGCCCGGCGCATAGCCGTTCTGGGTCAGGTCGGTGACGGCGAAGGTGGAGCCGTTCTCGGTGGCGGCACGCAGATCGAAGCTGATGCCGGGCACGCTGGGATCGCTGGCGTCGATGGGAATGCCCAGCGTCGGTGCGCCGGCGGCATTGACGCCGGGCGGTACCTTCAGGTCCAGCAGGGTGTTGGGCGTCACCGGCGCGCCGCCCTGCGGCAGGAAGGACATGGTGGTGTAGGGCGTGGTCGGATTGCCCTCGGTGTCCAGCTCGATCGTGTTGCCGGCCGCGTCGAAGGCCACCGGCGTGCCGTTGGCCGTCGCATAGACGTTCCACACGGTATTGCCAATCGTGGTGTCGACCGGCTGGGTGGGGTCCAGCAGATGGGCCGGCATATAGTCGCCGGCGCCGTCGCCATCGGTGTCCAGCATCGCGCTGCGCTGGAAGTACAGGGTCAGTGCGATCGGCTGGCCCTTGGCGTCGTAGACGGTCAGCGAGGTCGCGTTGTTGTAGGTGGCCGAGTTGTCCAGCGTGATGCCGGGCAGCTCGTTGCCGTCCACATCGCGCGGCGCGGTGGGGCGGGCGCGCGAATCGAGGTTGAACTCCATCTTGATCTCGTCCGTCACCTTGGGGTCTATGCCCTTGGTGGGGAGCTGCAGCGATTGCGCCAGCCCCGGCTGTATCACCCCGTTGCCGTCGGCCGGGTAGCCCTGCAGCTTGAGGCCGCTGTTGCTGACGATGAAGCCTTCGCGGTCCAGCTTGAACTGGCCGTTGCGGGTGTAGAGCGTCGGGTTGCGGCCGTCGCTGAGCTGGAAGAAGCCGCCGCCGTTGATCGCCAGATCCATCGGGCTTTCGGTGGTGGTGATATTGCCCTGTGTGAACTGCTGCGATACCGCGGCCAGCTGCACGCCGATGCCCACCTGGCCGGCACCGGCGCCATTGAGCGCGGCGGCGTACATATCGGCGAACTCGGCGCGCGAGGACTTGACGCCGTAGGTGTTGGCATTGGCGATGTTGTTGCCGATCACGTCCAGGTTCTTGCTGGAGGCGTTCAGTCCGGAGAGGCCTTGTTGGAAGCTCATGATGTGTCCTTGAACGAAGAGTCAGCCGCGGCTGCTGTCAGTCGACCAGCTTGATGACGCTGTAATCCACGATGCCCAGGCCTTCGAGCTTGACCTGCAGGCGGGCGCCGTTGGTGTTGACCGCCACGACTTTGTCGGTGGCGTAGGTGGTGGTGCTGACCTGGGCCGCGCCGCGCGTGGCGCTGACGCGGAAGCTCAGGCCGTTCTCATAGCCCGCGCCCTTCTCGGCGGGCCAGCTGAATTTGTGCAGACCGGCGCTCTGGGCGCCCATGTCTATCGTGTCGATGACGGCGCCGGCCGGGCTCAGCACCTCGATCTTGACCGTGTCTGCCGCCCCGCTGAGATCGAAGGCGCCCTGGCCGACCGGCTTGCCGTCGACCTGCTTGATGACCACATTGCTGGCCGCCAGCGTGACATCGCGACCCACCAGGGCCACGCTCTGCAGCGCCTGCATCTGCGTGAACTGGCTGCCCAGGTCCTTGATGCTGTTGGACAGGCCGGTGATGCCGGTCACGGTCTGGATCTGTGCCATCTGGCTGGTCACCTGGGCATTGTCCAGCGGGTTCATCGGATCCTGGTTCTGCATCTGCGCAACCAGCAGCTTCAGGAAGCGATCCTGGGTGTCGGCCGCGTTCTGGTTGGCCAGGCCGCTGTTGCCGCTCAGGCTTTTGTTAATGCTGCTCACGTCCATGGTGTGGCCTTCTGTTCAGCGCAATGGGTATCAGGACTGGCCGAGCTGCAGCGTCTTGAGCAGCAGGCTCTTGGCCGTGCTCATGACCTCGATATTGTTTTGATAGGAGCGCGAGGCGGAGATCATGTTGACCATCTCCTCGACGGTGTTGACATTGCTGTAGGTCACATAGCCCTCGGCATCGGCCTGCGGATGCTTGGGGTCCAGCACGCGACGGCCCTCGCTGGGGTCCTCGCTGATCTGGGCCACCCGCACGCCGGCCGCGCCCAGATCGTTGGCCGCGCCGACCAGCTGGGTCTGGAACACCACCTGACGGGCCTTGTAGGCCTGGCCGTCCGGACCGGCCACCGTGTCGGCGTTGGCCAGATTGCTGGCCACCACATTGAGGCGCTGGCTCTGCGCGCTGACCGCGCTGCCGGACACATTGAAGATCTGGAACATGGACATGGGGCCTCCTGGTGCTAGCGCGCTCAGGGCGCGTTGTGCGACTTCATCGCATCCAGCGTGGTGCGAACCGAGCCGTTGATGAAACGCAGCGTGGCCTCGTACTTGACCGCGTTGTCGGCAAAGTTGGCGCGCTCGCGGTCCATGTCCACCGAGTTGCTGTCCAGATTGGTCTGGGCCGCGGTGCCATAGAGCTTCTGGCTGTCGCCGCGCGCACCGGCCAGAGGGGCCAGATGGCCGCTGCTGGTGGTGTTGAGCGCACCGCTGGTGGCGATCTGGCCGGTGGCCTCGCGCAGTGCCCGGCTGAAATCGATGTCGCGCGACTGGTAGCCGGGCGTGTCGGCATTGGCGATATTGCTGGCGAGCAGGCGCTGGCGCTCGGACCGCAGCACCAAGGCTTCGGTCTGGAACTTCAGGGCATCGGTCAGTCGGTTGATCATGGCAGGCCCTCCGTTGGGGTGGGCTGCGTCCAAGGAAAGAGGGACGCCAGCCTGGGCTTTGCGGCATTGTGTTGGCCGAGTCGGCAAATCTTTAGCGGGAATAGCAGGCGCTTTGCTGCGCATTTCCCGGCTAAGCCCGGCGGGGCGGGGTCTACAGTCGCTTCCATGCTTGCTCACACCCTGCCCGCTGCCTTGCCCCTGGAGCGCCTGCGCCTGCTGGCGCTGGGCCTGCTGCTGTGTGGCGCGTGGGGCGTGCCGCCTGCCCGGGCGCAAGCCCCGGTGGCGCCGGCCCTGGATGCCCAGACCCTGGAGCGGCTGGAACTGCTGGCCAAGACCGGTGCCCAGGCTGGTGCGCCTGCGGGTGCGCGCGTCGAGGTGGAACTGGGCCAGCTCGATGGGCGTCTGCGCCTGGCGCCCTGCCGGCAGATACAGCCCTATTTGCCCAGCGGCTTCAAGATGTGGGGGCGTACCCGCATCGGGGTGCGTTGTGTCGACGGTCAGGCGCGCTGGAATGTGAGCCTGCCGCTGCAGGTGCGGGTGCATGCGCCGGCCCTGGTGGCGGCGCAGGCGCTGCCGGCCGGTACTGTGCTGGCTCAAGAGCATCTGCGTCTGGCCGAAATAGATATAGCGGTTGAGACGGGCATGGTCTTCCCCGACGCCCAGCCCGTGCTGGGCCGCCAGCTGGCGCAGCCGCTGGCCGCTGGCGAAGCCGTGCGCAGCCAGCGCCTGACGCAACGCCGCTGGTTTGCGGCTGGCGAGCAGGTCAAGGTCGTGGTCGCGGGGGCGGGCTATGCGGTCGAAGGCCTGGGCCGGGCGATGGAGCCGGGCTTGGAAGGCCAGCCGGTAAGGGTGCGCTTCGACAATGGCCGCATGGTCACGGGCCGTGCGGTGGGGGACCGACAGGTGGAGGTGCTGCTATGAAGGCACGGAGTTGGTGCTCGCAGGGGCTGCGGCAGCCCCTGCGGGACGAGCGGAACAGCGAAAACCCTAAAGTCCTGGCGCGCCGCGTCGATACACCGGGAAACTGGACAGGTCAGGGTCCATCCATGACCTTTGGAGAACAGCATGAAAATCGGTAACAGCCCAGAAGCAAGCACCGCGCTGCCGGTGACGGGCGAGCGAGCCGGCGCCGCAGAGGCCGGGCGTTCGCAGGGTGCGGCGATAGCGCGTAAGGCCCCGGAGGCCAGCGCCCAGATCCAGCTCTCTAGCAATGCCAGCCAGCTGCTGTCGGGCGTTCCCGAGGAAGGCTCGTTCGACGCCGAGAAGGTACAGCGGATTGCGCAGGCGATCAGCGAAGGCAAGTTCAGCGTCAATGCCGATGCGATTGCCGACAAGCTGATCTCGAATGCCCAGGAGATGATCGGCCGAATGTCGCCGCACTGAGTTGTCGGCAGCCGGCGCCTGGCGCTGCCGGCATTTGGTCTGAGCCCCTACACCCCAACGCCTCGCGGCGGGTACCGCTATGCACGCCTTGCCTCCCACTGATTCCAAACTGATGGCCGATCCCGAACTGGGCGAGTCCCTGGAGCAACCGCTGGTCGCGGTTGAGACCTGCCTGAATCAGCTGGGCGAGGCGCTGCTGCGCCGCGACAGCCAGGCGATCGAGCTGCACGCCTGCGCGCTGCACCAGGCCCTGGCACAGGCGATCGCGATGTTCAGCGAAGCTGCCCGCGCCGGCCAGGTGCCGCCAGCCCTGCGCCACCGCTTGGTGATGGCCGGCGGAAGGGTGGCTGCCCAGCGCGAATCGCTGGCCCGCGCCACGGCCGCACTTGACCGCGCCATCGATGTGCTGATGCCCGGTGAGGCCACCGGCCTGTATTCGGCGCTCGGCAAGGCGGAACGCAGCTCGCTGGGTGGCGGCTCCTACCAGGCCTGAGTCCGCGCGCCGTCCCGCTCCCGACCGAAAGCCACGCTAGCGCGTGGCTTTTTTTCTGACCGCTTCCAGATAGGCGTGACCATCGGGTGGCAAACCGCTGCGCTGCGAGGCCCAGATCATCTCGCCCAGGCAGTCCATCGCCACATGGTGCGCCTCGTGCAGCGAGTTGCGCCGCGCCGCCAGTAGCTCGATGGCCTGACGTATGCCGCTGGGCTGGTCTATCGACTGCTGCTCGCTGAGCGTCAGATGCATGGCCAGGTGCAGGAAGGGATTGCTGCGCCCCTCCTCGACGCTGTAAACGGCGGCCAGGGCCGCCTCCTCGTCGCCAAGCTCGGCGTGGTACTCCGGATGCTCGTCTATCCAGTGGGCTGCCAGGGCCTCCATGGGAATCAGGGGCTGGCTTGCGCGCAGCTTGCGGTAGGTGGTGCAGAAGAATCGGCGCACCTCGAGTTGAGACGGAGCAAACATCGGCGCATTGTCGCCGCAAGCGCCAGCCCACATCGTCCGGCGGATTTGACATCCAGGCGACAGACGGCTCCGTACGGCGCCCGCAAGATCCGCACAAGCGGTGGACGTGGGGTCTGTCGCATGGAGGAAAGCAAGCCTATGCGTCGTTTCGAAAGTCTGGTCGAGCTGGCCGGTCGGGTCGGTGAGGAGATCGGCGTCAGCGACTGGCTGCTGGTCGATCAGCAGCGCATCCAGCGCTTTGCCGATGCCACCGATGATCAGCAGTGGATCCATACCGACGTCACGCGGGCCGCTGCTGGCCCCTTCGGCGGCACCATCGCCCATGGCTTTCTGACCCTGTCCCTGCTGCCGGTGTTCTTCGACACCGGCTTCGAGATCGCCGACTGCCGCATGGGTCTGAACTACGGGCTGGACAGGGTGCGCTTTCCGGCACCGGTGCCGGCTGGCAGCCGCCTGCGCGCGCGCTTCACCCTGCTGTCCTATGAAGAGATCAGCGGTGGCGCCCAGCTCAAGGTGTTGTGCACCGTGGAGCGCGAGGGCGGCGACAAGCCGGTCTGCGTGGCCGAGTCGCTGACCCGGCGCCTGCGCTGAGGTCCGACGGCTTTGCTTTGGTATCTGATCAATTTGATCGAATTGCGAACTTTCGACTCGCGACATCACCCATGAGGGGAGTGCCCAGGCGCGGGGGCGCTCGCCTATCATCGCGACCTTGCTAAAAGGGGTGTTAGCCCTGGGGGAAGCGAATGAAAGTGCTGCTGATCGATGATCACCCACTGATCCTGTCAGCACTGCAGACGGTCATCGAAGGTCTGGGTGACCAGGTCGAGGTGGTGGGCGCGGACAGCGCCGCAGCAGCGCGCGCAACGCTCAAGCTGCGGCAGGATTTCGATCTGGTGCTGCTGGATCTGCAGTTGGGCGATGCCAGCGGCTTCGACGTGCTCGATGAGTTCCGTGCGGCCTATCCGGCGTTGCCGGTCGTGGTGATTTCGGCCTCAGACCGTGCCAGCGACGTGATCCGCTCCATCGATCAGGGGGCGATGGGCTTTGTGCCCAAGCGCAGCAGCACCGAGATGCTGGCGCAGGCCCTGCGCCTGGTGATGTCCGGCGGTATCTATGTGCCGCCGATGAGCTTGGGCAACGAGCTGAGCACACAGCCGGCACCGCTGAGCAGCAATGAGCGTCTGCAGCAGATCCAGCAGTCGGCGATAGGGGCCGGCTACCAGACCACCGAGGGCCTGGCGGCACTGAATCTGACGCCTCGCCAGACCGATGTGCTGGCCCTGCTGCTACAGGGCAAACCCAACAAGGTGATCGCCCGCGAACTGGGGGTTTCGGTCGAGACCATCAAGGACCATGTGGCCGCGGTGCTGAAGGCCCTGGGTGTCAACTCGCGCACCCAGGCGGTGCTGGCGATAGGCCAGATGGTGCAGCGCCACCCCGACGAGCAGTTCTCGACCTGGCGGGCACCGCTGCCGCAGTGAGCCGAGGTCAATCGGCCGGTGTGTAGGCCAGGCGCACATAGATCGGCGCAAAGGCCTCGGCCTGGGTGATCTCCAGCAGCCGCTCGCGGGCCAGCTCCAGCATCGCGATAAAGGTCACGACCAGCACCTGGGGTCCGCGCTCGATCTCGAACAGCTCCTCGAACACCCGGTAGCGCTGACCCTGCAGGCGGCGCAGCACGATGCTCATATGCTCGCGCACCGACAGCTGCTCGCGGCTGATCTTGTGGTGGGCGTTGAGCTTGGCGCGCTTCATCAGCTCGGCCCAAGCGGCGCGCAAATCGTCCACCGACACATCAGGGAAGCGCGGTGTCAGCGATTGCTCGATATGCACCTGTGCCCGCAGGAAGTCGCGGCCCAGCACCGGCAGTGCGTCCAGGCGCGCGGCGGCCAGCTTGATCTGCTCATACTCGAGCAGGCGGCGTACCAGCTCGGCGCGCGGATCCTCGGGTTCGGTGCCGTCCTCGCTCTTCTTGGGCGGCAGCAGCATGCGCGACTTGATCTCGATCAGCATCGCCGCCATCAGCAGATATTCGCTGGCCAGCTCCAGATTGCTCTTGCGGATCTGGTCGACGTAGCTGAGGTACTGGCGGGTGACGTCGGCCAGCGGGATGTCCAGGATGTTGAAGTTTTGGCGCCGTATCAGGTACAGCAGCAGATCCAGCGGACCCTCGAAGGCCTCCAGGAACACCTCCAGCGCATCCGGCGGGATGTAGAGATCCTGCGGCATCGCGAACAGTGGCTCGCCATAGAGGCGTGCCACCGCGATGCCGTCGACCTCCTGGGGCAGGGCGGCGGCGCTGCCGGGTTCGGGCTCGGCAGCCAGCAGCTCGGCCGACCCTGCGGCCTCGGCGGCGTTCAAGCCTTACTCGCCGCGCGTCTGGTAGACGTAGGGCTGCTGCGGCACACGGGCGGTCCGGTACTCGGCCTGGGCCTGGCGATCCACCGCCTTGTCCCATAGCAGGGCACGGCCGGCGCGCTGTTCCTGTTCCAGCGTCGGCTTCTTGGCCTTCAGCTCGTCGATGAACTGGCTGACTTCGGATTTGTAGGGCTTCCAGAACAAGGGCATGGTGTGGGGCTGAGGCTCGGGATAAGAAAGTGCGATTTTACAGGCCGGCGCGGCTGGCACCGAGCCAGGCCTGCAGATCGGCGTGTATGCCTTGCGGCCCCAGGGCCTCGGCCAGTCCCCCGCGCCGGACCAGGCTGGCCGGCTGCTCGTTCAGGCAGCAGAGCTGCAACTGCTGCCCCTGGCGCGCCAGCGTGCGCTGCAACTGGGTCAGTGCGTCCAGTCCCGAGGTGTCCATCGAGATCAGCTTGCTCATGTCCAGCACCAGGCGCTGGGTGCCGGGCGGCAGGCTCTCGGCCAAGCCTTCCACCTTGCCGACGGCGCCGAAGAACAGCGCGCCGTAGAGCCGACGCAGCTCGCTGCCCGGCGGCGCTTGCGTCGGGGGCTCGATGCGCTCGACCCGGAACAGGGTACTCATCCGGTAGATGAAGAACAGGCAGGCCAGCACCAGGCCTACCTCCACCGCCACCGTCAGGTCGAAGACCACGGTCAGCACGAAGGTGCCCAGCAGTATCGTGCGGTAGGGCAGGCTGAAGCGGCGCAGGCGGGCGAACTCATGCCACTCGCCCATATTCCAGGCCACCACCAGCAGAATGCCGGCCAGGGCCGCCAGCGGCACATATTCGGCCAATGGCGCGGCCAGCAGCACGATGGCAAGAATCGTCAGTGCATGCACGATGCCGGCAACGGGGCTGGTGGCACCGGCGCGCACATTGGTGACGGTGCGGGCGATGGTGCCGGTTGCCGGTATGCCACCGAAGAAGGGCACGACCAGATTGGCCGCCCCCTGCGCCATCAGTTCCTGGTTGGGGTCGTGGCGGGGCAGCGCGCTCATATTGTCCGCAACCCGGGCGCACAGCAGCGACTCGATCGCGCCCAGCAAGGCGATCGTGATGGTCGGGATCACCAGCTGTCTGGCGGTCTCCCAGCTGAAGTCGGGCAGGGCGAAGCCGGGCAGGGTCTGCGGAATGCCGCCGAAGCGGCTGCCTATGGTCTCCACCGGCAGGGCCAGCAGCTGGGCAATCAGGGTCGCGCCGACCAGGGCGATCACTGTGCCGGGCAACTGGGCCATGACGCGGTGCGCGCGCTGCCGCCAGGGCCCGTGGCCGCGTTGCATCTTGTAGGTCTTGGGCCAGACCAGCACGATCAGGGCCGCGCCCAGCCCCAGCAGCAGGGCCGGCGGGTTGACGTCGCCGATATGGCGGCTCAGGGCCTGCAGCTGACCGAAAAAGTCAGCGGGCATGGCTGCGATCGGCAGACCCAGCAGATCCTTCAGCTGCGACAGCCCGATCAGCACCGCGATGCCGTTGGTGAAACCGATCACGATGCTGACCGGGATGTAGCGCACCAGCGCGCCCAGCCGCAGCGCGCCCATCAGCATCAGCAGGCCGCCGGCGAGCATGGTGGCGATCAGCAGATTGGCCAGGCCGTAGCGCTGGACGATGCCGTAGATGATGACGATGAAGGCGCCGGCCGGGCCGCCGATCTGTACCGGCGAACCGCCCAGGGCCGAGATCAGGAAGCCGCCGATGATGGCGGTGATCAGGCCCTGCTCGGGCTTGACGCCGCTGGCAATCGCGAAGGCAATGGCCAGCGGCAGGGCGACCACGCCGACCGTCAGGCCGGCCCCGATGTCGGCGATGAATCGGTGGCGGTTGTAGCCGCGCAGCGCAGTCAATAGGCGGGGGCGGAAGGCATGGAGCGGCGGCATGGCTGGGGCGATGCTGCCGCGTCCCGTTGCCGCCTCAGCGCACCCGCATGCCGGGCTGAGCGCCGGGGAAGGGCTCCAGCACGAAGATGCCCGGATGGGCCTGCTCGTCGGCATGGCTGGCGGCCAGCACCATGCCTTCGCTGACGCCGAACTTCATCTTGCGCGGCGCCAGATTGGCCACCATCACCGTCAGCTTGCCTTCGAGATCGGCGGGCTGGTAGGCGCTCTTGATGCCGGAGAAGACATTGCGCATTCTGCCTTCGCCCACGTCCAGCGTGAGGCGCAGCAGCTTGTCGCTGCCGTCGACAGCTTCCGCCTTGACGATCCTGGCGATGCGCAGATCGACCTTGCTGAAATCATCGATCTTGATCTCGGGGGCGAGGTCTTCACCGCCGGGCGTGACCGTGGGTGAGGCGGGAGGCTCGAACAGGGCCTCCAGCATCTTGGGATCGACCCGCTGCATCAGATGCTCGTAGGCGCCGATGCGGTGGGCGCCCAGGGCGCGCTGCGCGTCGGCAAACATCATCGGCTCGACCTGCAGAAAGCGCTCGACCTGGGCCGCCAGCGCCGGCAGCACCGGCTTCAGATAGATGGTCAGCAGGCGGAAGGCCTCGATGCAGACGCTGCAGACATCCTGCAGCACCTGATCCTTGCCCTCCTGCTTGGCCAGCTCCCAGGGCTTGTTCTGATCCACGTACTCGTTGACCCGGTCGGCCAGCAGCATGATCTCGCGCAGCGCCTTGCCGAACTCGCGGCTCTCGTAAAGCTCGGCCACGGTCGCGCTGTGCGCGCGCAGGCTGTCCAGCAGCGCGCGGCCCTCGACGCCCACATCGGCCGAGAGCTGGCCCGCGAAGCGCTTGGCGAGGAAGCCGGCGGCGCGCGAGGCGATATTGATGTACTTGCCGACCAGATCGGAGTTGACGCGGGCGACGAAGTCCTCGGGGTTGAAGTCGATGTCCTCGACCTTGGCATTGAGCTTGGCCGCGATGTAGTAACGCAGCCATTGCGCGTTCATGCCCAGGCCCAGGTATTTCATCGGGTCCAGGCCGGTGCCGCGGCTCTTGCTCATCTTCTCGCCGTTGTTGACGGTCATGAAGCCGTGCACGAACACATGGTCGGGCGTCTTGCGGCCGCTGAAGTGCAGCATGGCCGGCCAGAACAGCGTGTGAAAGTAGGTGATGTCCTTGCCGATGAAATGCACCTGTTCCATGGCCGGATCGGCCAGGAAGGCGTCGAAGTCGCGGCCGGTCTTGGCGAAGTAGTTCTTCAGCGAGGCAAGATAGCCGATCGGGGCATCCAGCCAGACATAGAAGTACTTGCCTGGCGCATCGGGGATCTCGATGCCGAAGTAGGGGGCGTCGCGGCTGATGTCCCAGTCGCCCAGGCCGCCCTGGCCGTCCTCGTCCTTGCTGAACCACTCGCGGATCTTGTTGAGCACCTCGCTCTGCAGCCGCCCGGGGGTCTGGGTCCACTGCTCCAGGAACTCAACGCAGCGTGCATCGCTGAGCTTGAAGAAGTAATGTTCCGAGCTTCGCATCACCGGCGTCGCGCCGGTCAGCACCGAAAAGGGGTTCTTCAGCTCGGTGGGCGTGTAGACCGCGCCGCAGACCTCGCAGGAGTCACCGTACTGGTCCTTGGCGCCGCACTTCGGGCATTCGCCCTTGATGAAGCGGTCGGGCAGGAACATGGCCTTCTGCGGATCGAAGAACTGTTCGATGGTCTTTACCGAGATCAGCTCATTGGCCCGCAGGGCCTTGTAGATGTCCTTGGACAGCTCGTGGTTCTCGGGCCCGTCGGTCGAGTGCCAGTTGTCAAAGCTGATGTGGAAGCCGTCGAGGTACTGCTTGCGGCCGGCGGCGATGTCAGCCACAAAGGCCTGCGGCGTCTTGCCCGCCTTCTCGGCGGCAATCATGATGGGCGCGCCATGGGCGTCGTCCGCGCAGACGAATGCCACCTCCGACCCCATCATGCGCTGGAAGCGCACCCAGATATCGGCCTGGGTGTACTCCATGATGTGGCCAATATGGAAATTGGCGTTGGCATAGGGCAGGGCGGTAGTGACGAAGAGCTTGCGGGTCATGAGAGGCGGGCTTGCAACACGGAGCAAAGCGGCGGGCTTTGTGCGGGAGCGTGATTCTAGGGCGGCCGGTTCCGGCCGCCTTCAGGCGCCCTCGGGCCTGGGCGCCGCGTCGTCGGTGGCGGCGTCATCGACGCCCGCCTCGGGCGCTGGACCCTCGGCCTCATCCTGCGGGCGGCCGCTTTGCTTGCGCTGGGCCTTTTCTTCCTTCTTGCGTTTCTTGGCCAGTTCGCGCTGGCGCTTTTCGTATGAGTAGTTCGGTGTAGCCAAGATCGCTCCTTCGGTCGGTCCGCAGTGCGCGGGGCCATGCCACTTTAACCGCTTGCGCGACTCAGCCTGCTTTCACTTGGCTGAAGAAGCTCCAAGCTTGCCTCAAGCATCGCTGCTAAGCCTATGATTTAAAAGCGCTTGGCAAGCTATCCACCGATGTTGTGGATAACTTTGTGCACAAGCCCTTGCGGGCAGCGCTAAGCCCTTGATCCGGCGCGTCCGGCCTTGGCTTGCCGACTTTTTGAGCACTTCGGCTTCGCCTATATGAATCAAGTACTTAGCGATCTTGCGGGAAAACGATCAGTTGCGTCGCAGCATCTGTGCGCCGCTGATACAGCCGCAGGCCCGTAGCGTCGACTATGGGGATAAGTCAAGCCCTGCAAGCTCAAAAAAATGTTCTCCCCCCAGTTTCATCCACGCCCGCTGTGGACAAGCTTGTGGGCCAGGTTTCGATAGCTGCGCCAAGTGCTTGATTCCAAAGGGGCTCGCAGAGATCGCCCGGATTTTCAGCAGCGCTGCTGCCGGTGCGAAGCCGGGGGGCGGGCCAATGCGGGGGTGGTGGACGCCGCGCCCTCGCTAAAATGCGCCGCTTTGCACGCTCAACCACAGCCCCAACACCCATGACCCAGGCCAGCGAGGGAAGAAACGCCAGCAAGTCCGGCGCACGCCATAACGAGGTGTTCGAGCTCAAGAGTGCATCGCTGAGTCTGCTGTCGCTGCTGCTGCGCAGCGCCGATCTGGAGTTGCTGTCGCAGGCCTTGCAGGCGCGCCTGGGCGAGACGCCCGAGGCCTTCGACGACGAGCCGCTGCTGATCGATCTGTCGCCGCTGGGCCTGAAGCAGCAGCCAGCGGCCGAGGCGCCGGATCCGCCCGCCCAGTTGGGCCTGCTGCCCGCGACTGAGCCAGTGCTTGATCTGGCGGCCGTGGTGGCGCTGCTGAAACGCTACCGGATGCGCCCCCAGGGGCTGCTGGGCGGTGATGCGGCCCTGAACGAGCAGGCGGCAGCGCTGGGGCTGGTCGTGTTCACGGCGCCGGCCATCAGTGCGCGAGCGCTGCCAGCGCCCGAGCCGCGCGAGACGGTGCGGGAGGTGGTCCGCGAAGTCGTCCATGAGGTGGTGCGCGAGGTGCCCGCCGAGGCGCCGCCGGCCCTGGTCGTCGACAAGCCGCTGCGCTCCGGTCAGCGTGTCTATGCCAAGGGCGGCGATCTGATCGTCACCGCCCTGGTTAACCATGGGGCCGAGGTGATCGCCGACGGCCACATCCATGTTTATGCGCCGCTGCGCGGCAAGGCCATCGCCGGTGCGCGCGGCAATACCGAGGCGCGCATCTTCGCCGCCAGCCTGGAGGCCGAGCTGGTCTCCATCGCCGGCATCTACCGCACCACCGAGAACCCGCTGCCCGACACGGTGCTGGGCAAGGCCGCCCAGGTGCGGCTGGACGGCGAGCGGCTGGTGATGGAAGCCCTTCAATACTGAGCCGGCGCGCGCGCGACGGCACGAGCAATCTTTCGAACAAAGGAATCGATGCGATGACAAAAATCGTCGTGGTGACCTCGGGCAAGGGCGGTGTCGGCAAGACCACCACCAGCGCCAGCTTTGCCACCGGTCTGGCCCTGCGCGGCTACAAGACCTGCGTGATCGACTTCGATGTCGGCCTGCGCAATCTGGATCTGATCATGGGCGTGGAGCGCCGTGTGGTCTATGACCTGATCAATGTCGTCAACGACGAGATCAAGCTCAGCCAGGCCCTGATCAAGGACAAGCAGCTGGAGAAGCTTTACATCCTGGCCGCCTCGCAGACGCGCGACAAGGACGCGCTGAAGCAGGAGGGCGTCGAGCGCGTGCTGGAGGAGCTCAAGGCGATGGAGTTCGACTTCATCATCTGCGACTCGCCGGCCGGCATCGAGACCGGTGCGCTGATGGCCATGCACTATGCCGACGAGGCCCTGGTGGTGACCAACCCCGAGGTCTCCTCGGTGCGCGACTCGGACCGCATCCTGGGCATGCTCAACAGCAAGACCAAGCGGGCGATCGAAGGCAAGGAGCCGGTCAAGGAGCATCTGCTGATCACCCGCTACAACCCCAACCGGGTCGAGGGCGGTCAGATGCTGTCGCTGGAAGACATACACGAGATCCTGCGCACCCCGCTGATCGGTGTCATTCCCGAGAGCGAGATCGTGCTGCAGGCCTCCAACCAGGGCCTGCCGGCCATCCACATGAAGGGCAGCGATGTGGCCGAGGCCTATGCCGATGTGGTGGCTCGCTTCCTTGGCGAGGACAAGCCGATGCGCTTCATCGAGGCGGTCAAGCCCGGCTTCTTCAAGCGCCTGTTCGGCGGCAAGTGAGGAGGGCGCACAGCATGGGATTCCTGTCCTTTTTCCTTGGCGAGAAGAAAAGTACCGCCAGCGTGGCCAAGGAGCGGCTGCAGCTGATCCTCGCGCACGAGCGCAACGGCCGCAGCACCAGCCCCGACTACCTGCCCCAGCTGCAGCGCGAGCTGGTGGCGGTGATCTCCAAATACGTCTCCATCAACCCCGAGGACATCAAGGTGCATATGGAACGCCAGGATGATCTGGAGGTGCTGGAGGTCAAGATCGAGCTGCCCGAACCCCGCCGGGCCTGAGGCGCTGGCGCTCAGCGCGATGTGCTGCGGCGCTGCTCGCGCCGCATGAAGAGGTAGAGGCTCTCCACCTTGGCACGGGCCCAGGG
This sequence comes from Burkholderiaceae bacterium, assembly GCA_041920215.1. GTDB lineage: Bacteria > Pseudomonadota > Gammaproteobacteria > Burkholderiales > Burkholderiaceae_C > JAYRSJ01. The sequence goes on along the minus strand of JAYRSJ010000012.1, from coordinate 87,445 downwards.
TGTCTTGCGCAGAAACTTCAGGCTGGAGGCGACGCTGGGGTCCTGCTGGAAGCAGCGGATCGCGATGCGCTGGCCCAGCTCCTGCCAGCCGAAGTGAGCGGCCAGCTCACTGACGATCATCTCCAGGGTCTTGCCCTGCAGCGGGTCCTTGCTGTTGTGCGCCTCACTCATGATCGAACTGCCGCCAGTTCTTGCCCTTGAAGGGGGCGTAGAAGCGCTTGATCGAGGCCATGTCCGCCTCGATGTCGCCGCTGGGCTGGAACACCGGGCCCAGGCCGCTGAGCTTGCGCTGGTAGTCCATATAGGCCATCACGATGGGCACGCCCGCCTCGTGGGCGATCCAGTAGAAGCCGGTCTTCCAGTAGCGGGTCTTGGCCCGCGTGCCCTCGGGCGGCACGATCAGCTGCACCGGGCCGTCGGCAGCCCTCAAGGCCGCGGCCGAAGCCGCCACCAGATTGGTCGATTGTTCGCGGTTGACCGCGATGCCACCCAGCCAGCGCATCAGGCCGCCGAAGGGCCAGCGGAAGATCTGCTGCTTGCCCATCCAGTAGATGTTCAGGCGCAGCGCAAAGGCCACCATCAGCGTGTAGGGCAGGTCCCAGTTGCTGGTGTGGGGCGCGGCGATCAGCACGCATTTGGACTGGTTCGGGGGCAGGGCGCCATCGAGTTTCCAGCCCTTGAGTTTCAGGAAGGCCAGCGAGAAGGCACGCAGGGCGCTGTTGACCAGCGGCGTGCTGAAGATGGTGCGGTGCATCGGGGGTACTGCTTGGGGCAAAGCCTGCGATTGTCCCCGCAGCCTGGCGCCGCAGCTGCCTCTTTTTTCGGCAATGCGTTGATCTGATCGAGAAATCAATCACTTGGCGCACTCATCTGCAAGCTGTGCACGGACTTGTCCACAGCGGGCGGGGATTGCCGCTGCAGTCTGTCCGCGCGATCGCGCAGTTCGTCGCGCCCGCCTGGCCGGCCGACCCGAGCATCGGCGAAGCTGGCGCGCTTCGGCTCAATCACCAGGAGGAGATCCCATGTACAGCCCCAAGCCGCCCCTCTTCAGCGTCCTGCTGGCCGGCCTGCCCGCGCTGGCGCTGGCCCAGTCGCCGGTGCCGGCCCTGCCCGATGCCACCCAGGTGGGTGCCTATGCCCAGCAGCTGCTGGCCGAGCAGAAGATCGATCCTGCGGGGCCTGGTCTGGCGCTGCTGGTGGCCCGTGGCGATCAGCTGCTCTACAAGGGCGCGGTGGGGCGTGCCAGCATCGAGCTGGGCGTGCCGCTGAGCCCCGAGCAGCTGTTCCGCATCGGCTCGGTCACCAAGCAGTTCGCGGCCGCGGCACTTCTCCGGCTGATCGACGAGGGCCGTGCCAGCCTGGACGACAAGCTCAGCAAGTTCCTGCCCGACTTCCCGGGCGGCGGCGCGATCAGCCTGGCCCAGCTGCTCAATCACAGCTCCGGCGTACGCAGCTACACCGGCATCCCGGGCTATATGCACAACCCGGTGCGGCGCGAGCTGACGACCGCCGCCCTGATCGACGAGTTCAAGAACCTGCCGCCCGATTTCGCCCCAGGCACCGACTGGCGCTACAACAACTCCGGCTATGTGCTGGTCGGGGCGGTGATCGAGGCCATCAGCGGCAAGCCCTGGCATGCCTTTCTGGACGAGGCCCTGCTGAAGCCCCATCAGCTCAAGCACACGGTCTATCCTGGCGAAACCCGGGTGCTGCCGGGCATGGTGCAGGGCTACAGCCTGCAGCCCGGCGGCCCGGTGCAGGCGGCCGGCCTGATTTCGATGAGCCAGCCGCATGCGGCCGGCGCCCTGGTCTCCAGCCTGGACGATCTGTGGCGCTGGAACCGCCTGCTGCATGGTGGCGCCTTGCTGAAGCCGGCCAGCTACAAGCGCATGATCAGCGCCGAGGGTGCGGCTGCCAAGGGGCCGCGCCGCTATGGCTTTGGCATCGCCCAGGAGCAGCTGCGGGGCCAGCCCTGGCTGCAGCATGGCGGCGGCATCCACGGCTTTGTCTCGCTGCTCGCCTACCAGCCGCAGAGCCAGGTGACGGTGGCCCTGCTGCGCAACAGCACCGGCCCGGGGCCGGATCTGGATCTGCTGGGACGCAAGCTGAGTGCCTTTGCCGCCGGCAAGCCCTATCCGGCGCTGCAAGCGCTGGCGCTCAGTGCGGCCCAGCTGCAGACGCTGGAAGGGGTCTACCAGAAGGAGGGCGGAGCAGCGGGCGAGACGCGCAGTCTGCGAGTTCGTGATGGCAAGCTGTTCTCGCAGCGCGCCGGCGGCGCGCCCTTGGAGCTGCAGCCTCAGGTGGATGGCAGCTTCGCCTTCCTCAACAGCCTGGCGCGTCTGACGGTGGAGCGCGATGCCCTGGGCCGAGCGCTGGCGCTGGCCAGCTACCAGGACGGCGAGGGTGCTGCCGAGCGCTGGCTGCGCAGCGGTGATCTGCCGGTGGAGGCCAGCATCGCGCTGGATGCGGCCCAGCAGCAGGCCCTGGTGGGTGACTATGCCTCCGACCGGCTCAGGCTCAAGGTCTTCCGCGACGAGGTGGCCGGGCATCTGCGGGTGCAGGTGCAGGGGCAGCCGGCCTTCGAGCTGAAGGCCCGCAGCCCGCGCAGCCTCTACCTGACCGTGGTGGACGCGCGGCTGGATTTCGGCCCGGCCGAGGGACCGGTCAGCGGTCTGACGCTGACCCAGGGGCAGGGGCGCTTCGAGCTGAAGAAGCAGTGATGGCAGCGGCCGGTGGGCGGCCGGGCAGGGCCTCGGCCCGCGGCTGCGCCAGGCGCAGCGCGCTGCGCGCCTCGGCCACGCAGGGCAGTACACAGCCGGCTGCCTTTTCCTCGCGCGAGAGGCCGGGCCATTCGACGCGGTAGGCAATCTCGCCCTCCAGCAACTGGCACAGGCAGGCGCGGCAGCTGCCGTTGCGGCAGCTGCTGGGCAGGCGCACGCCGGCGGCCAGCGCTGCCAGCAGCAGGGTCTGGTCGGCTGCGGCCTCGAAGTGCCAGCCCTGCGGCTCGATCTGGACAGGAAAGCTGCGTGTCATGCTGGCATCATGCCGGCTTTGCGCCGTTGCTGCCCCGCGTCCATGTCCGAATCCAGCCAAGCCTTTCTTGTCCGCTCGGCGCGCCGCCATGTGCTGCGCACCTTCGTCACCGGCTTTCTGACCGTGCTGCCCCTGCTGGCCACGCTGGCCCTGCTGGGCTGGGTCAGCGCGCTGCTGCTGCGCTGGCTGGGGCCGCAGAGCGGTCTGGGCCAGCTGCTGAGCCGGCTGAGCCTGGGGCTGATCGAGTCCGAGACCTTGGCCTATCTGATCGGCCTGGCCCTGGTGGCGGTGCTGATCTATCTGCTGGGCCTGCTGGTCGAGACCCAGCTGCAGCGCCGGCTCAAGGCGGCGATCGAGGCCCTGATCGCGCGCATCCCGCTGATCGGCACCATCTACGACCTGCTCAAGCGCATGGTGGAAATGATGTCCAAGCGCGACGAGGCGGGCGTCCGGGCGATGGCGCCGGTGTGGTGCCATTTCGGCGGCGTCAAGCCCGAGGGCGGGGCCCTGGTGCTGGGCCTGCTGTCCAGTCCCGAGCCGGTACGGATGGACGGGGTCGACTATGTGGCAGTGATCGTGCCGACCGCACCGGTACCGGTCGGCGGCGGACTGCTCTATCTGCCCAGCAGCTGGGTGCGGCCGGCCGACATCGGCATGGAAGGGCTGACCAGCCTCTACGTCTCCATGGGGGTGACCACACCCGAGGTGCTGGGTTCGCTGCGCAAATCCGGCCAGCCCTGAGATACTTCGGCCCCTCCCACGGAGCCGAACCATGCACCAAGCCCAAGCCCAAGCCCAAGCTCAGGACTTCTTCGACACGCTGAACCGCGACTATCTGCGGGTGCACCGTGCCAAGGAGGCCTTGTTCTGGTCCACCTATATGGGCACCAGCGAGGACCATGCCGGCTTTGCCGCGGCCGAGGGCGCCTACAAGCGCTTTGTCTCCGATCCCGCCAGGCTGGCCGCCACCCGGGCCGAGATCGCGCGCCTGGAGCCGCTGCCGGCCGGCCCGCAGCGCGAGGCGCTGCTGCATGGGCTGCGCGGCTGGCAGGCGCTCTTCGAGGCCAATACCGTCGACACCGCCGAGGGCCAGGCCCTGATGCGCGAGCTGATTTCTGCCGAGGCCGCGCTGTTCGCCAGCAAGAAGGCGCTGGCGCCGCAGCATCTCAACGAGCGCGGCGAGTCCGAGCCGGCCACGCTGTCCATGCTGGCCACCAATCTGGCCACCAATCCGGACGAGGCCGCGCGGCGCAGCTCCTACGAGGCCTATGGCCAGATCGAGCGCTGGGTGCTGGACAACGGGTTTCTGGATCTGGTGCGGCTGCGCAATCGCCTGGCACGCGCGCTGGGCTTTGACAACTACTTCGAGCTCAAGCTGCGCAAGAACGAGCGCATGACGCCGCAGGCCCTGTTCGCGGTGCTGGACGAATTCATCGAGCGTACCCAGGGCGCGCAGGATCGCGCGCTGGCCGACCTGGCCGAGCGCCATGGCGCGCAGGCCCTGCAGCCCTGGAATCTGCGCTTCTATAGCGCTGGCGATGTGGTGCGCCGCATGGACCCCTATATGCCCTTCGGCCCGGCGCTGCGCCGCTGGGTGCAGAGCTTCCGCCGCCTGGGCATACGGTATCGCGGCGCCACGCTGCAGCTGGACCTGCTGGCGCGGGAGGGCAAGTACCAGAACGGTTTCTGTCACGGCCCCATGCCCAGCCATGTCGATGCCCAGGGCCGCTGGGTGCCGGGCGAGATCAACTTCACTGCGGAGGCCAAGCCCGACCAGATCGGCAGCGGACTGCGCGCGATCAACACCCTGTTCCACGAGGGCGGGCATGCGGCGCATTTCGCCAACGTGACCCAGAACTCGCCCTGCTTCTCGCAGGAATTCGCGCCCACGTCGATGGCCTATGCCGAGACGCAGTCGATGTTCTGCGACAGCCTTTTGAACGATGCCGACTGGCTCAAGCGTTATGCCCGCAATGAGGCCGGCGAACCCATGCCCGATGCGCTGATCCACGCCCGCATTGCCAGCAGCCAGCCCATGCGCGCCTTCGACGAGCGGGCCATCGCCGTCGTGCCCTATTTCGAGGCGGCCCTGTACGCGCTGCCCGACGAGCAGCTGCTGCCCGAGACGGTGCTGGCCCTGGCCCGGGCCACCGAGCAGCGCATCCAGGGCGTGGTCGCCAGCCCGCGACCATTGCTGGCGATTCCGCATCTGCTGAACCAGGAGTCGGCCGCGTCCTATCAGGGATATCTGCTGGCCCATATGGCGGTCTACCAGACCCGCGCCCACTTCCTGCGCGAGCATGGCTATCTGTGCGACAACCTGGCGATAGGCCCGGCCCTGGCCGAGCACTACTGGGGGCCGGGAAATAGCATCGACCACGACGCCACGCTGCGCCGGCTGACCGGCGAGGGTTTCTCCGCCCGCTACCTGGCCGAGGCCTGCAACGAATCGGTGGACGAAGCCTGGGCGCGGGCCCAGCAGGCGATGGCCGCCGCTGCGGCGCGCGGCGCGCCGGACCACGAGCTGCCGACGCTGGACGCGACGATACGCATCGTCCATGGCGCCGAGCTGCTGGCCGACAGCGGCGATGGCGAAGCCGCGATGTGCGAGCGCTTCGAGCGCTGGGTCGCCGCGCACTACGCGAGCCCTGCGCTGCAGTGAACCCGGCGCTGAAATACCTGGCCGGCTACCCGGCCGAGCTGCAGGCTCAGGTGCGGGGCATGATCGAAGCCGGCCGACTGGGCGAGTATCTGCAGCGCCGCTATGCCGGCACGCACGAGGTGCGCAGCGACAAGGCCTTGTTCGACTACACCCAGGACTTGAAGCAGCGCTTCATGCGCAATGCCGAGCCGCTGAACAAGGTCTGCTACGACGCCAAGCTCAAGATCATCCAGCATGCGCTGGGCACCCACACCCGTGCCCAGAACGTGCAGGGCGCCCGGCTGAAGACGCGGCGCGAGATCCGCATCGCCACGCTGTTCCGCGAGGCGCCGGCCGACTTCCTGCGCATGATCGTCGTGCACGAGCTGGCCCATCTCCGCGAGCTGGAACACAACAAGGCCTTCTATGCGCTGTGCCAGCATATGGAGCCCAGTTACGGGCAGCTGGAATTCGATCTGCGACTGTGGCTGACGCAGCAGGATCTGGAGCCGCAGCATGCCCCTGTCCGCTGAGTTCGACGAACAAGCCCTGGCACCTCATCTGGGGGGCTTCAACATCATCGGCTGTGCGGTGCGCAGCAAGGACCTGCTGTACTTCCTTGCACGCCGAGACTACCGCCAGGCCGATTCCTTCTGCGATGGGCAGGACGCGCCTGACGAGCTGGACCTCGAGAAACGGGTGCTGTCCTGCTTTCTCGACGAGCCGCCGGCGCAGGTCTTCGGGCACACCGCGCTGCACGACTTCGAGCTGCCTTGGTGTGCGCTCAGCCTGGTGCCCAGGCCGCAGCTCGTCTGCATCACGCTGGACGGCCTGCCCTATGCCATCGGCAGCGGCGAGGCCGGCATCGAGAACCGGCTGGACGCGCGCGGCGCGATCACCCGCCTGCGCCTTGTCGGCGCGCAGGCCTATGCCGTCGGCACGCGGCGCACGGTCTACCGGCGCGATGGACGCAACCAGTGGCATGCGCACAGCCCGGCGATCCCGCTGGCACGGCACGACGAAGTACTGGGCTTTCACGACATCGCCGGCTTCGGCGCCCAGGACATTTATGCTGTTGGCGGCAGCGGGGATGTCTGGCACTTCGATGGCCACTGCTGGCGCCAGTGCTCGTTCCCCGATCCGGTACGGCTAGGCACGGTCTGTTGCGGGGCAGATGGCCAGGTCTATATCGGTGCCGAGGGCGGTGCGGTCTACCAGGGCCGGCGGGACCGCTGGCAACGGATCGCCGACCCAAGCCTCACGCTGTCCTTCGAGGACATGGTCTGGTACGACGGGCGGGTTTGGTGCAGCTCGGACGCCGGGCTGTGGTGGGTGCGGGATGACTGTCTGTGCGAGGCCGAGCTGCCGCCCGCGGTCCGGGCCTGCTGCGGCTGCGTGGCCAGCCATGATGGCGTGCTGCTGCTCGCCGGCTATGGCGGTGCGGCGTTGCTGGAGGGGCAGCGCTGGCGGGTCCTGTTCCATGCCTAGCTTGCGAATGAGCCTCTTTCTGTATCTGACGGCCGCCCCATGATCCTGCTCGCGCCCATGGAGGGTTTGCTCGATCACATGCTGCGCGATGTGCTGACCCGCGTCGGTGGCGTCGACCGCTGCGTGTCCGAGTTCATCCGCATCACCGATATGCTGCTGCCCAAGCGGGTCTTCACCCGCATCGTGCCGGAGCTGCTGCAGGGCAGCCGCACGCCGGCGGGTGTGCCGGTGCGGCCGCAGCTGCTGGGCTCGGACGCCGTCTGCATGGCCGAGAACGCGGCCCGCTTGGCCGAGCTGACGCCCGAGGGCGTCGATCTCAACTTCGGCTGCCCGGCAAAATGCGTCAACCGCCATCGCGGCGGCGCGGTGCTGCTGGACGAGCCCGAGCTGATTCACCAGATCGTTGCCGCGGTGCGCCGCGCGGTGCCGGCCCACATCCCGGTCTCGGCCAAGATGCGGCTGGGCTATGAGGACGAGCATCGCACGCTGGACTGCGCGCAGGCGATCGCCGCCGCCGGTGCGGCCGAACTGGTGATCCATGCCCGCACCAAGGCCCAGGGCTACCGGCCGCCGGCGTTCTGGGATCGCATCGCGGCGGTGCGCGCCGCGCTGGACCTGCCGGTGGTGGCCAATGGCGAGATCTGGACCGCGGACGATGCGCAGCGCTGCCGTGCCGAGTCCGGCTGCGCCGACCTGATGCTGGGCCGCGGCATGGTGGCCGATCCCGGGCTGGCGCTGGCGATCAGCCGGCCGGGCAGCGTGCCGCTGGCCTGGGGCCAGGTCTTGCCCTTGCTGGCCCTGCTGTGGGCCCAGGTCAGCCAGCAGGTGGCCCCGCGTCATCAGGCCGGCCGGCTCAAGCAATGGCTGCACTATCTGCGCCGCCGCTACCCCGAGGCCGAGGCGGAGTACCAGCGGCTGCGTACCATCAATGCGCCGCGGGAGCTGCAGCTGGCCCTGTTCGGCCCCAATCCTTACCCTCCGATGCCATGAGTGCTTCCTCCTCGTTCAGCCGTCCCGTCTATTCCACCGAAAGCGGTCGTCTCTGCCCCAGCTGTGGCCAGGCCCAGGCCGACTGCCGCTGCAAGAAGGCGGCCGCCGCGCCGCTGGGCAATGGCGAGGTGCGCATCTGGCGCGAGACCAAGGGCCGCGGCGGCAAGGGCGTCACGCTGATCAAGGGCCTGGCCCTGGACGAGGCGGGCCTGACCCAGCTGGCTAAGAAGCTCAAGGCCGCCTGCGGTGTGGGCGGTGCGGTCAAGAACGGGGTCATCGAGATCCAGGGTGACCAGCGCGAGCGCCTGCTGGCCCTGCTGCTGGCCGAGGGTCACAAGGCCAAGCTGGCCGGCGGCTGATCTCGCAGCGGCGCCGCGGTGGCGTCTGTCAGCGGGCTGCATGCCTGGACTTGCGGGCCACGATGAAGACCCGGAAATCCTTGCCGCGGGTCCCATGGCGTTCGACGGACTCAAGCTGCAGGCCCTGGCGACGGATCGCTGCCTGCAGTTCAGCGGCGTCGAAGCACAGCACATGCGGCGCCTTGCCCACGGCGCGCATCAGCGGCAGGGCCAGCCTCCTGATCCAGGGACTCATCTCGCTGATGCAGGCGGTCTTGGAGATCAGCCGGCCGCCGGGCTTGAGCGCCCGCGCAATGCCCGCGATTGCGGCATCCAGATCCAGCGTCAGATGCAGGAGATTGAAGGCCAGCACGGCATCCCAGACACCCTCGCCGAAGGCCGCCGTGTCGGCATCGGCCACATCGAAGCTCAGCTGCGGGATCGGCTGGGCCGCCAGCTTCTCTCGGGCGATCTCTATCATCGCCGCCGAGAGATCGGTGGCCTGCAGGCGACGGGTGCCGGCGGCCAGGCGCATCGCGGTACTGCCGGTGCCGCAGCCCAGCTCCAGCACCTCCTGGCTGGCATCCAGCAGACCCTGCACGCGCCGTACGGTGGCTTCATAGCCCGCGGGGTCGGCGATGGGATCCGCGGCATATTTGCGGGCGATGCGATTCCAGAAGCGTGCCTTGGCCGGCTGGCGCGGCGTCTGGCCCGATGCCACGGCCTGGACTGCCGGATCGATGGCGCGTGAAGAGTCGATGTCCGGCATGGCGGCTTGATGTTGTGGCTCAATACGCGCCATGCTATCGGCGTGCGTCAGCGCATGAAAGCGCCACGGAACAGCGGCAATATATGCAAATTTGCATGGACCAGATCGACTGGAATCAGCTCAAGGCCTTTCTGGCGACCGCCGAGACCGGCTCGCTGTCCGCCGCGGCCCAGCGGCTGGGCCTGACCCAGCCGACGCTGAGCCGACAGGTCGCGGCGATCGAGCGGCGGCTCGGCGTGACCTTGTTCGAGCGGATCGGCAAGGCGCTGGTGCTCACCAGCACCGGTGAGGCCTTGCTGGCGCATGCGCGTGCGATGGGTAGCGCCGCCGAGGCCCTGGGTCTGGCCGCCAGCGGCCGCTCGCAGGCAGCGGCCGGCGTGGTGGCGGTCTCGGCAAGCGACGCGGTGGCAGCATGGCTGCTGCCGCCGCTGTTGCGCCAACTGCGCGAGCGCGAGCCCGGCATCGCGGTCGAGCTGATCGCCTTCAACGGCCTGAGCGATCTGCAGCGGCGCGAGGCCGATATCGCGGTGCGCCATGTCAAGCCGGAACAGCCCGAACTGATCGCGCGCCTGGTGCGCGAGGCCACGGCCGGCTTCTACGCCTCCGAGGACTGGGTGCGGGCCCATGGCCATCCGCGCCGCGCGGCCGAGGCTGCGACGCTGCCCTTCGTCGGGGTCGATCGCGCCGGCCGCTTCCTGAGCTATCTGCAAGCGCATGGCCTGCCCCTGAGCGAGGCCAGCTTCAGCGCCTATGCCGAGCACTCGGTGGCGCACTGGGCCCTGGTCCAGCATGGCCTGGGCATAGGGGCGATGATGGACGAGATCGCTGAGCGCACCCCGGGCGTGGTGCGGGTGCTTGACGAGGTTCCGCCGGTGCGCTTCCCGATCTGGCTGGTCACCCACCGCGAGCTGCGTACGGCGCGACGCATTCGCGTGGTCTTCGAGGCCCTGGCCGCCGGACTGGCCTAGGGCCCTGCCGCCGGCGCGGACGGCTGCAGCGGACCTCTGGCAGCGCGGCAGGGATAATCCGTCCATGAACGATGCCCCTCTGAGTGCCAAGGACAGCGATGCTCGCCTCGCTTTCTCCCAGCTGCCGCTGAGCCCCGCCATGCAGGCCAATGTGGCCCAGCTGGGTTACAGCCGCATGACCCCGATCCAGGCCGAGAGCCTGCCGCTGGCCCTGGCCGGTCGCGATCTGATTGCCCAGGCCCAGACCGGCAGCGGCAAGACTGCCGCCTTCGCGCTAGCCCTGCTGCACAAGCTGGACGCTGCCGGCAGTGCGTTGCAGGCCCTGGTGCTGTGCCCGACCCGCGAGCTGGCCGACCAGGTCACCCAGGAGATCCGGCGGCTGGCGCGGGCGGCCGACAATATCAAGGTGCTGACCCTGTGCGGCGGCACGCCGATGCGGCCGCAGATCGAGAGCCTGGCCTTTGGCGCCCATATTGCGGTCGGCACGCCGGGCCGCATCCTCGACCATCTGGAGCGCGAGACGCTGCAGCTGCAGGGCCTGCAGACCCTGGTGCTGGACGAGGCCGACCGCATGCTGGACATGGGCTTTGTCGACGATATCGCCCGCATCGCCAAGCAATGCCCGAGGAACCGCCAGACCCTGCTGTTCTCCGCCACCTACCCGGCCGGCATCGCGGAGCTGGCTGGCAAGTTCATGCGTGATCCGGCCATGGTCAAGCCGGCTGCTGCCGCCGCCAGCCAGGCGCCGACCCAGATCCGCCAGATCGCCTACGAGGTGAGCGAGAGCGAGCGCCTGCATGCGGTCTCGCAGCTGCTGCTGCACTTCCGCCCGGCCCGCACCATCGCCTTTTGCAATACCAAGCAGCAATGCCGCGATCTGGTCGAGGTGCTGAGCGCCCAGGGTCTGGTGGCCATGGCCTTGCATGGCGATCTGGAGCAGCGCGATCGGGATCAGGTGCTGATCCAGTTCGCCAACGGCAGCGTCAGCGTGTTGGTGGCCACCGATGTGGCCGCGCGGGGCCTGGACATCGCGCAGCTGGAGTGCGTGATCAATGTGGATATCAGCGCCGATGTCGAGGCCCATGTGCATCGCATCGGCCGCACCGGTCGCGCCGGTGCCGAGGGCCTGGCCCTGAGCCTGGCCAGCCTGGACGAGATGGGGCGGGTGGGTCGCATCGAGCAGCTGATGGGCCGCGAGTTCCAGTGGCAGGGCCTGGACAGCCTGAGCCCGGCCGCCGGCGGGCCGCTGCTGCCGGCCATGGACACCTTGCAGATTCTCGGTGGCCGCAAGGACAAGCTACGCCCCGGTGACATCCTGGGCGCGCTGACCGGCGAGGCCGGCTTCGAGGCGTCCCAGATCGGCAAGATCAACGTCACCGATTTCCACAGCTATGTGGCCGTGCAGCGCGGTATCGCCCGCGAGGTGGTCAAGCGCCTCTCCAGCGGCAAGCTCAAGGGCCGCAAGGTCAAGGTGCGGCGCATGGCGGACCTGGCCGCCCTGGATTGAACGCAACGGCCGTGACGCATTCCCGCGTTTGCGGGGGATGCCCGGAAACAGACCGCAAACCTGCGCTCTTTGCACGGATGGCCGGGCGCGACAAGGCCTAGTGTTGCGCCATGGGCCCTGCTGTCTGGGGTCCGGGAGAGCTACCATGGAAACGCTGATGATGAGCAAGCCCGCCGCTGGCGGCGCCTACCGGCTGCGTTTCGAATCGCTGTTCCACAGCGGACGCGGTCTGAGCTTCCCCTGCGACGCGCGGGGCCAGGTCTTGCTGGATGAGCTGAGCGAGCGGGCGCGGGACAACTATTTGTTCGCCCGCGCCATCATCGGCCATGAATACGCCAGTCCGGTGGTCGAGCCGGCCTGAGCGGCCCGGCCTGGCCGCGCCTACTTGCTGCCCCAGCCGTCGCGCAGGCCGGTGATCTTGTTGAAGACCGGGTGCGCGGGACTGTGGTCCTTGCGATCGGCGACGAAGTAGCCGTGGCGCTCGAACTGCAGCCGGGTTTCGGCCGGCAAGCCGGCCAGCGAGGGCTCCAGCCAGCCCTGCACGATGCGGCAGCTGTCCGGATTGATCTCGCTGAGGAAATCGGCCTCGCCGGCACCCGGCTGGGCCACGCTGAAGAGTCGGTCGTAAAGGCGCAGTTCGGCGGCCACGCCCTCATGGGCGCCCACCCAGGTGATCACGCCCTTGACCTTGACCGCGTCGGCCCCCGGCGTGCCGCTCTTGGTATCGGGCAGCAGCTGGGCCAGCACCGCCGTGACCCGGCCCTCGGCATCCTTCTCGCAGCCGCTGCACTCGATCACATAGCCGTACTTGAGGCGTGCCTTGTTGCCGGGATAGAGCCGGTGGTAGCCCTTGCTCGGAACCTCCATGAAGTCTTCCTGCTCGATCCACAGCTCGGGGCCTAGCGAAAAGCTGCGCTGGCCCAGCTCGGGCAGATGCGGATGGGCCGGGGCCGTGCAGGGTTCGCGGTGCTCGGCCGAGCCGAAGACCTCGGCGAAATTCGTCAGCTTGAGCTTCAGCGGCGCGATGACCGCCATCGCACGCGCCGCCTTGCCTTCCAGATCGCTGCGCAGGCAACCGTCCAGCACCGCGTAGTCCAACCAGGCATTGCTCTTGGTGACACCGGTGCCCTCGACCATCGCGCGGATGCTCTCCGGCGTGTAGCCGCGCCGCCGCATGCCGACCAGGGTGGGCATGCGCGGATCGTCCCAGCCGGTCACATGGCCTTCCTCCACCAGCTGGCGCAGCTTGCGCTTGCTGGTGACCACATAGCTGAGGTTCAGCCGGCCGAACTCGTACTGGTGGGGCAGGGGGCGAGCCAGCAGGCCGCCTGCGGCCAGATGCTCCAGCAGCCAGTCGTAGAAGGGGCGCTGATCCTCGAACTCCAGCGTGCAGATCGAGTGGGTGATGCGCTCCAGCGCGTCCTCGATCGGATGCGCATAGGTGTACATCGGGTAGATGCACCAGGTGTCGCCGGTGTTGTGGTGGGTGGCGCGGCGGATGCGGTAGAGGGCCGGGTCGCGCAGATTGATATTGGGCGAGGCCATATCGATCTTGGCCCGCAGCACCATGGCGCCGTCGGCATGCTTGCCGTCGCGCATCTCGCGGAAGCGCGCCAGGTTCTCCGCGGGGGCGCGGGCGCGGAAGGGGCTGTCGGTGCCGGGCGTGCCGAAGTCGCCGCGGTTGATGCGCATCTGCTCGGGCGTCTGCTCGTCGACATAGGCCAGGCCGGCGCCGATCAGGTACTCGGCCGCGCGGTACATGAAGTCGAAGTAGTTGCTGGCGTAGAAAAGATGGGAGGTGTCGTTCTGCTCCCAGCTCCAGCCCAGCCAGGCCACCATCTCCTTGATCGCGTCGACGTACTCCTGCTCCTCCTTCTCGGGGTTGGTGTCGTCGAAACGCAGATGGCAGACGCCGCCGTAATCGCGGGCCAGGCCGAAATTCAAGCAGATGCTCTTGGCATGGCCGATGTGCAGATAGCCGTTGGGCTCGGGCGGGAAGCGGGTGCGGATGCGGGCCGGGTCCAGCGGACCGGCGCCATGGTGGGCGGCATCCCCCGGGCTGCCGGCAAAACGACGCTCACCCTGCATCTGGCCCTGGCCCTCGAGATCGCGCTCGATGATGGCGCGCAGGAAGTTGTTGCCGGGTTTGTGGGCGTCGTCGGTCGGGTGGGACATCGGGTGAGCAGCGCGGGCGCTGGCAGGATTTGATCAAAGAAGCGCGCGATTTTATCGGTGCAAAGGCCGGCTGACGCCGGCCTTCTAGAATCAGGCCCTCTTTGCATGACGCGGCGATGTCAGCACCTCGCCCGTGCCGTCTGAATGACTACTGCTCCCGTGGTGATTGTGGGTGCCGGCCTGGCCGGTCTGACCGTGGCCCTGCATCTGGCCGACCAGCTGCCGGTGGTGGTGCTGGCCAAGCGCGAGCTGAGCGAGGCGGCCACCGCCTGGGCCCAGGGTGGCATCGTCGGTGTGCTGGGGCGCGACGACAGCATAGAAAGCCATGTGCGCGACACCCAGGATGCCGGCGCCGGCCTGGTCGACGAGGCCACCGCCCGCTTCATCGCCGAGCGCAGCGCCGCCGCGGTCGAGTGGCTCGTCGCCCAGGGCGTGCCCTTCACGCCCGATGACGACGGCCCGCTGGGCCTGCACCTGACCCGCGAGGGTGGTCATGCGGTGCGCCGCATCGCCCACGCGGCCGATGCCACCGGCAAGGCCATTCACGACCGGCTGCTGGCGGCGGCCAAGGCCCACCCCAACATCACGCTGCGCGAGCGCTGGATGGCGCTGGACCTGATCACCTCGCGCCATGTGCAAAGGGACGAGCAGCCGCGCTGTTATGGCCTCTACGCGCTGGACATCGATGCCCGGCGGGTCGAGACCCTGGCGGCGCGTGCGGTGGTGCTGGCCACCGGCGGGGCCGGCAAGGTCTACCGCTACACCACCAATCCCGACACCTCGACCGGCGACGGCATCGCGATGGCCTGGCGGGCCGGCTGCCGGGTCGCGAATATGGAGTTCATCCAGTTCCATCCGACCTGTCTCTACCATCCGCAGGAGCGCAGCTTTCTGATCACCGAGGCGCTGCGCGGCGAGGGCGGGCATTTGAAGCTACCCGACGGGACTCGCTTCATGGCCGCGCACGACGAGCGCATGGAGCTGGCGCCGCGCGACATCGTCGCCCGCGCGATCGACTTCGAGATGAAGAAGCACGGCATCGACCATGTGTGGCTGGACGCCACCCATCTGGGCGAGGCCTTCCTGAAGGAACATTTCCCGACCATCCATGCGCGCTGCCTGAGGCTGGGCATCGATATCGCCCGTCAGCCCATCCCGGTGGTGCCGGCGGTGCACTTCACCTGCGGCGGCGTCGTCACCGATCTGAAGGGCTGTAGCGACCTGCCCGGGCTTTATGCGGTCGGCGAGACCAGCTATACCGGCCTGCACGGCGCCAACCGCCTGGCCAGCAATTCGCTGCTGGAATGCGTGGTGCTGGGCCAGACCACGGCCAAGGACATCCTGGCCGAGGCGCCGCTGCCGCCCGCGCCGCTGCCGGCCTGGGACGAGAGCCAGGTGGAGGACGCCGACGAACAGGTGGTGATCGCGCACAACTGGGACGAGCTGCGCCTGCTGATGTGGAACTATGTGGGTATCGTGCGCACCACCAAGCGGCTGGAGCGGGCCCTGCACCGCATCGCGCTGCTGCGCGGCGAAATCGACGATTACTACGCCAACTTCCGCGTCACCCGCGACCTGCTGGAGCTGCGCAATCTGGTCGATTGCGCCGAGCTGATCGTGCGCTCGGCCCTGCTGCGCCACGAGAGCCGCGGCCTGCACTACAGCCGCGACTATCCGCGCACGCTGCCGGTCAGCTTCCCGACCGTGCTGATCGCCGAGCGCGGTCTGCGCGGCGCCTGAGGCCGGTGCTGGCTAGCGCCGCGCCCGCAGCGCGGTGCGCGCCTGCACGAAGTTGAAGGCATAGCTGACCGCCTCGCGGATGGCCGCGTCGATCTCCAGCCGCTCGGGCTCGGTCAGATAGAAGGAGAAATCCACCTCGTGGCGGATATAGCGCGGCGGCAGGCGGTTCAGCGCCACGCAGGCCACATCCACCAGCAGATCGTCCGAGCTGAGCGCCGGAAACTGCGGCGCCATCTCGGCCACGGCCGCGAAGACTTCGCGCTCATGGTGGTTGTAGAGCGAGCTGTAGTCAGGCATGGCTTGTCCTTCTCGTCAGCGGGGCTGCTGTGTCTTGATCGTCGCGCCAGCGTACGCGCTTTGGCGCACGCTGGCACCCAGGAAAAACGCGGCCGGCAGCCGCCTGATTCCCAAGCTTGCCCCTCAGGCGGCACCGATGCCGGCCACCAGGCCGGACGCGCCGCCCGCCTGGCCGGCCTTCAGCCGGGCGGTGAAATCCAGCATGCGCTCGATGCAGCCCAGGGCCTTGAGCCGGGTCGGCTCGTCCAGCCGGATCTCGCCCTGACCCTGTTCGAGGCAGGCGATCACGCCCCGCAGACCGTTCATCGCCATCCAGGGGCAGTGCGCGCAGCTCTTGCAGGTGGCGCTGTTGCCGGCGGTGGGCGCCTCGATCAGGATCTTGTCGGGCGCCAGCTGACGCATGCGATGCAGGATGCCATTGTCGGTGGCGACGATGTACTCGCGGGCCTTGCCCTCGACCACCGCCTTGATCAGAGCCGAGGTCGAGCCCACCACATGGGCGATGTCGACCACGCTCTTGGGCGATTCGGGGTGCACCAGGATCTGTGCGTCCGGATGCTGCTCGCGCAGCAGGCCCAGCTCCAGACCCTTGAACTCGTCATGCACGATGCAGGCGCCATTCCACATCAGCATGTCGGCGCCGGTCTGCTCCTGGATGTAGCGGCCCAGATGGCGATCCGGCGCCCACAGTAACTTCTGGCCCTGGGCCTTCAGATGGCTGACGATCTCCAGAGCACAGGAACTGGTCACCATCCAGTCGGCGCGCGCCTTCACTGCGGCGCTGGTGTTGGCGTAGACCACCACCTGGCGGTCGGGGTGGGCGTCGCAGAAGGCGGCAAACTCATCGGCCGGGCAGCCCAGGTCCAGCGAGCAGGTAGCCTCCAGATCGGGCATCAGCACCGTCTTCTCGGGCGAGAGGATCTTGGCGCTCTCGCCCATGAAACGCACGCCGGCGACGATCAGCGTACGCGCCGCATGGTCGCGGCCGAAGCGGGCCATTTCCAGCGAATCGGCCACGCAGCCGCCGGTCTCCAGCGCCAGGTCCTGCAGATCGCCGTCCACATAGTAGTGCGCCACCAGCACCGCGCCGCGTTCGCGCAACAGCGCGGTGGCCCGGGCCCTCAGGACCTGGCGCTCGGCCGGTGTCAGCGGCGCCGGCACCTTGGCCCAGGCGTGGGCGGTGCAGGTCTGGCCGGCCGCATCCTGGCGGCTGTAGTCGAAAAGAATCGGTTGCGCATCCATCTTGGCATCGTAGCGCAGCGGCCCGGCCTTGGCGGCGCAGGGCCTGCGCTAGCATCGCGGCCTATGCGAGAGTTTCCGGGACTGCTGCGGCGCGCGCTGCAGACGCTGATGCTGCTGGCGGCCGGTGCGGCGCAGGCGGCCGATCCGCTGCGTTTCGGCGTCGGCCAGGCCTGGGCCCCGCCGTTCGCCGAGTACCAGCAGGGCCAGCTCAAGCGCGGCCTGCTGCTCGATCTGATGCGCCAGATCGCGGCCAACGCCGGCCTGCAGGCCCAGGCGGTCGTGCTGCCGCCCAAGCGGGTGGATGCGGCGCTGGCCGAGGGCCAGGTCGATCTGCACTGCCCGCTGAGTCCTCACTGGTTTCCCGAGCCGCCGCCGGCCGAGCGCTGGACCCTGCCGCTGTTCAGCCTGGACGATGTGCTGGTGGGCCCACCCGGCGCCTCCGGCACCGAACCGGATCTGGCCACGCTGGCGGCCAGCGTGGGCGTAGTGTTCAGCTACAGCTATCCGGCACTGGACGCCGGTTTTGCCAGCGGAAGGCTGCGTCGCGACGATGCGCCCAGCCAGCAACTGGTGCTGCAGAAGCTGGCGCTGGGGCGCAGCGACTATGCGGTGGTCAACCGCCTGACGGCCCAATGGTTCAACCGTGGCCGCCCACCGGCCCGGCAACTGGTGCTGCTGCAGCGGCTTGCCACGGTGCAGACGCATTGCCTGATCGCGGCCAAGCCGCGGGTGGCGCCCGAGCGCATCCATGCGGCGGTGCGCCAGCTGGTGCAGAGCGGTCAGCTGCAGACGATCCTGGCGCGCTACCGCTGATCAGGCCTCGGCGAAGAAGCGCGAGGGCGGCATGCCCACCGTGCGGGTCACCATGGCGCTGAAGGCGCTGGGGCTGGCATAGCCTAGCTCGGCGGCGATCAGGCGCATCGGCTGCTTGCGGGCGGCCAGCGCCAGCGCACGGGCCAGCAGCACCTGCTGACGCCACTGGGCATAGCTGCTGCCCAGCTCCTGGCGGAACAGCCGCGAGACGGTGCGCGCGCTGGCGCCCACCTCGGCGGCCCAGCCCTCCAGGCTCGTATGGCGCTGCGGCGCCTCCAGCATCGCTTCGCAGAGCCGGCGCAGGCGCTTGTCCTGTGGCAGGTCCACGCCCAGGCGCAGACCCTGGGCGCGGGCCAGCTCGTCGCCGATCAGGCCGGCCAGGCTGTGCTCGCGGGCGCTGCCGTCCCGGCCCTGGCCGCCATCCTCGGCCGCCAGCGCATTGACCAGCTCGCGCAGCAGCGGCGAGACCTCCAGCACCCGGCAATCGGCCCAGGCGGCTGCGGCCGCCGCGCCGGGGGGGCGCAGCAGGTAGAGCGTGCGCAGCTCGCAGCGCTCCACGGCGGTGACGGCGTGCACGACGCGCGCCGGTATCCACACCGCGCGCGAGGGCGGCACCAGAAAGGTGGCCCGCTCGGTATTGACCCGCAGCACGCCGCTGATCGAGAAGACCAGTTGGCCCCAGTCATGCCAGTGGGCCTGGATGTCCATCTGGTGCGCCATCTGCCGCGCCTTGGCCCGCATCGGCCGCTGCGGGCTGGGGGCATAGCGCTGCGGGTCCAACGGCGGCACGCTGCTGCGTGTCCGGGCCCCGGCGGGCTTGGCGCCGAGCAGGGTGGGAGGCATGGCTGAAACTCGATAGTTATTGGCCGCCTATCGTAACCAGGCCGCATCCGGCCTGCCTACATTGAGCGCATGAGCAGCAGCAATTCCTCGTCCTCCCTCGCGATGCCCGGTCTGGGCAGCGCCCGGCATGACTACACGACGATCAGCCTGATCGGCCTGGCCCATGGCAGCTCGCACTTCTTCCACATGCTGCTGCCGCCGCTGTTCCCGGTCTTCATCCGCGACTTCGGCCTCAGCTACTCGGAGCTGGGCCTGCTGGTGACGGTGTTCTTCGTGATCTCCGGCATCGGCCAGGCGCTGGCCGGCTTTGTCGTGGATCGCGTCGGGGCCCGACCGGTGCTGATGGCGGCGCTGTGGGCCTTTGTCGCCGCGGCCGGCGCGGCGGCGCTGGCCGAGGGTTTTGGCGGCCTGATGCTGGCGGCGGCGCTGGCCGGCCTGGGCAACTCGCCCTTCCACCCGGCCGACTTCACGATACTGAACAAGCGGGTCTCGCAGGCGCGGCTGGGCCATGCCTTCTCGGTGCACGGCATCAGCGGCAACCTAGGTTGGGCGGCGGCGCCGGTGCTGTTGATCGGTGTCAGCGAATGGAGCGGCAACTGGCGCTATGCCTATGTGGTCGCCGGCCTGCTGGCGCTGGCGGTGATCGCGCTGCTGATGCTCCAGCGCGAGGCCATCGACGATGCCAAGGGCGAATGGGCGCATCAGAAGAGCGGGGCCGCGGCGCTGCCGGACGAGCATGCGATGGCCTTTCTGAAGCTGCCCTCGGTCTGGCTGTGTTTCTCCTTCTTCTTCTTCACCACCGCGGCGCTCAGCGCGATACAGAGCTTCTCGGCGCCGGCCCTGGCCACGCTTTACGGCCTGCCGGTATCGGCCACCGCCTTCGTCGTCACCGGCTATATGCTGGCCGGCGCGCTGGGCATGGTGGTGGGCGGCTTTCTGGTGGCGCGCAGCGCCAGCCTGGAGCGCAATATCGCGCTGGCGATGAGCGCAGCGGCGCTGCTGCTGGCGCTGACCGCCAGCGGCTGGCTTCCCGCCAGCCTGGCGCTGGTGGTGGCGTCGCTGGCCGGCTTCGGCACCGGCCTGGCCGGCCCCTCGCGCGATATGCTGATCAAGCGCGCGGCGCCGCCCGGCGCCACCGGGCGGGTCTATGGCACGGTCTATTCGGGCCTGGACGTGGGCTTTGCGGTGGCGGCCCCGATCTTCGGTGCGCTGATGGATGCGGGGCGTCCTGCCGCGGTGTTCTGGGGCGCCGCCCTGGCCCTCTTGATGGGGATCATGGCCGCCGCGATGGTGGGGCTTGTCCGCAGCAAAACCGCCTGAGGCCGGCGCTACAGTCGCGGCCATGAACAGCCCAGCGACTCCCACCTTCACCGCGTCCCCCGCGTCTGCCTCCAACGCCCGTCTGGCCGGCCATGCCCTGGTCGAGGCCCTGATCGCCCAGGGCGTCGATACCGTTTTCGGCGTGCCCGGCGAAAGCTATCTGGCGGTGCTGGACGGCTTTCACGAGCATCGCGAGCAGATCCGTTTCATCGCCTGCCGCCAGGAGGGCGGGGCCGCCTTCATGGCCGAGGCCCAGGGCAAGCTCACGGGCCGGCCCGGCATCTGCTTCGTGACCCGCGGCCCCGGCGCCACCAATGCCAGCATCGGCCTGCACACCGCCTTCCAGGATTCGACGCCGATGATTCTGTTCATCGGCCAGGTTGCCAGCGACCAGCGCGACCGCGAGGCCTTCCAGGAGGTCGACTACCGCCAGATGTTCGGTCCTGGCACCCTGGGCATGGCCAAGTGGGTGGGCGAGGTGCATGACGCCGAGCGCTTGCCCGAGTATGTGGCGCGCGCCTTCCACACCGCCATGCAGGGTCGGCCCGGCCCGGTGGTGCTGGTGCTGCCCGAGGACATGCTGACGCGTTCGATCAGCGCCCCGGTGCTGCCGCCCATACGTGTGGCCGAGGCGGCGCCCAGCCCGGCCGCGCTGGCCGAGCTGCGCGAACGCCTGGCAGCCGCCCGGCGCCCCTTCGTGATCGCCGGCGGCGGCGGCTGGACCGCCGAGAGCTGCGCCGCGCTGCAGCGCTTTGCCGAGGCCTGGCAGCTGCCGGTGGGCTGCGCCTTCCGCTTCCAGGATCTGTTCGACAACCGCCATCCGCTCTATGCCGGCGACGTCGGCATCGGCATCAATCCGCGGCTGGCCCAGCGCATCAAGGAGGCTGACCTGATCCTGGCGATCGGGCCGCGGCTGGGCGAGATGACCACTGGTGGCTACACCCTGCTGCAGGCGCCGCTGCCGGATCAGGACCTGATCCACATCCATGCCGGCGCCGAGGAGCTGGGCCGGGTCTATGCGGGCGAGCTGCTGATCAATGCCAGCATGCGCTGCGCGGCCCCGGCGCTGGAAAACCTCGCGGCGCCGGCCGCGGTGGCCTGGACCGAGTGGACCCGCCAGGCCCATGCCGACTACGAGGCCAATCTGCTGCCCCAGCCGGTCAGCCCGCTGGACATGGCCGAGGTCGTCAAGACCCTGGGCCAGGCCCTGCCCGAGGGCACGATCTTCACCAACGGCGCCGGCAACTACAGCGGCTGGCTGCACCGCTTCCATCGGTACACAGCGCTGCAGCAGCATGGCCGCACACAGCTGGCCCCGACCTCGGGCGCGATGGGCTATGGCCTGCCGGCCGCCGTGGCTGCCGCCCTGATGCAGGACCGCTGGGTGGTCAATATCGCCGGCGACGGCGACTTCCTGATGAACGGCCAGGAGCTGGCCACCGCCACCGGCTACGGCGCGCGCAAGCTGCTGTGCGTGGTGGTGGACAACGGCACTTACGGCACGATACGGATGCACCAGGAGCGCGAGTACCCGGGCCGGGTCTCGGGCAGCGATCTCTACAACCCCGATTTCGCCGCGCTGGCCCAGGCCTATGGCTGGGCCGCCCAGCGGGTCGAGCGCACCGAGGACTTTGCGCCGGCGCTGCAGGCCGCGCTGACCGCCGGCAGGCCCACGCTGCTGCATCTGCGCCTGTCCACCGATGTCTCGACCAGCCGCAGCACGCTGACGGCGATACGCGAGGCGGCCAGACAGCGTCTGGGACAATGAGCGCATGGAAAAGATTGATTTCGAACTGCGCGGCGAGTACATCGAGCTCGACAAGCTGCTCAAGGCCACCGGCCTGGCCGAGAGCGGCGGTGCTGCACGCATGATGATCAGCGAGGGCATGGTGCAGGTCGACGGCCGCGACGAGTCCCGCAAGACCGCCAAGATCCGCGCTGGCCAGGTGGTGAGCCTGCAGGGTGCGCGCATCCGGGTGCTGGCCGATCCGCAGCAAGGCTGAACAAAATCGCGAGGAACACCGCCGATGAACTTCTCGACCTGCGATTTCTGCGATGCCCACAAAGGCGATGACAGCGGCGAGTTCCGCGTTATCCCCGGCGGGCTGTACCGCAGCTATGGCGGCCTGGATCGCTTTGCTGGCCCGGTGGCGACGGCGCGCGCGCTGGAGGACAACAGCCTGCTCAAGCGCGCGGTCGAGAGCCCCGGCCAGGGCCGGGTGCTGGTGTTCGATGGCGGCGGCTCGATGCAGCGGGCGCTGATCGGCGGCAATCTGGCCGCCGCCGCCGCGCAAAACGGCTGGGCCGGTCTGCTGATCCATGGCTGCGTGCGCGACCTGGCCGAGCTGCGCGCCGCCCCGCTGGGCATCCTGGCGCTGGGCCATCTGCCCCTGCCCACCGAGCGGCGTGGCCAGGGCCAGGCCGACGTGGCCCTGCAGCTGCATGGGCTGTGGGTCAGGCCGGGCGACTGGCTCTATGCCGACGAGGACGGGGTGGTGATCAGCACCAAGCCGCTCTTCCCGCTCAACCCGCCTTGATCGAACCGGCGCTGGTGAAAAACTCGCCGCCGCCCAGATGGTGCAGGGCCCGCTGCGGCGGGGGCAGGTCTTGCCAGCGACCGTTGACGAAGGCCTGGTCGTCGGCCCAGGCCGCCAGCACCTCGGCCAGGAAGAGGTCGTAGGTCGCTTCGATGTGCGGCTCGGGGTAGACGCGGCACTCCAGCCAGGCCAGGCAGCCCTGGATCAGTGGCGCGCCGACGATAGAAGCCGGCTCGGTGGCGACGCTCCAGCGCGCGAACTTGTCCAGATCACGGCCGCTGCAATTGCCGACACCGACCACCATCTCGATCTGGGCCGCGCAGGGCACGCTCAGCACGAACTCGCCCGAGGCTTCGACCAGACTGCGGCTGAAGGTGTTCTTGTCGATCACGACAGCGACCTTGGGCGGGTCGAAGTCCAGCGGCATATTCCAGGCGGCCGCCATCACATCGCGTCGATTGCCATGCGCGCTGGCCACCAGCACGGTGGGGCCATGGTTGAGCAGGCGGCTGGCCTTGGCGAGGGGGACGGGGATGCGCATTGCGCTATTGTCCCCGGCCGGCCGAGGGTGTCTGCAGCATCTGCTGCTGTATCCAGCCCCACTCGCCCAGGTCGGCCTCGGCCTTGAGGCGCTGGCGCAGGGGCGCATCCGGCGCGCAGCCGAAGACCATCGCGGCGTTGGCAGGCGAGCTCATGCGCTGGGCATCGGCTGCGGACCACTGCTTTGCCGCTTCGGTCTGGCGCTGCCGGTCGGCCCAGGGGGCCTGGCCGGCGCGCTGCATGCGCTTGGCCAGCGCGATAGTCAGGGCCCGCTCCAGCAGACTGTCGCTACCGCCGCTCCAGAGCGTCTCGGCGATGCGCTCGCATTGCTGCAGGCGCAGGGCCTGGTGGCTGCTGGCATCGCAGCCTGCGATCAGCCCCGAGTAAGCGGGCAGGGTCCAGAGGGCGGACAGCCGCATCAGGACGGCGTTCTCGCTGAGCTGGCGCAGCCCCGGCGCAACGGTGACGGGCAGGCTGAGTAGCCGGCGCGTCAGCTCACTTGCATAGCTGCGCGAGTACTGGCTGGCGGCCATGCCCGCCCACCGGGCTTCCTGGGCTTCCGGTGTCGGCGCGTTCTGCGACTTGGCCTGCGGCGGATCACTCAGCCAGGCCTGCAGATTGGCTGGCTCCACCTCCTGCCACAGCGCTGGCCTGAGCGCTTGGCAGCCGGCCTGGACTGAGCAGTCGCTATTGCGCTGCAGGGCCAGCGCGATCACATAGGGCTCACGGCTGCTGCTGGCCAGCTGGTGCAGCGTTGCCGCACTCGCGGCGGCCGCCGGATCGGTGCTGAGGCGCGCGAGCCACAGCGCCGTGGCCCGGGAGTGCAGATCGCCGGCTTGCTGCAGCCGCGTGATCCAGTCGCTCAGCGTCAGCTGCATCTGGCGCTGCAGGGCCTGGGCCATCTCAGCGCTCGACGTGTCGGCTTCCTCTGCCGCGGCCGTGGCGGCCGACTTGCCCGCCTGGTCGCGCTGAAAGTCTTCGGCGCCCTGGGCGCACCAGTACGCGTCCATGCGCTGAGCCTGCAGTTCCGCGCTGTGCGCATCGGCGCTGCTGGCGCTGCGCGCCGCGGCAGGCGCTGCGTCGGCGGCATCGGCCGCGGCGGTGGCGCGGGCGAGCCGGCCCCACATGCCCTCGGCCGAGTCGGCCGGCCTGGCGCTGGCCGCGGGGCTCTGGGCAGCGGCCCCCGGTGCCGCAGCCACCGTGGGCGGCGCCGCGAGCGAGGCGGGTTCGCGCCCCAGAAACCAGAGCAGCAGCCCCGCCAGCATCACGCTGCCCAGCCCGAGCAGCCCTACCGTCTTGCGCATGATTCCCGTCCCTGAAGCAAAAGCCTAGCGCGACGCCTCGTCGGGCGCTGTCGCGAGCCGCGAGCCGCGAGCCGCGAGTCTAGCCGCGGCTGGCGCACCAGGCCTGCAGGGCCTCGGCCGGCATGGGCCGGGCGAACAGCCAGCCCTGGGCGGCTTCGCAGCCAGCGGCCAGCAGGGCCTGGCGCTGCGCCTCGGTCTCCACGCCTTCGGCCACCACGCTGATCCCCAGGGCCCGGCCTATGCCTATCACCGCGCTGACCAGCGCGCGGTCGCCGGCATCGGTCTCCAGGTCGCGGACAAAGCTCTTGTCGATCTTCAGCTCGGCCACCGGCAGGCGCTTCAGATAGCTGAGGCTGGAGTAGCCGGTGCCGAAATCGTCCACCGAGAGCTGCACGCCTATCGCATGCAGGTGCGCAATCTGCGCGCGGGCCTGCGGGTCTTCGTCCAGCATCAGCCGCTCGGTGACCTCCAGCGCGATGCTGGAGGCGGCCAGGCCATGCTGCTGCAGCAGCACGCCCAGATGGGCGGCCACATCGTCCTGGTAGAAGCGCAGGGCCGAGATATTGACCGCCACCTGGGGCAGGGCCAGGCCGGAGCGCCGCCAGGCGGCCAGCTGGGCGCAGGCGCTTTCCAGCACCCAGGCGTCCAGCGCATTGATCAGGCCGCATTCCTCGGCCACCGGGATGAAGCGGTCGGGCGCCACCGGGCCGCGCTGCGGGTCGGTCCAGCGCAGCAGGGCCTCGACGCCGATCAGCGCCTGGTCGGCCAGGCGCAGCTTGGGCTGGTAGTGCAGCTGCAGCTCGCCGCCGGAGAGGGCCCGGCGCAGATCGGCCTCCAGCGCCAGGCGCTCGTCCAGCTGGGCATTCATCGCGCGCAGGTAGTAGCGCGCGCAGCCGCGGCCGGCGCGCTTGGCCTCGTACATCGCGATATCGGCGTGCTTGAGCAGGGTGTCCAGATCCACGCCGTCGTCCGGGCAGCAGCTGATGCCTATGCTGGCGGCCAGGCTCAGGCTGGCCAGGCCGGGCAGCTGCAGCGGCGGCGCCAGCGCCGCCAGCAGCTTGCCGGCCACATGCATCGCGGCCGCGGCGTCGCAGCCGCCCAGCAGCGCCACGAACTCGTCGCCGCCCACCCGTGCCAGCGTGTCGGCATCGCGCAGCTGGGCCTGCAGCCGGCGCGCCACCTCGGCCAACACCTGGTCGCCGACCGCATGGCCCAGCGAATCGTTGACGGTCTTGAAGCGGTCCAGGTCGAGCAGCAGCAGGGCCGCGGGACTGGCGCTGCGCTGCGCCAGCGGCAGCAGATGGCGGGCGCGATCGGCCAGCAGGCTGCGGTTGGCAAGACCTGTCACCCCGTCGAAATAAGCCAGGCGTTCGATCTCGCGCTGCTGCTGCTCATGCTGCAGGGCCAGCTGGCACAGGCGCACGCAGGCCTCGACCATGCGGCGGTGGAAGGCCTCTACCGGGCGCGGCTCGCGATAGTAGAGCGCGAAGGTGGCGCGCACCTGCTCGCCCAGCAGGACGGGGGAGGACCAGCAAGCCGCCAGTCCGTAGGCCTGGGCCAGCGCACGGTAGTCGTCCCAGAGCGGATCGCTGCCGATGTCCACCACCTCGACCGGCGCACGCCGCCAGGCGGCGGTGCCGCAGGAGCCGGCCTTGGGGCCGATCGGCGCGCCGTCCAGCGCGGCGCTGAAGCTGGTCGGCAGGCCCGGGGCGGCCAGCGGATGCACCCGGCCCTGCTCGTCGACCGCCAGCACGGTGCAGATCACCTCGGGCGCCAGGGCCTCGACGCGCCGGCTCAGCAGGCCCATCACCACCTGCAGCGGCCGGCCCAGCGCCACCGCCTCCAGCACCTCGTGCTGCAGGCCGGCGATGGCTTCGCGCTGCTCGTCCAGGTCCAGCGGGCGCAGCAGCAGCAGGGCATGACCCGGGCCCAGGCCGGCTGCCTGCGCCCGGGGCGGCACGATCTGCACCGCCAGCCGGCGCTGGCCCTGGCCCGTGTTCAGCCGGGCATGCAGGCGGCCGCCGCGAGCCAGCCATTGCGGCCAGCTGAGGTCGGGGGGCAGATCGGGAGCAGGCTCGGGCTGCAGCCAATCGCCCAGCTGCGAGGGCGCCGGCTCGCCCAGCCATAGTGCGGCACTGCGACTGGCATGTTGAAGGCGTCCGTCGCCGCTCACCCACAGCAGGCCCAGCTCGGCACTGTCCAGCGCCTCGCACAGCAGCTGCGAATCGACGGGCTTGGGGCTGGCGGACATCGGCACCTCTGGGGCTAGACCAGCGCAGCAGGACCGACATTGGACCGCTGGGCTTTCTTCTTGAACGTTTCAGTGTGGCGCAACAGTAGCAGCTTGTGCCTGCGCTGGCGCAAGCGGGTGCCGCACAGCTGTTGCGCTGCTCGCACACGGGCCCCGTTCCGGCCGTCTCAGCGCAGCAGGCTCAGCAGCTGCTCCAGGCCGCCGTGGTTGATCGCCACCATGGCCTGCTCGCGCACCTTGGGCTTGGCGCAATAGGCCACCGACAGGCCGGCCTCGCCCATCATCAAGAGGTCGTTGGCGCCGTCGCCCACGGCGATGGCCTGCTTCGGGCTGCAGCCGATCTTCTCGCAGCACTCCAGCAGCATGCGGCGCTTCTCGGCGCCGTCGCAGATCTCGCCCCATGCCTGCGGGAGCAGCTGGCCGGTGAGGGCGCCATCGACAATCTCCAACTCATTGCTGCGCACATAGTCCATGCCCAGCTCGGTCGCCACATGGCGGGTGAAGAAGGTGAAACCGCCCGAGACCAGCAGCAGCTTGCATCCAGCGGCCTTCAGCGCCGCGCACAGCTCGCGCGCGCCGGGGTTGAAGCGCAGCCGCTCGCGCAGCACCTGCTCCAGCGCGCTCAGCGGCACGCCCTTCAGCAAGGCCAGGCGACGGCGCAGGCTGTCCTTGAAGTCGCTGATCTCGCCGCGCATCGCCGCCTCGGTGATGGCTGCCACCTCGGCCTTCTTGCCGGCGGCGTCGGCGATCTCGTCGATGCATTCGATATTGATCAGCGTCGAATCCATGTCGAAGGCGGCCAGGCGGAAGTCGGCCAGGCGCAGCGGCGGTGTGAAGCCGCGGCAGACCAGTGGCGGGAGGGTCAGGTCTTGCATATCAGTCCTGCTTGATCGGTTGACCGAGGAGGCGCAGCACCTCGCGGATGGCTTGCGCCCGGTCCTTGGGATCGCTGAGCGCCTTGTCGATGCGCAGCTTGTCGTTGCCGACCAGCTTGATGTTGCGGTTCTTCTGCACCAGCTCGATCACCCGCATCGCGTCGATCGGCGGGTTGGGCCGGAAGTTGATGTTCATCACCGTCGGCGCGGCGTCGATCTTCAGCACGCCGTAGGGCTTGGCCAGCACGCGCAGGCGGTGGGTGTCGAACAGGGTCTGGCCCTGGGCGGGCAGCTTGCCGAAGCGGTCGGTGATCTCCTCCAGCATCACGTCGATGGCTTCAGCCTTCTCGGCCGTGGCCAGGCGCTTGTAGAGCGAGAGCCGCACATGCACATCGCCGCAATAGGCGTCGGGCAGCAGCGCGGGCGCATGTAGATTGATCTCGGTGGCGGCGCCGAAAACACCGCCCAGCGGCGACAGCAGATCGGGCTCGCGGCCGGCCTTCAGCGAGCGCACCGCCTCGGCCAGCATCTCGTTGTAGAGCTGGAAGCCCACTTCCATCATATTGCCGCTCTGGTTCTCGCCCAGCACCTCGCCGGCGCCGCGTATCTCCAGATCGTGCATGGCCAGATAGAAGCCCGAGCCCAGCTCCTCCATGGCCTGGATCGCGTCCAGGCGCTGGGTGGCCTGCTTGGTCAGACCCTGCACGTCCGGCACCATCAGATAGGCATAGGCCTGGTGGTGCGAGCGGCCGACGCGGCCGCGCAGCTGGTGCAGCTGCGCGAGGCCGAACTTGTCGGCGCGGGCGATGATGATGGTGTTGGCGCTGGGCACATCGATGCCGGTCTCGATGATGGTCGAGCACAGCAGCACATTGTGTTTGCCGCCGACGAATTCGCGCATCACCCGCTCCAGCTCACGCTCGGGCATCTGGCCGTGGGCGACGATGATGCGGGCCTCGGGCACCAGCTCCTCGAGCTTCTGGCGCCGGTTCTCGATGGTCTCGACCTCGTTGTGCAGGAAGTAGACCTGGCCGCCGCGCTTGAGCTCGCGCAGCATGGCCTCGCGTATCGTGCCGCTGGTCTCGCTGCGCACAAAGGTCTTGATCGCCAGACGACGCTGCGGCGCGGTGGCGATCACGCTCAGGTCGCGCAGGCCTTCCAGCGCCATGCCCAGGGTGCGGGGGATGGGCGTGGCGGTCAGGGTCAGCACATCGACCTCGGCGCGCATCGCCTTCATCGCCTCCTTGTGACGCACGCCGAAGCGGTGCTCCTCGTCGATCACCAGCAGGCCCAGACGCTTGAACTTGACCTCGGCGCTGAGCAGCTTGTGGGTGCCCACGACGATGTCGATGCTGCCGTCGGCCAGGCCCTCCATCGCAGCCTTGATCTCCTTGGCCGAGCGGAAGCGGCTCATCTCGGCCACCTTGACCGGCCATTTGCCGAAGCGGTCGGCGATGTTCTGGTAGTGCTGCTCGGCCAGCAGCGTGGTGGGCGCCAGGAGCGCCACCTGCTTGCCGCCCATCACCGCCACAAAGGCCGCCCGCAAGGCCACCTCGGTCTTGCCGAAGCCCACGTCACCGCAGACCAGGCGGTCCATGGGCTTGGGGCTGATCATGTCCTGGATCACCGCATGGATGGCGGCGCGCTGGTCGGGCGTCTCCTCGAAGCCGAAGCTGGCGGCAAAGGCCTCGTAGTCGTGGCCCGAGTAGCGGAAGGCATGGCCCGCGCGCGCGGCGCGGCGGGCATAGAGGTTCAGGAGCTCGGCCGCGGTATCGCGTACCTGCTCGGCGGCCTTGCGCTTGGCCTTTTCCCACTGGCCCGAGCCCAGGCGGTGCAGCGGCGCTTCCTCGGCTGATACGCCGGTGTAGCGGCTGATCAGGTGCAGCTGGGCCACCGGCACATAGAGGGTGGCCTTGTCCGCGTATTCCAGATGCAGGAACTCCGAGGGACCGTCCCCGAGGTCGATATGGATCAGGCCCTGGTAGCGGCCTATGCCGTGGTTGACGTGCACCACCGGATCGCCGACCTTGAGCTCGGACAGGTCCTTGATCAGCGCATTGACATCGCTGACCTGCTCCTGCTTGCGGCGCCGGCGCGTGGTCGGCGTCGTGGCGAAGAGCTCGGTCTCGGTGAACAGCTGGATCGCACGGCCTGCTTCGGGCTCATGCCAGAAGAAGCCGGCCGCCAGCGGCGCGGCAGTGATGGCGAACTTCTCGCCCGCATCGGCCTCGAACTCGGCCAGATCCTTCACCGAGGGCGGGTCGATCTTGTTGTCGCGCAGCAGCTCCAAGAGGCTCTCGCGCCGGCCCTCGCTCTCGGCCAGCAGCAGCACCCGGTGGGGCGTGTTCTTCAAATGCGCGGCCAGGCGGGCCAGGGGCTCCTGCGCACCGCGTTCGACCGAAACATCGGGCAGCGGCCGTGCATAGTCCGCCGTGGCATCGGCCGAGACGCTGCCGCGCACCGCCAGCACCGCATGGCTATGAGTCAGCGCGAAGAACTCCTCCACCTTCAGGAAGATCTCCTCGGGCGGCAGGATGGGGCGCTCGGGGTCGTGCTGCAGAAAGCGGTGGCGCTCGCGGGTATCGGTCCAGAAGCGGCTCAGCGCTTCGTCCACATCGCCATGCAGCACCAGGCCGACCTCGCTGCCGACGAAGTCGAACAAGGTGGCGGTCTGCTCGAAGAAGATCGGCAGGTAGTACTCGATGCCGCCGCTGGCAATGCCCTGATCGATGTCCTTGTAGAGGCGCGACTTGGTGGGATCGCCCTCCATCTTCTCGCGCCAGCGCGCGCGGAAGGCCTTGCGCGCGGCCTCGTCCATCGGGAACTCGCGGCCCGGCAGCAGCCGCACCTCGGGCACCGGGTAGAGGCTGCGCTGGCTGTCGGGATCGAAGGTGCGTATCGAGTCGACCTCGTCGCCGAACAGATCGACCCGGTAAGGCACCAGCGAGCCCATCGGGAACAGATCGATCAGCCCGCCGCGCACCGCGTACTCGCCCGGGGAGACGACCTGTGACACATGGCTGTAGCCGCCCAGGGTCAGCTGCTGCTTGAGGCTGGCCTCGTCCAGGCGCTGCTTCTGCCTGAAGTGGAAGGTGGTCGCGGCCAGGAAGCTGGGCGGCGCCAGCCGGGTCAGCGCGGTGGTGGCCGGCAGCAGCACCACATCGACCGGGCGCTGGTCCACCGGCTTGCCCTGGCTCTGCAGCAGGCTCCACAAGGTGGCCAGGCGTTCTGAGATCAGGTCCTGGTGCGGCGAGAAGGTGTCGTAGGGCAGGGTCTCCCAGTCGGGGAAGACGGCCACGCGCAGCTCGGGGGCGAAGAACTTCAGCTCATCCTCCAGCCGCTGCGTGTCGCCCGGCTCGGCGCTGACGACCAGGCTCATGCGGCCGGCTTCGCGCTGCTGCCGCGCAAAGCGCGCCAGCAGCAGGGCATCGGCCGAGCCGGTGGGGCGGGGCTGGGTGAATTTCTTGCCAGGGGCGATCAGGGGCAGCTGCATGCTTGCTTCAGAAACGACAACAGCCCCGACAGCGGGGCTGGCGGCATTGTAGGCAGGCATGGCATGCTGGCGCTCTTCGCTAGCGGGAGCAGCCTGGAATGAAGCTCGGGATCTATCTGTTCGACGAGGTGGAGGTGCTGGACTTTGCCGGCCCCTTCGAGGTCTTCTGCACCGCCAGCCGCCTGGCCCTGCGTGACGCAGCGGACGGTGCCGCGCCACCCTTCGAGGTGCTCACACTGGGGCCCGACACCGTGCCGGTGCGCGCCCGCGGCGGCCTGCTGGTGACGCCCCAGCATGCTTTTGCGCAGGCGCCCGAGCTGGACGGCCTGATCGTGCCCGGCGGCGTGGTCGACGCCGAGCTGCAGCGGCCGGGGCTGTCGGACTGGCTGCTGGGCCAGAGCCTCAAGCTCAGGCTGCTGGCCTCGATCTGCACCGGTGCCTTCCTGCTGGAACAGGCCGGCCTGTTCAACGAGCGCGAGGTCATCACCCATTGGGAAGACCTGGAGGCGCTGCGCCAGGCCTCGCAGAACTCGGGCTCGCTGCTCAAGGTGCTGGCCAAGCAGCGCTGGGTGGAGGCCAAGCCCTGGGTCCACCACGGCGGTATGTGCCGATTGTTCAGCTCGGCCGGCATCGCCGCCGGCATCGACCTGAGCCTGCATCTGGTGGCCGAATTCGCCAGCCCCGAGCTGGCGCTGCGCACCGCCCGCCAGATGGACTACGACTGGCGCGCCGCCAACGGTGCGCTGCTGCAGGCCGCGCGCGGCTAGCCCGGCACAGCGCCTATCAGCGCTTGTCAGCGCTGCAGTCGCAGTGGCTGCGGCGCGCCCGGCACGGCTGCGAGCGCGCGGGCGCGCAGCTGGCCGCAGCCGCCGTCCACATCCTGGCCGGCCGAGTCGCGCAGCTTGGTCAGCACGCCGCGCTGGTGCAGGCGTCGCGCGATCTCGCGGGCCTTGTCCCAGCTGGGCCGCTGGTAGGGCAGCTCGGGCACGCTGTTGTAGGGGATCATATTGAGCACCCCGTAGCGGCCCTTGAGCAGCGCGACGATGCCGTCCAGCTCGTCCTCGCCATCGTTGATGCCGTCCAGCAGCGTCCATTGGTACTGGATGGGGTAGCCGCTGAAGCGCGCATAGCGTTCGCCGGCTGCCACCAGCTCGGCGGGAGTCAGCCGCGGCGCGCGCGGCAGCAGCTGCTCGCGCAGGGCCGGCTTGCTGGTGTGCAAGGACAGCGCCAGCGCCGGCTTCACTGCGCCCTGCGCCGGCTCGTGCAGGCGCTCGAACAGGCGCGGATCGCCGATGCTGGAGAAAACCAGGTTCTTGTGCCCGATGCCGCCCACCGTGCCCAGCAGCGTGATGGCCTCCAGCACCGCCTCCAGATTGTGGGCCGGCTCGCCCATGCCCATGAAGACCACCTTGTTGACCACGCGCTCGCGCCGCGCCAGCACCACCTGGGCCAGGATCTCGCCGCTTGTGAGCTGCTGGATCAGGCCGTCGCGTCCGGTCATGCAGAAGCGGCAGCCCACCGCGCAGCCCACCTGGCTGGAGACACACAGGCCGTCGCGCGGCAGCATCACGCTCTCCACCGTCTGGCCGCTGGCCAGGCCCACCAGCAGGCGGGCCGAGCCGTCGGCGCCGGGATGGCGCGAGACCAGGGTGGCCAGCGCGGCCAGCTCGGCGTCCAGCGCGGGCAGGGCCTCGCGCAGCGCCAGCGGCAGGAAGTGCTCGGGCTTGCGCCGCGCGGCCGCGTGCGGGCGCAGCTGCAGCCAGTCGCGCAGCACACGCTGTTCGTGCTGCGCATTGGCGCCCAGCTGGCGCAGGCGCTGGCGGAGGTCGGAGATCTGCATGGACGGGTGGGCGCGAGAACGGCGGGCGAGAACAGGGCTGACCGGGCCGGGAACGACAGGAAAGGGGGCGTCAGTGTAGGGCGTCCCTAGAATCCGCTCCCATGACGACTTACTCGGTGGGCGCCGCGCCCCGTTGCTATGCCCTGGTGCCGGCCGCCGGCGTGGGCAGCCGTTCCGGCCAGGCCGGTCCCAAGCAGTATGTGCCGCTGGCGGGCCGGGCGATGATGGCCCATACCCTGGAGGCGCTGGCGCAGGTGCCAGGTCTTGCCGCCACGCTGGTGGTGATCGCGCCGGACGACGATCAGTTCGAGGCCGCCGTCCCCGGTTTCCAGGGTGAGCGCAGCTGGCTGGCCCGCTGCGGCGGCGCCAGCCGGGCCGAGTCGGTGGCGAACGGCCTGGCGGAGCTGCAGGCGCGCGGCGCCCAGCCGCAGGACTGGGTGCTGGTGCATGATGCGGCGCGCTGCCTGCTGCGGCCGGCCTGGGTGGAGCGCCTGATCGCCGCCTGCGCCGAGGACGAGGTGGGCGGCCTGCTGGCCCTGCCGCTGGCCGACACGCTGAAGGAGGCCCATGAGGGCCGGGTGCGCGCCACGCTGGACCGCCAGGGCAAATGGGCGGCGCAGACGCCGCAGATGTTCCGCCTGGGCCTGCTGCAGCCGGCGCTGCGCCATGCCGGTGCGGCGGTGACCGACGAGGCCAGCGCCGTCGAGGCGCTGGGCCACCGGCCGCTGCTGGTGGAGGGAGCGCTGGAGAACTTCAAGCTCACCTGGCCGGCCGATTTCGCGCTGGCGGAGCGCCTGCTCGGCACGCGCTGAAGCGAGCAAAAGAAAGGCCCCGCGCGGGGCGGGGCCGGTCGGCTTGAGCGGGATCGTTCGCGACTCAGAAGGCGTAGCTGACGCCCATCGACAGCATATTGGCGTGGCTCTTGCCGCCGTTGTTGTACTTGGCCTGGAAGCGGTCCCAGTCGGCATTGATCGAGACCTGCTTGTTGATCGCGTAGCTGACGCCGGCGCCGATCAGCGGCTGGACGCTGCTCTTGTCCTGCACGCCGCTGGCCAGGCTGGCTTTGCCGCGCACATAGGCCAGGCCCAGCTTGCCCTTGAAGGTGAACGGGCCCTCGCTGATCGGCAGCACGCCGACCACGCCCAGGCCGCTCTGGCTCAGCGAGCCGGCTTCATAGGCATTGCCGTTCTTCAGGCTGCCCTGGCCGCTCTTGAGGCCGAAGGCCAGGGCCTCGACACCGAACTGCTCGAACTGGTAGCCGCCGAAGATCTTGCCGCCCAGATCGGCCTTGCGGTCGCAGTGGACGCCGCTGTCGCAGCGCAGGTCGTACTTGCTGTACAGGCTGACATTGGCACCCATATAGGGCTGGGGATTGCTGTTGGTCTGGGCCGAAGCCGAGGCCGCGGCGGCGCCGGCCAACAGGGTGGCGATCAGGACACGGGTCTTGCTGCTGCTGTTCATCATCTTCAATCACTCCTTGGGTCAGTTCGGGCCCGGTGGGCTCACGACGGAACGAAGTGTGGCCAGCTCCGGCTGAAAGTGCCAGAAAACTGTTCTTGGTGCTCGTATGATGGTCTTCTAGTATCGATATTTGATACTGCATGACCAAAGGCATATGACCATGAGCACCCCTGAAGCGCTCTTGCAGGTGCTGCGCGCCGAGATGCGCGCGGCCAAGCTGACCTACAAGGCCCTGGCCGAGAAGCTGGGCCTGTCGGAATCCAGCGTCAAGCGCATGTTCTCGCAGGGCGATATGAGCCTGTCGCGCCTGGCCCAGATCTGCAAGGTCAGCGGCGTGGCGCTGGAGGATGTGCTGCGCCAGGCTGCCGACGCGGCCCCGCATGCCGACACGCTGACCCTGGCCCAGGAGCGCGCACTGGTGGCCGACCCCAAGCTGCTGATGGTGGCGATCTGCTGCCTGGGCCACTGGAGCCTGGAGCAGATCGTCGAGACCTATGCGATCAGCGAGGCCCAGTGCATCGCCTATCTGCTCAAGCTGGATAGGCTGGCGCTGATCGAGTTGCGGCCGCTGAATCGCTACCGCATGCGGGTGTCGCGCGCCTTTCGCTGGCTGGCCGACGGGCCGGTGCAGCAGTTCTTTCGCAGCCAGGTGGTGGACGACTACTTCGCCGGCCGCTTCGACGGCCTGGGCGAGACGCTGCTGTGCGTGCATGGCCGGCTATCCGAGCCCAGCGCGCAGGAGCTGGTGCAGAGGATCCAGCAGCTGGCGGCCGAGCTGGCTCGTCTGCATGGCCAGGACCAGCGCCTGCTGCCCCAGCAGCGCGATGGCTACACCCTGCTCGTGGGGCTGCGCTCCTGGGAATTCGCGCAGTTCACCGCGATGCGGCGTGGCCAGGGACGCTGACTTTCCCGCCTACCAGACCGGCCCCAGATAGAGGTAAACGGCGCTGCCGCCGCGTCGGGTGTGGCCGGCCGCCAGGTAGAAGGGGCCGAAACGGGTGTCCACCGCGACAAAGCCGCTGCCGGCCAGCTTGAGGTCGCCGATGCTCAGCGACTGCTCGGTCGGCACGATGCCGCCCAGCTCCAGCGAGAAGCCGGCCCGCACCGCCTGGCCCAGGCCCAGCGGCATGCGGCCGATCTGGCGCGCCATCACCAGCCGGCTCAGGGCCAGGGTCTGGCCGTCCAGGCTCTTGTCGGCCGTGCCCGAAAGGCGCAGAAAGCCGCCCAGCGGGCTGGCCGAGCCGACCGTGGCATGCGAGTACTCGCCATAGACATGGCCGGCCCAGCGCTGCCAGCGGAAGGCACTCAGCCCCAGCAGGCCGATCTGGTGATGGACCTCGGCCAGCGCCGGCGCGCTGAGCCGCTCGATGCGCGCCTCCAGCATCTGGCCGCGGCTGGGGAAGGCCATCGAATCGAGGCTGTCTATGCGCAGCTGGGCAAAGCGGCTGCCCAGACTGAGGCTTTCGCCGGCCGGCTCGGCGGGTTCGGGGATCAGGATGCGGTTGCTGGCCCGCAGCCGGCCCAGGCCCAGGCGTACATCGCCCCAGTTGCCCAGTCGCCGTCCCAGCGCCAGCTCGGCGCTGGTGGTGGAGGCGCTGTAGCTGGCCAGGCGCAGACCCTGTACGAACAGCTCGGCATCGCCGCTCTGGTGGTGCAGCCGTGGCGCGATATACCAGGCCGAGCCCTCGCCCAGCGGCTGCAGCAGCTCGCTACCCAGCTCGCGACGCGCACCGATGCGCGCGATGCTGCGCAGCTCGGCCCCCCAGGGGTTGAGCCAGCTAACGCTGTGCAGGGCCACCAGCGAGAAGCGGTTGGCGTTCTTGAAGTTGCTGTAGAACTCCAGCCCCAGTCGCAGGCGGCTGCGGGCCCACTCCGATTCATTGACATGCAGGGTCAGGTGGTGGCGGCCCTCGCGCTCATCCAGCCGCGCATCCACCCGATCAAAGTCGCCGCGGCCGTAGAGCGTGGCGGCCAGGCGTTCGGCGTCGGCGGCATTGATCTCAGCGCCAGGGCTGAGGTCCAGCTCGGCCCGCAGTGCGGCCGGGTTGCTGCGCTGGGTGCCGGCGATCTGCAGCGCGGCCAGCGGGCGGCTGGGTGCGGTGGCGGCCGCAGCCCGGTCGGCGGTGCCGGCGGCGGTCAGGCGCTGCTCGCGCCAGCGTGCATAGGCCTCGGGTGCCAGCGCCAGCGCGGCGAGGCGCTCGTGGGCCGCCAGCGCCGAGCGCTCGCCGGCCTCGATGGTGCCGGCCAGCTGGCTGAAGTCCATGAAGCCCAGGCTGTCGAGCTGCGGGTCGATCAGCACGTCCCGGCCCGTCAGCTCCTGCAGCGAGCGCGAGACGTTTTGTTCGGTCAGGATCTGCAGCATCTGGTTGGCCACGCCCACTGCGCTCGTCAGATCGCGCTCCTCCAGCAGCGGCGAGCCCACATTGACCGCGATGATGAGGTCGGCGCCCAGCTTGCGCGCGATGTCCACGCCCAGATTGCGCACCAGGCCGCCGTCGACCAGGGGGCGACCCTTGACCCGCACCGGCGCAAACACGCCCGGCACCGCCATCGAGGCGCGCAGCGCGGTGAAGAGCGGCTCATCGTCCAGTGCCAGCAGCGCGCCGCTGAGCAGGTCGGTGGCGAGCGCGCGGAAGGGCAGGCTCAGCTGCGCCACCGGCTGTTCGCCCCGACCGGCCGGGAGCAGCTGATCCAGCGTGTGCTCCAGCGCCGCATTGCCGGCGGCGGCCGGCGGCAGGCTGACGCCCTGGCGGCCCAGGCCCAGCTCGATGCGCGAGGGCACGAGCTGGTCCTCCTCGCGCCGGGTGAAACTGAGATTGCGGCGCTGCGGCCGGTCGGCAAACACCAGGTCCCAGTCGGTGGCCTGGACAAAGGCCTCCAGCTCCGCGGGACTGCGGCCGGCCGCATAGGCGCCGCCCACCACCGCACCCATGCTGGTGCCGACGACCACATCGATGGGCACACGCAGCGTCTCGAGCGCGCGCAGCACGCCGATATGGGCCAGGCCGCGGGCGCCGCCGCCGGACAGCACCAGGCCTATCCGGGGGCGCGGGGCATCCGGCTCGCGCTGCGCCTCCTGGGCCAGCAGCGGTGTGATTTGCGCCAGCAGCAGCGCGCAGCAGAGCAGGGCCTTGTTCAGCGACATGGGCAGATTCGTGACGGTGAAGAGGCGGCCGGCGAGCGAGGCGCTAAGCTTCGCTGCTTTGTCGTTCTTGTAGGGGTCGCCCGATGGCGCACATTATCTTCCGCATCGGCGAGGGCTGGGACACCCACGCCCTCGTCACCGACCGGCCGCTGATCCTGGGCGGTGTCACCATCCCGCACAGCCACGGCTTGCTGGGCCATTCCGATGCCGACGCGCTGGCCCATGCGATCACCGATGCGCTGCTGGGCGCGGCGGCACTGGGCGATATCGGCACGCTGTTTCCGGATACCGCGGCCGAGTTCAAGGGTGCCGACTCGATGCGCCTGCTGGCCGAGGCTTACCGGCGGGTGCGCGAGGAGGCCGGGCTCGAGATCGGCAATGTCGACGCCACCATCATCGCCCAGGCGCCCAAGATGGCGCCGCATATCCCGGCGATGCGGGCGAGGCTGGCCGAGGTGCTGGGCATTGCGCCCGGACAGATCAATGTGAAGGCCAAGACGGCCGAGAAGATGGGGCCGGTGGGTGAGGGCCGGGCGATCGAGGCCCGGGCGGTCTGCCTGCTGCTGGCGGCCGATACCGCCCAGCCCTGAGCGCGCGCTGCGGGCGCATCAGGGCGCCAGCTTCAGCGTAATGCGGGTCAGCAGGCCACCACCCTGGGCATTGCTGATCGCTAGCTCGCCGCCCTGGCGCTGCAGGGCCTTCTCGACAATGGCCAGGCCCAGGCCGGCGCCGGTGGCCGCGGTGCGGGCGGCGTCGCCGCGGAAGAAGGGCGTGCTGAGCTTCTCCAGCATGGCCGGCGGTACGCCGGGCCCATGGTCGCGCACCTGCAGGGTCAGGTATTGCCCCTGGATCAGCGTGTTGACATCGACGATGGCGGCCTCGTCGGGCGCGTGGCCGTAGCGGCGGGCGTTCTCGAACAGGTTCAGCAGCACCCGGCCCAGCTCGATCTCGTCGGCCCAGACATGCAGCTTGGGGTCGATCTGGATGTTGAAGCGGATCTGCGCCGGGTTGCGGAAACCCTTGGCCTCGCGCTCGACCAGCTGGGCCACATTGATCGCCTCCAGCAGCAGCTCGTTGGGCCGCGCATAGTCCATGAACTTATTGATGATGGCATCCAGCTGGTCGATGTCCTGGGCCATGTACTGGCGCGCGGTCTCGTCCTGCACGCTCATCTCGGCCTCCAGCCGCAGGCGCGCCAGCGGGGTGCGCAGATCGTGCGAGATGCCGGCCAGCATGATGCTGCGGTCCTCCTCCATCTGCGCCAGGTCGCGTGCCATGCGGTTGAAGCCGATATTGACCTCGCGAATTTCGCTGGTCATCGTGCTCTCGTCCAGGCGCGAGTCGTACTCACCCTCACGGATGCGGCCGGCCGCGATCGACAGCTCGCGCAGCGGCTGGTTGATCAGCCGGGCGATCAGGCTGGAGCCCAGCACCGAGGCGGTGATGGCGATCAGCACCCACCAGAAATTGCTGGAGCCCTCGATCGACAGCGGCGCCGCATTGGCGCGCAGCCAGTAGCTGTCGGGACCCATCGTGAAGCGCACCCAAAGACCCGGCTCGCCGTTGAGGCTGCTGGCGACCTCGGTGCCCTCACCGAGACGCTGGCGCAGCGCCTGGGCCAGGCTCTGCTGGAAGGCCGTGCCCTGCTGAGGCTCCCAGGCATCGCCCGGCTCGGCCACCCGCAGCTGCACCTCCTGGCTGTCGGCCAGCGACTTGATGACGGCGACCCGGTTGATGGCGTCGGTATGGGCCAGGGCGACCCGGCTCAGATTGACCAGACCGGCCAGCTGATGGGCGTTCTCCAGCGCCCGGGGTTCCGCCTCCAGGGCCTTGAAGGTGTACTGCCAGGCCAACACGCCGCCGGTCAGCAGCAGGGCCAGCAGCGCGAAGGTGCGCCAGAAGAGATTGAGCGCGAGCCGGGGCTGCGGCATCTAGGGCCTAGGCCTCGTCCGGCACGAAGACATAGCCGACGCCCCAGACCGTCTGGATGAAGCGGGGTTGGGCTGGATCGTCCTCCAGCAGCTTGCGCAGGCGCGAGACCTGCACGTCCAGGCTGCGGTCGAAGGGCTCGAACTCGCGGCCGCGCGCCAGCTGGGCCAGCTTGTCGCGGCTCAAGGGCTGGCGCGGATGACGCACCAGGGCCTTGAGCATCGAGAACTCGCCGGTGGTCAGCGGCAGGGCCTCACCGTTCTTGGACAGGCGGCGCATCGCCAGATCGAACTCGAAGGGGCCGAAGCTGACCGTCATCGGCTCCTTGGACGGTGCGCCCGGTGCCTCCATCGCCGGACGGCGGCGCAGCACCGCATTGATGCGGGCCAGCAGTTCGCGCGGGTTGAAGGGCTTGGCCAGATAGTCGTCGGCACCGACCTCCAGGCCGACGATGCGGTCGACCTCCTCGACCTTGGCGGTCAGCATGATGATGGGGGTGTTGTCACCGGCGGCGCGCAGGCGACGGCAGATCGACAGCCCGTCCTCGCCGGGCAGCATCAGGTCCAGCACCATCAGGTCCACCGTCTCGCGGGTCAGGGCCTTGTTGAGGGCCTTGCTGTCCTCGGCCAGCACCACCTCGAAGCCTTCCTGCGTCAGATAGCGGCGCAGCAGGTCGCGGATGCGGGCATCATCGTCCACCACCAGAATGCGGTTGGCGCGGTTGCTATTGCTTGTGGCGTTCATGGCTGCCCCTGAATTTGTAACAGCCAGGATTTTGCAGGGCTTCTGCAGCGCCGACCGGTAATGCTTCGCTGCCGACTGTGAGCGAATGTTTCGGCGTCAACGGGCTGCTGCCCGGCGGCGCTGAAGATGCCACCCACAAACCCGAGGACTCTTGCATGACTGTTGCCCGCAACCACTTCGCCCCGGCTCTGCTGAGCTTGCTGGCCCTGGCCACACTGCCGCTGGCCCACGCTGAGGCGCAGACCGTGGCGCCGCGCCGCGACGCGCTGCAGCTCAGCGCCACGGCCAGCGAGGAACTGAGCCACGATGTGCTGATGCTGGCCTTCAGCACCACCAAGGAGGGCAGCGATGCCGGCCAGGTGCAGGCGGCGCTGAAGCAGGCGCTGGACGCGGCGCTGCTGGAAGCACGCAAGATTGCCAAGCCCGGGCAGGTGGAGGTTCGTACCGGCAATTTCTCGCTTTACCCGCGCTATGCGCCCAAGGGCGGCATCAATGGCTGGCAGGGCTCGGCCGAGCTGATGGTCGAAGGCAAGGACCGCCAGGCCATCTCGCAGCTGAGCGGCCGCATCCAGACCCTGAGCATTGCGCGTGTCAGCCAGCAGCTCTCCAGGGAGGCCCGCGAGAAGGCCGAGGGCGCTGTGACGGCCCAGGCGATCGCCCAGTTCCGCGCCCGTGCGAGCGACTATGCCCGCCAGTTCGGCTACGGCGGCTACACGATAGGCGAGGTCAGCGTCAGCGCTCAGGACAGCGGCATGATGCCCATGCCCGCGCCGACCATGCGCTTCAAGGCGGCCGCCATGAGCGCCGACGAGGCCCTGCCGGTCGAAGCCGGCAAAGCCACGGTCAGCGTGACGGTCAGCGGCGTGGTGCTGATGAGCCAGACCAACAAATAGATAAATAAATGAAGCGCTGACAGCCTCTGCCCGGTGAGTCCGCCGGGCGGGCGCGCGCGATTACTGCGCCGTCCAGCCGCCGTCCAGGCTCCAGGCCTGGCCGCGCACATTGCTGGCAGCGTCCGAGCACAGGAACACGGCCAGCTCGCCCAGTTGCTCGGGCGTGGTGAACTGCAGCGAGGGCTGCTTCTCGGCCAGCAGACGGCGCTTGGCCTCCTCGCCATCCACCCCGTCGGCGGCGGCGCGCGCGTCCACCTGCTTCTGCACCAGCGGGGTCAGTACCCAGCCGGGGCAGATCGCGTTGACGGTGACGCCCGTGGTCGCGCACTCCAGTGCCACCGCCTTGGTCAGGCCGACGATGCCGTGCTTGGCGGCCACATAGGCGCTCTTGTTGGCCGAGGCCACCAGGCCATGCACCGAGGCGATATTGAGCACTCGGCCCCAGCCCTTGGCCTTCATGGCGGGCAGGGCCAGGCGCGTGGTGTGAAAGGCCGAGCTCAGATTGATCGCGATGATCGCATCCCAGCGTTCGACCGGGAACTCGTCCACCGGCGCCACATGCTGGATGCCGGCGTTGTTGATCAGGATGTCGCAGCCGCCAAACTCGCGGCTGCAGTAGTCCATCATCGCCTCGATCTCGGCCGGCTTGCTCATGTCCGCGCCGTGGAAACCGACCCTCGCGCCTTGAGCCTTGCCCTGCCCGGCCACCTCGGCCTGCGGGGCGCTGGCATCGCCAAAGCCGTTCAGCACGATATGGGCGCCCTGGCGCGCCAGCGACAGCGCGATGCCCAGGCCTATGCCGCTGGTGGAGCCGGTGACGATGGCGGTCTTGCCTTTCAACAACATATCGGTCCTTGGTAATGGGGGAAGGGTGGGGGTTGCTAGGATGCGCAACAGCAAAGAGTCGCCCGCGAGAATAACCAAGATGTCTGAACCGCTGCTGAAACACGTGCAATGCCTGAGCCCGGCCGGCCTGCACCGCATGGCCTACTGGGAGTGGGGCGAGCGCGGCAACCCGCAAGTGCTGGTCTGCGTGCATGGGCTGACGCGCCAGGGCCGCGACTTCGACAGTCTGGCGCGGCGCCTCGCCCGCCGCTACCGGGTGATCTGCCCCGATGTGGTGGGCCGCGGCCAGTCCGACTGGCTGCGCAATCCGGCTCTCTATCAGATCCCCAGCTATGTCGCCGATATGGTGACCCTGCTGGCGCGCCTGGATGTGGCCAAGGTCGACTGGGTGGGCACCTCGATGGGCGG
Organism: Burkholderiaceae bacterium; assembly: GCA_041920215.1. Taxonomy (GTDB): domain Bacteria; phylum Pseudomonadota; class Gammaproteobacteria; order Burkholderiales; family Burkholderiaceae_C; genus JAYRSJ01. Next base: position 45,015 of record JAYRSJ010000012.1, on the reverse strand, counting down.
ACTGATCGGCATGGCGCTGGGGGCGCTGGAAGACAGCCCGATACGGCGTCTGGTGCTCAACGATGTGGGGCCAGGTCTTGAGTACAGTGCGCTGCAGCGCATCGGCGCCTATCTGGGTGCGCCGCTGCGCTTCGGCTCGGTGGAGGAGGGGGCGGCATATCTGCGCGGCATCTCGGCGGGCTTCGGCCCGCACAGCGAGGCCGACTGGCTGGCCCTCTCCCGGCCGATGTTCAAGCCGGTCGGCGAGCAGCTCAGGCTGCACTACGACCCGGGCATAGCCGCCAGCTTTGCCGGCATGACGCCGGAGTTGGCGCGGGCCGCCGAAGCCCAGCTGTGGCAGCTCTACGATGCGCTGCGGCAGCCCACGCTGCTGCTGCGCGGCGCCGAATCGGACCTGCTGACGCGGGCCACGGCCGAGGCCATGGGCCAGCGCGGGCCTCGCGCCCGCCTGCAGGAGCTGCCGGGTGTGGGCCATGCGCCGACCCTGGTGGCCGAGGACCAGCTGCTGCTGATCGATCGCTTCCTGGCCGACGAGGGCGTATGAGAACCGGTGTTGCCGCGGGCGCGGCCCAGGCCGCGCCCATCGTCGCTTTGGCGGACGCCGATCTGGGCCTGCCCGGAGTGGATGCGAGCGAGAGCGCACCGGTGCTGCGCGCGCGCGCCTTTGCCGAGCCGCTGCTGTCCGAGCAATGCCTGGATACCGGCGAGTACGCGCTGGCCCATGCCGACGGGGTGGCGGCCATCCTGGCCAGCATAGGCGCAGCGCCGGCCATGCAGGCGGCGGCCTATCTGGTCTATGCCGGCGACTATCTGAACAAGCCGGAGGAAATCGTCGCCAAGGCCTTTGGCGAGAGCTATGCCAGCCTGGTGACGCATACCCGCAAGCTGGTGCAGATCCAGCGCGCAGCGCGCGAGGCCCATGTGGGCGTGGTGGTGCCGGGCAAGCAGGAGGAGCAGCGCCAGCAGCAGATCGAGCGGGTGCGCAAGATGCTGCTGGCCTTTTCGCGCGATCTGCGGGTGGTGCTGCTGCGCCTGGCCTCCCGGCTGCAGACCCTGCGCTATTTCGCCGCCAGCAAGAACGCCTGTCCGGAGGCGGTGGCGGCCGAGTCGCAGCAGGTCTTTGCGCCTTTGGCCAACCGCCTGGGCATCTGGCAGATCAAATGGGAGCTGGAGGATCTGGCCTTCCGCTTTCTGCAGCCGGAGCGCTACCGTGAGCTCGCCCGCGCGCTGGATGAGAAGCGGGTCGAGCGCGAGCAGGGCGTGGCCGCCGCCCGGGCCCAGCTGGAACGTGAGCTGCGCGAGCTGGGCCTGGAGGTCGAGGTGCAAGGGCGGCCCAAGCACCTCTACAGCATCTGGAAGAAGATGCAGGGCAAGAATCTGCCGCTTGCGCGTGTGTTCGATCAGCGCGCGCTGCGGGTGGTGTGCAGTGATGTGGCGGCCTGCTACACCGTGCTGTCGCGCCTGCACGAGCTGTACAGCCCGGTGGATGGCGAGTTCGATGACTACATCGCGCGGCCCAAGCCCAATGGCTACCAGTCGCTGCACACGGTGGTGCGCGACGCCCAGGGCCGGGCGATGGAGGTGCAGATCCGCACCCGTGCGATGCACGAGCATGCCGAACATGGCGTGGCCGCGCACTGGGCCTACAAGGAGGCTGGCGCACGCGGCTATGCCGGCGTGGTGGCGGCCGGCGACTTCGAGGAGCAGGTGGCCCAGGCGCGCCGCGCGGTGCTGCATCAGCTGCTGGCCTGGGAGCGCGATTTCGCTGAGGGTCAGGAGTCTGCCGGGCCAGGCTTTGACGAGCGCATCTATGTGTTCACCCCGCAGGCCAGCATTGTCGAGCTGAGCCAGGGGGCGACACCGATCGACTTCGCCTATGCCCTGCATACCGATCTGGGCCATCGCTGCCGCGGTGCCAAGGTCGACGGGCAGATGGTGCCGCTGAACACCCGCCTGAAGAGCGGGCAGACCGTCGAGGTGATCGCGATCAAGGAAGGCGGGCCCTCGCTGGACTGGTTGAACGCCGAACTGGGCTATCTGCAGGGCCAGCGTTCGCGCGCCAAGGTGCGGGCCTGGTTCAATGCCCTGGCTCAAGCCCAGACGATTGCCAAGGGCCGTGAGCTGGTCGAGAAGCTGCTGCAGCGCGAAGGCAAGACGGCCACCAAGTTGGAGGATCTGGCCGCGCGCCTTGGCTTCAAGACGGCGGATGCCTTGTTCGAGGTGGTGGGCAAGGACGAGTACTCGCTGCGCAATATCGAGACCCTGCTGCGACCGCCGGCGCCCGAGGCCGATGTGGACGAGCTGCTGGCGCAGCGCCGCACCAGGAGTGGTGCGGCCAGCACGGCGCCCAAGAGCGGGGTGCTGGTGGTGGGGGTGGACTCGCTGCTGACCAATCTGGCACGCTGTTGCCGGCCGGCGCCGCCCGACGCGATCGCCGGCTATGTGACCCGCGGCAAGGGCGTGGCGATACACCGCAGCGACTGCAGCAACTTCCGCCAGATGGCCAAGCAGGCCGGCGAACGGGTGATTGCGGTGGCCTGGGGCGAGAGCGCAGGCAAGGCAGCAGTCTATCCGGTCGATGTGATTGTCGAATCCACCGACCGACAGGGGCTGCTGCGTGATGTGTTGGAGGTCTTTGCCAAGGAGAAGATGAACGTTACCGCGGTCAATACGCAGTCGGTCAAGATGGCCAAGAAGGGGGACACCGCCTGGATGAGCTTCACGATCGAGGTCAGTGATTCGGCCCGTCTGGCCCAGGTGCTACGCAGTCTGGCGCAGATCAATGGCGTGCGTAGCGCGCGGAGAAAATGAAAAATCTCCATCGACTCTAGAACGGCTCAAAAAATGCGTGCTATACTGCGAAGCTCTTCAGGCGCGTAGCTCAGTTGGTTAGAGCACCACCTTGACATGGTGGGGGTCGTTGGTTCGAATCCAATCGCGCCTACCAAATATGGTAGGACATTTGTCAGACAGATCAGCCCCTGGCTTCAGCGAGCCAGGGGCTTTTTCTTTGTGCAGCCGGCGCCGTGCCACTGCGGATTCGTTCCTGTGCGCAGGGCGTCGCTACGCGGGGGAAAACCCGTCCGGGTCCTGCTTGATGCGAAATCTAGAATGGTTGCAAGACCTTTCAGGAGAATCGCCCCATGGCCACTGCCCGCCGAGGCAAGACCGCAGACGCGCCAAAAAAATCCGGAGAGCCCGAAGCGGCCGGTGGCCTGCGGGTTTTGAAGAAGTACCCGAACCGCCGTCTCTATGACACCCAGACCAGCAGCTATATCACGCTGGCCGATGTGAAGAAGATGGTGCTGGAGGGGCAGAGCTTTGAGGTGCGTGACGCCAAGACCGGCGAGGATCTGACCCGTTCCATCCTGCTGCAGATCATTCTTGAGGAAGAGACCGGCGGGGTGCCGATGTTCAGCACGGCATCGCTGGAGCAGATCATCCGTTTTTACGGCCATGCGATGCAGGGCGTGATGGGGGCTTACCTCGAGAAGAATATGCAGGCCTTCACCGATCTGCAGAAGCAGTTCAGCGCGCAGAGCAAGGGCCTGGCCTTCAGTCCCGAGTCTTGGACCCAGTTCATCGGTGCCCAGAATCCGATGATGCAGGGCCTGATGGGCGGCTACGTCGAGCAGTCCAAGAACCTGCTGGAGCAGATGAGCGAGCAGATGCAGAAGGCCTTCCCCGGCATCCCGGGCATGCCCGGCTTTCCACCCAAGAAGTAAGCGCCTTCAATAGGCTAGCCGCGGGCCGCGCAAGCGCTGAGCGGGGCGGATCGGAGACAATCGGGGCATGAGCGATGAATCCACTGTCCTGAGCCCGGCCCAGCCTGCAATGCCCGGCGCGGCTCCCAAGATCGGTTTTGTGTCCCTGGGTTGCCCCAAGGCGCTGACCGACTCCGAGCTGATACTGACCCAGTTGCGCGCCGAAGGCTACGAGACCTCGAAAACCTTTGCTGGCGCCGATCTGGTGATCGTCAATACCTGCGGCTTCATCGACGACGCGGTCAAGGAAAGCCTGGACACCATCGGCGAGGCCTTGGCCGAGAACGGCAAGGTCATCGTGACCGGCTGCCTGGGCGCCAAGGCCGGTGCCAGCAGCCCCGACGCGGGCGGCCTGGTGCGCGAAATCCACCCCAGCGTGCTGGCCGTGACTGGCCCGCATGCGACGCAGGAGGTGATGGACGCGGTGCACACCCACGTGCCCAAGCCGCACGATCCCTTCATCGACCTGATGCCCGCGCAGGGCATCAAGCTGACCCCCAAGCACTACGCCTATCTGAAGATCAGCGAGGGCTGCAACCACCGCTGCAGCTTCTGCATCATCCCCAGCATGCGCGGCGATCTGGTGTCGCGGCCGATCGGTGATGTGCTCAACGAGGCGCGCGCACTGTTCGAGTCCGGCGTCAAGGAGTTGCTGGTGATCAGCCAGGACACCAGCGCCTACGGTGTCGACGTCAAGTACCGCATGGGCTTCTGGGACGGCAAGCCGGTCAAGACCCGGATGTATGAGCTGGTCGCCCAGCTGGGCGAGCTGGCCAAGGCCCATGGCGCCTGGGTGCGGCTGCACTACGTCTACCCCTATCCGCATGTGGACGAGATCCTGCCGCTGATGGCTGAGGGCTTGATCCTGCCCTACCTGGACGTGCCACTGCAGCATGCCCATCCGGACGTGCTCAAGCGCATGAAGCGCCCGGCCAACGGTGAGAGGAATATGGAACGTATCCTGCGCTGGCGCGAAACCTGCCCGGACATTGTGATTCGCTCGACCTTCATCGCCGGCTTCCCCGGCGAGACCGAAGAAGAGTTCCAGTATCTGCTGGACTTCATGAACGAGGCGCGCATCGATCGTGCCGGTTGCTTCGCCTATTCGCCCGTCGCAGGGGCAACGGCCAACGATCTGCCCGGCGCTCTGCCCGAAGCCTTGCGCGAGGAGCGCCGTGCCCGTTTCATGGAAGTGGCCGAGCGTGTCTCTATCGAGAAGTTGCGCAGCCGCATCGGCGCCACCATGCAGGTGCTGGTGGACTCCGCCCCGGGCCTGGGCCGCAAGGGCGGCGTCGGCCGCAGCTATGCCGACGCGCCCGAGATCGACGGTACGGTGCGGCTGCTGCCGCCTGAGAAGGCCAGCAAGACCTTCAAGGTCGGCGAGTTCACCAGGGCGCGCATCGTCGCGGTCGAGGGTCACGATTTGATCGGCCTGCCGGTCTGACCCCCTGGGCACAAGGGCGGGCTGCGGCCCGCCTTTTTCATTTCTGAAGGGAGCCGTCTTGAGTCAGCAGCCACAGCGTCGCGCCATCTCCACCGAGCAGATCCATCACCCCTACCGTGCGCCCGAGGGCTGGGATGCGATCCCGGTGCCGGTGTGCAAGGCCTCCACCGTGCTGTTCAAGAGCACGGCCGACCTGCACCAGCCGCGGCCGCGGGACGGACTCAGCTACCGCTACGGCCTGCACGGCACGCCCAGCAGCTACACGCTGGCGGCCCGGCTGGCCACGCTGGAGGGGGCCAGCCATTGCCTGCTGACGCCCAGCGGCCTGGCAGCGGTGACCCTGGTCTCCATGGCCCTGCTGCGACCCGGTGACGAGGTGCTGGTGCCGGACAATGTCTACGGCCAGAACCGCTATCTGACCGAGTCCTGGTTGCCGCAGTTCGGTATCAGCCACCGTTTCTACGATCCGCTGGATGCCGCCGGTTTCGAGACGCTGCTGAGCGACAAGACCCGATTGGTCTGGCTGGAGGCGGCGGGTTCGATCACCCTGGAGTTCCCCGATCTCCTCGGCCTGCTGGCCGCCTGCAAGGCGCGCGGCATCGTCACCGCGCTGGACAACACCTGGGGTGCCGGAGTGGCCTTCAATCCCTTCGATCTGCTGCCGCACAGCGAGCCGGGTCTGGGTGTGGACATCTCGATGCAAGCCTTGACCAAGTACCCATCGGGCGGTGCCGATGTGCTGATGGGATCGGTCTGCAGCCGCGATGCGCGCCTGCATGACAGGCTCAACCATGCCCATGAACATCTGGGCTACGGCCTGGGACAGAACGATGTGGAGTTGGTGCTGCGCGGTCTGCCCAGCCTGGAGCTGCGCTACCGCGCTCAGGACGCGGCCACGCGTGCGTTGGCACGGTGGCTGAGCGAGCAAGCGCAGGTGGCCCGTGTGTTGCATCCGGCCTTGCCCGGCTCGCCCGGCCATGCCCATTGGCAGCAGCTCAGCGGTGCCGGCGCCGCCTGCCTGTTCAGCGCCGTGTTCAAGCCGCATTACAGCAAGGCCCAGGTCGATGCTTTTGTCGATGCGCTGCAGCTCTTCGGCGTCGGCTATTCCTGGGCCGGTCCGATGAGCCTGGCCGTGCCCTATGACATGAGCCGCAGCCGCGTCCTGGGGCTGCCCTATGCCGAGGGTCAACTCGTGCGCTTCGCGATCGGCCTGGAGGCCGAGGCCGATCTGCGCGCCGATCTGGCGCAGGCCCTGCTCAAGACCTTGGGCTGAGCGCCGCGGCGGCGAAGGCCGCATCCAGCTCCGCTATCCACGCGGCAATCTGGTCTGCACGCGCGAAGCTGGCTTCGAAGCCGTTGCGCAGCAGGGTATAGGCCTCGGCCGCGCCCAGCTGGGGCAGGGCGGCAAAGCAGGCCAGGAAGTTCCGGCCCAGATAGCCGCCGAAATAGGCCGGGTCATCCGAGTTGAGCATCACCTTCAGCCCGGCCGCCAGCAGGGCCGGCAAGGGGTGGGATGCCAGCTGGGGCACCACCTTGAGCTTCAGATTGGAGAGCGGGCAGACGGTCAGCGGCACGCCGCGCCGGCGCAGTTCCTCCACCAGCACTGCATCTTCCAGGCAGCGCACACCGTGGTCGATGCGCTCGGCACCCAATGCCTGCAGCGCGCCCCAGATATAGGCCGGCGGTCCCTCCTCGCCGGCATGGGCGACCGCATGCAGCCCCAGCGCACGGGCGCTGGCGAAGACACGCTCGAAATCCTCGGGCGGATGGCCCAGTTCGCTGCTGTCCAGACCTACGCCCAGCAGATCTTCGCGGTAGGGCAGCAGGGCTTCCAGGGTGCGCAGCGCCTGGGCCTCGCTGAGATGGCGCAGAAAGCAGGGGATCAGTGCAACGCTGATGCCCAGCTCTGCCTCGGCGCGCCGGCAGGCGCTCAGCAGGCCTTGCATCACCGTGGCCAATGCAATGCCGCGTTCGGTATGGGTCTGGGGGTCGAAGAAGATCTCGCTGCGGCGGATACGGTCGGCCGCTGCGCGTTCGAAATAGGCCCAGGCCAGGTCCTCGAAGTCGCGTGCCGTCTGCAGCACGCTGGCGCCGGCGTAATAGAGATCCAGAAAGCTCTGCAGGTTCTGGAAGTCGTAGGCGTGCCGCAGCGCCGCCACATCGGCATGGGGCAGGGCGATGCGGTTGCGCTGCGCCAGCGCGAGCATCAGCTCGGGCTCCAGCGTGCCCTCGATATGCAGGTGCAGTTCGGCCTTGGGTGCGACGCTCAGCAGGGCTGGCAGACGGCCGCGCGGGATCTGGCTGAAATCGATGGCTGGCATGGCGTTCTCCTCGGCCGCGCGCGCGGCGCTCAGTGCTTGCCCGACTTGCTGTTGCCGGTCACCTTGTGACGCATCAGCTGGCCCTTCTCACGCTCCCAGTCGCGCTTCTTCTCGGTCTCACGCTTGTCATGCTGGCTCTTGCCCTTGGCCAGCGCGATCTGGGCCTTGACCCGACCGCCCTTGTAGTGAAGGTCCAGCGGCACCAGCGTGAAGCCGCGCTGCTCCACCTTGCCGATCAGGCGCCGGATCTCGGCCTTCTTCATCAGCAGCTTCTTGGTGCGGTCGGCCTGCGGGTTCACATGGGTAGAAGCGCTGCGCAGCGGATTGATGCGGCAGCCGATCAGGAACAGCTCGCCGTCGCGGATCATCACATAGCCGTCGGTCAGCTGGACCTGACCCGAGCGCACTGCCTTGATCTCCCAGCCTTCGAGCACGACGCCAGCTTCGAACTGCTCTTCTATGTGGTATTCGAATCGGGCGCGGCGGTTTTCGGCAATGGACATGGAGGGGTCGATTTCGGGGCGTGTGCGCCCAATACAATCCCTGCATTGTATGAAGCACGTCAAGAAGTCCGTTCTGCTCTGGTACTCGCCGCGCGAGATGTACGAGCTCGTCACCGGGGTGCCGCGCTATCCCGAGTTCTTGCCCTGGTGCCAGCAGGCCGAGGTGCTGGAGCGGCATGAGGGCGGCATGACCGCGCGCTTGTCGCTGGCCTACGCCGGTGTGCGCCATGCCTTCACCACCCGCAACAGCCACGAGGCCGACCGCATGGTGCGCATGGAGCTGGTCGACGGGCCGTTCTCCATGCTGGACGGTGTCTGGTCCTTTGCGCCGCTGGCCAAGCCCGGCAGCGATACGGCGGAGGCCTGCAAGATCGAATTCGAGCTGCGCTATGCCTTCTCCAGCGCTGCGCTGGAGGCGGTGGTCAGTCCGGTGTTCGACCGCATCGCCAATACCTTTGTCGATTCCTTTGTGCAGCGCGCCGAGTCTGTCTATGGAGCCCGCTGAAGCGGCTGAAACGATCAGCGTCGAGCTGGTCTGGAGCCCGCAGCGCGGAGCTCTGTGCCATCACTGGCTGCGGCTGCCCGCCGCAACGACGCTGCTCAGCGCGCTGCGCGGCTGCCCCGAGTTCGCGGCCATGCTGCCGCAGCTGGAGACGCTAAAGATCGGCGTTTGGGGGCGCATCAAGCCGTTGGAGACGGTCTTGCGCGATCGCGACCGCATCGAGGTCTACCGCCCGCTGACTGTCGACCCCAAGGAGGCCCGGCGGCTGCGCTACCGCGCCAGCGGCGAGCGCATCGTGTCGCGGCATCGCCCGCTGGCCGGCAAGAGCAGCCGCTGAGGCGGCTGCGGCACTGGCCCGGATCACCGGCTTCGCTCGGTCAGGACTTGCACTCGCTGGCCATCACCGCGCGGGTCTGGCGGATTTCCTCGGCGCGCTGCTGATCGTCCATCGGGATGTTCTCGCCGACGGCATTGCGCCGTGTCAGTCGCACGCCGTCCTGCAGCAGGCGCAGCTGCTCGGTCGCCCGACGGCAGTTCTCGGCCTTCAGTTCGGCGTTGCGCCGTGCCTCGTCCTGTTCCTTCTTGGCGGCCTCGGCTTCCTGTTGCTTCTGCTTGGCCTGCTGCTCCAGCTCGGCCCGGCTGGGCGGCTTGGCAGCGCTGGCGGCTGGCTTGGGCGCGCTGGCAATCTCGTCAGCCGAACGGACATTGATGGGCTGGCGCTGACCCGGGGGGCGCTGCAGGATGTCCTTGTCCGCGATGCCCGCCGGCGGCGGCAGATCGCTGTACTGAACCTTGCCGTTGGCATCGCGCCATTTCCATTGCGCGGCAGCGGTGGACGCCAGGCTCAGCAGCAGCAGGGCGAGAAGGGTCTGGCGCAGCAGGGAGGTGTGATGAGGCATGGCGGCAGCGGCTGAACAAACAGCGGCAGTGTAGCCGCGCGAGGGTGGCCGGCGGCTCCGTATAATGCCGCTTTGCGGTGCGACACGTAGTCGCTCTCTTGTCGTCCTAGAGACGGCCTTTCATCGACCAGTTCTTCTGGTCCCCCCGAGGCGCATGCCCCGGGAACTGTCACCGTGGCACATCCCCGGATGTGCAAACCAGCGGGGCCCACCTCGCCAACAATCTGTGCATCTGCATCCAGCAATGGACGCTGCCGCATGGCCATGCCGTGAGGCATTGCGAGCAACGAGGTCACTCGCGGCTCAAAACACGGTGGATCAATAGAGCCAATGCTCTGACTTCGCCTTGATGACCCGGCATGCACCTGCAGGCCGGCACACATCCTGTCGTACGACCGACAGTAGCCTACGAGGACATGCACGACTGGTAACGGGCGTGTGTGAAGCTCCTCTGACAATGTTCCCCGGGCTCGTCCCGGTGTGCCGCCTCCGCGAGGAGCGGCACAGATACTGCCAGCAGCACGGCGGTTGAGGAGCTAGGCTTGTTTCGCAGGGGTAAGAGATCTGAACTACCGACTGAACTTGGGTAAGCATTGAGCGGCCATGGAAAGCTGCTGATAGGCCGCAGCCAAAAGGCACGTCACCGGTTACTTCCATCGCATAGGGGAGTACGTCGTCAAACGGTGACCCCGAGAAAGGTAGACCCTAAACGGATAGGGGCTCGTGGCGCAACGCCGCGAGCCCCGGTGATATCAGGGAACGTGGTAAGCCCCACCGCCCGCCCAGCGCCTAGGCGATGGGCAGGGAAGTCGCAAGACGACCTGTTGGACGAGGGGGTATGGGATCGTGAAGGAAGCGAAGGCCCGGCTGTAATCGCCGGGATAGAGGTTCAAGCTTTGCCTCGCCACGAAAGTGGGCTGACTTTCACGTGGCACAACCGTCGTAAGCCGGTTGCTGAGTTCTTAACGTAACCGGCCCGGAGGGACAGCGATCCCTCCGGGGATCGTCCGCGCCCCCGGGCCTCAACAGAAGAGGTACTGCATGGAAAAGGACATCGGAAACGATGGCTCTGCGTCCTCACATCTGCCTGGTGACTGGCACTCCATCGATTGGGGTCAGGTCTCGGAGCAGGTGCGAACGACGCAGATTCGGATAGCGAAGGCATCTCGTGAACAGGATTGGCGGAGGGTCAAGGCGCTCCAAAGATCGCTGAACCGCTCGTTTGCGGCCAGAGCACTGGCCGTCAAGCGGGTGACCGAAAATACAGGTAAACGGACGGCGGGCGTCGACCGTGAACTGTGGGACACGCCGACCAGCAAATGGGCGGCAATACAGGCATTGAAACAACGACGGGGATACCGGGCGCGGCCGCTTCGGCGCGTCTACATCCCCAAGGCGAACGGCAAGGAACGCCCTCTGGGTATTCCAACGCTGAAGGACCGGGCGGTGCAGGCTCTGCACCTGCTTGGTCTTGAACCCGTCGTCGAATCCGACAGCGACCCGAACAGCTACGGCTTTCGACGCAATCGCTCGACGGCCGATGCAATGAGCCAATTGTTTGTCTGTCTCTCTCAAAAGGCAGCGGCGCCCTGGGTGCTGGAGGCTGACATCGAAGGCTGCTTCGACCACATCAATCATGAATGGCTGGTCCACCATGTCCGCATGGACAAGGGAGTCTTGCGCAAATGGTTGAAGGCCGGGGTCGTCCACCAAGGTCAGCTCTCAGCCACGGAAGCGGGTACACCGCAAGGCGGCATCATCTCGCCGGTATTGGCCAACGTTGCCCTGAACGGCCTGGAGCGCGATCTTGTCGCGCACATCCAAGCCGCGACCGGAAAGCGCAAGGTCCAGAAGCTGAAGGTCAACGTGGTTCGTTACGCGGACGACTTCGTTATCACTGGTGCGTCGCAAGACCTGCTGGAGAACGTCGTCCGGCCATGGGTGGAAGCGTTCCTTGCACGACGAGGATTGCGACTCTCCCCGACTAAAACGCGAATCACGAACATCGCGGAAGGGTTCGACTTCCTGGGATGGAACTTCCGGAAATACTCCGGCAAGCTCCTGATCAAACCGAGCAGGAAAAACGTGCAAGCGTTTTATGGCAAGGTGAGGGACGTGGTGCGGGGTAGCCTGCATGCGACTCAGGATGAACTGCTGAGGCTGTTGAATCCGATGCTTCGAGGCTGGGCTCAGTACCACCAACCTATCGTGGCCAAGCAAACGTTCAGCCGAATCGACTCGCTACTCTGGTGGCGGTTGACACGCTGGGCGCGACGCCGGCATCCCAAGAAAACCGCGCGGTGGGTCGCCAGCAAATACTGGCACACCCTCGACGGAAGACGGGAGTTCGCCACGAAGAAACAAGGCGCGGACGCCAATGAGCGGTGGCTGGGTCTGTATCGGCTGGCCGATACGGCGATAGTCCGCCACGTAAAAATCAAAGGGGATTTCCACCCCTTCGACCCAGCCTGGGAACAATACGGCGACGACCTGCGCTCCAAGCGACTGCTGAACAAGCAGGGCCACCGAGGTCAGTGGGTCCAGCTGTATCGATCTCAACGCGGGTGCTGCGCGCATTGCAATGTCCCACTCAATGAAGAGACCGGATGGCACGATCACCACCTGATCCCACGAGAAATGGGTGGATCGAACGCGCTGTCCAATCGGGTGCTCCTGCACCCGGTATGTCACGCCCAGGTCCATAGCCTGAAATTGACTGTCAAGAAGCCGGCCTCAGAGGTCTGAGGCTTCGGTGTGATAGACACGGGCACGGTACAATCTCGTGCTCCCGTCAATCGCACATGTTGTGCATGAGCCGGATGCGGTGAAAGTCGCAAGTCCGGTTCTACGGGGGGAATGGGCCCGCAAGGGCCTGTTCCTACCCTCCTCTGGAGCTTCTCTCATGCGCCTGCTCGGTAAAGCGCTCACCTTCGACGATGTGTTGCTGGTGCCCGCCTTCTCCCAAGTGTTGCCCCGCGACACCAGTCTTGCCACCCAACTGACCCGCAATATCCGGCTGAACCTGCCGCTGGTATCGGCGGCCATGGACACCGTCACCGAAGCGCGGCTGGCGATTGCGATCGCCCAGGAAGGTGGCATGGGCATCGTCCACAAGAATCTGACGCCGGCCCAGCAGGCGGCCGAGGTGGCGCGTGTCAAGCGCTACGAGTCAGGTCTGCTGCGCGACCCGATCACGATCACGCCCGACACCACGGTGCGCCAGGTCAAGCAGTTGTCGGAACAGCATGGCATCTCCGGCTTCCCGGTGCTGGAGGGCAAGCGGGTGGTGGGCATTGTGTCGGGCCGCGATCTGCGTTTCGAGACCCGCATGGACGCGCCGGTGCGCGAGATCATGACGCCGGCCGAGCGCCTGATCACCGTCAAGGAAGGCGCCTCGCTGGAAGAAGGCAAGGCGCTGATGCATAAGCACAAGCTGGAGCGGGTGCTGGTTGTCAACGACGCTTTCGAGCTGCGCGGTCTGATGACGGTCAAGGACATCACCAAGCAGACCAATTTCCCGAACGCCGCCCGCGACGCCCTGGGCAAACTGCGCGTCGGCGCGGCCGTCGGTGTGGGCGAGGGGACCGAGGAGCGGGTCGAGTTGCTGGTGCGCGCCGGTGTCGACGCCATCGTGGTCGACACCGCCCATGGCCATAGCTCGGGCGTCATCGAGCGAGTGCGCTGGGTCAAGAAGAACTATCCGCAGATCGATGTGATTGGCGGCAATATCGCCACCGGCGCGGCTGCGCTGGCCCTGGTGGAAGCCGGCGCCGACGGCGTCAAGGTCGGCATCGGCCCCGGCTCCATCTGCACCACCCGAATCGTTGCCGGCGTGGGCGTGCCCCAGATCACCGCGATCGATTTCGTCGCCACCGCGCTCAAGGGCACCGGGGTGCCGCTGATCGCCGATGGCGGCATCCGCTACTCGGGCGACATCGCCAAGGCCATCGCCGCCGGCGCTGGCGCGGTGATGATGGGTGGCATGTTCGCCGGCACCGAGGAGGCGCCCGGCGAGGTCATCCTTTACCAGGGCCGCAGCTACAAGAGCTACCGTGGCATGGGTTCGATCGGTGCGATGAAGGCCGGCTCCGCCGACCGCTACTTCCAGGAAAACGACGAAACCACCAACCCCAACGCCGACAAGCTGGTGCCCGAGGGCATCGAGGGTCGCGTGCCCTACAAGGGTTCGATGGTGTCCATCGTCTACCAGATGGCCGGCGGCCTGCGCGCGTCGATGGGCTATTGCGGCTGCGCCAGCATCGCCGAGATGCACGAGCGCGCCGAGTTTGTCGAGATCACCTCGGCCGGCATACGCGAGAGCCATGTGCACGATGTGCAGATCACCAAGGAAGCGCCCAACTACCGCCTGGAGTGACGCTTGACTGATTCGGTGTCTACCGAAGCGAATGGCGGCCGCAAGGCCGCCATGTCGTTCATCCTGGTGGCGGTGCTGATCGACATGATTGCGATCGGCCTGATCATTCCGGTGCTGCCGCCCCTGGTGGGGACGTTCGCCTCCACCCCCAGCGAGCACACGCTGGCCTATCTGGCCGTCACCTTCGCCTTCGGCATCGCCAACTTCTTCGGGGCGCCGATCCTGGGTGCGCTGTCGGACCGCTACGGTCGTCGGCCGGTGATGCTGATCGGCTTCTCGGGCCTGGCGCTGAGCTTCTTCGTCACCGCCTCGGCCACGGCATTGTGGATGCTGGTGGCGGTGCGGCTGCTGTCCGGCGCGATGCAGGCCAATGCCGCGGTGGCCAACGCCTATGTGGCCGATATCACCGCACCCGAGGACCGGGCCAAGCGCTTCGGCATGCTGGGGGCGGCCTTTGGCATGGGCTTTGTGCTGGGGCCGGTGATGGGCGGGCTGCTCGGTGATATCGACCTGCATCTGCCCTTCTATGTGGCCGGCTGCCTGGCCCTGCTGAACTGGGCCTACGGCTTCTTCGTGCTGCCCGAGTCGCTGCCGGCCGAGCATCGCCGTGCCTTTGACTGGAAGACGGCCAACCCGGTCAGCGCGCTGCGCAAGCTCAGCGCGCTCAAGGGCGTGGGCGCCCTGGTCTATGTGATGGGGCTCAGTGCGCTGGCCCAGCTGGTGCTGCACACCAGCTGGGTGCTCTACACCACCTTCAAGTTCGGCTGGGGCCCCAAGGAGAACGGCCTGTCGCTGTTCGCGGTGGGGGTGATGTCGGTGCTGGTGCAGGGCTTTCTGATCCGCCATCTGCTCAAACGCTTCAGCGCCCAGCGCCTGGTGGTGCTGGGCCTGGCCTCCAGCGTCGTGACCAACTTCGTCTGGGGGGCGGCCACCGAGGGCTGGATGATGTACGCGGTCATTGTCTTCAATGTGCTGGGCTTTGCCGCCGCCACCGCGATGCAGAGTCTGATCTCCAATGCCGCCGATGCCCGCACCCAGGGCCAGACCATGGGTGCCGTCGCCTCGCTCAACAGCGTGATGGCGGTGCTGGCGCCGGTGCTGGGCTCCGGGCTGATGTACTTCGTGGCCGAGTTGCCCAAGGGCGACTGGCGCATCGGCATGCCCTTCTATTTCTGCGCACTGCTGCAGGCGCTGTCGCTGCTGTTCGCCTGGCGGCATTTCGCCCGCGAACGCGCGGCCGCCGGCCTGGCCCAGCAGGCTTCCTGACCGACCGAATCCAAGCCTCCACTGAGAATCGCCGCCATGCATGACAAAGTCCTGATCCTCGATTTCGGCTCCCAGGTGACCCAGCTGATCGCACGGCGCGTGCGCGAGGCCCAGGTCTTCTGCGAGATCCATCCCAACGATGTGACGGATGAGTTCATCCGCGAGTTCGCACCCAAGGCCATCATCCTGTCCGGCAGCCATGCGTCCACCTACGAGGACCACGAGCTGCGTGCCCCGCAGGCGGTCTGGGAACTGGGCGTGCCGGTGCTGGGAATCTGCTATGGCATGCAGACCATGGCGGTGCAGCTGGGTGGCAAGGTCGAGTGGAGCGATCAACGCGAGTTCGGCTATGCCGAGGTGCGCGCGCATGGCCACACCCGGTTGCTCGACGGCATCCAGGACCATGCGACCCTGGAAGGCCACGGCATGCTCAAGGTCTGGATGAGCCATGGCGACAAGGTCACCGCACTGCCGCCGGGCTTCAAGCTGATGGCCTCGACCCCCAGCTGCCCGATCGCCGGCATGGCCAACGAGGAGAAGCGCTTCTACGCGCTGCAGTTCCATCCCGAGGTGACGCATACCGTCAAGGGCCAGGCCATGCTGACGCGTTTTGTGCGCGAGATCGCCGGCTGCAAGGGCGACTGGATCATGGGCGACTACATCGAAGAAGCCGTCCAGAAGATCCGCGAGCAGGTGGGTGACGAGGAGGTGATCCTGGGTCTGTCCGGCGGGGTCGATTCCTCGGTGGCCGCGGCGCTGATCCACCGCGCCATCGGCGACCAGCTGACCTGCGTCTTCGTCGATCACGGCCTCTTGCGCCTGAACGAGGGCGATATGGTGATGGACATGTTCGCCGGCAAGCTGCATGCGAAGGTGATCCGCGTCGATGCCAGCGAGCTCTTCCTGGGCCAGCTGGCCGGCGTCACCGACCCCGAGAAGAAGCGCAAGATCATCGGCGGCCTGTTCGTCGACGTCTTCAAGGCCGAGGCCGCCAAGCTCAAGGCCGGCGATGCCGGCAAGAGCGGGAATGACAGCCGGCCGGCCGTCAAGGGCGCCACCTTCCTGGCCCAGGGCACCATCTACCCCGATGTGGTCGAGAGCGGTGGTACCAAGACCAAGAAGGCCACCACGATCAAGAGCCACCACAATGTCGGCGGTCTGCCCGAGCAGCTGGGCCTGAAGCTGCTGGAGCCACTGCGTGAACTCTTCAAGGACGAGGTGCGCGCGCTGGGCGTGGCTCTGGGCCTGCCGCCCGAGATGGTCTACCGTCATCCCTTCCCGGGCCCGGGCCTGGGGGTGCGCATCCTCGGCGAGGTGAAGAAGGAGTACGCCGATTTGCTGCGTCGCGCCGATGCCATCTTCATCGAGGAGCTGCGCAACACCCGCGACGAGGCCACGGGCAAGACCTGGTACGAACTGACCAGCCAGGCCTTCACCGTCTTCCTGCCGGTCAAGAGCGTGGGCGTGATGGGCGACGGCCGCACCTATGACTATGTGGTGGCGCTGCGCGCGGTGCAGACCAGCGATTTCATGACGGCCGACTGGGCCGAGCTGCCCTACAGTCTTTTGAAGCGCACTTCGGCCCGCATCATCAACGAGGTGCGCGGCATCAACCGCGTGACCTACGACGTCTCCAGCAAGCCGCCGGCCACTATCGAGTGGGAGTGATGGGCCCGCATTCCGGCGGCGAGCTGGGGCGCTGAACGCTGCCTTCAGGCAGGGGAAGGAACTCTTCCATGCGTGCAGCCCTGAGCATCCTGGGGGTGGTGATCGTGCTGACCATCGTGCTGCTGATGGCCAAGCGCCAGCTGCAGCAGCCGGCCCCGGCTGCGGAACCGGCTTCTGCCGCATTGCCGGCGCGGCCTGTCCGGTCCGCGGAGGTCCGGGAACAGGTCGAAGGCCTGCAGCAGCAGGGGGCGCAACGCGCCTCCGAGGCGGCGTCCGGGCTCTAGCTCCGTCAACGCCGGGCGGGCGAGGCCGCGTCTGCGGCCACGATGGCCTCGGCCAGCACACGCACGCTCAGCGGCGCGCAGCCCTCGGCCTTGTTGCTGATCGTCACATAGGCCTTGTGCCCGGCGCCGGCGGTGCCGCGCACGACCCGCGCCAGCACCGCACGGCTTGTGGGGTCTGGGTCCATCAGTCGGTCAAATTCGCCATAACGCCGCGCCGCATCCTCGTAGCCGTAAGGGCCGTGCAGCGGGTTCAGGTTCCAGCGGCAGACCAGGGGGCCGGGCCATAGCGCGCGCAGCAGCGGCAGCTGCGCCTCGATGGGCGGCAGCTTGGGATGCAGGCCCAGGCAGTAGGTGGCGCCGGTCTCGCGCAGCACCGCGACGAAATCGGCACTGAGCCACTGCGGGTCGCGCACCTCGACCGCGATCACGCCGTCCGGCGTCAGGGCGCGCAGATCGGGCAGGATCTTGAGCAGCGTGCGCAGACGCTCCAGCTGCTCGGGCATGCGGGCCAGCAGGGGTGGGGGCAGGGGGCTCAGCTGGAATACCAGCGCGCCGATCTTGTCGCCCAGGCCTTCCAGCGCGGGCGCGATGAACTCCTGCAGCGCCAGCTGCGGGTCCAGAAAGGCCGGATTGGCCCGCTGGCCGCGGCCGTTCTCGCCGCGCAGCTGGGCATCGGCCACCAGGCTGGGCGCCTTGACGGTGAAGCGAAAGCCCGCTGGCACCTGTTCGGCATAACGCTGGTACTGGCTGGCTTGCAGCGGCCGGTAGAAGCCGCGGTCTATGCTGACGGCCCGCATCAGCGGCTGCTGGCTGTAGGCCGCCAGCCCGTGCTTGGATAGCAGGCTTTCCGAATACCGTTTGGCCCAGACGATGCCGGCCCAGCCGGGGTAGGACCAGGACGAGGTGCCCAGATGCACCGCAGCCGGCAGGGCTGCGGCCAGGGCCTGCTGGGTCGGGTCCGGCGGCATGGAGGCTACCTGGGTGCGCCCGCCCGCCGTGTCGGCCGAAGCGGGTGCCGCCGCCGTTTTGGCCGCATCGGGAAACAAGGCGTCTTGCATGGGTGTCAAGCATAGCGGGGGCACTTGCTAAACTCGCCCGCCTCGATGAGCAGCTTCTCCATCCCTCCTGCGGCCGCGGCCGCCGACGAATATGCGATGCGCCTGGCGCTGGACCAGGCGCATAACGCCATGCTGGTGGGCGAGGTGCCGGTCGGCGCGGTGCTGATGCGCCAAGGCCAGGTGATCGCCACCGGCTACAACCGGCCGATCACCACCCATGACCCGACCGCCCATGCGGAGATCGTCGCACTGCGGCATGCGGCCACGCTGCTGGGCAATTACCGACTGCCGGAGTGCGAGCTCTTCGTGACGCTGGAGCCCTGCGCGATGTGCGCGATGGCGATGATGCATGCGCGGCTCAAGCGGGTGGTGTTTGCTGCCGCCGATCCCAAGACCGGCGTGGCCGGCTCGGTGCTGGATCTGTTTTCTCAAGCGCAGCTGAACCACCACACCCATGTGCAGGGCGGTGTGCTGGCCGAGGCGTCGGCCCGGCTCTTGCGTGAATTCTTTGCCGAGCGGCGCGAGGCCGCGCGCCGCCGCCGCGATCTGGCCCGAGCCGCTGCGGCCGGCGCCGCCGACGAACCCATCCCCACCGGGGACGTGACCCATCTGGACGAAACCCCACCATGAGCGCTCTGATCCTCTACACCCCTGCCGGCGTCATCGCCGAAGCCGCCGCCCTCAAGCGTGCGGCCAAGCGGCTGGCCCAGCTGGGCTTTGATGTGAGCCTGGACGAGGCGGCGCTGGCCAGGCAGCAGCGTTTCGGCGGTGACGACGCCACCCGCCTGGCCGCGATCCATCGAGTGGCCAAGGCCGCGCCCGCGATCGCGCTGGCCAGCCGGGGCGGTTATGGCCTGAGCCGCTTGCTGGACCAGATCGACTGGAAGCTGCTGGCCAAGAGCGTGGACAAGGGCACGCGCTGGGTCGGCCACAGCGATCTGACCGCGCTGCAGCTGGGGCTGCTGGCCCATGCCGGCGCCAGCAGCTGGGCCGGCCCGCTGGCGGCCGCAGACTTCGGTCGTAGTGACGCGGATGGCGGTGTCGACGAGATCACCCGCGACTGCTTTGTCGAGGCGATGGACGGTTCGCTGGAGGCGGTGGGTTTTCGCACCGAGGCCGGCCATGACGGCTTCGAGGCGCGCGGCCGGCTCTGGGGCGGCAATCTGACGATGCTGGTCTCGCTGCTGGGCACGCCCCACTGGCCCAAGGTCAAGGGCGGCATCCTGTTCCTGGAAGATGTGGCCGAGCATCCCTACCGCGTCGAGCGCATGCTGCTGCAACTGCTGCAGGCCGGCGTGCTCGACCAGCAGAAGGCCATTCTGCTGGGGGCCTTCACCGACTGGAAGAAGTCACCACTGGACCGCGGCTATGGCCTGAAGACGGTGGTCGAGCTGCTGCGTTCGCGCTGCAAGGCGCCCATCTTCACCGGCCTGCCTTTCGGCCATGTGCCCACCAAGGTCAGCCTGCCGGTGGGAGCCAAGGCCGAGCTGCTGGTGCAGGGGCGCGAGCTGCTGCTGGCCTGGGGCCACAGCCACTGATGCAGGGTGGCGCATGACTTTGCGCATCCCGTGATCGCGGGGTGCTCGGGCCCAGGGGCTGCGGGCAAACCACGGCATGCCGGCATCAGCCGAGTCGCTATGATCGCGGCATTGCCTCCGGCGCAGCGGCCACAAGCCGCCTGACCGGGGGCTCGTTTATTTCGATCGGGTCGCAAGGCCCGGCCGTGTCGAGCGGGCCGCTATCGCAGGCCGCTGCGGCGGGCGATCAGGGCGGGAAGGATGGGGTTCATGCAGGGGCTGACGAGAGCGGGCGCACCGGTGCGCGCGGTGGGGTGCATGGGCTGGCGCCGGGCCGGGACGGCATTGCTGCTGGGGCTGCTGGCGCTGAGCCAGATCGGCTGCAACAACAGCCCGCACCCGGACGGTGCGGCCCAGAGCAACACGCTCTACAACTCCTTCTCCGAGCGCTCTCCGCGCTATCTGGACCCGATCGCCAGCTATAGCAATCCCGAGTCGGTCTACACCTACCAGATCTACGAACCGCTCTACGCCTATCACTACCTGAAGCGGCCCTACCAGCTGGTGCCCAAGACCGCCGAGGCGGTGGTCAAGCCTTTCTACCTGGACAAGGCCGGTGTGCGTCTGCCCGACGATGCGCCGGCCGAGCAGATTGCCTACAGCGTCTACGACATTCCGATCAAGAAGGGCATCAAGTACCAGCCGCATCCCGCGCTGGCACGCGACGACAAGGGCAACTACCTCTATCACAAGCTCAGTCGTGCCGAGCTGGGCGACAAGCGCTCGCCCTGGGACTTCGAGGTGCAGGGCACGCGCGAGATGGTGGCCGAGGACTATGTCTATGCGCTCAAGCGCCATGCCACACCGCGCATCGAGGCGCCCATCTTCGCGATCTTCTCGGAATATGTGGTCGGCCTGAAGGACTACGCCAAGCTGATTCGCGCCGAGAACGCCAAACTGCTCCAAGGCCTGCCCGAGAGCGCCCGCGACAAGCCTTTTCTGGACTTCAGGCAATGGCCGCTTGAGGGCGCGCAGGCGCTGGACAGCCACACGCTGCGTATCAAGATCCACGGCAAGTACCCGCAGTGGCAGTACTGGCTGGCGATGACCTTCGTCTCGCCGCTGCCCTGGGAGGCCGATGCCTTCTATGCCCAGCCTGGCATGAGCGAGAACAGCCTGTCGCTGAACCAGTGGCCGCTGGGCACCGGCCCCTACATGATGACGGAGTATGTGCAGGATCGCCGTCATGTGATGAAGCGCAACCCCCATTACCGCGGCGACCCCTATCCCTGCGAGGGCAGCGAGGAGGATCGCAAGGCCGGTTTGCTGGATGACTGCGGCAAGACCATGCCCTTCATCGACACCATCGTCTCCACCATCGTCAAAGAGAAGGTGCCGACCAAGGAGCTGTTCAAGCAGGGCTATCTGGACGTGCCCGAGATAGAGCGGCCCGAATGGGGTGTGGATTTCCAGGTCGATATGGACGACTCCGACGAAGTCAAGGCCACCTACCAGGCCAAGGGCTTCAAGTTCCCCCAGTCCACCGACATCAACAGCTGGTACCTGGGCTTCAACTGGATGGACCCGGTGATAGGTCGTGGCGACACCCCCGAGCAGCAGCTGAAGAACCGCAAGCTGCGCCAGGCCCTGTCGATCGCGATCGATTGGGAGGAGGGCTATGGTCGCATCTTCCGCACCAAGGGCGGGGTGGCCGCGCACGGCCCGGTGCCGCCCGGTGTGTTCGGCTCGCGCGAGGGCACGGTGGAAGGTCACAACCCGGTGACCCACCATGTGGTCGACGGTCAGGTGCAGCGGCGTCCGATCGAGCATGCGAAGCAGCTGCTGGCCGAGGCCGGCTATCCGGACGGCCGTGATGCCAAGACCGGCAAGCCCCTGGTGCTCAGCTATGACTACCAGCGTGCGCCGACGCCGGAGCTGAAGGCCGAGCTGGACTGGATGGTCAAGCAGTTCGCCAAGCTGGGCATACAGCTGGAGATACGCGCCACCGACTACAACCAGTTCCAGGACAAGGTGCTCAAGGGCAAGCACCAGATCTTCTGGTGGGGCTGGTTGGCCGACTATCCGGATGCAGAGAATTTCCTGTTCCTGCTCTATGGCCCCAACAGCAAGAGCAAGCATGAGGGCGAGAACACCGCCAACTACGAAAGCCCCGAGTACGACCGCCTCTACCGCCGCATGCAGACCCTGGACGACGGGCCCGAGAAGCAGCAGGTGATAGACCGGATGGTGGCCATCGCCCGCGAGGATGCGCCCTGGGCCTGGGGCTACTGGCCCTATGTGGCCTCGGCTTATCAAAGCTGGGTCTACAACGGCAAGCCCGGCATCATGATCCGCGATATGGGGCGCTACTACCGTGTGGATGCGGCCCAGCGCGCCCGGCAGCAGGCGGCCTGGAACCAGCCGGTCTGGTGGCCGCTGCTGGCCCTGCTGCTGGGCGGCCTGCTGATCGCCTGGAATGGCCGTCGTGCCTACCTGGCTCGCGAGCGCGCTACCGCCCAGGGCTATCTGCAAGCGAACCAACCCGTCTGAGAGCGGCCATGCTGAACTACATCGTGCGCCGTATCGGCTACGGCTTCCTGATCCTGCTGGGGGTCAATCTCTTCACCTTCTTCCTGTTTTTCTCGGTCAACACGCCCGACGATATGGCGCGGCTGAACATCGGCGGCAAGCGAGTCACCCAGGAGCAGATCGAGAAGTGGAAGGCCGAGCGCGGCTATGACAAGCCGCTCTACTGGAACGAGGCCCAGGGCGGGACGGCGCGGCTGACCGACACGATTCTGTGGGAGCGCTCAGTCTCGCTGATGGCGCTGGACTTCGGTCGCTCGGACGCCCGCCAGGCCGTCAATATCGGCCATGAGATCAAGACCCGCATGGGCGTCAGCCTGCAGCTGGCCCTGCCGATCTTCATTCTGCAGATCATCGTCAGCACCGCGTTCGCGCTGTTGCTGGTGTTCTTCCGCAACTCGCGCATCGACTTCTGGGGCGTTGTCCTGTGCGTGCTGATGCTGTCGATCTCGGCGCTGTTCTACATCATCGTCGGCCAGTACTTCTTTTCGCGCCTGCTCAAGCTGGTGCCCATCAACGGCTTTGCGCCAGGCCTGGATGCGATCAAGTTCCTGATCCTGCCGGTGCTGCTGTCGCTGCTGGCCCGGCTGGGCAGCGAGGCGCGGCTGTATCGCGCGATGTTCCTGGAGGAGGTGGGCAAGGACTATGTGCGCACCGCCCGCGCCAAGGGCCTGTCGGAGCAGATCGTGCTGTTCCGCCATGTGCTGCGCAATGCCTTGATCCCCATCATCACCAGCGCTGGCGCCTATCTGCCCTATGTCTTCATGGGCAGCCTGGTGTTCGAAAGCTTCTTCGGCATTCCGGGTCTGGGCGCCTTCGTCATTGAGGCGATCTCCGGCCAGGATTTCGCCATCGTCCGGACCATGGTCTTCCTCGGCGCCTTGCTCTACATCGCGACGAATGCCTTGATCGATATTGCCTACACCTGGGTCGACCCGCGTGTGCGCCTGGCCTGAGAGCGGTAGAGCATCATGATGGGATTCAAGCTTGTCTATCTGTGGACCGATGTGGCGCTGTGGCTGATGTTCGCCGCCCTCGGCCTGTATGTGCTGCGGGTGCGTGCGCACCCGACCCTGCGCGCCACCTGGGACCGGGTGCTGCGCGACCCGGCCGCGCTGTGCGGCGGCCTGGTGCTGGGCCTGTTCCTGCTGGTGACTGCGCTGGACAGCGTGCATTTCCGCCGCGCGCTGCCGGCCTCCGCGGGCTCGGCCGCGGCGGTGCAAACCTTCTACGACACGCGCAGCGAGTCGCTGCTGGATCTGCTGCTGGCGCGTCAGATCGAGATGCGCGAGACCAGCTACTCGGCGCCGCTGGCCTATCAGGGTCTCAACAAGGAGACGGTGGGCGACAAGCGCGACTATCCGCGCCTCGATTTCGGCGGCGCCCATCTGCAGGATCCAGCCAGTGAGTGGGCCGGCGATGTGCTGCAAAAAGCGCTGCAGGGCCTGCTGGGCGCGCTGGTGCTGGCGGCGCTGGCCTGGCTGCTGGGCGCGGCCCTGCTGGCGCGCGGCCACGGCGGGCTGGCCCGGGCCTGGCGCGACCTCTGCGCCGACCGCACCCACTATCCCTGGCGCGCATTGCTGCTGACGCTGAGCGTGACCCTGCTGCTGTGCGGTCCTTTGGTCGCGCTGATGGGCCACTACCATGTGTTCGGTACCGACCGCACCGGCAACGATGTGCTGTACCAGGCCCTGAAGAGCGTGCGCACCGCCTTCGTGATCGGCGCGCTGTCCACGTTGGCCACGCTGCCGCTGGCCCTGGTGCTGGGCGTGCTGGCCGGCTATTTCAAGGGCTGGGTCGACGAGCTGATCCAGTACATCTACACCACGCTCAGCTCGGTGCCCAATGTGCTGCTGATCGCCGCTTGCGTGCTGATGGTGCAGGTCTTTCTGGACAAGAACCCCGAGCTGTTCGAGACCGGCGCCGAGCGCTCCGACCTGAAGATGTTCCTGCTCTGCGTGATCCTCGGCGTGACCGGCTGGGCCGGCCTGTGCCGGCTGGTGCGCGGCGAGACGCTCAAGCTGCGCGAGCTGGACTATGTGCAGGCGGCAACCGCCTTCGGCGTCAGCCACAGTCGCATCATGGCCCGCCATATCGTGCCCAATGTGATGCATCTGGTGCTGATCACACTGGTGCTGTCCTTCTCCGAACTGATCCTCTACGAGGCGGTGCTGACCTATGTGGGTGTCGGTGTGGATCCGTCGATGAACAGCTTCGGCGGCATGATCAATCTGGCCCGTGCCGAGATGTCGCGCGACCCGGTCGTGTGGTGGAGCTTCGCGGCCGCCTTCGGCTTTATGGTGAGCCTGGTGCTGGCGGCCAATCTGTTCGCCGATGGCGTGCGCGATGCCTTCGACCCCCGCGCCCGCAGCCTGCGCCCGCGCGTGCTGTCGCTGGCCAAGAAGAGTGGCAAGGCCTGAGGACGGACCGAGCATGTTGAAGATTCAAGACCTCAAGGTAGCGCTGGACGCCGAAGTGGGCCTGGTGCGGGCGATCGACGGCATGCAGCTGAGCCTGTCGCGCGGCGAGACCTTCGCGCTGGTGGGCGAGTCGGGCTGCGGCAAAAGCATGACGGCCCTGGCCCTGATGCGTTTGCTGCCCGACAACGGTCGCATTACCGCCGGCCGGCTGATGCTGGACGAGACCGATGTGTTCGGCCTGCCCGAGGCGCAGATGCGCCAGGTGCGGGGCGGCCGCATCGGCATGATCTTCCAGGAGCCCTCGACCAGCCTGAACCCCGTGCTGCGGGTGGGCCAGCAGATCGTCGAGGCGATCGAGACCCATACCCCGCTGCGCGGCGCGGCGGCGCGGGCCAAGGCGATCGACTGGCTGCGCCGTGTCGGCATTCCCGAGCCCGAGCGCCGCATCGACGAGTACCCGTTCCGGCTCTCCGGCGGGCAGAAGCAGCGCGTGATGATCGCGATGACGCTGGCGGCCGAGCCCGACTATCTGATCGCCGACGAACCCACCACCGCGCTGGATGTGACCATCCAGGCGCAGATCCTCGAGTTGCTGAAGGATCTGCAGCGCGAGCGCCAGCTGGGGGTGCTGCTGATCACCCACGACCTGGCCGTGGTGTCGGGCATGGCCCACCAGGTCGCGCTGATGTATGCGGGCCAGATCATCGAGCTGGCACCAGCGGCCGATTTCTTCGCGGCGCCCAAGCACCCCTACGCCCGGCTGCTGCTGCAGGCCTTGCCGGATGCCGGCAAGCGCGGCGAAGCGCTGGCCGCCATTGCTGGCACGGTGCCGCCGCTGTGGCAGGAGTTCGAGGGCTGTCGCTTCGCGCCGCGCTGCGACCGGGCGTTGCAGGGCTGCGCCGGCAACCGTCCGGAGCTGACCCGGCTTCACGACACCCATTCGGTCCGTTGCCGGCTCTATACCCATGCCGACGAAGCGCCGTTGGCGCAGGTGCGGGCGACGGCGGTCGAGGCCGCGGCCCGGCCCGAGCCGGTCGGTGCTGCCGAACCGCTGCTGGATGTGCGGGCGCTGAAGGTGCGCTTCGCGCTCAAGACCGGCCTGTTCGGCGCTGGTGGCAAGCGTTTCTTCGACGCCGTGGCGGGGGTGTCTTACCAGATCCATGCCGGCCGCACGCTGGCCCTGGTGGGCGAGTCGGGCTGCGGCAAGACCACCTCGGGCAAGGCCATCGTGCAGCTCTTGCGCCACCAGGCCCAGATCGAGGGTCAGGCCTTGCTCGACGGGCAGGATCTCTTCCGCCTGCAGGGCGAGGCCCTGCGCGATGCCCGTCGCAAGGTGCAGATCATCTTCCAGGACCCCTTTGCCTCGCTGAACCCGCGCATGCGGGTGTTGGAGTTGCTGGAGGAGGGGGTGCTGGCCCTGCGGCCCGATCTGGATGCCGCGGCAAGGCGCCGCAAGCTGGAGCAGCTGGTGGACCAGGTGGGCTTGCGCCGCGATGCACTGGAGCGCTTCCCCCACGAGTTCAGTGGCGGCCAGCGCCAGCGCATCGCGATTGCGCGGGCACTGGCGGTTGAGCCGCAGCTGATCGTCTGCGACGAACCGACCTCGGCGCTGGACGTCTCGGTGCAGGCGCAAATTCTCAATCTGTTGCGCGCTTTACAGCGCGAACGCGGCTTGGCCTATCTTTTCATCACCCACAATATCGGCGTTGTCGAATACATCGCCGACGAGGTCGCGGTGATGCGGGCGGGCCGCATTGTGGAGGCAGGATCGGCGCAAACGGTACTGGCTGCGCCGCAGCAGGCCTACACCCGAGCGCTGCTGGATGCGGTGCCGCGTCTGGTGCGAGCGGCGGCGTGAGCGGGCGCGCGACGCACATCTAGGGTAAGCCCTAGGCAATCTCTGGTTTTGAACTGGCTCAATACCAGCAAAATACCAGTTTGCGAGTTGTGGTGTTTTAGGCGGTCTGTTCGCTCTGCAAGCGGGCTGTAAGGGTCGGGAAAGCCCCATGGCAGGGGCTCTTGGCAAGTCGGTTATGATCTTGGCCGCGAGGATGGGGTTGTCGCTGTAGTTTTGTTACAGTGAGCCCGGTTCTCTGGGAGCCCGTGGTCGCAAGCCAGCGGGCCTTTTTGTTGAGTGTGGTTTTTTCGTGTCCAGCGTGTTGCGAGTTTTCGTTCAATCGGCGTCCCGTTCGTTCTTGCCTGCCATGTGTCGGGCCGGGGCAGCGCGCGGTGCCGTAGGTGCAGGCAATGGTCTGTGCCGCGCTCTGGCACGTCGTCAGCAAGAGCAGGACAGGGTCAAGGCCTGAGATCTTCATCCTGGCCTGCTGCGAGTGCTGTGTCGAGCCCAACTCCCCCGCATGTGTTGATGAATGAGTTTCGCAGTCTTATGAAGGAGCGCGCATGAACTTTGCGCAGGAGAACCAAAGCTCGTCGCGTCTGACCGGCATTGGCATCGTGATCGTGATCCACGTGATCATCATCTGGGCCTTGGCCAGTGGTCTGGCCCGCAAGGTGGTCGAGGCCGTCAAGGGTCCGATCGATGTGAAGGTGGTGGAGGAGAAGGTCAAGCCGCCGCCGCCGCCGGAGAAGGTGGTGCCGCCGCCTCCGGACATGAAGGCGCCGCCCCCGCCCTTCATCCCGCCGCCGGAAGTGCAGGTCACCGCACCGCCGCCGCCCACGCCCGCCATCACCACCCAGAGCAACACGCCGCCGCCGGCGCGTGAGGTCGCACCGACGCCGCCGCCCGTGGTGGCGCCGCCTGCGCCGCCGGCTCCCAAGCCTGCCAAGATCACGGCAGGCATGGTGTGCACCAAGATGGGTAAACCCGAAGTGCCGGCCGTCAACTGGAGTGGTGAGGCGCTTTACAAGGTGCTGGCCACGGTCAAGTCCGGTCGGGTGGTGAAAGTGGATGTCACCCCGCTGCGTGGTGGTGTGGATCGCCGCGCCCAGCGCGCCCTGATCGCAGCCATCACCGAGACGCTGAGCGACACCTATGAGTGCCCGGGCGACCATGTCTTCGAGCAGGAGTTCGCGTTCCGCATCGAATAAAGCCCTGCCCCGCCCTACCCAGCAATCGGTGCGCGGTCCGAGCACGGACCGCCCCATTCACAACCTGAGTTCCGATCTCTCTACGTAGGAGTTACCTCCATGATCTCTCGTATTTCCGGCCTGCTCGCCGCCATCGCTTTCGCTGCGACTCTGGCCGCGCCCCTGTCTGTCCAGGCTCAGGCCGCTGACGCCGCCTCTGCGGCCGTCGAAGCCGCCTCGGCCGCTGCCGAAGCCGCGCCTGCTATCGAGGCGCCTGCTGCTGAGGCCGCCCCAGCCGCCGCTGCCGAGCCGGCCGACAACCCTTACGGCCTGAAGGCCATGATCGAGCACGGCGATGCCGTGTCCAAGGGCGTGCTGGCCATCCTGGTGATCATGTCCATGGGTACCTGGTACATCATGGTGACCAAGCTGTGGGACACCCACAAGCTGGGCAAGGAAGCCAAGGACGTGCGTGCCACCTTCTTCAAGAAGGCTAGCCTGGCTGAAGGCGTCAAGAGCTTGAAGGAAACCGGTGCCTTCCGCTATATCGCGCAGACCGCCGTCGATGCCTCCGAGCACCACGAAGGCGCGCTGACCGAGAACATCGACCACAACAGCTGGGTGACGATGAATGTCGAGCGCGCTGTGGCTGACGTCAACGGCCGTCTGCAAAGCGGTCTGGGCTTCCTGGCTACCGTCGGTTCGACCTCGCCCTTCATCGGCCTGTTCGGTACCGTGTGGGGCATTCTGCAGGCGCTGACTGCCATCGGTGTGGCCGGCCAAGCTTCGATCGACAAGGTGGCCGGTCCGGTGGGCGAGGCGCTGATCATGACCGCCATCGGCCTGGGCGTGGCTGTGCCGGCCGTGCTGGGCTACAACTGGATGGTCAACCGCAACAAGGCCCTGATGGGTCAGGTGCGCGCCTTCTCCGCCGATCTGCACGGCGTGCTGATGGGCAACCGTCAAGTCAAGCGCTAATCCACCCAGCGCCGGAGCCATATCATGGGCATGAACGTCGGATCATCTTCCGGCGATGACGAGGTGGTCTCGGCCATCAACACCACGCCCCTCGTGGACGTGATGTTGGTGCTGCTGATCATCTTCCTCATCACCATCCCGGTGGTGACGCAATCGGTGACGCTGTCTCTGCCAAAAGAGACCAACGTCGTGCGCGTGACCAAGCCGGAGAACGTCGAGCTGGCGGTGACCAAGGACGGCGACGTCTACTGGAACACCGCTCTGGTGCCCGACAACGAGGCACTGGTTGCACGCCTGAAGAAGGTGTCGGTGCTGAACCCGCAGCCGGAAGTGCATATCCGCGGCGACGAGAAGGCTCGGTACGAGTCGGTCGGCCGCGTGATGGTGGCTTGCCAGCGCGCGGGCATCCTGAAGATCAGTTTCGTCACCGAGCCGCCGGCTCGCGGCGGCTGAAGCGGGGGAATCGCATGGGAATGAATGTAGGTAGCTCCTCGGGCAGTGACGAACCCGAAGTGATGCTGGACGTCAACACGACGCCGCTGATCGACGTGATGCTGGTGCTGCTGGTGATGCTGATCATCACCATCCCGATTCAGCTGCACTCGGTGAACCTGGACATGCCGGCCGGCAATCCGCCGCCGCCGACGCGCGAGCCGGTGATCCACGAGGTCTTCATCGACTTCGACGGTACGGTGTTCTGGGACGGCGTCGCCCTGTCCAATGCCAAGGATGTCGACAAGAAGCTGGCCGAGATCGCTGCCCAGCCGGACCAGGACGAAGTCCACATCAAGCCGAACAAGCTGGTTGAGTACGGCAATGTGGCTGCAGTCATGGCCGCCGCCCAGCGACTCGGCGTCAAGAAGATGGGCATGGTCGGTAACGAGCAGTTCCTCTGATGGTCGGTTGACCGAATGAACGCGCTTCCCGCGAGGGCGGCGCGTTTTTCTTCCTAGGAGAGCAAGCATGAAACTCAGGACCCTGGCAGGCGCAGCGGTTGGCGCCGTCGCCTTCGTCTTCGGTGCCGCACCCGAGGGTGGTCTGGGCATCGCATCGGCCGTCGCACAGGCAGAGGGCGTGCGTCCGGACATCGGCAAGCATTTGCGCGAGGCGGGCAGCCTCATCAAGGCAGGCAAGTACAAGGAAGCCCTGGCCAAGGTGCGTGATGCCGAGGCGGTGGGTGGTCGCAGTGCCGCCGAGAACAACGCGATCGAAGGCATGCGCTTTTCGGCCGCGATGGGTGTCAACGATGCCGACTCGATGAGCCGTGCCTTCGAGGTGCTCAAGCCGCGTCTGGCCGCAGCGCAGCAGCTGCAGTATATGGAGGCGATTGCCGGCACCTATCTGCGCGCCGGCAGTGCGGCCAAGGCGCTGGAATGGGCGAACAAGTACTTCGCAGCCGGCGGCACCAGTGCCACGGTCAAGACCATCCAGCAGCAGGCACAGTTCAAGTCCGGTGACATGACGGCGGTGCTGAAGGACACGCTGGCGGAGATCCAGGCCGGCGAGCGCGCCGGTAAGGCGCCGAGCCAGGATAAGCTGAACCTGCTGCTGTTCGCGGCCCAGAAGAAGAACGACGCGGCCACCGAGGCGCTGGCGACCGAAAAGCTGCTGAACTACTATCCGTCCAAGCAGCTGTGGGCCCAGATCCTTGGCGGTCTGCCGCAGAAGAAGGGTTTCTCGGCCCGCTTCGGGCTGGATGTCTACCGCCTGCGTCTGGCCACCGACAATATGCGCGGTGCCGACGACTTTATGGAGATGGCCCAGCTGGCCGCCCAGGCCGGCTATCCGGAAGAGGGCAAGCGCGTCGTCGAGCAGGGTCTGGCCGCCAATGTGCTGGGTCAGGGCAAAGAGGGCGAGCGCCACAAGCGCCTGTTGGACCTGATGGTCAAGAAGATCGCCGAGGCCAAGTCCGCCCAGACGCTGGCGCTGAACGCTGCCAACGAAGCCAAGGCCGGTGATGCGCTGGTGAGTCTGGGCCTGGCCCAAGCCTTCCGCGGCGAAGCCGCCGCCGGCATCAAGCTGATCGAGGCGGGTATCGCCAAGGGCGAGCTCAAGCGCGCCGACGATGCCAAGCTCTACCTGGGCCTGGCGCACTACGTAGGTGGCGATATGGCCAAGGCGCAGGCTGCCTGGCGCACGGTCAAGGGAGCGGACGGTTCGGGCGAGTTGGCCCGCCTCTGGATCATCCACGCACGCAGCGCAAAGAAGTAAGTTCGCCAGCCGGAAGCATATGCTGCCGGTCGACAAGAGCAAACGGCCTCCGATCGGAGGCCGTTGTTCATTGGGCCTTGCCGTGCACCCGTCTCACTTCGGGGCCAGGCGGATCGCGCCGTCCAGGCGGATCACCTCGCCGTTGAGCATGTCGTTGGTGATGATCTGGTGCACCAGCTTGGCGTAGTCCTCGGGCTTGCCCAGGCGCGAAGGGAAGGGCACGCTGGCGGCCAACGCATCCTGCACTTCCTGAGGCATGCCGAATAGCATCGGTGTGCCAAAGATGCCGGGGGCGATCGTCATACTGCGGATGCCGTTGCGGGCCAAGTCACGGGCGATGGGCAGGGTCATGCCCACGACGCCGCCCTTGGACGCGGCATAGGCGGCCTGGCCGATCTGGCCGTCGTAGGCCGCGACGGAGGCGGTCGAGATCAGCACGCCGCGCTCGCCGGTCGGCTCGGGCTCGTTCTTGCACATGGCCTCGGCGGCGAGCCGGATCATATTGAAGCTGCCGACCAGGTTCACCGTGATGACCTTGCTGAACAGCGCTAGTGAATGGGCCCCGTCCTTGCCCACGGTCTTTGCGGCCGGCGCAATGCCGGCGCAGTTCACCAGACCCATCAGCTTGCCCAGGCTCAGGGCCTTGGCGACCGCGGCCTGGCCGTCGGCCTCCTGGCTGACATCGGCTTTCACGAAAGCGCCGCCCAGCTCCTGCGCCAGGGACTCGCCCCGCTCGACCTGCAGGTCGGCGATGACAACCTTGCCGCCGTGGGCTGCCAGCATGCGCGCCGTGCCTTCGCCGAGGCCCGAAGCGCCGCCGGTGACGATGAATACCTTGCCTGCGATGTCCATAAGTCTCCTGTACAGGTTACGTTAACGTAAACGTCAATTGTCGACGAAGAAAAAGCCGCTGAACAGCGGCTTTTGCGGCAATGTCGGTGCGGGCCTGTGCTCAGGCCAGTGCGGCCAGGGCTCTTGCGGTGATCTCGTCCACCGAGCCTAGGCCAGCGATGCGGCGGTACTGTGGCGCCGCGCTGTCGCCGGTCGCAGCCCAGCTGGCGTAGTAATCGACCAGGGGGCGCGTCTGCGCTTGATAGACCTCGAGTCGCTTCTTGACGGTTTCTTCCTTGTCGTCATCGCGCTGGATCAGGTCTTCGCCGGTCGCGTCGTCCTTGCCCTCGATCTTGGGCGGGTTGAACTTGACGTGGTAGGTGCGGCCCGAGGCCATGTGCACGCGCCGGCCGCTCATGCGCTCGACGATGGCACTGTCCGGCACATCGATCTCCAGCACGAAGTCCAGCTTGACGCCGGCGGCCTTCATCGCATCGGCCTGAGGAATGGTGCGCGGGAAACCGTCGAACAGAAAACCCCTGGCGCAGTCGGGCTGGGCGATGCGCTCCTTGACCAGACCGATGATGATGTCGTCGCTGACCAGACCGCCGGCGTCCATCACCTTCTTGGCGGCCAGGCCCATTTCGGTGCCGGCCTTGACGGCAGCACGCAGCATGTCGCCGGTGGAGATCTGCGGAATGCCGAATCGCTGGCAGATGAAGGCAGCCTGGGTGCCTTTGCCGGCGCCGGGGGCGCCCAGAAGAATCAGTCGCACGGGGTCTCCTCTATTCAAAAACTGCACGGACGCCAGATGGCGCCCGTCGAAACTGCGGGCGAGGATAGCATGGTCAAGCTGGCGTGCCGCTGACGCGCCGCCCTGTTGTGGGGCGCTCGTAACTCAGGTCGGAGCGAGCAGCTGGCGTACCCTTTCCAGGTCCTGGGGCGTGTCGACGCCAGGCCCGGGCTTTGTGGCGCTGATATGGACTGCGATGCGCTCGCCATGCCACAGCACCCGCAGCTGCTCCAGCGATTCGATCTGTTCGAGCGGGCTCACCAGCAGCTGCGGGAAACGGCGCAAAAAACCGGCGTGGTAGGCGTAGAGCCCCACATGGCGCAGGGCCGACCCCGGCTTTGGGCCGCTGCCGTCACGCCAGAAGGGGATGGGTGCGCGCGAGAAGTACAGCGCCGTGCCCCCGGCATCGCAGACCAGCTTGACCACATTCGGGTTGGCGAACTCGCTCGCATCTTCCAGTGCATGAGCGACCGTGCTCATCACGCAGTCCGGCCGGGCCTGCAACTCGGCTGCGCAGGCATCGATCATCGCGGGTGCGATCAGGGGCTCGTCGCCCTGGACGTTGACCACCAGCTGCCGGCCATCCAGGCCCAGCTGCTCGCAGGCTTCGGCCAGCCTGTCACTGCCCGAGGCATGGTCGGCCCGGGTCATCAGCGCACGCACGCCATGGGTTTCACAGGCAGCACGCACACCTTCGCTGTCGGTGGCCACCACCACCTGGCTGGCCTGTGAAAGGGCGGCGCGCTGCGCGACGCGCACAATCATCGGCAAGCCGTGGATATCGGCCAGCGGCTTGTCCGGCAGCCGGGTCGAGGCCTGGCGGGCCGGGATGATGACGCTGAAGCTCATGCGGTGCCAGCAGCGGTATCGCCCGTACCCAGCGCACGTGCCTCGTTCTCCAGCATCACCGGGATGTCGTCGCGGATCGGAAAGGCCAGCTTGTCTGCATGGCAGACGAGCTCGCGGCCCTGCTCATTGCGCTGCAGCTCCAGCGGGCCCTTGCAAAGGGGGCAGACCAGCATTTCCAGCAGTCGGTTGTCCATGGGCTTGTCGTTCAGTCGGGAGGCAGCAGCCGGCGCACCTGGGCCAGCAGCCGCTGTTCAAAGGAGGCTTCGAGGCTGAAGTCTAGCGCCACCACCCACACCGGCCGATGGCCGATGCGCTCGGGGCGCAGCTTGACCGCGTCTTTCTCGGTCACCAGCACCGGCGGGCCCTCGGGGGCCCAGGGCAGGCGGGCGAAGTCGTGGTGGTCGGCCAGGGGCAGGGTGTCGATCTGCAGCCCCTGGGCGCGCAGCATCTGGAAGAAGCGCTCGGGCTGCGCCAAGCCGGCGGCCGCCAGCACAGTCTGGCCACGCAAGGCCAGCAGGGCCTCGAGGCGCGCTGGCTGGCCGCCCCACCAGTCGGCCAGCGCGACCGCGCCGGCCAGTTCGCGGCGGGCCAGATAGCCGGGCAGCGGGGTGCTGGGGGCGCTGGCGTTGTAGAGCACCAGCTGTGCCGCCTTGCCCAGCTGGCGACGCTGCCGCAGCGGACCGGCGGGTAACAGGCGGCCGTTGCCAAGGCCGCGTTCATCGAACACCAGCAGCTCCAGCGCACGTGGCAACCGCCAGTGCTGCAGACCGTCGTCGCTGATCAGCAGCCGGGTGTCGGGCTGGGCGGCCAGCAGCAGCCGGGCGGCCGCCACACGATCGGCGGCCACCGCGACCGCTGCACCGCTGCGCAGATGGATCAGCAAAGGCTCATCGCCGACCTCGGCAGCGCTGCTCTGCCGGCTGACCAGGCGCGGGGCACGCTCGTTGCGGCCATAGCCACGCGAGATCACCCCGGTCTTGATGCCCGCGGCCTGCAGCAGCCGCAGCAGGGCCAGGGTGCTGGGCGTCTTGCCGGCACCGCCGACGATCCAGTTGCCGACCACAATGACAGGCACCGGCAGATGGGCGGTACGGGCAAAGCCCCAGCGGTAGAGCCAGGCGCGGGCGCTGCTCAGCCCGCCGTAGAGCCAGCCCAGCGGGCGCAGCAGCTGGGCGAGGGCGGAATCGGGATGCTGCCAGGCCTCTTGCAGGCGCGCGGCCAGCATCGCCTCAGTCCCCCGGCTTGGCCTGGGCGGCGAAGGTCAGGCGCGGCAGGCCGGCGCGGCGCGCGGCGTCCATCACATTGACCACGGCCTGATGGGCAGCACTGGCATCGGCCGAGATGATGATCATCGCGTCGGGCTGGTCGCCGGCCGCACTGCGCAGGGCAGCGGCCAGCAGCTCGGGCGAGCGTCCGTCCACCGCCTGGCGGTTGATCGCGTAGCGCCCGTCGGCCGAGATCGCGACGATGATCTCGCGCGGCCGCTCCTTCATCGAGTCCGCGGCGGCGGTGGGCAGCGTCACCTGCAGCTCGGTGAATTTCGAGTAGGTGGTCGACAGCATCAGGAAGATCAGAATCACCAAGAGCACGTCGATGAAGGGGATCAGATTGATCTCGGGCTCGTCGGCCCTGCGCTGGCGAAACTTCATGATGCTGCTGCCTCAGCCGCGACGCGAGCTCTGTTGCGCATGGGACTGTGCCTGTGCCAGCGCCTGTGCATGGGCCTGGGCCTGGGCCAGCGCGGTGAAGCGGGTCAGATGCGAGAAGAAGCGCTCGCCGGCCTGCTCCAGTTCCAGCACATAGGCCTCGACCAGGCCGCGGAAGTAGCGATAGAACATCAGCGAGGGAATGGCAACGATCAGGCCGAACGCGGTGTTGTAGAGCGCGATCGAGATGCCCTGCGCCAGCTGGGCGGGGTTGCCGCCGCCCGGGCTCTGGCTGCCGAAGATCTCGATCATGCCCACCACCGTGCCCAGCAGGCCCAGCAAAGGTGCCGCTGTGGCGATGGTGCCCAGGGTGTTGAGATAGCGCTCCAGCCGGTGGATGGCGGCCCGGCCGGCCAGTTCGAAGGTCTGGCGCAGCTTGGTGTCGGCGATACGCGGCTCGACGATCACCGCACGCAGGCCGGTGGCCAGCAGCTGGCCCAGCACCGAGTTCTCTGCCAGCTTGTTCACCACATCGGCGTTGGGCAGGCTCTGGTTGGTGACGCTCAGCACCTCGTCGAGCAGGGTAGCGGGGGCGATCTTGGCGCTGCGCAGGCTGGCGAAGCGCTCGATGATCAGGGTCAGGGCCACGACGGAGCACAGCAGTAGGGGCCAGATCGGCCAGCCGGCGGCTTGTATGATCGAAAACAAAAGTTCTCCCTCCTGGTGGCAGCAAAAGCCAAGGCGCTGAGGACCTTTGGCTGCGCGCGATTATGGCCTGAAGCCGGGGCCCGCCAAGACGTCCCGACGCGGGTGGCGAGCAACACCTCGTGACAATCCACTTTCGCTGTGGATAACTTTGTGGGCAAGCCCCGGCAGCAGGGCTGGGGAGCCCGAAAAATCAAGACCTTGGATAGCTTGCTGCATTTTTGGGCAGGAAAAAACACTTGAAAAACAAGCCTCTATATGCCTGTGACGCTTGCGTGACGGTCGCAATAGGCCGCCAGGCCTTTATTGATGCGGCTGTGGAGTTCTGGCCCCGCGCCAATGCTGGGCTGGCGCATGGTTGAGGCCTTCAAACCCGCATCACAGCGCAGGGTCTGGGGGGTGGCGGCGCTGCTGAACGCCTTGTCCGACGCGATGCAGGCCCGCTTTGCCGGCGTGCAGGTGCAGGGCGAGATCTCCGGCTTCACCCGTGCTGCCAGCGGGCATTGCTACTTCAGCCTGAAGGATGCCGAGGGTCAGCAGGCCCTGATCCGTTGCGCGATGTTCCGCCGTGCGGCCAGTCTCTGCGGTTTCGCGCCGCAGGACGGGCAGCTGGTCGAGGTGATGGGGCGGCTGGCGCTGTACGAGCCGCGCGGCGAGCTGCAGTTCGTCGTCGAGGGCATGCGGCGTGCAGGTGCCGGCGCGCTGTACGAGCAGTTCCTGCGTCTCAAGGCCAGGCTGGAGGCCGAGGGCTTGTTCGACGCCGCGGTCAAGCGGCCGCTGCCGGGCTTTGTGCGCCGCATCGGCGTGATCACCTCGCTGGCGGGGGCTGCGCTGCACGATGTGCTGAGCACCCTGGCCCGGCGTGCGCCGCATGTGGAGGTGCTGGTCTACCCCAGCCCGGTGCAGGGCGCCGAGGCGCCGCCGGCCCTGGTGCAGGCCCTGGCCCTGGCCAATGCGCGTGCCGAGGTCGATCTGCTGCTGCTGTGCCGCGGTGGCGGCTCGCTGGAGGACCTGTGGGCCTTCAACGACGAACGTCTGGTGCGGGCGGTGGCGGCCTCGGCCCTGCCGCTGATCTGCGGTGTCGGGCATGAGACCGACCTCACGCTGGCCGATCTGGCCGCCGATCTGCGTGCGCCCACGCCCACCGCGGCCGCCGAGCTGGCCGCCCCGGCCCAGGCCGACGAGCTGGCCCGGCTGCAAGCGCTGTCCCTGGCGCTGGCGCGGCGGGTCGAGCAGCGGCTGGAGGCGCAGGCCCAGCGCCTGGACCGTGTCGCGCTGCGCCTGGCCCGGCCCACCGATGCGCTGCGTCAGCAGCAACGCCGCCTGGCCTTGCTGGCCCAGCGGCTGGCCCAGGCCTTGCCGCGCCGGCAGGCGCTGCAGAGTCAGAGTTTGGATGCGCTGGCCCAGCGCCGCCAACGCGCGCTGCGCGCCCAGCTGGAGCGCCAGGGCTTGCGGCTGGCGGCGCTGCAGGCAAGGCTGCAGGCCCTCGATCCGCAGCGTGTGCTGGCCCGCGGCTACGCCTGGCTGGACGATGGACAGGGGCGCGCGCTGGTCTCGGCCAGCCAGCTGCAGCCCGGACAGCGGGTGCATGCGGTGCTGGCCGACGGCGCGGCCGAGCTGCAGGTACTCACAAGCCATGTGAGGACATGAGCAAGCTCCCTACAATCGGCGCCGGCTTTGCCTGAACACCCCCGAACGACCGACGAGAAGAGAGGATTCGATATGGAACATACCCTGCCCGCCTTGCCCTATGCCAAGGACGCTCTGGCCCCGCACTACAGCGCCGAGACGCTGGAGTTCCACCACGGCAAGCATCACAACGCCTATGTCGTGAACCTCAACAACCTGCAGAAGGGCACCGAGTTCGAGGCCATGTCGCTGGAGGACATCGTCAAGAAAAGCAGCGGCCCCATCTACAACAATGCCGCGCAGATCTGGAACCACACCTTCTTCTGGAGCTGCATGAAGCCCAATGGCGGCGGTGCACCGAGTGGCGCGCTGCTCGAGGCGATCAACGCCAAGTGGGGCAGCCTGGATGCCTTCAAGGAGGCCTTCACGAAGAGCGCGGTCGGCAACTTCGGCTCCGGCTGGACCTGGCTGGTCAAGAAGGCTGATGGCTCGCTGGACATCGTCAACACCGGCGCTGCCGGCACCCCGCTGACCACCGCCGACAAGGCCCTGCTGACCATCGACGTGTGGGAGCATGCCTACTACATCGACTACCGCAATCTGCGCCCCAAGTTTGTCGAGACCTTCCTGAACCATCTGGTCAACTGGGACTTCGCCCAGGCGAACTTCGCCTGAGTCTCAGCAGTGCTAACGGGCCGGCTAGATGCCGGCCTTTTTTTGGGCCGATGTGATGCGAGTTCTGCTGGTCGAGGACGATGCCGCGCTCAGTCTGGGCGTGGTGCGCGCGCTGGAGCGCGAGGGCTGGCAGGTCGACTTGCTGGCCGACGGACGCCAGGCGGCGTCCCCGGGCCTGATCGCGCAGTTCGATCTGGCGGTGCTGGACCTGGGTCTGCCCGGCCTCGATGGCATGAGCGTGCTGCGCCAGTGGCGGGCTGCGGGCGCCCGCCTGCCGGTACTGCTGCTGACCGCACGCGATGAACTCTCCGACCGCTGCGCTGGTCTGAACGCCGGCGCTGACGACTATCTGGTCAAGCCCTTTGACCTGCCCGAGCTGATCGCCCGCTTGCGCGCGCTGAAGCGGCGCGCCGAGGGCCGGCTCAGCGACACCCTGCAGGTTGGCGGCCTGTTGATGGACCTGGGCCATCGCGAGCTGAGCCACCTGGGTGA
Organism: Burkholderiaceae bacterium; assembly: GCA_041920215.1. Classification (GTDB taxonomy): domain Bacteria; phylum Pseudomonadota; class Gammaproteobacteria; order Burkholderiales; family Burkholderiaceae_C; genus JAYRSJ01. The sequence goes on along the minus strand of JAYRSJ010000012.1, from coordinate 6,572 downwards.
GCCGGTGCGCCTGAGTCCGCGCGAGTTTGCGCTGGCCGAGATGCTGATGCAGCGGGTGGGCCGGGTGGTCAGCAAGGACGCCATCGTGGCGCGCCTGTCGAGCTGGGAGGCGGATTTCAGCGAGAACTCGGTCGAGGTCTATGTGCACCGCCTGCGCAAGCGCTTCGGCGATCTGGGCGTCAGCATACGCACCGTGCGCGGCTTCGGCTATGTGCTGGAGGCGCCCGGGCGCACCGAGTCGCTGGACGGCGATGGTTGAGCGCCGCGCCGCCAGCCTGCGGCGGCAGCTGCTGGCGCCGCTGGGCTGGATCTGGCTGTTGGGCATGCTGCTGGCGGCGCTGGGCGCCTATGTGCTGGCCAGCCGCAGCGCCAATGCGGCCTTCGACCGCAGCCTGCAGGACCAGGCGCGCGCGCTGGCGACAAAGATCGTCTGGACCGACCGCGGGCCGCTCTTGGACATGAGCCGCCAGGCCCTGGAACTGTTCAGCTGGGACAGCACCGAACGCAATAGCTTTGTGGTGCTGGACGAGCGTGGTCAGGCCCTGGCCGGCGATGCGAGTGTGCCGCGTCCCGAGCTGCGGCACCACAGCTTCGAGAAACCGCTGCTCTTCGATGGCACCCACCACGGCGATACGGTGCGAGGCGCCTTTTTCTCGCTGAGCTCGCCGATGCTGGATCGCACGGTTTCGATCGCGGTGGTCGAGACCCGCCACAAGCGGGCCCGTCTGGTGCGCGATGTGCTGGTGGCCATGGCCCTGCCGACGCTGGCGCTGGGGCTGCTCACGTTCACGATGCTGGGGTGGGGCGTGGGCCGGGGCCTGCAGCCGCTGCGCGAGGTGGCGCGCGAGGTGGCACGGCGTGCGCCCAGCGATCTGCGCCCCCTGCCGATCGAGGGGGTGCCGGCCGAGGCGCGGCCGCTGATCGAGCGCATCAACAGTCTGCTGGCCGAGGTGCAGGCGGCGATCGCCTCGCAGCGCCGCTTTGTGGCCGATGCCGCCCACCAGCTACGCACGCCAGTGGCCGGCTTGCGGGTGCTGACCCAAGAGCTGGCGCTGGAACTTGGCCAGCTTCAAGCGCAGGGCAGCGAGCGCAGCTGGGAACCGCTGGTGGCGGCCTTGCTGAACGCCAGCGACCGCCTGAGCCGGCTGATCGGTCAGCTGCTGAGCCTGGTGCGTTCGCAGGGGGCGCTGAGCCTGGAGGGGCAGGCCGAGGTGCTGGACCTGCGGCCGCTGCTGCGTGAGGCGACCGAACCGCACGCGCTGCGCGCTGCCCGGGCCGGTATCAACCTGAGTCTGGAGATGCCGGAGACGCCGGTACCGGCGCTGGCGCATACGGTCTGGCTGGGCGAGGCGCTCAGCAACGCGCTGGACAACGCGCTGCGCTACGGCGGCAGCAGCATCGTCCTGCGCCTGCAGGCGCTGGCGGACGGCGCGCTGATCGAGATCGAGGACGACGGGCCGGGCGTTGCGCCCCAGGATCTGCCGCGTCTGGCCGAGCCCTTCTGGCGCGGCGAGCGGGCCGATCGGCGCAGCGACGGCGGCACCGGGCTGGGCCTGGCGATAGCTTACGAGGTGGTGACGCGTCTCGGTGGGCAGTGGACCGCACAGACCCGCCCGGAGCTGGACGGCTTTCGCCTCAGCTGGCGCTTGCGCCTATGAAGGCAGGGGCGAGCGCTCGCCTCAGCGCCAGGGGCCGCCGGCCAACTTGCTGCCGGCCTTGAGGCCGCGCTTGGCGAACCAGCCCTTGTTCATTTCCAGCGCGTAGCGCACCGGCTTGGCCGAGCAGTGCGAGTCTTCGCTCAGGGCTTGCATCTCGGCGATGTTGACGATGCTGCCGTCATCGGCCACATAGGCGATGGACAGCGGAATCAAGGTATTGCGCATCCAGAAGCACTGGGTGGCCGGCGCCTCGAAGACAAAGAGCATGCCGGCGTTGGCGGGCAGGCTGGGACGGTGCATCAGGCCGATCGCACGCTCTTCCTGAGTTTGGGCCAGCTCGGCTTGGATCAGGTGCATGCCGGCGCGGAGCTGGACCGTGGGCAGTTGCTGCGCCTGTTGCTGAGCCTGGGCTGTGCCAGAAAGAAACAGGGCCAGGCCAAGAAGGCGCAGGTAAGTCTTGATATAGATCATGTTGGAGGACGGCGGCTTTTCTTAGATTATGGGCTGTGTCCTTGCCGCTCCTTGCCTTCGCCCCATGACAGCCTCCGTCCTTGCCTTTGAGCCGAGCGCTGCGGGCCAAGACGGACGGGCTGCGGCCGCGCTGGATGAGCGCGAGGCCCAGGCCGGCTTCACCCAGTGGAGCGCCGATGGCGAGGCGCTGTCGCAGCTGCAGATCGGCGGCATGCATTGCGCCGCCTGCGCCGGCATCATCGAGCGTGCGCTGCTGGCCCAGCCCGGGGTACGCAATGCCCAGGTCAGTGCGGCGGCCGAGCGCCTGCAGCTGCGCTGGGACCCCCGCGTGGCACGGCTCAGCGAGCTGCTGCAGGCGGTCAGCCGCGCCGGCTACCAGGCCGTGCCCGATCTGGCGGCGCCGGCCCGCCAGCTGCGCGAGCGCGAGCGGCGCCGCTCGCTGTGGCGGCTGTTTGTCGCCAGTTTTCTGATGATGCAGGTCATGATGCTGGCCTGGCCCATCTATGTGGCCGAGCCCGGCGAGATGACGATTGACCTGCGCAATCTGCTCAACTGGGGCTCCTGGGTGCTGTCCCTGCCGGTGCTGCTGTTCTCGGCCGGCCCCTTCTTTAGCAGCGCCTGGGCCCAGCTGCGCCAGCGCCGGCTGGGCATGGATGTGCCGGTGAGCCTGGGCATCGCGGTCACCTTCGTGGCCAGCAGCGCGGCCACCTTCGACCCGGGCGGCCTGTTCGGCCATGAGGTCTACTTCGATTCGCTGACCATGTTCGTCAGCTTCCTGCTGGCAGGCCGCCATTTCGAGCTGATGGCCCGGCACCGCGTGGCGCGCGAGCTGGAGCGGGCCAGCGGCAGCCTTCCCGAGCAGGTGGAGCGTCTGGCCAGCGATGGCAGCTCGGAGTGGCTGAGCCCGCTGAAGCTGCGCATCGGCGACAGGGTGCGTGTGCCGGTGGGCCAGGCCTTCCCGGCCGACGGCAAGCTGCTGAGCGGGAGTACCGCCGCCGACGAGGCCCTGCTCAGCGGTGAGTCGCATCCGGTCAGCAAAGCGGCGGGCGATGAGCTGGTGGCGGGCAGCCTCAATCTGCAGGCGCCGGTGGTGATGGCGGTGGAACGCCTGGGCGCCGACACCCGCTACGAGGCCATCGTGCGCCTGATGCGCAGCGCGCTGACCCAGCGGCCGGCGTCCCTGCGCATGGCCGACCGCGTGGCCGGGCCCTTTCTCTGGGTGGTGGTGCTGCTGGCCGTAGGCGCGGCCCTGGTGTGGAGCCAGATCCAGCCCGAGCGCGCGGTGTGGGTGGCGGTGTCGGTGCTGATCGTCACCTGCCCCTGTGCGCTCTCGCTGGCAGCGCCCTCGGCCTGGCTGGCCGCGGCGGGGGCGCTGGCCCGGCGTGGCGTGCTGCTGGCCCGGCTGGAGCTGCTGGAGGTGCTGGCCCAGGTGGACACGGTGGTGCTGGACAAGACCGGCACGCTGACCGAGGAGCGCATGCAGCTGCTGCAGAGCTGGCCGCCGCGCGAGACGGCCGAGGCGCAGGCGCTGCTGGCTGCCGCCACGGCGCTGGCCGCCCAGTCGCATCATGTGTTCGCGCGGGCGTTGCTGGCGCTGGGCGTGGCGCCGGCAGGCAAGACCTGGCACCAGGTGCAGGAATTGCCGGGCCTGGGGATGCAGGCCTTGGACGACGCGGGTCAGCGCTGGCGTTTGGGTTCACCGGCCTGGGTGGCCGAGGGCGGAGCCGTAGGGGCGGGGGCGGTCCCACTCGTCCAGCAGGCCCAGCTGGCTTTCGGCCGGCCGGGCGAGCCGCTGCTGCAGCTGCAGTTCGGTGAGGCCCTGCGTGAGGATGCCCATGCAGCGGTGGCCCAACTGCAGGCGCAGGGACTGCAGATTGTGCTGCTGTCGGGCGATGTGCAGGCGCGTGCCGAGGCGATGGCCGCAGCGGCCGGCATACCCCAGGTGCAGGGCGGGGCCAGCCCCGAGGCCAAGCTGGCCGCAGTCGCTGCGCTGCAGGCCCAGGGCCACAAGGTGCTGATGGTAGGCGATGGCATCAACGACGCACCGGTGCTGGCGCGCGCCGATGCCAGCCTGGCCATGGGGCAGGGCGCGCTGATCGCCAGGGCTCAGGCCGATGGCGTTGTGCTGTCGGGCCGCCTGTTGGATGTGGTGGCCCTGCGTGGACTGGCGCTGCGCACCCGCCGCGTCATCCGCCAGAACCTGGCCTGGGCTGCGCTCTACAACGCCGCTTGCATACCGCTGGCGCTGATCGGCTGGCTGCCGCCCTGGGCGGCCGGTCTGGGCATGGCCCTGAGTTCGCTGCTCGTGATTGCCAATGCCCTGAGCCTGGCGCGGCTGCCGGCCCGGGCGGAGCAGGGCGGCTAGCGATGGAGATTCTTTATCTGCTGATTCCGGTTTCGGTGGTGCTGGTGCTGGCCATCGTCGGATTGTTTGGCTGGGCCCTGAATAGCGGGCAGATGGATGACCTCGAACGCGAGGGAGAACGCATTTTCGAGCACGAGGGCGAGGGGGTTGACCGCGATCAAGGCTTGCGTTCGGCGGGCCCAGGAGAATCCCCTGCGATCAACAAGGATTTAAGCAAGGAGCGTCTAGATGGCTAGTGTTGCAAGGCCTGGCGGGTCGGCGGGACCCGTGTATGAAGATGGCGTGGTGCGGGCCTTTGCGCTCGCCGCCGTGCTATGGGGCGTGGTGGGCATGCTGGTGGGCGTCATCATCGCCGCCCAGCTGACCTGGCCCGAGCTGAACCTGGGGATCCCATGGCTCAGCTATGGGCGCCTGCGTCCCCTGCACACCAATGCGGTGATCTTCGCCTTCGGTGGTTGCACGCTGTTCGCGACCGCCTATCACGTGGTGCAGCGCACCGGTCAGACGCGCTTGTTCGCGCCTGGCCTGGCCTGGCTGACCTTCTGGGGCTGGCAGCTGGTGATCGTCGCCGCGGCCATCTCCTTGCCGCTGGGCCTGACCAGCGGCAAGGAGTATGCCGAGCTGGAATGGCCGATCGACCTGCTGATCACCGTCGTCTGGGTCAGCTATGCCATCGTGTTTTTCGGCACGGTGGGCACGCGCAAGGTGCGCCACATCTATGTGGCGAACTGGTTCTTCGGTGCCTTCATCATCGCGGTGGCGCTGTTGCACCTGGTCAATAGCGCAGCCATTCCGGTCAGCTGGACCAAGAGCTACTCGGCCTATGCGGGCGTGCAGGACGCGATGGTGCAGTGGTGGTATGGCCATAACGCGGTGGGCTTCTTCCTGACCGCGGGCTTCCTCGGGATGATGTACTACTACATCCCCAAGCAGGCTGGTCGCCCGGTGTACAGCTACCGCCTGTCCATTGTCCACTTCTGGGCCCTGATCTTCACCTATATGTGGGCGGGCCCCCACCATCTGCACTACACCGCGCTGCCGGACTGGGCGCAGAGCGTGGGCATGGTGTTCTCGCTGGTGCTGCTGGCGCCCAGCTGGGGCGGCATGATCAATGGCATCATGACCCTGAGCGGTGCTTGGCACAAGCTGCGCGATGACCCGATCCTGAAGTTCCTGATCGTCTCGCTGAGCTTCTACGGCATGTCGACCTTCGAGGGTCCGATGATGTCGATCAAGACCGTCAATGCGCTGTCGCACTACACCGATTGGACCGTCGGCCATGTGCACTCGGGCGCACTGGGCTGGGTGGGTCTGATCTCGATTGGCTGCTTGTACCACCTGATCCCGCGCATGTACGGCCGCACCGAGATGTTCTCCAAGCGCGCCATCGAGCTGCATTTCTGGGTCGCGACCCTGGGCATCGTGCTCTATATCGCGGCGATGTGGATTGCCGGCGTGATGCAGGGCCTGATGTGGCGTGCGGTGAATCCGGACGGCACCCTGGTCTACACCTTTGTCGAGAGCGTCAAGGCCACCTTCCCCTTCTATGTGATCCGGCTGGCCGGCGGCGCCCTCTACCTGGGCGGCATGCTGATCATGGCCTGGAACGTGGTGAAGACGGTGCAGGCGGGTCGTCCCGAGCCGGTGCGCATCCCGGCAGTCGTGGCCCACGCCTGAGAAAGGACAAGAACAAATGGCTAACCACCACAACCCTGCTGGCCACGAGAAGATCGAAACCAGCAACTTCCTGATGATCGTGCTGGTGCTGCTGACCGTGCTGGTCGGTGGCATCGTCGAGATCGTGCCGCTGTACTTCCAGCGTTCGACCACGCAGCCGGTGGAGGGCCTCAAGCCCTACACACCGCTGCAGCTGGCCGGCCGGGACGTCTATATCCGCGAGGGCTGCTACAACTGCCATTCGCAGATGATTCGCCCCTTCCGTGCCGAGACACTGCGCTATGGCCACTATTCGACGGCCGGTGAGTTCGTCTACGACCACCCCTTCCAGTGGGGCTCCAAGCGCACCGGCCCGGACCTGCACCGCGTGGGTGGCAAGTACAGCGACGAATGGCACCGTA
>JAYRSJ010000011.1:0-144579 GCA_041920215.1 Burkholderiaceae bacterium | reverse complement strand
CACAACCCCCGCGCTGGGGCCTGGTTGCCCCGCGCCCGGCCGGGGGGGGGGCCCCCCCCCCCCCCCCCGCGCCGGTGCCCTGGCGCTTGAAGTCAAAGGCTTGAGCCTGGCGCCCACCCAGGCCTTCGGCACCGCGCTGCAGGGCCTGAACCTGCGCCTGCACGCGGGCGAGATCCTGGGCATTGCCGGCGTGTCGGGCAATGGCCAGGCCGAGCTGATGGCGGCCCTGTCGGGCGAGGACCCGCGCGCCGCGCGCGGCAGCATCGAGCTGTTCGGCCAGGACATCGCCCAGGCCGGCGCGCGCCAGCGCCGCCGCCTGGGCCTGCATTTCGTGCCCGAGGAGCGGCTGGGCCGCGGCGCCGTGCCCACGCTGTCGCTGGCGCAGAACACCTTGCTGACCCGCAGCGAGGCGGTCAAGGCCGGCGGCTGGATCGCCCAGGCCCAGGTCCGCCGCCTGGCCGAGACGCTGATCGAGCGCTTCCAGGTGCGGGCAGGCGGCCCGGGGGCGGCGGCCAAGAGTCTGTCGGGCGGCAATCTGCAGAAGTTCATCGTCGGCCGCGAGATCGACGCCGGGCCCCGCGTGCTGCTGATCGCGCAGCCGACCTGGGGCGTGGATGTGGGCGCGGCGGCCCAGATACGCGGTGAGCTGCTGCGGCTGCGCGAGCAGGGCTCGGCGGTGCTGGTGCTCAGCGAGGAGTTGGAGGAGCTGTTCGAGATCTGCGACCGGCTGCTGGTGATGGCCAAGGGGCGCTTGTCGCCCCCGCTCAAGGTGGAGCAGACCTCGGTGGAACAGATAGGCATCTGGATGAGTGGCTTGTGGGACGACGAGGGCGGCACGGCCGCGCAGGAGGGCCGCCATGCTGAGGCTTGAAGTCCGGCCCCAGCCCTCGCGGCTGATGGCCCTGGCCTCGCCGCTGCTGGCGCTGGCCCTGACGGTGCTGCTGGGCATCGCCTTGTTCATGCTGCTGGGCAAGGACCCGCTGCGCGGCCTGCAGATGTTCTTCTGGGAGCCGATCAAGAGCGCTTACGGCTGGAGCGAGCTGGGCATCAAGGCCACGCCGCTGATCCTGATCGCGCTGGGTCTGGCGCTGTGCTTCCGCTCCAATGTCTGGAATATCGGCGCCGAGGGCCAGTTCATCGTCGGCGCGCTGGCCGGTGGCTGGGTGGCGATGCAGGCCACGGCCGAGACCGGGCGCGGCATCGTGGTGCTGATCCTGCTGGCCGGCGTGGCCGGCGGCATGGCCTGGGCGGCCATCACCGCGTTCTTGCGCGACCGCTTCAATGCCAACGAGATCCTGGTCAGCCTGATGCTGGTCTATGTGGCGACGCTGCTGCTGTCCTGGCTGGTCTACGGGCCCTGGAAGGATCCGGCCGGCTACAACTTTCCGCAGACCATCAGCTTCCTGCCGGTCACCAAGATCCCGCGCCTGGTCGAGGGCTGGCGGGTCAATATCGGTGTGCTGATCGCGCTCTTCGCGGGCCTGGGTTTCTGGCTGCTGCTGTTCCGCACCTATGCCGGCTTTGCGCTGCAGGTGGGCGGGCTGGCGCCGGCGGCGGCGCGCTATGCGGGCTTCTCCTCGCGGCGTGCGCTGTGGCTGGCCCTGCTGCTGTCGGGCGGCATGGCCGGCCTGGCCGGCGCGCTGGAGGCGGCCGGTCCGCTGGGCCAGCTGACGCCCTATGTGCCGGCCGGCTACGGCTTCGCCGCCATCATCGTGGCCTTTGTCGGCCGCCTGCATCCGCTGGGCATCGTGTTCGCCGGCATCTTGATGAGCATGTTCTATATCGGTGGCGAGCTGGCGCAATCGCGGCTGGGCCTGCCCAAGTCGATCACCGGCGTGTTCCAGGGCCTGCTGCTGTTCACGCTGCTGGCCTGCGACACCTTGATCCATTACCGCCTGCAATGGCGCCGGCGGGGGAGCTGAGCGATGGAATCCTATGCACTGCTGGTGGCCGCGGCGCTCAATGCCGGCACCTTGCTGGCGCTGGCGGCCCTGGGCCTCTTGATCAACGAGCGCGCCGGCATCGTCAATCTGGGCGCCGAGGGCATGATGCTGGTGGCCGCGATTGCCGGCTTCGCAACCGCGGTGCACAGCGGCAGCGACTGGCTGGCCTTTGCCGCCGGCATGGGCGCCGGCGCGCTGCTGGCGGCGCTGTTCGGCGTGCTGGTGATCTGGCTCAACACCAACCAGTACGCGGCCGGCCTGGCGCTGAGCCTGTTCGGCAGCGGCTTCTCGGCCTTTGTCGGCATCGCCTATGTGCAGGCCAAGCTGCCGCCGCGCGCCAGCTATGCGCTGCCGCTGCTGGGCGATCTGCCGCTGCTGGGGCCGGCGCTGTTCCGCCAGCATCCGATGGTTTATTTCGCGGTGGCGCTGACGCTCTCCCTGGCCTGGTTCCTGTACCGTTCGCGCGCCGGTCTGGTGCTGCGCGCGGTGGGCGAATCCCCCGAATCGGCGCATGCGCTGGGCTATCCGGTGCGCCGCATACGGCTGGCCGCGGTGGTGGCCGGCGGCGCGCTGTGCGGCCTGGCGGGCGCCTATGTCTCGGTGATCTACACCCCGCTATGGGTGGAGGGCATGATCGCCGGCAAAGGCTGGATCGCGCTGGCCCTGACCACCTTCGCCACCTGGCGTCCGGCACGGGTCTTGCTGGGTGCCTATCTGTTCGGTTTTGTCACGATGCTGCAGTTCCATCTGCAGGGGCAGGGCGTGGAGATCGCGCCCCAGTTCCTGTCGATGCTGCCCTATCTGGCGACCATCGCGGTGCTGGTGCTGATTTCCAGCAACGCCGGCTTCATACGCGCCAATATGCCGGCCTCGCTGGGCAAGCCCTTCTTCCCCGGCTCCTGAGCCGCACGCAGCAACCATAATCGGCACCCTGTTGTCTATCCGCCAACCCACGGAGTGATTCATGAATCTGAAAAGCAAACGCGATCTGCTGAAACTGGCCGGCTGGTCCACGCTGGCCGCCACCGCCGCCCTGGTGGGTTGCGGCAAGAAGGAAGAGGCCGCCGCCCCGGACGCGCCGGCCAGCGCGGCCTCGGCCGCAGCGGCCAAGCCCGAGCCGCTGAAGATCGCGTTTGCCTATGTGGGCCCGGTGGGCGACGGCGGCTGGACCTTCGCCCATGACAACGGCCGCAAGGCAGTGGAGGCCGAGTTCGGCGACAAGGTGGTGACCAGCTTCGTCGAGAGCGTGCCCGAGGCGGCCGATGCCGAGCGGGTGTTCCGCGATATGGTGAGCCAGGGCAACAAGCTGATCTTCGGCACCACCTTCGGCTATATGGAACCGATGATGAAGACCGCGCCCGACCATGCGGATGTGCGCTTCGAGCATGCCACCGGCTACAAGCAGGCCGAGAACATGCGCACCTACGACTCGCGCACCTATGAAGGCGCCTATATGGCCGGCGTGATCGCCGGTGCGATGACCAAGAGCAATACGCTCGGCGTGGTGGGCTCCATTCCCATCCCCGAGGTGATCCGCAATATCAACAGCTTCACGCTGGGCGCGCAGAGCACGAATCCGAAGATCAAGGTCAAGGTGGTGTGGGTGAACGAATGGTTCAACCCGCCCAAGGAGACCGAGGCCGCGCAAAGCCTGATCAACGGCGGCGCCGATGTGCTGATGCAGAACACCGACTCCTCGGCCGTGCTGCAGACCGCCGAGAAGAACGGCAAGTACGCCTTCGGCTGGGACTCGGACATGACCGCCTACGGCCCCAAGGCCCATCTGGGCTCGGCGGTGATCAACTGGGGCCCCTACTATGTGCAGGCGGTGCGCGAGGCGCTCGACGGCAGCTGGAAGGCCGGCGCCGGCAAGCACAGCTGGTGGGGCGTCAAGGAGGGCGCGATTGATATGGTCTCGGTCGCCGAGGCGGTGCCGGCCGAGGTCAGGACCAAGGTCGAGCAGATCAAGAGCGGCCTGAAGGACGGTAGCTTCCAGATTTGGAAGGGCCCGATCGTCGGCCAGGACGGCAAGCCGGTGCTGAAGGACGGCGAGGTGGCCGACGACAAGTTCCTGTCGGGCGTGAACTTCTATATCCAGGGCGTCGAGGGCAAGGTGCCCAGCGGCAAGTAAGCCGGCGCCTGCAGCAAGAACAAAGCGGCCCGCGGGCCGCTTTTTTCTTTGCTGCTCTCGTCTTGAACTGCAGCGCTGCACCGGTGCTCAGCAGGGCTGGGTATCGCTGCAGGCCGCGGCCTTGGCGGCCAGCGCCAGGCGCTGGGACGAGGCCAGGCTGAGGCCGCTGATCTCGACACGCGGCAGGCGCTGCACCGGCTTGCCGTCGATATGGCGCTGACCCACCACCACCACCCGCTCCAGCTTGACGATGGCGGGCTGGGCTGCCAGGTCCTGGCCGGTGTCGGGCTGGCCGCTGAGGCCCAGCGTCAGCGCCAGAGCGGCGCCGAGGCCTAAGGCGAAGGCCTTGAAACTGGTGTGGCTGCTGCCGAGGCTGGTGCGTGTCATGGTGGGCTCCTGCTGGGGTGGTTTGCGCTGTCAGTGATGCCAGTTTCGTCGGGCCGGGCGCGCGCCACCAGGCGCAGGCGATGAAGCTACAGCCCGGGCGTATGAGCTGCAAATGCGGGCGATGGAGGGGCGCCCGGCGGCGCCTCGCTCAGGCGGCCTCGTCCGGCCGGTCGTCGCGGCGGCGCCTGGCCTGGGCCTTGGCGGCATACATGCGCGCGTCGGCCGCGGCGATGCAGCGCTGCAGCGATTCGGCCGGGCCGTGGCGCAGCGCATGGCCCAGCGCGGCGTTGGGCCGTATCCAGACGCCCGGCGCGATCTCGCGCTGGGTCTCGCGGCAGCGCAGCTTCAGCGCCTCGATCTCGGCGATCACCTGGGCCTCGCTGCGCTGCGGCAGGATGAAGAGGAACTCGTCGCCGCCGATGCGGAAGGCCTCGGCCAGCGGCCACTGGGCGCGGGCGGCCTCGGCAAAGAGCTGGATCAGCGTGTCGCCGGCCGCATGGCCCTGGCTGTCGTTGACCCGCTTGAGGTTGTTCATATCGGCCACCACGATGGCCTGGGGGAAGTCGGCCGCCGCGCCGGCCCCGGTATCGGCCAGCTGGCTGAAGAAGTTGCGGTTGTGGAAGCCGGTCAGGCTGTCGGTATAGAGCAGATGCTCGCGCTCGCGCAGGAACTGGGTCTTGGCGCGCTGCGCGATCAGCTTGCGCACGATGCGCACCGTCAGCGCCGAGATCATCAGCAGCACCGCGGCCAGCGCGCCCAGCAGCATCAGCAGCTGGCGGTTGGCCTCGTTGCGCAGCGTGGGCACGGTCTGTATGCCGGCGTACTTCATCGCCTCGAAGTCGATCAGCGGGATCACCTTGTCCATGATGGCGGCCAGCTCGGGCTTGCGCTGGCTGACGCCGAAGTAGATGAAGGAGTCCTTGGAGGTGATGCCGCGCTTGACCAGGTCCGCATAGCCCAGGCCGTTGATATAGAACTCGGCCACCGTGGGGTTCTCGATCAGGTAGTCGGCCTTGCCGGCGCGCACCAGGCGCAGCGACTCCATGATGTTGTCGGTCTTGACGATGCGCGGGTTCTTGAGGTTCTTGCGCAGATACTCCTCATGCCAGAAGCCGTCGATCACCGCGACCCTGAGCCCGTCCAGGCCGTAGACGTCCTGCACGGCCGGGCTGCTCTTGAGCCCCACGATGATGTCGCGCTCGGTGCTGATTGCGCGCGGGAAGATGAAGCGCTGCAGGCGCTCCTCGGTCTTGGCCATGTTCAGCACATCGACCCCGCCATGCTCGGCCTTGGCGATCAGCTGGGCGAAGGGGCCGCTGACCACCTGGATGCGCAGGCCCACGATATCGGCGATGCGCTGCAGCGTGGCGCCGGCGATGCCCTTGTACTCGCCGGCGTCGTAGTGGTCGAAGGGCAGGTAGTCCTCGGCCACGCCCACCACCAGCTCGCCGTCCTGCTCCAGCCAGCGCAGCTCGGCCTCGCCGAGGCGCAGCACCTTGCGGTTGTAGAGCCGGCCGGCATCGCGGGCCAGGGCGCGGATATGGGCCTCGCGCTCGCGCAGATAGCGGTCGATGATGCGGGCCAGCAGCACCTGTTCGCGCGCCACCGCGAAGGTCATGTCGGAGGTGATGCTCTTGATCTCGGCCACCAGGGCCAGGCTGGGGTACTCGTGCAGGAACTCGTACTCCACCCCGCCCCCCGAGGTCACGAAGCCGTCGATGCGGCCGTCGGCCAGCGCGCGCAGGCCCTCGGCCGGGGTCTCGAATTGGGCCACCTCGAAGCGGATATTGGGAAATTCGCGCGGCAGCTGGCCGATCACGAAGTCCTGCGACAGAAAGCCCACCGTCTTGGTGTCCAGATCGCCCAGGGTCTGCACGCTGGAGTCCTTGCGGGCGAACACGGTATAGGGGTAGCGCTGTGCGGCCGCGGTGAAGCGCATGATCTTTTCGCGCTCGGGCGTGGCATTGGCGCCGTAGAGCACGTCGATCTGGCCGCGCACGAAACGGGTGTAGGCATCGTCCCAGCTCTTGACCTCGGCCGGTACCAGGCGCAGGCCCAGCTGGGCGCGCATATCCTCCAGCAGGGCTGGCAGCAGTCCGGTGCGGCGGCCCTGGAATTCGAAGCTGTCGACACCGGCATAGGGGTCGAAGCCGACGCTGAGCTGGCGGCCCTGCTGGGCGGCGATCCAGGCCCGCTCCTCGGCATCCAGCGTGATGGCGCCAGCCAGCAGCGGCAGCCACAGCAGCAGGCTGCACAGCAGCAGGCGCAGGCGCTGCAGCGTTGCTTGCATCGGGGCAGGGGGCAAGGGCGGCTCCTGGTGGCGTATGCGGATGAACGGGCGCGTGGGCTGGGCGGTTGCGCCGCGATGCTAGCCGATGCCGCTGCCGGCTGTGTTCCTGCGGCGCCGGCACAAAGCTGGCTATGCTGTTGCCAGTACCGAGCGATCCACGACCTCCATGACAACCAGAACCCAGCTGCTGATCATCGACCCGCAGAACGATTTCTGCGATCTGCCCCCCGACTGGTGGCCCCGCCAGCCGCTGGCAGGCGGCGCCGCACAGCCGGCCCTGCCGGTGGCCGGCGCGCATGCGGACATGCAGCGCCTGGCCGCCTTCGTCGCGGCCTGTGGCGAGCGGCTGGACGCGATCTGCGTCACGCTGGACTCGCACCACCGGCTGGACATCGCCCATCCCGCCTTCTGGACCGATGGCGAGGGCGCGCCGGTGCCGCCCTTCAGCAGCTTCGGTGTGGCCGAGCTGCAGGCCGGCCTGTACCGGCCGCGCGATCCGGCCTGGCTGCCGCGGGCGCTGGCCTATCTGCAGGCGCTGGAAGCCCAGGGCCGCTACCGGCTGATGGTCTGGCCTGTGCATTGCGAGATCGGCAGCTGGGGCCATGCCATCCATGCCGAGCTGCAGGCGGCCCTGGGGGCCTGGGAAGAGGGCTGCCTGCGCCAGCTGCATATCGTGCACAAGGGCGACAACCCCTGGACCGAGCATTACAGCGCGCTGCAGGCCGAGGTGCCCGATGCCACCGACCCAGGCACCCAGCTCAACGCGGCGCTGATCGCGCGCCTGGACCAGGCCGATCGCATCCTGATCGCCGGCGAGGCCGGCAGTCACTGCGTGCGCGCCACCACCGAGCATCTGGCCGCCCACCTGCCCAGCGGCCGGCTGGACAAGCTGGTGCTGCTGAGCGACTGCATCAGCCCGGTGGCCGGCTTCGAGGCACAGCAGCAGGACTTCTTCGCGCAGATGCAGGCGCTGGGGCTGAGGCTGGCCAGCAGCGCCGTGCTGCGCGCCGAGCTGCTGGCCCAATGAACGCCGAGCGCCCAGCCATGAGCCACCCCCCCGTCATCCAGAGCCTGCTCGATACCGACCTCTACAAGTTCACGATGTGGCAGACCATGCTGCATCGGCATCCGCAGACCCAGGCCTGCTACCGCTTTGTCTGCCGCAACCAGCCCGCCTATCCGCTGGCCGCGCTGCGCGAGGAGATCGACCGCGAGCTGGACGCGCTGTGCGGCCTGAGCTTCCGTCCCGACGAGCTGGCCTATCTGCGCGGGCTGCGCTTCATCAAGTCGGACTTTGTCGACTTCCTGCGCATCTTCCGCTTCCAGCGCGAGTTCATCAGCGTCAGCGTCGATGCTCAGGGCCAGCTGCAGATCGTCGCCGAGGGCCCGCAGGTGCATGTGATGGCCTTCGAGATCCCGGTGCTGGCCATCGTCAACGAGCTTTACTTCCGCCGCCTGGCCGGCAGCGACACGCTGGCCGAGGGGCGGCGGCGGCTGGGCACCAAGCTGGCGCTGGTGCGCGAGCTGGACGCGCAGGAGGGCCGTTACCGTCATCCATTCGAGTTCTTCGACTTCGGCCTGCGGCGACGCTTCTCGGGGGCCTGGCAGCGCGAGGTGGTGCAGGTCTTCAGGACCGAGCTGCCGCGCTGGTTCAAGGGCAGCTCGAATGTGCTGCTGGCCAAGGAGCTGGACCTGGTGCCCATAGGCACGATGGCCCACGAATACCTGCAGAGCTACCAGGCCCTGGGAGTGCGCCTGCGCGACCACCAGAAGGCGGCGCTGGAGGACTGGGTGCAGGAGTACCGCGGCGATCTGGGCGTGGCCCTGACCGATGTGGTGGGCATGGACGCCTTTCTGGCCGATTTCGATCTCTATTTCGCCAAGCTCTTCGACGGCCTGCGCCATGACTCGGGCGACCCCTTTGTCTGGGGCGAGAAGGCCCTGGCCCATTACGCCCGGCTGCGCATCGACGCCGCCAGCAAGCGTCTGGTGTTTTCGGACGGGTTGAGCATGGGCAGTGCGCTGGCGCTGTACCGCCATTTCGCCGACCGCACCCAGCTGGGCTTCGGCATCGGCACCCATCTGAGCAATGATCTGGGGCTGACGCCGCTGAACATCGTGATGAAGCTGAGCCATTGCAACGGCCAGCCGGTGGCCAAGCTTTCGGACAGCCCCGGCAAGACCCTGTGCGACGACCAGACCTTTCTGGCCTATTTGCGTCAGGTCTTCAATATCAGAGCTTGAGCTCCAGGCGCAGCGACCACTGGGTGAAGCTGCGGCCGGCATCCTCGCTGGTGGTGATGAAGCGCTCGGTGCTCATCACATTGACCACCCGGTAGTCCAGCGGCAGCAGATTGCTGGCCGAGACGCGCAGGGCGGTATCGCGGTTGAAGTTCCACAGCACGAAGGCATCGGCCACCCGCTTGTGGCTGCTGTAGCTGCGCTGGCTGAGGCTTTGCTGGATGGTGCTGGACGGGGTCAGGGTGATGTTGCCGCCCAGGCTCAGCGGCAGGCTGCTCAGCCGGTAGTCGGCGCCCAGATTGGCGCTGCCGCGCGGCTGGCTGTCGATGCGGTTGTTGGGGCCTGGAATGCCGGTCACGCTGGAATCGAACAGACTCAGATTGGCGCGCAGCGAGACCGGCAGCGCGTCCGCGAAGAGTTCGTCGAGTCGGAACTTGGCCTCCAGCTCGATGCCGCTGCTCAGCGCGGTACCGATATTGCGCGGCCGCGACACCCAGCGCGGCGCGTCGGACCAGCTGACCGTCTCGCGCTCGGTGAGGTTGCGGATCAGATCGGTGATGCGGCGCGCGAACAGGCTCACGCTGAGCACGCCACCCTTGCTCAGATAGCGCTCCCAGGCCAGGTCGATGCCGGTGGCCATCTCGGGCTTCAGTGCGGGATTGCCGGCGCGGTCGGGGTAGCTGCCGGTCTCGGTGTCCAGCTCGTACTGGCTGTTGATCGTGGGGCGGGCGATCAGGTTCTGCACATTCGGCGGGCGGTAGCTGCGGGTCAGGCTGATGCGCAGCTGGTCACGGCTCTTGGGGTCGGGCTTCCACACCGCATGCAGCAGCGGCGTCCAGACGCTGGAGCGGTTGCTGAGCGCGTAGTTGGCGGCCTCGCTCTCGGTGCGTATGCCTTCCCAGCGCAGCCCGGCATAGGCCGACCATTGGGCGCTGGGCTGCCATTCGTCCTGCAACCAGGCGGCCAGGCGCAGCGTGCCGGCCTGCAGATCGTCGCCGAACTCGTTCAGCTCGGCACGCAGCTGGCCGTTGACCCGGCTGAAGCGCTGCTGCTGGCGGTCCACGCCCTCGGCCTCCAGCCCGCCCACCAGGCTGTGCTCGCTGGGCAGCTGGCGCGAGAGCTTGGCGGCCAGGCTCCAGCTGCGGTCGCGGTTATCGCTGACATCGCTCTGGCGCTCGCCGGCGATCAGCAGCAGGCCCTGCTCCTGCCACTGCTGGCGCTCGCTGTCGCTGTCCATCCGCGACCGGCCCAGGCCGCCACGCAGCTCCAGCCGGCTGTCCGCGTCGAGGCGCTGCTGCCACTGGGCATTGAGCCGCAGCATGCGGAAGCGGCTGTCGCCCTCGGACTGCACCTGCGCATAGTCGCGTGCCGGCTGCTGGCGGTAGCGGCTGCGGCTGTCGCCCAGGCCGGCCATCAGCATGGGCATCAGCGTCAGGCTGCTGCCCGCGCCCAGCCGCCATTGCAGCCGCGCATTGAGATGGAGGCGCTCGCGCTCATTGCTGCTGCGGCCGCTCTGCAGCAGGGGGCTGACGGTGGCCAGGCGCAGGTCCTCGGTGAGGCTGCGCTTGTCCACGTCATCGTCGCGGGTCTGGCGGCCGGCCGAGAGGCTGAGGCTGTAGGCGCCGCCCTGCTCGTCCAGCGCGCCGTTGCGGGTCCAGCTGATGTCCTGGCCGCTGCGCCCCTGCTCGCGACTCAGCCCGAGGCGCAGCTCGTTGTTGCGCTTCACCAGGGCCTCGCGCAGCACGATATTGATGGTGCCGGCCACCGCGCGGGCGCCGTACTCGGCGGTGGGCGCGCGCATCACCTCGATGCGCTCCACCTGGTCGGGCGGCAGATCGTCCAGCGAGAAGCCCGGCGGCACCCGCTCGCCGTTGACCAGCAGCTGGGTATAGCCGCTGCCCATGCCGCGCATGCGCGGCCCGCCGCCACCGCCACCCCGGCCCGGGCGGCCGCCCATGGTGACGCCGGGTAGGCGCTTCAGCAGCTCGGAGACGCTGCCGTCGCCGAAGCGCTCGATCTCCTCGCGGCCGACGATGATCTTGGCCGCGGTGGCGGCCCGGCGCTGGGTGCTGTCGCTGGCGCCACCGCTGACCTCCACCCGCTCCAGTCGCTCGGTCCGGCGGTCGCCTTCGGGGCGGCCGGGGCGGCCGTCCGCCGGCCGGGCCGGGCTGCTGGCGGCCGGCGCAGGCGCGCCGGCCTCCTGTGCCTGTGCCCAGACAGACTGGCTGGTGGCAAGCGATAGCGCGGCCAGGGCCGCGCCTGACAGGGGTGTGAGGCGGTGAAG
The DNA here is from genome assembly GCA_041920215.1 of Burkholderiaceae bacterium. GTDB lineage: Bacteria > Pseudomonadota > Gammaproteobacteria > Burkholderiales > Burkholderiaceae_C > JAYRSJ01. Next base: position 133,303 of record JAYRSJ010000011.1, on the reverse strand, counting down.
GGGCATGCAGCTGGAAAGAAGCCGGGGGGCTGGCGGGCCGGGCGGCGCAGCATCGCATGACCTGGGCGGCTCAAAGCTCGCTGAGTGCCAGGTTTTAATTTCTTTACCTAGGCCTGGCGCTCGAAGCGCAGCCCCTTGATGCGGCTGGCATCGACCCGCAGCGCCTGCACCCGGCCCGTGCCGTCGCGCTCCAGCCGCAGCAGCAGGCTGTTGCTCATCCAGTAGGCCGGGGCCTGCAGCTCCAGCCAGTCCTCGCCCAGGCCCTGCAGGGGCCAGGGCTGGTCGTTCCGGTGCAGCGGGCCCTCGGCCCAGAGCTGCCAGGCATCGGCGGCGGCGTCCTGCCGGATCTCCCACAGTGCGGCGGCATCGGCGCTCCAGTAGCGGCCCGCCACGGCACTGGCCATATCGCGCGGCAGCGGCGGGCGCTGGTCCAGGCGCTGCAGCGCCTGCTGCTGGCCCGCACCGGTGGCGATCTGCAGCCGGCCCTGTGCGTCCAGCCCCAGCAGCTGCAGCTCGTAGGCACCACGCAGCGGGCGCCAGCCGCCGTCGGGCTGGGCCTCCAGCTCGAAACCCACCCCCCATTGCTGGGCCATCAGCCTGCCATCGTCGGACAGGCTGAGCTCCAGCAGCTGGCCGCTGCCGGCGTCGGCCCAGCGGCCGCTCAGGGCTTGCGCCGCGCCGGCGTCGGCGCTGGCGGCGGGCCGGCCCAGCAGCAGCCGGGCGATCTGGCGCGCGGTCTTGTAGGGGTTGTGGCCACCGTCATTGCTGATCACCACCACCGCCAGCTGCTCGGCCGGCAGGGTCAGGAACTCGGTGCGGAAGCCCGGCCACAGCCCGCCATGGCCCAGGGTCGCGATAGTCCCGTCCAGCCGGCCATGCTCCAAGCCCAGCGCATAGGGGGAGGGCGCGCCGCCGCTGAGCGTCTGCGCCTCGCCCAGCGCCGCGACCAGAGGGGCAAGACCTGGCCCCGGTGCCATCAGCTGGCCGGCCCAGATCAGCAGATCGCCGACGCTGGACACCAGGCCGCCCTCGCCGCCATGCTCGAAGCCATGCTGGGCGCGCCGCCAGCCGCCCTGGCCGTCTGGGATGTGCGGTGAGGCCAGTCCGGGCAGCGGCAGATCGCTCTCGACCAGCATGCGGGTCTGCCGCATGCCCAGCGGCTGGAAGAGTTGCTGCTGCAGAAAGTCGCCCAGGCTCTGGCCGCTCAGCCGCTCCACCACCAGGCCCAGCAGCGCGAAGCCGCTATTGCAGTAGAGGAAACGGCTGCCGGGGCTGAAGTTCAGATGGCGGTTGCGCGCCATCACCGCCAGCAGCTGCGCGCGGGTGATGCGCTGATCCAGCTGCACCCCACCCAGGCGCAGCAGTTCCAGCAGATCGGGCAGGCCGCTGCTATTGCGCATCAGGTGGCCCAGCCTGACCGGGCTGGGCAGCTCGGCCAGCTCGGGCAGATGCTGGCGCACATCGTCGCTCTGCTTCAGGAGGCCGCGCTGCTCCAGCAGCAGGGCCGCAGCCACGGTGAACTGCTTGGACACCGAGGCGATGCGCAAGAGGCTTTGCGGCCCCAGCGGCTGCTGCTGGGCCAGACAGGCCAGGCCGTAGCCGGCGCTGTGCAAGACCTGGCCCCGCTGCAGCACGCCCACGACCACGCCGGGTGTTGCGGTGCCGGCCAGGGGCCGCAGCAGGGTCTCGATGCGGGCGTCGGCGATGGTCGGTGCGCTGGGGTTCATGCACAGGCTCTCCTTTGCGCCGCAGTGTCCCATGACTGGCCCCGCGTTTATCTCGCTAGTGCGGGGGATACGCGGCGGTCGCGGGCGCCAGAAGTCCCCGCCGGCACAGGGATTAAGGCGGCTGCCTAGACTGCGCGGGCTCAGACACGGACTCTCGCAGAGGATGCAGGCATGAAGCAGATGAAGACGGCCATCTTGACCGCCGCGCTGGTTGCGCTGCTGTCGCTGGGATCGGGCGCTGCCCCGGCCCAGCCCCAGCCTCAGTCGGCAGCGCCGCACGGCGACTTCCGCGCCTTCGGTATGGCGCTGGTGCAGCCGCGGCAGGCCTACCGCGCGTTCGACGACAAGCCCCGGCTGCTGCCGCTGCTGATCTATGAGGGGCGCTGGCTCCGCGTGGCAGGCCCCACACTGGATCTGAAGCTGCACGAGGCGGCCGGCCTGGGCTGGAGCCTGCGCAGCCGCATCGGCTTTGACGGCTACGAGGCCGAGGACTCGCCCGCGCTGGCGGGCATGGCGCGCCGCAAGGACGGCCTGTGGCTGGGCGCTGCGGCCCAATGGAAGCATCAGGCCGGCTGGTCGCTGTCGGCCGAATGGCTGGCCGATGCCGGGGGCAATAGCAAGGGCCGGCAGTTGCGCCTGCAGCTGGCGCATGCGCAGCGGCTGGGCGGGCTGACGCTGAGCCCGCGCCTGGGCCTGCTGCGCGAGGACCGGCGCCATGTCGACTTCTACTATGGTGTGCGGGCCGACGAGGCGCTGGCCGACCGGCCGGTCTACCGCGGCGCGGCCAGCCTCAGCCTGGAACTGGGGCTGCGCCTGGACCACGCGCTGGGGGCGCAGGGCAGCCTGTTCGCCGACCTGGGCCTGACGCGCCTGGGGGCGGGCATCAGGCACAGCCCGCTGGTCGAGCGCGGCCAGCAGGGCCGGCTCAGCCTGGGCTATCTGCACCGGTTCTGAGCCGCGTCAGGGCCAGCAGGCCGGCCTCAGCCGCCGCGCTTGCCGCGATCGACCTCGCGAGCGACACGGCTGCGACGCTTCCACTCGGCCAGCTGCTCGCGCTTTTGCAGCGGCCCCTGCTGCTCGCGCTGGGCCTCGCGCTGCAGCTTGTGAAAGCTCTTGAGCCGCCCTGGCGCCAGGCTCGCGCGCACCGCGCAGCCGGGCTCGTCCTGATGCCGGCAGTTGCGGAAGCGGCAGGCCGGCGCCAGTTGCTGCACATCGTCGAAGGCGGCGACCACCGCGCCATGGCCCAGATCCAGCTGCAGGCCGCGCAGGCCCGGGGTGTCGATGATGCAGGCGCCGCCGGGGCAGCGATGCAGGCTGCGCGCCGTGGTGGTGTGGCGGCCGCGGCTGTCGTCCAGGCGCACGCCGCCGGTGTCCTGGTGGACGCCGGCCAGCGTGTTGGTCAGCGTGCTTTTGCCGGCGCCGCTGGAGCCCAGCAGCACCAGGGTCTGGCCCTCGCCCAGCCAGGGCGCCAGCTGCTGGCAGTCGGCGGCCGACTGGCCGTTCAGCGCGATGACCACGGGCGCGCTCGGTCCGGCCAGATGCTGCTGTACCGCGGCGATGCGCGCGGCCGCGTCGCGACACAGATCGACCTTGCTGAGCACCACCAGTACCGGCACCCCGGCGGCGCGGCACAGCACCAGATAGCGATCCAGCCGGGCCAGGTTGAAATCGTGGTCCAGTCCCATCACCAGCAGGGCGGTGTCGATATTGCTGACCAGGGCCTGGCGATGGCCGTCGGGGTCGCGGCGGGCCAGCTGGTTCAGCGGCGGCAGCCGGGCGTCTATCCAGGCTTCGGCGCCGCCAGCGCTAGCGTCGTCGCTCAGCAGCACCCAGTCGCCCACGGCCAGGCTTTCGCCCTGCTGCTGCAGTGCGCGCAGGGCATCGGGTAGCAGGCGTGCCAGGCAGCCGGCCCCGGCATGCTGGACCCAGGCCCGCTCGCGCCGGATTTCGGTGACCCGGCCCAGACGGTCGCCGGGGCGGCGGCTCGGGAAGGCATTCAGATGAGGGATCAAGGCCCCGTTGAGGCCCAGCCGGCGCAGTGCCGGCAGTTCTTCGCTGCGGATGAGCATGGTGGTGTTCGCATCACTGAAGGCCTGCCAGCGTTGCCGGCAGGCGTGTCAAGGCTGCCCCGCCGACGCTCAGCAAGCGCTGAGCGTCCGGCAGGACGCGTGGAGACGGGAATCACTGTCGGCCGCAGGGGCTGCGGCTCATGCTCTGAAGGGCTGGCCGCGCGCGAGGCGCGGCAACTTCACTCAGCAGCGCTCAGTGCGCCGGACAACAGCGGCCGACAGCAGGCGGGCAATATCAGTCTTGGCCATGGTCAGCTCCTGTGTTGAGTGGTGGGGAGGGCGCAGTGTCGCTGCGCCGGGCTTGGCCGGTCAAGTGCCGAATGCAGGGCCGCTTGCAGCGCGTTGCCCAAAAGCAAAAGGCCACCCTAGGTGGCCTTGCTACCGGCCGACCCCCACCTGCGAGGACGGGAGGCCCGACGGATCCGTATGGCTTCTCTGGTCACGGGTTCCAGCACGCTGCCCAATCTGCAGCCGGTTGTTTTTTTGCTTCGGACGCTATGCAGTATGCCGCCACTTTGTGACCGGACTTTGACGAGGGGCAAACCCGGGCAGGGTTGCGCCCGCCTGCTGTGGCGCTGTGCGAAATGCGCCCGGAACGCTAGGATGCGGGCCATGGCCGGATCCATGTCGATGATGACCAAGCAGGCTTTGAGGCGGCAGCGCTGGCGCGCCGCCGCGCTGCTGGCCCTGGCCTCCGGCCTGCTGCTGGCACCGCCGCTGCGGGCCAACGAGCGGCCGCAGGAGCTGCCGCAGATCATCTGGCTGATGCCAGAGTTCAGCCTGTCCCAGCCGGCCGGGCAACCGCGCAAGGGCATGGCAGAGCCGATGGCAGAATTTCTCAGGCGCCATTGGCCCGAGCCCGCGCGGCACCAGGTCCAGGTGGCCAATGTGAAGCGTAGCTGGAAGATGATCGGTGACGGCGAGCCCGCCTGCCATCTGGTCTCGCTGCGCACCGCCGAGCGCGAGCAACTGGCCTATTTCGCCAACACCCATCTGGTGCCGCCGGCCCAGCTGATCGTGCGGCGCAGCCGCCAGGCCGAGCTGCCGCTCAATGCCTTGGGCGAGGTGGAGTTGCCGCGCCTGCTGGCCGCCGGCCGGCTGCGCGGGGCCCTGATCGATGGGCGCAGCTACGGCCCGCTGCTGGACGGTCTGCTGGGCAGTCAGCCGGCCGGACCGACGCTGGCCCGCTACGCCCCCAGCGACTTCGGCGGGCGGCTGCTGCACATGCTGGTGCTGGGGCGCGCCGACTTCACGATCGACTTCGATTTCACGCTGGCGATGCAGCGCAGCGAGGCGCCGCAGCTGGAGGCGCTGGTGAGCGTCCCCATCGCCGGCGGCAGTGCGCCGCTGCTGTCGGGCGTGGCCTGTCCGCGCAATGAATGGGGCCGGCGCAATGCCGAGCGGGTAGCGCAGCTCTTTGCCAGCCCCGCGGGCGTGGCGACGCTCAAGCGCAACTTCGAGCGCTGGATGACGCCCGAGGCCAGGCAGCATTACGGCGAGCGCATCGAGGCCTTCTATGCCGAGCGGCTGCGCGCCCGGCACTGACTGAGCCGGGCTACGGCCCGTCTTGCATGCCCAAAAAGCAGCCCGATGCGCGCGGGCGCATCGGGCCTGAAATCGATGGCCAGGCCACCGAGGAGACAAGCGAAATGCTGAGGCTGTGCGGCTCAGCGCGCCACGATCTGGTCGAACACGCCGCCGTCATCGAAGTGGGTCTTCTGGGCCTGGCGCCAGCCGCCGAAGACCTCGTCCACCGTGATCAGCTGCACCTGGGCGAACTGGCTGCTGAAGCGGGCGGCGATCTTGGGGTCGCGCGGGCGGTAGTAGTGCTTGCCGGCGATCTCCTGGCCCTCGGGGCTGTAGAGATACTCCAGATAGGCCTGGGCCTGCTTGCGGCTGCCGCGCTTGTCGACCACCTTGTCGACCACCGCCACCGGCGGCTCGGCCAGGATGGAGAGGCTGGGCGTGACGATCTGGAACTTGTCCGGGCCCAACTCCTTGACCGCCAGAAAGGCCTCGTTCTCCCAGGAGATCAGCACATCGCCGATGCCGCGCTCGGTGAAGCTGGTCAGCGAGCCGCGCGCGCCGGAGTCCAGCACCTTGGTGTTGCTGTAGATGCGCTTGACCAGCTCCCTGGCCTTGTCGGGAGTGCCCCCCGGCTGCTGCAGCGCATAGGCCCAGGCGGCCAGATAGTTCCAGCGCGCACCGCCCGAGGTCTTGGGATTGGGCGTGACGACCTCGATGCCGCTGCGGGCCAGATCGCTCCAGTCCTTGATGGCCTTGGGATTGCCCTTGCGCACCAGGAAGACGATGGTCGAGGTGTAGGGCGAGGCGTTTTGCGGCAGGCGTTTCTGCCAGTCCACCGGGATCAGCCTGGCCTTGTCGTGCAGCGCGTCGATGTCGTAGGCCAGGGCCAGCGTCACCACATCGGCCTCCAGCCCGTCGATCACCGAGCGGGCTTGCTTGCCCGAACCGCCATGCGATTGCTTGATCGTGAGCGTCTCGCCGCTCCTGGCCTTCCAGTGCCTGGCAAAGGCCGCGTTGAACTCCTGGTAAAGCTCGCGGGTGGGGTCGTAGGAGACATTGAGCAGGCTGGTCTGAGCCTGAGCCTGGGCCTGGGCCAGGCTGGCGCCGGCCAGCAGGGTGCTGGCGGCCAGGGCGCTGAGCAGGGTGCGTTGGAAATGGCGGCGGGTCAGAGGCATGGTGTTTGTTTGCAGTGGTTGGCGGTGCTGGGTGCTCGCTCGAGCGATCAGGGTTTCACTATAGAAATCGCAAGATCGGGCGTGAACCAAGAAGAACAGCTTTGCTTTGCAAGGCCGGCCTTCAATCGATCGCAGCGCAGCGCGCCTGCTCGACCCGCTCGCGCGTCAGCGGTGCCGCAAAGGTCGTGATGAAGCTGTAGGTGTAGTCGCGCAGATAGGCGTCGCGGCGCAGTGCCAGCCGGGTCAGGTTGGCGGCGAAGAGATGGCGGGCATCCAGGGCGCTGAGCTGGCGGTCACGCTGATCGTCATAGGCAATGGCGGCGACGATGCCCACACCCAGCCCCAGTTCCACATAGGTCTTGATCACATCGGCATCCATGGCCTCCAGCACGATCTGCGGCGCCAGGCCGGCCTGCTGGAAGGCGGCATCGATATGAGCGCGGCCGGTATAGCCTGGTTCGTAGGTGATCAGCGGAAACTGCGCCAGGCGCTCCAGGCTCAAGGCCTGACCCTGGCCGGCCTCGCGGGCGAGCGGATGGTCCGGCGGGGACAGCACGCAGTGCGTCCACTGGTAGCAGGGCAGCGCCACCAGGGCCTCGTACTGGGACAGGGCCTCGGTGGCGATGCCGATATCGGCATCGCCGGACAGCAGCAGGGCCGCCACCTGCTGGGGTGAGCCTTGTTGCAGGTGTAGCACCACATCGGGATGGCTGGCGCGGAAATCGCGCACCACCGGCGGCAGCGCATAGCGAGCCTGGCTGTGGGTGGCGGCGATGCGCAGGCTGCCGCTGCCGGCGCGGGCGAAATCGGCACCGGCGCGGCGCAGATTCTCGGCCTCCAGCAGCAGACGCTCGACGATGGGAAGCACGGCCTCGCCTGGCGCGGTCAGCCCGGTCAGACGCTTGCCGGCGCGCACAAAGATCGCTATGCCCAGCTCGTCCTCCAGCTCGCGTATCTGGCGGCTGACGCCGGGCTGCGAGGTGTGCAAGGCCTGGGCCACCTCGGTCAGATTGAAGCCGCGGCGTTGGGCCTCACGGACGGAACGAAGTTGCTGGAAGTTCATGGAACCGGGTTCTCCTTGTGCGCCCGGCATTGTTGGCGGCACGAGCCGGCCTGTCCTCCAAGAAGTTCTGCGCTGCTTTGCCGCGCCGGCTGCAAAGCAATGCAGGGGTCGCTGCCGCCGGCTCATGCGGGGCGGCACTATCGAAAGCCGTTTTTCTTCCTTGGCTGCGGCGCTGGCGCTTTCTATCGTGCGGCTCCTGTCACGCTGCGAACTGGCTCTCAGCCGGTCCGGCGCCTCTCGTTCCCTAGCGCTAGAAAGGACTTGCGTCATGAATTCGCCTCGCCATCCGTACCGCCGCCCACTGCTTGCCGGTATGGCGCTTTGCATGGCCGGTCTGGGCCTGCCGGCGATTGCCTCGGTGCCGGCGCTGGCGGAGCTGCGCATCGGCTTTCAGAAGGGTTCGGTCAATCTGGTGCTGCTGAAACAACGCGGGCTGCTGGAGCAGCGCCTGCCCGGGACCAGGGTCAGCTGGATCGAGTTTCCGGCCGGTCCGCAGCTGTTGGAGGCTTTGGCGGTGGGCAGCGTGGACCTGGGCGCCACCGGCGATTCGCCACCGGTGTTCGCGCAGGCTGCAGGCAAGGATCTGGTCTATGTGGGCGCCGAGCCTGCCAAGCCCGACACCTCGGCCCTGCTGGTCAAGCCTGATTCTTCCCTCAGGACGCTGGCCGATCTGAAGGGACGCAAGATCGCGCTGCAGCGCGGCTCGAGTGCCCACTTCCTGCTGGTACAGGCGGTGGCCAGGGCTGGCCTGCGGTGGGCGGACATCACGCCTGTCTATCTGCCGCCGGCCGACGCGCGCGCGGCCTTCGAGCGTGGCGTTGTCGATGCCTGGGTGATCTGGGATCCCTATTACGCCGCGGCCGAGATTGCCGGCAACACCCGGGTGCTGGCCAGCAGCCGCGGGCTCAGCAGCAACAACAGCTTCTATCTGGCCTCGCGCCGCTTTGCCGAGCGGCAGGGCGAGGGCGCGCTGCCGACGGTTTTTGCGGCACTGACGGAGGCCGATGCCTGGCTGCGTGGCAACCGCAAGGAGGCGGCGCAACTGTTCTCCGACTTCAGCGGTCTGAGCCTGGCCACCGTGCACCGCATGCTGGAGCGGCGCCCGCCCTCGCCAGTGGCAGCGCTCAGCCCGGCCCTGCTGGCCGAGCAGCAGAAGGTGGCCGATGCGTTCCAGCAGCTGGGCCTGATTCCGCGCCCGATACGGGTGGCCGACATCGTCTGGCTGCCGCGCCAGCCTCTGGCCCAGCGCCGCCCCTGATCCCTCTTCCATTCGACTCATACACCGCAGTCAACAAGGACCCAGCCATGAAGATTCTCTGGTTCATTCCCACCCACGGTGATGCCCGCTACCTGGGCACCCAGCTTGGCGCCCGGGCGGCCAGCTTCGACTATTTCAAGCAGGTGGCAATTGCCGCTGATAGTCTTGGTTATGAAGGGGTGCTGCTGCCGACGGGACGCAGCTGCGAAGACTCTTGGATCCTGGCCTCCAGCCTGATCGACGTGACCCGGCGTCTGAAGTTCCTGGTGGCCTTGCGACCGGGACTGATGCAGCCGGCCCAGACCGCCCGCATGGCCGCCACGCTGGATCGCATCTCGGGCGGCCGGCTGATGGTGAATCTGGTGACGGGCGGTGACGCCCAGGAGCTCGAGGGCGACGGACTCTTCCTGCCTCATGCCCAGCGCTATGAGCTCTCGCGCGAGTGCCTGGGCAGCTGGCGCGAGCTGCTGGCGCGCAGCCAGGGCGGCGCGCCGCTGGACTATGAGGGCAAACATCTGCAGGTCAGGGGGGCGCGCCTGCTCTTTCCGCCGCGGCAGCGTCCCTATCCGCCGCTGTTCTTCGGCGGCTCCTCGGAGGAGGCGCATGAGCTGGCTGCCGAACAGCTCGACACCTATCTGAGCTGGGGCGAGCCGCCAGCGGCGGTGGCCGCCAAGCTGGCCGACATCCGCGCACGCGCCGCACGCCATGGCCGCAGCCTGAGCTACGGCATACGGCTGCATGTGATCGTGCGCGAGACCGAGGTGGCGGCCTGGGCCGCCGCTGCCGCGCTGATCTCGCATCTGGACGAGGCCACGGTGGCCGCGGCCCAGCAGAAGTTTGCGCAGATGGACTCGGTAGGCCAACGCCGCATGGCGGCCCTGCATGGCGGGCGCTTCAACAAGACCGATGTGCGCCAGGGCCTGGAGGTGTCCCCCAATCTCTGGGCCGGCGTGGGCCTGGTGCGTGGCGGTGCCGGTACCGCCCTGGTCGGCAATCCGCAGCAGGTGGCCGATCGAATCAAGGAGTACGCCGCGCTGGGCCTGGAGTACTTCATCCTGTCGGGCTATCCCCATCTGGAGGAGGCCCACCGATTCGCCGAGCTGGTCTTCCCGCTGCTGCCTCTGGCGCTGCGCGAGCAACTGGCGGGGCAGGTTCTGGCCGGACCCAGCGGCGAGATCGTGGCCAACAGCTATCTGCCGACGGCTCAGGCCGCGGCCAGCTGACGGATGCTGGGAGCCCTAGCGATGTTCGACGATGACCATGAGCCTACGCGGGCCCGGCCCTGGCGCGCGCTGCTGCCCTGGCTGCTGCCGCTGCTGATCCTGTTGCTGTGGACCCTGGCCTCGCGCCTGGGCTGGCTGTCCAGCCGGGTGCTGCCCGATCCCTGGGCGGTGCTGAAAGCCTTGGCGCAGCTGGCGGCCTCGGGTGAGCTGTGGCAGCACAGCGCGATCAGCGCCTGGCGAGCCTTGCTGGGCCTGGCCCTGGGCGGTGGACTCGGCCTGCTGCTGGGCCTGCTGACCGGCAGCCTGCGGGCGGCCGAGACCCTGCTGGACAGCAGCCTGCAGATGCTGCGCAACATTCCCGCGCTGGCCCTGATCCCGCTGGTGATCCTGTGGTTCGGTATTGACGAGGCGGCCAAGCTCTTCCTCGTGGCGGTGGGCGTGTTCTTCCCCATCTATCTGAACACCTTCCATGGCATACGGTCGGTGGACCGCGGCCTGATCGAGATGGCGCGCAGCTATGGCTTGCGCGGCTGGCAGCTCTACCGTCAGGTGATCCTGCCCGGCGCGCTGCCTTCGATACTGGTCGGTCTACGCTTCTCGCTGGGCCTGATGTGGGTGCTGCTGATCGTGGCCGAGACCATCTCGGCCCAGGCCGGCATCGGCTATCTGACGATGAATGCCCGCGAGTTCCTGCAGACCGATGTGGTGCTGGTCGGCATCTTGCTCTATGCCCTGCTGGGCAAGATGGCCGATCTGCTGGCCAAGGGCCTGGAGCGCTGGTGGCTGCGTTGGCATCCCGGCTATCAGCTTCCGCCGCGCCGCTGAGCCGCGGCCCGGTTCATCATCTTCTCGGCTAGGACGCTGAACATGCACATTCCCGAACTGGATTTACCACGCCTGCTGCCGCTGCCGCGTGGGGCCGAACAGGCGACTCGCGCTGCGCCGCCTGGCGGCCTGCGCCTGAGCCTCAGCGCCCTGAGCAAGGCCTACGGCCCACGCCAGGTGCTGAGGGATATCGCGCTGGAGGTGGCGGCCGGCGAGTTCCTGGCCATCGTGGGCCGCAGCGGCTGCGGCAAGAGCACGCTGCTGCGCTTGGTGGCCGGTTTGGAGACGGCCAGCGCCGGCCGAATCCGCTTCGACGGCCAGGCACAGCCGGGCCAGCATGCCGACACCCGCATCATGTTCCAGGATGCGCGCCTGCTGCCCTGGAAGCGGGTGCTGGACAACGTGGCGCTGGGCTTGCCGGGACCAGATGCGCTGGGTCGGGCGCTGCAGGCTCTGGACCAGGTGGGCCTGGCCGAGCGGGCGCAGGATTGGCCTGCCGTGCTGTCGGGCGGCCAGCGCCAGCGCGTGGCCCTGGCCCGGGCGCTGGTGCACCGACCGCGGCTGCTGCTGCTGGATGAACCGCTGGGCGCGTTGGATGCGCTGACGCGTATCGAGATGCAGCAGCTGATCGAACGCTTGTGGCTGAGGCATGGCTTCACCGCGCTGCTGGTGACTCACGATGTGGCTGAGGCGGTGGCACTGGCCGACCGGGTGCTGCTGGTGGAGGACGCTGCGATCGCGCTGGACCAGGCCATCGCGCTGCCGCGACCGCGCCGGCATGGCGATGGCGCGCTGGCCGCGCTGGAGGCAGGCGTGTTGCAGCGGGTTCTGGCACGCCCCGGCGAGCAGCGCGCCGAGCCGTTGCCGCAGAGCTTTCCGGCACCCAGCTGGCGCTGGGCGCTGTGATGACACAAGCAATAAGGAATGAAGCGATGAAGATTGTTGGCATTTCGGGTAGCCCCAGCGCGCCTTCGCGCTCCGCCGCGCTGCTGGAACTGGCCGCCCAGGGCCTGACCCTGCAAGGTCTGGATACGCAGCGCATCGCCGTGCGTGAGTTGCCGGCCCAGGCCCTGCAGCGGGCCGAGTTCGGGCATCCGCAGATCGTCGCGGTCTTGCAGACCCTGGCCGAGGCCGAGGTGCTGATCATTGCCACGCCGATCTACAAGGCGGCCTACAGCGGCTTGCTGAAGACCCTGCTTGATCTGCTGCCCGAGGACGGGCTGCGCGGCAAGACGGTGCTGCCGCTGGCCAGCGGCGGCAGCCCGGCCCATCTGCTGGCCCTGGATTACGGGCTCAAGCCGGTGCTCTCGGCCCTGGGCGCGCGCGACATCCTGGACGGCGTCTATGCCGTGGACAGTCAGCTGCCCAGGGATGCCCAGGGGCAGTATCGCGCCGACGAGGCGCTGCGCCAGCGTCTGGAACGTGCGCTGCAGCCGCTGCTGCGCCGTGCTGCCGAGCGGCGGCGCCCGCTGCCGGCGGCCGCCTGGTCACCGGATCAGCTGCGCTGGTCAGTGTGAAGGTTTGCCCCAGGCCCAGGCTCAGGCGCGGGCCCCGGGGCCGGCGTGTAGCGGATCAGACCGAAAACAGCCACTCGTCGAAGCTGGCGTGTGCCGGGCGCTGCTGACGCGCTGCCTGCGCGCGCGCCGCCTCCACCCAGCGCTTAGCCAGCGGGAAGGGGCCGAAGCCTGCTTCGGTATTGATATGGCCGACAGCGCCCAGATTGCTGAAGCCGCTGCCCCAACGTGAGGCCCAGCGCAGCGCGCTGGCGGCACTCATCCAGGGGTCGTTCTGGCTGGCGATCAGGCTGCTGGGCACCGGCAGGCGCCGATGCGGCAACTGCTCGGCCAGGCCGAACTTGTCGGGCTCGGCCGGCGCCACCAGCAGGGCCTGGCGTATCGGACTGTCGGGCCGGTCGGCCAGATGCCGGACCAGGGCCAGGCAGCCGAAGCTGTGGGCCACCGCGATCCAGCCGCCCTCGGCGCTGCCCGCGCTGTCCAGCGTGCTGGCGATACGCGCGGCCCAGCGCGTCAGCTCGGGCTGGCTGAAATCATGTTGCAGCACGCGGCGCGAGTCGCGGTATTGCTGCTGCAGCCAGCTTTGCCAGTGGGCCGGCCCGCTGTCGTGCAGGCCGGGAACGATGAGCAGGCGCGGAGCGCGGTAGGGCAGGGCCATGGCAGCGTCCTTCGCGCTCAGAGCGTGGCGATCGAGACCTCGGTGGACTTCACCAAGGCCACGACTTCCTTGCCCACCACCAGGCCCAGCTCCTTGACAGAGCGGGTGGTGATGACCGAGGTGACGACCAGGCCGGTGGGGGTCAGTACATCGACTTCGGAGACCACCGGGCCCTCGATGATTTCCTTGATCTGGCCACGGAACTGGTTGCGTACATTGATGGCGCTGATGCTCATGTGATGCTCCTTGAGGGGGGCTGAAGAGGAAGGCTTCAGCTTAGGTGCCGACCGGCAGCGGCGGCAAGGAAGCGATTGCAGCTAGCACATACCGTGAGCGCATATGCGCGGCAGCCGGGCAGGGCCTCAGCTGCAGGCGATCAGAGCTCGCCATCCAGCAACTCGCGCACCCGCTCCGGCGTCAGATCGGCCACGCACTCCTGCAGAAAGCGGTAGGCATAGCCGCGCAGATAGTGGCCGCGCTTGAGGGCGATCTGGGTGGTGTTGCGCGGGAAAAGCTGGGCCGCCGGTATCAGTTGCAGGCCCTGGTCGCGTTGCGGCTCGAAGGCCATGGACGCGATGATGCCCACGCCCAGCCCTACCTGCACATAGGTCTTGATCACATCGGCATCCAGCGCCGACATCACCAGGTCGGGTGCCAGGCCGGCGCCCGCAAAGGCGGCGTCTATGCCGGCCCGGCCCGTGTAGCCCTCGTGGTAGGTGATCAAGGGCTGCTCGGCCAGCTGCTCCAGCTTCAGCGGCGCATCCAGCCGGGTCAGCGCATGGCCCTCGGGCACGACCACCGCATGGTGCCAGTCGTAGAAGGGGAAGCTGACGAAGTTCTCCATGCGCCCCAGCGCCTCGGTGGCGATGCCGATATCGGCCTCGCCGGAGTCCAGCATCGCGACGATCTCGGCCGGGCTGCCCTGATGCAGCAGCAGATGCACCTGCGGGAAGGCGGCCTTGAAGCGCGCCACCACCGGTGGCAGCGCATAGCGGGCCTGGGTGTGGGTGGTGGCGATGGTCAGGCGGCCGACCTCGGCGTCGGCGAACTGCTCGGCCAGACGCTTGATATTGCGAGCGTCCTGCAGCATGCGCTCGACGATCACCGCCAGATCCTTGCCCGGGGCAGTGAGGCCCAGCAGGCGCTTGCCGCGGCGCACGAAGAGCTCCACGCCCAGCTCGTCCTCCAGGTCCTTGATGTGCTTGCTGACGCCCGACTGCGAGGTGAACAGCGCGGTGGCGACCTCGGTGAGGTTGAAGTTCTGCTGGACCGCTTCGCGGATGATGCGCAGTTGCTGGAAGTTCATGCTTCGAAGGCGCTCAGGCTGGTGGCCGTCAAGCGTACCTGCTGGCCCGGCTGCAGATTCAGGGCCTCGGCCTGCTCGCGCACCAGCTCGGCCTCCAGATGCTGGCCATCGGCGCCGATCAGCTCGATGCGGCTGGCCACGCCGAAGCTCAGCACCCGCGCGACCTGGGCCGACCAGCCTTCGCCGCCCGGCTGGGTGTGGACCTGCAGCTGGTGCGGGCGCACAAAGGCCGGCCGGCCCTCGTGCTCGAAGCGGTTGGTGGTGCCGAGAAAACCGTAGACAAAAGGCGTGGCGGGGCGCTCGTAGACCTCGGCCGGCGTGCCGACCTGCTCGACCTTGCCATGATCCATCAGCACCACGCGGTCGGCCACCTCCAGTGCTTCCTCCTGGTCGTGGGTGACGAAGACGCTGGTGATGTGCAGCTCGTCGTGCAGGCGGCGCAGCCAGCGGCGCAGTTCCTTGCGCACCTTGGCGTCCAGGGCGCCGAAGGGCTCGTCCAGCAGCAGCACGCGCGGCTCCACCGCCAGCGCCCGGGCCAGCGCGATGCGCTGGCGCTGGCCGCCGCTGAGCTGGGGCGGAAAGCGGTCGGCCAGCCAGTCCAGCTGCACCAGGCTCAGCAGCTCGTGCACCTTCTTGCGGATCACGGCCTCGCTGGGGCGCTGCTTGCGCGGCTTGACCCGCAGGCCGAAGGCGACGTTGTCGAACACCGTCATATGGCGGAACAGCGCGTAATGCTGGAACACGAAGCCGACCTGGCGCTCGCGCACATGGGTGTCGGAGGCGTCCTCGCCGTCCAGCAGAACCTGGCCGCGGTCGGCTGTCTCCAGGCCGGCGATGATGCGCAGCAGGGTGGTCTTGCCGCAGCCCGAGGGGCCCAGCAGCGCGACCAGCTCGCCGGTCGGGAAATCGAGGGAGACGTCGCCCAGCGCGGTGAAGCTGCCGAAGGACTTGTGGATGTTGCGGACCTGGATGCTCATGGGGCTTCCTTGAGGTGGGAGTGGGCTTTCCACTCGACGATCTGTTTGATGAGCAGGGTCACCAGCGCCAGCAGGGCCAGCAGCGAGGCCGTGGCGAAGGCGGCGGCGAACTGGTACTCGTTGTAGAGGATCTCGACATGCAGGGGCAGGGTGTTGGTCTGGCCGCGGATATGGCCGGAGACCACCGAGACAGCGCCGAACTCTCCAAAAGCGCGCGCATTGCACAGGATCACGCCGTAGAGCAGGCCCCACTTGACGTTGGGCAGGGTGACACGCCAGAAGGTCTGCCAGCCGCTGGCGCCCAGCACGGTCGCGGCCTCCTCCTCGTCGCGGCCCTGGGCCTGCATCAGCGGGATCAGCTCGCGCGCCACGAAGGGGAAGGTCACGAACACGGTGGCCAGCACGATGCCCGGCACCGCGAAGATGATCTTGATGTCGTGGGCCTGCAGCCAGGGGCCGAACCAGCCCTGCGCGCCGAACAGCAGCACATAGACCAGGCCCGCCACCACCGGCGAGACCGAGAAGGGCAGGTCGATGAAGGTGATCAGGATCTGCTTGCCGCGGAAGTCGTGCTTGGCGATGGCCCAGGCCGCGCTGACGCCGAACACCAGGTTCAGCGGCACCGCGATGAGGGCGGCGATCAGGGTCAGCTTGATGGCCGAGACCGCGTCCGGCTCCACCAGCGCGGCGAAGTAGACATCCCAGCCCTTGCGCAGGGCCTCGACGAAGACCGTCACCAGCGGCAGCACCAAGAACAGCAGGAAGAAGCCCAGGCCCAGCGTCAGCAGGGTGTAGCGCACCCAGGGCGCCTCGCGCGTGGCGGGCTTGCTCTGGTAGAGCCCGCCGGGCTTGCGGGTGAGGCTCAAGGTGGTGGCGCCGCTCATGGCTTCCTCCCTTCCTGGCCGTTGCGCCTGGAGCTCCAGGCCTGCAGGCCGTTGATCAGCAGCAGCAGCACGAAGGAGAACACCAGCATGACCGCCGCGATCGCGGTGGCGCCCACGTAGTCGTACTGCTCCAGCTTGGCGATGATCATCAGCGGCGTGATCTCGCTGACCATCGGGATGTTGCCGGCGATGAAGATCACCGAGCCGTATTCGCCCACCGCGCGGGCGAAGGCCAGCGCGAAGCCGGTCAGCAGGGCCGGCAGCAGCATCGGCAGCAGCACCAGGCGGAAGGTCTGCCAGCGCTGCGCGCCCAGCGAGGCGGCGGCTTCCTCCAGCTCGGTCTCCATGTCCTCCAGCACCGGCTGCACCGTGCGCACCACAAAGGGCAGGCCGATGAAGATCAGCGCCACCAGGATGCCCAGCGGCGTGAACGCGACCTTGATGCCGTGCGGCGCCAGCAGCGAGCCGATCCAGCCATTGCCGGCGTAGAGCGCGGTCAGCGCGATGCCGGCCACCGCGGTGGGCAGGGCGAAGGGGAGGTCGATCAGCGCGTCCACCAGCTTCTTGCCGGGGAACTCATAGCGCACCAGGGACCAGGCCAGGATCAGGCCGAACACCAGGTTGATCAGGGCCGCCAGCAGCGCGGTGCCGAAGCTGAGCTGGTAGGAGGCGACGACGCGCGGCGCGGTGGCGGCGGCCCAGAAGGCGTCGAAGCCATGGCCGCCCGCCTTCAGGAACACGGCAGACAGCGGGATCAGCACGATCAGCGACAGGTAGAAGATCGTCACGCCCAGGGTGGGCGCGAAGCCGGGCAGGACCCGGCGCGGCTTGCGCCGTGGCGCTGCGGCCGCGGCGGGTGTGCCGCTCAGGACGACGGTACTCATCGGCAGCCTCAGCGCTTCGCGACGACCAGCTGGTCATAGACCCCGCCGTCGGCGAAATGGGCCTTCACCACCGCCGGCCAGCCGCCCAGCAGCGAATCCACCGTGAAGGTCTTGACGGCCGGGAAGCGCGCCGCATGGCGCTTGGCCACCTCGGCGTCGCGCGGGCGGAAGTTGTGCTTGGCGAGGATCTCCTGGCCCTCGGGGCTGAACAGGAAGCCCAGGTAGGCGCGCGCCGCCTCGCCGGAGTTCTTCTTCGCGACCACCTTCTCGTTGATCGCGACGGGCGCCTCGGCCGAGATCGTGATGCTGGGGTAGACCACCTCGTACTTGCCCTTGCCGAACTCGTTCTCGATCAGCTCGGCCTCGTTCTCGAAGGTCACCAGCACGTCGCCGATGTCGCGCTGGGTGAAGGTGGTGGTGGCGCCGCGGCCGCCGCCGTCCAGCACCGGCACATTGGCCAGCAGCTTGGCGACGAAGTCGCGCGCCTGGGCCTCGCTGCCGCCCTTGGCGATCACGCTGCCCCAGGCCGCCAGATAGGTGTAGCGGCCATTGCCCGAGGACTTGGGGTTGGGCACGATGACGCCGGTGCCGGGCTTGGCGAGGTCGGCCCAGTCCTTGATGCCCTTGGGATTGCCCTTGCGCACCAGGAAGACGGTCACGCTGGTGTAGGGCGCGGCACCCTGCGGGAAGGCCTGGCGCCAGTCCTTGCGGATCACGTCCTTCTCGGCCAGGAAGTCCAGGTCCGAGGCCTGGTTCATCGTCACCACATCGGCCTCCAGCCCGCCGGCCACCGCCAGCGCCTGCCGGCTGGAGCCGCCGTGCGACTGGTTGATGGTGATCGGCATGCCGCTGCGGGCCTGCCACTGCCTGGCGAAGGCGGGGTTGATGTCCTTGTAGAGCTCGCGGCTGACGTCGTAGGAGACATTGAGCAGGCTGCTGGGTACGACCTGGGCCATGGCTAGCAGGGGCAGGCTGGTCGTCAAGGCGATGAGGACTGCGCGGACGGTGAAGCGGGGGAATGTCAGCATGGTGGGCAGTGGCGTGGCGTCAAGGGCCTGCCAGCTTGCCAAGGCTTGCTGATGCGGGGAACGATTGTTTTGGTATTTGCATATCCATGGAAAGCAATTCGCAGCCGCTGCATAAGCGCCTGCAGCATCGGCTAGCGCGTTTGCCAAGCAACGCGGCTCAGGGCCGCTTATGCTGTGCCGTTTTGTGCTGCACCGAGGAGCCGAGCATGGAAGACGACGATCTGCAATACGCACAGGGTCTGGCGCTGCGCAAGCAGGTCATGGGCGAGGATTTCGTGGCCCGCGCCCTGGCTGGCACGACCGCATTCACCGCGCCGATACAGCAGCACATCAGCCGCAATGCCTGGGGCGATGTCTGGCAGCGCGAGGGCCTGGACCTGAAGACGCGCAGCCTGATCACCGTGGCCATGCTGACCGCGCTGGGCAAGCAGCATGAGCTCAAGGGCCATGTGCGCGGCGCGCTGAACAATGGCGCGACGGTGGCCGAGATCCAGGAGGTGCTGCTGCATGCAGCCGTCTACTGCGGCGTGCCCAGCGCGGTGGAGGCCTTCCGCAGCGCGGCCGAGGTGGTGGAGGCCGGCAAGACCTGACACCGGCCGCGGCGCCTGGTGGCCGCGCCGGACTCAACGCCGGTAGGCGATCAGCAGGCTCAGGTAGAGCAGATAGGCGATCACGAAGAGCGCGCCCTCCGGTCGGGAGACGCGCCGTTCGCTGCGGAACACCGGCAGGCAGACCAGGGCCACCAACGCGGCCAGCGGCAGGTCCACCCACAGCAGATGGCGACCGACCGCGACGCCTTCGGGCGCCGCCAGCACGGTCAGGCCGAGGATGACCAGCACGTTGTAGATGCTGCTGCCGATCAGATTGCCTATCGCGACATCGCGTTCGTTCTTCCAGGTCGCGACCAGGGTGGTGACCAACTCGGGTGCCGAGGTGCCGATGGCGACGATGGTGAGGCCGATGAAGGCATCGGAGACGCCCTGGGCCCGCGCCAGGTTCACCGCGCCGGCCACCAGCAGCTCGGCGCCCAGCACCGTCAGCGCCAGGCCGGCGGCCAGCAGCAGACCATTCCACAGCAGCAGGGGCCAGCCGCGCCGGACGCCTTCGGGCGCACGGACGCTGGCGGCGCCGAACTCCTGGCTGAACTGCTGGCGCATCGCACTGTGCTCGCGCCGGCTCAGCCGCACCAGGGCCACGGTGTAGACAAGGGCGGCCCCCAGCATCAGCACACCCTCGGCGCGGCTGAGCAGACCGTCGACACTCAGCAGCCACAGCGCCAGCGCGGTGGCGATCATCACCGGCACGTCGAGCTTGACGCTCAGCGAGCGGGTAGGCAGGGGCCGTATCAGCGCGCTCAGGCCCAGGATGAAGAGGATGTTGAGGATGTTGGTGCCGGCGATATTGCCCACTGCCAGGCCGGCCCGTCCCTCCTGCACCGCGGTAATGCCGACCGCCAGCTCGGGCGCGCTGGTGCCCACCGACACCAGCGTCAGCCCGATCACGATGGGGCTGATGCCGAGCATTGCGGCCAGACGGGCGGCGCCCCGCAGCAGCAGCTCGGCCCCCAGCACGATGATGACCAGACCGCCCAGAAAGGTCAGCAGCGGGTCGATGCTCATGGCCAGGCGGCGCTCAGACGCCCACGGCCTCGGCCGCCGGGCCGCGCTTGTCGACCACGACCAGCGCATCGACCGGGGTTTCGGCGAGGACTCGCTTCGTGACGCTGCCCAGCAGCAGCTCCTCGGTCACATGGGTGCCATGCTTGCCCAGCACGACCAGATCACAAGCCGATCTTTCCAGCCGCTCGGTGATGTGCTGGGTGGCATCGCCGTACTCGACCAGCCCCACATACTGGCCCGGCTCCAGCCCCACCGCCGCGGCCAGCGCATGCAACTGGGCCAGCGCACGGCTGCGCGCCTCGATGCGGTACTGGTGGACGATGTCTTTCGAGACGCCGGCGTACTGCAACATGCCTTCGAAGGGCACGTCGAAGACATGCAGCAGCAGCAGCTGGGCCTGCGGCGCCAGTTCGCGGGCCAGGCGTATCGCCAGCTCGGAGCCGGGCGAGAAGTCCACCGGGATCAGCAGGCGCTGGTAGGGGCCGACGGGCTGGTTCTTGACCAGCAGCACCGGGCAATGGCTTTTACGCAGCAGGCGCGAGGCGGTGGAGCCGACCAGCAGGCGGCGCAGCAGGCTCTCGCCGCGCGCGCCGATCACCATCAGATCGGCATCCAGCTCCAGGCCCAGGGCCGGCACCACTCTGGTGGCCAGCCCTGGCTCCACCCGCAGCTCGGCTTCGCCGCCCTGTCGCTGCTGGGCCTGGCCGACCCGCTCGGCCAGGCGCTGGTGCTGCTGCGCCACAGCGGCGCTGCTGACCGCCTCGGCCTGCTCGCCCAGCAGATCGCGCAAGGGCCCCAGCGCGTCCAGCCCGAGGGCGTTGACGATGGTGTGGCGGGCGCCTTGGGCAGCCGCGATCGCGCAGCCGCGCTCCAGGGCCGGCAGCGAGGCGGGCGAGAGGTCGGTCGCCGTCAGCAGGGTGTTGAGCAGTTTCATTGCGGCTCCTTGCGAAAGAGGGGGAGGGCGGGGCTTTGATTCAATGCGCGGCGCGGGTCGCGCTGCCAGCGCTGCCCTCGAACTGGGCCAGGATATGGGCGCTCATGCCGCGAGCCAGCTCATGCTCGCCGAGGAAGACGGTGCCCTTGCATTCCTGCCGCAGCAGCTCCGCCTCCTCCTCGTTATGGGTGCGCAGCACCACCGCGATGCCCGGATTGAGCGTCTGGGCGATCTCGACCATCTTGCGCACATTGACCGTGTCGGGAATCGCGACCACCAGCATCGCCGCCTCGGCAATATGGGCCTGGACCAGCACCTCGGGTGTCTGCGCATCGCCGCTGACGGCCGAGAGACCGCTCTTGCGCAGCGACTCGACCAGCTCGCGGTTCTGCTCGGCGACCACAAAGGGGATGTGGCGTTCGGCCAGCGCGGCCGCAATCCGCTTGCCCACCCGGCCATAGCCGACCAGCACCACCTGGCCGCGCAGCAGGGCCGCGCTGGTGCTTTGCGGCAGCTCGGCCAGCGGATCGTCGCGGGCCTCAAGGCGGCGCGCCAGGGCCGAGCGGGCCAGCACCCAGCGCCGCGCCGGCTCCACCAGCGAGAACAGCGCCGAGTTGAGCGCGATCGAGATCAGCGCGCCGGCCAGCACCAGGCTCTGACCCTGCACCGGCAGCAGCTTCAGCGCGACCCCCAGGCCGGCCAGGATGAAGGAGAACTCGCCGATCTGCGCCAGGCTAACGCCGACGATCAGCGCGGTATTGAGCGGATAGCGGAACAGCAGCACCAGCCCGATCGCGGCCAGGGTCTTGCCCACCAGGACGATCAGCACCACCGCCAGCAGTTGCAGCGGCTGCTGCCAGATCACGGCCGGGTCGAACAGCATGCCCACCGAAACGAAGAAAAGCACCGCGAAGGCGTCTCGCAGCGGCAGCGATTCATCGGCGGCGCGATGGCTGAACTCCGACTCGCGCATCATCATGCCGGCGAAGAAGGCGCCGAGCGCAAAGGACACGTCGAAGAGCTTGGCGGCCCCGAAGGCCACGCCCACTGCGATGGCCAGCACGCACAGCGTGAACAGCTCCTGCGAACCGGTGCGTGACACCCACCAGAGCAGGCGCGGCAAGAGCCGGCGACCGACCACCAGCATCACGACGATGAAGGCCAGCACCTTGGCCAGCGTGAGGCCGACCGCGCTCCAGATCGCGTCGCTGCCGCCAGTCGCACCATGAGCGCCGTCGGCACCACCGCCCAGCACGCCGGCCAGCGCAGGCAGCAGCACCAGCACCAGCACCATTGCCAGGTCTTCCACCACCAGCCAGCCGACCGCGATCTGGCCGTTGACCGACTTGAGCAGGCCCTTGGCCTCCAGGGCCCGCAGCAGCACCACCGTGCTGGCCACCGACAGGCACAGGCCGAACACGATGCCCTCGCCCCAGCTCCAGCCCCACCATTGCGCGACGCCGGCCCCCAGCAGGGTCGCCACCCCGATCTGCACCACTGCGCCGGGCAGGGCGATGCGCTTGACCGCCATCAGATCGTCCAGCGAGAAATGCAGGCCGACGCCGAACATCAGCAGCATCACCCCGATCTCGGCCAGCTGGCCGGCCAGGCCCACATCGGCCACGAAGCCGGGCGTGGCCGGGCCTATGCAGATGCCGGCCACCAGATAGCCCACCAGCGGTGGCATGCGCAAGCGGCTGGCGATCAGTCCGAACACCATGGCAAGGCCGAAACCGGCGGCAACAGTGGCGATCAGGCTGACGTCATGGGGCACGGCGCGGGGCTCCTGGGGCTGGGGCTGGAAATGGGGGGCGGGGCGCCGTCGGGCGCGCGTCGAACATACCAGATAAAAACCGGCCCTCCCGGGCCGGGCGCTGCGCTATCCGTCCAGCTGGCCGTCCGCTGCCAAGGCCTGTGCATGGGCTTGGGTCGGTGCCGCGCCTGCGAGCGGCGCGCGCCGCACCCGGTGCGCCGGCAGCAGCAAGGCGAACTCGGAGCCGCGGCCGGGCTGGCTGCTGATCTCCAGGCTGCCGCCATGGCGCTGCACCACATGCTTGACGATGGCCAGGCCCAGGCCGGTGCCGCCGGTGGCGCGCGAGCGGCTGCCGTCCACCCGGTAGAAGCGTTCCGTCAGGCGCGGCAGATGCTCCCTGGCGATGCCGGGGCCGTCGTCGCGCACGCTGAAGCGGGCGCCGCCGTCGGCCAGCAGCTCCCAGCGCAGGCAGACACTGCCGCCCTCAGGTGTGTAGCGCAGCGCATTGCTGAGCAGATTCCAGACTGCGCTGTAGAGCTCGCTCTCGATCGCGCTGATCTCGGCGGGCACGCTGCCCCCGAACTGCAGCGCGTGCCGCCCGGCGTCGAGCGCACGCGCATCGCTTTCCAGCCGCTGCAGCAGCTGCTGCACGGCGATCCATTCATTGGCCGAGGGGCGGGGCGCGCCCTCGATCTGGGCCAGGTTCAGCAGATCGCTGACCAGGGCCTGCATGCGCTGGGTCTGTTGGGCCATCAGGGCGAGCACCTGCTGACGCTCCCGCGCGTCCAGCGGCAGCTCGCCCAGGGTCTCGATGAAGCCGCCCAGCACGGTCAGCGGGCTGCGGATCTCATGCGAGACGTTGGCGACGAAGTCGCGCCGCATCAGGTCGTGGCGCTCACGCTCGGTGATGTCCTGCGACAGCAGCAGCTTCATCGCACTGCCGTAATGGCTCAGCGTGACCGAGAGCAGGGCCCCGCCGGCCGGGCTGCTCAGCGTTACCGGCTGGCTGAAGTCACGGCCGTGCAGATAGTCGACAAAGACCGGGCTGCGCACCAGATTGGTCAGGCGCTGTTCCAGGTCACGCCGCATGTCCAGGCCGAAATGCTCGGCGGCGGTCTTGTTGAGCCACTGGATCTGTTCCTGCTCATTGAGCAGCAGCACCCCCATTGGCGAGGCTTCCATCGCGCTGAGCAGCTGTGCCAGGCGCTGCTGCTCGCTGGCCAGGCGGCGGTCGCGCCGCTGCAGGGCCAGGCCCATGCGCTGTGCCAGCTCGCCCAGATCGCCGGGGATCTGCGGCAGCTCCGGCGCCTCGGGGCGCGCGATCCAGCGCAGCAGGCGCCTGGTGCGCCAGGCGTCCTGGGCCAGGAAGATGCTCAGGCAGGCTGCCAGCGCCAAGCCGCCGCCCGCCAGGGCCGCGGCCGGTGTGGGCTGCCAGAGCCGGCCCAGCGCCAGGCCCAGCAGCAGCGCGCCGCCCGCCAGCAGCAGACGCAGCACCAGCGCGGCGCTGCGGCTCAAGCGGCGCTCTGCTGCGACAGGCTGAGGCGGTAGCCGGCGCCGCGCACCGTCTGTATCAGCTCGGCGCAGTCGACCGGCGTCAGCGCACCGCGCAGGCGCTTGATGTGCACGTCGACCGTCCGTTCCTCGATGAAGACATGGTCGCCCCAGACCTTGTCCAGCAGCTGGGAGCGGCTGTGCACCCGCTCCGGGTGGCTCATGAAGAAGCGCAGCAGGCGGAACTCGGTGGGCCCCAGGCTCACCTCGGTGGCGTCGCGGAAGACGCGGCGGGTGGCCGGGTCCAGCGTCAGCGGACCGGCCGCCACCGGCGCGTCCAGTGCCTCGGGCGCACGGCGGCGCAGCACCGAGCGGATGCGGGCACGCAACTCATTGGTGGAGAAGGGCTTGGCCAGGTAGTCGTCAGCGCCGGCGTCCAGGCCTTGCACCTTGTCCTGCTCCTGGGCTCGGGCGGTCAGCATGATGATGGGCAGCTCGCGGGTGCGCGGGTCGCCGCGCCAGCGCTTGGCCAGCGCGATGCCGGACTGGCCCGGCAGCATCCAGTCCAGCAGCACCAGATCCGGCAGGGTGGCATCGACCGCGCGCAGCGCACTTTCGCCGTCGGCCGCAACGCGCACCACATGGCCCTCGTGGCGCAGGTTGATGGAAATCAGCTCCGCGATCGCGGGCTCGTCTTCAACGATCAGGATTTGCCCCATGGGCTTGGACTCCGTGCAATTCAGCCAGCGACAGAGACGGCGGTGGCGCTCAGGCCACCAGCGCGTCGACGTTGTCGGGCGGGGTGTGGCGCACGTCAGCGCCCTTGACGATGTAGATGATCTGTTCGGCCAGGTTTTTCGCATGGTCGCCGACCCGTTCGATGGCCTTGGCGACGAACACCAGATCGATGCTGACCGAAATGGTGCGCGGGTCTTCCATCATGTAGGTCATTAGCTTGCGCATCAGGCCGTCGAACTCGGCATCGATCTCGGGGTCGTGCTTGATCACCTCGAGCGCCTGCTTGGCGTCGAGGCGGGCGAAGGCGTCGAGGGCGCGGCGCAGCGAGGCGATGGCCAGACCGGCCTCGAAGGAAAGGTCATCCACAGGCAGGCGCATGCGGCTGGAGACGCCGATGCTGAGCAGGCGATGGACGGTGCGGGCGATGCGTGCGGCCTCGTCGCCGACGCGCTCCAGATTGCCTATGGTCTTGGATACCGCGATCAGCAGACGCAGATCGCGGGCGGTAGGCTGGCGCCGCGCGATGATGGTGGAGAGTTCCTGGTCGATCTCCACCTCCTGGCGGTTGACCCGCTCCTCCTGCTTGAGCACCTGGCTGGCCGCGTCGCCGTTGAAGTTGACCAGAGCATAGATGGCCTGCGCCACCTGGTTCTCGACCAGGCCGCCCATCTCCAGAACGCGGGTCGAGATGCTGCTTAGCTCCTGGTCGAACTGGGTGGAAATATGCTTGTCGGCCATGGCGGCTGTCCCTGTGGATGGGCCTCGCCACCGGCCCGGCTGGGCGATATGGCGATGGCCTTGTCACAACAGATGCTAGGGCGCGCTGATGACAGACTTGTGACGCCCTCGGGCGCGGTGTCGGGCGCGGTGTCGGGAGCGGGCTGCAGCTTGGCTGCTGCCGCGCTCAGCTTGCGCCGGCTTCGCTCTCGGGCAGGCTGCCGCCCAGGGTCTGCGCATCGGCGATGCGATAGCCGAAGCCGTGCACCGTGTGGATCAGGTCCTTGGCGCCGATGCGATCGAAGCTGCGCCGCAGGCGGCGTATGTTCTGGTCCACGGTGCGCAGATCGACCGCATTGCTGCGGCCCCAGACGCCGGCCTGTATGTCTTCGCGGCTGTGCACCCGGTCGGCATGGCTGAGCAGATAGCCCAGCAGCTTCAGCTCGGTCAGCCCCAGGTCCACGCTGCGGCGGCCATGGGGTGTCAGCAGGCTAGCGCTGCGGCGTTCCATGTCCAGTTCCAGCGTGCCGTGGCGCAGCCGGCGCTCGCCGCCACGCGCCGCCGGCTGGCTGCGCGTCAGCGGGCTGCGCAGACGCCGGCGCACGCTGTCCAGCAGTTGCTGGGTGGCGAAGGGTTTGTGCAGGCCCGAGGCGGCCGGGCCGGCGAGCCGCAGCGCATTGCCCAGCAGGGCCGGGTTGGCGCTGAGCAGCAGGCAGGGCTGCGGTGGTTCGCTGAGCAGCAGCCGGCTCAGCAGGGCCTCGCGCGGGCCGCCTTCGGCATCCAGGTCCAGCAGCATCAAATCAGGTCGCACCTCGGCGCACAGGCGCAGCGCCTCGGCGGCGTCGGCGGCCTGCAGCGCGAAGAAGCCGGCCTGACGCAGCGTGGCGCCCACCAGCTCGCGCACAGTCGGCTCGGCCAGCATCACCAGCACGGTTTTCTGGGCGGAGGTGGGGCGCGGCATGGACAGAGGCGTGGACGGCGGCGGATTTGCGACAGCCGGCGCAGTGTCAATGTCGAATATGTCGCGCTGTTGACGGATCGATGACAGCGCGGGGCCGAGTTGCTGCGGCTCAGACCTTCTTGACGAACTCCGACTTCAGCCCCATCGCGCCGATGCCCTCGATCTTGCAGGCGATGTCGTGGTCGCCCTCGGTCAGGCGGATGTTCTTGACCTTGGTGCCAACCTTGACGACCAGGGACGAGCCCTTGATCTTCAGGTCCTTGATGACGGTGACGGTGTCGCCGTCCTGCAGCACATTGCCCACCGCGTCCTTGATGACGCGTGCCGCAGCGGCCGCGGCCACTGCCTCAGCCTGGGCCGACCATTCGTGGCCGCACTCCGGGCAGATCAGCATGCCGGCGTCCTCGTAGGTGTAGGTCGATTGGCATTGGGGGCAGGCGGGCAGGGTGCTCATGATGGTCGGGCTCTCGCTGAGTGGTGAGGAAGAACAAGGACCATGAAGAAAGCCCCACAGGCTTGCGCCTGCGGGGCTTCTTGTTGGCTCCTCGACCTGGGCTCGAACCAGGGACCTACGGATTAACAGTCCGGCGCTCTACCGACTGAGCTATCGAGGAATTGATCGGTACTGGGTCTTGCTGTTTGCTGCCGCGGATCCGTACCACGGCTGCTGAAATTCTGGCTCCTCGACCTGGGCTCGAACCAGGGACCTACGGATTAACAGTCCGGCGCTCTACCGACTGAGCTATCGAGGAACAGAGCCTCGCATTATAGACTGAAAAAATCGGACCTTACAAGCTCCACTCCAACGATGCGCGCACTGTGCGTGGCGCCAGCGGGTAGAGGTAGGCGTGGCCGTACTGGTAGGGGGACTCTTTCCAGGCGCGGCGATCGGCCAGATTGTCCAGCGCCAGGCGCCAGACCAGCAGGCGCTGGCCGCTCAGGGCCTGCTCGAAGCGGGCGCCGGCGTCCAGGCGGGTCCAGCCGGGAATGTGCAGCGAGTTGTCGGGCAGCACAGCACGCGAGCCCTCGTGCACCAGGCCGGCCTGCAACTGCAGACCGGGCAACGCTGCGATGTCCTGGCGCAGACGCAGGCGTAGCGAGCGTTCGGCCACATTGGCGGGCTTCAGGCCGTTGCTGGCGGCATCGAGAGCGCCTTCGCGGCGGGCGCGTAGCTGCATGGCGCTGGCCAGCAGGCCGCCGCCGCTCCACTTGATGTCGGCCTGGGCCTCGACGCCGCGATGGCGGGCCGCGCCGTCGGCCGTTCTGGTGCAGCTGTTGTCGGCATCGTCGCAGGCGCCGATATCGCTCCACAGCGGGCGGCGGATGTCGAAGGCATTCAGCGACCAGTCCACCGTGCTGCTGCCGGACTTGATGCCCAGCTCCAGCTGACGGCTCTTCAGTGCCGGCAAGACCTGACCCCGGTTGCTGTAGCGGCTGCGGTTGGGCGCAACTTCGGATTCCATGCCCTGGCCCCAGCTGGCATAGGCCATCAGCGTCGGGCTGATGGCATAGCCCAGGCCCAGCCAGGGGCTGTTGAGCGACTGTCGATAGCTGCTGGGCCGCGAGCCGTCGGTACGCATGCTGTCGCGCTGCAGCCGCATATGGCGCAGGCCGACGAACAGCTGCCATTGCGTGCCCAGCGAGATCTGGTCGCGCAGATAGAGCTCGCTGCTGCGCTCATCGCGGTTGGTGTTGACGTCGTTGGGCTCGGGATTGGCCGGCGAGGGGATGTCGTTGAAGACATTGCCCACGCCGGACCACTGATAGGTCTGGTCGCCCAGGCGGGCCTCGTAGCGGCTCAGCAGCACGCCGGTGCTCAGCTGGTGCTGCACAGCGCCGGTGGCGAAGCGGCCGCTGAGCGACAGATCCAGCGCCTCGCTGCGGCGGCGTTCGTTCTCGCTGCGGAAGTCGTAGCGATCGAAATCGCCATTGCTGCAGAAGCGGTCCCAGGCTTCTTCGGCCGAGCAGCCGTAGGCATAGGCGAGGCGGTCGTCGCTGCGCAGGCGCTGCAGACCCAGGTGAGCCTGGGCCTGCCAGCCGCTGCTCAGCTGCTGCCGCAGGCGCAGCGAGGCGTGGCTGTTGTCGAAGACCACCGGCTGCGACCAGGGCAGGTTGTTGAGGTTGCGGCGCGGGCTGATCTCGTCGGGCGAGGGCAGCCGATCGCCCAGCAGGCTCATGCCGGGCTGGCTGGGCTGGCTCTGTCGGTTCAGCTCCAGCTCGGCCTCCAGCAGGGTGTCGCGACCAAGGTGCCAGTCGCCTGCCACGGCCAGCAGCTGGCGCTCGCCGCGGGCCGCGTCCAGTTGCGGGTGCAGCTGCGCGGCAGTGGCGTTGATGCGCAGGCCGAAGGCCTCGCCGGCGCCGAAGCGCTGGCTCCAGTCCAGCGCGGCCTCGACCGTGCCCCGCTCGCTATAGCCGAGGCTGGCGCTGAGGAGTCTGCCCGTGGGGCGCTTGACGATCAGATTGACCAGGCCGCCCGGCGCACTGGTGCCCGCCTGTATGCCGCTGGTGCCCTTGAGCAGCTCGATGGCGCTCTTGTTGCCCAGGGCGAGTGCTGTCTCGGCATTGATGGGCAGTCCGTCGCGGCGGTAGTTGAAACGGTTGTCCAGATCAAAGCCGCGCACTTTCAGATAGGAGACGTAGCCGGCCGAGTTGTAGGCGTCGGCCACACTGGCGTCCAGCAGGGGCAGGGCGGCCAGGTTGCTGGCTCCGGCTTCGAGCAGGCGTTCGGCATTGATCACCGAGGCCTGCAGCGGCAGCTTGGCCAGGGGCGTGTCGCCGAAGCCGCCGACCCGCACCGGCGCGTCGGCATTGCGGCCGCTGATGGTGACGCTGGGCAGGCTGTTGCCGCTCTGGGCCAGCGCGCTTGCGCCGCCCAGCAGGGCCAGGCAGGCCAGCGACAGGCGCGAGAGACCGAGGGAGTAGGAGGAAGTGGTGGTGGTTGCCATCGTGCTGCTCATTCGATGGCAGGGCGGCAAACCAGGATGGCCGCGGGGCGGCTTCATGCTTGATTGCTTCCCTGCGCGAGGATTACCTCAATCAGGTTCAAAGGGTGTTCTCTCAGCCGGCTCATGCAATGAGCCAGCACCCCTAGCGAAAACTTCGATTCTAGCGCGCCCAATAAAAAAACCCGCCGGGCAGTCGGGCTGCCGCGGCGGGTTGGTTTGCCTTGTCTCAGTGACGCCGATCAGCTGGCTTCAGTCGAAGACCGGCGACTCCACGCCCAGCACCTTATGCAGCTTGGGGCTGGTGGTGGTGTACTGCAGATGGATGCGCTTCTCGGGGAAGATGTAGGGCGCGGCCGCGAAGGCGGCCAGCGCGGCCTCGTGGAAGCCCGAGAGGATCAGCTTCTTCTTGCCGGGATAGGTGTTGACGTCACCGACCGCGAAGATGCCGGGGGTGCTGGTCTCGAACTTCTCGGTATCGACGACGATCTGCTTGCGCTCCAGCGCCAGGCCCCATTCGGCGATCGGGCCGAGCTTGGGCGACAGGCCGAAGAACACCAGCACCTCGTCGCAGGGCACCACCCGGGTGACGCCGTCGCCACCGGTGACCTTGACGCCCTTGAGCACGCCGTCCTCGGACTCGTCCAGATCGGTCACCTGGCCGACGATGAACTGCATCTCGTAGGCCTCGCACAGCTCCTTCATCTTGGCCACGCTGGCGGGTGCCGCACGGAAACCGTCACGGCGGTGCACCAGGATCACGCTCTCGGCCTTGTGCGGATTGCCGTCGGCATTGCCGGCGCAGAAGTTCAGCGCCCAGTCCAGCGCCGAATCGCCGCCACCGACGATCAGCAGGTTCTTGCCGGCGAACTGCTCGGGCTTGCGCACCCGGTAGTGCACCTGCGAGCTCTCGTACTTGTCGATGCCGTCGACCTTCAGCGTGCGCGGCTGGAAGCTACCCACGCCGCCGGCGATGAAGATGGTCTTGGTCAGGAACTGCGTGCCCTTGGACGTGGCGACGAAGAAGCGGCCATCGGCCTGCTTTTCCACCGTGGTCACTTCCTGGCCCAGATGGAAGGTCGCGCCGAAGGGCTCGATCTGCTTGAGCAGGTTGTCGGTCAGCTCCTTGCCGGTGCAGACCGGCACTGCTGGGATGTCGTAGATCGGCTTGTCCGGATAGAGCTCGATGCATTGGCCGCCGGGATAGGCCAGCGAATCGATGATGTGGGCCTTGATCTCGAGCAGGCCCAGTTCGAACACCTGGAACAGGCCCACCGGGCCAGCGCCGACGATCACGGCATCGGTTTCGATGGCGCCCGGGCCGGGGCCCTGATGAGCGGCGGCGGTCTTGACGATCTCTGCGTTCACTTGTGCTTCCATGGTCTGTAGGGCCGGCGGCTTGAGGGCCGGCGCAATGTTCAGCGGATCAGTTCGGACAGCTTGTCCGTCTTGTCCTTCCAGTCGTCGGCGTCGGGCAGGGCGGCCTTGCGCTTGGTGATGCTGGGCCATCTCTTGGCCAGATCGGCATTGAGCTTGATCATGTGCTGCTGATTGCCCGGCACATCTTCCTCGGGGACGATGGCATTGACCGGGCATTCCGGGATGCAGACCGCGCAGTCGATGCACTCATCGGGATCGATGGACAGGAAGTTGGGGCCTTCACGGAAGCAATCGACGGGGCAGACATCGACGCAGTCGGTGTATTTGCAGCGGATGCAGGCTTCGGTAACGACGTGGGTCATGGGGCAACTCGGGTTTTATGGGCCTGTGGATTGCCGTGCTGCCCGCGCGCAAGACGCAAGCGCGGCCCCGGGGGCCGAGTCGGCAAATGGCGGATTTTAATCACTGAGGGTAGTTACCAGGGTTTGTGGTCGCTCAATTACTGTGGATATCGACGGGCGCGGGGCGGCGGCCAGCGGCCGGGCGCCGGCCCCGACGGTGACGACGGTGGGCCGCCCCCTGTGCAGCAGAGCGGCGGCGGCGAGCTCGGCCACGCTGTGCGTGCTGCTCAGCGCATCGGTGCAGCCGGCGCGCGACACCACCAGGGCTGGCGTGTCGGCGGCCCAGCCGGCCTCCTGCAGTTTGCGCGCCAGTGCGCCCAGCTGGCGCCCGGCCATATAGAAGACCTCGGTATCGGCCGACTTCAGCGCGCGCAGCTCGCCCTCCCGGGTCATCGCCGTCGTCAGGCTGACACTGCGGCCGGTGCCGCGCCGGGTCAGCGGGCGCTGCGCCAGGGCCGCTGCTGCCAGGGCAGCGGTGACGCCCGGCACCACCTCGCAGGCGATGCCGGCCGCGGCCAGCGCCTGCAGCTCTTCCTCCAGGCGGCCGAAGACGCTGGCGTCGCCGCCCTTGAGCCGCACCACGCAGGCATGCTCAGCGGCCATGCGCAGCAGCAGCGCGTTGATCGCGGTCTGGGCGGTCGAGTCGCAGAAGCCGCGCTTGCCCACGTCCAGCCATTGCGCCTGTGGCGCCAGTTCGCGCAGGGCCGGATCGGTCAAGGCGTCGAACAGCACGACGTCGGCCTGCGCCAGCGCGCGCGCGCCGCGCAGCGTAATCAGGTCGGCGGCGCCGGGACCGGCGCTGACAAAGATGACGCGAGAGCCCATGGTGATCTCCGGTCCGGTTCTTCAGCGCACCAGCAAGGCACCCGAGGTGCGGTTGCTCGTGGGGTCGACGACGATCAGCGCGCCGCCGACGCGGTTCTGCGCATAGGGCTCCACCGGCAAGGCCGTCTGGGTCTCGATGCGCACATGGCCGATCTCGTTGACCGCCAGCTCATGCGCCTCGGCCTCGGCCAGGCTGTGGATGTCCAGCCGGTGCTCGATGGCGCTGATGCGTGCCTGCACCCAGCGATTGCCGTGGCGCAGCCAGTACTTGCGGCCCGGCACCGCCGGCTCGGTGTCCAGCCAGGCCAGCGTGGCCTCGAAGCTCTGGCTGGGCTGGGCACTGCCCGGCGTCACGATCCAGTCGCCGCGGCTGACGTCCAGCTGGCGGTCCAGCAGCACACCGGCCGACTCGCCGGCGACGCAGTGCGCCACCGTGGCGCCGGCGCGGCGCACCTCGGCCACGAGCGCCGTCTCGCCGCTGGGCAGGATCTGCACCGTGTCGCCCGCCTTGACCTGGCCGTGGGCGATGCGGCCCCACAGCGTGCGGGGCTGGTGGCCGGTACCCTCGCCCTCCTTGGCCACGTACTGGACGGGGATCGAGAGCTGCCCCTCGACCTTCTCCTGCACCGTAGGCAGGCCTTCCAGCACCTGCAGGAGCGAGGGGCCGTCGTACCAGGGGGCATCCAGCGGCTGGGTGACGTTGTCGCCGCGCAGTGCCGACACCGGCACGATGGCGGTGACCGCGATGCCCGCCTGGGCAGCGAAGGCGCGCAGCGCGGCGCTGACCCTGGCAAAACCATCGGCCGCCGCGCCGGGCGCCGCCAGGGCGTCGATCTTGTTGATCGCGAACACGATGCTGGGGACGCGCAGCAGATGGGCCAGCAGGCTGTGACGCCGGGTCTGGGGCAGCAGCGACACCTCGGCGGCGTCCAGGTCCAGCTTGGTGATGTCCACCAGCACCACCGCGGCGTCGCTGCCGGCGGCGGCGGTGACCATATTGCGGGTGTACTGCTCATGGCCGGGCGCGTCGGCGATGATGAACTTACGGGTCCTGGTCGCGAAATAGCGGTAGGCCACATCAATGGTGATGCCCTGCTCGCGCTCGGCCTCCAGGCCGTCGGTCAGCAAGGAGAGGTCGATGGGCGCGCCGGCGGCGCGCTTTTCCAGCGTGTCGAGCTGGTCGGCCAGGATGGCGCGGCTGTCGAACAGCAGGCGGCCGATCAAGGTGCTCTTGCCGTCGTCGACGCTGCCGGCGGTCAGGAAGCGCAGCGCGCGGTGATGGGTGTCCACATCCTGTTCGTGGACCAGCGGATTCAAAACGGCGCTCATGATCAGAAATACCCTTCCTTCTTGCGGCGCTCCATCGAGGCCTCGGATGTGCGGTCGTCCATGCGGGTCGCACCGCGCTCGCTGACCGTGACGGTCAGGGTCTCGGCCACGATGTCGATGGCGCTGGCCGCGTCGCTCTCGACCGGGCAGGTGCAGGTCATGTCGCCGACGGTGCGGAAGCGCACGGTGGCCGTCTCGACCTGCTCGCCGGCCTCGGGCGGCGTCACCTCGGTCAGCGGTACCAAGAGGCCCTTGCGGCGTATCACCTGGCGCGGGTGCGCGTAGTAGAGGCTGGGCAGCGGGATGTTCTCACGCGCCAGGTAAAGCCACACATCCAGCTCGGTCCAGTTGCTGATCGGGAAGGCGCGGAAATGCTCGCCCGGACGGATGCGGGTATTGAACAGGCTCCACAGCTCGGGGCGCTGCTCCTTGGGCTGCCACTGACCGAAGCTGTCGCGGTGGCTGAAGATGCGCTCCTTGGCGCGCGCCTTTTCCTCGTCGCGGCGGGCGCCGCCGATCAGCACGTCGAAGCGGTGCTCCTCGATGGCCTCCAGCAGGGTCACGGTCTGGTGGCCGTTGCGCGATTCCAGCGGATGGGCCAGGCGCACCGTGCCCTTTTTGATCGACTCGCCCATGTGCGCCACGATCAGGCGCTCGCCCATCTCGGCAGCGCGGCGGTCGCGGAACTCAATCACCTCGGGGAAGTTGTGGCCGGTGTCCACATGGACCAGCGGGAAGGGCAGCTTGCCCTTGAACTCGTTGCCCGATGGATTCGATGCATCGCGTTGCTTGAAGGCCTTCTCGGCCAGGCGCAGCACGACGCAGGAGTCCTTGCCGCCGGAAAACAGCAGGGCGGGGCGCTCGAAGGCGGCCGCCACCTCGCGCAGGATGAAGATGGCCTCTTCCTCCAGATGGTCGAGGTGGCGCTGGTCCACCGTGGCGGCCAGCTGCTGCAGATGGATCGGGGCGTTCATGCCTGGGCTCCTGACTTTAGTTCTTCATTGCTATGGGCCTTGTGCAGGCCGCATTCTTTGGCGTTCTCGTCCTCCCACCACCAGCGGCCCGAGCGGAAGTCCTCTCCCACCGAGATCGCGCGGGTGCAGGGGGCGCAGCCTATGCTGGGCATGAATTGGTCATGCAGCGAGTTGTAGGGCAGGTCGAAGGTCTGGATGTAGTGCCAGACGTCGGCCCAGCTCCAGGCGGCCAGCACGTTTAGCTTGCGGCGGCCCTGGCCATCGTCCTCGTCGAACGGCACCTCGGCGCGGTTGGCGCTCTGCTCGCGACGCAGACCGGTGATCCAGGCACTGCGGCCGGCCAGCATGCGGGACAGCGGCTCCAGCTTGCGGATGCCGCAGCAGGCCTTGCGCAGCGCCAGGCTCTCGTACATCGCGCTCTCGCCGTTTGCCTTGACGAAATGGACCACCGCTTCCTGCGCCGGGCTGAAGACTTCAAGCCGGAGGGCATAGCGTTGCTCGATCGCCGGGATCAAGGCCAAGGTCTCGGCATGTAGCTTGCCGGTGTCCAGCGTGGCGATGGGGATGGGCAGGTTATGACGGGCGATCAGGTCGGTGATGACCATGTCCTCGGCGCCCAGCGAGGTGGACTGGATCAGGCCCGCGCCATGCGCGCCGACCGCGGCGCGCAGCAGGTCCAGGGTCTGCGCCAGGCGGGCGTCGAAGCCCTCGGTGGCACGGGCGTAGAGGGCGATCGCCGAGGCACCGGCGGCCGGCACGAACAGGGAGGAGGCCGCGCCGCTCATGCTCGATCCGCCCATGCGAAATGAGGCCGGGGCTGCGCCGTGTCGCCCTGGTAGTGACCAGGGAAGAAACCCAGCGCGCGCTGGGCGGCGTCCAGGCTCTGGTCGGCGCGCAGCTGCACCGCGTCGAAGCCGGTGCGGGCGGCCAGCAGCACCATGTCGACCAGCACCTCGCCGGTGGCACGGATTTCGCCGGCGTAGCGGTAGCGGCTGCGCAGCAGGCGCGCCTGGCTGTAGGCGCGACCGTCCACCCATTTGGGGAACTGCAGCACGATCAGTGCGAGGCGCGGCAGATCGGCGGCCAGGCCTTCGATGTCGTAGTCGTTGGGCACTTCAACGGCGGTGGGCAGGCCGGCGGGCCAGTGCTCGCGCACCGCATGCCATTGCTCCAGGCTCAGCAGGCGGTAAGGCGCCGGATCGGGATCGGGCTTGGGGCCGTCCTCGCCGACGACGCGCTGCCAATGCTCGTGATGGCTATCGATGAACTTCATGGTCTTGCCTGTTCTTTCAGCGGGCGGCAGCGCTCGGCGTGCCGGTCGTGGTGCGCACGGCATTGGCCGGCGCCTTGAAGGGCTCGATGCCGATGCGGCGCAGCGTGTCGATGAAACGCTCGGCCGCAGCGCGCTCCTTGCGGTAGGTCTGGATCAGCGCATCGATCACGTCCGGTACCTCGTCGGCCGCGAAGCTGGGGCCGATCACCTTGCCGGGCACGGCGGCGCCGGAGCTGGTCGAGCCGTCCGAGCCGCCCAGCGTGATCTGGTACCACTCGCTGCCGTCCTTGTCGACGCCCAGGATGCCGATATGGCCGCTGTGGTGGTGGCCGCAGCTGTTGATGCAGCCGCTGATGTGCAGGTCGATGTCGCCGATGTCGTAGAGCTCGTCCAGGTCCTGGAAGCGCTCGGTGATCGCGGCGGCCACCGGGATGGAGCGGGCATTGGCCAGCGCGCAGAAGTCGCCGCCCGGGCAGGCGATCATGTCGGACAGCAGGCCAATATTGGGTGTTGCGAAGCCGCCCGCCTTGGCGGCCTCGAAGAGCGCCGGCAGATCGGCCTCGCGCACCCAGGGCAGCAGCAGGTTCTGGTCATGCGTCACGCGCAGCTCGCCCTGGCTGTAGCGATCGGCCAGCTCGGCGGCGGCTTCCATCTGGGCATCGCTGGCATCGCCGGGAGGGGTGCCGACACGCTTCAGCGACAGCGTCACCCCGCGGTAGCCGACGAGCTTGTGGCCATGGACATTGCGCTCCAGCCAGCGTCGGTAGCCACCCTGCGCCCCGTCGAAGATGTCGCGCGGCGCCTGCGGCGCGACACCGGCCGGCACCCGGAAGCTGGCGGCCACCCGGTCCAGCTCGGCCTGCGGGATCAGATGCTCGTGGCCGCCCAGGTCATCGGCCAGGATGTGCTGGAACTCGGCATTGACCGCATCGAGGAAGCGCTGGCCCTCGGCCTTGACCAGGATCTTGATCCGGGCCTTGTACATATTGTCGCGGCGGCCGTAGCGGTTGTAGACCCGCACGATGGCTTCGATATAAAGCAGGATCTGCTGCCAGGGCAGGAAGTCGTGGATCACCGTGCCTATCACCGGTGTGCGACCCATGCCGCCGCCCACCAGCACCTTGAAACCGACCTCGCCCGCAGCGTTCTTCAACAGCTGCAGGCCGATGTCATGCCAGGCAATGGCAGCGCGGTCCTCGGCGGCGCCGGAGATCGCGATCTTGAACTTGCGCGGCAGGAAGGCGAATTCGGGGTGCAGGGTACTCCACTGGCGCAGCAGCTCGGCATAGGGTCGCGGATCGACGATCTCGTCGGGCGCCACACCCGCCAGTCCGTCGGTGGTGATGTTGCGTATGCAGTTGCCGCTGGTCTGTATGCCATGCATGTCCACATCGGCCAGCAGGTCCATCACGTCGGCAGACTTCGTCAGCGGGATCCAGTTGTACTGAAGGTTCTGGCGCGTTGTGAAATGGCCGTAGCCGCGGTCGTAGTCGCGGGCGATGCGTGCCAGCTGGCGCAGCTGGCGGCTGGACAGCACGCCATAGGGCACGGCCACCCGCAGCATCGGCGCATGGCGCTGCACATACCAGCCGTTCTGCAGACGCAGCGGGCGGAACTCGTCGTCGCTGAGGGTGCCGGCCAGATTGCGTTCCAGCTGGTCGCGGAATTGCGCGGCGCGGGCGCGCACGAACTGGCGGTCGAAGTCGGTGTAGGCGTACATATCGGGTCAGAAGCTCAATGGATCACTTTCCAGCCTGCCAGCAGCAAGGAGCCGCATAGCAGGGTGCGCACGACGCCGTCGGGCAGGCGGCGGGTCAGCTGGGCGCCCAGCCAGATGCCGGGCACCGAACCGATCAGCAGCGGCACCAGCAACAGCCAGTCCACATTGCCCAGCGTGGCATGGCCGATACCGGCCACCAGGGTCAGCGGCACCGCATGGGCGATGTCGGTGCCGACGATGTCGCGTGCGGGCAGGCGCGGATAGATCAGCAAGATCAGCGTCGCGCCGATGGCGCCAGCGCCGATCGAGGACAGTGACACCAGCACGCCCAGCAGCACGCCCGAGGCCACCGTCAGCGCCGGCTTGCGGGAGGCCGGTATGTAGCGCTCCAGGCGCAGGCCCAGCGCCGCCCAGGATTTCTTGAAGGCCACCACCACGGCCGTCAGCAGCAGCGCGATGCCCAGCGACAGCGTCAGCGCGCTGGCCCAGCCCTTGCCGATGCCGCTCAGATGCATCAGCGCCACGGTGGCGATCGAGGCGGGGATGGAGCCAGCCAGCAGCTGGCGCGTGATCTGCCAGTTGACATGGCCGTGGCGCGCATGGGCAACGGAGCCCGACATCTTGGTCAATGCCGCGAACCACAAATCCGTGCCGATGGCGACGGCCGGGCTTAGCTTGAACACCGACAGCAGCAGTGGCGTCATCAGCGAGCCGCCGCCGACGCCGGTGACGCCAACGATCAGGCCGACACCAAAACCGCTTGCAATCGCTATCCAGTCCAAGTTCGCTGCTCCCGTTCCAGACCACCGGGACGATGGGCTTGGGAGGCGAACTCTAGGCAGGGGGCATATATAAACAAACTACATATTTGTAGATTACATATTCTTCATGGAAATAAGTCCTGCTGCGACAGCTGTTGCAGAACCTCGACTTGTTCCAGGATGCGTGGCGGGACCGGCTCGCGACCGTCCAGCATGGCTTCGATCAGCCGGGCGTTCGGCACCGGCTCGCAGGCGCTGCTGAGCGGCCAGTCCAGATCGTTGCTGTCCGGCGCATGCAGATCCACGGGCCGACCAGCCACAAAGCCGCGCAGCAGTGCTCGCCGGCGTAGATGGGCATAGGCCTCGCCTTCGCTGGCACGCATCAGCAGGGCGCGGCCGGCGTCGGCGCACAGCCGGGGCAGGGCGGTCGCCATGCTGTCCAGGTATTCCGGGTGGGTGACTGCCACCACTCTCACCGTGCGCCCAGGGGCCGGATCCAGCAGCTTGGCGACGCTGTGGGCACTGCTGCGCACCCCAAGGCGCGGGCGCAAGGCCAGCAAGGCATCCAGCCCGGGGCACAGCAGCGGCAGCGGCGCGACGGCGAGACGCCGGTGCATCAGCTGCGCTCGGGCCTCGTCCAGGCTGGCGGCGCGGTGCAGCCCCAGGGCTTCCAGCAGCTCGAAGGGGCTGTGGCGGCTGTCGAAATCGTGCCGCCCGTGGATCAGCACCGGCACACCGGCGCGCGCCAGCAGCAGCGCCACCAGGGGCATCAGATTGGCCTGCTTGCGGGCCCCGTTGAAACTGGGCAGCACCACGCAGCGCGGTCCCTGGGGCAGGTCCAGCCTGGCGCTGCGGGCCTGCATCGCCGCTACAAAGCCGCACAGCTCGTCCGCGCTTTCGCCCTTGATGCGCAGCGCAAGCAGCAGGGCGCCCAGCTCCAGCTCGGGTATCTGGCCATCCAGCATGGCGCCGAACAGGGCCTGGGCCGTCGCGCCGTCCAGATCGCTGGCGCCGCGCGCGCCACGGCCGATCTGCTTGATCCACAAGGCATAGCTCATCGCGCAAGTGTAGGCAGTGCCGGGGCCGCGGCCGGCACGCCGGTGTTTGCCCGCTGCGCCGCAATGCCTCACCAAGCGTCACAATTGGGGCCTCGGGGCGGCCGAGGCGTGCCGGCCGCTTGCGCTAGGCTTGGCGCGCTGTTTGCATATTGTTCGAGAACACTGGCGATGCGCTTTCAAGGCACTCTCAAGACTTGGCACGAAGATCGTGGCTATGGCGCCATCCTGCCGGACAACAGCGCGCAGGAGGTGTTTGTCCATCTGAGCGCCTTCCCCACCGATGGCCGGATTCCCGAGGTCGGTGAGCGCCTGAGCTTTTCGATCGAGGCCGGTGCCGATGGCCGCAAGCGCGCGGTGCGCGTGGTCCGTCCCGGCAACGCGGTCAGCCGCGAGGAGCGCGAATCGGCCTGGGGTGATCTGCCCCGCGGCAGCAGCGTGCCCATGCCGCTGCGCGATCTGCCGCGCGATAGTCAGCGTGACAGCCTGCGTGAGTCGCCGCGCGATGCGGCGCGCCCCGCGTCCCGGCCGGCACCGCTGGGCGGCGGGCGCGATGCCCCGCGCGCCTCCGCGGGCAGCGCGTCAGGCAAGCCCGCCGCCTTTGCGCCGGCCGGACGGCCGACGGCACCCTTCCGCCCGCCGCCCACGGTACGCCGTGGCCGGTCCGGATGGCTGGGCTGGCTGGCGGTGACGCTGATACTGCTCGTCCTGGCGGCCGGCTACTATTTCTGGCTGCAGCAGCGCGGTGCGAGCGCGCTGCCACCGGGCGAGACGGCTGCCAGCGAGGCCGTCGCACCGCGGCCGGCCGGGCGCAAGACGCCGGCCACTGCGGGCGTTACCGATGTGCGCAAGTCGCCCAAGATGCACTGCGACGCACGCACCCAGTGCCGGCAGATGAGCTCCTGCGCCGAGGCGCGCTTTTTTGTGCTGAATTGCCCGGACTTCGAGATTGATGGCGATGGCGACGGCATTTCCTGCGAACAAGAGTGGTGCGCGGGCAACCCTCCGCGCTAACCACTATGCTTGCGTCAACATGACGCGGCTTTGCAGGCTTACACTGCGCGCACAGGGAGTCATCCAGAAGTCACAGGATCACTCATATGAAAGTCAGAGACGTCGTCATTTACAACGGTGAGCGCTTCACCGTCCCCCCGCGCATCCAGCGCATCGACCACAAGTCCACGCATGGCTGGCAGTTGCGTTACGCCGGCACCAAGCTGTACTCGGACGGTCATTTCGGCGGTGCCGGTCCGGCGCTCAAGGCGGCGGTCAAAGAGCTGTCCAAGCGCATGGCCAAGCTGCCGGTGAGTTCCAGGCTCAAGCCGTCGGCGACCACCACCAAGGCCAACCAGCTGCCGGTGGGCATCTCCGGCCCCATCGTGCGCGAGCGCAGCCCGAACCGCCGTGACTGCAGCTTCTCCGTGCTGCTGCCGCGTTATGGCGCGCCGGCCCAGCGTCGCAGCGTCTATATCGCCGCCGAGAGCACCTACACGGTGGAGCGCTACCAGGAAGCGCTGGCCAAGGCGGTGGCGCTGCGCCAGGAGGCCGAGGAGGCCTATCAGCGCGCCGCCACCAAGGCCACGCGCAAGCAGGGCCGCGAGCTGCTGTCGGTCTGAGGCCTGCCGCCGCAGGCGGCAGCGTTTCAGTGCCTGAGCGCCAACGTCAGCAGCAGGCAGCTGTCCTGCTCGGCATCGATCGCATGATCGGTGCCGGCCGCCAGCACGGTCAGTTGGCCAGCGGCCAAAGGCTGGCTGTTGGCGCCTACCCGCAAGCTGACGCGGCCGCTCAGCACCAGCAGGCTCAGCTCACCCGCCACATGGTGACTGGGCAGCTGTTGCCCTGCGCGCAGCAGCAGATGCATCAGTTGCAGCTGCGGCGTCTTGATCAGGCTGGTGTTCTGGTAGTCGCCGCTGTACTCGGCCAGGGGGCCGAGATCAATCAGCTGTCCGTACTGGGCATGGTTCAGTGCCATCACAAGCTCCTCGCGCGCCACCGCGACGCGGCCCGATTCTGCACTCGCTCCTAGAATCCGGCCATGCCCTCAGACTCTCCAGCGCTCGAATCCGGCGCGCGACGCCGCTTGCTGACCCTGCTGCCGAGCCTGGCCCTGGTGGCCTGCGCCACGCCCGAGCCGCCTCCCGTCGCGCCGGTGCTCCCGGCTCCCATCACGCCATCGCTGACGCCCGCCCGGCAGCCGACGCTGGGCCTGGCCTTGGGCGGCGGCGCGGCGCGCGGCTTCGCCCACATCGGTGTGATCCAGGTGCTGGAGGAGCAGGGCATCAAGGTCGATCTGGTGGCCGGCACCTCGGCCGGCAGCCTGGTGGCGGCCCTGTATGCCGCCGGCATGAGCGGCAACGAGCTGCAGACCCTGGCCGAAGGCATGGACGAGGGCGCGATCACCGACTGGTCCTTCCCCGGGCGCGGCCTGATACGCGGCGATGCCCTGGCGCGCTATGTGCGCGCCAAGACGGGCGGGCGCTTGATCGAGCAGATGAAGCTGCCGCTGGGCATCGTCGCCACCGACCTTGCCGATGGCAGGCCGGTGCTGTTCCGCAGCGGCGACACCGGCCTGGCGGTGCGGGCCTCCAGCGCGGTGCCAGCGGTGTTTCAGCCGGTGCTGATCGGCGGCCGCGAGTATGTGGACGGCGGCCTGGTGGCGCCGGTGCCGGTGCGTTTTGCGCGCGAGATGGGCGCCGAGCTGGTGATTGCGGTCGATATCTCCAGCCCGCCGGCCGACAAGGCGCCCAGCGATGCGATGCGCATGCTGCTGCAGACCTTCGCCATCATGGGCCGTTCGATCAATCAGTTCGAGCTGCGCGATGCCGATGTGGTGCTGCGGCCCAAGCTGCTGGGTGTGGGCAGCGCCGATTTCGGCGCGCGGCGCCAGGCAGTGCTGGCCGGGCGCGAGGCGGCGCTGGGCGCGCTGGCTCTGTTGCGCGAACGCATACGGGCCAAGACCCGCTAGCGGGCGAGGGGCACAGGGCATGACGACCGAGTCTGACGAACTGCCGCTGTTCCCGCTGCAGACGCCGCTGTTCCCGGACGGGCTGCTGCGGCTGAGCATCTTCGAGCCGCGCTATCTGGACATGATCCAGCGCTGCGAGCGCGAGCGCCGGCCCTTCGGCGTGGTGGCGCTGATCGAGGGCAGCGAGGTGCGCCAGCGTGACGCGAACGGTCCCGGCTTTGTCACCGAGCGCTTCCATGGCCTGGGCACGCTGGCCGGGCTGCAGCAGGTCGAGCGCCCCCAGGCGGGCCTGCTGCGTATCCGTTGCCTTGGCGGCCAGCGCTTTCGCCTGGGCGGTGCGCGCTGTCTCGCGCATGGCCTGTGGCTGGGGCGGGTCGAGCTGCTGCCGCCCGAGGCCAGCCTGCCGGTGCCTGAGGACCTGCGCAGCCTCGGCCGCCTGCTGCAGCAGCTGCTGCACAACCTGGCCCAGGGGGCGGCCGATGCCGATCTGCCGCTGCAGCCGCCTTACCAATGGCAGGACTGTGCCTGGCTGGCGAACCGCTGGTGCGAGCTGCTGCCGCTCAGCGCGGCCGAGAAGCAGCGCCTGCTCAGCGTCGACAGCCCTCTGCTGCGGCTGGAACTGGTCTCCGACCTGCTGGACCGGCTGGGCCTGGGGCCGGGCGAGCCTGCGCCGCGCAGATAAAGAATAAAAAAACCCGGCGCTTGCGGCACCGGGTTTGAAGGGCATAGGCGGGCGGGCCCGCGGTATGCCGAGGAGACAAGCGTTGTGCCTGATCAGGCAGCGCGCTTGGCGGCGCGGCTGGCGGTCTGGCTGGCCTTGACGGCGGTGTTGGTGGCGGCCTGGAAGTTGGCTTCAGCCACTTCCACGGCTTGCTTGGTGGCCTTTTGCACGCTCTCGAAGGCGTTGTTGGCAGCGGCCACGGCGCTCTTCACCAGGGCGACCGCATTTTCGGTGCCGGCCGGGGCGTTCTTGGCCGCGCTGTCGACCACGGCGGCAAACTTCTTCTGCACATCGGCCAGCTGGGCCTCGGCCACCTTGGCCACTTCGGCATTGGTGGAGGAGGCGATGTCGTACAGATGGCGGCTGTAGGAGGCGGCCTTCTCGGCGCTGGGCTGCAGCAGGGCGGCCTGCAGGGCCAGCAGCTCCTGGGCGTCCTTGACCGACAGAGCGGCCTGGCTGGTTTCGGCGGCTTCGCTCAGCGCGGCCTTGGCCACTTGCAGATTCAGTTCCACCAGCTTCTCAACGCCTTCGAAGGCCTTGTTGGTGAGACCGAACAGGGTCTCGACATTGGCTTTGTGGGCGGCGAAAACTTGTTCAGCGGTCAGCATGGTCAGGCTCCTAGAGGATGGGATCGCGGGACTTGCGGTGCTGGCTTCTTTGCTGCACTGCAACATGAACCGAAGTATGCGGGCCTGCGGTGGCGATTGCAAGCGATTTTGTTGCGGCGCAGCATTATTTACAAATAACCGCCGCGAAGCACTGGGACAGCGCACGGCAACCGTTCACCGGGGCCAGGGGTGAGCTTGCCCAGCGGCGATGACGGGGTGGTGACAGCGGGCCTTGGGCGCTTTGCCCGTTTTCCCGTCTTGCCCCGGCCCGGTTCGCATCGGCTATCGTCGTTCGCGCGATGCAAGCCTTTCATTCCGATGCCTACCACCTGCCGCTGCCGGCGGGCCACCGCTTCCCCATGGCCAAGTACCAGCGGCTGCGCGAGCGCCTGCAGGCCAGCGGGCTGCCCCTGCGCCTGCAGCCGGCACCCGCCGCCAGCCTGGCCGCGCTGAGCCTGGTACACAGCCCGGCCTATGTGGAGGCGGTGCTGCAGGGCGGGCTCAGCGCGGCCGCGCAGCGCGAGATCGGCTTTCCCTGGTCGCCGGCGATGGCACAGCGTGCGCTGCATTCGGTGGGTGCGACGATCGCCGCTGCGCGCGCCGCGCTGACCGAAGGCGTGGCCGCCAATCTGGCTGGCGGCACCCACCACGCCTATGCAGAGCGCGGCTCGGGCTACTGCGTCTTCAACGATGTGGCGGTAGCCGCGCGGCTGATGCAGGCGCAGGGATTGGGCCTGCGGCAGCCCCAGGTGCTGGTCATCGACCTGGACGTGCACCAGGGCAATGGCACGGCCGCCATCTTCCGGGCGGATCCCTCGGTGTTTACCTTCTCGATGCACGGGGCGCGCAACTTTCCCTTCCGCAAGGAAGCCAGCGATCTGGATGTGGAACTGGAAGACGGCTGCGACGATGTCCGCTACCTGGCCGCGCTGGACAAGGCCTTGGCGCAGGTCTGGCAGGCCTGCCCTGCGCCGGGTCTGGCCTTCTACCTGGCGGGGGCCGATCCGCATGAGAACGACCGTTTGGGCCGGCTCAAGCTGACGGCCGCCGGGCTGGCCGAGCGCGACCGGCGGGTGCTCGAGGCCCTGCGCCGGCGCCGCGTCCCGGTGGCGATCAGCATGGCCGGCGGCTATGGCGAGGACCTGGAAGCGATGGTCGGTCTGCAGGTGAATACCCTGAGTGCGGCTGTCAGCAGCTGGCAAGCTTGGGCCCGGGGCGGGATGGAAGAATCCGGGGCATGAGTCAAGCTGAACAACGCCCGCTGCCGGATGGTCGCGCCGCCTACCCGGTCCTCGTGCCGCTGGGCACGCGCTGGATGGACAACGATATCTACGGCCATCTGAACAATGTTGTCTACTACAGCCTCTTCGACACGGCGGTC
This sequence comes from Burkholderiaceae bacterium, assembly GCA_041920215.1. Lineage (GTDB taxonomy): Bacteria > Pseudomonadota > Gammaproteobacteria > Burkholderiales > Burkholderiaceae_C > JAYRSJ01. The sequence goes on along the minus strand of JAYRSJ010000011.1, from coordinate 88,637 downwards.
AACGAGTACCTGATCGCCCAGGGCGCGCTGGACATCCATGCCGGTGCGGTCATCGGCCTGGTGGTCGAGACTCACTGCAATTACTTTGAATCCCTGGCCTTCCCGCAGCGCCTTGAAGCTGGCCTGCGCGTCAGCCGCCTGGGCCGCTCCAGCGTGCGCTACGAGATCGGCCTGTTCGCCACCGGCGCGGCGCTGTGCGCGGCCCGCGGCCATTTCGTTCATGTCTATGTGGAGCGCGACAGCCGCCGGCCGGTGGCCGCGTTGCCCGAGGCCTATCTCGGCGCACTGACGCCGCTTGTGACCCAGAAGGATTGATGCCGTGAATCGATTCGATACCCCCAGCGCCGCCGCCACCGCCGCGGTCGATGCCGCGATCGAGAGCCGCCACTCGATGCGGGCCTTTCTGCCCACCGAAGTGCCGCGCAGCGTGATCGAGGACATCCTGCGCATTGCCGCGCGCGCCCCCTCGGGCACCAACACCCAGCCCTGGCAGGTGCATGTGCTGACCGGCGCCGCCAAGAAGCGCCTCAGCGATCGAATCCAGGCCGCCTACGACGACCCGGCCGAGCTGGCCACCCACAGCGAGGAATATGCCTACTACCCGCGCGAGTGGGTGTCGCCCTATATCGACCGGCGCCGCAAGATCGGCTGGGATCTGTACGGCCTGCTGGGCATCGCCAAGACCGACAAGGCGCGCATGCACGACCAGCATGGGCGCAACTACAGCTTCTTCGATGCGCCGGTGGGTCTGATGTTCACGATAGACCGGGTCATGCAGCAGGGCAGCTGGCTGGACTACGGCATGTTTCTGCAGAACCTGATGATCGCGGCGCGTGCCCGCGGTCTGCATACCTGCCCGCAGGCCGCCTTCACCCAGTTCCACCGTCTGATCGCCGAGGAGCTGGGCCTGAGCCCGCAGCAGCAGCTGGTCTGCGGCATGGCGCTGGGCCATGCCGATCCGGCCGCGGTGGAGAACGGCCTGCTGACCGAGCGCGCGCCGGTGGCCGAGTTCGCCCGCTTCATCAACGAGTAAGCAGCGCCGCAGCGCCGCCAGCCAGCATGTCTCTTCACAAGCGCAGGGCCTTCCACTCCCGCAGCCCGGCACTGGCGCTGCTGCTCGCGCTGGCCGCCCCGCTGGCCCAGGCCGCCGATCTAGACGGCGCGAGCTTTGCCGTCTGGTGGGGCCTGCCCTTTGCCGGCATGCTGCTGTCCATCGCGATCATGCCGCTGGCGGCGCCACGTCTGTGGCATCACCATTACGGCAAGATCGCGGCCGGCTGGGCCCTGGCCTTTCTGCTGCCCTTCGCCTTCAGCCAGGGCCTGGGCGCGACGGCCGGCGTGCTGGCCCACACCCTGCTGGCCGAGTACCTGCCCTTCATCATCCTGCTGACCGCCTTGTTCACCACCGCCGGCGGCATCTTCGTGCGCGGCAATCTGCATGGCAGCCCGGCGCTCAACACCGGCTTGATGGCCCTGGGCGCGCTGCTGGCCAGCTTCATGGGCACCACCGGGGCCTCGATGCTGATGGTGCGGCCGCTGATACGCGCCAACGACAACCGCCGGCATGTGGCCCATGTGCTGGTCTTCTTCATCTTCATCGTCAGCAATGCCGGCGGCTCCCTGACCCCGCTGGGCGATCCGCCACTGTTCCTGGGCTTTCTGAAGGGGGTCGATTTCTTCTGGACCGCCCAGCACATTTTCCCGGAGACCCTGTTCCTGGTCGGCGCGCTGCTGGCCCTGTTCTTCATCATCGACAGCTACTGGTACCGCAAGGAAGGCGTGCTGCCGCTAGACCCCACCCCCGACAACCACCGCTTCGGCATCGAGGGTGGCATCAACTTCCTGCCGTTGGCCGCGGTGGTGGCCCTGGTGCTGATGAGCGGGCTGTGGAAACCCGGCATCAGTTTCAAGGTGCTGGGCACGCCGGTGGAGCTGCAGTCGCTGCTGCGCGATGTGCTGCTGGTCGTCGTCACCTTCGTCTCGCTGGCGATCACGCCGCGCGCTACGCGCGAGAAGAATCAGTTCAGCTGGGCGCCGATGCAGGAAGTGGCCAAGCTCTTCATCGGCATCTTCCTGACCATGGTGCCGGTGCTGGCCATGCTGAAGGCCGGCGAGCAGGGTGCTTTTGCGGCCGTTGCCCGTGCGGTCACCGGCCCGGATGGCGCACCGCTGCCCTGGGCCTATTTCTGGTTCAGCGGCGTGCTCTCGTCCTTTCTCGACAACGCGCCCACCTATCTGGTCTTCTTCAATCTGGCCGGCGGCGATCCTCAGCAGCTGATGACAGTGCTGGCGCCGACGCTGGCCGCGGTCTCGGCCGGTTCGGTCTTCATGGGCGCCAACACCTATATCGGCAACGCGCCCAACTTCATGGTCAAGGCGATCGCCGAGGATCGCGGCATCCGCATGCCCAGCTTCTTCGGCTATATGGCCTGGTCGGGCGCGGTGCTGATTCCGCTGTTCCTGATGATGACCTTCATCTGGTTCCGCTGAATGAAGAAAGAGCCCGCCATGCCCGCTGCCGCCAAGCCCGCCATCCTGGTCGCCCGCAAGACCTTCGATGACCATATCGAACGGCTGCGCCAGCATTTCGAGGTACAGACCAATGACAGCGACGTGGTCTGGTCGCGCACCGAGCTGGCGGCGCGGCTGCAGGGCAAGGTGGGGGCCTTCGTCACCGGCTCCGAGCCGATAGACGCCGAGTTGCTGGCGGCCTGCCCGCTGCTGCGGGCGGTCTGCTCGATGGCGGTGGGCTACAACAATATCGACGTGCCGGCCTGCACCGCGCGCGGCGTGCTGGTCAGCAATGCGCCGGGCGTGCTGACCGAGACCACCGCCGACTTCGGCTTCGCGCTGATGATGGCCACCGCACGCCGCATCAGCGAGAGCGAGCATTTCCTGCGTGCCGGCCGCTGGCAGCAATGGTCCTACGATATGTTTGCCGGCGCCGACATCCATGGTGCCACGCTGGGCATCCTGGGCATGGGGCGCATCGGCCAGGCGGTCGCGCGGCGTGGCCATCTGGGCTTCGGCATGCCGGTGATCTATCACAATCGCAGCCGCCTGGATCCGGCCGACGAGGCGCCGCTGCAGGCGCAATGGGTCAGCAAGGACGAGCTGCTGCGCCGTGCCGACCACCTGATCATCGTCGTGCCCTATAGCGCCGCCTCGCATCATCTGGTCGGGGCGGCCGAGCTGGCCCTGATGAGGCCCACCGCCACGCTGACCAATATCGCCCGTGGCGGCGTGGTCGACGACGCGGCCCTGGCCCGGGCCCTGGCGCAGCGCACGATCGCCGCGGCCGGACTGGATGTCTTCGAGGGCGAGCCGCGGGTCCATCCCGATCTGCTGGCGCTGCCCAATGTGGTGCTGACCCCGCATATCGCCAGCGCCTCCCTGCCGACCCGTCGGGCCATGAGCGCGCTGGCCATCGACAACCTGATCGCCGCGCTGCAGGGCGGTGTCCCGCCCACGGCCCTGAACCCGGAAGTGCTGGCCCGCGCTCGCTGAACCGCGGGCGGACGGCGGCAGTCGCGCCTGGCGGGGGGCGGGCTTGAATGTGTGCGATTGTTGACAATTGCGCAGGGTAGGCGTTGTGGGTGTCGGTTGGCCGCTGTTGGCCGTGTCGGCTGGCTGTTAGAGTGTGCGGCCATGCCCTCGCGGCAGCGTGAACAGGCTGCTCCTGCTCGCGCTGCGCGATGGGCCCTTCCTTCTCTGTCGACCCGCCAGGGCCTGCCGCCCCGTGCGTCCGGCCCGACGCTTCCGCCCGACGCATGCCGCCAGAACCGAATGCCGATTTGCTCGCAGGTCTGCGGACCTGGCTCCTGATCCCGCCGTCCGCGGACGACCCTGGGCATGGCAGCGACGCGGTGCAACGCAGCGTGCTGCGGGTGGTGCTCTGCTGCTGGGCGGCGTGCTGGGCCTGCACAGCATCGGGGCGGCCCTGCTGGCCGGGCGCTGGCTGGTGCTGCCGGTTTCGCTGGGCGTCTTGCTGATGCTGGGGCTGGCGGCCAAGGCGGCCGGCCAGCGGCCGCGCCAGGGGGCCCGGCTGCTGGTGCTGGCCATCTATCTGGCCAGCGTGGCCATCCTGGTGTCGACCGGCTGGTCGCCGGTGCTGTCCAGCCTCGGCTATGTGTTCGCCTACGCGGCGCCCCTGGTCGCCGGCCTGCTGCTGAGCTGGCGTCTGGCGCTGGGCCTGATGCTGCTGAACACCCTGGGTTTCGGGGCCGCGGTCAGCGGCTGGCTGTGGCCGCAGATTCCGCCGCAGTGGATACGCCTGCCCGACAGCGCCTTCTACATCCATGCGGCGGTCTACGCCTTTTTCAACATCAGCCTGCCGCTGGCGGTCTACCGCCTCAGCGCCGGCATGCGGGCGGCACAGCGCCGGCTGGAGCTGAGCCTGCGCCTCAGCGAGGATGTGTTCCAGGCGGCCAGCGCGCCCACCCTGGTCTGCGACGACGAGGACCGGGTGCTGCGTGCCAACAGCCTGTTCCTGGCCCTGCTGGGCTGCGCCGACGAGGCCTTGCTGCAGGGGCAGCCCTTGGCCGGCTTGCTGCGGCCTGCCGACGCACGCGGCCCCGCGCCACCGGCGGCCATGCCGCCCGGCTGGCGCCAGCCGGCCGCGCGCCGCTGGTGGCTGCAGGGCGGTGCGCTGCCGCCCTGCGCGGTGCTGCTGCGGGCGGCGCGCCGCACCGCCGGCGGTCACTGGGTCTATAGCTTCGAGGATGTGACGCGGCAGCTGCGGGTGCAGGCCGATCTGGCCGCCTCGCTGCGCCGCGAGCGCTGGGTCAGCCGTACCGATCCGGTCACCGGCCTGCCCAACCGGGTGCGTTGCTGCCGGCTGCTGGACCGGCTGCAGCGCGGCGGCCGGCGCGAACGCCAATGGGGCCTGCTGACGCTGCGGCTCAACAATCTGCGCCAGCTCAATGCCCGTTTCGGCGTCGTCGGCGGCGATGCTGCGCTGTGCGCGCTGGCTGGCGGCCTGCGCGCACATCTGCCGCCCGGGGCCATCGCTGCCCGGGTGCGCGCCTCGGTGATCGCGGTGCTGATGCCGGCCGGCGGCGACGAGGCCCTGCTGCTGCGACAGGTGCAGGCCCTGCGCCGGCAGCTGCCGACCCTGACCCATATCGATGCCCAGCTGGCCCAGCTCGATCTGAGCTTCGGCCTGGTCTGCGTCGGGCAGATGGTGCTGTGCGATGCGGGCGCGGCCCCGCCCAGCGGTGCCGAATGGCTGCGCCGCAGCGAGCTGGCGCTGGACCTGGTCAACGATCCGCGCTGGCGCAGCCAGTTCGACGGCCTGGGCCTGTTCAATGCCCAGACCGCCGCGCAGCTCAACCGCGCGATGGCCATCGAGGCGGCACTGCCGCAGGCGCTGAGCCAGGGCCTGCTGCGCCTGGTCTATCAGCCCAAGATGAACGCGCAGCGTCAGCTGCTGGGCTTTGAGGCGCTGGCGCGCTGGCATTGCGAGCAGCTGGGCGAGATCTCGCCGATGGAGTTCATCCCGGCCGCCGAGGCCAGCGGCCTGATCGGCGCCCTGAGCGACTGGGTGCTGCAGCAGGCCTGTGCGCAGCTGGCGCTGTGGCGCCGACAGGGACAGGGCGCCTGGAGCGTCGCGGTCAATCTCTCGGCCCATGACCTGGAGCGCGAGCAGCTGTTCGAGCGCATCAGCGCCATCGTCAGCCAACACGGGCTGGTCCCGGCCGACCTGCAGCTGGAGGTCACCGAATCGGCCCTGGTCCGGCATGAGGCGCTGGCGCTGCGGCAGCTGCAGGCCCTGCACGAGGCCGGCTTCAGCATCGCGGTCGATGATTTCGGCACCGGCTATTCCTCGCTGGCCAAGATCGTCGATCTGCCGCTGGACGTGATCAAGATCGATCGTTCCTTCCTGCGCGGCTGCCCCGGCGATGCGCGGCGCGAGCGGGTGGTGCGCAGCATCGTCGGCCTGGCTCACAGCCTGCATCTGCAGATCGTGGCCGAGGGCGTCGAAACCCCGGCCCAGCTGGACTTTCTCGGCGCGCTGGGCGTGCAGGGCCTGCAGGGCTATCGGCTGGGCCGGCCGCAGCCCGCTGCCTTCTGGAGCCCGGCTGCCGCGGCTGACCCGGTGATGGCCTAGCGCGCTCGCAAACAATCAGCGTCTTGCGCGCCCGCGTCCGTGCATCGCACAGCGGCGCGGACGGCGCGCGCAGAATGGCCGCATCGAAGGCGGGGCAGGGATGAGCGGTGCACGACAAGAACAGCGGCGTTGACGGAGCCGGCATGGCCGGCGGGCGGCTGGGACTGGGACTTGGACTGAGCCGCTGCCTCGGACGGCTGCTGTGGCTCGGGTTCATGCCCGCTGCCGCAGCGCTGGCGGCGCCGCCCCCCGCGCCCCCGTCGCCAGCGGCCTCGGCAGCGCGGCCCGCGACGGCGGCCTCGGCGGCCTCGGCGATCACCCAGGAGCCGGTTTCGATGCCGCGGGTCGAGCTCAGCGGGGTGGCGGATGCCGGCGAGGGTGCGCGGCGCAACGAGTCCATCGCCAAGACGATCTATGGGCGCGAGGAGCTGGACCGCCAGGGCGATCTCGATGTCACGGATGTGCTCAAGCGCCTGCCCGGTGTTTCCATGGACGAGGGCGCGCCGCGGCTGCGCGGCCTGGGCGGTGGCTATACCCAGATCCTGATCAATGGCGAGCCGGCGCCGCCGGGCTTTGCGCTGGACAGCCTGGCGCCGGCCGATGTGGAGCGTATCGAGGTGATCAAGGGCGCCACCGCCGAGTACAGCGGCGTGGCCGGCACCATCAATGTGGTGCTGCGCGAGCCGCCGCGCAGCCTGCAGCGCGAATGGCGCGGCGGCCTGAGCCTGCGCGGCGATCAGCCCAGCGCCAGCACCTCGCTGCAATGGGGCGACCGCACCGGGGCCCTGTCCTATGTGCTGCCGCTGAGCCTGGCCAGCACCGGCCAGGGCAGCGAGTCGCTGAGCGAGCGCAGCTCGCGCAGCCCGGCCGGCCAGCTGCAGGCCCAGGCCATCGCCAGCGCGGACCAGGGGCGCAGCGGCCGGCTGCAGTTCGCGCCCCGGCTGCTATGGAAGATCAGCGACAGCGACAGCCTCAATGCCAGCCTGCTGCAGCAGCGGGTGGACGGCCGCAACCGCGGCGCGCGCCGGCTGCAGCGTCTGGCCGGCGCGCCGCTGACGACGGTGCAGGACCGCTCGCACAGCCGCAGCGACAGCGCGCTGAGCCGGCTGCAGCTGCAATGGCAGCGGCGTGCCAGCAGCGGCGGCAAGCTGGAGCTCAAGGGCTCGTGGCAACACAGCGAGCGCAGCAGCCTGGGCGATTACGAGGGCTGGCGCGCCGATGGCCGCCGCACCTTGCAGCGCCAGACGCTGAGCGATTTCGACGAGACGCGCCGCATGCTGGCTGCGCGCTGGAGCCAGCCGCTGGGCGAGGCGCACAGCCTGTCCCTGGGCCTGGAGCTGGAGACCCGCCAGCGCGGCGAGCTGCGCCGGGTTTGGGAGGCCGGGGTCGAGCGCCTGGACAGCGCGACCGGGCGGCCCTTTGCCGCCGACATCAGTCGCCAGGCCCTGTTCGTCCAGGACGAATGGGCGCTCAATGAGCGCTGGGCCCTGCTGCCGGGGCTGCGCATCGAGCAGATCAGCACCCGCAGCGGCGGCGCGGCCAGCCGCGAGATCGACCAGCGCAGCCGGGTCGTCGCGCCCAGCCTGCATCTCAATCACCGCTTCGACCCCAAGGGCCGCGACCAGCTGCGCGCCAGCCTGAGCCGCAGCTTCAAGCTGCCCGAGCTAAGCCTGATGGCGGGCCGCTATCTGCTCAACGGCAACTACGAGCGCGATGTCAGCAACACGCCGATCGCCGCCGATCGCGCCGGCAATCCGGCCCTGCAGCCCGAGCTGGCCACCGGCCTGGACCTGGCCTACGAGCATTACCCGGCCGGCGGCGGCGTGCTGAGCCTGGGCCTGTTCTACCGCCGCATCGACGCGCTGATCCGCCAGAGCATCCGGCTCGAGCAGAATCCGGCACCCGACATCACCGCGCTGCCGCGCTGGGTGTCGCGGCCGGCCAATATCGGCCGGGCCAGCAGCCTGGGCCTGGAGCTGGAGATCAAGGGCGCGGCCGAGCAATGGCTGCCCACGCTGTTCGGGCGCAGCAGCGGGGTGCAGCTGCGCGGCGCCTGGAATGCCTACCGTTCGCGGGTCGACCAGGTCGACGGACCCGACAACCGCCTGGAGGCGCAACCCCCCTGGAGCGCCAATATGGGCTTTGACGCGCGCCTGCCGGGCAGCCGCTGGACCCTGGGCGCCAGCCTGGTGCTGCAGCCCGGCTACAGCACCCGCCAGACCGACCGCCAGCTGAGCCGGCGCAGCGGCCTGCGCGCGCTGGACGCCTATGCCAGCTGGCGCATGGACCGCAACAGCCAGCTGCGCCTGGGCCTGCAGAACCTGCTGCGCCCGACGCTGGGCCGCCGCAATCTGGTGGAGGACCTGGACGGCTTCGAGGCCGGCAGCCGGACGTGGCGCGAGTCCTTCGCGGCGCTCAACGCCAGCTGGGTGCAGCGCTTCTGAGCTGAGCCGGGGTGGCCGCCACAGAGCCTCAGGGCCTCAGCGCGCTGGGCGGCGTCGCGCGCATCGTGCGCGCCAGCGCCACGAAGGCCTCGGCCGGCAGCGGCTTGGCGATCAGCCAGCCCTGGAAGCCGGTGCAGCCCATCTCGCGCAGGCAGTCGAGCTGGGCGCGGGTCTCCACCCCCTCGGCCACCACATCCAGGCCCAGATCGCGGCCCAGCTTGACGATGGTGCGGGCGATGCTCAGCGCATCGGCATCGCCGGGCAGGTCCCTGACGAAGGCCTGGTCGACCTTGAGCTGATCCAGCGGCAGGCGGCGCAGCAGGCTCAGCGAGGAAAAGCCGGTGCCGAAATCGTCCAGCGCCAGGCGCAGGCCCTGCGCGCGCATCGCCAGCATGCGCTGCAGCAGCGCGTCGAAGTCGTGGATATAGGCTGATTCGGTCAGCTCGAACTTCAGGAGACCGCTGCGCCGCAGCGCCTCGGGCACGGTGGCGATCAGCTTGGCGGTGGCGCTCTCCGACTGCAGCTGCACCGAGCTGATGTTGACCGCCAGGCTCAGGCCCTGCATCGGCCCGCCCTGCTGCCACTGCGTCATCAGCTGGCAGACCTGCTCCAGCAGGCGCTGGCCGGCCGGGCTGATCAGGCCGGTGTGCTCGGCCATGGGCACGAAGTCCTGCGGCGGCACCAGGCCGCGCTGCGGATGCTGCCAGCGCATCAGCACCTCGGCGCCGGTCAGGCGGCCCTGGGCATCGCACTGGGCCTGGAAGTAGGGCAGCAGCTCGCCGGCGGCGATGCCGCGGGCGAAGTCCAGCTCCAGCTCGCTGGCCAGGCGCGCGTCGCGCAGCATCGCGTAGACGCTCACATACAGCATCAGCGCGGTCAGCAGGGCCACCATCCAGATCGCGTTGCGGCGGGTCTGCAGCGCCACCGGGGGCGTCTCCACCCAGCGCAGTTCGGCGCCTTGCAGCAGCACGAAGGCGCCCAGCAGCAGCAGGCTGACCGCTGCGCGCAGCCAGGGCTGGCGGTACTGCAGGAAGTAGTAGCTGCAGACAAAGAGCGGCAGCAGATAGAGATGGGTGCTGCGCCAGATGCCGTCGCGCGGCAGGTCCACCAGCAGCGACAGACCCAGCACCACCAGCAGGCAGCCCAGCAGCAGCAGCAGCACCGCCATCCGGTACAGCTGCAGGCGCAGCAGACCCAGGGTCAGCACGCTGCAGGCCATCGCGGCTCCCGGCAGCAGGGCCACCCGGGCCGGACCCTTGAGCACAAAGAGCAGCACCCAGGGTAGGGACCCCAGCAGCGCGACCCAGGCGGTGGCGCGCAGCAGACGGGCGCGGCGCCGCACAAAGCCGCTGGGCAGCCGACCCTCGGCCGCTTCAAAGCGCTGCAGGGCGGCGAGGATGCGTTGCGGGGCTGGGGGCAAGGGCAGGTGCTCCGGGCGTGGTGATCACAGTGGACGCGTGGCGTACAGCGCCTGTCAAGTCGGAGCGGCGGGGCTGCGGCTGCCCTGAGACAATCGACGGCATGACTGCTCTCGATTTGCTGATGCTGGGCCTGCTGGCCCTGATACTGCTCTTGCTGCTGCTGATCTGGGCGCGTGGCCGCAACAGCCCGCAGCAGGCTGCCGACGCGCTCGCCGCCTTGCTGCCGCAGAGCCTGCAGCAAAGCGGCGAACGCCTGGAGCGTTCGCTGCGCGAGGAGCTGGCGCGCACCGCCAGCGCCAGCCGCCAGGAGCTGCTGGGCACGCTGGCCCAGTTCCAGCAGACGCTGATGACCCAGGGCGGCGAGGCGCAGCGCAGCCAGAACGAGCAGATCGACAGCTTCCGCGTGCAGCTGGCCCATCTGCAGCAGGCCCTCAGCGACGGTCTGCACAGCAGCACCCAGTCGCAGGCCCAGCAGGCACTGGCCGCCCGCGAGGCCCAGGATGCCGCCGCCCAGCGCAGCGCCCAGCTGCTGGCCGAGGCGATGCAGCGCCTGGGCGAAACCCTGACCAGCCAGCTGCGCAGCCAGGCCCAGAGCAATGAGCAGCGTCTGGCCGAGCTGCGCCAGGGCGTCGAGCAGCGTCTGGCCCAGGTACAGACCGCGGTGGACCAGCGCCTCGGTGCGATCCAGCAGGACAACGAGAAGAAGCTGGAGCAGATGCGCGCCACGGTGGACGAAAAGCTGCATGCCACGCTGGAGCAGCGCCTGGGCGAAAGCTTCAAGCAGGTGGCCGACCGCCTGGAGCAGGTGCACAAGGGGCTGGGCGAGATGCAGAACCTGGCCCGCGACGTGGGATCGCTGAACCGGGTGCTGAGCAATGTGAAGACGCGCGGCATCTTCGGCGAGGTGCAGCTGGCCGGCCTGCTGGAGCAGGTCTTCACGCCCGAGCAGTACGCCAGCAATGTGGCCACCATCCCCGGCTCGGCCGAGCGGGTGGAGTTTGCGATCAAGCTGCCGGGCCAGCGCGACGATGGGGCGCCGCTGTGGCTGCCCATCGATGCCAAGTTCCCGCGCGAGGACTACGAGCGCCTGCTGGAGGCCCAGGACCGCGCCGACCTGGCGACGGTCGAGGCCTCGGCCAAGGCCATCGAGACGCGGCTGCGCCTGGAGGCGCGCACGATACGCGAGAAGTATGTGGCGCCGCCCCACACCACCGACTTCGCCATGCTCTTCGTGCCGACCGAGGGCCTGTATGCCGAGGCGCTGCGCCGGCCCGGCCTGGTCGAGGCCCTGCAGCGCGAGCACAAGGTGATGCTGGTGGGGCCCACCACCTTGCTGGCCACGCTGACCAGCCTGCAGATGGGCTTCCGCACGCTGGCGCTGGAGAAGCGCTCGGCCGAGGTCTGGGAGCTGCTGTCGGCGGTCAAGACCGAGTTCGGCAAGTTCGGCGATGTGCTGGCCAAGACCAAGAAGAAGCTGGAGGAGGCCGCCAACACCATCGAGCAGGCCGAGACCCGCACCCGCCAGATGGGCCGCAAGCTCAAGAGCGTGGAGGCCCTGCCCGAGGTCCGGACCCAGCAGCTGCTGGGCCTGGCCGAGGCCGAGGAAGACGGCGCTTGAGCGAGCCGGTGACATCGGTTGGCCGGCGCAGCTTTGCCTGGCTGATCGCGACGCTGATCGCCCTGCATGCCTGCATGGCCGTCACCCGGGTGGCCGCCAGCCTCTGGGTGCTGGACGAGGGGCGCGGCGAGTGGGCGGTGGGCCTGGTGCTCTCGTCTTTTGCAATCGCCCCGATCGCACTGTCGATGTGGGCAGGCCGCCTGGCGGACCGCCACGGCCTGCACCCTCCGGTGCGTCTGGCGGTGGTGATCGCACTGGCCGGCGCGTTGCTGGCGCTGGCGCTGCGCCAGCTCTGGGCGATCGCGATCTCCTGCCTGCTGGCCGGCGGCGCGCTGGCGCTGGGGGCGGTGGCCATCCAGCGCGAGGTGGGCCGGCTGGCGCGTGCGCCGGCCGACCTCAAGCGCCTGTTCTCCTGGGTGGCGCTGGGACCGGCCCTGTCCAATACCGCGGCGCCGGTGGCGGCCGGCCTGGTGATCGACCATGCCGGCTATGTCTGGGCCTTTGCGCTGGCGGCGGCTCTGCCGCTGCTGTGCCTGTGGGCGCTGGGGCAGCTGCCCCGCCAGACACCGCCGCAGCCGCTCGCCGGCGCCGCCGCCCCTGGGCCGGCCTGGGCCCTGCTGCGCCAGCCGCTGCTGCGCCGCCTATTGATCGTCAACATCGTGCTGGCCGCCTGCTGGGATGCCCACAGCTTCGTCGTCCCGGTGGTCGGCCATGGCCGCGGGCTCAGTGCTTCGGCCATTGGCCTGGTGCTGGGCGCCTTCGCCACGGCGGCCACCCTGGTGCGCCTGCTGATCGCCCGCTACGGGGCCAGGCTGGACGAGCGGCGCTCGCTGCAAGCCGCCATCGGCCTGGCCGCCGCCACGCTGGCGGCCTATGCCTGGCTGCCGGGCACCGGCGGGCTGATGCTGGGTTCGGCCCTGCTGGGCCTGGCCCTGGGCTCGGTCCAGCCCATGGTGCTGGCCATGCTGCACCAGGTGGTGCCTGAGCGTGCCCAGGGCCAGGCCCTGGGGCTGCGCATGTTCGCCACCAATGCCGCCACGGTGGCCATGCCGCTGGGCTTCGGCCTGCTGGCCGGCGCTACCGCGGCCGTGGCACCGCTGTGGCTGATGGCGGCGGCGCTGCTGGGCGCGCTGCAGGTCTCCAGGGGTTTGCACCGAGGCGCCTGAGACGGAGCGCTGACAAGTCTTACCTGTGCTTACCCCGCGGGCGCGCGCCAGGCGCTATGGTCTCGCCTCCCTTGTGATGCGTGATGAGCGAGCCCGATTCCCCCTCCTCCGATGTGATCCTGCTGGAGCGGCCCGATGCGGCCGCGGACGAGCTGCGCCTGCTGGCGATCGAGGCGCTTGAGCCGGCGCCGGCCATGCCGGCTGCGGCGCCCGAGCCCCTGGTCAGCGAGGCCGGCCGCGCCGGTGCGGCGACGTTGCGGCCGGAGCGCAGGCAAGTCGCCAGGGACGAGGCGTCCGCCTGGCCCAGCCTGCCGCTCAAGCTCAATGGCCGGCTGACGCAGTACCGGGTGCGCAAGGTCCAGCGTCGCTGGCTCAGCGCGCTGGCACCCTGGCGCGACCGCCGCCTGGGCGATGCCTGCGGCCTCTGGCTGGCGCCCTGCAATGTGGTCCATACCCTGGGGCTGCGGCATGAGGTGGATGTGGTGTTCCTGAAGGCCGATGGCACCATCGCCCGGGTCGCCAGGCGTCTGCCGCCCTGGCGCTTCATCAGCTGCCGCCAGGCCAGTTCCGCGCTGCGCCTGCGTGCCGGCACGGTCAAGCTGCTGCGGCTCAAGCCCGGCATGGCGCTGGACCTGGCCACCTGAAGCAGGCTGCAGCCCTGGCGTGACTTTCCGCATCGCCGGAAAGAGCGGCAGCGACAGCCCCGCAAACCTTTGTCACCCGGTGGTCCGCCGCCCTAGGCTGTGCGCCTGCCTGCGGCCTGAGGTGGCCGTGCAAGAGGGAGAGGGTCGGAAATGTGGGCGATGTCTTGGAAACTCCAGCGCGGGCTGCTGATCTTGCCGGTGTTGGCACCGCTGCTGTTCCTGGCTGCCTGCGGCGGCGGTGGCGAGGGCGGCGGCGAGCCGCCACCGCCACCGGCACCGCTGCAGGTCGCGGTGCCAGGTCTTGCCGTGGTCAAGCTCAGCGCGCTGGGTGAGAGCTGGGTCGCACTGGCCGAGCAGTCGGAGCGGCCCTCGAACAACACCCGGCCGCGGCGCCAGCTGCTGCTGTCGGTCGATGGCGCGGCGGCGCAGCGCCTGGACGGGCTGGTGCCCGAAGGCTGGTCGCTGCTGGACCTCAGCCTGCACCCCTCGCGCCAGATCAGCGTGCTGCTGGGCAACGACCATCAGCTGCGCCTGCTGCGCTTGAGTCGCCAGGGCGGGCTGCTGCATCAGCAGGATTTCGTCGACCCGCAGGCGCCGCTGGATCCCTTTGTCGGCAACGAGACCGTGATCCGCGACTCGCAGTCCCTGCTGCCCTACAACACCCGCGACGCCGCCCGGCTGGCCGCCGTGGGTGAGGACCTGGTGCTGGGACTGCGCACGGGCCGGCATGCGGTGCTGCTGCACCAGCTGGGCTACAGTGCAGCGGCCGGCTTCCAGAAGCAGTGGCGCAGCCTGGTCGAGCCCGGCGTGCATATCGGGACCCGCGGCCTGTTCTCGGGCAGCTTCGATCCCTTCAAGGCGCTGGACCATCAGTGGCGCCTCCTGCTGGATGCCGATGCCCAGGGCCGCATCGCGGTCGCGGTCAGCCTGATGGACACCGATCTGATCGAGGGCCATGGCCAGCATTTCGGCGAGACGCTGGACCCGACCGCCGCCTATGGCCTGCTGCTGAGCCAGTTCAGCGCCAGCGGCCAGCGCCTGGGCACGCTGCTGATCAACACCCGGCAACGCTCCGAGCCGCATGCGCTGCGCTGGGTGGGTGATCGCATCGCGGTGGCGGGCCGGGTGCGCAGCCAGCAGACGGCCGAGGGCTGGGACGCCTATCTGGCCCTGGTGCCGGCCGGCAGCCAGGCGCTGGCGGCCTACCGGGTGCTGGACTTCGAGCAGGGCGACATCATCTTCGACATTGCCCCGCTGGCGGACGGACGCATGCTGGTCAGTGGCAGCAGCGGCTACACCCAGAACCCGATGGGAGCCAGCGTCTCGGAGGCGGCCGCGCCGCTGCTGGCCCTGCTGGCCAGCGACGGGACGCTGATCCGCCGGGTCAGCGTCGCGGCCGGTCCGCGCCACAACCAGCTGCGCAGCCTGGCGCCCTGGGGCCAGGGCTATCTGCTGGGCGGCATGGTCAACGGGCCGGGCACGCATTCGGCCGATGCCGACCTGAACCTGCTGAAGGCCGATGGCTGGGTCGCCGAAAGGCGCGATCTGGGCTTGTGATCGGCGCCGGACTGTCGAGCCTCAGAACCAGGCCGGCAGCCGCTCCACATAGTCGGCCGGCAGCAGATGGCCGCCGGCAAAGCGCAGCTGCCGCTTGTCGGTGGTGGGGATGGCCGCGAACAGGGCCGCGCTGTCGGCCGGGCTGGCGTACTCATCATCGTCGGCGCTGAGCAGCCAGACCCGTTTGCCCGCCAGGCCGGCCAGCGCGTTGCGCGGCGCCACCGCTGCCACCTTGTCGTCCAGATGGGGAGGCACGATGGCCAGCACCGCCTTGACGCGCGGATCCACGCCGCCCAGCAGCAGGGCCATCTGGGCACCCATGCTGTAGCCGGCGACGCGGATGCGGCCGGCATCCAGCTGGGGCTGGGTCTGCACCCAGTCCAGCAGCAGCCGGTAGTCGCGCACCGTGTCGACGATCATGCGCTCGTAGGGCTCGCGCTTGCCCCACCAGTGCAGCTCGTTCATCAGCTGGCGCACGCTGTGCTGCGGGTCCTTGCGGTGGCCGTGGCGGCGCGCATCCAGTACCAGCACCGCGTAGCCCTGCTGCAAGGCCAGGGCGGTGATGCGGTGGGTCTGCTCCACCGTCGGGTGGCCCTGGTTCGAATCCTTCCACCAGCGCAGATGGCCGCGCCCCATGGCATGCAGGCCGATCAGCAGCGGGAAGGGCTTGGTGGCCTGGGCGGGGTCGCTGGGGTAGAGGATGCGGCCCTGCACCTCGCTGCCGTCGAAGCTGGTGAAGCGCAGGGACTGTGCGTGCCCGGCCCCGGGCTCGGCCTGCAGCTGCATCTGCAGACCCGCGCCGGGCGGGCTGTAGGCATAGCGCGCGTGCAGGGCCTGCTGTGTGATGTCGTAGGGCTTGAGGCCGAACAGGCCCCACCAGAGTGCGCCGGCCAGGGCGGCGATGCCGAGCAGACTTGCCATGATGCGGAGTGCTTTTCTTCGTGTCATCGTTGTGACCGAGGTCCGAAAGGGACAGCGGTGCGCACAGCCTAGGCGGCAGCGCGTCAAGACGATGTGAAGGCGTCCCTGCTGCTACCGCTGCTGCTGAGGGCCTGCAGGCCGACCCAGGTCCAACCCGCCGCATGGCTGAGGCTCAGCTGCAGGCCATGGCGCTCGGCCAGCCGGCGCACGATGGACAGACCCAGGCCCAGCCCGCTGCTGGCTTCGCCCTTGAGCCCCGCCTGGCGGCCCGCTGCATCGGCCCCCAGCAAGGCCGCGGGCGGCGGCGCGCTGGCATTGCCCAGGCGCAGCTGCTGCGCATCGGCCTCGATGCGGATGCGGCCGCCACTGCCATGGCTGATCGCATTGGCCAGCAGATTGCTCAGCAGCAGACGGGTCAGGGCCGGTGGCCAGGGGCGGGTGAGCGAGGCGGGCAGCTCGATGTCCAGCTCGATGCCCTGCCGGTCCAACAGCGGCGCCAGGGCCAGCACCAGCTGCTCCACCTGCGGCAGCAGGGGCAGCTCGGGCGCAGCCAGGGCGGGCGGGTTCTCCTCGCGGGCCAGGGCCATCA
This sequence comes from Burkholderiaceae bacterium, assembly GCA_041920215.1. GTDB lineage: Bacteria > Pseudomonadota > Gammaproteobacteria > Burkholderiales > Burkholderiaceae_C > JAYRSJ01. The sequence continues at coordinate 72,168 of JAYRSJ010000011.1, read as the reverse complement.
GCAGATCCACGGTCTGCTGCAGCTGCCAGATCGCGGCGGCCATGCTGTCCAGCGCCGCCCGCTGCCCGGGCGCCGCCTGGCGCTGCAGGTCTTCGCAGGCCAGGGCCAGCACGGCCAGCGGAGTGCGCAGCTCGTGGCTGGCGTCGCGGGTGAAGGCCTGCTCGCGGGCGATGAAGTCCTGGGTGCGCTGGTTCAGCCGGGCCAGATGGGCGGCCAGCAGGCCCACCTCGTCATCGCCGTACTGCTGCGCCAGGTCGCTGGGCAGCCCGGCGGGCCGGCTCTGCGCGACGGTGTGGGCCAGGCGCCGCAGCGGCGCGCTGGTGCGGCGTGCCAGCCACCAGCCCAGTCCCAGGCCCAGCAGGGCCAGGCCGCCGCCGCACAGGCCCAGCCAGAGCAGCAGTGCCGGGCGCATCGGCCGCACCACCAGCTGGCCGCTGACCTCGGCCACCAGCCAGGCGCCTTCGGGCGCCAGCGCCTGCAGGTGGTAGTGGCGGCCCTCGCGGCCGGCCAGCTCCCGCGACCGGGGCTCGCGCTGCCGGGCCTCGGCCAGGTCCGCAGGCCAGGCCTCGCCGGGGCGGTAGAGCCGGATGAAGGGCTGGACCGGCGCCAGCCAGTCGCCGCCGGCGGCGCGGCTGGCCTGCTGCCGCTGTGCTTCCTGCTGCAGGGCGGTGACGAAGAAATGGTCCTCCACCACATAGACGAAGGCCATCGCGAAGAGAGCGAACACCGCGCTGACCAGCAAGGTGTAGCCGGTGAAGGCCAGCGTCAGGCGCTGCTGCAGCCGCGCGCGGTAGCGGGCCATCACTCGGGCAGCTGCAGGCGCAGGCCCACGCCATGCACCGTCTTGATCAGGCCCTGGGCCGGGCCCAGGCCCTGGCGCAGGGTGTAGAGATGGCTGCGCAGCGCGTCCGACTCGGGCGGTTCGTCGGCCCAGAGGGCCTGCTGCAGCTCGCTGCGGCCCACCGTCCGCGGCCAGGCCTCGGCCAGGGCCAGCAGCAGGCGGTAGGCCTGGCGCGGCAGCGCCGGCAAGACCTGGCCCTCGATGCGCAGCTCGCCGCTGCGCCGGTCGATCTGCAGCGGCCCGCGCTCCAGCACCGGGCTGCGACCCAGCTCGCCGCGCCGCGACAGGGCCTGGCAGCGCCACAGCAGCTCTTCACCGGCGAAGGGCTTGAGCAGGTAGTCGTCGGCACCGGCGGCAAAGCCCTGGCGCTTGTCGTCCAGGGCGTCGCGGGCGGTCAGCATCAGCACCGGCACATGGCGGTCGGCCCGCTCGCGCAGGCGGCGGCACAGCTCGACACCGTCCAGCCCCGGCAGGCCCACATCCAGCAGCAGCACATCGGGCGGCGACTCCAGCGCCAGCTGCAGCGCGAGCCGGCCGTCGCTGGCCTCCTCGACGCGCCAGCCAGCGCCCTGCAGCAGGGCGACGATCTGGGCGCGCAGCGGCGCATGGTCCTCGACGACCAGGATGCGATGGTTCACGGGGCCTCCTCGACCGGGCAGTCTAGGCGGCGCCGCGTGAAGCCAACGTCAAGCCATGCCCTGGTGACGCAGCAGCGCGTCGATGCTGGGCTCGCGGCCGCGGAAGGCCTTGAAGTTGTCCATCGCGTCGCGCGCGCCGCCCATCTCCAGGATGCTGTGCAGGAAGCGCTGGCCGGTGGCCGGGTTGAACACGCCTTCCTCCTCGAAGGCGCTCCAGGCGTCGGCGCTCAGCACCTCGGCCCATTTGTAGCTGTAGTAGCCGGCCGAGTAGCCGCCGGCGAAGATGTGCGAGAAGCTGTGCTGGAAGCGGTTGAAGGTCGGTGGCGGATTGACCGAGACCTCGCTGCGCACCTCGTCCAGCAGGCGCTGCACCGCCACCTCGGCGCCGGGCTCGGCATGCAGGCGCATATCGAAGAGCGCGAACTCGATCTGGCGCAGCGTCTGCAGGCCGGCCTGGAAGTTCTTGGCGGCCAGCATCTTGTCGTAGAGCGCGCGCGGCAGCGGCGCTCCGCTGTCGACATGGGCGGAGAGCTGCTGCAGCACCTCCCATTCCCAGCAGAAGTTCTCCATGAACTGGCTGGGCAGCTCGACCGCATCCCATTCGACGCCGGAGATGCCGGAAACGCCCAGCTCGTCCACCTGGGTCAGCAGATGATGCAGGCCATGGCCGAACTCGTGGAACAGCGTGGTGACATCGTCATGCGTCAACAGCGCCGGCTTGTCACCACTCGGCGAGGCGAAGTTGCACACCAGCTGCGCCACCGGCGCCTGCTGCACGCCCTCCGGGCGGGCCCAGCGGCTGCGCACCTCGTCCATCCAGGCGCCCGGGCGCTTGCCGGTGCGCGCGTAGAGATCGAGGTAGAACTGGCCGACCAGCTGCCCGGCCCGCTCCAGGCGGTAGAACTTGACGCTGTCGTGCCAGACCTCGGCCTGGGCCTCGATGATCTTGACGTCGAACAGGCGCTCGATGATGTCGAACAGGCCCGAAAGCACGCGCGGCACGGTCAGGTACTGGCGGACCTCCTGGTCGCTGAAGGCGTAGCGGGCCTCCTTCAGCTTTTCGGACACATAGGCCTGGTCCCAGGCCTGCATGTCGTTCAGGCCCAGGGTCTGGGCGGCGAAGTCGCGCAGCTCGGCCAGGTCCCGCTCGGCATAGGGGCGGGCGCGGCGGGCGAGGTCGCGCAGGAAGTCCAGCACCTGGGACGGCGACTCGGCCATCTTGGCCACCAGCGAGACCTCGGCGAAATTGCGGTAGCCCAGCAGCTGGGCCTCCTCCTGGCGCAGCATCAGCAGCTGCTGCATCAGCGCGCTATTGTCCAGCTCGGCAGGGCCGTGCTCGCTGGCCCGGGTCACATAGGCGCGGTAGAGGCGCTCGCGCAGCGCGCGCGATTCGGCGTACTGCATCACCGGGTAGTAGCAGGGGAAGTGCAGGCTGAGCTTGTGGCCGTCCTTGCCCTCGCCTTCAGCCGCGGCGCGGGCATTGGCCACCACGTCGGCGGGCACGCCGGCCAGTTCGTCGGCGCTGGCGTAGTAGGCATAGCCGTCGGTGGCGTCCAGCACATGCTCGGAGAACTTCTGTGCCAGCTCGGCGGCCTGCTCCTGGATGGCGGCAAAGCGCGTCTTGGCCTCGCCCTGCAGCTCGGCGCCGGACAGCACGAAATCGCGTATCCAGTGCTTCAGCGCCTGCTGGCGCGCGGGGCTCAGCTGGGCGGCTTGCGCCTGGATGGCCTTGTACTTGGCATAGAGCTTCTCGTCGGCGCCGAGCTGGGTGTAGAACTCGGTCACCGCCGGCAGCATCTGGTTGTAGGCCTCGCGCAGCTCGGGCGTGTTGGCCACCGCATTCAGATGGCCCACCGCACCCCAGGCGGAGGCAAGGCGTTCGGTGGCGGTGCTGAGCACGCGCGCCAGGCTGTCGTAGTCGGCCGGCGTCGCGTCATCAGTGGCCAGGGCCAGCGCGGCCCGGGCATCGCTCAACAGCTGCTGGATGGCCGGCTCGATATGCGCGGGCTGGATGGCCGCGAAGGCTGGCAGGGGGGCGGTGGACAGCAGGGGATTGCTCATCATGGGATCAGGCCTTGTGGGCAGCAGTGGCGGCACGTTCGGCCGACTCTAGCGTGTTGACCAGCAGCATGGTGATGGTCATCGGACCGACCCCGCCGGGCACGGGGGTGATCCAGCCAGCGACTTGCTTGACGCCGTCGAAGTCGACGTCGCCGCAGAGCTTGCCCGCGTCGTCGCGGTTCATGCCGACGTCGATCACGACGGCGCCGGGCTTGACCATGTCGGCGCTCAGCACCTTGCGCTTGCCGACGGCGGCGACGACCACATCGGCCTGGCGGGTCATGGCGCCCAGGTCGGCGGTGCCGCTGTGGCAGATGGTGACGGTGGCGTTGGCCTGCAGCAGCATCATCGCCATCGGCTTGCCGACGATGTTGGAGCGGCCGATCACCACGGCATGCTTACCCTTGAGGTCCTGCATGCCGATGCTCTCCAGCATCTTCATGCAGCCATAGGGCGTACAGGCCTTGAAGCCAGTCTCACCGACCATCAGCGCGCCGGCACTGGCGATATGGAAGCCGTCCACATCCTTGGCCGGCGAGATCGCTTCGATGACCTTGTGGTCGTCGATGTGCTTGGGCAGGGGCAGCTGGACCAGGATGCCGTGGATGCTGGGGTCTTCGTTGAGCGCCTGCACGCGCGCCAGCAGTTCGGCCTCGCTCATCGTGGCCTCGTACTTTTCCAGCACCGAATGGATGCCGGCCTCCTCGCAGGCCTTGACCTTGTTGCGCACGTAGACCTGGCTGGCCGGGTTCTCGCCCACCAGGATCACGGCCAGACCGGGCTTGAGCCCCTTGGCGGTCAGCGCGGCGGCGCGTTGGGCCACTTCGCCGCGCAGCTGCTTGGAGAGAAGGTTGCCGTCGATCAGTTGGGCGGTCATGCGAATACTCCGATCAAAAGTAAAAGAGGCCGCTGTAGCAGCGGCCTCGTTGGATGGGGCAGGGATCAGGCCTTGGCCGTGGCGCCCAGCGCGATCTTCAGCAGATCGGCCACCGTGTTGGCGTTGAGCTTCTCCATGATGTTGGCGCGGTGCGCCTCCACCGTCTTGATGCTGATGCCCAGATCATCGGCGATCTGCTTGTTGAGGCGGCCGGCGACGATGCGCTCCAGCACCTGGGCCTCGCGGGTGGTCAGGCGCGACAGCAGGGCATCGCGGCTGGCGGCCTCCTGGTGGTGGGAGAAGGCCTCGCGGGCCTGGTCCAGCATGCGCTCCACCAGGGCCAGCAGCTCGTCTTCCTTGAAGGGTTTCTCGATGAAGTCCATCGCGCCCTTCTTCATGGTCTGCACCGCCATCGGCACATCGCCATGGCCGGTGATGAAGACCACCGGCAGCGGCGAGCGGCGCTCCAGCAGACGGTCCTGCAGCTCCAGCCCGCTCATGCCATCCATGCGGATGTCGGCGATCAGGCAGGCGACTTCGCGGGGGTCGTAGCGCGACAGGAAGCTCTCGGCCGAGTCAAAGCACTTGACCCGGTAATCCTTGCCTTCCAGCAGCCACTGCAGGGAGTCACGCACGGCCTCATCGTCGTCAACAACGTAGACGTTACCCTTCTTCGGAATCAGGCTCATGGTGTCGCAGCAGTGTTCAAAGCAGACCCAGAGCTGGGCTCGGGGCGGGGGATGTCCACCGGTATGGTGAAGGCGAACCGGCACCCCACGATGGCGTCGCCATTGTATAAGTTCTCCGCCCTTATCCGGCCCTGGTGGGACTCGACGATGGACCGGCATAACCCTAAGCCTATGCCCAGCCCATCGCTCTTGGTCGAGAAGAAGGCCTCGTACATGCGCTCGATGACCTCCTGCGGCAGACCCGGCCCCATATCGGTGACGCTGAACTCGATATGGCCGCCCAGCTCGGGCGTGTGCTTGGGCACCACCCGCAGCTCGATATGGCGGCGCGAGACCGGCAGGTTCGCGTTGTCGATCGCCTCGGCGGCGTTCTTCAGCAGGTTCAGCACCACCTGCTCGATCAGGATGGGGTCCACCATCAGCTGCGGCAGGCGCTGGGCCACATAGGTGTGGATCGCGACATTGCGGCGGCGCAGCTCGATGCCGGCCAGCTCGACCGCGTCCTCGATGATGTCGGGCGCGCTGGAGGCCTGGCGCTGCGGTTCGCTGCGCTTCACGAAGTTGCGGATGCGGTGGATGATCTGGCCGGCGCGCTGTGCCTGCTTGGCGGTCTTCTCCAGCGCGGCCAGCAGATCGTCCTTCTGGATCGCGTCGTTGCGCACCCGCGAGACCATGCCGTTGCAGTAATTGGTGATCGCGGTCAGCGGCTGGTTCAGCTCATGGGCCACGCTGGAGGCCATCTCGCCCATGGTCATCAGCCGGCTGGTCACCTGGGCCTTCTCGGCCTGCTGCTGGGCCAGGGCCTCGGCGCGGCGGCGTGCGCTGATGTCGGTGGCGATCAGCATCTGTGCCAGGCGCCCGTCGGTCCATTGCAGATAGCGGGCCCGCACATCGAACCACATCTCCAGATGTTCGATATAGACCTCGCGCGGATCGGATCCCACCTCGGTGAGGTGCTGGGCGGGCAGGCCGCCGTAGTCGTCCACCTCCTCGTCCACATCGGGGTCGTCCTTGCTGCGTATCAGCTGGCTGCCGGCCAGCATCGCATGGCCCTTGGGGTCGGCGCCGAACCAGAGGCGGTAGCTGCGGTTGGCGAACAGCAGCTCGCCCTGCTGCACCGACAGCACCGACACCGCTGCGTCCAGCCCCTCCAGCACGGTGGTGAAGCGCTCGTGCGAGGCGCTGAGCTGGTCGCGTACCCGCTTGGCCTCGGTGATATTGGTCATCGAGGTCATCCAGCCGCTCTGCTTGCCCTTGGGGTCGACCAGGGGGCTGACATACATGCGGGCGTCGAAGATGGTGCCGTCCTTGCGCAGCACCTTGACCTCGATGCCGCCGGCCGGGCTGCGGCCCTGGATCTCCTGCTGCAGCAGGCGCGCGTTCTCCTCATGACGGTCGGGCGGCCAGTAGGGGAAGGGCGGCTTGCGGCCGATCAGCTCGGCCTCCGAGAAACCGGTCATCGCGCAGAAGGCCGGGTTCACATAGGAGATGCGCGATTCCATGTCCATGGCCCGCATGCCGGTCAGCATGGAGTTCTCCATCGCCCGGCGGAAGTTGGTCTCGTTGGACAGGGCGGTCTGGATCTGCAGGCGCCGGCGCATATGCTTCCAGGTGCCGAACAGCATCCACAGCGTCAGCACCGACAGCGCCACCACCATCCAGAACAAGGTGTTGGAGATCAGGCCGATCGAGGTGCGGTAGCCCTGGCCGCGCAGCACCAGGCCGTTGAGCGCGGGCGCCAGCGGCACGTCATGCATGATGGACGGGCGCAGGGCCTTCTGTCCCGGCATCGGCGTGATGGTGCTGGCCACGATCTGCTCGCGCGCGTCCAGCAGGGCCACCGGATGGCGTGAGGCGACTTCGCTGGGCACGTAGTAGCGCAGCAGGGCCTCGACCGAATACTCGGCGATCAGCACGCCCGAGAAGCCGGTGCGGTCGATCAGCGGCACCTGCACCTGGAAGACGGTCAGGCCGTTGTAGTCGGCGAAGGGCAGGGAGTAGACCGGCTGGCGGCGCTCGCGCGCGGCCTGGAAGGCCAACTCGGCCGCGCTGTCGCGCGTGGCCACCGGCATCGACGGGTCGTTGCCGCCCTCGGCCATCAGATGCTCGGCCTGGAAACCGCTGGCGCTGACGCTGGCGCGGCGCTTGCGCTGGGCGCTGAGCCAGCTGACATGGGTGATCTCGGGCCGGTCGCGCGAGAAGCTCTCGGCCTGCGACTGGAACTCCTCGGTGTCGATCGCCCGGGTGACGATCTCGCGCGCGATGCGCACCAGCTGCTCCTGGTTCTCGATCAGGCGCAGGCGCATCTGCTGCTGGGCGATCTCGGCATCGCGCTTGACCGCCTCGCTCTCGCGCTCGATCTCCTCATTGCGCAGATACCAGAAGGCCGAAATGATGGCCGCGAGAAAGAGCAGCACCGAGATCAGCGGCCCGATCGTCGCAAAGCGGTCCTGGCGGGATGGGGACTGGCGGCGCCACCAGGTGGCCGCCAGTCGCTGCAGCGGCAGCAGCAGTCGGCGCCCGGCGCCTTGGAATGAGCTCTTGAGGGGCATGGGGCGGATTATCTGGTGCGCCGGCAGCGGCATTTTGTGTCAGTTTATCGCCATATGAAATTGCCTCGCGCTATTTGGAAATGGAAAGGACCTATGCGACACTCGCGGCAGAATTTTTTTGGCATAGACCTCTAAAAGGAGACAACCATGTCCGCCCAGCCGCAAGCCTTTCCAGGCGCCGCCGCCCATGACACCGAGCCGCAGGAGACCCGCGAGTGGCTGGATGCCCTGTCCGCCGTGATCGGCGAAGAGGGTGATGAGCGTGCGCATTTCCTGCTCGAAACCCTGATAGACCACGCGCGTCAGGCCGGCATCGATGTGCCGTTCTCGGCCAACACGGCCTATGTCAACACCATCCCCGCCGATCAGGAAGCCCATTGCCCGGGCAATATCCAGATCGAGAAGCGCCTGCGCGCCTATATGCGCTGGAACGCGATGGCCATGGTGGTGCGGGCCAACCGGCTGAACCCGGCAGACGGTGGCGATCTGGGCGGCCATATCGGCTCCTTCGCATCGGTGGCCAGCATGTTCGGCGCCGGCTTCAACCATTTCTGGCATGCCGAGAGCGAGGGCCATGGCGGCGACCTGCTCTACATCCAGGGGCATAGCGCGCCCGGCATCTACGCCCGCGCCTTCCTCGAAGGCCGCCTGAGCGAGGCCCAGCTCGACAGTTTCCGCCAGGAGGTCGATGGCAAGGGCCTGTCCAGCTATCCGCATCCCAAGCTGATGCCCGAGTTCTGGCAGTTTCCGACCGTCTCGATGGGCCTGGGCCCCTTGATGGCGATCTACCAGGCGCGTTTCCTGAAATACCTGCACGCCCGCGGCATCGCGAATACCGAGAACCGCAAGGTCTGGGTGTTCTGCGGCGATGGCGAGATGGACGAGCCGGAATCGCTGGGCGCCATCGGCCTGGCGGCGCGCGAGAACCTGGACAACCTGGTCTTCGTGATCAACTGCAATCTGCAGCGCCTGGACGGTCCGGTGCGCGGCAACGGCAAGATCGTGCAGGAGCTGGAGAGCGAATTCCGCGGCAGCGGCTGGAACGTGATCAAGCTGCTATGGGGCAATGGCTGGGATGCGCTGCTGGCCCGCGACAAGACCGGCCGGCTGCGTCAGCTGATGATGGAGACGCTGGACGGCGACTACCAGGCGATGAAGGCCAACGACGGTGCCTTCGTGCGCAAGAACTTCTTCGGCAAGTACCCCGAGACGGCCAAGCTTGTCGAGCATATGAGCGACGAAGAGATCTTCGAGCTGCGGCGCGGCGGCCATGAGCCCGCCAAGGTCTATGCCGCCTTCCATGCGGCCAATGCCCACAAGGGCCAGCCCACCGTGCTGCTGGTCAAGACCGTCAAGGGCTATGGCATGGGCAAGGCCGGCGAAGGCAAGAACACCGTGCACCAGACCAAGAAGCTGTCGGACGAGGACATCAGGTACATCCGCGACCGCTTCAACATCCCCATCCCGGACAGCGAGCTGCCCAAGCTGCCCTACTACAAACCGGCCGAGGACACGCCGGAGATGCGTTATCTGCACGAGCGCCGCCGGGCCCTCGGCGGCTATCTGCCGCAGCGCCGGGTGAAGGCGGACGAGAGCTTCACCGTGCCGCCGCTGGAAACCTTCAAGGCGGTGCTGGAGCCCACGGCCGAGGGCCGCGAGATCTCGACCACGCAGGCCTATGTGCGCTTCCTGACCCAGCTGCTGCGTGACCCGGCGCTGGGCCCGCGCACCGTGCCCATCCTGGTGGACGAGGCGCGCACCTTCGGCATGGAAGGGCTGTTCCGCCAGATCGGCATCTACAACCCCAAGGGTCAGCTCTACACCCCGGTCGACAAGGACCAGGTGATGTACTACCGCGAGGACAAGGCCGGCCAGATCCTGCAGGAAGGCATCAACGAGGCCGGTGGCATGGCCTCGTGGATCGCCGCGGCGACGTCGTACTCGACGAACAACCGCGTGATGATTCCCTTCTATGTCTACTACTCGATGTTCGGCTTCCAGCGCATCGGCGACCTGGCCTGGGCGGCCGGCGATATGCAGGCGCGCGGCTTCCTGCTGGGCGGCACCTCGGGCCGCACCACGCTCAACGGCGAGGGCCTGCAGCATGAGGACGGCCACAGCCATATCCTGGCCGGCACCATCCCCAACTGCGTCAGCTACGACCCCACCTTTGCCCATGAGGTGGCGGTGATCATGCAGCACGGCCTGAAGCGCATGGTCGAGAAGCAGGAGAACGTGTTCTTCTACATCACGCTGCTGAACGAGAACTACCCGATGCCTGGCCTCAGGCCCGGTACCGAGGAGCAGATCATCAAGGGCATGTATCTGCTGGAGGAGGCGGCCGCCGGTCCGCTGAGCGTCAATCTGCTTGGCTCGGGCACGATCCTGCGCGAGAGCCAGGCGGCCAAGCGGCTGCTGGAGCAGGACTGGGGCGTCAGTGCCCATGTCTGGAGCTGCCCCAGCTTCAACGAACTGGCCCGCGACGGTCAGAACGCCGAGCGCTGGAATCTGCTGCATCCCACCGAGCTGGCCTGCGTGCCCTTCGTGACCCAGCAACTCGGCAAGACCAGCGGCCCGGTGATCGCCTCGACCGACTATATGAAGAACTATGCGGAGCAGATCCGCGCCTTCATCCCCGCCGGCCGTGCGTACAAGGTGCTGGGCACCGATGGTTTCGGCCGCAGCGATTTCCGCTCCAAGCTGCGCGAGCACTTCGAGGTCAACCGCCACTACATCGTCGTGGCGGCGCTGAAGGCGCTGGCCGACGAAGGCAAGCTGATGAACACGGTGGTGGCCGAGGCGATCAAGCGCTACGGTCTGAACGCCGACAAGATCAATCCCCTGTACGCCTGAACCAGCGGCTAACGGAGACAAGATATGGCATTGGTTGAAGTCAAGGTTCCCGATATCGGGGACTTCAAGGATGTGGCCGTCATCGAGTTGCTGGTCAAGGTGGGTGACACCATCAAGGCCGAGCAGAGCCTGCTGACCGTCGAAAGCGACAAGGCCTCGATGGAGATTCCCAGCTCGAGCGCCGGCGTCGTGAAGGAGATCAAGGTCAAGATCGGTGACACGGTCAACGAGGGCAGCCTGGTGCTGTTGCTGGAAGCCGAGGGCGCGGCCGCTGCTGCACCGGCTCCGGCTCCGTCAGCCACTGTGGTGCAGGCTCCCGCTGCTGCGCCAGCGCCAGCGCCAGTTGCCGTTGTCGCACCTGCCGTCAGCGGCACGGTCGAGGTGGTCGTGCCCGATATCGGCGATTTCGATGAGGTCGCGGTGATCGAGGTGATGGTCAAGGCCGGCGACACGGTCAAGCTCGAGCAGAGCCTGATCACGGTGGAGAGCGACAAGGCCTCGATGGAGATTCCGTCCTCGCATGCCGGCGTGATCAAGGACCTCATGGTCAAGGTCGGTGACAAGGTGGCCAAGGGCACGCTGCTGGCGCTGCTGGAGGTCAAGGGGGCTGCTGCCGCTGCGGCGCCCCTTGCCGCCGCTGCTGCAGCCGCGCCTGCACCCGCCGCTGCGCCCGCCGCGCTGGCGGCCCCGGCCGCTGTGGCGGGCGCCGCATTGCCGGCGCATGCGCCGGGCGCGGTCGGTGGCAAGCTGCCGCATGCCTCGCCCAGCATACGCAAGCTGGCACGCGAGCTGGGCGTGCCGCTGGCTGAGGTCAGGGGTTCGGGCCCCAAGGGCCGCATCACCGAATCCGATGTGCAGGGCTTCGTCAAGGCCGTGATGGCCGGGGCCGTGCAGACCGCTGCGCAGAAGGCCGCCGCCCCGGCCGCTGCCGCCGGTGGCGCTCTGCCGGGCCTTGCCCCATGGCCCAAGGTCGACTTCGAGAAGTTCGGCCCCGTCGAGCGCAAGGAGCTGTCGCGCATCAAGAAGATCAGCGGCGCCAATCTGCATCGCAACTGGGTCGTGATCCCGCATGTGACGAATCACGATGATGCGGACATCACCGAGCTGGAAGCCTTCCGGGTGCAGCTCAACAAGGAGAACGAGAAGAGCGGCACCAAGGTCACGATGCTGGCCTTCATGATCAAGGCGGCCGTCGCGGCGCTGAAGAAATTCCCCGAGTTCAACAGCTCGCTGGACGTTGACGGCACGCTGGTGCTGAAGAACTACTTCCACATCGGCTTCGCGGCGGACACGCCCAACGGCCTGGTCGTGCCGGTGATCAAGGACGCCGACAAGAAGGGCATCTTCCAGATCAGCCAGGAGATGGGTGAGCTGGCCAAGAAGGCGCGCGACGGCAAGCTGGGGCCGGCCGACATGAGCGGCGGCTGCTTCTCGATCTCTTCGCTGGGCGGCATCGGTGGGCGCTACTTCACGCCCATCATCAATGCGCCCGAGGTGGCCATCATGGGGGTCTGCAAGAGCAGTCTGGAGCCCAAGTGGGATGGCAAGGCTTTCGTACCGCGCCTGATGCTGCCGCTCTCGCTAAGCTGGGACCACCGCGTCATCGACGGCGCCGCTGCGGCCCGCTTCAACGTCTTCTTCGCATCGCTGCTGGCCGACTTCCGTCGGATCGCACTCTGATCGGGAGCACAGGACATGGCACTGATTGATGTGAAGGTCCCGGACATCGGCGACTTCAAGGACGTGGCGGTGATCGAGCTGCTGGTCAAGGTGGGTGACACCGTCAAGGTGGACCAGAGCCTGATCACGGTGGAGAGCGACAAGGCCTCGATGGAGATCCCGTCCAGCCACGCTGGCGTGGTGAAGGAGCTCAAGCTCAAGGTGGGTGATGTGGTGAACCAGGGCAGCCTGGTGCTGAGCCTGGAAGCATCCGAAGCGGTTGCGCCGGCACCGGCCCCCGCGCCTGCTGCAGCGTCCCCGGCTGCCGCTGCGCCTGCGCCCCAGGCCGCCAGCTACAGCGGCAACGCCGATGCGGAGTTCGATGTGCTGGTGCTGGGCGGAGGCCCGGGCGGCTACTCGGCCGCCTTCCGCGCCGCCGATCTGGGGCTGAAGGTTGTGCTGGTCGAGCGCTATGCCACGCTGGGTGGCGTGTGCCTGAACGTGGGCTGCATCCCGTCCAAGGCGCTGCTGCATGTGGCGGCGGTGATGGACGAGGTCTCGCACATGGCCGATCTGGGCGTGGACTTCGGCGCGCCCAGTGTCAATATCGACAAGCTGCGTGGCCACAAGGAAAAGGTCATCGCCAAGCTCACCGGCGGCCTGGCCCAGATGGCCAAGATGCGCAAGGTCACGGTCGTGCGCGGCTACGGCAGCTTCATCGACCCCTACCACCTGAGCGTGGAAGAGACCAGCGGCACCGCGCAGGAAAAAACCGGCAAGACCCAGACCCTGCGCTTCAAGAAGGCCGTCATCGCGGCCGGCTCGGCGGCGGTGCGCCTGCCCTTCCTGCCCGATGATGAGCGCATCGTCGACTCCACCGGCGCGCTGCAGCTCAAGGGCACGCCGAAGAAGATGCTGATCATCGGCGGCGGCATCATCGGCCTGGAGATGGGCACGGTGTACTCCAGCCTCGGCGCGCGCCTGGATGTGGTGGAGATGATGGACGGCCTGATGCAGGGTGCCGACCGCGACCTGGTCAAGGTCTGGGAAAAGATGAACAAGCACCGCTTCGACAACATCCTGTTGAAGACCAAGACGGTGGGCGCCGAGGCCACGCCCGAGGGCATCAAGGTGCAGTTCGAAGGCCTGGACGGCACGAAGAGCGAAGGGCTCTACGACCTGGTGCTGCAGGCGGTGGGCCGAACGCCCAATGGCAAGAAGATCGCGGCCGACAAGGCCGGCGTGGCGGTGACGGAGCGCGGCTTCATCAACGTCGACATCCAGATGCGCAGCAACCAGGCGCACATCTTCGCCATCGGCGACATCGTGGGCCAGCCCATGCTGGCGCACAAGGCGGTGCACGAGGCGCATGTGGCGGCCGAAGTGATCGCCGGCGAGCTGCAGGGCAACAAGGAGCTGGCATCGGCCGCCTTCAACGCCCGCGTGATCCCCAGCGTGGCCTACACCGACCCGGAAGTGGCCTGGGTGGGCCTGACCGAGGAGCAGGCCAAGGCTCAAGGCATCAAGGTCAAGAAGGGTCTGTTCCCCTGGACCGCCTCGGGCCGCGCCATCGCCAACGGCCGCGATGAGGGCTTCACCAAGCTGCTCTTCGATGAAGAGACGCACCGCATCGTGGGCGGTGGCATCGTCGGGACGCATGCCGGCGACATGATCGGCGAGATCGCGCTGGCCATCGAGATGGGCGCCGACGCGGTGGACATCGGCAAGACCATCCACCCGCATCCCACGCTGGGTGAGAGCATCGGCATGGCGGCCGAGGTGGCACATGGCAGCTGTACGGATGTGCCGCCGGCGCGTAAGTAAGTCCTCGGCTTGATGGCAAAGCACAGCCCCGGACGGGAGACTGTCCGAGGCTCTCGTCCGGTGGCGTTCAGCCGGGGTTTTACTGGCCGGCGATCAGCAGGCTCTCATCCCAATCCGGGTGCTTGTCGAAGCCCAGCAGATTGGCGGTGGTGGCCGCGATATTGGACAGGCCGGCCTTGGGTGTCTGCTTCAGGCCCAGCTTCAGGCCAGCGATGTTCTGGTAGAGGATCAGCGGCACCGGGTTGAGCGTGTGGGCGGTCTTGGCCTTGAAGCTGCCGTCCTGGTTTTGTGCGGGCTGCTGGGTCTTTTTGTCCAGCTCGTACATCTCATCGGCATTGCCGTGGTCCGCAGTGATCAAGGCCACGCCGCCGGCGGCGTCCACCGCTTTCAGCAAGCGACCCAGCGCCAGGTCCACCGCTTCGATGGCCCTCGTGGCGGCGCGGACGTTGCCGGTGTGGCCGACCATATCGCCATTGGCGAAGTTGCAGCGCAGCAGCTTGTGCTTGCCGCTGCGCAGCGCTGCGATCATCGCGTCCGTGATCTCGGCGGCTTTCATCCAGGGGCGCTCCTCGTAGGGCACCACATCGCTGGGTACTTCGAGGTAGCTCTCGCCGTCGAACTTGCCAGAGCGGTTGCCGTTCCAGAAGTAGGTCACATGGCCGAATTTCTGGGTTTCCGAGCAGGCGAACTGCGCGATGCCCATCTTGCTGAACCATTCGCCCGAGGTGTTCTTGATGGCGGGCGGCGCCACCAGAAAGCGCGCCGGCAACTTCAGGTCGCCGTCGTACTGCAGCATGCCGGCGAAGCTGACCTTGGGCGTGCGCTCGCGGTCGAACTTGTCGAATGAGGTCTCCTCGAAGGCGCGCGTGATCTCCAGCGCACGGTCGCCGCGGAAGTTGAACAGCACGACGGCATCGCCGTCTTCGATCGTGCCGATGGGCTGGCCGTTTTCCGCGATCACGAACTCGGGCAGGTCCTGGTCGATCACGCCCGGGTGCTGTTCACGCAGGCCCTGGATCGCGGCGGTGGCATTGGCGAACTGCTGGCCCTGGCCCAGCACATGGGTCTTCCAGCCTTTTTCCACCATCGGCCAGTTGGCGTCATAGCGGTCCATCGTGATGTGCTGACGACCGCCGCCGGAGGCGATGCGCGCATCGAAGCCATCGACGCTGAGCTCAGCCAGGAAGGCCTCAAAGGGTACGACATAGTCCAGCGCACTGGTCTCCGGCACATCGCGGCCGTCGATCAGCGCATGCACGCGCACCGTCTTGACGCCCTCCTGCCTGGCGCGCAGCACCATGGCCTTGAGGTGGTCGATATGGCTGTGCACATTGCCGTCGGAGAGCAGGCCGATGAAGTGGAGGCTGCCCTGGCCGGCCTTGGCCGATGCGACGATCTCCTGCCAGGCCTGGCCCTGCCAGAGCTCCCCCGAGGTGATCGAGTCGGCCACCAGCGCAGCGCCCTGGGCATAGACCTGACCGGCGCCGAGCGCGTTGTGGCCCACCTCCGAGTTGCCCATATCGTCATCCGAGGGCATGCCGACCGCGGTGCCATGCGCGCGCAGCTGGATGTTCGGGTATTGGGCGAACAGGCGGTCCAGCGTCGGCTTGTTGGCGGCTGCAATGGCACTGCCCGCGCCGGTCTTCGACAGGCCATAGCCGTCCATGACGATCAGCACGATGGGGCCGATGGCGGCGGCGGTCTCGGAGAGGACGGGAAGGTTTTGCAACATGGGTTCGCCTGAAATGAAATGGAAGCACGCGCTGCGGCCGGTGACGAGAGCGGCATTTTGCCGCCATCAACGGCGGCGCCATGGCCTGAGCATGCTGGGGCAGCGCAGGGCGTTTGAATTTCCTATGATGCGCGTCCCTAGCCGGAGACACCTTGTGAGAAGAACGACCCTTGCTTTTGCCCTGGCCCTGAGCGCCGTGTTCGAGGTTCAGGCCGCCGCCGTGGCCGGTGTGGAGATGCCCGCCCTGCAGGCCCCATGCCCTGTGACCGACACCTACTGGGGCGTGAAGATCGAAGACCCCTACCGCTGCCTGGAGAACCTCGGCGACCCCGGCGTGCAGGCCTATATGAAGGCGCAGGCCGAGGCCACCGAGCAGGTGCTCGCACGCATCCCGGGCCGTGAGCCGCTGCTCAAGCGCATCCAGGCGCTGGATGCCGAGGTGCCGGCCAATGTGACCGATGTGAATCGCGATGCCAAGGGCAATCTTTTCTATGAAAAGCGCCTGGCCAGCGACAACCAGTTCAAGCTCTATATGCGCCGCGGCTTTGACGGCGCCGAGAAAGTGCTGGTGGACCCGGAAGCCCTGGCCAAGGCAACCGGCAAGCCCCACGCCATCGGCGCCTACAGCAACAGCCGCGATGGTGCCCTGGTGGCCTACAGCATCTCGGCCGGCGGCGCCGAGATCGGTACCCTGCATGTGATCAATACCGAGACCGGCCAGCCGGTGATGCCGCCGATCGACCGCATCCGCGGTGGCGGTGCCAGCTGGCTGGATGACGGCTCGGCCTTCTTCTATTCCCGTCTGGCCCAGGGCTGGGAAACACGCCCACGCGCCGAGCGCTTCATGGACAACACGGTCTATCTGCGCCGTCTCGCCGAGCCGGACAAGGATGTGGCGGTGTTCGGCCCTACCGTGCATCCCGAGCTGGGCCTGGACCGCTCCGACGGCGCCAGCGTGCATGTGCTGCGCGGTCAGCCGGTGGCGTTGGCCGTGGTCTACCACGGCGTGAGCCGCTACCGCTCGCTGTACATGAGTGACAGCGCGGCGCTGCTGGCCGGCAAGCCCAAGTGGCGCAAGGTGTTTGATCAGTCCGCGAAGGTGGGCGAAGTCAGCACGCATCAGGGTTGGCTGTACCTGCGCTCGGCCATGGATGCGCCGCGCTACAAACTGCTGCGTCTGGCGCTGCCGCAGGCCGATATGGCCCGTGCCGAGGTGCTGGTGCCGGGCGGCGACGAGGTCATCACCGCCATCGCCTCCGCCCCCGAGGGCCTGTACTTCACCCGCCGCGATGGCGCGGCCAAGCAGCTGTACCGCCTGCCGCATGGCGCCGCGCCTGGCGCGGCGGCGCAAACCATCAAGCTGCCGTTCGAAGGCAATGTGACCATTGCCGATGCAGACGCCGAGCTGCCCGGCGTGGTGCTGCAGCTCTCGGGCTGGACGCGCTCAGCCCGCCACTACTTCCTGGCCGCTGCCGACACCGAACCCAAGGCGCTGAACCTGGCGCCCAAGGGCAAGTTCGATGTGCTGCCCGGCGTGATGGCGCGCGAGGTGAAGGTGAAAAGCCACGACGGCGTGGAAGTGCCCGTGTCCATCATCTCGCGCAGCGATATCAAGCTCGATGGCCGCAACCCCACCCTGCTCTACGGCTATGCCGCCTATGGCACCGTCGAGGAGCCGAGCATCAGCCCGCGCACCCTGGCCTGGCTGGAGCAGGGCGGGGTGATGGTGATCTGCCATGCGCGCGGTGGCGGCATCCTGGGCGATGAATGGCACAAGGCCGGCCACAAGACCAGCAAGTTCAACACCTGGCGCGATGGCATTGCCACCGCCGAATGGCTGATCCGCCAGGGCTACACGTCAGCGGCGCGGCTGTCGGTGTATGGCGGCAGCGCCGGCGGCATCTTCGTGGGGCGTGTGGTCACCGAGCGGCCCGATCTGTTTGTCGCCGCGGTCATGGGCGTGGGCAATCTGGACCAGATCCGCAGTGAGACGCGCGCCAATGGGGCGGGCAACATCCCCGAGTACGGCACGGTGAAGATCGAGGAGGAGTTTCATGCCCTGCGCAACAACAGCACCTATGAGCACATCAAGCCCGGTGCCCGCTACCCGGCGCTGATGTTCGAGCATGGCGTGAACGACACCCGCGTGGATGTGTGGATGAGCACCAAGACCGGCACCCGGTTTGCGGCGGCCAATCCCGAGGGCAAGCCGGTGCTGATGCGTCTGGAGTACGACGCCGGCCATGGCGTGGGCTCCACACGCATCCAGGGCCAGCAGCGCACGGCCGATCGCTGGTCCTTCTTCCTCTGGCACGCGGGCCTACCCGGTTTCCAGCCGAAGTGACGCCCTGGGCGCTGCCGCTAGAGCGGTGGCGCATGCCGGGCGCGCCGTCGATCGCAACGGCCTGCCGGACGTCGTGCCTGAGCGCCGTTTCTTCAAGGCCCGGATCCGCAAGGGTTCGGGCCTTTGCGCTTCAAGCTGTCCTGTGTCTCCTCCGATGCGCCTGTCTGCACGGTCGGGCTGCCTGCGGGCTGCCTGCGGGCGGCCTTGAACGAGTCTCAGCCCATACGATACTGATCCTTCTGCTACCGGCCCATTAGCACGTCTTGCCCCTGTCCGATGAATCCGTTGAGCCAACACCTTCTGTTCTTCTTTTCGCTGCTCGGCAGTTTCAACGGCATGGCACTGGCCTGTTTTCTGTGGTGGCGGGCTCGCGGGCGGCCGACTCAGCGCTGGTTGGCTCTGCTGGTCTGGCTGGTCAGCGTGCGAACCGGCAAGTCGGTCGCCTACCACTTCTGGCCCGAGGTCTCCTGGACCGTGCTGCAAGTCGGCCTGAGTGCCTGGTTCCTGGTCGGCCCCTGTCTCTTTTTTCTGCTGCGTTCGGGGCTCGGCACCAGTGCCGGCCTGCAGCGCGTGGACCGTTGGCATCTGGGGCTGCTGGGCGCGCTGACGCTGGCGCTGAATCTGCTGCTGCCCTATGCGCTGAATGTCCGGATCTGGTGGACCTGGGTCATTCCAGGCATCAATGCCGGCCTGCTGGCCTACTGGCTGATGGCTACCCTCATCCTGTGGCAGCGGCGCGCGCAACTCAGCGATGTCCAGACCGCCATGCCGCTGGTGGGCGCCTGGGCCGGGGTGGGCATGATTTGGGTGACCTACTGGACATCGACCTATACCTCCTACATCGTCGGGGCCCTGTCATTTACTTTTGTGCTGGCTTTCAGTCTTCTGATTGCCTGGCGCATGTATTCGGGTCAGGCAGCCATTGAACCCTATCAGGACAAGCGAATCCCCGTCGACGTCGCTCGCAGCTATTTGGCGCAGCTGGATTCCCTGATGGCAGAGGAGGCACTGTATCGGGATCCGAATCTCAATTTGTCGCGCCTGGCCCGACGTATCGGCCTGCCGCAGGCCAAACTGTCGCAGCTCCTGAATGACAACAATCAGACCTCCTTCAAGCAGTACCTGACCCAATGGCGGGTCGATGCGGCCAAGGGCTTGCTGCGGGAAGCCCAGGCACGCTCCATGGAGGAGGTGGCCGAGGCGGCCGGTTTTCAGTCCGCGTCGACCTTCTACAGTGCCTTCAAGAAGCAAGAAGGGGTGACCCCGGCGGCCTATCGCAAGGCCGTCCAGGTCTCCTGAAACCGATTCCTGGAGTCCGGGAATCCATCCTAATGCCTTGATTTGGATGGGGATGGCTAGTCTGCGGGTTTCGTTTTTGCGGAGCCCCATCCATGCCCAAGTTCTGTGCCCTGCCGCCTTCCCAATGCCGGACGGCAGGCGCCCTTTTTCTTCTTTTGCCACTGACCTGTGCGGCCCAGGATGCTGCGAGCAACGACGGCATTGTCCGTCCGGAGCCCTCCAGCCTGCAGCGGGTCGAGGTGGTCGCCCGGCAGAGCGCGACCGAATTGCGCCGCGCCGCCAAGCTGGCCAAGCAAATCGTGGGTCGCGAGGAACTGGATCGATTCGGCGACAGCAATATCCTTGATGTATTGCGACGCCAGCCTGGCGTGAGTATCGGCAGCGATGGTCCGAGTTTGCGGGGCTTGGGTGGACGGTATACGCAGATCCTGATCAATGGTGATCCGGCACCCGCCGGATTCTCGATTGATCAACTCCATCCGGCCCAGATAGAGCGTATCGAGATACTCCGAAGCCCGACGGCAGAACAAAGTGCCCAGGCGGTGGCAGGCACGATCAATGTCATTTTGAAAAATACCCCCAGGCGCTCGCAGCGAAGCTTGCAGCTGACCTTGAACGATGGGCGCAAGCACCCCGATCCAGATCTGCAACTGACCGTCGGCGAAACCCAGGGGCCGTTGGCCTTCACCCTGCCGATCTACTTCTCCAACTGGGAGCGCGAATACAACCGCGCCGACATCGAGCGGCGCGGTCCGGGCGCTGACGGCCTGCCTGCGCTGGGACAGCATCAAAGCACTTTTGTGGCCTGGGGCGTGATCGCCAATGCCGCGCCGCGCCTGAACTGGGAGCTGGGTCCCGATCACAAGCTCTCGCTCAGCGCCTTCTTGCAGAAGCTGAACTGGAACGCCGGCATCGACACCCAGAACCGCGCGGTCACGGGTCAGCCGCCGGAGATCGACGACCTGGATTTGCACCGCGACACCTACAACCGCAATGCCCAGGCGAGCTGGTCCAAGGGCCTGGCCGATGACCAGCGCCTGGAACTGCGGGCCGGCTTGCAGCAGTCGAGCTGGCGTCTGGCCAATCGCAGCTTCGCCGACAGCGGGCTGCGCACCCGCACCGTAGGTTCGGGGCGGGCCGACGGTTTGACGCAATCCGGCAAGTACAACCGCCTGTTCGGCGACGATCACGCGCTGAGCTTGGGATGGGACCTGGAACGGCGCGAGCTGCAGGAACGCCGCGACGGGTCCGACGCGAATGGCCAGCCCCTGGCCGGCGGCTTCGAGGGCCAGCCCTATGAAGCCCGCGTGCTGCGCCAGGCCTTCTATGTGCAGGATGAGTGGGAGCTGACCCCACGGTGGCAGCTCTATCTCGGGTTCCGTCACGAGCGCATCCAGACCCGCGGCCAGGGCACAGGCGCTGGCGCTGCTCCGGTGACCCACAGCAGCCGCGTGAGCTCGCCGGTGCTGAGCTTCAGCCACAAGTTCGACGTCAAGGGGCGCCAGCTCTTGCGTGCCAGTCTCAGCCGCAGCTACCGCGCCGCCGATCTGAGTCTGATGTTGGCGCGGCCGGTGGTCAGCGTCCAGTTTCCCGATGTCGAGCTGGCCAACACCGCGAGTGCGCCGGACCGCCTGGGCAACCCGCGCCTGAGGCCCGAACTGGCCACCGGGCTCGACATGGCGTACGAGCATTACGGCGCGGGCGGGGCGATGTTCAGCGTGGGCTTCTTCCACCGCCGCCTCGACGGTGTGGTGCGCCAGGTGCTCAGCCTGCGCGATGTGTCCTGGGCCAGCGTGCCGCGCTGGGTCAGCGAGCCGCAGAACTTCTCGAAGGCCCGCACCAGCGGCCTGGAACTGGAAGCCAAGGGGCGCGCGGCCGACCTGCTGCCCACCGCCTGGGCTGACTCGGCGACGGCGCGGGCGCTGAGCCTGCGCGCCGCGTTCAGTGCCTATCACTCCCAGGTCCTGGGCCTCCCCGGGCCGGACAACCGCCTGGACGGTCAGGCCCCCTGGATGGCGTCCTTCGGCTTTGACCACGCGGTCAGCGGCATGCCGCTCACCGTGGGCGGCAGCGTGAGCCTGAGCCCCAGCTACGCCACCCAGATCACGGAGCACCAGCGCCTGGATCGTTCCCGCACACGGGTGACGGAGTTCTACGGCAAGTGGCAGTTCAGCCCCAAGCTCTCGATGCGCCTGACTGCCAGGCAGGGCGCTCTGCCATGGGGCGGTGCCCCGAATCAGATCACCACGCAATGGCTGCCCGACGACGCCTACAACCGCACCGACCGACGCGGCACGCCGAGCTACGCCTTGGTTGTCGATATGCGTTTGTGAAGTGGCCGCCAAGGCGGCACCCGGCGCTGCCTGCCACCGGTTTGGCTGCAGCTGGACGCTTGCACGCCTGCTTGTGGCAGTCGAGCTGCTGCGGATGGGCGTCGGCTGCGCTGTTGTCCGAGCCGCCGGCAGTTGTTGGCACCGCTGCAGGCCTTGATCCGCTGCCTGCAGACCGAGGGGCAAAAAGCCTGTTGCAGAGCAGACGCTGGAGCGCGGTTCGGGCTGAGCACAGTCGCCCAGCCGCTCACACGGTGGCGCCTGGCAGAGCGCTGCAATCCGCCAGTCCGTGCCGGCTCACCGGCAGCCGGTAGACCTGGCCCAGCCGCAAGGCCTGCCACTGGGCCTGCGGCAGGCGGCAGGCCCAGGTCTTGCCCGAACCCGGCTGGCGCAGCCGCAGCTCGTAGCGCTCGTGCCGGCGGCCGGGGCGTTCGTCCGGCCCCAGCGTTGCGAGCGGGGCCTCGTCCCAGAAGGGCGCGTTGGCCGCTGCCTCGCCCTGGCTGCGCAGGCTGCGCAGCGCCCGCCAGACCGGCGCACGATAGCGACAGTGGGCCGCCGGCGCCGCACGCTGGCCGCTGGGGTCCACCATCAGGCGCCGGCTGAGCGGCTGCGCGTCGGCGGGCAGCTCGTCGCACCATCCCGAGTTGATCTCCTCGACCCGGCGCTCGATCTCGATGTCACGCTGCCAGGGCTTGGCCACCAGCTGCAGCCGTTCGCCGCGCGGCGCCAGCGCCCAGGCCAGCAAGGCCAGCGTCAGCAGGGCCGCCAGCACCAGCGGCGCGCGCCGGGGGGCGGCAGGGTGCGGCGTCGTGGCGATGGCGGGCGGTAGCGGGGGCATGGCCGGATTGTCGTCGGCTGGCCTGCCTGTGGGCGCGCTAGCATGGGCGTCCACCGCATCAGCCCATGTCCTTCGCCCTCCAATCCCTGGTCACCCATCCCTGGGCCTATCCCGCCCTGGAGGCGCTGCATATCGTGGGCATCGCTGCGCTGTTCGGCAGCCTGCTGGTGTTCGAGCTGCGCCTGCTGGGGCTGGGCGCGGTGCTGCCGCTGCCGGCCCTGGCCCGGCTGACGCTGCCGCTGAGCGTGCTGGGCTTTGCGCTGTGCGCGGCCAGCGGACTGCTGATGTTCGCCAGCCAGGCGCAGGAGCTGCTGGCCAACCGCGTCTTTCTCTACAAGCTGGCCCTGATCAGCCTGGCCGCTCTCAATGCCGCGCTGTTCCATAGCCGTGGCGGCCTGGCGCTGGCTGATGCCACAGCCAAGGCGCAGGCCCTGCTGTCGACGCTGATTTGGTTGGCTGTCATCATCTGCGGTCGCTGGATCGCCTATGTCTGATCCCCGAGGAGTGATGCCGATGGACCGACGCACCGTACTGGGCAGTGCCTCCGCCGCACTGCTGGGCCTGCCCGCCTGGGCTCACCATGGCTGGAGCAGCTTCGACCTGGAACGGCCCTTGTATCTGGAGGGCAAGGCCGTGCAGGTGCGCTGGCGCAACCCGCATGCCGAGCTGACGCTGGAGCTGGCCGAGCCGCTGAGGCTGCCGGCCGGTCTGGCGGCGCGACCGCTGCCGGCACAGGCTGCGGCGGTCGACGGCGCGGCCCTGCTCGGCCGTGCGCAGCTGCCGCGCCGCCAGGATGGTCGCTGGCAGGTCGAGCTGGCGCCGCTGAGCCGTCTGCAGGCCTGGGGCGTGGCCGAGATCAGGCCAGGCGAGGCGCTGGCGGTGCTGGGCTTCAGCTTTGCCGGGGAGCGAGGCGAGGCGCTGCTGCGCGCCGAATACCTGTTCCTGGGCGAGCGGACCTATGGCCTGCGCTCCAGCCCGGCCTGAGCTGGCGCGCTGAGCGCCGCTTCAGAGCTCGTCGAACAGCGGGCGCAGGGCCTCGTCCCATTGCTCGACATCGTCGGCGCTGATGTGCAGCCAGTCCAGCGCGGCGGCGCGGTTGGCGGCCCAGTCCTCGTCCTCGGGCAGGGCCTCGTGGCGGCGCATCAGATGCTCGGCCAGCAGGCCGGCAGCGACCAGGGTGTGGATCTCGGCATCGATGCCGCCATGGCCCAGGGCCTGGTAGTCGTGGTGCAGGCGTATCGCCGCCATGATCTCGGGCGCCATCTGCCAGGCACGCATCAGCAGCGCGCCCACCACCGCATGGTCGGTCTTGTGGTTGGCGTTCTCGGTGGCGATATAGGGCCGGTCGATGCGGGCCGCCGCCTCCACCATGGTGGCGCCGTAGCCGCGCACGCTTTGCAGCAGCACTGGCATGCCCACATGGCAGAACAGGCCGTAGGTATGGGCCAGATCGGGCGAGAGGCCCGGCAGCTGACGGGCGATGAAGGCCATGGCCAGCGCCCGCTTGGTCGAGCGCTCCCAGAAGCGCAGCAGATGCGGGCTCTTGACCGGTATCGCGTGGCGCAGCAGAAAGCCCGTCATCAGCGCGGCGGTCTCCTGCAGGCCGATGCGGCTCATTGCCTGGCCCACGGTGCTGCAGGGCATACCGTCGGGGGTCTTGTGCAGCAGGCTGTTGGCCGTGCGTATCAGCGTGGCCGACATCGCCACATCGCTGGCCGCGATGCGGGCGACCTCGTTCAGATCGGGCTCGGTCGGGGCCATGGCCGCGCGCAGGCGGGTCAGCAGCTCGGGGCAGGGGGGTATCTGGATCTGGCGCAGCGGTCCGCGTTCGCGGGCCTGGTCCAGTTCTTGTTGGATGGCGTTTGCTGTCATGGTGGAGCCGCTGCCGGGAGCCGGCCGCGCGCAAAAGCGCTGGGAGATGAGGAAAGAAAGCGCAGGCGTGGCGATTATCACCAGCGTCGGCGCCAGGTGGCCGCGCTAAAGTGCGCTGCCTATGCTCCGCCTGCATCAGTCTTGCCCGCAGCGTGACCGATTGCCGGTCCGGCCGCGCGCATGGCGGCTGCTGCTGGCCCTGGCCCTGGCCCTGCCGCTGCCGACCCAAGCCTGGCAGAGCGAGCAGGTGCTGGCGGCCGCGGCACGTACCGGCACGCGGGCGCTGGCCGGTGCGCGTGCACTGGCGCCGCTGCTGACGCGGGCGGCGGCGCTGGACGAGGGGCAACGCCTGACCCTGATCAACGATTTCTTCAACCAGCGCATTGCCTTTCGTGACGATAGCGAGACCTGGGGCCGCATCGACTACTGGGCCAGCCCGCTGGAGACGCTGGAGCGTGGCCAGGGCGATTGCGAGGACTATGCGATCGCCAAGTATTTCAGCCTGACCGCCGCCGGCGTGGCCGAGACCCGGCTGCGCCTGGTCTATGTGCGCGCGCTGCTGGACGGTAGGCCGCAAGCCCATATGGTGCTGGCCTACTATCCGGCGCTCGATGCCGAGCCGCTGATTCTGGACAATCTGCGGCCCGCGGTGCTGCCGGCCTCATCCCGTCCGGATCTGGCGCCGGTGTTCAGCTTCAATGGCGAGGGCCTGTGGCAGGGCGTGGGCTCGGCCACGGTCGGCAATCCGCTGGCGCGGCTCTCGCAATGGCGCGAGGTGCTGGCCAGGATTCGCGCCGAGGGGTTTTAATGATCATGAAGGCATTGCGGGGGGCGCATAGATGTCGCTGATACGTCAGGTCTGGTTGTTGGTGCTGGGGGCCGTGCTGGCCGCGGCGCTGGGCGCGGTGGCCGTCTCCACCGATGCGATGCGCAGCCTGATGCAGGCCCAGCTGCAGCTGAAGAACAGCGACAACGCCGCAGCGCTGGCGCTGGCCCTGTCGCAGCAGGGTGGCGACCGCGAGTTGATGCAGCTGCTGATCTCGGCCCAGTTCGACACCGGCCACTATCGCAGCCTGCGCTGGCTGGATGCCGAGGGCAAGCTGGTCTTCGAGCGCGCGATGAGCGGCGCCGCCAGCCAGGCGCCGGCCTGGTTCGTCGCGCTGGCGCCGATCGAGGCGGGACCGGGTGTGGCCAAGCTGTCCAATGGCTGGCAGGCGGTGGGTTCGGTGGAGGTGCTGAGCCATGGGGCTTATGCCCATGACCAGCTCTGGCAGGCCACGCTGCGCAGCCTGGCCCTGACCCTGGTGCTGGCGGGTCTGGCCGGCGGTCTGGCGGCGCTGGTGCTGCACCGCATACGCCGGCCGCTGGATGCGGCGGTGGCTCAGGCGGAGGCCCTGGTGCAGGGCAGCTATACCCAGGTGGACGAGCCGCGCGTGCCCGAGCTGCAGCGCCTGGCGCGGGTGATGAATGCGATGGTGGGGCGGGTGCGGCAGAGCTTCGAGGCCCAGGCCGAGCAGCTGCAGGTGCTGGCCCGTCAGGCCCATGAGGACGCGCTGACCGGCCTGGCCCAGCGCGGCCACTTCATGGCCGAACTGGAGTCGGCGCTGCAGCGCGACGACGGTCCGGCCCAGGCCGGCCTGGTGCTGCTGCGCCTGCGCGATCTGGCCGGGCTCAACCAGCGCCTGGGCCGACCGGCGGTCGATCAGCTGCTGCGCACCACGGCCGAACTGCTCAAGGCCTATCCGCAGCGGGTCAAGTACTGCCTGGCCGGCCGGCTCAATGGCTCGGACCTGGCGCTGTGGCTGCCGGTGCCCCAGCTGGCGGCCGAGACCGCCGATGCGCTGGCCGAGGGCTTGCGCGCCCGGCTGCCCGGCCTGGGCGCCGGCATCGAAGTGGCGCTGGGCGCGGTGGAGCTCAACCGCGAGCGAGCGCTGGGCGACTGGTTCGCCGCCGCCGATGCCGCGCTGGCGCGCGCCGAGCATCGCCAGGGCATTGTGGTGGAGCTGCACCGTGAGGCCGAGCATGGCATGGTGCAGGGCGAGCGGGCCTGGCAGGCCCAGATCGCCGCCGCGCTGCGCGAGCGCCGCAGCCGGCTGCTCGAGTTTCCGGTGCTGGATCAGCGGGGGCAGGTCTTGCACTGGGAATGCCCGTTGCAGCTGGAGCTGGTGCCGGGCGAGGGCTTCCAGAACGCCCAGCGCTGGCTGGCGCTGGCGGTGCGCAGCCGCCTGAGCCCCGAGGTGGATCTGCAGGCGGTGGGCCTGGCCCTGGACGCCAGCGCGGCCGATGGCCGCCAGCGCTGCGTCAATGTGGCCCCGGCCTCGCTGCTGGATGGCAGCTTTGTCGCCCGCTTGCGCGAGCTGGCCCTGCAGCAGCCCCAGGCGGCACGCCTGCTGGGGCTGGAGCTGTCGGAGAGCGCGGCGATCCAGCATTTCGAGCTGCTGCAGGAAATGGGGCGCCAGCTGCGCCCCCTGGGGCTCAAGCTGGGCCTGGAGCATGCGGGCGCCGATCTGTCCCAGGTCGAACGGCTCTACCAGGCCGGGCTGGACTATGTGAAGCTGGATGCCGGCGTGGTGCTGGGCGTGGCCGCCGACGCCGGCCGGGCCGCCTTTGTGCGCGGCATGGTCATCATGCTGCGCAGCCTGGCGCTGAAGGTCTATGCCGAGGGCCTGGGCGATGCAATGGATGTGCAGGCCCTGTGGGACTGCGAGCTCGACGGCGTCACCGGCCCCTGGGCCACGGCGCGGCAGGCTCAGACGTCGGCGCAGTAGAGCGCGTAGTCGCGGCCCAGGCGGCGGTCCTCGAAGAAGCGCTGCAGGGTCTCCCGCACCGTGCGGAAGGCCAGATGCTCCCAGGGCACCTCATGCTCGTGGAAGAGCCGCGCCTCCAGCGTCTCGGGGCCGGGATTGAACTCGGGCGAGAGCAGGCGGGCGCGGTAGTAGAAGTGGATCTGGCCCACCCGCACCACATTGACCAGGCAGTAGAGGTTCAGCAGCTCAATCTGGGCGCCGGCCTCTTCATCGGTCTCGCGCAGCGCGCCCTCGGCGCTGGTTTCGCCCAGTTCCAGAAAGCCGGCCGGCAGGGTCCACATGCCGTAGCGCGGCTCGATCGCCCGCTTGCACAGCAGCACCTGCCCATCGGGCCCCTCGCCCCAGACCGGCAGCGTGCCCACCACATTGATCGGGTTCTCGTAGTGGACGGCACCGCAGGCGCCGCAGCTGGCGCGTTCGCGGTTGTCATCGGGCGGCACGCGGTAGTCCACCGCGGCGCCGCAGCTGGGGCAATGCTTGAAGCGGCGGGTCAGGAACATGGGCCCAGTGTAGCGGCGCATGGCATCATCCCCGGGTCGCTCCGTCATCGCTGCCAAGCCCTGTCCGCCCATCATGGAACTCTTCAACTACTTCCGCTCCTCGGCCTCCTACCGCGTGCGCATCGCGCTGGCGCTCAAGGGCCTGGACTACGACTACCGCTCGGTGCATCTGGCCAAGAACGAGCAGTTCCAGGAAAGCTATGCGGCGGTGTCGGCCGCCCGGCTGGTGCCGCTGCTGCAGGACGGTGAAGCCATCATCACCCAGTCGATGGCCATCATCGAGTACCTGGACGAGACCCATCCCGAGCCGCCGCTGCTGCCGCCCAGCCCGCTGGAGCGCGCCCGCGTGCGGGCGCTGGCCCAGGACATCGCCTGCGAAATCCATCCGCTGAACAATCTGCGGGTGCTGCGCTATCTGGTCAAGGACATGGGCCTGTCCGAGGAGCAGAAGAACCGCTGGTACCGCCACTGGGTCGAGACCGGCCTGGAGGTGGTGGAGCGCCGCCTCGGCGACGGCCGGACCGGCCGTTTCTGCCATGGCGACACGCCCGGCCTGGCCGACTGCCTGCTGGTGCCGCAGATCTTCAATGCCCAGCGCTTCGAATGCCGGCTGGACCATGTGCCGACGGTGATGAAGGTCTTCGAGCATTGCATGGCGCAGGACGCTTTTGCCCGTACCCAGCCCTCGGCCTGCCCCGATGCCGAGTGAGTCGGCTGCACTGCCGGCCGGCTGGCTGCAGCCCCAGTGGCAGCAGCCCCAGGCCCTGGCTCTGATGAGCAGCCGCGCCGGCGGCCATAGCAGCGGCCCTTTTGCGGCGATGAATGTCGGCGATGCGGTCGGCGACGACGTGGCGGCGGTGGCGGCGAATCGCCGCCTGCTCGCCGAGCTGCTGGACAGCGAGCCGGTTTTTTTGCGCCAGGTGCATGGGGCCCAGGTGCTGAGGCTGGCGCCCGCGCATCTTGGCCAGTCGCCCGAGGCCGATGCGGCGATCAGCGACGATCCCGGCCTGGCCGTCGCCATCCAGGTGGCCGACTGTCTGCCGGTGCTGTTCGCCGCACCCGGTGTGGTCGGCGGCGCGCATGCGGGCTGGCGCGGGCTGGCCGGCGGCGTGCTGGAGAACACGGTGGCCGCGCTCTGCGAAGCCGCAGGCTGTGCGCCGCAGCAGATCGCGGCCTGGCTGGGCGTCTGCATAGGGCCGCAGGCCTTCGAGGTGGGGGGCGAGGTGCGGGAGGCCTTCGGTGCTGCTGCCGCTGCCGATGGCACGCTGTTTCGCTACCGGCCCAATGCTGCCGGCGAGCCGCGCTGGCGGGCCGATCTGGCGGGGCTGGCGCAGCAGCGCCTGCGTGCCGCCGGCCTGCAGCAGATCAGCCAGGCCCAGGGCTGCAGCTTCAGCGAGCCCTCAAGATTCTTTTCCTTCCGCCGCGACCGGGTCTGCGGCCGCATGGTCGCCGCGATCCGGCTGCGCGGCTGACTGCGCCGTTGCTGCTGCGGCGAGTTCTGCCGCCTCCGCCTTGCGCCGTGCTGCGCGCCGGCGCGGCGTGCCCAGCAGATACATCACGATGCTGATAGGCAGCAGGCCGTAGAGCAAGAAGGTGAAGAGGGCGCCCAGCACCGTGCCCTGGGTGCTGGTGGCTTCGGCCAGGGCCATCATCAGGGCCACATAGAGCCAGGCGATCGCGACAAGATACATGGGGTGTCATCACAAGGTAAGTTGGCGAGGGTACAACAGCGGCACGTCGGGCTGTGGCAAGCTTCTTGCCTGTGTCTGAACCGAGCTGGCTCGCTGAATGAGCCGGCCCTTGACCCGACAGGAGAGCCATGAAGAACCAGCAGCAGCGCAAGTCTTCCGCGTCCTCGACCGCCGCCGGCGGTCTCGATTCCGAGGCGCTGAACGCGGCCGCCGAGCGGGCCAGCCAGGTCGGCAAGGAGATGGGTGAGATGTGGAAATCGGTCGCCGGTCTGCAGATCCCGCCGGCCACGCTCTCCAGTCTGCAGGCCGACTATCTGAAGCAGGCCACCGAGCTGTGGAACCAGAGCCTGGCCAGTGCCGCCGGTGCGCCTGCGGCCAAGGACCGACGTTTCGCCGATCCGGCCTGGAGCGCCAACCCGGCCAGCCACTTCATCAGCCAGATGTATCTGCTCAATGCGCGCACACTGCAGCGCATGGCCGAGCAGGTGGAGGGCGATGAGAAGGCGCGCCAGCGCATCCGCTTCGCGGTCCAGCAATGGGTGGATGCGGCCGCGCCCAGCAACTATCTGGCGCTCAACCCCGAGGCGCTGAAGCTGGCGCTGGAGACCCAGGGCGAGAGCATCGCCAAGGGGGTCCAGCAGCTCTGGGCCGATATCCAGCGCGGCCACCTCTCGCAGACCGACGAGAGCGCCTTCGAGGTGGGTCGCAATGTGGCGACCAGCGCCGGCAGCATCGTCTACGAGAACCCCTTCTTCCAGCTGATCGAGTACGCGCCGCTAACCAAGCAGGTGCATGAGCGGCCGCTGCTGATGGTGCCGCCCTGCATCAACAAGTACTACATCCTCGACCTGCAGCCCGAGAACTCGCTGATCCGCTATGCGGTCGAGCAGGGGCACCGGGTCTTCGTGGTCAGCTGGCGCAACCCGGATGCCAGCTGTGTCGCCTGGACCTGGGACGACTACATCGAGCAGGCGGCCATCCAGGCCATTCGCGTGGTGCAGGAGATCAGCGGCTGCGCGGCGATAGACACGCTGGGTTTCTGCGTGGGCGGCACCATCCTGGCCACCGCGCTGGCCGTGCTGGCGGCGCGCGGTGAGCAGCCGGCGGCCAGCGTGACCTTGCTGACGACGCTGATCGACTTCAGCAGCAACGGCGTGCTGGACCTGTTCGTCGACGAGGCCATGGTGCGCATGCGCGAGATGACCATAGGCGCCGAATCGCCCAAGGGGCCGGGCCTGCTGAGGGGGCAGGAGCTGGCCACCACCTTCAGCTTTCTGCGCCCCAACGACCTGGTCTGGAACTATGTGGTGGGCAACTACCTGAAGGGCGAGGCGCCGCCGGCCTTCGATCTGCTGTACTGGAACGGCGATTCGACCAATATGGCCGGCCCGATGTACTGCTGGTATCTGCGCCACACCTATCTGCAGAACGAGCTGAAGATGCCCGGCCGGCTGACCGTCTGTGGCGAGGCGCTGGATCTGGGCAAGATCAATGCCCCGGTCTATATCTACGGCTCGCGCGAGGACCATATCGTGCCCTGGGATGCGGCCTACCGCTCGACCCAGGTGTTCAAGGGCAAGAAGCGCTTCGTGCTGGGCGCCTCCGGCCATATTGCCGGCGTGATCAATCCGCCCGCCAAGGGCAAGCGCAGCCACTGGATCGGTAAGGGCACGGCCCTGCCGGCCAGCAACGAGGAGTGGCTGGCACAGGCCACCGAGCATCCTGGCAGCTGGTGGACCGACTGGGCGGCCTGGCTGGCGTCGCATGCCGGTGCGATGAAGCCTGCGCCCAAGACACCCGGCAACCGCAAGTACAAGCCCATCGAGCCGGCGCCCGGCCGCTATGTCAAACAGAAGGCCTGATCGCCAGGCCCGATCACCACAACGGAGAGACCCAAGCATGAGCCAAGCAGATATCGTCATCGTCGCCGCCGCCCGCACCGCCATCGGCAAGTTCGGCGGCACCCTGGCCAAGACCCCGGCCGCCGAGCTGGGTGCCACCGTGGTCAAGGACCTGCTGCGCCGCAGCGGCCTGGAGGGCGGCCAGATCGGCGAGCTGATCCTGGGCCAGGTGCTGCAGGCCGGCTGTGGCCAGAACCCGGCGCGCCAGACCGTCATCAAGGCGGGCCTGCCCGACACCGTGCCGGCCATGACCATCAACAAGGTCTGCGGCTCCGGCCTGAAGGCGGTGATGCTGGCGGCCCAGGCGATACGCGACGGCGACAGTGAGATCGTGATCGCCGGCGGCCAGGAAAGCATGAGCCTCTCGCCCCATGTGCTGCAGGGCTCGCGCGACGGTCAGCGCATGGGCGACTGGAAGATGATCGATTCGATGATCGTCGACGGCCTGTGGGATGTCTACAACCAGTACCACATGGGCATCACCGCGGAGAACGTGGCCAGGCAGTACGGCATCAGCCGCGCGGCGCAGGACGCGCTGGCCCTTGCCTCGCAGCAGAAAGCGGCGGCGGCCCAGGACGCCGGCCGCTTCAAGGACGAGATCGTGCCGCTCAGCATCGCGCAGAAGAAGGGCGATCCGCTGATCTTCGACGCCGACGAGTTCATCAATCGCAAGAGCACGGCCGAGGTGCTGGCCGGCCTGCGTCCTGCCTTCGACAAGACGGGCTCGGTGACCGCGGGCAATGCCTCGGGCCTCAACGACGGCGCCGCCGGCCTGCTGATCATGAGCGCCAAGAAGGCTGCCAGCCTGGGCCTCAAGCCGCTGGCCCGGATCGCCTCCTACGCCAGCGCCGGCCTGGACCCCGCCACCATGGGCATGGGCCCGGTGCCGGCGGCCAGGAAGGCGCTGGAGCGGGCCGGCTGGAAGCCGCAGGACCTGGATCTGCTGGAGATCAACGAGGCCTTTGCAGCCCAGGCCTGCGCGGTGCACCAGGAAATGGGCTGGGACACCAGCAAGGTCAACGTCAACGGCGGCGCGATCGCACTGGGCCATCCGATCGGCGCCTCGGGTGCACGCATCCTGGTGACCCTGTTGCACGAGATGCAGCGCCGCGACGCGAACAAGGGGATCGCCTCGCTGTGCATAGGCGGCGGCATGGGCGTGGCGCTGACCGTCGAGCGCTGAGGCTGCAAGTAAGGGCGAACCCGCTTGACCGCCCCACGGTCCTGCGGGAGGCTGAAGACGCGTCTTCGATACGACAAGAAGCAAGAGGGTTCGCATGGCGGGCGCATGACGCGGCGCCCGGGCGCACCCGCGACGATTGATTGACCCGCAGTAAAAGCCATGGAGGCGCAGGAGAGACTATGAGCAAGAAGATCGCATATGTGACCGGCGGTATGGGTGGCATCGGTACCTCGATGTGCCAGCGCCTGCACAAGGAAGGCTTCAAGGTCATCGCCGGCTGCGGTCCCAGCCGCGACTACGACAAATGGCTGGGCGAGCAGGCCGCCCAGGGCTACACCTTCTACGCCTCGGTGGGCAATGTGGCTGACTGGGATTCCACCGTGGCCGCCTTCGCCAAGGTCAAGGCCGAGCATGGCCCCATCGATGTGCTGGTCAACAACGCCGGCATCACCCGCGACGGCATGTTCCGCAAGATGAGCCGTGCCGACTGGGATGCGGTGATCGACACCAACCTCAACAGCATGTTCAACGTCACCAAGCAGGTGATCGAGGACATGATGGACAAGGGCTGGGGCCGCATCATCAACATCTCCTCGGTCAACGGCGAGAAGGGGCAGTTCGGCCAGACCAACTACTCGGCCGCCAAGGCCGGCATGCACGGCTTCACGATGGCCCTGGCCCAGGAAGTGGCCAGCAAGGGCGTGACGGTCAACACGGTGAGCCCCGGCTATATCGCCACCGATATGGTCAAGGCGGTGCGCCAGGACGTGCTGGACAAGATCATCGCGACCATTCCGGTGCGCCGCCTCGGCACCCCCGAGGAGATCGCCGCCATCGTCGCCTGGCTGGCCGGTGAGGATTCAGGCTTCACCACCGGTGCCGACTTCAGCTGCAACGGCGGCCTGCACATGGGGTGAGTCAGGACCGAGGACAGTCCTGTGGACTGTCCGACGCCTGACGAACGACAGCCCACGTCTCGCGTGGGCTGGCCGGGGCGGCGAGGCAGTCAAAGGACTGCACCCTCAGCTCTTCATCTGCACCAGGCGCGAGATCTGCGCTGCCGCCGCCAGCAGTCGCGGCAGGCAGTCGCGCACCATGGTCTCGGGCGGCATGCGGTTGCGCTGGGCGCTGACATTGAGCGCGGCGATCACCGCGCCGCCGCGGTCGCGTATCGGCGCGGCCAGCGAGATCAGCCCTTCCTCAAGCTCCTCGTTGACCAGGCACCAGCCCTGTTCGCGCACCGCATTGATGCGCGCACGTAACTCGTCGGTGTGGCGCACGGTGCGTGGTGTCAGGGCCTGCCATTGGACGGCCGCCAGCTGCGCCTCCAGCGCCTGCAGCGGCAGTCCGGCCAGCAGCACCCGACCCATCGACGTGCACCAGGCCGGCAGGCGGCTGCCCAGGCCCAGATTGATGCTCATGATCTTGCGTGCCGGCACCCGCATCACGTAGACGATGTCCGCGCCCTCCAGCACCGCGGCCGAGCAGCTCTCGCCGAGTTCGGCGGTCAGGGCCTGCATCACCGGCTCGGCAAACTGCCACAGCGGCTGCGAGGACAGGTAGGCGTAGCCCAGGTCCAGGATCTTGGGCGTCAGCGCGAACAG
The DNA here is from genome assembly GCA_041920215.1 of Burkholderiaceae bacterium. GTDB lineage: Bacteria > Pseudomonadota > Gammaproteobacteria > Burkholderiales > Burkholderiaceae_C > JAYRSJ01. Next base: position 38,073 of record JAYRSJ010000011.1, on the reverse strand, counting down.
CCGGCCCTCGCTCCTCACATAGCCCAGAGTCTCCAGCGTCAGCAGGATGCGGCGCGCGCCGGCGCGGGTCAGGCCGCAGCGCTTGGCCACCTCGGTGAGCGTCTGGCGCGGTGCCTCGGCGCTGAAGGCGCGGATCACCGCGAGGCCGCGCGCGAAGGACTGGACATAGCCGTCGCCGGGCTTGAGATCGGGCAGGGCGGTGCTGGGGTCTGGCATGGCGCGCAGTATAGGCAGCAGGGGCGGCTCAATTCTTGGGTACGATCGCGCCCGTTTCGATTGACAGCGGGAGAACGCGAAATGGCAATGGATGTGGTCGATTACGAGATCAAGGGCGCCGAGATGCAGTTCGTCGAGGTCGAGCTCGACCCGGGCGAGGCGGCGATCGGCGAGGCCGGCAGCATGATGTTCATGGATGCCGGCATCGCGATGGACACGGTGTTCGGCGATGGCGGCAAGCAGCAGGGCGGCTTCTTCGGCAAGCTGCTGGGTGCGGGCAAGCGCCTGATCACCGGCGAGTCGCTGTTCACCACGGTCTACACCAACAACGGCAGCGGCAAGCAGCGGGTCGCGTTTGCCGCCCCTTATCCCGGCAAGATCCTGCCGATGGATCTGCGCCAGCTGGGCGGCACGCTGATCTGCCAGAAGGATGCCTTTCTGTGCGCAGCGCGCGGCGTCTCGCTGGGCATCGCCCTGCAGCAGAAGCTCAGCACCGGTTTCTTCGGCGGCGAGGGCTTCATCATGCAGAAGCTCGAAGGCGACGGCCTGGCCTTCGTCCATGCCGGCGGCACCGTGGTGCGCCGCACCTTGCAGCCGGGCCAGACCCTGCTGGTGGATACCGGCTGTGTCGTGGCCTACACGCCCAGCGTGAACTTCGAGATCCAGTACGTCGGCAAGATCAAGACCGCGCTGTTCGGCGGCGAGGGCCTGTTCCTGGCCAAGCTGACCGGCCCTGGCGAGGTCTGGCTGCAGAGCCTGCCGTTCTCGCGCCTGGCCTCGCGCATCTTCGCTGCGGCGCCGCAGACCGGCGGCGGCGGTCGCGAGGAGGGCTCGGTGCTGGGCGGCTTTGCCGCGGGCGGCTTGCTGGGGGGCATCCTGGGCGGCGACGACTCCGACGCCTGATGCCGGGCCTGAGGCGGCCAGCCGCTATGCTGGCTGCATCAGGGCTAGAACGATGCACAGAGGAGGGCCGGCATGGTCAACACCATGGGAAGACTGGGTGATGCCTGCTGGCGGGCGGCGATCTATTGCCTGCATCCGCGGGTCATAGGCCTGTCGCTGCTGCCGCTGCTGGTGGCTGTGGGGCTGACCGTGGGCCTGGCCTACTTCTACTGGGAGGCCGCGGTGGCCGGCGTGCGCGCCACGCTGGAGTCCTGGCTGCTGGTCGACAGCCTCTTGCGCTGGCTGGACAGCATGGGCGCCCAGGGCTTCCGCTCGGTGATGGCACCGCTGGTGCTGATCACGATGGCGGTGCCGGTGGTGCTGGTGCTGAGCCTCTTGCTGGTGGCGCTGATGATGACGCCCTCCCTGGTCAGCCTGGTGGCCGAGCGCCGCTTCGCGCAGCTGGAGCGGCGCCGGGGCGGCAACTGGTGGCAGGGCCTGGCCTGGTCGTTGCTGTGCTCGGCGGGCGCGTTGGTGCTGCTCTTCGTCAGCATGCCCTTCTGGCTGATTCCGCCGCTGGTGCTGGTGCTGCCGCCGCTGATCTGGGGCTGGCTGTCCTACCGGGTGTTTGCCTTCGATGTGCTGGCCGAGCATGCCTCGGCGGCTGAGCGCAAGCAGCTGATGCGCCAGCACCGCCTGCCGCTGCTGGCGATGGGGGTGATCACCGGCTATCTGGGCGCCGCCCCGGCCCTGATCTGGGCCTTCAATGTGGTCGCGGTGGTGCTGGCCCCGCTGCTGATGGCCTTGTCCATCTGGCTCTACACCCTGGTGTTCGCCTTCTCGGCACTGTGGTTCGCTCACTATGCGCTGGCGGCGCTGGCCGAGCTGCGCGCCGCCGAGGGCTCGGACATCCTGCCGCCCAATCCGGAGCCGCCCCCGCCCAGCCCGCTGCCGGCGCTGGATCAACCCCCCTTGCTGCCTTGAGGAGCGATGCAGATGCAGATCGGCCTGATCGTTGTCGGCGATGAAATCCTCTCGGGCAAGCGGCAGGACAAGCACCTGTCCAGGTTCATTCAGATCCTGGGCGAGCGCGGCCTGCAACTGTCCTGGGCCGACTATGTGGGCGACGACCGCCAGCGCCTGACCGAGACTCTGGGGCGGGCCTTTGCTGGCGGCGATCTGGTGCTTTGCTGTGGCGGCATCGGTGCGACGCCGGATGACCATACCCGCCAGGCGGCGGCAGCGGCGCTGGGCCGTTCGTTGGAGATCCATCCCGAGGCCCGGGCCCTGATCTGGGAGCGAGTGCAGCAGCTGGCGGCCGAGCAGGGTCAGCCTGCCGATGCGCAGCATCCTGATACCCTGCGCCGCTTCGAGATGGGACGTTTTCCGGCCGGCGCGAACCTGATCCCCAACCCGTACAACAAGATTCCCGGCTTCTTTATCGAGCGGGTGCATTTCGTGCCGGGTTTCCCGGTGATGGCCCATCCGATGATGGAGTGGGTGCTGGACACGCTCTACCCGCAGCTGCGTCGGCCGGTGACGGTCCAGGAACGCTCGCTGATCGTGCCGGGTGCGATGGAGGCAGCGCTGACGCCGCTGATGGAGCGTATCGAGGCCGAGCACCCCGGCATCAAGGTCTTCAGCCTGCCCAGCGTCGACCATCCGCAATGGGGCCGTCATATCGAACTGGGTGTCAAGCCGGCCGGGTCGCTGCCGGCCGAGCGGCTCCTGGTCGCCTATGAAGACCTCAAGCGCGGACTGATCCAATTTGGTGCCACCATAGGTGCCGAGTTGGTGCGATGATTGGCACCAAATTGGGGCTGATCGACAGTCGCCGGCCTGCTGGACCTGGATAAGGGTGCCGGTTTCGCTGCGGCGCCGCCTATGCACCGAGCTGGCGCCCGGACGCACCGCCCTTGGCACGCATTCTGCTAATCCCTGGACGAACGCGCTTGCGCGCTTCACCGAACACTTTCGCAAACCGTACCGCTGGTACAACGCTAGCCACTAGGAGTGATTGATGGCCAAGACCGTCGCCGACGTGATGAACATGGTGAAGGAAAACGAAGTCAAGTTTGTTGACTTCCGCTTCACCGATACCCGTGGCAAGGAGCAGCACGTCAGCGTGCCGGTGTCCCATTTCGATGAAGACAAGTTCAGCTCGGGTCATGCCTTCGACGGCTCGTCGATCGCCGGCTGGAAGGGCATCGAAGCCTCGGACATGTTGCTGATGCCCGATCCCAACACGGCCAATATCGACCCCTTCTTCGAAGAGCCCACGCTGATCCTGACCTGCGATGTGGTCGATCCGGCCGACGGCAAGGCCTATGAGCGCGATCCGCGCTCGCTGGCCAAGCGTGCCGAGGCCTATCTGAAGTCCTCCGGCCTGGGCGATGCCGCCTTCTTCGGCCCCGAGCCCGAGTTCTTCATCTTTGACTCGGTGCGCTGGGCCAACGATATGTCGGGCTGCTTCTTCAAGATCGAGTCCGAAGAGGCTGCCTGGAACACCGGCAAGGAGTACGAGCACGGCAACAGCGGCTACCGCCCCACCGTCAAGGGCGGCTACTTCCCGGTGCCTCCGGTCGACAGCGGCCAGGACATGCGCTCGGAAATGTGCCTCATCCTCGAGCAGCTGGGCATTCCGGTCGAGGTGCACCACCATGAGGTGGCCAATGCCGGCCAGATGGAGATCGGCACCAAGTTCAGCTCGCTGGTCGAGCGCGCCGACTGGACCCAGTTGCAGAAGTACGTGATCCAGAACGTGGCCCATGCCTATGGCAAGACCGCCACCTTCATGCCCAAGCCCATCGTCGGCGACAACGGCAGCGGCATGCATGTGCACCAGTCGGTCTGGAAGGACGGCAAGAACCTGTTCGCCGGCGATGGCTATGCCGGTCTGAGCGATTTCGCGCTGTACTACATCGGCGGCATCATCAAGCATGCCCGCGCGCTGAACGCGATCACCAATCCCGGTACCAACAGCTATAAGCGCCTGGTGCCCGGCTTCGAAGCCCCGGTCAAGCTGGCCTACTCGGCCAAGAACCGCTCGGCCTCGATCCGCATCCCCTATGTGGCCAACCCCAAGGGGCGCCGCGTGGAGGCCCGCTTCCCGGATCCCAGCGCCAACCCCTATCTGTGCTTCGCCGCGCTGCTGATGGCCGGTCTGGACGGCGTGGAGAACAAGATCCACCCGGGCGAGGCTGCCACCAAGGACCTGTACCACCTGCCGCCGGAAGAAGACGCGAAGATCCCGACCGTCTGCCACAGCCTGGACCAGGCGTTGGAGTACCTGGACAAGGACCGTGCCTTCCTGACCAAGGGTGGTGTGTTCACCGACAGCTTCATCGATGCCTATATCGAGCTGAAGATGCAGGAGGTGACCCGCTTCCGCATGGCCACCCATCCGGTCGAGTACGACATGTACTACGCGCTGTGATGGCCATGGACAGCTTGCGTGCCCGGCGCGCACGGCTGTCCGGCCTCAGCGGGGGACGGCGCGAGCCGTCCCTTTGTTTTTCCGGCGGCCGCCTTGGGCCACAATCGCCCCATGCTGAAACCCCGCGTCCTGTTGCTGCTGCCCGCCGTCCTGTCCGTGCTCGCCGCCCCGGCGCTGGCGCAGTCCACCGTCTATCGCTGCCCAGGCCCGCCGGTGCTCTACACCGATGCGATCAGTGCCAAGGAGGCGCAGGAAAAGGGCTGTCGTACGATAGAAGGCACGCCGATCACGATTCTGCAGGCGCCTGCCAGGGTGCGCAGCGCAGCCTCAGGGCCCGCCCCTGCCGCGGCCACCCGACCCGCTGATGGAAGCGCCCGTGTGGACCCCAGCCAGCAGCGCAGCCGCGACAGCGAACGCCGTCGCGTGCTCGAGACCGAGCTGCGCGAGAGCGAGCAGCGGCTTGCCGCGCTGCAGCAGGAGTATGCCGGCGGCAACCCCGAGCGGCGTGGCGACGAGCGCAACTACCAGCGCTATCTGGACCGGGTCGCCGAGCTCAAGGCCAGCATCGCCCGGCAGGAAAACGATATCCAGGCACTCAAGCGCGAGATCAGCAAGCTGCCCTGAGGGTGGCGGCCCTGGCCTGATCGCTCGCGACGCCTGTCTGCGAGAGCAAGGACCATGACCGCAAGCTCATATCCGCCGCCGGCCCCGACCGGCTTCGAGGCGTTCGACCTGCTGGCCACGATGGTGGCCGTGGTACGCGCCAGCGGCGAATGCGTGTTCGCCAACACCGCCTTCGAGGACCAGATGCGGCTGTCGCGGCGCGCGGTGCAGGGCGCCCAGCTGTTCGACTGGTTCGCCGACACCGGCCGGCTGCGCGAGACCATGGACGCGGTGGCGCGCAACGCCTACTCCAGCAGCCGCTTCGACGCCTTGCTGCGCCGCGGCGCCCGCCCGCATGAAGACCTGCTGCCCGTGCATGTGATCGTCAGCCAGAGCGACACGCCCGGTCAGGTGCTGGTGGAGCTGATCGAGAACGCGCAGCAGGCGCGTCAGGACCGCGACGAGCGCAGTCTTGACCAGGTGCAGGCGACCAAGGAGCTGGTGCGCAATCTGGCCCATGAGATCAAGAACCCGCTGGGCGGCATACGCGGTGCGGCTCAGCTGCTGGCGCTGGAGCTGCAGGGTGGCGAGCGCTGGGACGAGTTGGCCGAGTACACCCAGGTGATCGTGCACGAGGCCGACCGGCTGCAGGTGCTGGTCGACCGGCTGCTGGCCCCACACCGGCGCGCCCAGGTGGTGGTGGATGTCAATATCCACGAGATCTGCGAACGGGTGCGCTCGGTGGTACTGGCCGAGTACCCGCGCGGCCTGACGGTGCTGCGCGACTACGACACCTCGCTGCCCGACTTCCGTGGCGACCGCGAGGCGCTGATCCAGGCGGTGCTGAACATCGTGCAGAACGCGGCCCAGATGCTGGCGCCGCGCCTCGCCGCCGGCGGTGCGCGCATCGTGCTGCAGACCCGGGTGGCCCGCCAGGTGACGATTGGTAAGCAGCGCTGGCGCTTGGCACTGGAATTGCATGTGCAGGACAACGGCCCGGGCGTGCCCGAGGACATCCGTGATCGCATCTTCTACCCCCTGGTGTCGGGGCGCGAAGGCGGCACCGGCCTCGGACTCACGCTCTCGCAGACCATCGTGCAACAGCACCAGGGCATGATCGATTGCGATAGCGAACCCGGCCGGACCGATTTCCGTATCACCTTGCCGCTGCCCTGACGATCGAAGCGATCGATGGGCAGAGGGCCTGCAGGACAAGCTGAATGAAATCCATCTGGATTGTTGACGACGACCACTCGATCCGCTTCGTGCTAGAAAAGGCGCTGGCCCGCGAGGGGCTGCCGGTGCGCGCCTTCAGCAATGCGCGCGATCTGCTGGCGGCGCTGGACGAGGGTGACACGCCCCAGGTGCTGGTCTCGGATATCCGCATGCCCGGCGGTTCGGGTCTGGACCTGCTGGCCAAGGTCAAGGCCCGTCTGCCCCAGCTGCCGGTCATCATCATGACCGCCTACTCCGATCTGGACAGCGCGGTCTCGGCCTTCCAGGGCGGCGCCTTCGAGTACCTGCCCAAGCCCTTCGACCTGTCGCGCGCAGTCGAACTGATACGTCGCGCGCAGGAGGAGAGCGAGCGCGAGGCGGTGGCCGAGGAGGCCGCCGCGCAAGTGCCCGAGATGCTGGGCCAGGCGCCGGCGATGCAGGACGTGTTCCGCGCCATCGGCCGGCTGGCACAAAGCCATGTGACGGTGCTGATCACCGGCGAGTCCGGCTCGGGCAAGGAGCTGGTGGCGCGCGCGCTGCACAAGCACAGCCCTCGCTCCGAGGGACCGTTTGTCGCGATCAATACCGCGGCCATCCCCAAGGATCTGCTGGAGAGCGAGCTGTTCGGCCATGAGCGCGGCGCCTTCACCGGTGCCCAGGCGACCCGCCGGGGGCGCTTCGAGCAGGCCGATGGCGGCACCCTGTTCCTGGACGAGATCGGCGATATGCCGCTAGATCTGCAAACGCGCTTGCTGCGCGTCCTGTCGGACGGCCAGTTCTACCGGGTCGGCGGCCACAGCCCGCTGCGCAGCAATGTGCGGGTGATCGCTGCCACCCACCAGAATCTGGAGGAGCGGGTGCGCCACGGCGCCTTCCGCGAGGATCTGTTCCACCGCCTGAATGTGATCCGCTTGCGCCTGCCGGCGCTGCGCGAGCGTCGCGAGGACATCCCGGTGCTGGCGCGCTACTTCCTGCAGCGCAGTGCCACCGAGTTGGGCGTGGAGCCCAAGCGCCTGTCGGATGCGGCGCTGACCCGCCTGGTCGGTTTCGACTTCCCCGGCAATGTGCGCCAGCTGGAAAATGTCTGCCACTGGCTCAGCGTGATGGCGCCCAGCCAGGTGATCGAGCCCAAGGACCTGCCACAGGAGTTGCTCAACACCGCCACCAGCACCGCCGCGGCGCTGCCGTCGCCGCTGGCTGCCAGCAGCGCGGCGCCGCTGCCGGGAGGCCCCCTCGGGGGCGCGCTGCCGGCCGCCGGCGCCGCTGCCGTCCCGGGCGAAATCGGGCCGGCTTCGATGGCCGGCCCCGATGCCTGGGTGGCCGAGATGGCCCGGGAGGCGCGCCGCCTGCTGCTGGCCGGCGAGGTCGAGGTCTGGGAGTTGCTGACGCGGCGCTTCGAAGCCAGCCTGATACTGACCGCGCTGGACGTCACCCGCGGCCGCCGCATCGAGGCTGCTCAGAAGCTGGGCATAGGCCGCAACACCATCACCCGCAAGATCCAGGAGCTGGGACTGGATGATTGAGGGCTGTCGGATTTCTTGACAATTTCATCGTTGAAATTTAGGGAATTTTCTTAAGTAATTGATGGGAAAGAGTTTTTTAGATCTGGCCCAGCTCTTGCCTATGAGTCGCATCCCTAGTTTGAATGGTGAAATTCATGAAGAAGATGCGTAACGCCCTGGCCGCCCTGATCGTCTCCGCCCTGGCAGCATCGGCCTCGGCCGGTGTCGTCACCACCACCTTCGCTGGCGGCAACTCGCAGGTCGGCAATATGTTTGACCTGAGCATCGGCGCCAATGCACTCAGCATCACGTCGTTGGGCCTCAATGTCGAAGCCTTCTCGGGCCCGGGCAACTTCGATGTCTGGATCACCAATGGCTCCTATGTGGGCGTGGAGTCGAATGCCGCCGCCTGGACCAAGGTGTCTACCACCCTGGTGAGCAGCGTCGCCGCCGAAGGCAGCGAAACCCTGGTCGATGTCAGCGACTTCCTGCTGAACGCAAACAGCAGCTATGGCATCTACGTGACCTGGGACAACAGCTGCTGCGATCGCCTGCTGTCCTACACCAATGGCGCCAATACCTACTCGAACGCGGATCTGACCCTGACGACCGGCGTGGGCAAGGACGGCAATTTCGGCGCCACCTTCACGCCGCGTACCTGGAACGGCAATCTGTACTACGAGCTGGCCAATAGCAACCGCGTGCCTGAGCCGGCTTCGCTGGCCCTGGTGGCCCTGGGTCTGCTGGGCGTTGCCGGCCTGCGCCGTCGCAGCGCTCGTTGATCGCCGCCAGGCACTGAGCGAGCGATCGCGCCCAACGGCCGCCTGATGTTCAGGCGGCCGTTGTTCTTTTGTCCAGCCAGATGCCCAGACCCTGGGCATTGAGCTCCACATCCATCGCCAGCAGCGCGGCCATCTGCGCCGGGCTCAGCGGGCTGCCATGCCGGCGGGCACTGTCCTGGTAGAGCTGCAGCAAGGCAGCCCTTAGGGCTGCATGCCGATCCGGCTGACCCTGGGCGGCCAACGCAGCGGCCACCATCGCATCGACCAGGGTCAGCAGGCTTTGCGCCAGTGCCCGTACTTCCGTCGCGTCCCGGCCAATGCGGCCGAAATGGGTCAGGAACATGGCGCGCGGCTGGACGTTCAGCAGTCGGGCGACCGAGGCCTTCAGTGCCTCGGGCTCGAACTGCACCGGCGTGCTGGTGGGCAGCAGCCAGGGCCGCCCGTCGGGCGCGTCAAATTCGCGGTAGGACAGGCCGAAGGTGTCGCCGGTGAACCAGCCGCCGCTGCGCGCATCCCAGACGCAGTGGTGGTGACGGGCGTGGCCGGGTGTGTCCAGCAGCAGCAGCTCGCGCCCGGCCAGCAGGATGTGCTGACCGTCCTGGCTGCTTTGCACCCGCTGTTCCGGCACGCCCAGCAGCGTGCCATAGGAGCGCTGCATCTCGGCCTCACCGTAGACGGCCAGCGCCCCCTGGTAGAGCGCGCTGGGATCGACCAGATGGCGCGCACCACGCGGGTGCACCAGCAGGCGAGCCTGGGGCAGGGCCTGCATCAGCAAGCCGGCGCCGCCCGCATGGTCCAGATGCACATGGGTGGGGATCAGCCAGTCGACCGCCGCGGGCGTCAGGCCCAGCGCCGCCAGGGCCGCGAGCAGGCGCGGGACGGCGTGGTTGGTGCCGCAGTCGACGAAGGCCGCATGCCCCTGCTCGACGATCAGATAGGCGGCATCGAAATGGTCGCGCTGGAAGGCGGTGTCGATGGCATAGATGCCATCGCCGAGGTCTTGCATGAAGGCCGGCAGGGTCATTGGGGGAGTCTCCATAGAATGCGGCCCAACCATAGCTGAAGAGGCTTTCGATGGCGGTACATGAGATCCTGAAGATGGGCGATGCGCGGCTGCTGCGGGTGGCGCAGCCGGTGCAGGCCTTCGGCACGCCCGCGCTGCGTGAGCTGGTGGCCGATATGTTCGACACCATGAAGGCGGCCCAGGGTGCCGGCCTGGCCGCGCCGCAGATCGGCGTCGACCTGCGCCTGGTGATCTTTGGCTACGAGCGCATCGCGCGCTACCCGGACGCCCCGCCCGTGCCTGCCACCGTGCTGCTCAACCCCGAGATCACGCCGCTGGACGATGCGCTGCAGGAGGGCTGGGAGGGCTGCCTCTCGGTGCCGGGGCTGCGCGGCGTGGTGCCGCGTTACCGCCGCATACGCTATCGCGGCTTCGATCTGGACGGCCGGCCGCTGGAGCGCGAGGCCGAGGGCTTCCATGCCCGCGTGGTCCAGCATGAGTGCGACCATCTGGACGGCGTGCTCTACCCGATGCGGGTCAAGGACTTCAGCCGTTTCGGCTACACCTCGGTGCTGTTTCCCGAGCTCGACCCGGCCGCCGACGATTGAGGCCGGGCGGCAAATTTGTGTAAAGCCGGTCACCGCGCCTGCGGTCCGCGGCGTTGAGCGTCCATTCGAAGCAGGAGACGCGCATGCGCATGTGGATGGCAATGATTCCGGGGCATCGCCTATGGCTGCTGCTGGCCACGCTGCTGGCCCTGACCGGCGGCTTGGCCGGCGGCGCCCGGGCCGATGAGATCGTCGACGAGCAGGGCCGCGCCGGCCGCATCGCCGAACTCAGCGGCCAGGCCTGGCTCTACGACCCCGAGGAGCGTGGCTGGACCCCGCTGGCCCGCAACCAGACCATTGCCGAGGGCGACCGGCTGCGCAGCGATGCCGAGGCCCGCCTGCATCTGCGCATAGGCTCCAGCTCGATCTGGCTGGATGGTGGCAGCGAACTCGATATCGAGGCGATGGACGATGAACGGGTGGCGCTGCGTCTGCAGCGCGGCAGCCTGGCCCTGCTGCTGCGCCATCCCTCCCAGGTGGACGACTACCGGCTGCTGACCGAGGAGGGGCGACTGATACCCGAGTCGGTGGGACGCTACCGCATCGACCAGCTGGGGCGTGGCAGCCGCGCCACCACCTGGGCCGGCCGGCTGCGCTACGAGGCGCGCGGCGCTGCGGCCGAGCCGGTGTGGCTGGGGGCAGGCGAGCAGGGCGAGTTCTGGTTCAGCCAGGGCGAGGCCCGGGCCGAACGCCAGCCGCTGCAGCATGATGAGTTCGACCGCTGGCTGCAGAGCCAGCGCGACGCTCTGGACCGCGAGCCCGAGGCCTGGCGCCATGTCTCTCCCGAGCTGACCGGCGCCGAGGAACTGGACCGCCACGGCCGCTGGGACAGGGACGAGGAGTACGGAACGCTGTGGATTCCGCACCAGGTGTCGGTCGGCTGGGCACCCTTCCGCGAGGGTCGCTGGGTCTGGTCGCTGCGCTGGGGTTGGACCTGGGTCGATGCCATGCCCTGGGGCTTTGCCCCCTTCCACTATGGACGCTGGGTGATGGTGCGGGGCCGTTGGTGCTGGGCGCCGGGTGCGCATCGCCAGCGTCCGATCTATGCGCCGGCCGCGGTGGCCTGGGGGGGGAGTCCCGGCCTCAGCCTGGGCATCCATATCGGTGGCAAGCGTCCGCCGCCGCCACGTCCGGGCTGGCGCCCGCTGCGCCCGCATGAGCATTACACGCCTATCTATCGCCCCAGCCCCGGCTGGCGCCCGCCGCGGCGCGAGGAAGATCGCCTCTTGAAGGTGCCGCGACCGGACTGGCGCGGAGAGCCCCGTGTGGAACGCCGCGACGAACGTGTTGAGGGGCGGCGTGATGAATGGCGCGATGCTCGCCGTGACGAGGGGCGCGACGAACGCCGCATTGATCGGCGCGAGGACCGGGGCCGTGATCGGAATGACGGGCGCCGCGACGAGGGGCAGCGTGAGTGGCGTCCCGGCCAAGGACCTCAGCGGCCCCAGCCGCCCCTAGCGCCCCAAGCACCGCAGCTGGCTCCGGCTGCGCCGCCCTCACCGGGCTGGAATCGCGCAGTAGGCCCGCAGCCGATGCCTCAGCCACCCCAGCAGCGCGAGGCCGGCCAGCGCGGCGCGCAGGAGCGCAGCGTCGAGCCGCCCAACGGCTCGGTCCGGTTGTTCAGACCCGATCCGCCCAGGGAAACCAGGGAGCCGACCCGGGAGAGCAACAAGGACGAACGGCGTGGCCGCGGCGAGGCCCAGGGCCGCTCGCAGGCCCAGCAATAGCGCGTCGCGGGACTACAGCAGCGGCCGCAGCGGCGCCCAGACCTGCTCCAGCATCAGCGGGTGGGCCTTGGCCAGCGGATGGATGCGGTCGGGCTGGAACCAGCTTTCCGCGTCGGGCCGGTCGGCCACGCCGGCCAGCAGGAAGGGCGCGAGCGCGGTCTTGTGCTCGCGCGCCACCTGGGCGAACAAGGCGGCGAAGTCGCGGCCGTAGCTGGCGCCGTAATTCGGCGGCAGCTGCATGCCGACGATCAGCACCTTGGCGCCGGCGGCCTTGCCGGCCTGCACCATCGCGACGAGGTTCTCGCGCGTCATCGCCAGTGGCAGACCGCGCAGCGCGTCATTGCCGCCCAGCTCGATGATCAGATGGCTGGGCCGGTGCTGGGCCAGCGCCGCCGGCAGGCGCGAGCGACCGCCGGAGGTGGTGTCGCCGCTGATGCTGGCATTGATGACCTCGGCCTTGATCTTCTCGGCCCTGAGCCTTTGCTCTAGCAGCGCCACCCAGCCGCTGCCGCGGGCGATGCCGTACTCGGCCGAGAGGCTGTCGCCCAGCACCAGGATGCGCCGGTCCTTGCCGCTGCCCGCGCGGGTCTGGGCCGGGGTGAGCCCCGGCACGCCCAGGGCCAGCCCCATCAGGCTACAGTCGCGCATCCATTCACGGCGATTCCACATCGGCAAGGTCCTCATGTCAGCCTCACAGCAGCCGCCCATCCTCGAAGTCGACCAGGTCAACAAGCGCGTGCACGACGCCAGCGGCGAGCTGCGCATTCTGCATGACATCTCGTTCACGCTGCAGGCACGCGAGTCGGTGGCCATCGTCGGCGCCTCGGGCTCGGGCAAGAGCACCTTGCTGGCGATACTGGCGGGCCTGGACACGCCCAGCAGCGGCAGCGTGCGCCTGCGCGGGCAGGCCTTGTTCGATCTGGATGAGGACGGCCGCGCGGCGCTGCGTGCCCAGCATGTGGGCTTCGTGTTCCAGAGCTTCCAGCTGCTGGGCAATCTGACCGCGCTGGAGAACGTGATGCTGCCACTTGAACTGCGTGGCGAGCGCGAGGCGCGGGCGCAGGCCACGCGCATGCTGCAGCGGGTGGGCCTTGGCGAGCGGCTCTCGCATTACCCGCGGGTGCTGTCGGGTGGCGAGCAGCAGCGGGTGGCGCTGGCGCGCGCCTTTGTGCAGCAGCCGGCTCTGTTGCTGGCCGACGAGCCCACCGGCAGCCTGGATTTCGCGACCGGTGCGGCGGTGATGGAGCTGATGTTCGAGATGAACCGCGAGGCCGGTACCACCCTGGTGCTGGTCACCCACGACCCGGCGATCGCGGCGCGCTGCGAGCGTCAGCTGCGCATCGAGGCCGGTCGCCTGGCCGAACCGCATCAGGAGCCGGCTGCGGCCGCCGCTGCGGCCTGAGGCCGGCGGCTGCGCCACCAGCCCTCCAGGCTGTAGCAGGCCAGGGCGGCCCAGATCAGCGCAAAGCCCAGCAGGCGGCCGCCCTCCAGCGGCTCGCGGTACAGCCACACGCCCAGCATGAACTGCAGGCTGGGCGAGATGTACTGCAGCAGGCCCAGGGTGGTCATCGGGATGCGGCGCGCCCCGGCGGCGAAGAGCAGCAGGGGCAGGGCGGTCAAGGGTCCGGCGAGCAGCAGCAGACCCAGCAGGCCCGTATCGCCAGCGGCCAAGGCCCCCTGACCCTGCTGGCTCCACCAGGTCAGCGCGATCAAGGCGGCGGGCGTCAGCATCATGGTCTCCAGCGCCAGGCCCTCCAGCGCGCCCAGGCTGGCGATCTTGCGCAACAGGCCGTAGACCCCGAAGCTGGCGGCCAGCACCAGGGCCACCCAGGGCAGGCGGCCGGTCTGCACGGTCAGCCAGACCACGCCCAGCGCCGCCAGCCCTACCGCCAGCCATTGCAGCGGGCGCGGCCGCTCACGCAGCACCGCGTAGCCGAGCGCCACATTGACCAGCGGGTTGATGAAGTAGCCCAGGCTGGCGTCCAGCACATGGTTGCTCTGCACCGCCCACACATAGGTGAGCCAGTTCAAGGACAGCAGCAGGGCCGAGACCGCGAAGGCCGCCAGGATGCGGGGGCTGCGCAGCACCGGGCCCAGCCAGGCCCAGCGCTGCAGCGCCAGCAGCAGCAGCACCATGAAGACCCCGCACCAAAGCGTGCGGTGGGCGACGACCTCCAGGGCCGGCACCGCGCTCAGCAGCTTGAAGTAGAGCGGGAACAGGCCCCAGGCCGCATAGGCCAGGGCCGCGTAGACGATACCTTTGGAAGATTCGGTGGACATGCCGGATTGTCGCGACTGGCCGCGCGCTGCGCATGTCGATGGTCATGGCCGGGATTTCCTGGGTGCGCTGCTCGCCCGCCGGGCTTCCAATCGGTGACCATGGCCCGTGTCGTCTTCACCCCGCAGCTGCGTCGCTTCGTCGAGACCCCCGAGGTCCAGACCCAGGCGACCGATCTGCGCGCGGCCCTGGAGGCGGCCTTCCAGACCCAGCCCCGCCTGCGCGGCTATGTGCTGGACGAGCAGGGCCATCTGCGTGCCAATGTGGTGATCTTCATCGACGGCCGCCGCGCCCACGATGGCCTGGGGCTCAGCGATGCGCTGGCGCTGGACAGCGTGGTTCATGTGCTGCAGGCGCTTTCAGGGGGATAGCAAGCAATGTCGGAGATCGCATGGGTGGCCACCCGCAAAGGCCTTTTCGAACTGCGCCTTGGGGCTATGAGCCGGCGCTGGGAGATCGCCAGCGTCAGCTTTCTGGGCGATCCGGTCAGCATGCTGCTGCCCGCACCGGCCGGAGGCGGGCGCATGTTGGCCGCGCTGAATCTGGGCCATTTCGGCAGCAAGCTGCAGGGCTCGGACGACGGGGGCAAGACCTGGACCGAGCTGGCCGTGCCCAGCTACCCCGCGCAGCCCGAGGGTGCCGAGGGGCCGGCCTGGAAGCTGCAGCAGATCTGGTCGCTGGAGCGCGATGCGCGTGGCCGTCTCTGGGCCGGCACCCTGCCGGGCGGGCTGTTCTGCAGCACGGACCAGGGCGAGAGCTGGCAGCTGCTCGAGAGCCTGTGGTCGCGGCCCGAGCGCCTGGAGTGGTTCGGTGGCGGCTATGAGGCGCCGGGCATTCACACGATCTGCCTGCATCCGCAACGGCCCGACGAACTGCTGCTGGGCATCTCCTGTGGCGGTGCCTGGCTCAGCGAGGACGGCGGCCAGAGCTGGGCCACCCGCTCCGCCGGCATGCGGGCCGACTTCATGCCGCCCGAACGCCAGGGCGACCCGAACATCCAGGACCCGCACCGCATCCAGCGCTGCGCCGCCCAACCCGATGTGCTGTGGTGCCAGCACCATTGCGGCATCTGGCGCTCCAGCGATAACGCGCGCAGCTGGCAGGAGCTGCAGGCCAGCCCCTCCAGCTTCGGCTTCGCGGTGGCCGCCCATCCCGGCGATCCGCTGACGGCCTGGTTCGTGCCCGCGGTCAAGGACGAGCGCCGCGTGCCGGTCGATGCTGCGTTGTGCCTGACCCGCACCCGCGACGGCGGCCAGAGCTTTGAGGCGCTGCGCAGCGGCCTGCCGCAGCAGCATTGCTACGAGCTGGTCTATCGCCATGGCCTGGCAGTGGACGGCATCGGGCAGCGCCTGCTGATGGGCACGACCACCGGCGGCCTGTGGTCCAGCCTGGACGCCGGCGATAGCTGGCAGGAAGTGTCGCGCGGCCTGCCGCCTATCTACGCGCTAAGCTTTGGCGCATGACATTTCCCGAACTGCTAACGCCCCGCCTGCGCTTGCGCGAACTGCTGCCGGACGACGCCGATGCGCTGCTGGCGGTGCATGCCGATGCCGAGGCGATGCGCTGGTATGGCGCCGATCCGCTGCGCAACCGGGTCGAGGCCGAGGCCCTGATCGCGGTCTTCGCCGGCTGGCGCCAGCTTCCCAATCCCGGCACCCGCTGGGGGCTGACGCTGCGCGAGAGCGGCGAACTGCTGGGCAGCTGCGGGCTGTTCGGCTGGAACCGTGGCTGGCAGCGCTGCACCCTGGGCTATGAGCTGAGGCGCTCGGCCTGGGGCCAGGGCCTGATGCGCGAGGCGCTGCAGGCGGTGCTGGACTGGGGCTTCAGCGCCCAGGGCATGGGGCTGCACCGGGTCGAGGCCCTGATCCATCCCCGTAACAGCGCTTCGCTGAAACTGGCGCAAGGCCTGGGCTTCGAGACCGAGGGCCGGCTGCGCGAGGTGGCTTTCTGGGGCGGCCGTCGCGAGGATCTGCTGATGTGCGCGCTGCTGGCCCAGCAGCATCAGGCTGGCTGAGGCAGGCCCAGCGAGGCCCATTCGGCGCCTAGCGGCGCCTCCAGGCTGAGCGGCTGCCCGCTGTGCGGATGCGTGAAGCAGAGCCTGCGCGCATGCAGCCACAGCCGCTGCAGCCCGAGATGGGCGGCCAGCGCGCGATTCAGCGGCCCCTTGCCATGGGTGGCATCGCCGATGATGGGGTGGGCAATGTGCTTCAGATGGCGGCGGATCTGGTGCCGCCGGCCGGTCTCGGGGCAGGCCTCCAGCAGGGCGACCCGGGTGCTGGCAAAGCGCGGGTCGCTGGCGACCGGCCATTCGGCCCTTGCCAGGCAGCGCCAGCGGGTCAGCGCGTCCAAGTGAGGCTGGCCGGCCGAGGGCGCCTCGGGGTCGCGGGCCAGTGGGTGGTCGACCACGCCCTGATCCTCGCGCGGCCAGCCACGCACCAGGCTCAGGTACTGCTTGGCCATCGCGCCCGACTCGAAGGCCTGGCCAAGCAGGCCGGCCGTCGTGGGGTCCAGCGCGAACAGCAGCAGGCCCGAGGTGCCCTTGTCGAGCCGGTGCACCGGCCAGACCGGCCGGCCCAGTTGGTCGCGCAGCAGCTGCAGGGCGGCGAGCTGCTCCTGCGCATCGAGCGCCGTGCGGTGCACCAGCAAGCCCGGCGGCTTGTTGATCGCGACGAGGTGAGGGTCGGCGTGGAGGATCTGCAACATGGCGGGCGCATTGTGCGGGCTTGGCTGTCCCTTGGACATGGGGGTTGAGGCCCGGGAGGACGCCCTTTCCCCATTTGGGGGGAAAGACGCCGCCCGGCCCGGCTCGAAACAATGCTGTCATCGCTGCGGCTCACCATCGCATTGCAGCCACACCGTAGCGCCGAACCGCCCGCCCAACCGCCCGCCCAGGAGTCCACGCCATGCCTCAGATCCTTCATGTCGGATACCGCTCGCCCCTGGTCGATGCGCTGGGCTGGCTGATGAGCGTGCTGGGTCTGGCCGGTCTGGGCCTGCTGGGCTATGCCGCGCCGGGCCTGATCAGCGGCTGGTGGTCGGCTGCCAGCCTGGCGCTGCTGGGCCTGGTGGCGGTCTGCGCTCTGGTGGCCGGCCAGGGCCTGCTGCGCCGGCTGGAATGGGCGCGGCGCCTGAGCCTGGCCTTGCTGGCCGCCTTGCTGCCGCTGACCTTGCTGACCCTGCTGTGGCTGGGCCTGTCGACGCTGGCCCTGGTGGGGCTGAGCCTCGGTCTGGCGGCCGCCAGCCTCTGGGCGCTGCACCGGCTCAACAGCTATCTGGTGCGGCAGGAATTTGCTTGAGTCTGTCTCAGCGGGTCTCAGCCGAGCTCCCCGTCCAGGTAGTACCAGATACCCTGCTCGCGCACGAAGCGGCTGCGCTCCTGCAGCCGCTGGGCGCGGCCGCCCAGCTTGGAGCGGGCCACAAAGGCCACGCTGGCATGCGTGGCGTCTTCTTGTACCTGCTGCCTGATCTCCAGCCCCAGCCAGCGCAGCCCCGCTTCGTTGGGGGTCAGC
The DNA here is from genome assembly GCA_041920215.1 of Burkholderiaceae bacterium. GTDB lineage: Bacteria > Pseudomonadota > Gammaproteobacteria > Burkholderiales > Burkholderiaceae_C > JAYRSJ01. The sequence goes on along the minus strand of JAYRSJ010000011.1, from coordinate 20,312 downwards.
TTGGCGGGGCGGGTGCTGGCATGCCAGGTGGCCAGCAGATAGTCCAGCTCGTCATGCACATAGGCGGCGTAGCGCGAGCGCATCAGGCTCTCGGCGTCGGCGGCGGCAAGCTCGCCGCTGTGCCGGAAGCGCGCATGCAGGGCACCGCAGCAATCGGCATAGGCCAGCGGGCGACCGCAGGGGCAGGGGTGGCTCGCGCTGCTGGTGGCGCTTGGGCGGGGCGTCTTCATAGGGTGGCGATGATGCCAGCTGGCTGTCTCCTAGAATCCCTGGATGAATCCCCAGTCCACCGATGATCTGTTCGCCCCGCCCGTGGCCGCCGCCGGCGATGCGGGTCTGCTCAAGCACCTCAATCCCGAGCAGCTTGCCGCGGTCACCGCCCCGGCCGAGGCCCAGCTGATCCTGGCGGGGGCTGGCTCGGGCAAGACCCGGGTGCTGACCACCCGCATCGCCTGGCTGCTGCAGACCGGCCAGGTGTCGCCGGGCGGGCTGATGGCGGTCACCTTCACCAACAAGGCCGCCAAGGAGATGGTGACGCGCCTGTCCGCCATGCTGCCGGTCAATGTGCGCGGCATGTGGATAGGTACCTTCCATGGCCTGTGCAACCGCTTCCTGCGCGCGCACTGGAAGCTGGCCGGCCTGCCGCAGGGTTTCCAGATCCTGGATGCTTCGGACACCGTCTCGGCGATCAAGCGGGTCATCAAGGCGATGAAGCTGGACGAGGAGCGCTTCGTGCCCAAGCAGGTGTCCTGGTTCATCGCCGGCGCCAAGGAGGACGGCCAGCGCCCGCGCGATATCGCCGCGCATGACGAGCAAACCCGGACGCTGATCGCGATCTACCAGGCCTATGAAGACCAGTGCCAGCGCGAGGGCGTGGTCGACTTCGCCGAGCTGATGCTGCGGGCCTACGAGCTGCTGCGCGACAACGCGGCGCTGCGTCAGCACTACCAGCAGCGCTTCAGCCATCTGCTGGTGGATGAGTTCCAGGACACCAACAAGCTGCAGTACGCCTGGCTCAAGATGTTTGCGCCGCCCGAGAACTCGGGGCGAGGCCAGTGCGTGTTCGCGGTCGGCGACGACGACCAGAGCATCTACGCCTTCCGCGGCGCGCGGGTCGGCAATATGGCCGATTTCGAGCGCGAGTACCGGGTGCGCCGGGTCATCAAGCTGGAGCAGAACTACCGCAGCTACGGCAATATCCTGGACGCGGCCAATGAGCTGATCAGTCGCAACAGCGCCCGCCTGGGCAAGAACCTGCGCACCGAGATGGGCCCGGGCGAACCGGTGCGGGTGCAGGAGTCGGCCAGCGACTTCGCCGAGGCCCAATGGCTGATCGAGGAGGCCCAGGCCTTGCATCGCGGCGGCATGCCGCGCCAGGAGATTGCGGTGCTCTATCGCAGCAATGCGCAGTCGCGGGTGATCGAGTCGGCGCTGTTCAATGCCGGCATTCCCTATCGCGTCTATGGCGGCCTGCGCTTTTTCGAGCGCGCCGAGGTCAAGCATGCGCTGGCCTATCTGCGTCTGATCGAGAACGCCCACGACGACACCAGCTTTCTGCGCGTGGTGAACTTCCCCACCCGTGGCATCGGTGCGCGCACGATGGAGCAGTTGCAGGACGCGGCGCGTGCCAGCGGCCGCAGCCTCTACCAGAGCGTGGGCGCGGTGCCGGGCAAGGGCGGGGCCAATCTGGCGGCTTTCGTGAATCTGGTCGATTCGATGCGCAACCTGACCCTGGGCCAGACGCTGCGCGAGATCATCGAGCAGGTGTTGGAGAGTTCGAGCCTGGCCGATTTCTATCGCAGCGACAAGGACGGTGCCGAGCGGCTGGAGAACCTGGACGAGCTGGTCAACGCGGCCGAGGCTTTCGTCACGCAGGAGGGCTTTGGCAAGGATGCGGTGGCCCTGCCGGTGGACGAGCTGGCGCCTGGTGCGATCGCCCAGGGCCTGCCCAATGCGGTGGCCGCCGCGGCCGCCGCGACGCCCGACGCCGAGACCGGCGAGATCATCTCGCCGCTGGGCGCCTTTCTGACCCACGCCTCGCTGGAGGCCGGCGACAACCAGGCGCAGGCGGGCCAGGACGCGGTGCAGCTGATGACGGTGCACTCGGCCAAGGGCCTGGAGTTCGACGCTGTCTTCATCACCGGGCTGGAGGAAGGCCTGTTCCCGCATGAGAACTCGCTGTCCGACCACGACGGGCTGGAGGAGGAGCGCCGGCTGATGTATGTGGCCATCACCCGGGCGCGCCAGCGGCTCTACCTGAGCTTCAGCCAGACCCGCATGCTGCATGGCCAGACCCGTTATCACATCAAGAGCCGCTTCTTCGACGAACTGCCCGAGGCAGCGCTGAAATGGCTGAGCCCCCGCAATCAGGGCTTCGGTTCGGGCTTTGCGCGCGAGTACCAGCAGGCCTGGGAACGCGGCTCGGGGCTCAAGTCCATGGTCGGCGCGGGCCGGGTCGACAAGCCCGCCTGGATGGAGCCGCCGGTGCCGGCGGCCATGGTCAAGAAGAGCGCGCCCGAGCATGGCGGACTCAGGGTCGGCAAGGGCGTGTTCCACACCAAGTTCGGCGAGGGCGTGCTGCTGACGCTGGAAGGTAGCGGTGCCGACGCGCGGGCCCAGGTCAACTTCGGCCGCCACGGCGTCAAGTGGCTGGCGCTCAGCGTGGCCAAGCTGACGCCCATCGACTGAGTGGGCACGGCTTTGTGACAGCACCGTCACCGGGCTGTCACGGCTGATTCATCGGGGCTGGATAGGCTGCGCGCCATCTCTCCATCCTGCAAGCTCTAGCCAGCTGACACCCGATGAAAAAGCCCCAAGACCTGATGCGCGTCGATTTCAACGACGAGGATTCCAACCGTTCCGACAACCCCAGCTTCGACAGCGTGCTGGCCGCCCGCCTGAGCCGCCGCAACATCCTGCGCGGCTCCATCGGCAGCATGGCCACTGCGGTGCTGGGTGCCACCTCGCTGAGCGCCTGCGGCGGCGGCGACGACGATCCGGCGCCCGCACCGGCACCGGCGCCTGCGCCCGCACCGGCCGAGAAGCTGCTGGCCTTCGCTGCCGTGGCCAAGAGCCTGGAGGACAAGGTCAGCGTGCCGGCCGGCTATACCGCCAGCGTGCTGTATGCGCTGGGCGATCCGCTGCGCGCTGCCACCGCCGACTACAAGAACGACGGCACGGACAGCGACTTCGAGAACCGCGCCGGCGATCATCACGACGGCATGGAGTGGTTCGGCCTGAGCGCCGATGGCAAGCCCTCGAACACGGTCAATGAGCGCGGTCTGCTGGCGATGAACCATGAGGCCACCACCGACGAGACCCGCAGCTCCTTCTTCATCCATGCCAATGGCGGTACCGCCACGCTGCCGCGTCCGGCGGCCGAGGTGGACAAGGAAGTGGCCCTGCACGGCATCTCGGTCATCGAGATCAGTAAGGCCGCCGACGGCAAGTGGTCCTACAAGCGCGACTCGGCCTTCAACTTCCGCCTGACCCCCTGGTCCGAGATCGAGATCGGCGGCCCGCTGCGCGGCCATGCGCTGGCGGTCACCAAGTTCGCGCCTACCGCGACCAAGACCCGCGGCACGATCAACAACTGCGGCACCGGCAAGTCGCCCTGGGGTAGCTTCCTGACCGGCGAGGAAAACTGGGCTGGCTACTTTGCCCGTGCGGCCGGCGACGACGCGGCGCGCGGCGACAAGAGCGTGGTCGCGCTGAAGCGCTACGGCAATGTGCAGGGCGGCGCCTCGCGCCATGGCTGGGAGACTGCCGGTGCCGAGGACAAGTACCAGCGCTTCAACATCAGCAAGCTGGGCGCCTCGGCCGACGGCAGCGACGACTACCGCAACGAGCTCAACACCATGGGCTATATCGTCGAGATCGACGCCTACGACAAGAGCAAGCCCGCCAAGAAGCGCAGCGCGCTGGGCCGTTTTGCCCACGAGAGCGCGGTCTTCGGCAAGGCCGAGGCCGGCAAGCCGCTGGCCGTCTACATGGGTGACGACTCGCGCGGCGAGTACATCTACAAATTTGTTTCCGCCGCCGCCTGGGAGGCTGCCGATGCCAACCCGGCCAACCGCATCGCCACCGGCGACAAGTATCTGGACAGCGGCAAGCTCTATGTCGCCAAGTTCAATGCTGACGGCAAGGGTGAGTGGATCGAGCTGGCGATGAGCAATGCCGCCATCCAGGCCTATGCCGGCTACCGGTTCGCCGACCAGGCCGACATCTGCGTCAACGCCCGGCTGGCCGCCGATGCCGTTGGCGCCACCAAGATGGACCGCCCGGAATGGTGCTCGGTCAACCCCAAGAACGGCGAGATCTACTACGCGCTGACCAACAACAGCAACCGCCGCGTCGAGCCCAGCAGCAGCTCGCAGGTCGCGCCCGACAGCGCCAATCCGCGCGTCTACAGCGATATCAAGGGCACCAGCTCGACCCAGACCGGCAACCCCAACGGCCACATCCTGCGCCTCAAGGAAGACGCCGCCGGCGCCGCGGCCACCGGCTTCACATGGGATGTCTACCTCTTCGGCGCCGAGTCCGCCGCAGCGCCGGGCATGATCAATCTGTCCAATCTGACCAGCGAACAGGACTTCTCCAGCCCCGATGGCCTGGCATTCAGCCCCTCGACCGGCATCTGCTGGATACAGACCGACGATGGCGCCTACACCGACGTCAGCAACTGCATGATGCTGGCCGCGCTGCCGGGCCAGGTGGGCGATGGCGCCAAGAAGACGCTCAGCTACACCAAGGCCGATGGCAGCAAGCTCAATGTCGATACCTATGTGGGCAAGGCCGCAACGGCCGAGACGCTGAAGCGCTTCCTGGTTGGCCCCAGCGCCTGCGAGATCACCGGTCTGGCCGAGACGCCGGACGGCAAGACCTTGTTCGTCAATATCCAGCACCCCGGTGAGACCACGGCCATGGCCAATATCGCCGACCCGAGCAAGTACACCAGCCAGTGGCCCAGCAACGCCGGCTACGGCGCCGGCAAGCGGCCGCGCTCGGCCACCATCGTGATCACCAAGAACGATGGCGGTCGCATCGGCAGCTGATGCAAGCCAGCGCTCGCGCTGACATGAGAAAGGGCCCGCTGGGCCCTTTCTTCATGCGGTGGTTTAGCGCGGACCGGCTCAGTGCTTCTTCTCGCTGAGCAGGTCGCGCGGCGCGCCGAACATGAAGCAGTCGACAAAGCTGAAGTACAGCGAGGCGTAGAAGGCGGTGGACAGCATCAGGCCGGCGCTCAGCAGGGCCAGCATCATCAGCTGTGCGGGCAGGCCCAGCAGGCCGAAGACGGTGGAGATCAACATCGCGACGCCCACCAGCAGCAAGAGCCAGCACAGCGCGTTGTAGGCGAAGGCCGACTTGTTGCGCCAGATCGCCAGCGTGCTGGAGAACACCGCCTGCATCGCCCCCTGGCCGCCCCAATGCACCAGGGCCGGCGCATGCCAGAAGGCCACCGAGACGATGGCGAAGGCCAGGGCCATGACGGCAAAGCCCCAGAACAGCTGGGGCTGGGCCAGGGCCTCGGCGATCGCCGCCTGGTCGGGCTTCTCGGCCGCCAGCAACGCCTGCAGCGCGGCGAAAGCGCCTCCATCGATCCATTGCGCCAGCAGCATCGCCAGCGTCATCGCGATGCCGTAGGCCAGGCAGAGCTTGAGCTGGTTGCGGCGACGCTCGGGCGTCAGCTTCAGCGGTGCGAGGAAGACCGCCGGCGTCGGCGTCTTGTCCTGCAGGATCAGATGGGTGGCCAGCATGAAGCCCAGCGAGACCAGGGGCAGGATCATCAGCGACAGCGCGCCCAGAAAGGGCAGCACCATGGGCAGCAGCACACCGACGATCAGCGTCAGCAGATAGAGCCCGGCCAGGGCCAGCGGGCGGCGCTGCAGCACCTTGAACCCATGGCGCAGCCACAGGGCGCCGTTCTTGGCCGGCACGTTTTGCAGATGCAGGGTCATGCTCATGCGGGAGGCTTCTTCCATCAGGTCTTCATCGCATGCCAGGGTTCGGCGATGCGGGCTCGCAGCACGCGCTCGAAATGGCCAGGATCATGGGGTTTGAGCAGGGCGGCATCGCGCGGCAGGTGGAAGTCCCACAGCCGCGACACCCAGAAGCGCAGCGCGCCGGCGCGCATCAGCGCCGGCAGCAGGCGGTGCTCGGTGCCGCTGAGCGGCCGGACCCCTTCATAGGCGCGCACAAAGGCCTCGGCGCGGGCGCTGTCGAGCCGGCCGCTGGCCAGGTCTATGCACCAGTCGTTGAGGCAGACGGCCAGATCGAAGAGCCAGGTGTCGACGCCGGCGAAGTAGAAATCGAAGAAACCCGACAGGCGCTCCCGGCCGGGCAGTCCGTCGAACATCACGTTGTCGCGGAACAGGTCGGCATGGATGGGGCCGGCATGCTTGGCCAGCAGCTCGGCATAGCCGGCCGAGGCGGCCAGCTGCTGCTGGTAGGCCAGCTCGTCGCGGATCAGCTGAGCCTGCTCGGCCGACAGATAGGGCAGCACCACCGGCACCGTCTCGGTCCACCAGGCCAGACCGCGCAGATTGGGCTGGGACAGCGGGAAGTCCTGGGCCGCCAGATGCATGCGCGCCAGCTCCGCACCGACCTGCTCGCAGTGAAACAGATCGGGTGCCAGCTGGTGGCCGCCGGCCAGCTTGTCGACCACCGCGGCCGGCTTGCCCTGCAGGCGATGCAGGATCTCGCCCGTCGCATCGGCCTTGGGTTCCGGTACCGCGATGCCGCGCCGGGCCAGATGCTGCATCAGGCGCAGATAGAAGGGCAGCTGTTCGAAGGACAGGCGCTCGAACACCGTCAGCACCCACTCGCCCTGGTCGGTCTGCAGGAAGTAGTTGGTGTTCTCTATGCCGGCCTTGATGCCGCGCAGCGCTTGCACGCGACCCAGATTCAGGCGCTTGACGAGGTGCTGGGCCTCGGCGATGGAGACTTCGGTGAAAACGGCCATGGCAGGAAGGGGGCAGCGAGGGGCCGAGCCGACGGGCCTGGTGAACCCGGGGCGGCGCCGCTCAGAAGGTCAGAACACGCCAGACACGCTGGCCGACGGCGCCGCGGTTGGAGCCGGGGCCGGGGGAGAGTTCGCGGCTGCCGTCGCCCACGATGATTTCATAGCTGGGCAGCTTGCTGTTCTTGGGGCTGACCGTGACCTTCTGGGTCTGGCCGCGCACCCGCAACTCTTCGATGCGGTTGCCGTCGTCCTCGATCACGATCTGCTCGACCTTGGGCTCGGGCGGCTGGACAGCCAGCGCCGGCTGGCCGAGAAGCAGGGCGGGCAGCAGCAGATGGATGGGACGGAACATGCGGCTGATTCTATGCGCGGCGCTGACAGACAATCCGGGCCATGAGCAAACCCATTCTCTTGCTGGTCGATGGCTCCAGCTTCCTCTATCGCGCCTATCACGCCCTGCCCGATCTGCGCGGGCCCGCGGGCCAGCCCACCGGGGCGGTGCATGGCATCGTCGCGATGATGAAGAAACTGCGTGAGGACATCGGCGCCGAGCATGCGGCTTGTGTCTTCGATGCCAAGGGGCCGACGTTCCGCGACGCCTGGTATCCGGAGTACAAGGCCCAGCGCGCGCCCATGCCGGACGCGCTGCGCGAACAGATCCAGCCCATCCACGAGGTCGTGCGCCTGCTGGGCTGGCCGCTGCTGGAGGTGCCGGGCATAGAGGCCGACGATGCGATCGGCACGCTGGCGCGCGTCGGCGCCGCCAGCGGCCATCGGGTGGTGATCGCCACCGGCGACAAGGACCTGGCCCAGCTGGTGACCCCCGATGTCAGCCTGATCAATACCATGAGCCGGCCGCCCGAACGCCTGGACGAGGCCGGGGTGCGCGAGAAGTTCGGTGTGGCGCCGGACCGCATCATCGACTACCTGACGCTGATGGGCGACACGGTGGACAACGTGCCCGGCGTCGACAAGGTCGGCCCCAAGACCGCGGCCAAATGGATTGCCGAGTACGGCTCGCTAGAGGCGGTGATGGCCCAGGCCGGGCAGATCAAGGGCGTGGCGGGCGAGAACCTGCGCAAGGCGCTGGACTGGCTGCCGCTGGGCCGCCGCCTGGTGACCGTGGTCTGCGATGCGGACCTGAGCGCCCATGTGCCGGGCTGGCCGGCGCTGGAGGCCCTGGCGCTGCAGCCGGTGGACCAGCCGGCCCTGCTGGACTTCTACACCCGCTACGGTTTCAAGACCCTGAGGCGTGAGCTGGAGGCGGAGATGGGCAGCGGCGCGCCATCGGTGGGCGTGGCCCCGGACGCGCCGCTCAGTGGCGATCTCTTTGCCGCCGCCGAGGCGCCCGCGCCGGTCGCGCCGACCCCGGACAAGGCCTATGAGACCGTGCTGAGCTGGCCGCAGTTCGAGGCCTGGCTGGCGCGGCTGGAGGCCAGCGCGCTGACCGCGCTCGATACCGAGACCGACTCGCTGGACGCTATGCAGGCGCGCATCGTCGGCCTGAGCTTCAGCGATCGGCCCGGTGCCGCCTGCTACATCCCCTTGCGCCATGCCGGCCCGGACGCGCCGCAGCAGCTGCCGCTGAACGAGGTGCTGGAACGGCTCAGACCCTGGCTGGAGGATGCCGCCAAGAAGAAGCTGGGCCAGAACATCAAGTACGACACGCATGTGTTCGCCAACCACGGCATTGCGATCCGCGGCTATGCGCATGACACCATGCTGCAGAGCTATGTGCTGGAGGCGCACAAGAGCCACGGGCTGGAGGCGCTGGCCGAGCGTCATCTGGGCCGGCATGGGCTCAGCTACGAAGATCTGTGTGGCAAGGGCGCGCACCAGATCCCCTTTGCCCAGGTCGATGTGGCGCGGGCCACCGAGTACTCCTGCGAGGATTCGGAGATGTGCCTGGCGGTGCATGCGCTGCTGCAGCCGCAGATCGCCGCCGAGCCCGGGCTGAGCTTCGTCTACCAGCAGATCGAACTGCCGACCTCGGTGCTGCTGACGCGCATCGAGCGCGTTGGCGTGCTGATCGACGCGGGCCGGCTGCAGGCCCAGAGCCACGAGCTGGGCCAGCGCCTGGTGCAGGTGGAGCAGGAGGCCTATGCGATTGCCGGCCAGCCCTTCAATATGGGCAGCCCCAAGCAGATCGGCGAAATCCTCTTCAACCGGCTGGGCCTGCCCATCGTCAAGAAGACCGCCACCGGCGCACCGTCCACCGACGAGGAGGTGCTGGAGAAGCTCTCGGCCGACTACCCGCTGCCCGCCAAGATCCTCGAGTACCGCGGCCTGGCCAAGCTCAAGAGCACCTACACCGACAAGCTGCCCCAGATGGTCAATGCGGCCACCGGCCGGGTCCACACCACCTACTCGCAGGCGGTGGCCGTGACCGGCCGGCTGTCCAGCAACGAGCCGAATCTGCAGAACATCCCGATACGCACGGCCGAGGGGCGACGGGTGCGTGAGGCCTTCGTCGCGCCGCCGGGCCACGTGATCGTCAGCGCCGACTACTCGCAGATCGAGCTGCGCATCATGGCGCATATCAGCGAGGATCCCGGCCTTCTGCGCGCCTTCCAGGAGGGCCAGGACGTGCACCGCGCCACCGCCAGCGAGGTCTTCGGCGTGCCCCTGGGCGAGGTCAGCAGCGAGCAGCGCCGCTATGCCAAGACCATCAACTTCGGCCTGATCTACGGCATGGGGGCCTTCGGCCTGGCCCAGAGTCTGGGCATCGAGCAGAAGGCGGCCAAGGACTATATCGACCGCTACTTCACCCGCTTTGCCGGGGTGAAGCGCTATATGGACGAGACCCGGGCGGGTGCGGCCGAGCGCGGCTATGTGGAGACCCTGTTCGGTCGCCGCATCTATCTGCCCGAGATCAAGGGCGGCAATGGCCCGCGCAAGGCCGGCGCCGAGCGCCAGGCGATCAATGCACCGATGCAGGGCACGGCGGCCGATCTGATCAAGCTGGCGATGATCGCGGTGCAGGCCGAGCTGGACGCGCAGGGCAAGCGCAGCCGCATCGTGATGCAGGTGCATGACGAACTGGTCTTCGAAGTGCCGGTGGACGAGCTGGACTGGCTGCGCATGGCCGTGCCGCAGCGCATGGCCGGCGTGGCCCAGCTGAAAGTGCCGCTGCTGGCCGAGGTGGGGGTGGGGGCCAACTGGGACGAGGCGCATTGAGTGGCCCGTTTGCGCAAACGGGCCACTCCGGACCCTGCCCGGCGGCCCCCTTGTTCGCGGGGCGGGTTAACGCGGATCTGTTTCAATCGGGGCCAGGTCTTGCCGGCGCTGTCATCATTGTTTCTCGGGTGTAACGGTTGAGGCGCGCGCCGCGGCGCTGCGGCCTGGTCCGCCACTCGGTACTTGCCCGTAGCTCATTCAAGGGGCGCTGTCACAGCCCTGACAAGGCCTAACCCCATCGCCACGCGCGTCGCGCTGATGCAAATTGGCTGCACCCGGAAGGATGTCTTTCGGGACTGTTCATCCATACAAAGCATTTGGGGGAAATCCATGTTGCGTACAACAACGGCCTGCAAGCTGGGCCTTTCGGCAATCGTTCTGGCTCTGGCCGGTCTGGGCTCGGCCCAGGCGGCAGGCGGCAGTGCCACCAACCAGATCAGCGGCCTCTCGCGCTCGGCGACCGTGGGCGTGCTGAACCCGACGGCGATCAACAATCTGGTGGTCAATGTCGGCGGCATCAACAGCGTTGGCACCTTGGGCAACCCGGGCAACACGGTGCTGGACTTCAATGTCGGCGCCTTTGCCACCGTCTCCACCGTCAGCTGGGATCTGGCAATTACCGCCTTCAACCCGAGCTGGCTGTCCGAGTTGCAGGTCAGCTTCGGTGACACGGCGGGCAATCAGTTGATCACCTTCACGCCGGGTGTCGAGGCCATCTATGACGATCCGGGCAGCGCCAGCTTCAGCGGCAGCGCCAGCCTGGTGGATCTGGGCCTGGCCTTCCAGGTCGGTGCCGACGGCATCCTGCGCCTGGAGTTCCATGAGGGCTTCGACGATTCCGGCGTGAACCCGGACGGCCGCTGGGATTCGGGCTCGCTGACCTTCGGTGTCTCGGCCGTGCCCGAGCCCTCGACCTATGGCCTGATGGCCCTGGGCCTGCTGGCCGTGGGGGCTGTCGCCCGCCGCCGCAAGAACGGCTGATCGATCCCGCCCCATCAGCCCGCCGCGTCCGCAGGACCGGCGGGCTTTTTCATGCCCGCCGCTGTGGCTGACCATGCCGTCGGTTAGCATCGCCGCCCATGAATTGGCCCTACGAGTTCCAGATCGGCTGGCGCTACACCCGCGCCGGCCGGGGCGGGCGGCGCAACCGCTTCATCTCCTTCATCTCCGCCGTCTCGGTGCTGGGCATCGCGCTGGGCGTGGCGGCGCTGATCATCGTGCTTTCGGTGATGAACGGCTTCCAGAAGGAGGTGCGCGACCGCATGCTGTCGGTGATCTCGCATATCGAGCTCTCGCGCTACAGTGGCGAGGCACTGGACGACTGGCAACAGCTGGCGACTCAGGCCCGGGCCGATACGGCGGTGGCCGCGGCCGCGCCCTTCATCGCCTCCCAGGTGCTGATCGCCCGTGGCGAGGATATGCGCGGCGCCCTGGTGCGCGGCATAGACCCGGCGCACGAGCCCGAGATCACGCCGCTGGCGCGGCAGCTGCGCGACAAGGAACTGGCCCGGCTGAAACCGGGCGAGTGGAACATCATCATCGGCGTCGATCTGGCCCGTCAGCTGGGTCTGCAGCTGGGCGACAAGATCACCCTGGTGACGCCCAGCGGCCAGGTGACGCCAGCCGGTGTGGTGCCGCGGCTCAAGCAGTTCAATCTGGTGGGCGTCTTTCACGCCGGCCATTACGAGTACGACAGCGGTCTGGCCCTGATCCATGTGGAGGACGCGGCTCGGTTGCTGCGCGTGGCCGGACCCACCGGCGTGCAGCTGCGCCTGCACGATGTGCACGCAGCGCGTGCGGTCGGCGATCGGCTGGCGCGCAGCCTGGGCCCCGAGATCCGCGTGCGCGACTGGACCCGCAGCAATGCCAACTGGTTCGACGCGGTGCAGGTGGAGAAGCGCCTGATGAGCATCATCCTGACCCTGATCGTTGCGGTGGCGGCCTTCAACCTGGTCTCCACGCTGGTGATGACGGTGACCGACAAGCAGGCCGACATCGCCATCCTGCGCACCCTGGGCGCCAGCCCGCGCTCCATCATGGGCATCTTCATGGTGCAGGGCGCGGCCTCGGGCGTGATCGGCACGCTGTCCGGCGTGGGCCTGGGCCTGCTGGTGGCGCACAACCTCGATGTCATCGTGCCGGCCATCGAGCAGGCCCTCAATGTCAGCTTCCTGCCCGGCAGCATCTACCTGATCTCGCACATGCCCAGCGATCCGCAGCGTGGCGACATCCTGCCGATCGCGCTGATCTCGCTGCTGCTGGCCTTTGTCGCGACGCTTTACCCGAGCTGGCGCGCCAGCCGGGTGCAACCGGCGGAGGCGCTGCGCTATGAATGATGCAGCCGTGATCGTGCTGGAAGGGCGTGGCCTGGAGCGGCGCTTCCGCGAAGGCGGGCTGGATGTGCGGGTGCTGGCCGGCGTCGATGTGACGGTGCGGCGCGGCCAGACCCTGGCGGTGGTGGGGGCCTCGGGCTCGGGCAAGTCCACCCTGTTGCACCTGCTGGGTGGGCTGGACCGGCCGACCGCCGGCAAGGTCAGCCTGATGGGGCAAGACCTGGCCCTGCTGAAGGAACCCGAGCTGGGCCGCTGGCGCAACCAGCATCTGGGCTTCGTCTACCAGTTCCACCATCTGCTGCCCGAGTTCAGTGCCCTGGACAATGTGGCCATGCCCTTGCGGGTGCGGCGTCAGCCGCTGGCACAGGCCCGTGAGGCTGCGGCCGCGATGCTGGCTCGGGTGGGGTTGGCGGCGCGCCTGCAGCACCGGCCCGGCGAGCTGTCTGGCGGCGAACGCCAGCGCGTGGCCATCGCCCGTGCGCTGGTCAGCCGGCCGGCCTGCGTGCTGGCCGACGAGCCAACCGGCAATCTGGATCGCGGCACCGCGCAGGCGGTCTTCGAGCTGATGCTGGCCACCGCCAAGGAGCAGGGCACGGCCTTCGTGCTGGTTACGCACGACCAGGAACTGGCCGGGCGCTGCGAGCAGCGCCTGGATCTGCAAAGCGGCGCTGCCCGCTGAGCGCGGTGCTCCGCGCCTTGCAGTAGCATGTGCGCCCCTTCAGAAGAATGCGCCGTATGAGTAGCCCCACCGCCCGTTTCATCCTCAAGCTGAGCTGCCCCGACCAGGCCGGCATCGTCCATGCGGTGACCGGCCTGCTGCTGGAGCAGGGCGGCAATATTCTGACCTCGGCCCAGCACGGCGATGCCGACCACCGCCGCTTCTTCATGCGCATCGAGTTCGAATGCGCGACCGGCAGTTCGGCGAGCGCCCTGCGGGCCGCCTTCGGGCCGCTGGCCGAGCGCCTGCAGATGGACTGGGAGCTGGTGGGCCGCGAGACCAAGACCCGGGTGCTGCTGCTGGTCTCCAAGCTGGGGCATTGCCTGAACGATCTGCTGTTTCGCGTGCAGACCGGGCATCTGCCGATCGAGATCCCGGCCATCGTCAGCAATCACCGCGATTTCTACCAGTTGGCCGCCTCGCACAACATTCCCTTCCACCACTTCCCGCTGCTCAACAGCACAGCCGAGCAGAAGGCTGCGCAGGAGCGCAAGATCCGCGAGGTGGTGGAGGAGAATCAGATCGATCTGGTGGTGCTGGCGCGCTATATGCAGATCCTGAGCCCCGAGCTGTGCCAGTACCTGGCGGGCCGCGCCATCAACATCCACCACAGCTTTCTGCCCAGTTTCAAGGGCGCCAAACCCTATCACCAGGCCTACGAGCGCGGCGTCAAGCTGATCGGCGCCACCGCGCACTATGTGACCTCGGACCTGGACGAAGGTCCGATCATCGAGCAGGAGGTGGCGCGTATCGACCACAGCCTGCCGCCTGAGCAGCTGGCTGCGATGGGACGGGATGTGGAATGCGTGACCCTGGCCCGCGCGATCCAGTGGCATGCCGAGCGCCGGGTGCTGATGAATGGCAAGCGCACGGTGGTGTTCCGCTAGGCCTGGCGGCGCGGTCGATGTGGATAGACAGCCACTGCCATCTGGACGCGCCGGAGTTCGACGCGGACCGCGAGGCGGTGGTCGAGCGGGCGCGGGCGGCCGGCGTCACGCAGCTGGTGCTGCCGGCGGTGGCCGCCTTTGACTTCGAGACGGTGCGCGCGCTGGCGCACCGGCACGGTTTTGTCTATGCGCTGGGCATCCACCCGCTCTATGTGATGCAGGCCGACGAGCAAGACCTGGCCCTGCTGGCCGAGCTGCTCAAGCGCTACCGCGACGATCCGCGTCTGGTGGCGGTGGGCGAGATCGGCCTGGACTTCTTCGTGCCGGGCCTGGACGCGGCGCGCCAGCAGCACTTCTATGCCGAGCAGCTGAGGCTGGCGCGCCGCGCCGGCCTGCCGCTGATCCTGCATGTGCGGCGCAGCGCGGATCAGCTGCTCGCGGGTCTTCGCCGCCAGGGGGCGGTGGGCGGCATCGCTCATGCCTTCAACGGCAGTGCGCAGCAGGCGCTGGCCTTTGTGACGCTGGGATTCAAGCTGGGATTCGGCGGCACGCTGAGCTTTGAGCGCGCGCTGCAGATCCGCCGTCTGGCGTCCGAACTGCCGGCAGAAAGCCTGGTGCTGGAGACCGATGCACCGGACATCCCGCCGCACTGGCTGTACAAGACGGCGGCCCAGCGCGCGGCGGGCGAGCAGGCTCGCAACGAGCCGGCCGAACTGCCCCGCATCGCCCAGACTCTGGCCGGGCTGCGCGGCTGGAGCCTGGCGCAGACGGCCGCCATCACCGGCGCCAACACCCGCGCGGCGCTGCCGCGGCTGCCGTGAGCGAGCTGCGGCTGCAGGGCCTGGCGCCGGTCTGGTCGCCGCAGGCGCGGCTGCTGGTGCTGGGCAGCTTTCCCGGGGTGGCCTCCCTTCAGCGCCAGCAGTACTACGGGCACCCGCGCAACCAGTTCTGGCCCATCTTGTCGGCGCTCTGGGGCCTGGATCTGCAGGCCTTGCCCTATGAGCAGCGCCTCGCCGTGGCCTGTGAGCGCGGCCTGGCGATCTGGGATGTGTACGCGGCCTGCGAGCGAGCGGGCAGTCTGGACAGCGCGATACGCGCGGCCCAGCCCAACGATCTGCCCGGCCTGGTGGCGCGTATGCCGGCGCTGCAGGCGGTGGCGCACAACGGCGGGGAAGCAGCCAGACATATGTCGCTGAGTGCGCGTCTGGGTCTGCCGGTCTACCGGCTGCCCTCGACCAGTCCGGCCCATGCCAGCTGGAGTCTGGAGCGCAAGCTGGCGGCTTGGGCCCAGGTGTTTGCGCGGCATGGTCTACTTGCGGCATGAGCAAGAAAAAGACAGGCCGCAGGGCTGCCGATGACTGGGTCAGTGCGACGATCAGCGAGCACGATGGGGTGCGCTATCTGCATCTGGACAGCATCTGGGTGCAGGGGGCGATGCGCATACGCAAGCCCCAGGAAATCGAGCTGGACTATGTGCAGCGCATGATGGCCTGGATGCTGTGGCGCGACAGCCGCGAGCTGCGCCAGGGCAGGGCGGTTCAGCTGGGTTTGGGTGCCGCAGCGCTGACGCGCTTCACCCACAAGGTGCTGAAGATGAAGACCACGGCGGTGGAGATCAACCCGACGGTGATTACCGCCTGCCGGCTCTGGTTTCATCTGCCTGACGATGATGCCCGCCTGAGCGTGCTGCGCCAGGATGCCGCCGAGTGGCTGGCCGAGGCCGAGAACCTGCAGACGGTGGCGGTGCTCAATGTCGATCTCTATGACCATGAGGCCGCCTCGCCGGTGCTGGACGACGAGGCCTTCTATGCCGCCTGCCGGGCGGTGCTGGCCGATGGCGGGCTGATGACCGTCAATCTCTTCGGCCGCAGCGCCAGCTTCGCGCGCAGCGCCGCGCGCATTGCCCGGGTGTTTGGCAGTGACCAGGTCTGGAGCCTGGCGCCGACCAAGGAAGGCAATACCATCATCGTGGCTGCGCGCGGCGTGACCGTGCCCGAGCGGGAGGTGCTGGAGCAGCGCGCCGCGCAGATCGAAGCCCTGTACGGCCTGCCGGCCCAGCGCTGGTTGCGCCTGGTGCGGCCGCTGCCGCTCGACATCATCAACGCCAGCCTTGTCCACGCCTAGTCATGAGCAGCAGCAAGACCAAGACAGCCCTGCCCGCAGCCCCCGGCATTGCCAGCAAACCCGAAGGTCGCCTGGAGTGGCGCAGCCTGGTGCGCTGGCTGCATGAGGACGGGGTCATCGATGCAGAGCAGGTGCAGCGTATCGAGGCGCGCTTCGCGGCCGGCGACAGCTCGCTGCATCCGCTGGTGCGGCTGGGCCATGCCGGGCTGCTGCGGGCGGGAACGAACAAACCGCTGGATGTGGACCAGCTGACCGAATGGCTGGCCGGGCGGCTGAAGCTGGGTTATCTGCGCATCGATCCACTCAAGGTCGATGTGGGCCGGGTGTCGGACATCATGTCCGTGGGCTATGCCGAAGCCAAGCGCTGCCTGCCGGTGCAGGTGGGACTGACCGAGGTGACGATAGCGACCAGCGAGCCCTTCGATACCGGCTGGGTGCCGCAGATCGAGTCGCACACGCGCAAGCGCATCAAGCTGGTGCTGGCCAATCCGCTGGAGATCGCGCGCTACACCACCGAGTTCTTCACGCTGGCGCGCTCGGTGCGCGCCGCGGCCAAGGCGGGCGAGTCGAATCAGGTGGCCAGCTTTGAGCAACTGGTCGAACTGGGCAAGAGCAACAAGCAGCTCGATGCCAATGACCAGGGCGTGGTCCAGGTGGTGGACTGGCTGTGGCAGTACGCCTTCGACCAGCGTGCCAGCGACATCCATCTGGAGCCGCGGCGCGAGATGGGTGTGATCCGTTTCCGCATCGACGGCGTGCTGCATACCGTCTACCAGCTGCCCACCACGGTGATGAGCGCGATGACGGCCCGCATCAAGCTGCTGGGCCGCATGGACGTGGTGGAGCGCCGCCGCCCGCTGGACGGCCGCATCAAGACCCGCAATCCGGCCGGCGACGAGGTGGAGATGCGCCTGTCGACCCTGCCCACGGCCTTTGGCGAGAAGATGGTGATGCGCATCTTCGATCCGGACACGGCGGTCAAGGATCTGGATCAGCTGGGTTTCTCGGGCCATGACGCCGAGCGCTGGAACCGCCTGGTGACCCAGGCGCACGGCATCATCCTGGTGACCGGTCCGACCGGCAGCGGCAAGACCAGTACCCTGTACTCGACCCTGAAGCGCCTGGCGACCGACGAGGTCAATGTCTGCACGGTGGAGGACCCGATCGAGATGATCGAGCCGGCTTTCAACCAGACGCAGGTGCAAGCGGCCCTGGATTTCGGCTTTGCCGAGGGCCTGCGCGCGCTGATGCGGCAGGATCCGGACATCATCATGGTGGGCGAGATCCGCGATCTGGAGACCGCCGAGATGGCGATCCAGGCGGCGCTGACCGGCCATCTGGTCTTCAGCACCTTGCACACCAACGATGCGGCCTCGGCCATCACCCGCCTGACCGACCTGGGCGTGCCACCCTATCTGATCAGCGCGACCGTGATTGGCGTGCTGGCCCAACGCCTGGTGCGCACGCTGTGTCCGGCCTGCAAGCAGCCTGATCCAGCGGTGACGCGGGACACGCTGAACGAGATGCTGAAGCACTGGCGCATGAACGGGGGCGTCAAGCCCTACAAGCCAGTGGGATGCCTGGACTGCCGCAATACCGGCTATCGTGGCCGCGCCGGTCTGTATGAGCTGCTGACAGTCAGCGAAGCGGTCAAGGCGACCCTGCACCCCGAGCCGAATATTGGCGCACTGCGTCGGCAGGCGGTTCAGGAAGGGTTGCGGCCACTGCGCCTGGCCGGTGCGATGAAGATTGCCGAGGGCCTGACCACGGTAGAAGAGGTGCTGCGCAGCACGCCGGCCTGGGAGAGTTGAGCGGTCCCTGCTTACGTGGAAACCACAGAGGCCGCAGGGTGGGTGCTGCCTAGAATCCGCCCCATCTACGGAGCTTGAGAGGTTTCCATAATGAAGATCAAAAGTCAGAGAGACTTCTGGTCGGGCCTGATGTTCTTGCTGGTCGGCCTGGGCTTTGCCTGGGGAGCCACCGAGTACAGCTTTGGTTCGTCGGCGCGCCCGGGTCCGGGCTACTTTCCTTTCGGCCTGGGCCTGTTGCTGGCCGTGCTGGGCTGCATGGTGCTGTTCAAGGCCTTGACGATCGAGTCTGCCAATGGCGACCCCATAGGCGGCGTGGCCTGGAAGCCGCTGCTGGTGATCGTTGCCTCCATCATCATGTTCGGCGTCTGCCTGCCCCGTCTGGGTCTGGCGATCACGCTGCCCTTGCTGATCGTGATCTCGGCGATGGCCGGCGATGAGTTCGGTTGGCGCGGCGCCGTGATCAACGCGGCGGTACTGACCCTGGCCAGTTGGGTGATCTTTGTTTGGGGACTGAACCTGGTGCTGCCGGTTTGGCCCACCATCTTCGGCAACTGAGGGCGCGCGCATGGACTTGCTGAACAATCTTGCGCTCGGTTTCAGTACCGCGCTGACTTGGATCAATCTGGCCTACGCCTTTGGTGGCGCGGTGCTGGGCACCTTGATCGGTGTGCTGCCGGGCCTGGGCCCGGTGGCGACGATCGCAATGCTGTTGCCCTCGATCTATTCGCTGGATGCGACGCCGGCGCTGATCATGTTGGCGGGCATTTACTACGGGGCCCAGTACGGCGGCTCGACCACGGCCATCCTGATCAATGTGCCGGGTGAATCCAGCTCGGTGGTGACGGCCATTGACGGCTACGCGATGGCGCGTCAAGGCCGGGCCGGTGCTGCGCTTGCGGCTGCCGGGCTGGGATCATTCTTCGCGGGCTGTGTGGGCACGGTGGTGATCGCGGCTTTCGCACCGCCCCTGACCGAACTGGCCTTCAAGTTCGGTCCGGCCGAGTACTTCTCCCTGATGGTGCTGGGTCTGATAGGCGCGGTGGTGCTGGCTTCGGGCTCGCTGCTGAAGGCGATCTCGATGATCGTGCTGGGCTTGTTGCTAGGCCAGATCAACACCGATGTGATCTCGGGTGTGCCGCGCTACTCCTTTGATATTCCTGAGTTGACCGACGGCATCAACTTCGTCGTCATTGCCATGGGTGTGTTTGGCTTTGGCGAGATCATCGCCAACCTTGGCAAGCCGGCGGAGCACCGCGAGGTCTTTACCAAGCATGTCAGTGGTCTTTGGCCGACCAAGCAGGACTTCCAGGAGGCATGGCCCTCGGTGCTACGAGGCACGGCGCTTGGGTCGATTCTGGGTGTGCTGCCCGGTGGCGGAGCCCTGCTGTCGGCTTTTGCCGCTTACACCTTGGAAAAGAAGATCACCAAGAACCCGAGCCGACCCTTCGGGCAAGGTGCGATCCAGGGCGTTGCCGGCCCCGAAGCGGCCAACAATGCCGGTGCACAGACCAGCTTCATACCCATGCTGACGTTGGGCATACCGCCGAATGCCGTGATGGCGCTGATGGTGGGTGCCATGACGATCAAGGGTATCCAGCCCGGGCCGCAAGTGATGACCAGCAACCCCGAGTTGTTCTGGGGCCTGATTGCATCGATGTGGATCGGCAACCTGATGTTGATCGTGCTGAACCTGCCGCTGATCGGTATCTGGATCAAGCTGCTGACGGTGCCCTATCGTTTCCTGTTCCCCGCCATCGTGACCTTTTGCTGCATCGGTAGCTATTCGCTGAACAACAACAGCTTCGATGTGTACATGACCGCCGGCTTCGCTGTGGTCGGCTATGTGTTCTACAAGCTGAGCTGTGAGCCTGCTCCGTTGCTGCTGGGCTTCATCCTGGGCCCGATGATGGAAGAGAACTTGCGCAGGGCGCTTCTTCTGTCGCGCGGTGACTGGGCAACCTTTATGACTCGGCCCCTGTCTGCGGGTCTGCTGATCGCTGCGGCCTTGATGGTCTTCGTCGTGATGCTCCCCTCTATCAAAAGTAAGCGGGAAGAGGCCTTCAAAGACGAGGACTGATCATTCCGACCGCCATTGAGTGGCGACATCTCAGACCCATGGCGCCTTCGACGCCATGGGTCTTCTTACTTCAGGGGCGCTGCTCTCGTAGCGTTGACGACGAAACGAGTTTGCCAAGCAAGAAGATCTTGTGCTACAGTCGAGGGCTTCGCTGCTGATGCAGCTGCTCTTAGGGGCGGCAGGGCAAGGGCCGCGAGGGTCAGGACAAGAGTCGCGATGTTGAA